>JAHHGX010000001.1 GCA_019359675.1 Calothrix sp. FI2-JRJ7
CCTGTAGTGAGCTAGTAAATGAGTTAATGAAATTAAATCTCAATAAACGCAAGTATTATCAACGAGGCATGAGAGCTATGAATCTTATTGAATCTATGTTGTAGGCGCCTTTGTCACCCCTTCAGATCATCACGAGAGCGAGCGACAGCAGCAATTAAGGCATCTAGCTCACCTGTCGGTCTACCTATTTGTTTGAGTTCGCTTTGAATTTTGCCGAATTCTACAGCAGCATTTAAATCAAACGGTTCAATATCTATTAACTCTGTGAACTGCTGCAAACTTTGCAAATTTTTCTCAAACTGTCGAGAACCGTAAACTCCTTTGTAAAGTTCAGACAGTACTATTGTTGAAATATAGCACTGGCTAAAAACACGATTAAATCGAGCCATAACTTTACGATTTTCGTTTAGCAATGCAACACAAATGTTAGTATCTAATAGATACATTACCTGTCATCCTGATTATCCATTGAGTCTACCACCCTACCACGATAAGCATGACGTTGCTCGTCAATTTCTTCAAATATTTGTTTTAGATCAGGTTGGTCTTTCCATGCACCGAATAATTGATTTAGTTTGGCTAATCTATCTTCATCTGTTAAGTTATGTTTTGTTTCATCGATTTTATTTGAAGATATTTTAAATTCTACTATAACTTCTGTTCCATCAGGCACGTTACTGATATCTTCTAGAAACTCTATAGATTGACTACGTTTAATTCCTTTAATTTTCATATAAATTTATCTCCTCAAAGATATCGACGAATTGAATTATCAACTGCTCAATTATAGCAATTGTAGCGCAAAATGCCTGTTGACGTGCGGAGATATGTGGACAAAGAAAGGCGAAGCACTATCATTATTTGGTAACGATGAAGGTATTTTACAACTTTACGAGCAAGTAATAGCTTATCTAATAACCCATGAGCATCTGTAATTTATCATTGTTTTGAAATACTTTAATACTAGCAGGTGGTTTCGGGTTAGGCGCCGTTGGTTGTAGCGTTAGTCCTAACCATGTAACATCATGCCATTCGCCACATTTATATCCGGCATTTTTATAAGTACCAACGTGCTGAAAGCCTAATGATTCATGCAGGCGCATACTTGGTATATTAGGTTGTGTTACACCTGCGTATGCATTGTAATAACCTTGCAGTTTTAAGACATCAAATAAAGTAGTATATAAACTTTTTCCAATTCCCATACGTCGTGCGCGCTCATCTATATAAACGCTGACATTTACAGACCATTGATAAGCTACACGTTCATGATGCGGCGCCGCATAAGCATAACCTAAAACTTGATTATCAGAACAATACACCAACCAGGGATACTGAAGAAGAAGTTTGGTTATACGCTGTTGCATTTCTTCAACAGTAGGCGCCGAGGTTTCAAATGTTATTGGTGATGATAGGCAAAATGGAGCGTATATGCGGAGAATAGAAGTAGCGTCATCAAGTGTGGCAAGACGAATCATAAAAAATTAAATCATCAATATACTTAACAAAAATGAATATTCTGTTTTTTAACTTAATTTTAAGTTATTAATGCTCAATTTAAATCAATAAATATGCGTGCTTATATTCAGATAGAATAACATTCATCGAGTCAATGCACGTGTTTGCTTTTACTAAAGCCATCGGAGTACAAATTATGTATTTACATGTCAAAAAAGATTACAGAATTTCTTATAATAAAAAGACTTGTTTACCATCTATCTTTAGATATATTTAATATAAACATATATTTGTTATGAATAACAATGATAAACCCAGTAACCCTTCAAGAAGAGGGTTTTTAGCTCAGTTTGCGGCGGCAGCAGGAGGCGCCGTTGCTCTTCCATCGTTAGTTCAAGCGACTCAAGACAAAACTACTGTAAAGGTTGGAATGGGAGAAGTACCTGTTAATTTGAATATTAATGGTAATAAATATACCCTATCAATTGAGCCGCGTGTGACTTTGCTTGATGCTTTACGCGAACGGTTAAAACTTACAGGTAGCAAAAAAGGCTGTGACCACGGGCAATGCGGCGCCTGTACAGTAATGATTGATGGACAAAGAGTTTATTCGTGTTTATCTCTGGCTGTAATGCAGGAAGGTAAACAAATTACGACTATTGAAGGTTTAACTCAAGGTAATAATTTGCACCCAATGCAAGTGGCTTTTATTGAAAATGATGGTTTTCAGTGTGGATATTGTACTCCAGGTCAAATTTGTGCTGCTGTCGCTTTAATTGATGAAGTGAAGCGCGGTTGTGTGAGTGTGGTTACAGAAAAGTTAGCTGGAACCGAACAATTAACTAATCTTTCTGAGGCTGAAATTCGTGAACGGATGAGTGGTAATTTGTGTCGTTGTAGTGCTTACAACGGTATTGTTGCGGCAATACAGCAAGTTGCTGGTACTACGCCACCTTCACCTTCAGCATCGATAATGGTACAGGGTCAGGAGGGTTTGGCATGAAGAATTTTACTTATACACGCGCGACTTCGATAAAAGATGCGGCACGTAGACCTGAAAAATCACTGCTTATAGCTGGTGGTACTAATTTAGTTGACCGCATGAAGGTGTTTCTTGACCAGCCTACTCAAATTATCGATATTTCTCGACTTGATTTAAAGAAGATTGAAAATACTGGTAATGGGTTACGTTTAGGCGCCCTTGTTACAAATACCCAAGTAGCAGACAATTTGGAAGTACGGAAAAATTATCCGATTTTATCAAGGGCAATATTAGCAGGAGCATCACAGCAAATTCGTAATGTTGCTACTGTCGGTGGAAATCTGATGCAGCGAACTCGTTGTCCTTATTATTATGACACAGCATTTGGTTGTAATAAGAGACAGCCAGGAAGCGGGTGTCCAGCAGCGACGGGAATAAACCGGATGCACGCAATTTTGGGAGCAAGCGATACATGTATAGCTGTAAACCCATCTGATATGTGTGTGGCATTAAGTGCTTTGGATGCAGTAGTTGAAGTTGAAGGGGTTAAAGGTAGGCGCCAAATTCCTTTTAGTGATTTTCACCGTTTACCAGGTAATCAGCCTGAACGTGATACTACACTTGGAGATAATGAAATTATTACTGCTGTAATTTTACCAGCAAATATCAATGCTCAATCGGGAGTGTATTTGAAATTGCGTGACCGTGCTTCGTATAGTTTTGCACTAATTTCAGTCGCTGCAATTCTTGATATAGATAATAACAAGGTTCGTAACGCGCGCATCGCTTTAGGAGGTGTAGCTCATAAACCTTGGCGTTCAAAAGAAGCAGAGCAATTTTTGATTGGTAAAAGTGTTGATGAAAGTGTGTTTCAACAAGCTGCTGACTTAGCACTTCGTAATGCTCAACCATTGGAGCATAATAAATTCAAAGTTGAAATGAGCAAACGGGCAATTCGTCGCGCGTTGATGGTATCAGCAAAAGGAGGTGGGGTAGCATGAGTAAAATGGGAACTTCGGTTAGTCGTAAAGATGGTGTTGCTAAAGTTACTGGCACTGCGACTTATTCAGCCGAACATCAACTATCTAATTTAGTTCATGGATATGTTGTAACATCAACTATTGCTAGTGGTCAAATTCAGCGTATTGATATTAGTGAGGCAACTAAGGCGCCTGGAGTTCTTGCGGTATTTACGCATTTAAATGCACCAAAGGTATTTAAGCCCAAATCAAAGATTTACGAAGCTCGTTTACCTTTATCTGATAATCAAGTTCATTACGCAGGGCAAATTATTGGGCTTGTAGTTGCTGATACATTTGAACGTGCGCGCGATGCAGCATTCCGTGTCAAGGTAGATTATAATCCTCAAACTCTTGTTATTGATGCAACTAAAGCTAACTTTAAAGAGGCGCCACCAAATTTTGGTGAGGAAATGAAGTTTACTACAGGTGATGTAGCTTCGGGAATGGCAAAGGCAACCGCCAAAGTTACTCAAACTTATAAATCTTCTACAGAACTTCATGCTCCAATGGAACCTCACGCCATTATTGTAGATTGGCACTCTGGTGATGGAGCGACAATATATGAGCATACTCAATGGGTTTTAGGGTCGCAGCGTACCTACGCAGAATTACTAGGTATATCAGCAGAAAAAGTACGAATAATTAGTCCGTATATAGGTGGTGGTTTTGGTTCCAAAGCTTTCCCTTGGTCACATGCTATTCTTTGTGCAGCAGCAGCAAAAGAAATTAAACGACCATTGAAAGTTGTTTTAAGTCGGCGCCAAATGACTGCTTTGGCTGGACATCGTTCTGAAACCGAGCAAATTATTCGCTTAGGCGCCAATAAAGAAGGCATAATTACAGCTATTGACCATGAAGTTAAATCATTAACATCACCTGTAGATGTTTTTACAGAACCTTGCACAAGTATTACCCCCGTTATGTATAAAACGGATAACTTGCGGTTAATGCAGGAACTAGCGGTGATGAATGTGGGAGTGCCAACTTTTATGCGGGCGCCAGGTGAAAATCCGGGAATGTGGGCATTAGAATCAGCTATGGATGAACTCGCATGGAACCTTAAAATTGACCCTGTAGAGTTGCGGCTTAAAAACGAAACTAAAATCCATCAGCGTAAAAAACTTCCTTTTAGTGCCAAACACTTTGATGACTGTCTCAAAGTAGGCGCCGAAAAGTTTGGTTGGGAAAACCGAGCTAAAGAACCGCGCGCTACAAGCCGTGATGGTAAATTAATTGGATGGGGAATGGCGGCAGCAACTTTTCCTGGTTTACGTGGTAATGCTTCTGTTAAAGTTCGTTTGTTAAGAAGTGGTACAGCACATGTTTTAACTGCTGGAAATGACATGGGGACTGGTGCTTATACAGTAGCAGCAATAATTGCCGCTGAAGCTTTACAAATACCAGTAGAAAAAATTCGTGTTGAACTTGGTGACTCACGACTTCCTGATGGAGGGTTGGCGGGTGGTTCGATGATGAGTGCATCAATGGCGCCTGCTATAATGGCAGCATGTCAAGAAGTCCTAAAACAAGCAAAAGCCAAAACAGCCCAAGAAGCATTTGCACTACTTGAAAAATCTGGTGGCGCCGCATTTGAAGCAACAGCATCATCTAAGCCTGGAGAAGAAAGTAAGAAATTTGCCTTTCAATCATGGGGCGCCCACTTTTGTGAAGTCGCTATTGATGAAACTATTGGAAGGTTGCGTGTAACTCGTTGGCTTTCAGTAATGGATATAGGAAGAGTTATCAACGCCAAAACAGCAGCAAGTCAAGTACGTGGTGGTGTGATAATGGGTATTAGTCATGCCTTAATGGAAGAATGTCACTTCGACCCTAATATTGGTTATCCAGTTGTTTATGATTTAGCAACATATCACTATGCAGCACACGCCGATATTCCTCGTATTGAAGTAGCATTTGTTGGGGAACCTGATATTAACTTTAATCCTGCTGGAGTTAGAGGAGTTGGTGAAATTGCTATTACAGGTGTTTCTGCTGCAATAGCAAATGCTGTATATCATGCCACAGGTAAACGATTACGAAGTTTACCATTAACACCAGATAAATTATTGGCATAAAGTATGGTGGGCACTGCCCACCTTACCCTATCTAAATTACTGGCGTAACCAATTATACCAATCATTCAAACCTTCACCTGTTTGTGCTGAAACTTGAAAAACCTTAATTTGTGGATTTACTTGACGCGCGTATTCAATACATTTTTCTATATCAAACTGTACATAAGGTAGCAAATCAAGTTTAGTGATAATCATTATCTGACTAGCACGAAACATGTGAGGGTATTTAATTGGCTTATCTTCTCCTTCCGTGACTGAGAGAATTACAACTTTGGCATTCTCACCCAAATCAAATAATGCAGGGCAAACAAGATTACCCACATTTTCAATCATCACAACAGAATTTAGGGATGGTTTTAGCTGTTGTAAACCCTTATCAATCATTCCTGCATCTAAATGACAGCCTGTTCCGGTATTAATTTGTACAACCTTGCAACCAGTCTCTTGGATTTTTTGAGCATCATTAATCGTTTCTTGGTCGCCTTCAATAACGCTGATTTCTAATTTTTGCTTTAAATCTTTGATAGTGCGGGTAAGTAGAGTTGTTTTCCCGGCGCCTGGTGAACTCATCAAATTTAAAGCTAAAATATTTCGTCCCTTGAACCAACCACGATTTTGAGCCGCAAGTAAATTATTCTTTGCTAAAATATCAGCTTCTAACGATATTGTTGTATTGTGAACTTGGGCATGAATATGAGCAGGTTTAGGATGTGTATGTTCATGTTCATGATGATGGGTATGAGTAACAACAGTACCATCAGGTAAAACATGAGTATGATGATGGTGATAATTATCATCATGAAGCGAATCAACCATAGTAACCTTTACATAGACATCATCCGAACAGCCACAAGTAACACACATAAATCTTATATCTCAATTTCTTTTATTTTTAATTCTTCACCAGCAATTACATTTAACTCAGTACAACCACACGTACATCGACCAAAAGGTTTTTCAAGTAAAATTTGTGTACCGCAGTTGCGACAACTCGCCAAACCAGGTATCTCTCTAATTTGCAACAAGGCACCTTCTAAAACAGTTCCCTGCGAGCAAATATCAAAACAAAATTTAATTGCATCCGGTAAAATTGCCGATAACTTACCAACTTCTAATAAAACACGCTGCACTTTCTTTCCTTCAGCATGTTCAGAAACAATCGCTACAATATTTTGAGTAATACTTAACTCATGCATAACTAATGTAGGTTGGGTGGAACGTAGTGGAACCCAACATTTATATTAAGTTATTTTTTAACTGTAAAATGGCTTCTGTGCTTCGTGAGAACAAGCATTTAGTTCATCTAAAAATAAACAGTACGGTTCTGAGCTAGCAATTATCTTTGGCGGACAGAAGCGACTGGTTCCATCTATAATTTGTGGTACACCGATTAAATCTTAGTCGCGCCAGTTGACTACCAAGTAATGAAACACATGGTATTCCTACTTGACGGGCAAACTCTTCTACTTCATATGATTTGCCTATTCCAGGCGCCCCCCAAATAAAAACTGGTCTTACTACAGCCACATTCAACAGAAACTCGGTTAGTTGTTTTCGGGTAAGTGCAATTACTGGGTTCATTCAATACCAAATTGTATAGTTTTGTATACTTAACAAGTGTATGTTATTTACAACAGTTTGAAATGTCATTATTCCGCTCAAATCTATATAATAATTGCTTTTAACTTGCGCTTAATCGCTTAAAAAGCTATACTATAGAGGTACTAGCATTCATTGTTACATGATAACTTACAAATGTACGCGCAACAAACCTTATATTAACGATATTGCACGCAAAACTGAAACTGCCTCTCGCCAAGGGCACTATCTCAAAGCTAACTCTATAGAAGATGCAATCGCACAAATGGAAAAAAAGTTTCCAAATGAAAAAAATGTAGGATTTACTGCTGAAGAGTGGGAAGAGTAGTTAGTGATACCATAAGCTTGGTAGCATTGATATCAAGCTATCAAGTCGTTTTTGTCGCAATCTCCAAAACTAACAAATTCTCGGCAATTGGTCACCTACTAACATATCTACTATTCTTTCGGCGCCAAATCCAGTCTTTAATAAAACAATACCTGCTGGTGCGTCAATTACTTCTCCAACTACACACGCATTTAAACCTGCTGGGTGTGATTTCATTACTGATAATACTGTATCAGCGTCTTCACGTTTGACGACAACTACTAGTTTTCCTTCATTAGCTAAATACAAAGGGTCGAAACCAAGAATTTCACATACACCCTTGACTTGTTCTTGAACTGGTATCGCTGCTTCATCAAGACGAATACCTACATTGGCACTTGAAGCAAATTCATTTAAAACTGTTGCTAAACCACCACGTGTAACATCCCGCATTGCATGAATATCAGGACACGCTTCAATTATAGTGGCGACTAAATCATTCAAAGGCTGGCAGTCACTCTCTATATTACTATCCAATGCTAACTCACCACGTGCAATTAATATAGCTGTACCATGATTTCCTAATTCTCCGTTAATTAGGACTACGTCACCAGCTTGGATATTTTGGGTGGATATATTTACTTTATTAGATATTACTCCAATACCAGTTGTATTAATAAATATTTTATCTGCGGCGCCCTTCGGCACGACTTTAGTATCACCTGTGACTATTTGCACACCTGCTTTAATTGCAGCATTTTGCATACTTTTAACAATACGCCTTAGTGTTTCTACTGGAAACCCTTCTTCTAAAATAACGCTACAAGTTAAATATAATGGCTTGGCGCCACTTACAGCTAAATCATTGACTGTGCCATTTACTGCTAACTCACCAATATCACTACCAGGAAAAAACAACGGGTCTACAACATAGGAGTCAGTAGTGAAGGCAAGTTTATCACCATGTTGCATCAAAGAAGCTATATTAAAAGTTGCTTGGTCTTCAAGTGGCGCCAAAAATGAGTTATTAAATGTATCAACAAAAATATCATCGATTAAATCGCGCATAGCTTTACCACCACTGCCATGCGCGAGGGTTATATTTTTATCTCGTAATTGAGCGCGCTTATTAAGTCTAATACCGTAATCCGGGTTTTTCATAGAATAGCAGGACAATTAACTAAAAATTGTGAACTGTGCTTTGCCTTGCTGTTTGGCACGGTACATTGCAATATCCGCATCGTTGAGCAAATTAAGAGGTTCTTCATGATTTTTTGAACTTAAGGCAATTCCAATACTAGCGGTAGCAATAACCTCGTGTCCTTTAAGGTGTAATGGTTTCTTAAGAGATTCTTGAATGCGTCTTGCTACACTTGTTGCCAAGTGTACGTTCTTGATGTCTTCCAGTAACACAGCAAATTCATCACCTCCAAACCGAGCAACCGTGTCACCACTTCGTACACACGAGTTTAACCGAGAAGCGACATGAACTAGTAAATCATCCCCCATCGAATGTCCGTAACGGTCATTAATTCCTTTAAAACCGTCTAAATCTAAAAACATGACGGCAAAATGATAATTATTTCTTCTTTTTGCACGCTCGAAAACTTGCCTTAAGCGGTCTAAGAATAAAACTCGATTTGGTAATGATGTTAATGCATCGTAAAAAGCGTTGCGTACTAAATGTGCTTCCTTTTGTTTCCGCTGCGATATATCTTGAAATACTATAACGGCGCCTGTAATATTACCATCTCTGTCACGAATTGGAGCAACATTGTCCCCAATAGGAATCAAATCACCATTTTTATTGATTAACATGCAGCTTTCTGGCAAATTTAAAACTTGACCCTGTTTGATTGCTTGCCTTACCAAGTAATCGATTTCTTCTCCTGTATCATTATCTACTAAGTTCAATACTTGTGTAATGTGTTTTCCAATAACTTCTTCTTGTTTCCAACCAGTTAGAGTTTCTGCAATTCGGTTCATGACTTGCACGTCTCCACTGATACCAGTAATAACTACGGCGCTACCCATACTGTTAATAACTGACAGCATCTGCTGCTGTTCTACTTCAAATTTCGTTTCAATATGATGCTTATAAAGTGCCATTTCTACAGCGTTATGTAAATCTTTTTCTGTAAACGGTTTAAATATATGACTAAACGGTTCGCTCCGGCGATGATATAAATTCGGTTGTACCGTATACTCCATTAAATATAATACTGGTATGTGAAAGTTTTTCCGGATAATATTACCTGCTGCAATCGCATCAATATCACCAGCCAAGCAGATGTCCATTAATACTAAATTAGGCTGCGTTTCTGCTACCTTTTGAATAGCTGCTTTCCCTGAATTAATGATATCTGAAACTGCATACCCTAATTTCTGCAAACTATTCCTAATGTCTATCGCGAGAACTCTAGAGTCCTCTACAACTAGGATTTTTGGGCAGTCCATGCTAAACTTACCTGCTTCAATCGGTTCAGATGCGATTAACGACATGAACCATCACGGGCGAGAAAATTATTCTATCATAATCAATCTCCATACTGCTTGCATCTGTCGTTAGTACAAAGTTAAGCAGAATATTATATTAAGCAATCTGGGTTCAATTAACCGTTAATTTCGGCACTTACCTCTAATTCATCTGTGCAATCATTATCAACTTTTCCAAGCTATATTCAGCATGTACTTGTATAAAAAACATCATGCTATTTATTATTTTTTACCTCATAGATACAATAATACTCGGTTTTTACTTAGCTAAATAAAAATATAATATTAACATATAATTTTAGTTGTGTGTTGATTTGATATACTGCTCCCGCTAAAAGAACATCATTCATACACTAACAAAATATTAACCAAACACTTACAAGTAAAGTGGTATTGTAAATACAGTTTTAATGTATAAAAAAACCGGGTTAACATTAAACCCGGTTTGCTGAACAACTTTTTTTGGTAATAAAACTTTAAACTCTAGTTCGAGTCACTTCGAGACTAATTCTGCCTCCAAAATCAGGAATAGGCGCCGCTGGTTTACTGAGAATCACTTGTACTTGAGTGATAGAATGACATTCGGCTAAAATAGACTCTGCAATTGTCGCTATTAACTTTTCAATCAATGCGAACTTGCATGTTTGTATTAAATGCTTCACTAAACTAATTACGCTACGGTAATCTAAAGTATCCTCAATGGCATCAGTTTTTCCTGCTTTCGAGATATCTAGCCACAACTTAACATCTACTTCAAACCACTGTCCTAGCACTTGCTCCTCTGGCAGGTACCCAGTGTAACCATAAGCACGAATACCTGTAACATGAATGTTGTCCATAATATATTGTGTCAAAACGTGAAATTAGCATTTTGGATTGTAATAGGTATTGGGTAATGGTAATCAAGTACTAGATACTAGATAGAGCAATATTGATTTCACCACTGCCATAATGTCATTAATTTGTAATACAAATGAACTGTGGGCTTTTGTCCTTGTCGAGACTCTAAAAAGGTTAGGGTTGACTTGTGCTGTAATTTGTCCAGGTTCTCGCTCGACTCCTTTAGCTGTTGCGTTTGCACTTCATGCGCCTACAATAGAAGTGATTCCTATTCTCGATGAACGTTCAGCAGGATTTTTTGCATTAGGAAGAGCAAGAGTGACAAAAAAACCTGTGGCAGTTGTTTGTACTTCTGGAACAGCAGGAGCAAATTTTTATCCTGCGGTGATTGAAGCGTTTGAAAGTTGTGTACCGTTATTGTTACTGACTGCTGATAGACCGCAAGAATTACGCTTTTGTCACTCTGGACAAACTATCGACCAAGTAAAGTTATACGGTAATTATCCCAACTGGCAAGCCGAACTCGCAATTCCTGGCGCCACATTAAATTTACTAACATATTTAAGGCAAACAATAATTTATGCATGGGAGCGTTGTTTATCTCCTCAACCAGGGTTAGTACATTTAAATATACCGTTTCGCGACCCTCTAGCCCCTGTTTCAGATGGTATTGATTTAACTAGCTTACAGTCAGAAATAAATAGCGAAGATTTTTGGCGCCAACCTTTACCCCTTTCATCCTTACCCCTTACTTCTTACCCCTTCCCCCTTCCCCCTTCTTCGCGTGGTATTATTATTGCTGGAATTGCTCAACCGCTTATAGACGACCAATATTGTAATCACATTGCTCTTCTTGCACGCGCTTTAAATTATCCTGTATTGGCAGAAGGACTTTCTCCCGTTCGTAACCACGCTGATTTAAATTCCTATATAATCTCTACTTACGACTCAATTCTTCGTAATGCTGATTTTAGAGAAAAGCTTGCACCCGAATTTGTCATCCTTATAGGTGAAATGCCAACTAGCAAGGAGCTACGAACTTGGTTACAGCAAACCCAACCGCAGTTACTAATCATCGATAAAAGCTTTCGCAATCTTGATTCGCTGCACTTAAGAACTTCACACCTACGGGTAGACATTTGCGAATTGAGCGAATTTCCGACGCTACCAACTACTACTTACCTTGAAGATTGGCGCCATATTGAAACGAAAACCCGCATAAGACTCGATAAAACTTTTGAACAAATCAGCGAGATGCTTGAATGTAAAGCAGCTTGGTTACTTTCACAGATACTACCACCAAAAACACCCTTATTTATTGCCAACAGTATGCCTGTACGTGATATTGAGTTTTTCTGGAAACCCAATAATCTTGGTATTAAAGCATTTGTTAACCGAGGCGCCAATGGTATTGATGGTACATTATCTACAGCTTTAGGAGTAGCTCACCGTAATCAAAGTAGTGTTATGCTAACAGGTGATTTAGCTTTGCTGCATGATACAAACGGGTTTTTGATTAGAAAAAAGTTTATAGGTCATTTGACAATTATTTTAATTAATAATAATGGGGGTGGTATTTTTGAAATGTTACCAATTTCTCAATTTGAGCCACCATTTGAAGAATTATTCGCCACTCCCCAAGATATTGATTTTGGCAAACTCTCTGCTACATATGATATTGAACATGAAATAATTACATCATGGAATTTATTAAAAGAAAAATTAAATCCATTACCCACATCAGGAATACGCATTTTAGAAATACAAACAAACCGTAAACATGATGCAAAATGGCGTAAGGAAAATTTAGGAAAATTCGCTAATAATATTGATTAGAGAAGAGGGGAGATAAAATAATGGAATCTATATGTGTATTTTGCGGATCGAGTATGGGAATTCGATCAAGTTACAAGCAGTCAGCGCAAAAACTAGGTGAAACTTTGGCTAATCTTGGATTAAAATTAGTGTATGGAGGCGCCAGTGTTGGTTTAATGGGTATTGTTGCTGATGCTGTTTTAAGTAACGGAGGTGAAGTAATTGGTGTTATCCCAGAGTTTTTAGCAAACAAAGAAATTGCTCATATTGGACTTAGTCAACTTTACATTGTAGATTCAATGCACGAACGTAAAACCAAGATGGCAGAATTAGCAGATGCATTTATTGCCTTACCTGGGGGATATGGCACACTTGAAGAATTTTGTGAAATCTTAACTTGGGCACAATTACGACTTCATGAGAAACCTTGCGGGTTATTAAACATTGAGGGATATTATGATCCCTTGCTGAAATTATTTGACCAAGCAGTTACAGAACAGTTTTTGAAACCAGATTTACGTGCGTTAGTTCTTCAAGCATCAGAACCTGAAGAATTGTTAACTTTATTTGCAAATTATAAACCTAATATAGTTGACAAATGGATTGGTCGAGAAGTTAAACCATAATATTTACTACTATTTAATGCCACCAAACACAGCTAAACCATAGTATTTCCAGGGAACAGCGACAGTTGAAAATCCAGCTTGCATAAGCATTTCTAAGTGTGCGTTTAAAGTCGCTAATTGGTCTTGATTAGAATATCCATAAGTAGTGCTGTTTCCTATTCTTGCACGGACATCAGCTAATCTAGTGCCTTGTTGAGTTCCCCATTCTTCTCGCGCTAATTTATACACTTCTGTTAAAGTTGGCGCCTCTGGTAAAGTGGGGTCAGCATTCCAAAAACAACCAGATGAAATAAGACTTTGATTAATACGTGTAAATAAATTTTGCTTCATTTCATCCGTAAGATGATGAATTGCAAGTGACGATATACACGCATCAAAATCGGCGCCGATATTAAATTTATCAGGGTAACTTGCCCACTCGCCAAAATCAGCTTCTTGTCCCGACCATCTTTGTTCATATCCAGAAGAAGTAACCTTCTCGCGTGCGAAACTTATCATACGTGGTGAATAATCAAGCGCTATAATTTCCGCATCTGGACAACGTTTAAGTATTTTGAGCGTTAACTCCCCTGTTCCACAACCAAGTTCTAGAATTTTTCTACTTGTAGATGGTACACAGCGAGTAATCACTTCGAGCATTTCATCATAACGCGGTAAAAGTTGACGAATACCAGCGTCAAAGTCAGAAGTGTTAGCGAAGACCTCGCCGGGATATATTTGTGTCATAAATTTTAAGTAAATGCATCTGATTTAATTATCTTACGAAAAAGTAAAAAATTTTACTTTCATAATAACGAACTAGTTTTGAGGCGCCAAATTCCTAGAGGATAAATCACATCCAAATATATCCTCTAGGAAAATTGATATAATGAAGGCGCCAAGTTCCTAGTCCATGTTATTAATTTTACCAAGTTAAAAAATAATCAACAGCAATAGTAACCCTATGCGATAAAATTTTTTGGTTCGGCAATAATAAACGCCTGTAATGGAAACTAATTGGCAAACTGTTAAATCTTACGAAGATATTCTTTATCATAAAACTGATGGCATTGCGAAAATTACCATCAATCGTCCTCATAAGCGCAATGCTTTTCGTCCCAAAACGGTATTTGAGCTTTACGAGGCTTTTTGTGATGCTCGCGAAGATACTACTATTGGAGTTGTTTTATTTACTGGATACGGTCCACATACTGATGGGAAGTATGCTTTTTGTTCGGGTGGCGACCAAAGTGTGAGGGGACAAGCTGGTTATATTGATGATGAAGGTACTCCACGATTAAATGTATTAGATTTACAACGTTTAATTCGTTCGATGCCGAAAGTTGTAATCGCTTTGGTTGCTGGTTATGCTATTGGTGGTGGACATGTTCTACATTTAATTTGTGACTTGACAATTGCCGCCGATAATGCTGTATTCGGTCAAACTGGCCCCAAAGTTGGTAGCTTTGATGGTGGTTTCGGCGCCAGTTATCTTGCGCGTGTCGTTGGACAAAAAAAAGCTCGCGAAATTTGGTTCCTTTGCCGTCAGTATAATGCTCAACAAGCTCTAGAAATGGGATTAATCAATACAATTGTTCCTGTTGAACAGCTTGAAGTAGAGGGTATTCAATGGGCAAAAGAGATTTTAGAAAAAAGTCCCATTGCGATTCGCTGTCTCAAAGCTGCTTTTAATGCTGACTGCGATGGGCAAGCTGGTTTACAAGAACTCGCTGGTAATGCCACTCTACTTTATTACATGACTGAAGAAGGCGCCGAAGGTAAACAAGCTTTTTTAGAAAAGCGTCCCCCAAATTTCCGCTCTTTTCCTTGGCTACCTTAATTATTTTTTAACATTTCATCCTAAAAATCGCACCTTGAATGAATATAAAGGTGCGATTTTTTTTTATCAAGACAAATACATGAAGCCCAAGCCTATCTTCTTACTTTTTCTACACAGTTCCACCAATCAGTATATCCAGATGATTGGTAACCAGGAACGTTAACTAGATTCAGATTATTTACGAGCGAATTTATTTAAGAAAATGTAACATTTGATAAATAAGAGGTATTAAACTGGCACAGTTTTTGCCACAGAAAGTTCAGCGCGGTGAACTGCTAACTCTTCTAATGGAAGAACATCTTGCTTCATATTTGATGCTACAACAGGTATGGCTTCTGGCAAGCTCCATGCATCTTCTAAGGTTTCCCAAGATGGTGCAAACGCTGGTAAAGCCAATGAGCAAGCTTTCCAATGTCCTTGAACTGGCGCCCCTAATTGCTGGCAGTTTCCGCCCCGACGACCTTCTGGATTGTAATGACGACAATATTTACAGGCAGAAGTTAAGAAATTGATGCTCTTCATGGTCAACGCCGTAGGCAAATAGTTTTCACTATTTATTTTCCTCCTAGATACAAATACGGTTTATTGCCAACAAACCATTATTCAGCATATGTTTTACCGATCCCCAAGCCAAATTTGCCTTTATATTTATTTTATGTTTGTGTTATATTTTTCAACTTTTTGGTTACAAAAACGATACATAAGTCAAATTGGACTCTTGGGAATCACCCTTTAAAAGCAATTGGGATCAAAGCTAAAATTATCGCTATAGATTTGTCTCAAATTGTCTCATCGTCCATTGGATAGAAAGTTTTTACATTTTTATAGATTTTATAACTTTTTCTATATATTTTGACTTATTTGGCGCATATAGACTTTATCTAAGAATCTAGCTAAAACCTTTTTGCCGCGCATAATGCACAAACTCCCCAACGTTCTAGTTCACCCGAAGGAGTCGGAGATTGACATTGTGGACAAAGTGGTAGGTTCTGTGAACTAGTTTGTACTTTTTTAATCCAGCTATCAAAAGCTGTATTTACAGCATTACTACCTATTGCTGAAATATTCTCCTCTACTTTATTAGAGGTAATTTGTTCTAAATAGCATGGATGTTCTTGATGTGAAGCTCTTCTTGGCTTTATGATGCGCGTGCTACTATTCCAACCAGCAGTTGAAAAATGAATGTCGGTTAGTGGTGAGTCAGTCAGCGGTGTCGGTTTCCGTCCCGTTGAACTGACGAACCCGTAGGGCGCCGATAGTTTTTGATTTACCTTTATAAGTAAGGTTTTGCGCTCAAACGTCAAAGTTTGTGCCCATGCAGCACTCGATGTTGCAACCCGCAGAACATCACGATGGATAGAAATGGGACGAGTATGTAGTGCAATAGAACTACCGACAATCTCATGCCAGCATTTAAGCAATACTTGTAAAGGTGGAGTTTGCCAGTGACCCCGTGCTTGTAAAATTTTTAATACATCGCTTACAGTTCTAAAAGCCATCGAATTTAATTTGAGGGAAATTATAAGACTATCAAGCACCCATAAATCTATTGTAAGAAAAGGTATATTAGCAATAAACTATTATCGCAACGGCAAAGCGTAAATTATTTTTACTTTTTAGAGTCTTATAGCTTGAAAGTGAGTAGGTAATGAGTCAAAATCCCCTGATGCATCTGGGTAGTCAATTTTCAAAAACACCCGGCTTGAAACCACCACTAGCAGCAGCACTAGCTAGTTTGGAAGTACAACTTGACCGAGAGTTAGCAAGATACAGGCGTACACGAACTGGTGGATATCGTGCTTCTGGGCAAAGCTCAAAAGACAAAAATAGTAGTTCGATTGGACTACAATATTTAACTCCGGTAGCTGACACGATACCATTTGATACAGCGATACCCGCCTTAGACGAAAATATTAGTGAAACTCCTATATCCGAAACGAATGTTACACCAGTAACTTATATAAATGAAATAACCACGACACCTCCACCCCCACCGCCACCCCCACCTCTACCAAGTCCCAAAGTAGCTGTTACACCTGACCCAATACCTGACGCAATAAAAGAGACGGCAACACCACCATTATCTACAAGTGCCAGCATCGTACCAGTTACTACAATCAAAGCCTCTACAGAAGAAAATGTAGAGTCTAGTACTCATCAAAATGAACCCGATGATTATTTAGAGTCCTCGGAGGCATTATTACGGAGTTTGACAGAAGAGGCGCCACCGCCACAAAAGCGACCAAAAAGCAATAGTGATAGTTTGCTTTCGCCTTTAGGGATTGGTTCTATTTTATTATTCTTAATGGCAAGTATAATTTTGGGTGCCGTCATACTAAATCCGAAACTTTTGCCGCAATTTAGTCTTGATGGTTTGTTTAAACGCGATGGGTCAACTGCAACTAATAATGATACAGGTAGCCCAAGTAGTGACGGCAACACCAAAACAGTCGCTCAACCACAGCTAACACCCATAACTAGATATCCCAACCTTGCCAAAGACGAATTCCCAGAGGTTAAGAGTCCGAATGATGTTGTTGGCTTGACCCCTAAACCAAAACCTACTCCAACTGTGGCGCCTCCTCCAACTCCTCAAAATGTAGCGCCTCCCGTAGTCCCTGCTATATCCGCTCCAACAACTCAGACGCCAGTAGCTATTACACCAACACCAACACCAACAGATATTCCTATCTCTGAAATTAAACCTTCAAGTGATGGGTTTTATCATGTAGTTATAGATAACACTAGCGAAGGCGCCTTTGCTAATGCCCGTAAAGTAGTTCCAGATGCATATTTGTCACCCGATGGCAAGTTAATTTATCTCGGAGCAATTAAAAACAAAGATAAAGTTCAGGAATTGCTTAATGACGTTAGGCAAAAAGGCCTCAACGCCAGAGTCAAATAAATATAGAGACGTGATTCCGGAGCGTCTCTACGAGCGCAATATATTAAAAATTAGGGAAATAATTATGGGATTTTTAGACAGAATTACCCGTGTGGTGCGTTCAAACGTCAATAGTTGGGTAGCAACTTCGGAAGACCCAGAAAAAGTTTTGCAGCAAGCCGTAATTGAAATGCAGGATAATTTAATTCAGTTACGACAAGCTGTTGCTAGCGCTATTGCCACACAAAAGCGTACTGAACGTCAAGCTGCTAATGCTACTGAAGCTTCTGAAGAATGGTACAGACGTTCAAAACTTGCTCTTGGACAAGGTAACGAAACTCTTGCCCGTGAAGCGCTTATTAAACGCAAGAGTTATCAAGATACTGCGATTTTGCTTAATACCCAAATTCAGCAACAAAGCAGTGTAGTTGTTACACTAAAAAAGGATATGCGAGCGCTCGAACTTAAAATAGCTGAAATCAAGGCTAAAAAGGACATGTATATTGCGCGTGCGCGTTCGGCACAAGCGTCATTACGTCTCCAGCAACTTGTAGGCGAGCTAGAAAGTGGTTCTACAAGCGTTTTTGAGCGTGTTGAAGACAAAATTATACAACTCGAAGCTCAAAAAGAAGTATCCTATATTACTCATGAAGATAATTTAGAAAAGAAATTTTTAGCTTTGGAATTAAGTAATAATGATATAGACACTGAACTTAAAGCAATTAAGGCTCAAATCTCAAAAAGCACAATTACTGAAAGTGAATAGTAGTATATAATACTTTACTGATGAAAATAATATTAATACGCATGTGCGGAAATTTGAGCGTATCTTAAGAAGAAAGATATAAAGGGGGTGTTTGCTGCACAATCTCGCATAAGAAAGATTAAATTTAAAGAATGGCAGATAGTTAATAGTAAAAATCCAAATCGTTCTTGAACGTAAGCGTAAGTCTCAAAGGAAAAAATTATGGGTTTATTCGACAGAATTAGACGAGTGGTCAGTGCAAACCTCAACGACATGGTGAACAAAGCCGAAGATCCTGAGAAAATGCTGGAACAAGCGATTCTGGAAATGCAGGAGGACTTGGTACAGTTACGTCAGGGTGTTGCACAGGCAATTGCCGCACAAAAGCGTACTGAAAAGCAATATAACGATGCCCAAAACGAAATCAATAAGTGGCAGCGTAACGCGCAGCTAGCTTTACAAAAGGGTGACGAGAACTTAGCTCGCCAAGCTTTAGAAAGGAAAAAAACCTTTACAGATTCTGGAAGCGCGCTAAAAGAAAGCTTAGACCAGCAAACAACCCAAGTCGAAACTCTCAAACGTAGTTTAATTCAACTTGAGAGCAAAATTTCTGAAGCTAAAACCAAGAAGGAGATGCTCAAAGCTCGTATTACCGCAGCTAAAGCACAAGAACAACTTCAGGGTATGGTGCGCGGTATGAATACATCTAGCGCAATGTCAGCTTTTGAGCGGATGGAAGAAAAAGTCCTGATGCAAGAAGCACGCGCTCAGTCCGCAGGAGAATTGGCAGGTGCCGATTTAGAGACTCAGTTTGCTAAATTAGAAGCAGGTAGCGACGTTGACGATGAGTTAGCTGCACTCAAGGCGCAAATGACACTCGGTCCAGCGCAAGCGCCAAATCAACCCCAACTACCTGGACAAACCACTGCACAACCACAGCCATCAACATCAACGCCAAAATCAGAAGAAGTTGTTGATGCCGAACTAGAATCGCTTCGCAAACAACTAGACAACATGTAAAAATATAGACAGTTTGTATTTTTACAAAATATTTCATTTTTAAATCCCACAAATATAACTTTGTGGGATTTTGTTATCTAATCTGCGGTAATCTTTAATAATGAATTACGACACCGCGCGCAAAGTCCTTATTGACCAAGCGATTACAAATTTAGACAATCCCGACGCCTTGCTGACACGAATGCAGCAGGGTAAACCTCCCGTTCCAGGTCAAATAACATCTATACTATTAGCTTTAAAAGTCGCGTTTGAAGCTCTTAAAGAAGTGACCACTTTAGACCGAGAACTGACCTATGCTTTATACCTATTATCTTTAAGAACACAACAGTTATTTGCAATTGGGCGTAAAAACGGTATTGATTGGCCTCCTTTATTTAAAGAAGACTTACTAAGAATTTCCGCAGCTTGCGAAAGCATTTTTTCAGGAACATGGCAAAACATTTAATAGTTAGGAGGAGCGGAGTAGGGTGCGTGACGCCATAACAATCGCGAAGTAAAACTAATAAACTAGTAGCGTCACGCACCTTACGAGGAGCAGAGTTAAAACTCATAACTCACAACTCATAACTCTCTTAGCGGTTTCTTAATTCTGCTTCGAGTTTATCGATATCGCTTTTTAATAGTACAGTCATCTGCCCTGTAAAAGCCTTACCATTTTTAGGTTTAGCAATTTCCATCCAGTAAGCATAGCGGTCTCCCATTCTTAACTGACCGCGTAATGCTTCACGAACAGGTGACGAAGCTAAACGTGCTGAATTTATTGCGCTTTGGTTTGGATAATCATAAATTAATTGCGCGCGTTTAAAATCTTGATATATATCTAAACCATAAATTATTCTTAGTGATTCCTGTAAACGCTCAAAACTCATTCCGTTAATAGCATCATACATTGATAGTCTTTCTGTACGTATTTTACTCCGGTCTTTAGAAAAACTTACGGCGCCTGGAGGTAGTACAGATGCTTGGAAAGTAAAACGTTGTGCTGCGGTATCACTTCTTTGTATTAAAAAACGTTCACCTCGCTTCGGTTTGAGTGTAGCATGTCCTTTTAACCAGGCGCCTACTTCTTCGGTACTTTGTCCTGGCAATGCTAGCGCATGGTTTGTAAAAGCTAAAAAAGTAAAAGGTAATAGCCAAAGGGAAATTAATTGCTTGTTTAGTTTCATATCTCTTTATCAAGTTAAGGGATTATACTGACATACCCCTGGTATCAATATGGGGTAATATTAGTTTTCCCTTTTTTGATAGAATTCTCTTCACACGGGCAAAAACCTTTATATACTACATAACCAAATAATTTAGCAACGATATAAATAACAAAACGAAAGGGCAGACAAAATAAAATTGTCCGCCCTAGAACATATGCAATAATTTAGGGTAGATGAATTATAGCACTAGACAGAAAAGTATCAATACCTAACATACCTATCAAAGTCATCAAACATATCCTCTAGGAGTTCATCCATCATTTCTTGCTGTAATGAGCGCAAAATCTCAGGGCCACGTATAAAATCCTTGACTGAAATTTTACTTTGGTTAAAGTCTTGGGCGTAATCACGTATCTGAGATATTATATTGATTTGATTTTCGAGTTGTTCGGTAATTGTATCAAGCGGCTCAACTCCTTGTTTTCTAAATTTTCGGAAGTCTGTAACCATTCCCCCTTGAGGTGTCTTTTTCGCTTCTCTAAGTGAGTTCTTCAAACTTTCAAATTGCGTTTTGAGAACTCCATTTTGCTGCTCGATACGTATACACTTGCGACTTAAGTCATCTTCACTACTATTATCTATTTGTTCGCCAACTTGATACTGTTGCTCAATTTCTAAAAGTCTTGCTAAATCTCCTTCAGTATATGCTCGATTAATTTCCTTCATTATTTCTGTGTGACGTTCTTGGGTTTGACTGTCACTCGCTTTATCTGGGTGAAAAACTTCAGCTAACCGCAAAAATATATGACGGATTTTTTTAGAAGATTCACTACGACTAGCTGATGCAGATTCTGCTTCTGCATCGGATTGATAATAATAGTGCTGGTGTGATTGATTTGATTTATCAAAATCTTCGTCACCATTAAATTTTTCTTCTATTTCTATTTCTTCTTGTTCAATCGGCTGAGGACTGATTATTTCTGCATATTGTAAACTACGATAAATTTCTTCAACTTTCTTTTTATTTTGCTTGTTTAGCTTTTTATTTTTAAGAATTTCATTAAATATCGCGTGAATTTCTTTATCAATAACTGCTATTTTTTGAATATTTGGAGTTGCTCGACTATACACTTCTGTTGCAACAGTACGCATTTGTTCAATAAATTTATCTAACTCCGTGCGTTTCTTCTTTATTTGCTTAAGCAGCTTTTGGTGTTCAATTTCAAGACCTTCCAAACGTAGGTGGACTTTGCTCGGCGCCAAAGTGGCGGTCGCGGTAGTGCTACTAGTCGTGCGTTTTAAAGTTGGTGAAGATTTTCGAGACATGAGACCAACGAGTTTTACAGAGGGTGTTTACCGAATATTTTGAACTAAATTGAAACAAATTATTACAAAAGTTACTTTTCAAAACACAAAATTAATTTTACTGTATTGCCTATTGTACTACTTTAATTCAAAATTACAAATTTATTTCCAGCAGTAATTACTCAGGCTGTATTGCTACTTTAATTACTTTGCGCTCACGCATATCTACGAAGACCTGTTCTAAATCTTTTAAAGCACGTTGTTCGCTAATTAGTAATTCAAACGGAATTCTACGGCTCGCAATTAGTGACAGCGCTTCACGTACAAAATAAGGCGTGTTATGAAATACACCTTTAATTGTTAGTTCGCTGTAATGTAACACCTCTGTGCTTACAGAAATATGTGTATTTTTAGGACATCCGCCAAATAAGTTTACAGTGGCGCCAGGACGGGCACAAGCAATTGCTGTCTCCCAAACAGTTTTATCTCCAGTTGCTTCAATAACTATATCGGCGCCATAACCATCTGTTAATTCTTTCACTCTTTCAGGAATATCTGGTACCCCATGATAATTAAAAGCTTCTACTGCCCCTAATTTCTTCGCTATCTCTAATCTTTGATCATTACCACCAAAAACTAGTACTGATGCATTGTAGTCCAAAACGAGTTTAGCAACAAACATTAAACCAATGGCACCATCACCAAGCAAAACAACTGTATCACCTGGTTTAATATTCGAGCGGGCAACACCATGCAATACACATGCTAACGGTTCCGTCATTGCTGCAAGTTGATATGGTACATCAGGCAGCAATAATAAATTCTGCTCAACAATCTGAGCAGGAATTTTAAGATATTGTGCGAATGTACCGTTATTCCAAGTTAAATTCGGACAAAGCGAAAATTCTTGCTTTTTACAAAAGAAGCAGTGACCGCAGGGTGCAGAATTATTCGCAACCACAGCGTCACCAACTTTCCATTTGGTCACACCAGCACCAACAGCAACAATTTCTCCTGCTGCCTCATGTCCAAATAAAGTAGGAGGTTTTAGCATTTTCGCATGACCACCCCGGCGCCATACCTTTAAGTCTGTGCCACAAGTTGTTGCAGTATGTACTTTGATAACGACTTCACCTGTATTAGGTATGGGGTCGTTTACGTCTTCGAGTCTTAAATCTTCTTGACCATAAAGTAAAGCAGCGAGCATAAGAAACCGGGTTTCTACCCGAAATTGTTTTTTTACTACAATATCAATAAAGAAACCCGGTTTCGCTCCTATGATTGCGGGGCTACTCCAAGATTTCTAGATTCTGCCGTAGGTACGCGATTAACTGTTAGTAAGGAAACTTCTTGGCGACAAGATTGACATAACCAAAAGACTTTACCGTGGCGAACGTGACGCAACAGCATGGAACTACCGCAACAGGGGCAACTGTTAGCTCTCATACTCATACTATTGTTCTCCTTTTAAATTATTTAAGGTTGTTGATTTGTTGTTGATTTAAGGGGCTATCACGCCCAACTGATTAAAATTTGATTTTGGCTGCGTGGATACGTCCGTTCTGATTAATTCGAGTTTGAATGATTTTTTCATAGACTTGCTCGTATCCATCAACCATGCGAAGCTCGCTAAAGTTTTTTTCTACATGTTTGCGACAGTCATGACGGTTAAGTTGCAGCGCTACAGGAACCATTGCGGCCATTTCCTCATAACTAGTACATACCATTCCAGTCACTCTGTGGGCAATAACCTCTGGTACGGCGCCCATATTCATTGCAATCACTGGCGTACCAGTTGCCATTGATTCAATCATAACCAAACCAAAAGGTTCTTGCCATGTAATGGGAAATAGTGCAAGTGCAGCATTACCTAAAAGTTCGACTTTTTGGGCATTACTAACTTCTCCTAAAAACTCGATATGCTCACCGTCAATATGTGGAGCTATCTCGCGTTCAAAGAATTCTGCGTCTACTACATCGACTTTTCCAGCCATTTTTAGGCGCCATCCAGTCGCACGCGCAATCTTAATTGCATGTTGCGGGCCTTTTTCGGGTGAAAAGCGTCCTAAGAATGCTAAATAAGGCTTAGTTTCTTGTGGTTGAGCAATAAATGGATAGTCTTCTGGGTTAATACCGTTGTAAACTGTATCAACGTAATTAAGGTCTATTTGACGTTGAGTGTTGCTAATGCTAACAAATGGTTGCTTTTTATGATGGGTGTAAACGTTTGTATTTTCACTGTTAAAACTGCCATGCAAGGTATGCACCGTTGGTGTTGGTACAAAGTTAGCGCTTAGTAATGCCGGAACCCCTACATGGGAGTGAATAATATCGAATTCCTCAGCGCGCTGATAAACTTGGCTAAGTTGGAGCGTTTCGTATGCCGAATATTCCCGAAAATTTGGGTCTAAACGTAATGCACGCGGACATATTGCTTCGAGCTTGGCCAGTGTATATGAATCACCAGACGCGAATAAAGTAACATCGTGACCTCGACGTACTAATTCATCTGTCAGACGACTCACTACCAGTTCGATGCCCCCATAACTTGGAGGTGGAACCCGTTCCCACAAGGGAGCTACTTGAGCGATTTTCATAACTTGTGAAAGGTACAGGTGAAAAGGTCCTATATTTCAGAACCAATATTTCAGATCTGGTAGAGCATTTATACTCACCCACCAACAGTTTACATTAAATCAAGGCGCCTACTAGAAAAATTTTTTTCCGGTTAACCGTACTTGACACAATGTATTTACTGACTTCTGCCAACCAGTTATTAATCATTAGGTAACTACATTAATAACATTACAATCAATTATGAGTTAGCTTCATCTATCCTGGGGATCATTGAAAGCAGCACGAGAATATAGGCTAAACAATATGAATTGCGATTTATAGCGCGGATATTATACCCTATCCAAAATCTCACAAAATAGAGCGGCGCCTGTGAACAACAAAAACTACGAAAAATAAAATATAACTTTACAAAAATCAATTAAGATTTTAGTCAGATGCGCTACAAAATTTCATTACTAGCTTGTAATATTAGCACTAGTAATATGTTGCCATCAGTTATATGAAAAATACTAATAATTACTCAGTATATTAAAAAGCTACCAACATAAAAAATAATGAAAATTGCTACTTGGAACGTTAACTCAATTCGCACACGCTTAGAACATGTTGCCGATTGGCTAGAACAAAACCCTGTTGATGTGCTTTGCGTGCAAGAGACCAAAGTTGTTGACAAAGACTTTCCGCACTCCAAGTTTGAAGCATTAAATTATCACGTATATGTATATGGACAAAAATCTTATAACGGAGTTGCGCTACTCAGTAAAAAGCCACTCGAACAAGTAAGTACAGGTTTCACGAGTATACTTCCCGAATTAGACCCAATATGGGATGAACAAAAACGAGTTATTACGGGTGTAATTGACTCTGTGAGAATTTTAAATCTCTACGTACCAAATGGTTCCGAAGTCGGTTGTGATAAATACGAATTTAAACTGGGTTGGCTGACCGTACTGCGAAAATACTTACAAGCCTTATTATCAGAGAATACTAACATTTGCATGTGTGGTGACTTTAATATTGCCCTTGAAGATAGGGATATTCACGAAAAAGCCGATATAAAAAATCACATCATGTCATCTGATGCCGAACGTCAAGCTCTCAAAAATGTTTTGGAATTAGGTTTCGCGGATGTTTTTCGTAAATTTACTTCAGAAGCAGGTCATTACAGTTGGTGGGACTACCGCGCGATGGCATTTCGTCGTAACATGGGCTGGCGCATTGACCATCATTACTTAACACCCGAACTATACGAACGCGCAGTAAGTTGTGTAATTGATAAGGCGCCTCGTAAGCTAGAAAAACCCAGCGACCACGCCCCAGTTATTGTAGAATTTTAATCTACAATATTAATCTCTATTAATTCATGAACATATGAAGGTCTAGGCATTAACTGTTTAATCATTGCTATATCCGCTGTCCAAAACTCAGCAGAAAAGCTTTCGGTACAAGCTAGAAATACTGCATCATAAAGAGTTGGCAACCCATAGTCTTGTGCTATTGTCCACGCTCGAACTCGAATTGCTTCTGTTTCAATGTAATCAATTGGTAATTCGCAAAAATCCTCAAAAATTTCTTGTGCCTCTTGTATAGTAATGCTTCCGGCACGAGTTTTCTTTCGTAATACCGAACCAACTTCTGCCCAGGCAAATGTGGGAGCAACTATACGGATATTTTGACTCAAAGCTTCATCCATTAATATTTTGGCTTGAGCTTGATACTGTTCTGGTACTAAGTAAGGTATCCAAACACTTGTATCGATACACAAAACTTTAGTCACGTCGTTCTTTGCCTTCTCTTAAATTGCGAATCAAATCGATTGAACTTTCTTGTGTATCAGTTCTGTTTTTTATTTTTTGGCTACGGGCAACAATTCGTTGGTGTGCAGCAATGCCTTTGCGTCGTCGTAATTCTCGCTCAACAGCATCTATTACCAAGTCATTAAATGACTCATTACCATCTTTAAAACTTTTTGCGGTTTCAAGCAAACCAGACGGAAAACGGATAGTTACAGCTTCACGTTCCATACCCATACATTTATATGCAACCAAGTTGTGATACCAACTATTGTAACCATAATTGATGGCTCAAGACGCTAACAAATCATTAAAATTGATGAAGACCCAAACCCAAAATCTATCTAAAACCCTTATGTTTTTGGTAACAGGAGCAACTGGTGATATCGGGCGCCGAGTCGTGAGGCTTTTACGCGAATCGAATCATAAAGTACGTGCGTTCGTTCGTTTGACTTCACATTATGGTGAGCTAGAACATCGAGGCGCCGAGTTATTTATCGGTGATTTACGTTTTGAGCGCGATATAAAAAAAGCTTGTCAAGGTGTTCGATATATCATTAGTACTCATGGTTCTGATGGAGACGCGCTTGCGTTAGACTACCGTGCGAACATAGAACTAATTGACCAAGCCAAAGTAAATGGAGTAGAGCATTTTGTATTTATTTCTGTACTAGGTGCAGATAGAGGTTATGAAGATGCACCTGTATTTAAGGCAAAACGTGAAGTAGAAAAGTATTTACTCTCTAGTGGCTTAAATTACACTATTTTACGTCCGGCTGGTTTAGCATCTAATTTATTAACGCTTGCCGAACGTTTTCGTGAAACCGGGATATATGTACTTATTGGCGACTCTAAAAATCGAACTTCGATAGTGAGTACCGATGATTTGGCGAAAATAGCTGTTAATTCAGTTAGTCTTATTGGCGCCCGTAATCAAATTTTTCCTGTCGGTGGGCCTTCAATATTAACCCGTGAAGATATACCGCGTACATTGAGTCGTATTTTTAATAAAGAGCCAGTTATAATTAATGCACCATTATTTTTAGTCGATGGGTTCCGGGGTGCATTAGGATTGATTAATCCCCAAGCACAAAAATCCTTGGGAACCTTTAGAACATTGCTAGCAAACGAATTTTTCTGTAAAACTGAAGAAATTACTAATTTAGAAGCTATTTTCACTTTCCCCTTGGAACCGTTGGAAAGCTTCTTAAAACGCTATCTTTCAATATAAGTACCAATCAAAAATTTTATGCGTTCTCCCTTAGCTGCAAACGCTGCACAAGCACGTCAAACAAAACAAGTATTCGCTCGACCAGAGGAACAGTTATCTTTTGAATTAGGCAAAGCCGTACAAGAGCTACCACCTCTGTATACAAGATTACTAGCTGGTACAATTACTGCGATAGTTTTTGGTACTATTGCGTGGGCACATTTTTCTAAAGTTGATGAAGTGGCAACGGCGCCCGGAGAACTAATAGCTTCAACCCAAGTACGTCCTGTAACATCAATTGGTAATGGTTCTATTACCGCAGTACGTGTTAAAGAAGGCCAACGTATAGTTAAAGACCAAGTATTAGTCGAACGTGACCCAGAATTTCAAAAATTAGATGTAACGCGGTTAGCGCAGTCTGCTAAACTTATTCAACAAGATTTACGGCGCCTTGATGCCGAGCGCACAGGCAATAAAAGTTCTGGAAATCCAATTCAAGACGAGCTTTTAGCGTCACGCTTACGAGATTTTGAAGCAAAACAAGCTGCTGCGGAAGCTGAAGCAAATAAACAAGCTGCTTTAATAGAGCAAGCAAAAGTTCGTCTGACTCGCTTGCAAGAAAACTTTGCAAACGCTCAAACTAGTCTTACGAACGCTCAAACAAACCTCGCAAACGCTCGACAACTACGTGAAAAAGTAGATCAAAACGTAGCACTCGCCAAACAGCGTGAGCAAAGTATGCGTACTCTAATAGGTAATGGCGCTGTTCCGCGACTCGATTACCTCGAAGCACAAGACCGACTTAACCGTGCAACCGCTGAAACCACCCGTGCTTCGGATGAAATTACAAATAACCAAAATAAAATTACAGAAGCACAAGATAAAGTAACCTCACTACAAAAAGATATTGCTGGTCAAGTTCAAGAAATACGCCAAGCGCAAGCTGCTTTTTCATCTGCTAAAAATCAAGCCGACCGTCTTGCATCTGAACGTCAAAGCGAAATTTTAACGCTAATCAACAAGCGCCGTGAAGAATATACAGATCTAAGCGGTAAACTTGAACAAGCCCGTAAACAAACCGAGTACGAAACTATTAAATCACCAGTTGCGGGAACGGTATATAAAGTTAAAGCAACCAAGGGGCCAGTACAATCGGGTGAAGAATTATTATCAATACTACCTGATGGCGAAGAGCTAATGCTGGAAGTAAAAGTTCTTAACCGCGATATTGGTTTTATCCGTCAGGGAATGAAAACTAAAGTCAAAATGGCAACATTCCCCTTCCAAGAGTTCGGTACAATTGAAGGTGAGGTCGCTAAAGTCAGCCCGAATGCGGTTGTAGATAAAGAACTGGGATTAGTATTTCCGACCCGAATTAAACTAAATAGACACTCTGTAATGGTACGGGGAGAAGAAGTGCAATTTACTCCTGGTATGACCGCAAATGGCGAAATCGTAACTCGCCAGAAATCAATTTTAACCTTCATTATGGAGCCAATTAGCCGCAGATTTAGCGAAGCTTTCTCTGTCAGGTAATTTACAAACGTTACATGTTGTAGAGACCGAATTAATTCGGTCTCTACGTTGTTTATATAATGTTGGCGCCAATATCCTACGAAGAAGGTAATAAACGTAAGTATGGTTCATACGGCGCCATAAATATTTTTCCATAGCGCTCAAAGATATTTTGCGGGTCTTGTGGGTCTGTGGTAGCCATACTTGAGTAGTCGTCAGATTTGTAAATTGTATTTTCTGTGCTGTATTGGTAGATTGTTGAAGTGCTATTAACGCTGCTGTTTTTAGTGGCGCCGTCAACAACAATGTTGTTTTCTGCTGTATCTATTCCACTAGTGTAATTATAAATGTTGCTGCTGTGATTAGTAGATTCGATACTGTTAGAGAATGGATTAAAACCAGAGAATATATCACCAAAATTGAAGCTTGGAATAGTATTGTTACCTTGTCCAGAGTTTTTAGATGTTTCGGCAAGAATTTGTCGAACTTGACTATCGTTAAGACTACGGTTTGCACTTAGCATCAGCGCTACAACACCTGCAACGTGAGGGGTTGCCATGCTGGTTCCACTGTAGCTTTCATAGCTATTATTTGGAACTGTTGAATAAATACTAACTCCCGGCGCCGTTACATAACTAAGCTGTTGATTTCCGGCACGGTTGGAAAAGCTTGCTAAATTACCATCTTTATCGACTGCTCCAACTGCTACACCTGTCTTTTCGGCATAGCGTGCGGGATAAATAGGTGATGCTCCACCACTATTACCTGCTGCCATGACAACTATGACACCTTTACCACTGGCATAATTAAGGGCATCTTGCATGGTTTGATTAGCACCACCACCACCAAGACTTAAATTGATAACATTGGCGCCGTGGTCTACTGCATAGTAAATACCCTTGGTTATTGAATCATACGAACCAGAACCATTATCATCAAGTACTTTCACTGGCATAATTTTGGCATCGTAAGCAATTCCCGTTACACCATAGTCATTCTTTTCACCTGCTATCGTTCCAGAAACGTGAGTTCCATGTCCGTCTCTGTCCATTACATCTGAGTTGTTATCTACAAAGTTCCAACCGTGGATGTCTCCTGCATACCCATCTTTTGCATCATCGTTGGGGTTAGTCCAAATATTATCTTTTAAATCTACGTGATTAATATCAACTCCTGTATCTAGAACAGCAACGACAACACCTTTGCCTGTGTACCCTTTTGCCCAAGATTCAGGAGCCTTCAACATATCGGCGCCCCAACCATTACCACCTGTATCAGGCACATCGGCAAAAGGTTGTTGACCGATAGATGACGCAACAGCTGCTCCGGCATTCACTAACCCATAACCATTACTAGAACTGTATGACTGAGACGAAGGTGTATTACTATTGCCATTGAAATTATTATAAGAACGACTGCGGCGCCTTAAATCTGTGTACGTATCAGTAGTTAAGCTATCAAATGAAGAACTCGAAGTTAGATTTAGACTATTTTGTAATGCTAAATCATTATTATTATTAATGAACATAAGTATTTATCCTCAAAAATTACTTCCTGTGGTGACATTAAATATTTATAGGACTTACGCAATTGGTAGATAAACGTAGGGTGCGTGACGCTACGAAAAATCTTTACGTCATGATAAGACAGATAGCGTCACGCACCAACTCTTAATTGTGGCTGAATTTATTTTGGCAATATATTTAAAATAAAAGCTCATATTTCCTAGTAAATAATAACTATGAATTTCATATTAAATTTGCAGCTAGCTTTACAAAAACAGTTGGATGAAATAAGTTTTTTTAAAAATTTTATTGTTAATGGTGAATATCAGGTTATTAACCTTATATAAAGAATAAATTTGAAGTTGGTGCGTGACGCTATTTGTGTTATCACGACGTTGAGGTTTTTTGGTAGCGTCACGCACCCTACGTTTTATGTGCTAAAGAAGGCGCCATCCCAATAGCTGAAATTGGCTAAGATTTGATTCCAGTTGAGTTGTAAGATGCTGGGTTTAGATGATGATTCTCTTCCCCACGGGTTGAATAGGGTAAATGTTTGTGTCGGACCATCATAATTTACTAATGCATATGCGTGCTTTGGAACAATATCTGGCGCCACTCCACTTGACTTAGACCCAAAGCCAATTGATTTACCCATACTAATTGCGTTTGTAAGTGATTCTAGGCTTAAAACATTACTCATTGAGACTGTTTGACCTGTAATGTGTGAAAAAGCATCACTGATATAGCCACCCTTACCGATACCCGAATAAGAATTAGTATTATCTTGATAAATCCATCCAGATTCGTTCAGTTGTGCGTATGCTTTCTCTGCTAGTGCCACCCAGAGTTCATTCGCAGGATTGTTATAGCTACTACCTTTAGAAGCATAAACAAATTTTCCGGCTAAGTCTGTCGGCAAATATTTATCGACTGTAACGTAGTCTGCGACCTGATTACGGAAGAATTTAACGGTGTAAGTGTTGTCACCGTTATCGATAAACATGTTCTCAATCGTAGTTGGTGATTGAATTGCTGTTGCTGCAAGTCCGACTAGAAAGAAACAGTCATTTATCACACCTTGTTTGATGTCTTGATAATTTACACCATTCTGAAATAGTACACCGCTTGCTTGCTGGTAAGTATATGCGCTTGTAGGATAATCACGTCCTAGAAACAACTTGTTTATAAGATTGTCCATTAGAGTACTACTACTACCCGCAGTCAAATTACCTAATGGATTATTCTGATATCTCTGATTTGCGACATCACCGTTGACTACTTTATTGGTTAATACTCGCACGTATTCTGGTATCCCTAGTCTTGATGCATTACTAACTAAGTTCTGTAAGTCTCTAAATTCAGTGGTATCAACTACACCATTATCTTCAGATGCGCGCAATATTCTAATTACTTCGCTACGGTCAATGGCGCCATCGATAGAAAATGATTTTATATCCGCACGCAGTTGTGCATCTTGAAATACCGTATCCAACCAAGAAGCACTGCTTTGAGTTGGTGGTGGTACTTCTGGAATCAAGTTAGTACTGCTTTGAGTTGGTGGTGGTACTTCTGGAATCAAGTTAGTACTGTATTGGAGATTGTATGTAGTAGTCGCGTTTTTGAACCGAAAGACTCTGATGTAATAATTACCTGCTTCCAACGTTATATTTACAGATTCATCTCGCTTACGTCGGTTGTAAGAACCAGCTAATTCTTGACCGTCGCTGTTCAATACTTGTAGGTTGGCATTTGAATATAAACCGTTGACTGCAAGATTTAAACTGCTACGACCACTGAAATTGAATCGATAATAGTCTTCTGTATTTGCTGATGATATAGAACCTGTCACAATTTGTGTACTTTGATTAATACTCAAATTTTGAATACTTAAATTCTGTTCAAATAAATTAACCGACATAACTACTCTTGCTTTATAAATTATATGAATTAAGCACAAAGCATCCTATGCCCCTTGTAATAAAAGGGACTCGCTAGTCAGGCACACTATCTTTATGAAATTGTTGAATTTCTATATTGCTGCTTAAAGTTATCAAACAGCCACGCGAAATATACGTGATAAATTTTATTGATATAGTAAGTAATTATCAGGATAAAATTAATTATGTAAAAATATTTTATACTTAAAAAAAAGTATTAAATTGTACTTTTTGTTTATAACATACGGATAATGGGTGTGGCAGTGTATTAACTGACAAAAAACTCCCCTTTATAAGCTCTTTACAAGCTAGGGGAGTAGAAAAATACTTATTCTATTTGTGATGCTTTCTTTATGCCCGTGTCCTAGCTACAACAGCACGCACAGCAGCTTCAGCGTTAACAAAACCGTGACCGTAATATTGGTCATAACCTGCGGCGCCTAAATCAACAGCAGTTTGTGCAAGAATTTCTTTAACTTGTCCAGCAGTAAGAATTGGATTTAAGCTCCACACAAGCGAAGCTATACCCGAAACAATAGGTGTAGATGCCGAAGTACCATTAAATCTATCGTTATAACCAAAGCTAAATGCACCGTTTGAATTTTTAGTTGCGCTAGCTGCTGGATATTCTGTTAATGCCATTAAAGTTAATGGCTTTTTACCAGCTAAGAAAGTTGTATTGTCAACATAACCACTACGCCACCATGTTGGGTAAAGAGATTGTGGCTGACCAGTAGCTGTCAGTTCAGGATTGTTTTGACTATAATCAACCCTAGTTCCAGGTATTTTTGCATTGCCATAGTCATCTACAAAACCCCACGATGAGCCAACAGTAGTAAAGTTGGGATATGTTTCAGCCAAGGCGGCAAGGGATGAGATAGTACCACTATTACCAGCTGCCGCAACAAACAAAACTTTATTTGAGTTTTGAGCAACTAAATTTATAAACGCCTGCGTATCTCCACCCGATAAACTCAAGTTAACAATTAGGTTCTGACCGTTCAAGGTTGCTTGGTCGATGAGTAATTGCGTGGCAGTTGCCAAATCTTTGTCATCGGCATTTCCACCTAACACGTCGATATGTTTGACTCTTGAAGCCCAATTTATCCCTGCTGTGCCTATACCGTTATTCGCGGCGCCTGCAATTGTACTTTGTACTTTAGTACCGTGGAAATCAGTACTTGACTCATCGATGTAGTTAGTACCTGAAAAAATTGTGCTTCTCAAATCTGGATGGATATTACCACTGGCATCTACACCCAACCCTGAATCCTCAATTCCAATTAGTACACTGTCATTGCCTGTCGTAAACCGCCAAGCACCCTGAACTTGACTTGCGAACAAGTTGACTTGCTCGTTGAACTTTGGGTCATTAGTTACAATAGTCCCTTTAAAGCCAGCAGCAGCACCAGGAACTACGGAAGCAAGGTCAAAGGTTTGGTCGCTAAATTGAAGTTGCTCGATACCCTCAAACAAAATTTGATAACCTGTGTAGGCGCCTGCATTAATTGTAATAGCATCAAAAACACGATTACCATTACCAGGATTTCCAACTACACCACCTGCTGTTGAAGTTGCCCAGTTATAACTAACTTGCCCCGAACTAATGCCAGCAGTTTTAAAGTCGAGTGTGTCGCGCTTACCTAATCCAAAGTCAATATTACCGTTTCCAGACACGTATGTAATTTGACTGCTTCCGTTATAAGTGAAAGTCTCTGCACTCAATTTTCCTACGTTCCAAGAAGTAGTAGGAGTTGCAGGCGCCACACTTTGTGGAGTAGGTAGTGCATTTAAACTAGAGTCAGTGGTATTTACACTACTTGATAAAGGAATATTATTTATCTGAGATGATATTGGTGGTAAAGCATCACTCTCAGCAGTTGCTGACAGTGACAAGTTATAAAAGCTGTCGGTATCACCGTTACTATAAACTCGAATGTAATAGATGCCACTATCAAGGTCAGCATCAATAAACTCTCTTCTACGGGCAGGTGAACGTGAAAAAGCAATTACTTCGCTTGATTCTACCAACCCATTATTATTGGTGTCTTTTATTAGTTCAACATCTAAGTCACCTCGAAAGCGATTGAGTGATAAGTATAAACTACTACTTCCCTGTAACCCAAATTTGTAGAAATCGCTTGATTGCGATGAATTAATTGTATCAGTGAATACTTGTACATTGCTAGAAATTTTTATATCTAGTGCTGTACTTAACAAAGTACCGGAAACGTCAGCAGGCATATGTTAGTTTTTTTCAGGAGAGATACAAATACTATCAAAATCGATATTCGCTTGCTCTGGCAGCAAAAAAACTTAATAGTGATTAAATTTACAAAAAAAACATCATATTTTTACTGAGTCTTCACGTATAGTTTAAATCCAGCATTTTAAATTTTTTTGGTTAAACTATATTATAAGTGATATTACTTAGAAAAAAAATTATCTATGAACTGGCTTTCTTCATTAAAATTTTAATATTCCGAACTCACCGAATCAAATGCTATCTTTAATTAATGATTTCAATCCTTGGGTTGTAGCTATCGGACTTAATACAGCTTTACTCGCTGTTGCATGGCTTTTGCCAAAAAAACTGCTGACTGTTGCTGGATACCTTAACGCTTGGTTACTAGGTGTCTTAATTTGGGGAACTCTTGGTTTCTCAGGTTATGTAGTAGTAATGTTCTATTTCTTAGTTGGTTCGTTTGTTACAAAAGTTGGTATAGCGCAGAAGGAAGCGGAAGGTATCGCAGAAAAACGTTCGGGGGCAAGAGGTCCAGAAAACGTTTGGGGTTCAGCATTGACTGCTACATTATGCGCGCTTGGTGCCGTAGTTACATTAAATTCACAAGCATTAAATTTACAATTAGATAATCTTCACCCGCTGTTTGTGTTAGGTTATGTCGCGAGTTTCAGCACTAAGCTTTCGGACACCTGTGCTAGCGAAATAGGTAAAGCATATGGACAGCGAACATTTTTAATTACAACGCTACAACCTGTAGCACGGGGAACAGAAGGCGCCGTCAGTTTAGAAGGTACTGTTGCTGGAGCAGTTGCTTCTTTGGCACAAGCGTTAATAGGGCTAGCTGTTGGATTGATTAATGGTTTTGATGTATTGTGGTGTGTTCTCGCTGCCTTTATTGCCACTAATATTGAAAGTGTAATTGGGGCAACACTGCAATCGAGGTACACATGGCTGACAAATGAATTGGTAAATATTTTAAATACATTGATAGGCGCCGCCGTTGCAATGCTGTTGTCGGTGTTGTGGCTATATTTGGCACGCTAATATACAATTCTTTAGTACTATGTCGGAAAAATCAAGTTAATTTTTTTGCAATTTCTTGACTAATATACGATGTAGATATTACTTACACAGCCAGCAGTTCGCTTGACTTTGAGCAAGCGTGCAGTTGCTGATTTAGGCGATTCTTGCTTACGATTACTATAGCTGTTTTTATAACAGAGCGTTTAAAGTATAGAACGGGCGCGCGGTTGTAGCTTCACGCACTTCCGTTAACTCCAATTTCTGCTCAAAAACAATAGTATAATTTTTGAACGTATAAATTAATACGTATTTATGTCAATGGAATCTCTATCATTTATAACCGTCGATGAACAATCAATTTCTGTGGCACAGGCAGTGAAATACCTGCAAGCGTCAGGAAAATTGGGGCAGTTCATAGGTGATATTCTTCGTCAATACGTGATTGACGAGGAAATTGCCACCCGTGCTGATGTTGTCATCAGTCCAGCATTAACAGAGCAAGCAATAATCGATTTTCGTTTAAAAAACCAGCTTACAGACTCGCAGCGTTTCAACGACTGGTTGAAAAGTAACGGCACTAATTACGAGAGTTTTCACTCGTCAGTTGCATCTAGCTTTAAATTAGAGAAACTTAAAGCCGCAATTGCCGACCCCAAACTTCAAGAATATTTTATTGAACGTAAGATTTTTCTCGATAGAGTAGTGTTATCCCGAATTATCGTTGATAATCACGAACTCGCGGAGGAACTACACGCGCAAGTTGAAGAAGGCGCCAGTTTTGAGCAAATTGCGCGTGAATATTCTCTCGCAGATGACAAGGTTGTGAATGGCATGATGGGACCAGTAAGCCGGGGAACGTTACCAGATATACTAAGAGCAGCAGTCGATGTTGCTTCTACAGGTACAGTAATTGGACCTATGGAATTAGAAGGACGCTTTGGTTTGTTTCGCGTGGAACAATTCTTAACAGCATCCTTAGATGATACTCAACTAAAGCAGACACTACAAAACGAGTTGTTTGAGAAATGGCTAGCAGAGAAAATTCAAAAGCTTACAGTCAGACTGCAAGTGGGCTAAGTACCACGGATAAAGACTTGCACTCCGAAGTGCTAGCATCTTTACCTTGGCAGGAAGCACCGTTTTGCTGGTTAACACCTGATAATAAAAATGTATTAAAAAAGAGTGCTGATGTATCGCGCTATGGGTTAGGTGAGAAAATTTGGTCTAGAACGAACCCTGGCTTACATTATTTTATTGTTGCAGGTAAAGTTAGGCTGCGCGAGGAAGAAACAAGCAAACCACTGGCAACAATGGAAGCTGGTGATTGGTTTGGGGACTTATTACTGTGTGCGGTTGACTGTAAAGCTGTAGCTGCTAGCAAAGAAGTAATAGTAGTTTGCTGGGGTGTTGAAGTTTGGCAGAAGTTATCTAACCCAGAAGTTAATGCTTTTTGGGAAGGTTCAACATCTGATTCAATATCTGAGGAGGGTAATGGTAATAGTAATCGTAGTACCACTATTTATTCACCACCTCGCCAAGATGAAAATAGATTTGAGCAAGTTGAATATAACCCGCAATCGTCACTAGAAGACAGGTTAGATACACAGCGAGAAGATTCTGTACCGCAAACTCGAACACAACAGTCTCAATTTCAACGCGAACTGCTTGCAACTGCATCATCTCACTCATCGTCTGGCTACCCATTTGTGGCAAGTCACAATACAGGAGCAGCATGTTTGACGATGGCAGCTATTCAGCTAAAGAACCCGGTGCAGCTTGAATGGGTGCAGCGTCAACTTCGAGGACAGCGACCAAAAAATTTGGTTGAAGCTGCAGAAAAATTAGGGTTTATTTTACGACGAGTTCAGGTAACTTGGGCAGACCTGAGACAATTATCTTTCCCTGCTTTAATGCGTTTGAACACAGGTCAAACAAAAGAAGCTACCTGGGTTGTTGCTTATGCAATGAAGGGAGATAGACTCATTGTTGCTAACCCTCGTAACACTGAAGGTAAAACTGAAAGTTTACCGCAACAAATGGTCGTCGAAGCTTGGGATGGAAACCTCTGGCAAACTGAAGTCGTTAACAAGCAAGAGAAATTTAACCTAAGTTGGTTTTTACCAGCAGTAATGCGGTACCGAGGTTTATTAACTGAGGTATTGTTAGCTTCTTTTACATTACAGTTACTTGGACTTACGACACCTTTAATTACCCAAGTCGTTATTGACAAGGTGATGGTGCAAGAGAGTCTACCAACTCTTGATGTTATGGCAATAGCTTTATTGTCTGTAGCATTATTTGAAGCATTACTCGGTGTACTTCGTTTATTTATTTTTACCCATACTGCACGGCGCCTCGATTTAAGTTTATCAGCGCAGTTGTTCCGGCACTTAATGCGGCTACCTTTGGCGTATTTTGAATCACGTCGGGTTGGAGATACCGTAGCGCGCGTACAAGAACTCGAACAAATTCGTCAATTTTTAACAGGTACAGCATTAACTGTTGTACTAGACAGTATTTTTGCTGTTGTATATTTGGCATTAATGTTCTATTACAGCGTTCCTCTAACCTTTGCAGGGTTAGCAGTGCTACCATTATTCGCCACACTGACGCTAGTTGCTACACCAATATTACGTAACTGGCTCAACGAAACCTTTAACCGCAGTGCAGACAGCCAATCATTCCTAGTAGAAACTGTTACAGGTATTCATTCCGTCAAAGCACATGCCGCTGAACCAGTAGCACGCGACCGTTGGGAAGGATTATTTGCCAGGTTTATTCGCACAGGTTTTAAAGCTTCCACCACTCAAAATATAAGTAGCAACATCGGTGACTTTTTAACGAACCTATCTAGCTTACTAATTTTGTGGTTCGGCGCCAAATTAGTTATCGAGCAAAAATTAACCATCGGTCAACTTGTTGCGTTTCAGATGCTATCGGGACGTGTAACAGGCCCGCTATTGCGTTTAGTTCAACTTTGGCAAAACCTCCAACAAGTACTACTATCAGTAGACCGTATTGGCGATATATTGAACGTGGCGCCAGAAGCAGAACCAGGAACAGGGTTAGTATTACCACCATTAAAGGGTGAAGTATCATTCGAGCAAGTATTTTTCCGATATAAAGAAGGAACTGAACCTGTACTGCGTGGAATTTCCTTCAATGTCGAACCTGGGCAGTTTGTAGGTATAGTTGGTCGCAGTGGTTCCGGAAAAAGTACGCTTTCCAAATTATTACAGCGATTATATACAATCGAATCTGGTCGTATTTTAATCGATGGATTTGATATAAAGAGCGTTGACCTAGCGTCACTGCGGCAACAAATAGCTGTTGTTCTCCAAGAAGACTTTCTATTTAATGCTTCCATCTTGGAAAACATCACTTTAGGAAACCCAGATATTTCAGCCGAACAAGTAGTGGAAGCAGCACGTCTTGCCGTTGCTCACGATTTTATCAGTCAACTACCCCACGGTTACGAAACAAACGCAGGTGAAAGAGGAACCGCACTATCAGGAGGTCAACGTCAGCGCATCGCTCTAGCAAGACTATTTTTATCACAGGCGCCGATACTAATACTAGACGAAGCAACAAGCGCACTCGACGCAGAAACCGAACAACAAGTACTGCAAAACCTCCAAAAAGTCTCACAAAACCGCACTGTATTTATTATTGCTCACCGCTTCGCCCCATTAAAACGCGCCAACCAAATTTTAGTAATGGAACGCGGAGTAATAGCAGAACGTGGAACACACGAAGGACTACTACGCGACAAAGGACTATATTGGTCACTTTATCAGCGTCAACAAGCCAACGTGTAAGAAGTGGAAAGTGCTGAGTGCTGAGTGCTGAGTAATGAGTAATGGAAAAATTGTCATTCTGAGCGCAGCGAAGAATCTTGATAATGTTGATAATTACAAGACAAACCCCGTTTTACCATAAAGCGGGGTATTTTATATTAAGCCAAATATAAACCAAGCTTCTTCAATACATTTATCACAAACACATTATATCTTGTGGAATGGGCTTACCATTAAAATAGGAATTTTAAATTATTTTTGAAAAAATCTAGGTATCTGTAAGGTGGGCGGCGCCCACCAAAACAACTAAACTTACGCTGTAGTAACTAGTTTTTCTATTGCCTCCCTCGCAGCTATCAGAGATTTTTCTCGTGTTCCATCACCAGATAAATTTTCGGCATGAATAAAGGAAACATCTGTCACACCTAAAAACCCAAACAACGTCCGTAGGTAAGGTTCTTGAAAATCGTATTGTGCCAATGGTGTACCCTGAGCAAAACTACCTCCTCGCGCAGTAATAACCAAAGCTTTCTTATTTTTGAGTAAACCTTCAAATCCATTTTGGCTAATGGTGAAAGTTCTTCCCACCCTTGCAACTTGGTCAACATACGCTTTGAAAACTGAGGAAATGCCAAAGTTATACATTGGGGCGCCGAATACATAAATATCGGCTGCAACTAACTCATCAATTAGTTCATCCGAAATCTTCAAAGCAGCTTCTAATGCAGCAGTGCGCTGGTCAGGAGGACTAAAGGCGCCTGCTATCCAAGCTTCATCAACATGAGGAATAGGACTATGCCCAATATCTCTGTAAGTTACCGTATCACCAGGATGAGCTTGTAACCAAGTACTGACAAATTCTTTGGTCAAACTGCGAGAAATAGAACGCTCTCCACGAGGACTTGTATCAACATGTAGAATATTTGCCATGATGTAGCCTAGATATAGTGCTACTTAATATTACTTAATGATTTTAGGTATGTGTATTTCTTTCATGCGGTAATAACAACCAATTTTTTAGATAATTGACAAATTTATGTACACGGTAGAATCTGAGCGTAGGGATTCGCGATATTCACGTCCTAGCTTCATAGCTTCATCATACATTGAGTCATTCGCAGAACGTAACAGTTACTTTTAACTCAACATTAGATAATCCGATAGGAATATTTAGATATAAAATACCATCTTCCGCAACATGATATTATTTAGTTACAGTGTTTATAGAGGTCATACACTAATATTTTCGTAATCATCTGAGTTATCTTCATATTCTACCAATTCAATATCATCAGGTTCAGTCTCTTGTTCTATATTAATATTACATAGAGAAGATTTACCCATAGCTTTTTCAATTTTTTCCAAAAGTAACTTTTGTCGAGAATGCAAAAAATTATCAAAATCATCTTGGCGTAGAAGCTTGGGTTCAATAAGATGTGTTTGTAAAAACTTATCAATATGAGCTTCTGTAACCCCAGCTTCATTTTGAACTTTCGGTAAGTAAATACTTGGAGCTTTACCTCCAATCATACGGTTAGTTCTTGCTGAAATAGGAGTTTTATTTAAAATGCAATCCCAAAGTTTAGCGTCAATTCCTTGCCCTTTACACCAATGCTGCGGAAATATATGATGAATATCTATCTTATCATCAAAATATATTTCAGTATCTATTGGGCAGCCTGTACGAAAATCAACACTACCATTATGGAGTAGTAAAGCAAACAAACCTTTATAAGCTGCACTGTTGCGTGTACGTAAACTTAAAAGACGACCTGGTGCAAAATTAGCACTTGTAATAGTATCTGGCTCAGAACCGTCATTGACCCATACTAAAACTTCCTGTAAATCTTTAGCGAGCCGCGTTTCTATGGCGCCGCTATATAGTTCTCCAAAAACGCCACACCAGTACCAACGTGCTAATTTTGAGCTTACTCCTGCGTTATCTGCTTGCTTCCCTAATATTGCGAAAATTGCAGCCAGTGCAGTAAGTTGAGGTCGATATGGCAAATCTCTTGCTGTAAATATTTTTAGGGTGTGGAGTAACTTTGCAGCTTTTTCAAAACCTCTTGTAACTGCTTCATTCCAATTTTTGTACTCATCGAGGGTTAATTTTAAGATATCTTTACGAGTACAGCTTACAGCGCCATGAGGCAAACGCTCTTTTGTCACAACCAAACTTACAGCTTGTAAAAAATCTGTGTTTTGAAGATTTTCCAAGACTTTGAATTGTTTGAGTTTCTTTTCGCGTTTATCCCAATCCTCTCGCAAATTAAATTCATCGGCAGCATAAGTGGCTGTTAATAGTTCAAAAACAGTAAGAAAAACACCTCCTGTGTTTACCTTCTCAAAAACCTGACAAACTGCTTCCCTAGGTGTTTCTTTCGATAACTCAATAATTGGTACTTGATATTGCTGGTAAGGTTGAATTACCTCTTGACAGAAATTAGTCCAGCGCGTAAGACGTTCTGGCATATTACTAGGGTCAAGTTGCAAATATTCTTGCATCCACTGATTTTGCCCTAAAGTGTCAAATACAAGATTCAGCGGGAAAACTTCTGAGCTACACTCATTTTGAGTAGACGAGTAATCAGCAATAACTTCACCACGGAAATTTTTTAAAATCTTATCGCTTGGTACACTAATAATTGCATCTTCTCGGTCAGCATTTTCTGAAAGCGCTTTACCAATATCCACATAATACCAACGCTCAGTTTGTCTACCGCGCGTATCTCTGGTTTTTACTGAGTTAGAACAAAAAAGCACTTGAAACAGTGAAGTTATACGCTGTTGTCCATCTAAAATTAAAGATTCCGGTGTTGGCATTGTACCAAGTGAAACACCTTCAAGCACACGAGATGCTTAAATTTGACAGCAGGATTACCCGTCTCAAGCATCATAACTGCTCCAATCGGGTAAGATAAAGAAATACTAGCTAGTAAAGAACATATTTGTTCGTCATTCCAAACCCAGCTACGCTGAAAATCTGGTAGTTGAGTTTTACCTTCCTTTGTGTTTTCTAGTATTTGCCGGATAGATTTTGTGATGCTTCGAGTACTGGTAATTGTTGGCATATCATTTTTATTTCATACAATAAAATAACTTAGGGGTTTTAAGTGCCCTAAAATACAGCTTAAGGTTAACTCAAGTAACTGTGATATAACAAGCTAATTTAAAAAAATACTGTATTAAAGGAAATTTAATCTAAACCTTAGGTTGAAGAATAATCAAGTGATGACGCGCGCGCGATGCTCCAACATAAAGTAATTGCTGATAGTTTGAATTTTTTGACTCGGTTTCAACTAAAATAACAACTTTGCTTTCAAGCCCTTTAAAGTAATAAATTGTATTGCATAGAATTTCTTTTTTAGTTATGTCTGGTTCTGCTTTGATACGAAATTGTCCAACAACCTGGTTTTGAAGTGATTGTTTTCGTGTAGTTGTCAGAATAACAATATCTTTAGTTGCAAAACCTTCATTTATCACTAAACAGTGAAGCACCTGCCCAAGTACTTTTTTCAATTGAGCATCGCCATTATAGTTATGAAATTCTACATCTTGTCCTAATGGGCATAAAGATGCTGTTGAGTGAGGGTCAGGATGAAACTTCAAAACATAATCGTGTATTTTTTGAGTGTTGCGACAATTTTTATTTAATGTAAAGGGGACTTCTTCTAAAGGAGGTTTCCATCCTGCGTTGAATATATTTTGATTATCGTCATAGAAAAAATAAAAGATACCGTTATCCGGGTCGTTAAGCAAGAATTTGAGAGCTAACCACCAGTCTTCATAAAAATCTTGCCCTTCATCAACAATTATTGCATCCACATGCCATTTTAACTTATCTGCGGCATCGATTAATAAGTTAGGATATATTTCTTTAAATAGTTGGTCTTCAGAAATGTTACTTTCATTCGGCGACAAAGCAGCTTGTTCAAATAACTTTTTACATAAACCATGAAAGTTATAAACATGTAAATCTGACTTCCAGCTCGAACTCTGACGCATGAATTGAGCCAAGCTTTTATTATAGCAGGTTACTAAAACACTAAATCCTTGCTCGTTGAGGCGCCGAGCTTTTTCAAGTGCCAATAAAGTTTTACCAGAACCAGCACAACCACTTATAGCTACACGCCGATGAGTTCCTAGAAAATCTAATATATCCATTTGCTGGTCAGTTAGATTTTTAAAAACATCATCATCGTGACGTGGTAATATTTTTGGCGAAATTGGCGCAATTACTTTAATCAGGCGCCTAACGCTTTCTGCATCAAATTTATTTCTATTTGAATTTTGATGTAAGTTTTGACCGAGCCAATAATTAAAGACACCTTCTACCCAACCAGATAAATTATTTAACTGAGTATAATCTAATATAATCTCACTTGGAGCATCTAAAGGCAGATTAATATTTGCTTTGACATCTGGAAAAGCAACTGCATGTCCTATGGCAACCCAGCAATTTTTCCAGTAAGGAAATTCTTTTAAACGACTAAGCAAAGCGTACTTGCTATTACACGCTTGCTCAAAAGGATTTGATATATGATTATCATTACTATAATATTGGTCTTCTGTGCCGTTATAACGAATTTGACCACCTTTAACTTCTATTACTAAAATACCCAGATTGGGACAAGCAATAATAAAATCTGCTTCACCATCTTTGGCGCCGTTACGAAGACTGCGAACTTGCCAACGACAAGAGTGAAAAACAACAAAGCTATCTGATAACTGCTCCTGAAAAGCTTTGTATAGTACCTTTTCTGCTTGCGAGCGAACATTAGAGCGCAAGTGTTCAGGAAACATTTTTGCCATAAGGCGCCTCGAATGAATGTTTGAATATATGGGCAGTCCTGATATATATGCTGGTGGACTTATTTATATAGTTCCCAGATATGCACATTCACTAACACCCAGGTAAATATTCAAACTTGAAGTAATACGTAAGGTGGGCAATGCCCACCATACAGGTATCAAAAGCATTGATATACACGCAAACCTCTTTTTGCTTCAACATCAAACTTTAAACCAATTTCTTGTTCTGAAGTAGTTTGTACTGCGCTAGTTGATTCATCGTTAACCTGAATACTCTCAATTTTAGCTAATTCACAATAAGCTTCGCTAACAAGAAAAAGACTTCCTCCAACAGATAAAGAAGTTATTTCTTGCATTTTCACTATTGCGGCTTTGGGAGTTTTAAACCATTCTGTAATAGTACCTATTTCTTTTGCTTGTCCTACAGATTCCTGTTTTTGAATAACTTGATAAGTCATTAACTCTGTAAGAGCTTCGCATAATGCTTCTACAAAACTACAAAACTCAAGCAATGATTCAGTGCTAAGAGTATTCTGCGGCGTTCCTTAATCAAAGAAATTACACCATGAAAATCTATTTCATTATTTTGGGGTTGGCACCAATTTCAACCTATCTGACTTTCCCTTTCTGTGTACTCTGTGGTAAAGAAAATAATATGCACTCACTGCACAGGCAGGATGCCTGTGCCACAAATACAAATTATGCGCTGAAGTATTTGGCTACTGGGTGATAAGTGATAATAGCTGTTGTACTTTGTTCTGGGTACAATTGCTCACTTTCATCGATGTGCATCTTAATACGTTCGGCGCCTAACAATTGAAGCTGTTTATACTGGTCTTGGATATTAGGACAAGCTGGATAACCAAAGCTATACCGTGAACCTTGATATCTTTGTGCGAGCATATCGCGAATATTATCAGGCTCTTGTGCTGCAAACCCTAACTCACGACGTATTCTAGCGTGTGACCATTCGGCTAATGCTTCTGCTATTTGCACTGCCATACCGTGGAAATACAGATAATCTGTGTATTGATTATCTTTATATAGCTTTTGTGCAAACTCTGTTGCGATTTCTCCAACTGTCACGGCTTGCATCGGAAATACATCAATAATACCCGTTTCCTTGGGTGCAAAGAAGTCGGCTATACATAAACGGCGCCCAGAACGTTGACGAGGAAATTCAAATTCGGCAACCTGTTGCCCATGATTATCTGGGTTGTATATATATAGTGTATTTCCTTCTGCATTACAGGGGAAATAGCCATATAAAACCTGTGGGTGCAGCAAGCTCTCTTCAACGATGCGCGCTTTCCATTTTTCAAGGATAGGATAAACCTTCTCTTGTAGGAAAGCTTGATATTCTTCTTTGCTTTGTTCTTTAGGTTTGCGGAACTGCCATTGTCCTGCTACGAGTGCTTGTAAGTCTAGATGCCAGAATATTTCATCCCAAGGAATATCACCATTTTGTAGTAGTTTTGTTCCCCAAAATGGTGGTGTGGGACGTTCGATGTTTATATCGACTGCTTCGGAACGACAGGTGTCTTTTTCTTTTGGTTCTTCGGGTTTTTTCTTGGCATCCTCTTCTTCTTTAAGCGCATTTCTGCCTACTTCGTTCTCGCTGGCATATTCTCCTAAGAACCCGTTAATATCATCCCATTGTGTAGATGCTTTGGCGGGCATGAGTTTGTCCATGAAGTGCAGGTCAGAGAAAGCGTCTTTGCCGTATACGACTTTACCTTTATAGGCTTTTTGGCAGTCTTCGTAAACAAACTTGGGTGTTAAGGCGGCGCCTCCTAATATTACAGGTACAGTGATGCCTTTTTCATTGAATATTCCCAAGTTTTCTTTCATGAACGCCGTGGACTTAACGAGTAAGCCACTCATCGCGATACAATCGGCTTTGTATTTGTTGTATGCTTCGATGATATTCTCTACAGGTTGTTTAATACCCAGGTTTATTACCCTGTAACCGTTGTTCGACAAGATAATATCTACTAGGTTTTTGCCGATGTCGTGAACGTCTCCTTTGACTGTGGCAATAATAAACGTTCCTTTGCCACTGTTTGCATCCTCAGTTTCGCTTTTCTCCATGAATGGTTCCAGGAAAGCTACTGCTGACTTCATGGTTTCGGCGGATTGTAGTACAAATGGTAGCTGCATTTGTCCGGAACCGAATAACTCACCTACTACTTTCATGCCGTCAAGCAAGAAAATATTGATAATGTCTAAAGCTGGGTGTTTTAAGAGTGCCTGTTTGAGAGCATCTTCTAAACCTATGCGCTCACCGTCAATAATATGACGTTTGAGACGCTCTTCAACTGGGAGATTTTCGTCAACACCTTTTTCGCGTTTGGTTGTTACCCCTTCAAATAAGGTAGTGAGTATTGTGAGAGGGTCATATACACAGATGTCATTTTCAAATTTGCGATTATCATAAATTAAATCGCGGCAAATTTCTTGATGCTTGGCTTCAATCTTCGCAAGCGGTAATATTTTATTGGGGCTGACAATTGCTCCATCCATTCCTACTTGCATTGCTTCATGTAGGAACATTGAGTTTAATACTATCCGCGCGGCTGGATTTAAACCGAAGGATATATTCGATACACCAAGCATAAAGTGACAACCAGGTAAATTCTCACGAATTCTCTTAATTGCCTCTATTGTTGCCTTTCCGTTTTCTCTATCTTCTTCAATACCAGTAGAAACAGGTAGAGCTAAGGTATCAAAGAATATTTCGTGTGCAGGTATACCATATTCAATCACTGCACGATAGGCACGCTGGGCTATTTCAAATTTCTTATCAGCGGTGCGCGCCATTCCTTCTTCGTCAATTGTACCAATAACTACTCCGGCGCCGTATTTCTTAGCGAGTTCCAATACTTTAAAGAATCTTTCTTCGCCGTCTTCGTAGTTGGTAGAGTTGAGAATGCACTTACCACCCGCAACTTTCAATCCTGACTCCATTTTTTCCCATTCGGTCGAGTCAAGCATTAAAGGCAAGTTTACATTATTAACAATGCGGGATACTAACTCGTGCATGTCGCGCACACCGTCGCGTCCTACATAGTCTACGTTAACATCCAGAATGTGGGCACCTTCTTTAACTTGTGCGCGTGCCATCGACACAAGTCCATCCCAGTCTTCTGCATTAAGCATTTCGCGGCATTTCTTAGAGCCGCTGGCGTTGAGCCTTTCTCCTACAATTAAGAAAGAATTATCTTGAGTGTAATTTTGTGTGCTGTATATAGACGCTGCCGCAGGTTCTAAATGTGGATGACGTTCAGCAGGTTTAAGATATGAAGCTATTTCTGCAAGCTGTTGAATATGCGCCGGTCTTGTCCCACAGCAACCCCCTATCACTTGGACACCCAGGTCTTCAACAAAATGCATTAATGACATCCGCAGTTCCATTGGCGTAAGCTTATAATGCGCTTGTCCACCAACGTTTTCGGGTAAACCCGCGTTTGGCACACACGAAACTATAAACGGCGAATGCTCCGATAAATACTTGATGTGTGGTTTCATCAAGTCGGGGCCTGTCGCGCAGTTCAAACCAAGAATATCTATTTTATACGGTTCCAAAATAGTGACAACGGCATTAATTTCCGTTCCTACTAGCATTGTCCCCATTGTTTCCATCGTTACAGAAACCATTATCGGGCGCCTGTCACCTTTTTTGGCGAACACTTCTTCAACAGCATTAAGTGCAGCTTTAATTTGCAGCACGTCTTGGCATGTCTCAATAATAAACAAATCTACACCACCATCCCAAAGCGCCGAAGCTTGTTGAGCAAAAGCATCTTTCATTATGTCGTAGTCGATATGTCCCAATGTTGGTAACTTAGTACCTGGGCCCATCGAACCAGCAACAAAACGAGGTTTCTCTGGTGTCGAATATTGCTCAGCACAACGTTTCGCTAGTTCTGCTGCCGTTTTGTTGAGGTAATAAACTTTATCTTCCAGGTTATACTCAGCAAGTACGGTAGATGTACCACCAAAAGTATCTGTTTCGATAACATCGGCGCCTGCTGCTAAAAAGTCACGGTGAACTTTTGCCACCGCTTCGGGGTTCGTATGAACAAGGTACTCGTTACAGCCCTCGTACTCGGCGCCGCCAAAGTCATCAGCAGTAAGGTTTTGTGATTGTAAGTTCGTACCCATCGCACCGTCAAACACTATGACCGGACGGTTGGGACTATGCAAGTGTTCGAGAAAGGAATTAGGCATACTTTCAAACTAAATTGAGTTATTGTGGTTTAGTTCCACTTTATTTAATATTCTCCTAAATTTTTAGGGTTTTTGAGTAACTGAATTTCTACTGAAATGTTTAAAGATTTTGCTTGCCCAACAATTATATTTATCCGTCTAAATACTGATATCCCAAAAAAAAGTATTATAAGCTACATTTTCTCGTAGGTTGGGTGGAGGAACGTAACCCAACCCAACCCATAAATAACTTAACTAATTTATTTGCTTGTATATAAGTTGCCTATTTATAACTAAGGCTTGATACTAAAATTACATAGAGTAGCATAGGTAATTATTAGAAATGCGAGATAGCGCTTGGATAACTAGAATGCTGGCTATTTCTTTAGTAGTCTTGGGTGTGATTGTGTTTTTTATCGGCAGCAAAGACGTATCTAGTTCAGATAAGCTAGGTAATTCTGATTCTAGTTCGGAACAGTCAGCTTGGAGTCCAGCCAAGGTGCAGTATCAATCTGATCTTAAACCACCTGCCGCGCTTTCACCGAATAAACCTGTAAATAATCAAGCTGCACAAGCTAAAGTGGCGCCTGTGCCAACAACTCCTGTACCAACAACTCCTGTACCAACAACTCCTGTACCAACAACTCCTGCACAGACTGCACCAAAAAAGACCCCAGCTAGCAAACAGCCACTTAAACGCACGTTCACCACTACTTATGCATTTAAAAGTTACACACCTAAATATGTAGTTGCCTGGGCAGACCCAAGTAATTATGGGGATAGGTTCGCTACTGATGTTTATGGTACTCCTGTTAACAATCCACCAATTATAGTTCTCCACGAAACTACAAATTCTGCACAAAGCGCTGTTAATACGTTTAGAAGCAATAATTCACAGGACGAAAACAGACAAGTTAGCTACCATACTTTAATCGCACGCAATGGGTTAGTTGTTTATCTCGTTCCGCCAGATAAACGTGCGTTCGGCGCCGGCAACTCGGTATTCGATGGTCTTAATGGTCCGGAAACAGTACAAACTAACCCAACTTTAAATCCTTCTGTCAATAACTTTGCTTATCATGTTTCGTTAGAGACACCACCCGATGCATGGGATAAAAATGTGTCTAGTCATAGCGGTTATACAGATGAGCAGTATAATTCGTTAGCTTGGTTAGTAGCGCAAAGCGATGTTCCTGATGAACGCATTACTACTCACCGTGCGGTTGACCGTTCGGCACAAAGAATTGACCCCGTAAGTTTTGATTTTGATAAGTTTTATAGTATATTACACTCTTTTAGAGAAATTGCTATTAATTAATTATATGGGACGGGCAGGGATGCTCATTCCACAAGAGTAATCAAAATGTTTTTGATGTGATTTAATTAGTTTCCATAGCTTGATTTGATTATCTTTACTACTGCTTGCTATTAATTGTCCGTCTTGGCTAAAAATAATTGAGTTTATACTATCTGTATAATTATCAATGGTTAGTAGTAAGTTAGATGAATCGACACTCCAAAGCTTAATTTGGGATTGACTTGCTATGGCGACGAGTTTCGCATCTACGCTAAAGCAAATACAGTTAACAGATGTTTTATGTCCAATAATATTAAAAACAGGTTGAAAAGTTTCTAAATTCCAAAATCTGATTGTGCTATCTTGATTTGCTGTGGTGATTTGTTTATTATCAGGACTGAAGGCAAAAGTATTTATATTATCTCCGGCGCCGAGCGTGAAAATGCGATGTTTTCTGGACTGTGCACTTCGCTGATAAAGATTTGTAACCCTGCGTTCAGGACGTTTTACGGCCTTTTAGTCCTTTCATTCCTAGGCGCACATTTGGCTGCTTCCAGAGTAAAATGTGATGTTCAAAGTAAACTGACTGCTGTTGTCCTAGTTGAACATCAACAATAGGTGCTACTTCGCCTTTAATTTTTAAGCTTAAGTCACCTGAACGGAAAGAAGATTGAGGTTTTATACTGCTCATAATATTATTTACGCTTATTTATACTGCTTATTATATTTTACAGCAGATTGCGAGTAAATGAGGTACACCAATATTTGTCGTATAAATAGGTAAAATAGAAACTCTACCTAATTTGATTAATTACTAACATTTTAGACATTTTTCAATTACTGTACCTCACCAACCTGCAATCTGCTGTAGTTAAAATTTTCAAGAGACTATACTTAAGGAGTATATACATTGGGTGATTATATTTTTACCCATTACTTTAGTCATACTTAAATCGTGACTTTTTATTCATGGTATTTATAAAATCAATGTTCTACAGTAAAAGTGCCTGAGAGAAACATGCTTCCTGTAAGCTTTAATAAGGCTTCTGGGTTTACGAAAGTTAACAATCAGATGCAGTGTAATACTCTAAGACCATATATTTAATTTTATTGTGTTATCAAGTGCATAAACCATATATCTGATGTGTATAAGTAAATATTGCTGTTTTAAAGGTTTAAATTTATTAATGAGGTAATTTAGTTTATGAAACGTGTAATTGCAGCAGTTCTTCTTGCACTTCCACTTACTACACTAGCATTTGCCGCAAAACCAGCAGCAGCAGAAACTTACCGACAAGAACGTCGTGAAATTCGGCGTGAAGGAGCTACGAAGCGTGCAGAAATTCGTCGTGAACAAGCTCGTCATCTTGCGGAAATTCGTCGCGAACAAGCTCGTCGTCGTGCGGAAGCTCGCCGTGAAAACGACACAAGAGTTTGGGTTAACGGTCGTTGGGTTTATCGTCGTTAAAGAAAAGCTTTGCTGAAGATTACGAGCATCTCAGGTGTTGAATATTTACATTGTCCCATTTGTGCTGTAAGTATTCGACAATCAGGCGCCGATGGGACGTAGGTTTTGACATACTAAAATGGCACGATGACATGTCATTGGGTCTTTTTCGGCACACATTAAGGCCTTTTGGGCGCCTTTGAGCAAACGTTGTACACCAATGCCAAACTCTTCGGTTGCTGCAATTCTTTCGTATAAAGCTTTACCATCTACATAACAGTTAGGGTTACTTGACAAACAGCGCCTAACTCTTTAACTAGAAAAACGTAGTAAATACCTGCTTCGACCAAAGTAGCTTTGAGAGCAGCTTGGCTAAATTGGGGGTTTTGACGACTATAGGGATGCGAACGCACGTCCGCAATGGCTGTTACTTCGTGTTGCTTGAGTAATTGAATAAAAGCTTCGCTACTATGGTTTGAGTGACCAATCGTAAATAATTCTTTATGGTTATTCATGGTATGCAAACTTTTTGTTTACGATTTTACTCGCTCAACGAATAAAAAATCCTGAATAGCTTGGGAATGTGGGCAAGTTTGTTATACATTAAGTTATGTGTAAATTATTAACGATATCACCTGATTGGAGAAGCACATGAGTACGGGTGTAATTACTATCACTGATACTGAGTTTGAAACAGAAGTTTTGAAATCTGAGCAGCCCGTATTACTTTACTTCTGGGCTTCTTGGTGCGGTCCTTGCAAGTTAATGACTATGACGGTGAACAATGCCGCCAATACTTATGGCGACCGTCTGAAAGTAGTTAAAATGGAAGTTGACCCTAATCCTACTACTGTCAAGCAGTACCAAGTTGAAGGTGTACCTGCCTTTCGCATAGTTCAAGATGGTCAACTTTTAGCTGCTACTGAAGGCGCCATTGGTAAAGATAAGCTGTTTAACTTCATTGATAGTCATCTAAATTAGCTTGCGAGAAACCGGGCTTGTTTAGGGAAATTAAGGTTAAGAGCAAATATTTCTCTAGAAGCCCGGTTTCTATGATGCATAATATAGTTGAATGTTATGCAAGATACCGAAATGCAATTTGCTAAACGTCTACAACCTCTGCAAAGTAATGTGTTTGCGGATATGGATACTGCCAAAACCAAAGCTTTGGCGGCATCTAAAGAGTTGATTGATTTGTCGCTGGGTTCTTCTGACCTAGCGGCACAACCACATGTTATTGATGCTATTGCAAAATCATTAGATGACCCATCAACTCATGGTTACTTACTTTTTGGCGCCACGATAGCATTTCGTACTGCTGCGGCAACTTGGTATGAGCAAAAGTTCGGTATTTCCATCGACCCGGAAACTGAAGTATTACCTTTAATTGGTTCACAGGAAGGAACCGCTCATTTACCTTTGGCAATTCTTAACCCTGGTGATTACGCTTTATTGTTAGACCCTGGTTATCCTTCTCATGCAGGTGGAGTCTATTTAGCTTCAGGATTAATTTATCCAATGCCACTGCGTGCGGAAAATGAATTTTTACCTATATTTAGCGATATTCCCGTCGATGTCCTAAATAAATCGCGGATGATGGTGTTAAGTTATCCACATAATCCAACCGCAGCAACCGCATCTCTATCATTCTTTAAAGAAGCAGTTGCCTTCTGCCAACAGCATAATATTGTTCTCGTTCATGATTTTCCCTACGTTGATTTAATATTCCCTAACGAAACAGCCCCATCAATATTTCAAGCTGACCCAGAAAAAAGCGTTTCGATTGAATTTTTTACGCTCTCGAAGTCTTATAATATGGGCGGTTTCCGTATTGGCTTCGCTATTGGCAACGCGGACTTAATTCGTGCGTTGCGTCAAGTCAAAGCTGCCGTTGACTTTAACCAGTATCGAGGAATTTTAAACGGCGCCGTTGCTGCTTTGACTGGCCCCCAAACAGGAGTAGAGACTGCTGTCGCAACTTTTAAAAGGCGCCGTGATGCTTTTATTGGTGCTTTAGATAACATTGGTTGGCATGTACCAACACCCCAAGCAACAATGTATGTCTGGGCAAAACTGCCTCCTGCTTGGCGCCATAACTCAATCGAATTTTGCACAAAACTTGTCCAAGAAACAGGTGTAGCTGCATCACCAGGTGCAGGTTTTGGTAAGTCAGGAGAAGGTTATGTCCGTTTTGCGCTTGTTCGGGAACCTCTAATTTTGGAAATAGCGGTTCAACGTATAGCCGAATTTCTAAAGTAAATTTACTAATACTTTATTAGGAATTAACAATAAGTTTATAAAGATTACCTAAAATTTCAGTATTCCCAAGCTAGACTACAGAGGGATTACTGAATATTATCGTATTATATTAAACCAAAGAAACCGGGTTTCTATAGCTAACCTAATTGCTTATGAGAAATTTAAGTACAATTTTTACAACAAGTATTAACCTAGTTGTAGTTTTAATATTGGGTAGTTTTTCTTTACCTGCCCAAGCAACATCGTTAAAAAATGGTTCATTTACAGAACAATTAAAACTGAATAATAATGAAAAAAATAATATAAGCCTAAATACTCAACTTGATGACATAGTGCCTTTTGGCTCAAACTTATTTGGTAAAAACCCTCAAAATAAGAATGAACTTGAATCTCGCTTACTTGCAGAAGCGAAAGATACCATCAATGAAGTCAGAGAAGCAAATAAAGTTATCCAAGAAGACATCAGTGGTAAAACTGTATATCTTTATAAGCTAGAAACGATAAAGCCTGTTGCGCTTAGTAATAATACAAATATTTCAGAAGCGAACCAAATTAGTTGGAAATTACAAGCACCAAAACGAACAAGAAAAGTACCAGAACCTTCTACTGGTGTTGGTTTAGTATTAGCATTCATTGCTTTTGCTGCACGATGTCCGTTGAAACAGGTACAGAAATTTTAGCTGTAAATATTTAGGGCAAGGCACCAATACAAAAGAATAATTATAAGATATTCTTATAGTAAATCTGGTTTTCTAGAAAAATGGATTGATCTTTTTTGTGGTGAGCAATGATACTTGTCAACAGCCTTCTGTGCTTGGATAGTAAGTTAATGTAGAAACTTTGCTTAAATTTAAAAATTGAGTTAATATTGGTTAGCATAGATAATTTTATATGCAAATTGTTGTCATTACTTCAGGCTGCATGAAATAAATAACTAAATCTAAGAAATTCAACGAGTTTTGTGCAGTTATATTTGAGTCCAGTAGTTATCGTTGAGTTTTTACCTAATTGAATAGGGAGAAATGACAGCGCAATTACTTGAAACTAAACAAAAATACGAGTCATATCCTTCTAGACGTATTCTGTTGATAGAAGATAACGATATGAATCGAATGTTGCTAAGTGATTATTTAGCTTATTTTAATTACGATGTTATTGGTCTGCCTGAAGCATCAGAATTTTTTTCAACAGTCGAGCGATTTAAACCAGAATTGATTCTTTTAGATTTAAAGTTGCCAAATGTTGATGGTTACTCAATTTTAACACAAATAAAGCAGAAGCCGAAGTATTCAAAAATACCTATTATCGTTGTTTCAGCTTTTGCATTTAAAGCTGACCAAGATAAGGCGATGAAATTAGGCGCCTGTCGTTACTTCGTAAAGCCAGTGAATCTTAACGAACTAGTGGCAGCAATTGAAGAGGAGTTAGCTTGTGACTCAAATTAGTATAGTTAATTTCTCTCATTATCAATCAGGTGTTTGATTGGTAATGTATTCCTCGACGCTTTGACTCAAACTTTGTACAGAACTGCCAATTTGGGAAATTTTACGCTGTACTTGTGCCAGTAGTAAAACAGCCGTCTGTAATTCATTAAGGGTTTCAGCCATTGCGTCGCGGTATTGAGACTCAAATTCTTGTACGTTCATGGAAGTATCCTCACATTCAACTTATTTGTCGCTGTATTCAAGATAAACGTTGAGTATGAATATATAAATCCGTTGAACCGCCGAATCACAAAGTTTTTCGCCAATTTCCGAAATCCCCACTAGACATAGCAATATATTTATTTTGTTTTGACAAGAAAATATAAACAAACGTCCCTATATTACTAAGTTACCAACAATATTGCACTATGCAGACCTTCAGGTTGGCACCTGACTGCTAGCAAGTGACTGTACTTTAAAAATACTGACATTAGTTTACGAAATCTTTGACAAGCCAGCAACTCTAATATAAAGTTAGTTACCCAAATTAGTATGTATCATTCCTCAGCCTCCCCTTCCCCTAACAATACGTACATTAGTTCTGCTCGACGCGGTAAGCATAAAATTTTTATTGGAATGGCGCCTGGTGTAGGCAAAACCTATAAAATGCTTGAAGAAGCGCATCAACTCAAAGCAGAAGGAATTGATGTAGTTGTTGGTATTCTTGAAACCCACGGACGTAAAGAAACAGCTGAAAAAGCGACTGGACTCGAAACAATTCAACGCAAAGCTATTTTTTACCAAAACGTCACATTAGAAGAGTTTGACACCAATGCAGTTTTAGAACGCTGCCCACAACTAGTTTTAGTAGACGAACTAGCTCATACCAACGTCCCTGGTTCAGTGCGCGAAAAGCGTTACCAAGATGTAGAAGTTATTTTACAAGCAGGAATAGACGTTTACTCAACTGTTAATATTCAACACTTAGAAAGCTTAAATGACTTAGTAGCAAGGATTACAGGTGTTGTAGTTCGCGAACGTATCCCCGACCGTCTACTCGATGAAGCTAATGCAGTGGTAGTAATAGATGTCACACCAGAAACTTTAGAAGAAAGACTACGAGAAGGCAAAATTTACAGACTTGATAAAATTGAGCAGTCACTAGAGAATTTTTTCCAGCGACGTAATTTAATTGCACTGCGAGAACTCGCGTTACGGGAAGTTGCAGATACAGTAGAAGACGATGGAAACGCTTCTAACTTAACTGGGCAAAGCTGTAATATCCACGAAAGAGTTTTAGTTTGTATTTCGACGTATCCCAATTCTATGCAATTATTACGTCGCGGTGCCAGAATTGCCAGCTATATGAATGCACCTTTGTACGCAGTATTTGTTGCAGACCCAGACCGTTTTTTAAGCAAGGAAGAAAGTTTACATGTAGAAACTTGTGAAAAACTCTGTAAAGAATTTGGTGGTGAATTCGTCAAAGTCAACAGTCATAGTGTAGCTGGAGAAATAGCCAAAATAGCATCTGACCTTCACATTACTCAAATAGTTATTGGTGAAAGCCAACAGTCAGGGTGGAATCGATTTTTTAAACGTTCTTTCACACAACGCTTAATGGAATTAATACGACACCAAAATATAGACCTACACATCATCGCTACCGAAAAATAACGCGCTCTTGTAGCACAGGTCAAAAAGCCTGTGCAATGCAGTTTTCTAACATATGAATCATTATTTTTATACTGCAAACGGGTAAAATATAAACATTATGTCATGCTGAGGAACGTTAACGCAGTTTTCCCGCAGGGTAGCATCTTAAAATTATAACTTTGTTTAAAAGTAAAGTTCTAACCCATTTTGAGTATACCCAGAGACACAGAGAACACAGAGTTAGAAAAACTTTACCACAAAGTACATAAAGGAATACTTCAAAAGTACTTTTTTTCAAATTCATCTAAATCAACATAAATTAAATTGCCTTTCTCAACGTTTTCAATAGCTTTAAGAAGACGTGCTTTATTTGCCTCAGATTTGAATAAATAAGTAGTTGCATCTTCTTCAATTTTTTTTTCAAATAATACAATAACTTCTACAACAGTTCCTTCTGGAAGTTCTTTGACAAATAATTCTATTTTCCCATCTTTTCCGACCACAGCTTTTTGCTTAATTACATTCAGCATCATCTTACTAGAGTTAATGTACTACATACTTAAGAACGGTAGGCTGGAAATAGTTGCAATGTTAATCAGTAATATCTTGTGGGAACACTATATTAAGCGCGACTGGTACTGCCACTTTTAATTAAACATAGTATTACCAAATGGCGCCTTCTTAAATTTTACTCATATGGAGAAAATCGTGGTTCCAGCTTTAACTGTAAGTTTTGCTCTTACTGATTGGGTTGTCAAGGGTTTGGAGAATGGCACTTTTGAGCGTGTTGGTGGTGTAATAAGAGAAGTCGCAACTAAAAAAGTTGTTGGTTGGTTAAGAGAGATTAGCTCCGCGAACCCTTATCAAAAATTTACTGAGATTGAGAATCAATTAGGAGCAGTTCAAAATGGGTTGAAATTAACTCAAGGAATGTTACAACTATCAACTGCGGCTAGCCTTCTTAGTCTAGGTGTTTCTGTTATGGGCTTTGCTGTAATAACACAACGCCTAAATGATTTAGAGCAACGCCTTCGAGAAACACAAGCTTCAGTAGAAAAAATTAATCACAAGATTGATATCAGCTTCTATGCCAATTTCCGCGCAGCGTTAGATTTGGCAGTGAATGCTTTTACAATGAGTAATGCTGAGAACCGTCGTAGTAGTGCTTTGCAAGCCGTAAACCGTTTTGTAGAAGCAGAGCATATCTATCAAGAATTAACTATTAATGAGATTAATCAAAAAAGTCAAATAGCGGATGAATATATACTAACCCTAACTCTTGCTTATTTATCTGAAGCTCGCTGCTATTTAGAGTTAGAAGAGTATAATACAGCGCTTCGCCGTATTCAGGAAGGGTCAAAAGTTGTACGTTCACATATTCATAGATATGTCGATGTTTTGTTGACTAGCAATCCTGCCGTTTATTTACAACCGCAATTTAAAGGCAAGATAGATCTACGAAGATTAACTAGAGTTTATAAATGGATAAGTCCTAGCTGGAATGAAAATGCTGTATTTGAATTGCAACGCGAAAATCTTATCACATTTTCTCAAGACCCTAACAAGTGGGTTGAGTCTCTACCAGCAGCTATTTGGGATTCAAAGGTAGATTGGGCAGGAAAAGCATTTTGGGAAGGCCCTAAACCAAATATATACGCTCGTCTTCCTCAAGTTTTTGAATCTATCGAATCAATGGTTGAGACAAATGAACGTTTTGAAGTTTATCAGGAAGAAATACAAGCTATATCAAGACTTGGAATTAAATTTGATGAGTGGTCAAAGTTATACCCTAGCAAAGAGAATCAACCAGATAAAGCTAAAGTTATGTTCATTATCCCAAATTATACAGTCGAGGCGCCTGTTGTATAATGCGAACAAAATACTTCTACCTCGAAATCTTCTAACCCTGTAATGCGACTTTTCAAAAAATAAATTATTAAATCTATCTTAATTCGAATTTTTTAACTTCTGAAGGCACAACTAATTATTGTGCCTCTAAAACTTAAATAATTATTAACTTCTATTACGCCAGTACTTTGGCTTACGCTTGTTATGTGCTACTGCCAAAATACGAATTTGATTGTCTTCAAGAACACTATATATTAAAGAGTATGGAAATTTAGGCACAATGAAACGACGAACCGAATCTTCAATTGTTGATCCTATCTCTGGATAACGTATTATTAAGTTAATTGCTTTTTGTACCTCATCTAAATATTCAAGCCCTAATCCTCTTGTTTGTTCGTCATAAAATGATGCACTTTCAAGTAACTCTTGTTCTGCTAGCGCGTTAAATAAACCTGTTTTCATTGTAAAGATGCACGAATTCTTTCAAATACTTCCTCAGCAGGAATACCTACAAGTTGACCATTATCCATTTGCTTATTACGAAATTTAGCTTCTTCCGCCCATATTTGAGCTACTTCTGGCTCTATTTCAATTTCTTGTCCTAAATGTTCGACTAACCGGGCTAGTAATAAGGCCTGAGAATCTTTTGGAAGTGCAAGAACTTCGGCTTCAAGCTGTTCGAGTGTCATAAGTTTTCCTGCATCTGTTTGAATATAACACGTCTATTATACCCCGTTGATTTTTTGGAGAACGTCAGCAAGCAAGTTTGTTAGTAAGTTGCCTTTTATTACTAAATTTTTATATTGGGCGCCATAATAAAAAGAATCAATGGGCGGGCAGGGATGCCCGCTCCACAAGATTTGTTACATAGTAAAGATTAAGATTTGTTTACACATGAGCTTCTTTGACTAATTTGTCCCAACCTAGGTCTTTGAGGTTGTTGTTGCGACGTAGTGGACGAGTTACTAGTTCTAGGACGTCGCGTGCGTTACTAAAGCCGTGAATTTGGGCGAATGTAAATTCTACTGACCATTTGGTATTGATACCACGCGCTTCTAATGGGTTTGCATGTGCCATTCCGGTAATTACCAAATCTGGCTTTCTTTCATTAATGCGCTGAATTTGGTTGTAGTTGTCGGGTTTTTCAACTATTGATGGCAATGGTACACCCATATCTTTACAAGCTTGCTCTAACATTGCTAGTTCTGCTGCTTGGTAGCGTTTGTCCATGTAGGGAATGCCTATTTCTTGCACGGTCATGCCACAACGCACTAAGAAACGCGCTAAAGATATTTCTAGCAGGTTGTCACCCATGAAAAATACTGATTTGCCACGTATCAATTTTACGTAGTCTTCTACACCTTCCCAAATTTTTGCTTCGCGTTCGTCTAAGCCCTTTGGTGTTATGTTAAATACCGAACAAATTTTTTCTACCCAAGCGCGTGTGCCGTCGGGACCGATTGGAAAGGGGGCGCCTATTAATTTACACTTACGGCGCCGCATTAAGGTGGTAGCTGTACGGCTAAGGAATGGGTTTACACCACAAACATAGTAACCTTCTTCTAATACAGGTAATTCTGTAAATCTTTTTGCGGGCAACCAACCTGAAACTTTAATGCCTTGTTTTTTCAGTTCGAGTGTTAACTGTGTAACTACGGGGTCAGGAAGTGAACCGAATAATACTAAGGGTGGATGGGCTACATACTCAGATTCTTCTTGAACTATTTCTTCTTTCTTCTTGCCAAAATTAAGTAGTTTAGACAAACCACGTTCTTCTTTTTCGGTTTGTGCTACAGGCGCCTTATCAGGACAACGTGCTGCCATTGCTGCTAATACTGTATCTTCGCCCTGTGTAAAAGCATAATCTAAACCATTTGCACGCGCTACTACTATGGGTATGCCTAGTTCAGCTTCAAGCTTAGGCGCCAAACCCTCTAAATCCATTTTAATGATTTCAGTAGTGCAGGTGCCAATCCAAACAATTACACTGGGGTTACGGTCACGTTTAATTTGTGTACATAATCGCTTTAACTCTTCGTAATCGTTGAGTTTGGCAGAAATATCACCTTCTTCTAACTCTGCCATTGCATAACGAGGTTCGGCAAAAATCATTACCCCCATCGCATTTTGCAAAAAGTAACCGCAAGTCTTTGTACCAATAACTAAAAAGAAACTATCCTCAATTTTCTGGTACAACCATGCTACGCAGCTAATTGGGCAGAAAGTGTGGTAATTGCCGGTTTCACAGTCGAATGTTAAAGCTTGTGATTCTGCAACAGTCATTTTAAAACTTCCTTTTTTTAGTTATGAGTTATGAGTTATGAGTTATGAGTTATGAGTTAATGTTTACAACTCCTAACTCGTACAGACGCGATTAATCGCGTCTCTACCAACTCCTAACTTTTATCCGTTGGGGAAAAGACGAGCTATTTCTGAGTCTTCTTCAAAACTAACGCCGAAATCCCCATCTTCGCTTTGCTGAGTTTTTGTTTCCTCACTCCAAACGTCCATTAACACGTCGCTAAATCCGTGGTCGTCGTCTGAAGTGTTAAGGTCTTCAAGTTCGTTGTAACTATCATTTTTTAGTGGCAAATCACTGTCAAAAGAGATATCACCACCAAAATCGTCGTCTGATAATACTGAAGACAATTTTTGTGCTGTTTCTTCTACGTTGGCGCCAACACCATTTAAAGACATGGTATGTATTTCACTGGTATCAACAGCATCGATTGAGAAACTATTCCTAACTGTTCCTGTTTCAAAGCCACTGGTAAGAATTCCTGCTGCATCATCAACGTCAATTGATTGGCTTTCTTGTTCAGCCAACGATTCTTCAATTGATTCGTTTATAACCATATCGCTATCTTGCTGATAAGGTATGGAATGATTACCTAGTGCAACATTTGGGTCGAAGTGTAAACCTAGTACTTCGACGAGGGTATCGGCATCTGGGTTCAATTTTGAAAAGGGTAACATCAACTGAGCTAATTTCGGCTCTAGCGCGTTTGCTACGCCCAAAATCAGGTAACTTGATGGACGTTTGCCACCATCAGGTGTGTAAACCGATTCAACTTGCATCTGCAAGCTTATCCATTCACGGTTAGCCTGAAAAAATTGCAACCACTTCTGTTTCAACGATTCTGTAAAACTGTAAAAGAATGCCATATAGCCCCATCCCGAAAAGAAATAATGATTTATACAATCATCAAGTCTAATTGCTCTTCCGGATTAGTGACTGCGGGTTTACCCGGATTTAAGTAAAAATCTGATAACAAAGAGAATAAATCTCTATCTTGAGCATCGTTAGGCACAACTCCTTCCGGACGCGCTAAAATTTGGTCGGCGATGCTGAGATAGTAGTCACACACGTAATTTAACGAGGGGTCATGTTCTGCCATCTCGAATAATGTTTTACCTTTAACACGCGAAACGCGAATGTCTTCTATCAATGGCAAAACTTCCAAAACTGGCATGGGCACTGCTTCGATGTACTTCTCTATCAAATCCCGCTTGCTGGTACGATTACCAATCAACCCTGCTAAACGCAATGGGTGGGTGCGGGCTTTTTCACGTACCGAAGCAGCAATGCGATTAGCTGCAAACAATGCGTCAAAACCGTTGTCTGTAACAATCATACAGTAGTCAGCATAGTTTAAAGGCGCCGCAAAACCACCACAAACTACGTCACCAAGAACATCAAACAAAATGACATCGTATTCATCAAAGGCATTCAGTTCTTTCAGTAATTTCACTGTCTCCCCAACTACGTAACCGCCACATCCCGCGCCTGCTGGTGGCCCACCTGCTTCAACACAATCTACACCACCGTAACCCTTATAAATTACATCCTCGGGCCAAACGTCTTCGTAGTGATAGTCTTTTTCTTGCAGTGTATCAATTATTGTTGGAATTAAGAATCCAGTTAGAGTGAATGTACTATCGTGTTTTGGGTCACAGCCTATTTGTAATACCTTTTTACCCCGCTTGGCTAGGGCGACAGAAATATTACAACTAGTTGTAGATTTACCGATGCCACCTTTTCCATAAACTGCTAGTTTCACGTCTTTACCTCTTAATTCTTGTTTATAAAACTTTGTGTCTTGAAGCTTTGATGGTTCATGAGTGTCATTATTGTTCAATTCACTCAGGAAATAAAGAGACTTGCTCTGTGAATAGTAGTCTAATTCCAAGTGCTTGTACTCATTCGCTTCTCTTTTGTCACATATCTTCTTAAATTAAGCGAATAAGGTTACAAAATGTTTTTAAAGTATCTTTATATTATGTATTTTATAAAAATAGTTACAATAGACAAAATCGTAAAGCCCGTAACATAAAAGCCTTTTAGACTTATATATTTGGGATGATAGTGTGGGTAATAGTGATGAGAATGCAGTGAGTGTAAATAATTATCACAATTAATCTGACTAGCCTGCTCCCAGTATTTCTTCATCTGCGCCTATGTCTTCCAGAGTTTGCCAACCTGGGCGCCAAAGTTCTTGGTCTTGTAATATTGCTGCGTTAGTCCAGAACCGAACGTTCGGGTCACAAGATGAAACCATTTCGGCATAAACCCATTTTCCCTGGTTTTTACGGTTGACAACTTCAAAATGGCGCCAACCATCAACTTTTTTTTGTGCCGTCCATTTTGAACCGAGTAAATACGGAAACTTTTGTTTTTTTGATTTAGGCATAATTACTTAAATTTTGGCTCAAAAATTTTATTAATAAATATTAAGTATTATTAATTATAGTAAAGAATGGTCGCTATGCGGGTGGGCAATCACCACTAAAGAAAATTTAGATATACACAAACAATATATAAGTTAAGCACTAGAGGTTGATTATTAGGTACGATAACTGCGATATCTATTTCTGTGCCGTTTATGAGCAGTTCCCCTACCACTTTAAAAGTTTCTTCTGAATCTACTACAGTTAACTGGTCTTCATTACTTCAACAAATTCTCGACCATCAATCATTATCGCGCCAACAAGCTGTTGAGTTGATGCAGGGCTGGTTGAACGAAGCTATACCCCTAGAATTATCAGGAGCAATATTAATTGGACTTCAAGCCAAGGGTGTGTCTTGCGACGAATTAGCAGGAATGGCGCAGGTGCTACAATCTCTGTCGGTGAGCGAAGGGTCAATAGAAGCTACAACTACTCCTTTAATTGATACTTGTGGCACTGGAGGTGATGGCGCCTCTACATTTAATATTTCTACGGCGGTAGCATTTGTTGCAGCAGCGGCAGGTGTGCGAGTTGCTAAACATGGTAATCGCTCCGCATCAAGTCGAGTTGGCAGCGCGGACGTACTAGAATATTTAGGTGTAAATTTAAGTGCCCCTAGCGATAAGGTGCAAGCTGCTGTAGATTCCGTAGGTATAAGCTTTTTGTTTGCTCCTGGTTGGCATCCAGCAATGAAGGCAGTAGCAGGAATTAGAAAGAATTTAAAAGTAAGGACTGTATTTAACTTGCTAGGTCCTCTAGTAAACCCAATGCGTCCAACTGGACAGGTAATGGGAGTATATACCTCTAAATTACTAGAAACGATTGCGAATGCGATGCTGCAATTAGGAACACACAAGGCTATCGTTTTAAATGGACGCGAAGGACTCGATGAGGCTTCTTTAGGAGATTTAACTGATTTAGCGGTTCTTAGTGATGGCTTAGTTGAGATGAAAACACTTGACCCTCAAGCTTTAGGACTTGTAAAGGCCCCTGTTACGGAACTGCGAGGTGGAGATGTTGAAGAAAATGCTGATATTTTGAAAGCAGTATTGCAGGGTAAAGGCACAACCGCACAAACTTCTGTTGTTGCGCTTAATGCTGGGTTAGCGCTAGAAGTAGGCGATGCTGTACCTTGGGGTGAGCATCAAAAAGGTACAGAGTTAGCACTCGATATTTTGGCTAGTGGCGCAGCTTGGGATAAATTGGAATGCTTGGTTGAGTTTCTGCGGTCTTAGTATCGGTGGGAGTATGAGGTCGAAATTGGACTACATCGCGCTTGATGGTAATATCGTAGTCTCCAAAAAAGTCGTGTCCTAAAAGTCCAGTTTCTAGTCCTGCTCCTGCGATGGCAACTGGAATTTGTCCAACTTTGACTTCGCCAACTTCCATTGAATTTACATAACCAATGGGAAAAGTTACTGCTTTGGAACTAGCAGTATTAGCTTTAGCTTGACCAACGGTTACGATTGAAAGGGCTGACGCCATTTTTTGAGTGATAACAGTACCACTGGCGCCTGTATCGACTATCATCTCAAAATTTTGATTGCCGTTAAATTTAACTTCAATAACTGGTGTACCTCCCATCCTGCGTTTAATTGGGACTGTAATTACTTGTTCTTCTGTTTCTTGGTTAACGAAAGCTTCGGGGGGAATAACTGGTTGAACTTGCTGCTCAACTTGTGGTTGCTTGGGTAAGCGTGCGAAAACTGGAGTAATAATTTTTTGAGGTTTAGCAGCAGTTGCAATTTTGGCGTTCGCTTGAACTTGTGGGTTGGAAAGAGTTTCAGGAATAACGACAACTTGAGTTGCTTGAGGTTGTGGTGTAGGTTTAGGGGCAGAAGCAATGGTTCTTAGTTGTGCTTGCTTGGCTCTTTGTTGGTACTCGCTAATTTTTTGCTGTGCGATTGAATAATAAGGGTCATCGCGCTGGACTTGTTTCATTAGCGCAACTGCGTCTTTATATTGACCAGCTACTAACAGCCAATCATTAACCGATTGAGCCGATTGACTTATAGTATATGCACCAGCCGCTTTATCTAAACCTAACTCAAACGTCTTGGCTTGGTCTATGGTTTGAGGCACCGACTCAGATGTTGAAGTGGAATTTCCCACTATTTGACCGCCAGTCTCTGTAGTCGCCGACATTGAAACAGATTGCCTTTCACTTTTAATTTGAGTTTGCTTGTCACAACTAGTAGTCAGGACTGCTATCGTAACTAATATTAGGTACCACGAGTTACGCATCGAAGTAATTAGATTTTTGCTCTTATAGTTTAAATTCTACCTGCTTTCCTTAGTTCGACAAAATCCAATAAATATACTTATGGCATAATTAACCATCGGAACCATTCGCTTTCAAACACTCTAACTCTTTTTCCTAAATGCAGCATATGTTACTGTCTGACGCTATACCTGCTTTACTCGTACTAGCAGATGGAACATCTTATCGTGGCTGGTCTTTTGGCGCCATTGGTACCACTATTGGAGAAGTAGTCTTCAATACAGGTATGACAGGATATCAAGAAGTCCTGACAGACCCCAGCTACTGTGGTCAGATAGTTCTTTTTACCTATCCAGAATTGGGAAACACTGGTGTCAATCCTCTTGATGAGGAATCTGATCGTCCACAGGTACGCGGTGCCATTGCTCGTAACATTTGCCACCGTCCTAGTAACTGGCGTTCTACCCAGTCACTGTCCGATTACCTAAAGCAGCACCAAATACCTGGTATTTATGGTATAGATACACGCGCACTAACTCGTAAAATCCGTAATTTTGGAGCAATGAACGGCGGTATCTCAACGTCGATTCTTGACGAGAACGAATTACTTGAACAAATTCAAGCGGCGCCGGATATGGAAGGTTTGAATCTTGTTCGTGAAGTAACAACACAATCTGTATACGAATGGTCAGACCCAACTACAGCAGTTTGGGAATTTAACCCTAAATGTAAAAGTGATTCAAAAACTAGTTTTACAGTTGTAGCTTTAGATTTTGGCGTAAAACGTAACATTCTCAGACGATTAGCTTCTTACGGTTGCCGTGTTGTTGTTGTTCCCGCCACCACAAGTGCAGAAGAGATTTTAAAATATAACCCAGATGGTATATTTCTCTCGAACGGGCCAGGAGACCCTGCGACTGTTTTAGAGGGCATTGCGACGACGAAGGCATTACTCGAAGCCGAAAAGCCAATGTTTGGAATTTGTATGGGACACCAAATTTTAGGTCACGCATTGGGGGCAGAAACCTTTAAGCTAAAATTTGGGCATCGCGGTTTAAATCAACCCGCAGGCTTAACTGAGAAAATAGAAATTACTAGTCAAAATCACAGCTTTGCCATAAACCCAGACTCATTACCAACATCTACTGTAGAAGTTAGCCATCTCAACCTGAACGACCGTACAGTAGCAGGTGTTCGTCACAAACAACTGCCAGTATTCTCAGTGCAGTATCATCCCGAAGCGAGTCCTGGACCCCACGATGCTGACTACTTGTTTGAGCAGTTTGTGGAAGAAATGATCAAAGCAAGGCAGTCACAAACGGCAAATGTTTGTTGATCATTGGCAATTAAGTTTGTTTCGGGTCTATTATAGACAAAATGCATTAAATTCATCTATACTTGAGCGTTCGTTTTAAGACGAGGAGGGAGTTATTGCTGAACCACTAAACTTAACCGTTAGCCTGCGAGGTACCCGCGAAGTTCGGGATAACTGTCAGCTATTCCGTCTCACAGGCTTATTAGATGCCTTCTCTGAACCTACATTCCGCAAGGTTATTGGAGGCAAAATTGATGAGGGTCCAAAGAATATCATCTTAGACCTCTCACAAATTGATTTTGTAGACAGTTCTGGGTTAGGCGCCCTCGTGCAACTCGCCAAGCAGGCACAGAATAACGAAGGAACCTTACAAATTGTCACAAACGCCCGCGTCACTCAAACAGTCAAACTTGTACGTCTAGAGAAATTTCTCGCCCTGCAAACAAGTGTTGACGCGGCTTTAGAGAATATCAAGTAGCTTTGTTGCTTGATTGTAACGACAAATTACAATTAGCTATCCGATGTCAAAATCTGGATAGCTTTAATTTTTACGTAAATTTTAGATATAATAAACTGTTTAGAGTGTGATAATGCGCTAGAGTGTTATCTACAGATCGCTTGAATCGTAAAGCCTGATATTAAAAGTAATTTTATGTAATCCCTAATGATGCCTTTTTGACCCGTAATGGGAGATTGCGGGCAAAGTGTTTAGTTCTACCCCAAGTTGTGCTGCGTCAATCGCGATATGTAAACAGTGAGGAATGATGAATTTGTGAAATTATCGGAGGAACAAGCATTTGAAGATGAATCAGAGAGTAGGTGTCGTCATAACCCTTGGAACCAAGTACTGAAAGCTGCTTGCAACAAGTTACCGACTCAAATATCTCTAGCCGAACTTCGACAAATTTCTCCTACTGCTTTAGCCTATTTGGGGGATGCAGTTTATGAACTGTACTTTAGAATGTACTATCTCCTACCACCGCAGCGAATCGATAGTTATCATCGCTCGGTAGTTGCACAAGTACGAGCGGAGATGCAAGCGCGCCATTTACAAGCGCTAGCACCAGAATTGACCGAATTAGAATTAGAAATCGTCCGTAGAGGCCGCAATGCCACTACCGGAAGACCAAAGCGAGTGAGTGCCGAAACATATCAACAAGCAACAAGCTTAGAGACCTTAGTTGGTTACTTATATTTAACTGACGAAGCGCGTTTAGTAGAACTCCTGCACAAAATACCGACCGAATCAATCGAATCACATATTTAGAACAAGTAGTGGTATTTCTACCTAAAACAACCTTTTTCGCTTGCATTTGGGTTGAATTGTAGTGATAGAAGTGCCAGAAACGCACATGAAATTAGGGACTTATCATACTTATCATGGCTAACAAAACCAAAAAAATTAACGCCCCCCGTGAACAGCAACGCGGGCAATCCCTCAAAATTAAGGGTAAGCGCGTAGTTGGAAATTCAGTTGGAACTCCAAGAAGAGCTAATGGCAACGGTAGTAGCGCTCCTAGTCCGCGTCCACAAGCTAAGTTATCGCTGCCAAATCTATCGAAAAAGGGATTTGACAAAAATAGAGATAGAGACAGAGATAGAGACACAGACAGAGATATCGATAGTCCCGTTCCCAGTCCTCGCCTAAACGGTAAATTTTCATCTCCATCAGTTAAGCCAATTAATAGCAAGCGAGTTGAGAACAAGCAATTCGACGGCAAGCGAGATGAAGGTAAAAAATATGAAGGTAAATTTGAGGGTAAATCCGAGGGTCGCAAATTCGAGGGTCGCAAATTTGAGGCTCGAAAAAGTGAAAGCGCTCTTCCAACTCGCCAAGGTGTGAGAATTAAAGGCAAACGAGTGGTTCCGCATTCCATTGGTGCTGCAAGTCGATTTGTTAAAGACGACGACATCGCCGAATTTGATACAGATACACAGTCAGAAAGTAGTGACATGATTTATGGTCGTCACCCTGTTTTGACGGCATTAGAAGGTACACGTCATCTTAACCGTATCTGGATTACTCCTCGTTTGCGCTATGACCCCCGTTTTCATTCGTTAATTCTTCAGGCGAAAGAAAATGGTACAGTAATCGATGAAGTTGAACCAAGGCGGCTAGACCAAATTACTGAACAAGCAAATCACCAAGGTGTAGCAGCACAAGTAGCTCCCTACAACTATGCTGATTTGCATGATTTAATCACTCAAGCCTTTAAAAAGAGCTACGCACCAGTAATTGTGGTCGCAGACGGCATCACCGATCCCCATAACCTCGGCGCCATTATTCGTACTGCTGAAGCTATTGGCGCCCACGGGTTGGTCATACCACAACGACGTTGTGCTGGTATCACTTCCACAGTTATGAAAGTCGCAGCAGGTGCGTTAGAAAACTTTACCGTTTCAAGGGTGACAAACCTAAGCCGTGCATTAGAAGATTTAAAAGCAGCGGGCTTTTGGATTTACGGCACTGCCGATGATGCAAGCGTTCCACTGCACTCAGTTGATTTTGGCAACCCCAAAGACGACAAAAAACTCAGCCCCATCGTTATTGTTATTGGCTCTGAGGGTGAAGGTCTTAGTTTGCTGACACAGCGCGCATGTGATGTTTTGGTGTCAATTCCCTTATCCGGGAAGACTCCTAGCCTCAATGCGTCCGTAGCAGCAGGTATGACACTTTACGAAATTTATCGTCAACGTTGGGTAAATACCTTACATCCTGATAAGTAAGCGACAATTTCTTGGAAAAAGTTAGAGTAAAAGAGTATAAAGAAATGTAAACACACTTTTTCAACGTACCTTTTACACACAACTCAAAACATCTACTTGGTGAAAGCCATGACAAGCGTTTGGAATAACTTCAGAGAATTGTTGATCAACGTATATCAAAATATTGGTATGGCGTGGTGGGTCGAGGTTAAAACTCAGTCCCCTCGCTGCACCTATTATTTCGGTCCATTCCTAACTTCAGCAGAAGCAAGTGCCTCTCGTAAAGGTTATATCGATGACCTTGAACAAGAAGGCGCCACAGGGGTATCTGTTATAGTCAAGCGCTGCAAACCTGGTGTTTTGACCGTAGCAGATGACCTGGGGGAATTGACTGACCGTAAAGTTCAGCCTATCTTTAGCGGTCAAATGTAACTAAAGGCTTGTATCGTTTCCCAGCTTTTGCTCTGGGGAACGCATTAAGTCTTTGATCAACACATAAATCTTTCCTTGAAACACTTTTTCAATAACATCTTGTGGAACAGGCATCCCTGCCTGTTCATTCAAGGTGGGGTTTGATAACCTTCAGTAAACACAGCAAGTTGCCGCGCAATACTTAATAATTCCATTTCCTTCCACCGTTTACCAATAATTTGTATACCAATAGGTAATCCTGTATCATCTTTACCAATGGGGATCACCACAACCGGATGTCCGGTAAAAGCAAACGGCATCCATACGGTTTTGTTTTTAACCGATACAATATAGATTAAGTTAATTATATTAACTTTTAGTTAATTGTGTTAACTAAATTATTTGTACGGATATATAGACGCGATATATCGTGTCTCTACACTATGGGGCGCCCAACAAAAGGAAATTCTTTAACGAGACAGGATGTAATAGAGGCGGCAATTAGCTGTTTGGAGGAAGAAGGAGAAGCAGCGCTTGGTGTAAATCGAGTCGCGCGTGAGTTAGGTATTAAACCACCAGCGATTTATAAGCATCTTGATGGAAACGCAGCATTACGGAAAGCAGTAGTCTTAGAAGTGTGGCAAAAATATTTAATGTATTGTGAACAACAAACCACACAATTAAGTGAACCTCGCGAAATGTTGCTTGCAGGTGGACACGCAACACGTAACTTTGCACGCATATATCCGGCATTTTACAGATTGATGATGCAATATCAGCTACAACCTAGTGACCCAGATGCAGGTATAGTAATTCAGAAATCCCTTAGTTTTTTAAAAAACTCACTGCGTTTATATGAATTAAACGAAAATCAACTAATTGATGTAATGCGGATGGTAAATGCTGCCATTACAGGGTTTATTTCTATAGAACAAGCAGGGTTAATGACATTAAAACGTTCAACCGATGAAAGTTATGAAGTTATGCTTAATGCGTTGCTGGTCGCAATTGAACATATCCGTTCAACAAGCTAATCATAACCAAGGTATTTTTAACTTAAGTATAGTTTATATCTTGTGGGATGGGCGTCAATGCCCGTTTTATCTCAATAAAAGTAAAAGCGGGCAAGGATGCCCACTCCACAAGAAAAGCAAAATTTAATTTTCAAAACTTTACAAGGTTATGTGTTGATGAATACATTAAAAATTAATATAATTTCTGTCCTCAGCTATAAAAAAAATAATCAATTTTGTAGTAATTTAGATATTAAGAAATTATTGTAAAAATAATCTAGAGACGTGATTAATGATGTCTCTACATTCTTTTCTTGCATCTACCTTTTACTTAATTATGTAGAGGGAATTTATTATTTTCTTCAAATGGATTTAAAACAATTCTTCATCAGAAAGTTGACACAATTGTAAATAATTGGGTTAAAGCAGTTTACTCGGATTCTAAGATTAAAAGCAGTATTTTACTACCTTATGCAAGTGTAAAAAATCATATACCTCATTTGTTAACGGCAATGGCAAATCTTATTTCTCAATCAACCGAAAATGATGCTAAATTACTGGTTTGGGCAAGTTTAGAGCATGGTACAGAGAGAGCAAAATTCGGTTTTGAGCCTACAGAAATTGCGCGCGAGTACCATTTATTGCGTCAAGAGGTACTTTCAGCATTAGAAAGTGATTTACAGTTTGCCACAGGTACAGAAGTTATGCGGGTTGTGAAGTTGATTGATGCAGTAATTGATGAAGCTATTGCTCAAGCGTTTGTAAGCTATACACAGGAGCGAGTGCTGGAAATGGAGCAGTTGCATAGTCAATTATTACTTACAAATGAGGAATTAAATCGTTTGGTAAATGCTACTCAAGAGAATATCTCTCACTTAGCACACGAACTTAAAACTCCATTACATTCAATTATTAACTACTCAGATTTATTTTTGCGCCAAGTACGAAAACGTTCTGAGTTAAAAGATTCGGTTCCTAGTATTGAACATATTGAGCGCGTGTTACGTAATGGGCGCCAGTTAATCTGTCTAATAAATTCAGCGTTGGAGCTTTCGCGATGTGAAGCTGGAAAAATGCAATTGCGGTTAGTCAATTCACGTGTAAAGTCTGTAATTAATAGCGCGATTGAAATAATGGAACCGTTAGCCCAAGCAAAACAATTGCCAATAATGGTAGATTATACACTTGCTCCAGATAAAGTTAAAACAGACCCTTTGCGATTACAGCAAATTATTACAAATCTTCTCAGCAATGCAATACGCTACACAAAGTTCGGGAGCATAACATTAACTTGCTACAGTTTATCTGATCAACAGTGGATGATTGTAATTATTGATACTGGAATCGGAATTTCTTTGGAAGAACAATCCCGTGTGTTTGAGCCGTTTTATCGAGGTGCTTCTAATGTGCCTAAACCCGATAGTACTGGTTTAGGGCTACCAATTGTTAAACAACTAGTAAAGCTAATGCAGGGTGAAATTTTTTTAGAATCGCAGGTTGGGGTTGGTACTACTTTTACTTTGATTTTACCTGTAGAAGTGAAATAATGAACTGTAATAATGTTAGTGTTACAAATATTTACAAATGTCTTTTATCATTACAAAACAAGCTGCCAAACTTGCCATATTAATGTGTTAGTGAACACAAAATAAATTAAGAACAATCTCCTCCCTAGGGTATAGAATCAGTAAGTATTAGTAGTAGTAACTTTTAAATTGAAGAGTTACTTCTGTGGGAGTAAACTGCATCGCTACTAGATAAATCGTCAAGTTTGTTTTCTTTAAGTCATCAAAAGCCTTTTCTACTTGGTTGCAATTAACTAAAAGGAGGACGTAAGTAGAATACATGGCAAGAAAATACCCTAAGTTTAGTCAAGACCTTGCACAAGACCCAACCACGCGGCGCCTATGGTACGCGATGGCTATGGGTAATGATTTTGAGAGTCATGACGGAATGACTGAAGAGAATCTTTACCAAAGGATTTTCGCAACTCACTTCGGTCACGTGGCAATTATCTTTTTGTGGGCATCTAGCCTACTATTCCATGTTGCTTGGCAAGGTAATTTTCAACAGTGGATTAAAGACCCAATTCATATTCGTCCGATTGCTCACGCGATTTGGGATCCACATTTTGGTAAACCAGCAATAGATGCTTTTACTCAAGCTGGTGCATCTAATCCAGTTAACATTGCTTACTCTGGTGTTTATCATTGGTGGTACACCATTGGTATGCGAACGAACAATGACTTGTATCAGGGTTCAATATTCTTATTACTGTTAGCAGCAGTGTTTCTGTTTGCTGGTTGGTTACATTTACAACCAAAGTTTCGTCCAAGTTTAGCTTGGTTTAAGAGCGCTGAACCTCGGCTGAATCACCACTTAGCTGGTTTGTTTGGAGTCAGTTGTTTAGCTTGGGCTGGTCACTTAATTCACGTTGCTATTCCAGAATCGCGTGGTATTCATGTCGGTTGGGATAATTTTCTGACGACACTACCACATCCAGAAGGTCTGGGGCCTTTCTTTCGAGGTGATTGGGCTGTTTATGCTCAAAATCCAGATACTGCTGGACATATGTTTGGTACGTCCCAAGGCGCCGGAACTGCAATTCTGTCATTTTTAGGTGGTTTCCATCCTCAAACACAGTCTTTATGGCTGACGGATATGGCGCATCACCACTTGGCATTAGCAGTTATTTTTATCATTGCTGGTCACCAGTACCGCACTAACTTCGGGATTGGGCATAGCATCAAAGAGATGCTAAATGCTAAAAATTTCTTTGGCATTAAAACCGAAGGTCAATTCAACTTACCTCACCAAGGACTATACGATACCTACAATAACTCGCTGCATTTTCAATTATCGATTCACTTGGCAGCACTAGGTACTGCTCTTTCTTTGGTCGCGCAGCATATGTACGCTTTACCTCCTTATGCTTTTATGGCTAAGGATTATACAACTCAGGTAACTCTGTACACGCACCACCAATATCTTGCTGGCTTCTTTATGGTTGGCGCCTTTGCCCATGCTGGAATTTTCTGGGTTCGAGATTATGACCCAGAACAAAATAGGGGCAATGTTCTCGACCGAGTACTCAAACACAAAGAAGCGATTATTTCCCATTTGAGTTGGGTATCTTTATTCCTTGGGTTCCACACTTTAGGGCTATATGTTCACAATGATGTAGTCGTTGCGTTTGGAACTCCTGAGAAGCAAATCTTGGTTGAACCTGTGTTTGCTCAGTTTGTGCAAGCGGCGCAAGGTAAAGCCATATATGGCATGAATGTGCTGCTGTCGAATCCAGATAGCTTGGCATTTACAGCTTACCCAAACCACGCTAACATGTGGTTGCCAAATTGGTTGGATGCCATCAACTCTGGCTCTAACTCTTTATTCCTAACTATTGGCCCTGGAGATTTCTTAGTTCACCACGCTATTGCTTTGGGTCTACACACCACTACATTAATTTGTGTTAAGGGTGCATTAGACGCGCGTGGAACAAAGTTAATGCCTGATAAAAAGGACTTTGGCTTTACCTTCCCCTGCGATGGTCCTGGTCGTGGTGGTACTTGTCAAACTTCTGCTTGGCAACAATCTTTCTTCTTAGCTATATTCTGGATGCTCAACTTGCTTGGATGGACGACTTTCTACTTCCATTGGAAGCACCTTGGTATTTGGCAAGGAAACGTAGCTCAGTTTAACGAGAATTCTACCTACTTGATGGGCTGGTTCCGCGATTATTTATGGGCTAACTCGGCTCAAGTAATTAACGGCTACAACCCCTATGGTACGAGCAATTTATCTGTATGGGCTTGGATGTTCTTGTTTGGACACCTCGTGTGGGCAACTGGTTTTATGTTCCTCATCGCTTGGCGTGGTTACTGGCAAGAGTTGATAGAAACTTTGGTATGGGCACACGAACGCACTCCGTTAGCTAACTTAGTCCGCTGGAAAGATAAACCTGTTGCTTTAACTATCGTCCAAGGCTGGTTGATAGGTTTGGTTCACTTTACAGTTGGTTACATTCTGACTTTCGCAGCATTTATGATACCTGCAACTGCTGGAAAATTTGGATGATGTTTTGATTTATGTGACTTAAAAATTTGATATTCTCTAACCTTTAGCCATTTTTCCCTCTTACTTTGCCAGTATAGAGGGAATTTATTTTTCTTGAATAATATTATATATGGGTCGTAAAAAATTACGGCGCCCTAATTAGTTAAAAACCTGGTTTTTTTAGCTTACAAATGTGGATGTTGTAAAAAACCAAAGCGTTAAGGCAAGGGTGGCAATAGCAACTGTTGTACTTACTGGGTGCTTCTGGGCTTTTACATACCAACTTCCCGAACGAATCCATCCTTGATGTGTTCCCCGCTCGTGCATTCCATAACTAGGTTTGTAAAGCGCATTGTCTTCCCTATCCTTTGAGGGACAGTCAGATTGTTGAGAATAATACATCCATGCTTCCATTAACTTATCCATAAGTCGTGGCGCCAAAGCACCCAACACAGCAAAGAATTTAGCTTGGAAACCAACGTACCAACGTACATATTACGTTTTTGATGTTCTGCCGAATACAAAATCGCTTCAGCTACCGCTTCAGGTGGATATATCATGCCGCGATGCGCTGGTTGCTTAGATATATAGCTGCGAGCATGTTCATTGTATGGAGTATCAATTCGTCCTGGGTGAATTAATGTCACTGAGACAGGCGTTCTTTCTTTTTCCTACTCCATCCGCAGCGCATCTGTCCACCCATGAAGCGCGTGTTTTGCACAGCAATAAGTTGGTTGAATTGGTGTTGCACTGCCTCCGCGCTCCTTAAAGTGTCTAACAGCAGCGCGCGAACCGTAAACAGTACCCCAAAAGTCTGTATAAAACATGCGCTTGATGTCTGGTATGGTTACGTCCATGCAGCGACCAAATATTGATACACCTGCATTATTAACCCAAGTATCAAAGCTGCCAAATTCTGCAATTGCTTTTTCTGCTATGCGATTAAGATCTTCTTCTTTTCCTACGTCGGCGCCTACATAAAAGCTAGAAGTTTTGAATACTTTATACTAATGAATTCAAAGGCACCTATCATTGTAGTGTATCATAAAATACCTAATTTCTTTCAGACATCTTTGAGCGTAACCTTTGTGCCAAAAAATTTATGAACTCTTTGTTTTGACGTAATGCCCCAACTTCGGCGCCTAAATCATCTATTGCTGATAAAATAAACTCTGTGCCATCAGGTAGTACAAGCTTAAGGGTATCATGCTCTGCTAATTCAATTAAGTCAGCCACTCTTAAATTCGACTCTGCTAGTACCGTGCGGCGTAAATACGCCTACCATTTTCAAAGGCTGCAAATCATGATTTTTTCAAGGCTCGTAATGGTGGGTTTATTTCCGCCGTCGTATACTAGTTTAATTGTTCTCACAAATTCACCTCCCAAATTTTAAAGTTTTAATATAAAAAAATTTATTATCTTTTTTATACACAATATAAACTAAACTACCTAACGAAAGCTTTTACTTTTCAAATATCTCGAATAAATGTATTGTTGGATACAGAAAAAATTAATATAATCTCATTCCTAAGTTAGAAAAATAATTACCAAATTAGTGATAAAGTCTTGAGGCGCAACATATCATCGCTTAAAGATAAGTACATTTATTTTAAATCATTTTGTGGCTATATATACAAAATAACTATTGCAGTTTTGAATGATTCGTATAGAACTGCTATATATGTGTGAACTGTTGAATATGTTAAAAATTTAATCAAAGTAATATAAGTTGATTTATAAAATCAATTTTAATTTCATGAAATTACTACTAAAGGTATAGGTTGCAAAAAAGAGTTCAAAACTTTCGGCAGAAGATAAATAAATTTATATAAAGTAATTTTATGTTTATTGGTTTACGAATAAAACTTCAAATAAGGACACGCGAATTTCCAAAGATAATTAAGTAAAATCAAAAACTACTAAACTTCACTTCATATCTTACAGGGACTTGTCTGCCCTTATTTTGTGAACTTTTACAACTTATATCATTTGTAAAATACTCTGATTCGATATTCATCAAAAATCGAGAAAATTTATGGTAGCCCAAAAACCTCAAACCAGTAACGGTAGCAGTAACGGAAAAACAAATATAGTCGAAAATATACTCGAAACTGAACAACTGTTATCGAAAACTATATCTAATAAAAACTTTCGAGCAATTGCTTCATATACACCAGATATAGTGTGTCTATCACATTTGCGTTGGAACTTTGTTTATCAAAGACCACAGCATCTTCTCAGTCGTTGTGCTGCTGGTAGCAGGGTGTTTTTTATCGAGGAGCCAATTTTTACACCTGAAGAAGTCTCGCGCCTTGAAGTGACTCAAGATAAAAATGGAGTTTGGGTTGTGGTACCTCACCTTCCCCAAAATTTGAGCCAAGATGCTGTAAACCAAGATTTAAAAGTACTGATTGATCAGCTGTTTGCTGAAAATAAGATTAACAAATATATCTGTTGGTACTATACCCCAATGGCTATAGCTTTTACACGTCACTTACAACCAGAAGCTATAGTATATGATTGTATGGATGAGTTAGCTGCATTCAAAGGCGCCTCTAATACTTTGAAAGATTATGAAGCAGAACTATTCCAGCGCGCGGACTTAGTATTTACTGGAGGACAAAGCCTTTACGAAAGTAAAGTAAATCAACACTCAAACGTTTATGCATTTCCTAGCAGTGTTGATGTTCCACACTTTGCACAAGCACGAACTATTAAACACGAACCAGCAGACCAAGCAAATATTCCTCATCCTCGTCTAGGCTTTTTTGGCGTTATAGATGAACGTATGGATATTGAGTTGCTTGCTGGTATTGCACAAGCGCGTCCCGACTGGCATTTAGTCATGATTGGGCCAGTTGTAAAAATAGACCCAGCAAGTTTACCCAAACACGAAAATATTCATTATCTGGGTGGGAAAGATTATCAAGATTTGCCTGCTTATCTTAGTGGGTGGGACTTAGCGATGTTGCCATTTGCGCGTAATGAGTCAACACGCTTTATTAGTCCAACAAAAACTCCAGAGTATCTTGCAGCAGCTAAACCTGTAGTATCAACCTCAATTCGAGATGTGGTACGTCCTTATGGAGACTTAAATTTAGTACGAATAGCTGATAGTGCTGGTGAATTTGTCCTTAAAGCCGAAAAGGCAATGCAAGAAGATACCCCAACATCCAATTGGTTGAGTAGGGTAGATGCTTTCTTAGAACAAATATCTTGGGATAGAACTTGGAACTCGATGATGCAATTAATAAATGAAACATTAGACACCCAACAAAATGGGAACAGCAAAGCCTCAACACCTTCTAGTGTCTCAGCTGCACCAAACGTCATTACCAGAGAATTTTTATTTGATTACTTAGTTGTCGGCGCCGGATTTTCTGGAAGTGTGATTGCAGAAAGACTTGCTAGTCAGTCTGGCAAAAAGGTTTTAGTAGTAGATAAACGTACCCATATTGGTGGTAACGCTTACGACCATTACGACGACCACGGTGTTCTTGTCCATAAATATGGTCCCCACATCTTTCACACTAACTCGCGTGAAGTTTTTGAACATCTTTCACAATTTACGCAATGGCGCTCTTATGAACATCGCGTTCTTGCTAGTGTAGATGGGCAATTGGTTCCTATGCCAATTAACCTTGACACAATCAATCAACTATATGGAATGAATTTAACTTCATTTCAGGTCGAGGAGTTCTTCCAATCTGTTGCAGAACCACGCGAACACATCCGTACTAGCGAAGATGTAGTGGTGAGCAAAGTTGGTAGAGAACTCTACGAAAAATTCTTCCGTAACTACACCCGCAAACAATGGGGACTTGACCCATCTGAACTAGACAAATCAGTAACAGCGCGCGTACCAACTCGCACTAACCGCGATAACCGATATTTTACAGATAGTTATCAAGCAATGCCGTTACACGGTTTCACCCGGATGTTCGAGAATATGTTGAATCATCCGAATATCAAGGTGATGCTAAATACTGATTATCGTGAAATTCAAAAAGCAATACCTTGTCGGGAAATTGTTTATACAGGGCCTGTAGATGAGTTTTTTGATTATCGCTACGGTAAACTACCATATCGTTCGTTAGATTTCAAACATGAAACTCATAATACCCCGAAGTTTCAGCAGGCGCCTGTAATTAACTATCCAAACGACCAGTTGTATACGCGCGTTACTGAGTTTAAGTATTTAACAGGTCAAGAACATTCTAAAACTAGCATTGTTTACGAATTCCCCAAAGCCGAGGGAGACCCATATTATCCTGTACCGCGTCTTGAAAATCAAGAAATTTACAAGCAATATAAAGCTTTGGCTGATGAAACATCTGGAGTGTACTTTGTAGGCAGGTTAGCTACATACAAGTATCTGAATATGGATCATTGTGTGGCGCAAGCTTTGGCTATGTACAAGCAAATTGCCGTTAAGGCGTTTTAAGACTAGATGATCCCCCCAACCCCCCCTTAATGAAGGGGGGCTTTAGATTTGTAATGCTTGCTACGAATCAACTTTAAGTGTTTTCACCTAAATATGACTTCTATATCTAATTCAAATAAACATAATACTTCAAAACAGCCGTTAGAAATGTGGGCTGGTTTAGAGTGTACGGTTAATCGTGTAGGTGAAGAATATTTTGACCAGTTAGAACGCAATGGTCATGATGTGCGTCTATCTGACCTAGACTTATTTGCCGAACTTGGTATACAAGCTATTCGTTACCCAGTGTTATGGGAACGGGTGGCGCCCAAGGGAGTTGAAAATGCAGACTGGTCATGGACGGATGAACGGTTAGAGAGACTACAAGAACTTGGTATTCGCCCAATTGTAGGGTTAGTACATCATGGTAGTGGCGCCCGTTACACGAGTTTGGTAGATGTAGATTTTCCTGTTAAGTTAGCTGCTTTTGCTCGTGCAGTTGCAGAACGCTATCCTTGGGTAACACATTACACACCAATTAATGAACCATTAACAACAGCGCGCTTTAGTGGATTATACGGACACTGGTATCCTCACGGGCGTTCTGAGTGTACTTTCGCACGCGCTTTTTTTGGGCAATGCCAAGGTGTAGCTAAGTCGATGCAAGCTATTCGTGAAGTAAACCCAAATGCCAAACTAGTACAAACAGATGATTTAGGAAAGATTTACAGCACACCAACATTAGCTTATCAAGCAAAATTTGAAAACGAACGTCGCTGGTTAAGTTTTGATTTACTGTGCGGTCGAATCAATGAAAATCATCCAATGTGGGATTATTTAATTTACTGTGGAATAACTCAAGCTGAACTTGAATGGTTTTTAGAAAATCCTTGTCCACCAGACATTATAGGCATTAATCATTACCTAACGAGTGACCGCTTTTTAGATGAGCGTAAAGAACTTTATCCTGCTTCATTGCACGGAGGTAATAATCAGCATGAGTATGCCGATGTGGAAGCAGTACGAGTTTGTGCAGAAGGTACGACGGGTCATAAAGCATTGTTGTTAGAAGCATGGGAGCGTTACAAGCTACCACTTGCAATTACAGAAGTTCATCTTGGTTGTACTCGTGAGGAACAACTGCGCTGGTTTCATGAAGCTTGGAATGCAGTACAAGAATTACGAGAAGAAAATGTAGATGTGCGTGCTATTACTGCCTGGTCGTTACTAGGTAGTTATGATTGGAATAGCTTATTAACTCGTTTTATTGGTCATTACGAACCAGGGGTATTTGACTTAAGGTCGAAATTTCCTAGACCAACGGCAATTGCCAAAATGGTGCAAGATTTAGCAACAGGGCAAAACCCTAATCATCCACTACTTGATACACCTGGATGGTGGCATCGACAAGAGCGTTTATTGTACCCAGCAGTGAGTCGTAGTAATTTTGAATCCCCCCCAACCCACGCCACTTCGCTCAACCAGGGGAACCCTGGCACGCGAGTGGCTCCCCTTGATAAGGGGGGAGCTAAAGTTTCCAATTCTCAAGATTTATCTCCTGTTGTAATTGTCGGCGCCACAGGAACTCTTGGAAAGGCTTTTGCGCGGTTGTGTGAAATACGCGGTATTACATATCGTTTATTATCGCGTCGAGAAATGGACATTACTAACCCCAATTCAATAGATGCCGTTTTGGCTGAATTGAAACCTTGGGCAGTTATTAATGCTGCTGGATACGTTCGAGTAGACGACGCAGAAGCAGAGCCTGATGTTTGCCTACGAGTAAATACTGAAGGCGCAAAAAACTTAGCTCTTTTATGCGCGCAACATAATGTCGCTTTTGTAACTTTCTCTTCAGACTTGGTTTTTGATGGTACTGTTGTTAATCCCTATGTCGAAAATAATCCTGTGGCGCCTTTAAATGTATATGGGCGTAGTAAAGCTTTGGCTGAGAAAGGAGTATTAGAAGTTAATCCTGCATCGTTGGTGATTCGTACTAGTGCCTTTTTTGGTCCGTGGGATGATTATAACTTTGTCACAATTGCCTTGCGTCAGTTAAGTGCAGGAAACACATTTACTGCCGCGTTTGATTCAACTGTGTCGCCTACGTATGTTCCTGACTTAGTTAATACTAGTCTTGATTTATTAATAGATGGTGAGTCTGGAATATGGCATTTAGCTAATGTTGGTGCCGTATCTTGGGCGGACTTGGCACGACTAGTAGCAAAGCGTGCGGGTGTAAGTATTAGCGGTTTAATTAGCTTGCCAACACAAGAACTTGGTTTAGTCGCTCCTCGTCCTAGCTACAGTGTTCTTGGTAGCAATAGAGGTGAATTACTACCAAGTCTTGATTTTGCGATTGAGCGTTACTTCCAAGAAGCTAATTGTTAATCGTCTTAGAGACGTTACATGTAACGTCTCTACAGTTACCATAAAAACGATAACCATTAAAAATTATTAATATATGTCTACGATTTTAGTTACAGGTGGCGCCGGATATATTGGCACCCATGCCGTATTAGCTCTGAAAAATGCAGGTTATGAAGTTATAGTTCTTGACAATTTGTCTTATGGACATCGAGAACAAGTAGAAGAGGTTTTAAAGGTTAAGTTAATAGTGGGCGATACGAACGACCGTGTACTTTTAGATAATATATTTTCAAATCATAATATAGAAGCAGTAATGCATTTTGCAGCCTTTATTGCTGTGGGTGAGTCGGTGACAGACCCAGCCAAATATTACCGTAATAACGTTACAGGTACTTTAACGCTGTTAGAAGCAATGGTTGATGCTTCTATTAAGAAATTTATCTTTTCTTCAACTTGTGCGCTTTATGGTGTACCCAAGTTTATTCCGCTTACCGAAGACCATCCTATTGACCCTATTAGTCCTTATGCAACAAGCAAGTGGATGGTAGAGCGAATTTTATCTGATTTTGATACAGCATATAATTTAAAATCTGTTCGTTTTCGGTATTTTAATGCTGCTGGCGCCGACCCAGATGGTAACTTAGGTGAAGACCACGAACCGGAAACTCACATCATCCCACTCGTGTTATTTGCCGCTTTAGGTAAGCGCGAATCTATTTCTATATTCGGTACTGATTATCCTACAGAAGACGGTACATGTATGCGCGATTATATTCACGTAGCTGATTTAGCACAAGCTCATGTACTGGGTTTAGAGTATTTACTTAAAGATGGAGATAGCGAAGTCTTTAATTTAGGTAACGGCAATGGCTTTTCTGTCAGAGATGTAATAGAAACTGCAAAGCAAGTGACAGGAAAAGACATTAAAATAGTCGAACGTGAAAGAAGACCTGGCGATCCACCAATTTTAGTTGGCAGTAGTGAGAAAGCACGTAAAGTTTTAGATTGGCGCCCGAATTATGCAGACCTAAAACAAATTATTAGCCACGCTTGGGAGTGGCATCAAAAGCGACATATAAATTAAATCTTTCGATTATTACCCAGCAAGCGGTCAAAATCGTTTTTGATAATTTTATAACACTCACATGCGATGTTTTCCATTTGCGGGGAATCGATTATTCTCATTTTGCCGCGACTATATTGAATAATCCCCGCTTTTTGAAGAACCGCAGCAGTTACGCTTACCGAAGCGCGACGTACACCTAGCATTTGCCCGTTATAAACCAGATTGACCTCTATATGAATAGTTGATATCACTGGTACTAGCTTCTGGCTAAAGACAAATTATTTTGTAAAGAATTTATGTACGCTGGCGCACATACGTTAAAATAAATTTGGCGTTGCTGATTTTTGGGATGATTTGTCATTCTGAGCGGAACGTAGTGTAGCGAAGAATCCTTATAGATGCTTCGTTTCGCTTCGCTCCACTCAGCATGACATATCTAAATTCATCCCGCATTTATGCAACGCCATAAATTTAGTATGCCCTGGCGTACACAAGCTTTATATCTTGAAACAGCAGGTAGTCACATAAGTATTTATTTTTTTCTCAAACTAGCGGTTTTAGAGATAATACGTTTAGACCTATCCTTAAGTTCAGCAATTCTATTTCTTAGGTTTATAGACTCACATTTCAACGCAGTACTTCCTTGTTTGAGGGCCGCAACATTATCTTGATCTATTTTAGATATAGGCGCCAACTCTGAAGCTTCAACGGTTGAATTATAAGTAGCGCTAAGGAGCTTTGCTAAACATTCATAGATTGACTGTTTATCAAACAACATGTTTTTAGCGAATTCTTTCGCCTCAGCAAGCGTAAGTATATCTGTTTTTAGTGCTGTAACTAAATCCTGATTTGTATGATTCAGTTCTTGCTGTGTCGCTTGTAGTTCAGCTTCCTTGGCAACTAGCTGTTGTTTTAGACTTTCTACCTGCGCGCTTAAAACCTTTACTTTATCCTCTGCTGTAATGTCATTATTTTCATGGCATTCTGATACTATAATATGGTCATCTTGATTTAATTCGCAATTATTAAATACTAATCGCTCAACTTTCTTTATAGCTTGAGCAATTTTACTAAAATCATCAGTATTTTGAGGCGAAACGCAGTGATTCTTTTCTGCTGTTCCTCCATTGTCATCATTTAAGGTTGTCTTTAGATATTCAGAGATTGTCCTGATATTACTATTCTCTAAATCCATTGTTCAATCACCATCCGCAGATTCTTGAATCAGTGTTACGTTCTTGAGTGCGCCAAGACTAGATGAAAAAATATTTTTATAAAGCCACAGTAATACTACTCTAGTAGTTAATCAGTTGATTGTCTGTCCGCTACCGTACACTCGGAAAAAATGTTACACTATATCTTCAGAAGTAGAATATATAAAGTTGAAAGGTTGTAATATATACAAAATTTGCAACATATATTTTATTAAAGTCTCTGCTAAATTTATCTTTACATATTTATGTTTAAATTCCACTTACTCCAGGTCAAAAAATCTTTTCATTGCTAGTTATTTCTATTGATAGATGATAATTCATGATAAAAAAGACAAGTATAAATGAAGAATTTAATTCAAACTCTTTTCAGTTTAAGTATTATGCAAAATATTTACGGAAACACTCAGGGCATCAAATCAAATTATGTAAAACAATTACAAAAGCTTTACGAGCAACGTCTACCTGGAGATAGATTTATTACGCCAGAATTTGCTGACGCATTAGCAACAATTAGCGCAGAAATTCATCATCCACTTTGTTGCTATATAAATCGACGTGGGCAAGTAACTAGAATTGCTGTAGGAACTCCATTTCAAACTCGAATTCCATTTGAAGAATTATCTCGTCATAGCGTAGAACACTTAAGTGGTATTCGTTGTGTTGCGACACAATTGAAATCAGCGGCGCCTGACGAAGCGGCATTGGTGGCAATGGCTGGGCAACGCTTGGATGCTCTCGTGCTACTAAATGTTGAGTCGGGCAAAGTAAAACAAGGTTTTTTAGCGCATCTTTTCCCTGATATGGAAACTCCCTGGAGAGTTTCACCTGCTCTAAGTTTAGATGAACTAACAGAAGAAGATTCTGACGAGTTAATTTATGAATGGGAAAGAGAAATTATTGATGCTGGGGATACAGTATTTCCGAACCAAGATACCGCTACTGACCAAGATAGAGTTTTACTGGTGGGGTTACAAACCGACGATATTTCTCCTCAAAGGTTTGAAGATGGACTTCAAGAACTTGTAGGGTTGGTAGAAAGCGCTGGAGGTATAATAGTAGACACAGTGCGGCAAAAACGCAGTCGTCCTCATCCGCAAACCGTGGTTGGGCAAGGTAAAGTCGAAGAAATTGCCCTTCATGCTCAAAAAGTCAGAGCTAATTTGATTGTTTTTGACCGTGATATTTCTGCATCCCAAACGCGCAATTTAGAAGACCAAATTGGTATTCGAGTTGTAGACCGGACGGGAGTAATTTTAGATATTTTCGCCCAACGTGCGAGAAGCCAAGCTGGTAAATTGCAAGTAGAACTCGCGCAATTAGAGTATATGCTGCCACGGTTACGTGGTCGTGGTCAAGAAATGTCGAGATTAGGCGCCGGTATTGGTACACGAGGACCAGGTGAAACCAAATTAGAAACCGAAAGACGTGTAATTCAAAGAAAAATCGCTCAGTTACAGCATCAAGTAAATGACTTGCAAGCACATCGCGACCGAATTCGGCAACAACGACAAAAACAAGATATTCCAGTTGTAGCCTTAGTTGGGTACACCAATGCTGGTAAATCTACCTTATTAAATGTATTAACTAATGCAGATGTATATACAGCAAACCAACTTTTTGCAACTCTTGACCCAACAACACGTAAGCTAGTTATTACACAACCAGACCAAGAACGTAAATCAATTTTACTAACCGATACTGTCGGATTTATACATGAGCTACCACCAGCACTAATGGATGCTTTCCGCGCGACATTAGAAGAAGTAGTAGAAGCTGATGCCTTACTACATGTAGTAGATTTATCCCACCCAGCATGGGAAAGTCATATGAAGAGCGTACAGGAAATACTCGAAGAAATGCCGACAATTCCTGAAAAAAGCTTCATCGCTTTTAACAAAATTGATAAGGCAAATAGCGAAAGTTTAGAAAAAGCACAGCGAGATTATCCTGAAGCAGTGTTTATTTCAGCAACTGGGCGCTTAGGTTTAGAGACCTTGAAGTCTTTATTACTACAGGTACTAAATGATACTAGTAACATGCAATTCGAGGCACTGCACCAACTATAAAGTAGAGTTACAAAAAAGTCCTTAAGTTGTTGGTTTTGTCTACAATCAAAAGTATGATTATCAACCTGCAAAACTCTCAAAAAATAGAGTCGTTTACCGAATCGGTACTTAAAGACGGCTTCTGCGTGTTGCCCAATCATTTTTCCAAAGCAACACTTAAGGCATGGCACTCTGCTTTCATCCCTAAGCTAAGTGAACATATCGCGCGTGAAGGACACTTACTAAATCGTGGCACCGCCCGCTATTATGTAACTTTACCTTTTCAACCTCCATTCGCTGATACCAGTATTTATGAAGATGAAGATATCCTAGCCATCGTCGAACGTTTGGTAGGAAAAGATTTTGTGATGTGTCAACTGGCCACAGATACACCTTTACTAGGTTCAGAGTTTCAAGACGTACACCGAGATACTCCACCACTCTTCCCCGAATCTGGTATAGAGACTCCCCCTTATCAATTGGCAATCAATTTTCCTTTAGTGGATGTCACCTTGGATAATGGACCAATTGAGATTGCGCGGGGTACACACATGATGTCCAAAGAAGAAGGATTGCGTCGTATTAATTCGGGCGAAATCGAACTCGAACCGATTACGATGCAACTAGGAGACGTAATGATTCGCGATGTCCGTGGTCTACACCGTGGTACACCTAACCGAACAGAAATACCTCGTCCAATGGCGGTAATTGGCTATAGTCGTCGTTGGCTATATCGTCCTGAAGTATCGATTCAAATTCCGCGCGCCGCTATGAACACATTAACCGAACGAGGGCGCCACTTATTACGCTTTAACCCAATTGTTGAATCACTTGATTCTGTGGGTGAAGCAGAGGTTTATCAGTCGTTCGCTTATTAATTCTCTTCTTATTTGTAGAGGTGCCATTCGTTTTATGTACCTCTAAGAGGATGTTTTAAAAGCATCAATTCTGTCATGCTGAACGTAGTGAAGCATCTCAATAATATGCAAATTTACTAAAGATTCTTCGCTGCGCTCAGAATGACAATGGTCATGTTGAAAGACCAAAATTTTTTATGCACTCAAATAACTTTGATTACTTCCAAGGGAGTTCTCTATCTGATTTATTCGCTACTGATGTTGCCGATGCATCTTATGCCTTCATCTTAAATTATCCTGCTACTGCTGGTTGGGCAACTTATCCCAACACCAAAAAATACTTAATTCAAGATGGCAGCGATGAGGCAAGCAAAACTTCCTACAGTAAGATTTGTCAAAAAGAACCTTGGAAAAATCTCGCTGTACTAGGTAATGCAATTCCAGGTATTGTTATTAGTGCGGCGCCTAAGTTACTTTTGGATTATTGGCACGAGCATTTTGGTAGTGATACTAATATTGAAACACTAAAAGAATCTCTTTATTTAGATTGTCTCAATGAAAGCGCGCGGGTTGAAAAACTCATCACCCTATTCCCCTTTGATGGTCTTAAACCGGAAAAACACGCAGTTGCACCTGATACTCACTACCACTTACTCAGTAAGGCAACGTTAGCTGAATTAGGAGTGCCATGTCCAAAATACCAAACCTACAATCTTGATTCTGTTGATATCAATGACATTGAGTTACCAGAATTTCCATACTTAATCAAAACATCTCACGGGCTTTCTGGAGAAGGGACTTATATTATACAAAGTCAAAGTGATTTAGATTACTGCTTTGCTGAAATCAAGAAATACGTCGAAAGTAGGTTGCTCTCAACAATTGTTGTTTCCGAGTTCATTAAAAATGTTGTAAACAACTATTGTGTACAATTTTATATTAGCAAGACGGGAGATATAAAGCTTATTGGCGTAACAAACCAGCTTGTGACAAATGAAGGCAATTATATCGGAGGATTGGTTCATTATCGCGAGAACATGAGCATGTTCTTTGATATGATTGCTGCTATTGGTAAATACGCCCACTCTAGAGGTTATTTCGGTGTTATTGGTTTCGATGTTCTCCAAGATAGAGACGGGTCTCTTTATGTAATCGATGCGAATTTTCGGGTTAATGGCTCAACTCCTCTGTGCTTGCAGCGTCATACTTTATTGAAGCTAGGTAAAGAGGTAGCGAATTATTCGAGCGACTATCGCATTGCTGGAACTTTGGAATTTACTCTTAAGACTCTCCAATTAGAATTAGAACGAAAAGACTTTATCATTTTGTCTGCCCAAGAGTCGGTTAGCTATGGAAAAATTTACACCGAAATCTATGGCATTGTGACAGGAGAGACTTTGGAGGACATGCAGCATATTGAGCAAAGACTCAAAGATAAGGGGTTGTCATTGTAGGATAGCAAATCACCCAAGCCTGTAAGGTGGGCTTCGACCCACCCTAAGTTTACACACAACAGAAGGAATTTATGACAATTAGTATTATTGTACATGGCGGCGCCAAAACTATTTCAGAAGACAAGATAGAAGCTAATAACGCAGGCTGTTTAGCTGCAGTAGAAGCGGGTTGGTCTGTCTTGAAAAATGGAGGTACTGCTCCTGAAGCGGTTGAAGCAGCCGTTCGAGTTTTGGAAGCTGACCAAACATTTAACGCTTCAATGGGCGCCGTTCTTAACGACCAAGGAGAAGTCGAGTTAGATGCAGCAATCATGGAGGGTGCTAACTTGGCCTGGGGAGGAGTTGCAGCAGTTAAGGGAATACCCCATCCTATATCAGTCGCGCGCAAAATAATGGATAAAAAACCAATGTTGTTAGTGTCTGACGGTGCAAAACGCTTTGCAAAAGACCACGGTGTTGAGATGTGTCCTTCTCAAGAGTTAATTAGCAAAGAGATACGCGAAGAGTGGGAAGAAGAGAAAGAAGTTACTGACCGTCCCAACACAGTTGGTTGTGTAGCTTTAGATAGTCGAGGAGTTTTAGCTGCTGGTACATCAACCGGAGGTCTTATGAATCAGCATCAAGGTCGTGTTGGTGATAGTGCCGTAATTGGTTCTGGCTTATTCGCTGACAACAAAAACGGCGCCTGTTCCACAACAGGTGATGGCGAATCGATTATACCAGTGGTTCTAGCTAAAACTGCAATTGACTTGTTAGCTGGAGACAGGCACCCAGACGAAGCAGCGCAAATGGCAATTGAGACTCTCAAATCTAAGGTGACAGGAGAAGCAGGGTGTATTCTCATAGACCCTCAAGGACGTGTTGGCTGGGCACATAACTCATCAGATATGGCATGTGCTTATATGACTGATTTACATGAAAAACCAGCTGCATTCACAAAGAAGAACTAGTTTCTATGTCGTACATGTGGAGACGTTACATGTAACGTCTCTATAATGATTTTGATACATTAACCAACACCCCAAATTTTATTACACAGACCATCTAGAGCGCTAGTCCAGTAATATATATTGACGGAAGCCTAAATTTATGTGTTGGGGCAAAACGTTTATTTTTAGATTAAATTATTTAGCCTTCACATCAATACCAAGGCGCCTCAATGGTCGATTATACCAACATGCATAATTAGAATGCGCGGACTTTAAAACTTACGAATCCCGTTATCGGGACTGAAACACTTCAAGTGCAGGAGCAAATCACAAAATATCCTCTATTTTTTGTGAGTGGGTGTCCTCACCCGCAGGCATATCTTGTACATTACAGTAGATAGTATACATGTTTATAAATTGGTGAGCGTTACAATTATTCTCGCTCGACACGCTCGACGCGCCCGAAAATAAAATTTTACAACACATTAATTAATGCGATTGCAGCTGCTGGGGGTCCCACCTATGAATTTCGTCAAATTAACCCAGTAGACGATCAAGACGGTGGTGAACCTGGTGGTAATATCCGCGTCGGTTTCCTCTTCAACCCCAACCGAGTACAATTTGTAGATCGTCCTGGTGGTGGCTCTACTACTGATACCACAGTTAACAACGTCGGTAGTGTTCCCCAGCTTTCTGCTAGCCCTGGTCGCATCCTTGATACTGACTCCTCGAATGGCAATGCCTTCGTCAACAGTCGCAAACCTCTAGTTGGCGAATTTATTTTCAACGGTCAAACCGTGTTTGTAGTTGGCAACCATTTCAACTCCAAAGGTGGCGACCAACCACTTTTTGGAGTCAATCAACCCCCTGCCCTCACTAGTGAGGCGCAGCGCAATCAGCAAGCCACAGAGGTGAGAGACTTTGTTCAGAGTATTCTAGCAATTAACCCCAATGCCAATGTGGTAGTAGCGGGTGACTTGAATGACTTTGAGTTCTCTAACCCCCTAAATATTTTAGAAGGCGCCGGACTGACTACCCTGATTGAAACGCTACCCCAGAACGAGCGTTACACTTACAATTTTGAAGGCAACGCCCAAACACTGGATCACATTTTGGTCAGTAACAATTTGCTTGGAAAACTGAATGGGTTTGATGCAGTTCACATTAACTCAGAGTTTGCTGTTCAAGACAGTGACCATGACCCCGTTGTCGCTCGGTTTGACCTGATAAATGTGATTAATGGCACATCTGGTAAGGACAATTTGGTAGGGACTTCCTTTGGTGACAGAATTACTGGCTTTGAGGGTAAGGACGATATCACCACTGGCGCAGGTAATGACCTGATTGTTTACACCAGCTTATATGGTAATGGCAACAGCATTAATGAAGGCGACAACATCTTAGACTTTACAGTAGGTGCTGATAAGTTTGTCTTTACTGAATTGCTTGATAGTATTGTTCCAGGTGGCTACAACGGAACTAATGCAATCGCCGATGGCTACATATCTTTTGGTGCGAGAGGACGAGATACTGAGATTCTGATTGACAGTGATGGTTCTGAAAAACTTCCGGCGAGACCGTTTATCAGAGTAGAGAATATTTTAGTTGCAGACCTGAATAATGCCAATAATTTTGTGTTCTAGATAACATATTCTCTGAACCAGAATTTCTCACAAATTTACTTAAAACACTCAGATTCCCGACTTCTTCAAGAGGTCGGGAATCTTGTTACGCTGGAACTTTAAAATGCTCCCATTATTGACATTATTAAGTATAGATAATTTTATAGTTCATCAAGTTAATTACTTATAAATTTTTGCCAAAACCTCCTAATTGAGTTGAGATGTAATACTGCTCGGTTAATAAATTCAATAAAATCGAAAACCTTGTAAAGACAAGGGTTCAATCGCGTCTCTACATCCCCGAAATGAGACGAAAAATCTTTAAGCGAGTAGTATTGAGTTGAGAAGCTTATTTGTGAAACGGCGCCACTCCCAACATTATTAACTACTTCAGATTATGATAAATTAGCCTAATCAAATCAGGCGCCATCTAAAATTACATCACATGTTAGGTTTACCGTACCTAGATTTTTCGTATTTACACTACTGCTAAATATCTCATTAATAACATTCGGTTTCCATGAATTTAAAAGTGATATAAACCGTATTTTCAACCATTTAAACCTTTATTACTATAAGGACATACGAAACAATAAACCGAACTAATTAATTAATACTCTTGAAAAGGAGCAACACAAAATGTTAGCACGTTATAATCCCTGGAACGAAATGAACGCAATGACTCGCCAATTAGATTCATTATTTGAAGAACTTCAGGCGCCAACACTTAGATCTCCTGCTGCTGAACTGCATGAAACTGATGAAGCAGTACATTTAAAATTAGAACTACCTGGTGTTGAAGCTAAAGATGTAGATATTGAAGTAACTGAAAACGCAGTTAAAGTGGTAGCTGAACGTAAAACAGAAACCAAGACTGATGAAAACGGTAAAGTTAGAAGCGAATTTTACTACGGTAAGTTCCAACGTGTAATCCCCTTACGCGCACGCATCCAAAATACTGCCGTAACTGCTGAGTACAAAGATGGTATTTTAAATTTGACGCTACCTAAGTCTGAAGCTGAAAAGAATAAGGTAGTCAAAGTTAAGCTTGGGGAAATTTCTGCATAATCCTTTCTGCAATTGGTTAAATAATATGTATGTGGCGCCCAGTCTCTACTAAAGAGGCTGGGTTTTTATTTATCGATAGCGCTTCCAATTTATCTGCATTTGGGTCTTTTAATAATTTAGCGAGTTGGTTTGTAATATTTTCTTCATTAATTTTAAAAATATAATAGTACTTGCGTTTTATAATGGCAATGGGATTTTGTAGAGACGTGATTAATCCCTACCCTTCGGGATATCCTACCCTGCGGGAAAACTCCGTTTACGGATAACGGGAAAACCTTCGGTTTACACGTCTCTACCGGAGCGTCACCAGATGATTGCCGATTTGGGTAATAAAATGTTAGAAAGCTGTTATCGGGTGGGTGAATGTTTAGTATATAAAACACAGGGGGATTAAATTTATGGCAGAGTATCAAAAAATAGAGTACAAAATAGGCAAAGACGGTAAAATTACGGAGACTGTGATTAACGGTTCGGGTACTGGTTGCACTGAAACTACTTCTGGTATTGAAAGTGCGCTGGGAGAGGTGGAAGACCAAGAACTTTTGCCTGAGTACTACGAAGGTGAAGAACACGAGACACAGGCAGAAAATCAGTCTCTTAAACAACAGTAAAAAATGCCAATGATAGTAATTAGCTGGGATAACGTTGCTTTTTTGCTTACCGTCGGCGCCGTTATAATTAGCGGTGTTGGATTTTTGTCGTTGCTATTATCGGTATCTTACACGACTGGCAACCGGAATGATGAAAAATTGCTTGGTTGGATGAAGCAAGCAGGTATATCGGATTGGAAAGCTTTACAACAAAAATCAGGTTTGAGTGAAATTGCAGTATGGCATCTACGCGATGGAGATGGGGAAAATATTAAGTTTGGTGAACTTGCCCAAGTTGCGAAGGTTTTTTCAATGCCCTTGGGAACGTTACTCGATAAACTTGGTTTACCCGTCGAAAACCCAGAGCTAGAAGCACACCGTGTAAAATCCGAGCAATTAAAGCATGAAGCGCAACAGTTAGAAGAAAAAGTAGACAGTTTATATAAAGAAGGTTTGCGATTGCATGAAGAAATTCAACAACAGAAACTTGAGATAACTGAAGCATTTCGCGAATCTACATTTACACAACTACAGTCACTGCTGACTAACTACCCTAGTATCCACCAAATGGTGGGCGCCAAACCTGAGTTACCAGCGAAAAATTTACTTTCGATGTTCGCACCCCTAGATAATTTACTCAAGGAATGGGGTTACGAACAAATTGGTAAACCTTGGGAACAAGTAGCTTATAACCCCCAAGTACATCAACCTGATAATCCAGATATTGCTGAGGGAGAACAAGTTTACGTCAGGTTTGTGGGATATCAGCATCAAGGAAAAATTCTATGTCCAGCTAAGGTAAGTCGAACATTACCTGGTGGTGCTGGGTAAGTACGTAGGTTGGGTGTAACGTCAGTGTTAACGAAGTTATCCCGGAGGGAAAACCCAACATCATTATTGCCTTTACGTGATTTATTCAAATGACTACAGTAGTTATTGATTTTGGTACTAGCAACACGGTAGTTTGCACTACAGACCTAATTACGCAAACTCCCAGAACTCTTAAATTTGGCGATATATCAAGACGCTTTGAAATTGGGGGAGAAGCGGTAACTGTAGTCCCCTCCTTAGTATTTGTCGAAGGTCAAAATCGCTTCATGTTTGGCGAAACAGTACGGGCAAAGCGTTTAGGATTTTCTCAACCCGAACGCGCGTTTCGCACTTTCAAACGGGACTTAGCAGCAGATTTTGTGCCACCTCCTCGTTTGTTAGATGGTAATAGTTATTCAGCAGAAGCTATTTCTGAAACGTTTCTTAAAGAAGTTTGGCGCCAAGTTGAAGAACAACTTCAACCAAGTCAAGCTATATTTACAGTACCAGTCGGCGCCTTTGAACGATACCTCGATTGGTTCCGTAGCGTTGCCGATAAATTAAATATTCCAAATATACAAATTGTCGATGAATCTACTGCTGCTGCACTTGGTTACGCAGTTCGGCGCCCTGGAGCGCTTGTATTAGTAATTGACTTTGGTGGTGGTACTCTCGATTTAAGTTTAGTACGTACCGTCAAACCAGCATCTGAACAGCAAGCAGTCAAAGCGGAAGTTATCGCAAAGTCCGATGCATTCGTTGGTGGTGTAGATGTAGATAACTGGATTGTTGAACATTATCTCCAAAAAACAGGCGCCTCACGCGAGACAGTAGGGGAAATTGGATATATGAACCTGCTGGAGCTTGCCGAAAGTTTAAAAATTCGACTTTCCACAACTGACGAAGCGAAAGAATCTTGGTTTGATGATGAGAACTTTATGTCCCACGAATTACAGTTAAACCGGGACGAATTAGCAGATATATTAGAAAATCAGCAATTATTAGAGCAATTACGGCAAGCAATAGATGAAGTTTTATCCATAGCTTTAACCAAAGGAATTAGCAAAACCAACATCGAACAAGTTTTACTCGTTGGAGGTACTTGTCAAATACCCGCCGTACAGCAACTAGTGGTATCCTACTTTGGTAAGCAAAAAGTTAAGTTAGATAAACCCTTTGAAGCAGTAGCACATGGCGCCTTAGCATTAAGCGAAATGGCAGAAGTCGATGACTACCTGCGTCACAGCTATGCTATCCGACTTTGGGAACCTCACAGCAAAAGCTACTCATATTATACGCTCATAGAAAAAGGCGCAAAATATCCAGGCGCCAAATCAGAGCCATTAACATTACAAGTAGCTAGTGATGGACAGCGCGAAATACGTTTAGATATAGGAGAAGTAGCATCCCTATCCCAAGCAGAAGTTACATACGACGCATCCGGTAGAATGAGCAGTAGTAACCTAGTAAAACAAGACACCTACCGTTCCCTAGAAACCCACCATCAACAAGTATGTGTAGCACACCTACAACCACCCGGAGAAACAGGAATAGACAGAATACAAGCACAATTTGAAGTCAACGAACAACGAGTATTAGTTGTAACAGTGAAAGACCTACTCACAGGCAAAATGCTCGTTGAAAAAGGCGCCATCGCCAAACTAAAATAAAGTTGTGGGAAAAGTAATCAATCTTGTGGTAGATGACCCAGAACGAATATTATATTTAGCTGTTCCCTTATCTGCTTATAATAAGTTTTTTACACGTCCATTTGTACAAATTATCATTCAAAACAATTAATTAAAACTTCTTATTTATGATAATCTCAAGGAGGAAATAGTTCAATGGATAAGATAGAAAATTATCGAGTTAAAATTCTTAATTTATTAAACGAATATGCAACTCATAAACCAGCTTATGGAGATATTGAAGCTGATAAAATATTCGATACTCAACATAATCATTACCAATTAATAAATATTGGTTGGAATAAAGAACGGCGTATTTATAGTCCCTCAATTCAAATTGATATCAAAAATGATAAAGTTTGGATTCAGTGTAATAATACTGAAGCAGATATTGCACAAGAACTTATTGACATGGGTATTCCCAAGCAGGACATTGTAATTGCTTTTCATTCCCCCTCTATGAGGGAATATACTGATTTTGCATTAGGTTAATTTTGTATAAGAGTAATTTAATACTTGAAATTATTTGAGACAATAAAATTTAATAACAGGGAAATTATGTATCACTATGGGATATACAGTTTTATATCAAGCTATTCCAGAACAAGCACAACTACTTGAACGCCTACGTTCAGATAAAAAAATGTATTGCATTTATGAAGCAGTGGCGCCTTTTAGCTTCAAAATATTTAATGCATCAGAAATAGACGAAAGTTACGTAAATGATATTTTAAATAGTGAAGTTGACGCAGAAAACTTTACTTCTCGTGTTGAAGCAGAAAATACTTGGAAAGAATTTATTGCGGAGTTAGAACTAGCCAAATTTTTATATCCAAATATTGCTAACAGAGCAACTAATTTAAAGAATTGCTGTAATATAATTGAAACAGCGCTTATTTCAGAATTAGAGGATATAGAATTTAATACTGATATTCGTGTACACAAGTATATACATCAATTTACGCGCGGTAGCGAACCAGTAGCAGCACATCTTTCTCACTACCCTTGGTACAATCTTTACTTTATACCATCTTTATTTGTAAAAGAGTTTGCGGAAATTCTACGAAAAATAGAAGGCAAATATTTGTTGGAAAAATATAATTTGTCATACCAAGAGGACTTTGACAGATGGAAAAAGTTATATTTGGAAGCTTCTCTTTATAACGAAGCGTTATTAATCAATGTAATTTAGATAATTGGCATGGGAATTCTGGGTTTAATATATCCTTATTCATCTCACACCCGCATGGGGGTTAAAACCCACATGCTCATAATTGAAGTCCATTAAAATGGACTGGTGAAGGGAGTCATGTTGAATACACCACTATTTTAAATTACTGATTTATGCGTATAAATATTTTATGATTAAACCACAAAAGTGCCTGTTCAAAGATAATAAGCACAAAGCATTATGGTGATTTAGTACGGTATTTATTTGATACATTTTTATTAGTATTCAAAGGCGCCGTTGGTGCTAATATTTGGAGTAGGCGCCCTTTAAAATCATTTCCTCCTGAGATGGAAGAAATGGAACTGCACCAAAACGATAGGGTGTACTGTATTAATCAGTTAAAGGAGGCGCCCGCTTACTTTGTACTCACTTAAGCTTGCCTTATTTTGCTTTCGTAGAAACTTCATTAATAGCTTCAATTTTTTGTACTAAAGAAGCTATAATTCTTGTTTTCATTTTTACAACATTATCTGAAAGCCAAGCACTCTTCTTGTTGTCTAGGCTTAAGTCGAGAGCCTCACTAACGTACTGCCTTATTTTGATCTAGTGCAGCATGGCTAAAATAGCTATCCAGTTAGAAAAAGCTACAAAGCTTATCAAGTAAGGAATCTTTTTTCTGCCTTCTGCCTCCTATCTTCTGCCTTCTGGCACTAGATTATTACAGGCACCTATAAAATCAGTTGTTTAATTACTAAATCGGTTTATGTAAATTTTTGTCAAATAAAAAATTGCATGGTAATTGTTTAGTATTTAATAAATATTATCTTATTACTTTAATACTTAAAATTCAAACAGGTAAAAATCCGCTTAAAAAATGGTCAACTTCCTTTCAAATATTATTTACACCATTCTTTCCACTCTTTTCTCAATCTTAACTTTAGCGCTATTTCTTTTGGGACCCATACTTGCAGTGTTTGCTAGCCGCTATTCGCTTCCAATTCATTGGCGATTACTTCTGCTTGTAATTTGCATCTTATACGGACTTTTGCCGCTGTTACTCCTTTGGGTAGGAAACAGTTTAGCCGAACACTTTAACTGTCACTCGGAGGCTCTTACTTATACTTGTCCTACAAACCCTAGACTTGGAGGTTTGATTTCAACAATGGTCTTTATTGGAAACTGGGGCCCTTTAATCACTATCCCATCTGGTGTTTTAGGTGTTATCGGATTTATTATTTCATTTGTCCTTATGCTTTTACGTAACAAATAACCAAATACTGAATCATAAAATTGACCAGCACCTCATATCAAGGTTATACACATAATGATCTCAGCTTTTCGTAAATATTATGTAAATTACTGTAAATTTATAGGTAAAGCAATGTTAAGAATATTCAGGAATAACTTCTCTTTGTCAGTCAAGCAAAGCGTCATGGATGAACTAGCTATACGTAGAAAAATAAGTAATAAATAATACACTTGTACAGACGATGCTTCCAATGATAGAAACACCTTCAGCCTCCTGTAGCTTGTTATAATGATTATCAGTTGTCATCATTGATTATGCTAAGGAAGATTAGCCGATTAACCGATTTTCATTATCTTTCTTAATTCCAAAACATATATTTATTTCCAATAGATAACTATAAAGATACTGTAAAATTTTTATTAAGCTTATACATTGCTGCTTAAGTATAGTACTGTTATTAAATGATAGTTAGGTTTCTTCTGGAATTAGCTTTTTGCGTAATGAAGTTAAGTTAAGTTAGTACCTGGTATAAGTAATATATTTGGATATTGACTTTCCACTCGCACTTCAAATTAATTTAATGACAATTAGAACCACAACAGTAGTTATGAACAAATTTAAATACTTTCCCATGTTAGTTTTATATGTCGTTTTGATGGGTGGAGCGACTAGTAATATACCTGCTCAAGCTGGCGAAAGTAAAGCTTTGTTGATCGCTGATAACCAATCTCTTAGCCAATCGGATATTGATAAAGTTATCGCTTTTTACGAATGGGCATTTGCAGTAAAATTTACGCCTGAACAGCGCAATCAATATAAATCAATAAAATTAAACGATTTTAGCTCAGACCCAGAGGGAACTAGAAAAGACTTTGACGATATAATTTCCACTTATACACAATTTCTTGCTAAGAATGAAGAGGAACAAAGCCAAACTCGGCAGGCATTTAACGCAGAATTTATCAAAGAATTGCGAAAATTGCCTTCAGATGCGGAAGCCAAACTTTTACTGTCTATTTATGATAGCGCGCACTCCCAAACCGCTTCAAATAATGTAGATAATTCATCTAAAGGCGTTGGAGATATTTCGTCTATAGTTGGAAAATGGGTCTGGGCACGTACCGGAAGCAGTACTTATAGCAATGCTGGCACATTTGTGGGATCGAATGGTTCGCGTTTCACTTATCAATTTCTGCCAAATGGAACGGTTGAATACACGGGTATTATGAACATAATGAGCGGCGGTTGCAGCCAGCAAATTTTCAAATCTCGAACAGGAAAAGTCAGTCTGAGCGGCAGTACAATGACAATTAACTGGTCAAAAGCAACTTTCACTCGTGACTTTTCATGCGACAGAGCGAACAATTACACGAAAACTTTGCCTGCCGAAAAGGAAACTTATCAGGTAAGATTCAAAACTGATCTGGGTCAGAAACAGCTTTGTTTGACGGGTAAGGACGAAACCTGTTACAGCCCGACAAACTAGGTAACAGTGTGTTGTAACGGTATTTCTCCCTGTTTTGATTCCTAAGAAGGCGCCGCTCAAAGCTTCTCAAATAACTCTTGATTAATAATTTCACCCTGACGGTCAATAATCAATGGAAACTTCCACCCGGTCTTATGAACAGACTTCCAAGGTGCGTTTACAGATATAGAAGAGGGATTAAAATCGGTTAAATCCAACTTACCTTCATGCTCGTTACTACCAAGAATATTTGAGAATTCAATCACATGCTGTTTAGTCCCAAAAAATTCAACGGTATTTAGATAAAGTTTCTGCTCACGATCATCATAATCAATACTGGCTACATACAACTTGCCATACAACCACATACCACCAGCAAAGGCTACACCAAGACTAGAAACAACCGCAGCTAAAGCTATACGTTGAGGCAATGGTTTTAAAACTCCGCCATCACCTGGAGCTAGTCCATAATTTCGAGCTATACTCACGCCACCTACAGTGGCTCCAATTAAAGAGAAGAGCGACAGTAGCATAAGGAAACGAACTTTTACTAATTGCCCAGCCGCACGGAAGACAGGAATTCTACTCATGTTACTGATAATAAAATTTGATAGTATTCTCAATCTATATTGGAAGGGTAAGGATAAGGACATTGCATGGCGACTCTGCCCTTCGACTATGGCGCCAATATATTTATGCACTCTGAACTTCGCGTAACCGATGTTCTAGAAAGCGGCGTTCGCTGTCATTGGTGACTAGTGCAAGCGCTCTGGTGTAGCTTTGTGCGGCTGATGCTGAGGCACCGATGCGGCGCAGCAGATCGGCACGTGTGGCGTGAAATAGATGGTAGTCATTAAGTTGGGTGGCAAGTTTATCGATGAGTTCGAGTGCTGTTTGAGGACTGTCTACCATTGAGATTGCTACTGCCCGATTAAGCGATACAATTGGCGAGGGCTGCAAGCGTTCGAGTAAATCGTAGAGATGGACAATTTGCAACCAGTCTGTTTCTTCTGCCCGTGGCGTCTGACAGTCCCAATGAACACTTTGAAACACCCCAAGGCTTCTATGTGCAGATCAGCATTGACTCACCAGAGGAGGCAGAACGCATTTTTCACGCTCTGGCAGAAAACGGAAAAGTGAAGATGCCGATTGATCAAACCTTTTGGTCTGTCCGTTTTGGCATGTTGGTTGATCAATTTGGAACTCCGTGGATGATTAACTGCGAAAAGGCTGCTTGAGCCTCATTCCTGGGAAGTGTTTGTAAGCATCTCCCAGGAACTTTAGGTGATGAAATTTGGATTTTGATTGTAGTAGCTGTTATGGAGAGGTTTTAAAAATACCGTGCCCATTTAAGTTTAAATGCATGTTTTCAAAATTAAGGCGCCGATGTATTAAGGTTACATTTTTTTAATAGCTTTGAGTTGAGGTATCATCATGCACTCGTAGAGGAAAGTGGCAAGTGCGATAAGTAGAAAATTTACAATGTAACATTTTTACAATTGCTTTTATTAATGATACAAACAACTAGCCAATTGCAAACCCATCAAACTGTCGCATAAACGGTGAGTGATATGCCAGTACAATATCTTCTTTCGCTACTCCTAGCTTTACAAGTTCATCTGCAAATCCAATTTCAGTTCCATCATACTGTACCCAAATCTTGCTATCTTTAATATCAATGTGTACCGAACATCCATAAATGCGGCGCTCGTCTTTCCATCCAGCGCTAACAACTTGATAGTGGTCTCGTTCTAAATCAAAAACAGGCATTACTTCAATTTCGCCCGATGAGAATCTGTAACTAGCATTTTTACACATTAAAATCAGTATCTTGTGGGTCTCAATCCATCGGACGGTATTGGCAACTGCATTAGGCTTTCAGAAAAACGGCTCAGACTCGAAAACGTCTATTTGCTGGATGTATCAGTCTGTAAATCGATTTTTGTCGCTTGATATGAAACTAGTTGAAGTCACAAAATAACAAACAATGTCACAAAATCATAACCAACCCAGAGAATATGACCCTGTACTCGGCGCCCAACAACCACAACCTCCCATCAACGGTGTTGTCTTGGGTGGAATTGAAGGTGTAAAAAGACGCTTGGCTTCTACTGATGTTGAACAAAAAGTTATAGCTTTAGAAGACGCATTAAAATACGGCGCCGCAGGTTTAGAAATAGTCATTCAAGGATTGGAAGATAAATATTCGAGAGTGCAACAAGCTGCTTACTTGCTGCTTTATGCTCGACAAGAACCTGTAGTTCAACAAGCATTACACGAATATAAAACCAAAAACAACAGATTTGATTATTTCGTTGCACTAGCACAAGCTGGAGGTGTTGCTGATATTGATAAGCTGATGGATAGTTTGGAAAATGATTTCAACAGCGCAACCTGTAAGCTAGTTGATTATGCTCTTGGTCTAGTTAAAACCAATGAAGGCAAAGAGCGAATTAAGCATTACCTTTTCAACGGGACTCAGACACAACGTAATTACGCAGCACTTTATTTTAAACGTAAAGGCGTCAGAGATATTTTAGTTGAAGCGGTAAATAAAGGTTGTATCGACAGAGTACAAGCATTCTCAAAGTAAAATTTAGATTACGAGTAAATTTAAGCAATAATTGTTCATAGGCGCCGGAGATAAAAGTAATTATAAGGAGTAATTGAAATAGTGACTATTACACCAGAAGAACTACAACGTCGTAAGCAGCAGCGTACCGAAATTGGTAAACTTTGTCGAGAAGTTTTTGAACGTATTCGTCCAGAATTGATTGATAATCATTATAACTGGTTTATTGCTGTTGATGCGGACACTGGTAACTACCTTTTAGATTCCCAGTTGCAAGGGTTGTTAGAACAACTTCGTAAAAATTATACAGACCTAAATGCAAAAGTAACTATTTTCCGGCTTAATGAAAATGGTGCCTGTGGCAAGATATAGCTATAACTAGGGTTTGCTGAAAAAGTCATGAAAAGCAATCTCAAGTGTTGGGCAGTTATTTAAGCAGAATTAACTATAAGTTTATATTGTTTATAGATATTAAGATGATAAATTTTAATTATATTAATTCGTAA
>JAHHGX010000002.1 GCA_019359675.1 Calothrix sp. FI2-JRJ7
CCAAGACTGATTGTCATAAAGCAATACTATTCAGGCGCCTAGCATTATATAACTTGTACCGCTTTGGGTATTGATGGCGCGGCGAAGCCGTGCCGAGACTGATTGTGCCAGTTGCGTAAGTCCTGTTAAAGCTTGCAGATAGTTCGGTACTTACGAACTTACAAAGCTTTTTACAATGGTTTTGTGTGGATGTTTCCGATAGTTTAGATATGGAAGCAAAGCTATCGGAGCATTGGCAAGACATGTATGGGTTGAATAAAAACTGTACTCGTTACTTTCATCTCGATACCTGGCACTGGCGATTCTAGATTGGGGTTTTGGATTTTCGATTGAGTTTTTGAACTATATTACGTGTACAAAATAAATTTTGATCGAATCTTTACTGGCGCCTTTTGGTGCAATAAAAGCACCAACTCGTGTTGCTGCAGAAGTCAAGTTAATAGATATTTTGTTTACTCCTAATGTGCTACAAAACCCAGAGCTTGAACCACTAGGGTTACTTGGAAAGTTTGCTGAGTTCCCTGCAATAATTGAACCTTTTCGTAACGCTTTGCAAGAAGAGGATATTCCTGATTGTATAATTAGGGTATTAGAAGTTCAAAAAGCATTGCAGCGAGAAGCAAAGCGAAAGAAAACTGTTCTAGAGGAAACCGCAACACCATTTCAATGGATTCTTACACCAACGGTATCATTGGATGTATTATCCAAATGTAAAGCAGACCCAGACACAAACTGGATGCCCGGAGTGTATTTTACGGCAGAAATATTACGAACAGCAATCGTTGCTATACACGAGTTACGAAGCGAACCCGAAACTTTGTGGTTAAGGATGTTAGGTCGAGACACAGTACAGAAAAACGCAATTGATGAGTTTATCTCGCTACCAGACAATAACCCTTTCAAGCAAGCGACGCTAGAATGTTTGTACAACTTCAAGCAAAATCTAGAATTCAATAAACCAGAAGATACAGAAGAAACGGAGCTACTTATGAGACTGGCACCACTTTATCAACAAGACCGCGAACTTGCCAAGCAAGAAGGAAGAGTCGAAGGAGAACAACGTTTAGTTCTGCGCCTACTTTTTCGTCGTTTTGGTGAGATTGACGCATCGATAATTGAACAAGTCAATTCGCTGTCAACAGAGCAATTAGAAGCATTAGGGGAAGCGCTATTAGATTTTTCTGCCTTGAGTGACTTGGAAGCTTGGTTAAATCAATCACTTCAATAAAATCAATTCTTTGAAAATTCAAGCATGGAAAAGTCGAGAGTAATGTCTCTCGACTTTGCTATTTACCCTACATCCCTCAGCGAAAAAATGATAGGTCGGGTAAAGATTCAAAAATCTAACACTATATTTAAGGAAGTGCGTATCAATTCCCAATACTCTTCTTCCAATACTCCCACTAAATCAAGAACTCGACTATTGTCAAGACCCCGAATTTGTCCAACATCAAGATATCGGTCTTGGTCTAAACCGTTGGTAGGTGTAGCTTTTACATTTACAACATAGGGTACATTTTTAGTCCCACAGAAGCAATGGTATTACTACGGTTAAAAAACTGTAGCCATTTCCAACATCATTCTGAACTATCAAACAGCACGAGTTTTTTTTGCTTCTTTACCTATTGTTGGTTCTAAGTCAACCCAACGTATTTCTCTACGTCGGTAAGTTAAATTACCATTTGCCATCACTCAATACCATCACCTACAGTTATATCCCACGCAGCAGCTTCTTTTCGATAAGCTTCGTCTTGTGAATCTTGTATATATGCTGCCTTTAACTCTTCTTGTAAACGTTGCTTTTTTAATTCTTTGAATACACTATTGATCAAAGCGCTACGGTTTCCTTGATTTTCGCTATTTAATGCCAGTTTATCTACAAAAGCGAGAACATCGTCATCAAGGGTTATTGTAACTTTTTTAACCATCTTTTTAGATTATCATAATATCATACTAGCCTATCATACTGTTGAAAACTGTATTCACCTTATAATTGTTACAATCAAGTCAAGCCTCTATAAATACTTGTATTATATGACTCTCCAAGAACTAGAAAGTCAGATTCTTGCATTACCCGCAACTGAGAAAGCGGCAATTATTCAAAGACTAACTCAAACTGTTAACATCGGCGCCAGAGGTATTACAAAAACACCAGGTGTCTGTGGTGGAGAAGCTTGTATTGCTGGTACTCGCATTGCTGTTTGGTTACTTGTGGAAGCGCGTCGTATTGGTATTACTGAAGCTCAACTTTTACAAGATTATCCTCATATTAGTGCTGCCGACTTGGTTAATGCTTGGCTGTATACTGATGCACATCCTGAAGAAATTGAAACTGCTATCCATGCGAATGAGGTTGCTTAAATGGCACGCTTGTACTCAGATGAGCAGTTTCCAAGGGTAGTTAGCGAACTTTTACGAACGATGGGACATGATGTATTAACTGTTCAAGAAGCTGGGAATGCAAATCTAGGAATTCCAGATAATGAAGTTTTAGTATTTGCAGTCAGTAATAATAGGGCTGTTATGACTCTTAACCGTCAAGATTTTGTTCAATTACATAGATTGAATCCTAACCATGCAGGTATTATTATTATCACAAATGATATGGATAGGTCGAGGATGGCTACTCGAATTAACGAAGCAATAACAGTGTCAGAACCTTTGGCAGGTAAATTAATTCGTGTAGTTCGTCCAAGTTAATCAGGACTTACGCATGAAAACCTAGAAACCTGGAATATACGTTGATAGCATGTAATAAAGATGACGATTTGTCTGCGACAATGAATGCGTAGAAACGAGGTTTATGCAGCGTAAGTCCTATTAATAATTACATTCGTTTTTTGGGTAAGTTAGATATTAGATAAGCACGAAATTAAAAATTCAAGCGCAATTAGAGGCATTAGGAGAAGCGTTGTTAGATTTTTCTGCTGTAACTGACTTGGAAGCTTGGTTAAATCAAGAACTCCAATAAATTAAATTTTTTGAAAATTAAGTCATGAAAAAGTTGAGGGTAATATCTCTCGACTTTGACCAGCAAATACAATTTATAGTACATACTACCTATACAAGAGCGACTAAAAATATTTTATTTTTTCCGTAACAGCCAAAGCTCCAGGTGTATTCATAACAAGTTGTTTTAATAAAGCGCGGCGAGACTGAATTTTATATACGGCGCCGTTTTCAAAGCTAGTTTAATATTTCCACATTATTGCACCTCATAGGGGATGTGTACTGCACATCTCCTTTTTCTTAGTTATGTAACTATATATACTTACAATCTAGACAAACCGGATGTTGTAATGCCAAGCTGTAAATATTACTGATAATCAAAACTTGGCAGTATAAAAATGGATTTCATCAATCAAGTTAAGAAAACTACTACAGAGGGTAATATATTAAGTATCAGGTAAAGCAGAACTGCTATGCAAAACTTTTGTGAAAGCTCAGAAGATTGCCCAATCAGTATTATTAGTGGAGCAGATGACAGATTTGCAATGGGGCTTGCTGTTACCCTCTACTCCGCACTGGCAAATTTAGACCCAGGTAGAGCGGTAGACTTTTACATTATTGATGGGGGTATTAGTAATCAAAATAGGCACAGACTGACAAGAGTATTGAGCAGTGATCGAATTACTGTGAGGCTAAAATGGCTTAAACCAAACTGTGAGTCACTAGGAGAAGTATGGGTTTCTGAGCAATGGGGTTTAGCAACTTACTTTCGGTTACTAGCACCAGAGCTTTTGCCAACACAGTTGAACCGTGTGATTTATCTAGACAGCGATCTGGTGGTTGAAGGTAGCTTGGCAAAGCTTTGGGAAGAAGAATTTGACGACTGCCCTGCGCTTGCTGTTCAAGATTACTGGCTTCCCTACGTCTCAACGACATGGGCACTCCACGAGACATATCAGGAACTAGGTCTGCCCCCCGATACTCATTATTGCAACTCGGGTGTGATAGTCATGAACCTCAAACATTGGCGAGAAGAGAACTTAGCTCAGAAAGCTTTGGAATATGTGCGTAAATATCAGAAGATGGATCAAGAGGGCATCAATGCGGTGATGGCTGGCAAATGGAAACTGCTCGATCCCAGATGGAATGTTCAGATTTGGAGTGTTGTACGCTCTGTGATCGAGCTACCTTGTAAACCAGCAGATCTTCTTCGGAATGCCTTTATCCTGCATTTCACAGCCCCAATTAAGCCTTGGCATCCTCTTTACAGGCAAGCTGGTGGCGGAGGACGCTTTGCTCATTACCTTAGACAAAGCAATTGGTTTAGTAACCTTGAATACATGAGATGGTTTGTTAGTACTAGACTCCCTCAAGTGTTCATATTTCCCTTAGCATGGATTAGGGCAAAATATCCGAAGAGCTTCTTTTAACAACTAAACCACTAATTACTACTTAGCTTTTGTTTAAGCCAAGTTGCAGCTTTACTTGCTGCTTCTTCTACGACTTCTGGTTGATCATAAAACGCAATGTGATTTTTTGTATTCATCCAATAGTCTTGCCAAAAGGGAGCATTAGTTTCACCATCTGACTGGAGACAAAATCCACCTGGTGGAAGAATTGCTTCATGGGTACGTCCACCACTGCGCCAGCCAAAACGTACTGCCCACCTAGATTTATAATTAGTCGATGTCCTTCAATATAGTGTTCTGGAAGTTCTACTGGCTTGAGTCGTTGTACTTCTAGGGTTAAGTTTTGGCGCCATCCTGCTTGGAAACTAGAAAGAACAACTGAATTATTTGGAGCAGATGGAAAGCGTTGCCCTGTTTGCGGATTAATTAAATTGATACTACTATACAAGGTCACGACAAAGCCCTTAATTTAAGAATACTCTTAATAAATCCTCTTCTTTTTTATATATAACTAACATTTATGCATTTTTTGATGAGCGCGTTGGTTTCATCGTTGATACTCGTACAATCGGCGCCTGAATGGACAACTTACTCGCAACCCCGTTTAACTAGTGGAGATAGCACACGCTGCCAAATCGAATCGTTACAAAATGGAAACCAGGTGTCAATGACTGTAAATACAGGTGCCAGTTCTCAAGGAAGCAAAAAAGATAGTATTAAATGTCGATTTGAGATGTCCGTTGAAATCGAACCTGTACAAGGCTGGTATGCTCAAAGTATTGAACACACTATCAACGGTGGCATTACCAAGGCGCCTGGTGGTAAAGCATTATTGAACGCACGCTCTACATTTGCATCCAAAGAGCTATTAAAAATCAAAGAAACTGAATCAAATCCACTAATCAGCCGTTTTCAAAGTTTCCCTATTACCTCTGTAATATCCAAGTCAAAACAATGCTCCAACTCGTTTCAGGGTTCAACGCCAAAAATGACCTTTGAACTAGAAGCACAAACTCAAGGTGATGCAAGTGTTTCCTTCGGCGCCGTTGATATCAATATAGTTTACGCCCAATGTTCATCTTAGAGTCAGTATTAGACGGGCAAGGATGCCCGTTCCACAAGACTATTACAAGATAATTACAAGTTGTATAAGTAACACTGATATATTTGATAACTAATGATAATCACCCATTTCTTGTAATTGTTAAGCAATGTAAACTATATTAGAAACAAGCAAGCACATCGCTTGTATACATAATTTATTTTCTAACCGCACTTATAAAACCATGACCGCAACTTTACAACGTCGCGAAACAGCGAACGTATGGGAACAGTTCTGCCGTTGGGTCGCTAGCACCGAGAACCGCCTTTATATTGGTTGGTTCGGCGTACTAATGATTCCTACCCTGTTGGCAGCAACCACCTGCTTCATCATCGCATTCGTAGCAGCACCTCCTGTTGACATCGACGGTATCCGCGAACCAGTAGCTGGTTCCTTAATGTACGGAAACAATATTATTTCTGGCGCTGTAGTTCCTTCTTCAAACGCAATTGGTCTTCACTTTTACCCAATTTGGGAAGCTGCTTCTTTAGACGAGTGGCTTTACAATGGTGGTCCTTACCAGTTGGTAGTATTCCACTTCCTCATCGGCGTATTCTGCTACATGGGTCGTGAGTGGGAACTTTCTTACCGCTTAGGTATGCGTCCTTGGATTTGCGTAGCTTACTCTGCACCAGTAGCAGCAGCAACCGCAGTATTCTTAATCTACCCAATCGGTCAAGGTTCATTCTCCGATGGTATGCCTTTGGGTATCAGTGGAACATTCAACTTCATGTTGGTATTCCAAGCAGAACACAACATTCTTATGCACCCCTTCCACCAATTAGGTGTAGCAGGTGTATTCGGTGGTTCGTTGTTCAGTGCTATGCACGGTTCACTTGTAACTTCTTCTTTAGTTCGTGAAACAACCGAAACCGAAAGCCAAAACTACGGTTACAAATTCGGTCAAGAAGAAGAAACCTACAACATCGTTGCAGCACACGGTTACTTCGGTCGCTTGATATTCCAATACGCTTCATTCAACAACAGCCGTAGCTTACACTTCTTCTTAGCTGCTTGGCCAGTAGTTGGAATCTGGTTTACCTCTTTAGGTATCTCGACAATGGCATTCAACCTGAACGGTTTCAACTTCAACCAATCAGTAATTGACAGCCAAGGTCGCGTCATCAACACATGGGCAGACATCATCAACCGCGCTAACCTCGGTATGGAAGTAATGCACGAGCGTAACGCTCACAACTTCCCACTTGACTTAGCTTCTGGCGACGCTGCACCTGTAGCATTAACTGCACCTGCGATTAACGGCTAATAAATCTACAACTAAATAAATAACGCAAAAGCGTCTTTAGTGATAAAGGCGCTTTTTGCATGTTTATACGGCGCCAAATCAGAATACAATTACTCCAAACCATCCGTTTATATCCGTTGCCAGTGGCTTATATCACATTACTGGATATTTTAAATACACTGAAATAACTTTTGTTTTAATAACTGAGATAAGAAATTAACATCAAAGTTTGTAAACATTTATGTAGATTTATAAACAAACCTGTGTTAACTTTAAGTAGTAGGCGATACATTTCTATCCCCAGAAACTTGTCCATAAGTTTCTGTCAAAAAAGCTTATAGCTTGAGCTTTTCACCACTAGTAAATTTGTTAAGGGAAATTCTGCTATGCCATTTACCATCGATTCAGCCCGTAGTATATTTCCTAACACACTATCTGCTGATGCAGTGCCAGCAACGATTGCAAGATTCGCGCAACTCAATGCAGAAGATCAACTAGCCTTGATTTGGTTTGCTTACTTAGAAATGGGTACAACCATTACTATTGCAGCTCCCGGCGCTGCTAACATGCAGTTTGCAGAAGCTACTATGAACCAAATCCGTCAAATGGATTTTCGCGAGCAATCGCAAGTAATGTGCGATTTGACAAATGGTGCTGATACCCCTATTTGTCGTACTTATGGTACTTGGTCTGCAAATATTAAGTTAGGTTTTTGGTACCAGCTTGGAAAATGGATGGAAGAAGGAATTGTGGCGCCAATTCCAGAAGGTTATCAGCTTTCTGCCAATGCCAGTGCTGTATTACAGGGAATCAGAAATTTGGAACCCGGACAACAAATTACAGTGCTACGTAATTTTGTAGTTGACATGGGGTATGACCCTAACAAAATGGGTAATTATGAACGGGTTTCTGAGCCTGTTGTTCTTCCCAAAGAGTTATCACAACGAGTTAAAGTCACTATTGAAGGTCTTGATAATGCAACCGTGTTGAGCTACATGAACAACATGAATGCAAATGATTTCGATGCCCTAATCGAGTTGTTTGAGCCAGACGGTGCTTTACAACCTCCTTTCCAAAGACCAATTGTTGGAAAAGAAGCTGTATTACGTTTCTTCCGCGAAGATTGTCAAAACCTTAAGTTACTTCCTGAACGCGGTATTCTTGAGCCTGCTGAAGATGGTTATACCCAAATTAAGGTTACTGGTAAAGTACAAACTCCTTGGTTTGGCGCTGCTGTTGGAATGAATATGGCTTGGAGATTTTTGTTGAATCCCCAAGGTAAGATTTTCTTTGTTGCTATTGATTTGCTCGCTTCTCCCAAAGAGTTGTTAAACTTGGCTCGATAGATAGATACACATTGACATCAAATTTCCGACGATTAAGTGAGCGTTCTTCAAAATAGAGCGCTCTATTATTTTGTAATTACTAGCATAATCTGGTAATATAATTAGTATCACGTTTTCTTAACTACTTATAAATATTGATTTAAATCAGAACAATCTCAATTTTGTGGTTGTTTAAATTTGCTGTCAATAATGAGTATTAACTCAAAACTTGATATTGAGTCTAAAAATTTGCTTAACACATATATTTGAATTCTGACAATGCAAGCGACAGATACTCAGTGGTCTCAAACAGAACAGGAAGTAGCTAAAGCAGCCTTCGATAAAGCTTACGAACGAGAAATCAATGCTTTAGCCAAAGAAGTTCATAAAATAGCAGATGCAATCACGCAACTAGATGATATTTGGGTTTTGCATGATTTCTTAAGTGCAAGGCGCCACGATATTGATGGTAAATATGATTATAGATATTCAGTTCTCGTCTTTGTGTTTGCCAGATTGCTTAAAGAAGGCTGGCTGAATCTTGAAGAACTAGAAGGATTGGCGCCAGATAAACTCAAAAAGGTTAGTGCTTTGTCACGCATGTAGTATCCGAGACTATTGTTTTGAGTCGCTTTTCATCACATTTGGTGAATAAATTTTTAATTGTGCTATTTCTAAGTATTATTGCCCTTTCTTTCAAATTGAAATGAGGGTAAGCTCAATAGGATAACTAAAAATATATGCAGAAAAGTTAAAACTCAATAGTTTTGGAATGAAACAACCGTTAATACCTGCTTCGGAGTCAGAAAGACTTCAGGCACTTCAACGATATCAAATTCTAGATACTGCTTCTGAGCAAGCGTTTGATGACTTGACTAGTTTAGCAGCCTATATTTGCGGTACTCCTATCGCTTTAATTAGTCTGGTTGATGCAAATCGACAATGGTTTAAATCTAAAGTTGGTTTAGAAGCGTCTGAAACTCCGCGAGACTTAGCATTTTGCGCTCACGCAATATGTACACCAGATAAAGTACTGATAGTGCCAAATGCTCTGGAAGACGAACGATTTGTTGCTAACCCTTTAGTAACATCCGAACCAAATATTCGATTTTATATGGGCGCCCCGCTTATGACACCAGATGATTTTGCTCTTGGTACATTATGTGCTATTGACGTGGTGCCAAGAGTTCTGACAGAAGAACAAATCATCGCTTTACAAGCTTTAAGTCGTCAAGTTATTAGCCAGTTAGAACTACGAATTAATTTAATCAATTTAAAAAACAATATAATAGCGCGCGAAGAGATTGAGAAAAATTTACGCAATACCAACGGACAGTTGAACCAAACTTTAAAAAAATTGCGTCAAACTCAAGCTCAACTCATCCAAAGTGAAAAAATGTCCAGCTTGGGTCAGGTAGTTGCAGGTGTAGCTCACGAGATAAATAACCCTGTTAACTTTATTGAAGCAAATCTGAGTCACATTAAAAGTTATGTTAAAGACTTAGTTGATGTATTAGCACTTTATCAATATTATTATCCTGATGCAAATCCAGAAATTCAAAAACAAATCAAAACAATAGATTTACAATATCTGACTGAAGATTTACCCAAGATATTATCATCAATGGAAATGGGTACTGAGCGTATACAGAAAATTGTTTTGTCTTTACGTAACTTTTCACGATTAGATGAGGCTGAGAAAAAATCTGTCAATATTCATGAAGGAATCGATAATACACTGCTAATTTTACAACATAGACTCAAAGCTACAAAAAAACGTCCAGAAATTCAAATAATTCGAGATTACAGTAACATTCCTCTATTTGAATGTTACCCAGCACAGCTAAATCAAGTATTTATGAACATATTATCTAATGCTATTGATGCGATAGAATTCTGTTCAAAGCCTGAAGCTGGTAAAATTTGTATTAAAACTCAAATAAGTCAAACAAAATCTTTAGTTGTAAGAATTAGTGATAATGGTACAGGAATAAAGGACGATATACTCAAAAGTATATTTGACCCCTTTTTCACAACAAAACCAGTCGGAAAAGGTACTGGTTTAGGATTATCAATTAGTTACCAAATCGTAGTCCAAAAACATGGTGGCACCTTAAAATATAGAACTACGTTAGGTCAAGGAACTGAGTTCTGGATTGAAATTCCTGCTTGTAGTTAAAAATAGTAATTTTTTGAGCAATAACAAATAAAATTAAAATTTTAATAAGTAAAAAAATTATATATATCTTATTTAAAATGCGTTTTAAAATCAAAACATTAATTACAATCTTTAATAAGATATTGGGTAGATATCATCTTTTTATCAAGATAAAACGTCTATATTTTTACTAGGAAAAAATATGTTTGGTATTGATGTTTATCAAGGTGACGGCGCCGTTGATTGGGCGAGTTAAAAATTCTGGTAAAACTTTCGCTTATGTCAAAGCAACAGAAGGTGTTACCATTAAATTGGTTGCAATATTAAGTAGTAAGTGGTGGCGCCGTTACTTAAGCCAGAAAATCGGCGCCTGGTCAATATTTTTAAGACAATACTTTTGTACCTAATAGTGCGGGTAAAAATTACTATTAAGGATGAGTACTGGAAACAAGGTGAAGTACATCTCGCACAACGCTGTAACCGCTCAAGTCCCAAAGTAGATAAGCAAGAAAACCAATCATAGCTAAACGACCGTTCCAAAGTTCGGCTTGAGGAGTAATACCAATATCTCCCGCATTGCGGTCTTTGCCATTATATGCAAGTTCAGTTGCATCACTAGGATAACGTTCCATTGTTTATTCCCTTAACAATCTAATTACATGCTTATGTTACTTACTTAAGTATGCCAAGCTATCTGTCTGTAGTTTCAAAGTACAAACTACCCTAAAGGATGATTTTTTCAAACCAACGGCGCCAAAAGCTACATTAAGCGATAATGGAACGGGCAAGGAGGCCCATTCCACTAAATGAGTTTTATATTTATACTGATACTCAATTTTTATTTTATTACAAAATTAAGGTATTGATAATAAATTGATAAGTATTTATATCATGCAAAGTTCATCTTTAAATTATCTATCGTTGTACATATTTTTATGAAAAGGTAGCAATTTTTGCATTTTTTATTTATAAAGTTTTTCATTATATTTTTAGTAGTCTAAACTTTGACTACCTTTCATAGGCATGTGAAAGTTAATTAAAAGCGTATAAGCATAAAGAAAACAGATGAAAAATATATTTTTGTTTGGAATAGCTAGTTTGAGTTTAGCTGGAGTAGTGTTTTGTTCTTCAGTTGCTCTAGCAGAAGAAACTGTATGTGATGGGGACTTAGGTGCTGTTACTTTAGATAATGTAAAAGTACCTAGCGATAAAAGTTGTAACATGAATGGTACAACTGTAAAAGGTACTATCAAAGTAGAGTCGAATGGCAAGCTTACAGCTTCTGACATCAAAGTAAATGGTAATATTCAGGCTGAAAAGGCAGAAAATGTAACTGTTAATAACAATTCCAGAGTTGATGGTAGTATCCAGATTAAGGAATCCAAAGCTGCGAACATTACTCGTACACGCATCAGACAAGATTTGCAGTTTGAAAAAAACACAAATCAATTAGTTGCCAACGACAATACCATCACCGGAAATTTACAAGCATCTCAAAATACCGGGGGTGTAGAAATTAGACGCAATAGAATTAATGGTAATTTGCAGTGTAAAGAAAATGCTCCTTCTCCCACTGGAGAAGATAATACAGTGCGAGGTAATAAAGAAGACCAGTGTTCAAGTTTGTAGATTGCATTTGGTTATTTAACGATAGTAGGTGGGGCTATGCCTCACATACAACGCCCCAGAATTAAGAGCATAATTTACGGTCAGCTTCAGAAACTTTAGTATTATTCTGCAGGTAATCTTGTAATAACTCGCATCCTTTTGACATTAAATTTGCTGTCTGAGTATCAGCTAAGTCACGATAAACTATTTTACCTTTATTGTTCCCTATCACTAATGTTTTACTGTCGGGAGTAAAACTAATAGTTGAAAATTTCTCATCTTCTTCGTTGATGACTAACTCTAATTTGCCTTTACGATTCCACAGCTTTATTTTATCCTCGCTCATAGTAGCGATAGTTTCACCATTCGGGCTAAAGCTGATACTCATGAATCCTTCACCGTTACCATTCAGAGTTTGAATCAAATTCCAGTTTTTATCCCATAATTTTACTGTGCTGTCTAAACTAGCTGTCGCTAATATATTATCTTTTGACCAGACCGCAGCATAAACAGGACGGTTATGAGATGTAATATCCTTAATTAATTTACCGTCTTTATTCCATATTTTTACGGTGTTATCATCGCTTGCTGATGCGATATATTCACCATTTGGACTAAAACTTACCCAATTAACTGGTTCAGTATGTTTTAATAATTTAGCGATTAATTTACCGTCTTTGCTCCATAATCTTACTGATTTATCTCTACTTGCTGATGCTAATATTTCTCCATTATGCGCCCAATCAACACTTAATACTCCCTTATCATGTCCTTCTAAAGTATTAATTAGCTTACCGTCGCGACTCCATAACTTTACTGTTTTATCACTCGACGCTGAAGCTACAGTTTGACCATTTGGGCTAAAACTTATATCCCAAACTGCACTTTTGTGTCCAGTTAAAGTATGTTGTAATTTACCATCTGGACTCCAAATTTTCACAGTACCGTCTTCGCTAGAATCGGCAAATGCATCACCGTCAGGAGAATAACTTAGCATTGTTATTGCTTTTTTGTGTGCCTCGATAGTTTTTAAAGGTAGATATTGCCAACGCCATAGTCTAATTTTAGTGTCACGACTTGCAGAAGCTAAAGTTTTTCCATCACTGCTAAAGAAGGCGCTAGTTACCCAATCATTATTTCCTTTCAAAGTTTCTAACGGTTGCTTTATGGGTTTATCTATTGCGTCAAGTTTCCATAGTTTTACTGTTTTATCCCAACCGGTTGAAGCTAATGTTTTTCCATCTGGACTAAAAGCAACACTCATTGCTGCTGGCTTGTGTGCTTGTATTGAATTAAGTAATTTTCCATCGCGATTCCACAGCTTAACAGTCTCATCCAAACTTGCTGATGCCAACATGTTACTATTCGGCGCCCAAGCTACAGCAAATACTGCATCGCTATGTCCAGATAAAGTTTGTAACAGCTTACCGTTTTGACTCCACAACTTTATTGTGTTGTCATTTTCTGTCTGATTTTTTTCACTACTCGCTCCGGCCGAGGCAATCATACTACCATCTGGCGCCCAAGCTAAACTAGTAACGGGTGTGGTATGTCCTGACAAAGTGGCAAGTACTTTTCCTTGTTGATTCCATAATCTAATAATATTATCGGCGCCTCCCGATGCAATAGTTTGCCCCGAAGGACTGAACGTGACGCTATTTACTACTTCGTTATGTGGAAATATTCTTAATAATTTACCGTCAATAGTCCACAATTTAACGGTTCTATCAGCACTTCCAGAGACTAGCATTTTACCATCAGGACTAAACGCGACACTATTAACACGCTTACTATGCGCTTTTAATATACGTAATTTTTTACCATTTGCCTGCCAAAGTCGGACTGTTCCATCACTACTCGCAGAAGCAATTAACTGATTATTGGCACTAAATACAACACTATTTACATCAGCAAGATGTCCTTCTAAACGGTTGATTTCGCGCACCCGCATTCCGTAAGTTGCTTGATAAAGTGCTGTTCTAACAATTTGCTTCGTTTCCTCATCAGGTAAAAGTACGTTATCAATTTTTCTACCTGCGCGCAATCCTTCACGTAAAGCATCAATATCTTTACCCAAAGCAAATAAAGCTTCACTCGATACACTTGCTGCAACGCTAGCGGTAATAACAGCTTTGCGTCCAGTAGAAAAAGCAGTCCAAATAGAACCCATTAATAGTACGATACCCAAAGCTGAGGCAACAAGGGCATTTTTGAGTAAGCGATTCGTTTTTACTTGACTAGTACGTAGCTTTTCGGTCTCAAGAAGTTCTGCTTGTAACTTTTGCTGTTCAATTTCCGAAAGTAAACGTTCACGTTCAACACGACTAAATTCATCGCGTTTTCGCAGTTCCTTTAATTCGCCTAGTAAATCAGAACCAGTAACTTGATATTCTGCGGGAATTTTACCTTGTTTGTTATGGCGAAGTGCGCTTTCTAAACGAGAAATTTCTTGTTCGTTAGTTTGCACTTGTGCGCGCAGTTGTTTAACTTGTTCTTGCAAGCTAAGTTCAGTTTGTTGAAGACTGCGAATTAAATCAACAAGGTAATCGTGAATTAACTGGTACCGTTCGGGGACATCAGGATAAAGCACTACTAGTCCTGAACGTACTAATATTTCTAATACTAATTCTAATTTATTGACATCTTCTAATTCTGCAAGTTCTATGGCTAGTTCGGCGCGAGTTTTAAAAGGACGCTTATTATTTTCGTCTGTAAGTAAGTATAATACTAAAAATGCAGCACGTTCATTTTCTTTACCGCAGTCGCTGATTAATTCTGCTAAATATCTTTGAATTAGCTTGTTTGGACGAAACTGCTGATATTTAGCAAGGGTTAAAATTCGCTCATCTTGAAGTTGGGCACCAACTACTTGCAGTTCAATTGGTCTTACCTCCCCCAATTCCACAGATAAATCATCAACCAAAGCATCGATTAATTCAGGTTCAAGATGATATTGCGAACGCTGCGTCAACTCACGAATCACCGATGATGCATCTTGACGTGAAAAGTTCTTTAATTGATAACGGATACTTTTATCTAAAATATTTTCGTTAACTGGTGCAATTTTTTCTAAATGTTTAAATTCTAATAATTTGTGTAAGTAATCTTCACGTAAAGACAAAATTACTTTGACAAATGCCACATCCATAGAGTCGCACAAAAACTTGTCGAACTCAGCTAGTTGACCTGGCTTATTACAATCAGAGAAAAACTCTTCTACCTGGTCAAAAATTAATACTGTAATAATACGATTTTGGGCATTTTGCTGTAAGAGTTCTAAAACCCCATCGATTGTAATTGGCGTATTCGGGTAAGGTGGAATATCTTCTTCAAGGGCTGCTTTACGAATCGTAACAGGTTTTGTTGAAGCAATTGCATTACTTAACGCTTTCCCCAATTCTTGTATCCAATCTGTATATACTTGTAAAACTACAGGTATAGCAATTTGGTCACCTATTGCCCTTTGTTGTAATGCCGGCACTAACCCAGCTGTGACAGTGGAACTTTTACCAACGCCACTATGACCATGTATAACCGTTAACTTTTGGTCGGGACGGCTAATTCTGGCAATTAAATTTTGTACATCTCTTTGTCTACCAGAAGCGATAATTTCTAAAGCAACACTACCACTCGGCGCCGGAGAATTAACTATAGGGGTAGTAGCATGACGCTGCGGTTTTAACCGACCTGCTCCAATAAATGCGCGTAACCCATACTGTTGTTCAACCGAACGTCGCTTTTGCCGTATTACAAAAGCTTCAAGATAGCGTCCTAATTCAAAATACAACCCACGTAACCATCGCAATAAACGAATATATTTATATACTTCGTATCTATAATCACTATTTTCTAAAGCAGCTTCTAAGTCTTTACTAGCTAACTCTATTTGTTCCAAAGCATTTTTCTGTTCACCTTGACGCTGTAATGCTTTCGCTAAAGTAAGACGATATATTTGTTCTTTTAATAAAGGAAACGAGTTTGGCTGCGAATCATTATGTTTAGACGCTTCATCAAGTCGCAATAATGCTACACGCGCTTGTTTGCTAGCAATTACCCAATTTTCTCTAGCTATAGCAACCTGCGCTAAAAACCCAGAATCACAAGCAAGCTGAAAATGAGTACCATAATCATGATGTAAATTTTGTGACTTTAATGCTAGTTGTTGCAACTCATCCCATAATTTCACGTGTTGCAAAACATCGGCTAAAAGTCCAATAATTTGAGCCGTTAAATCTGGGCGCCGAGCGGCTTCAAAAACATCAAGGCACTGCTGTAAGTAACACTTAGCTTCTTGCCAGCGTTCTTGATGTTCTACATGTACCCGTTCAGCTAAACGGTAATAACTTAGTCCTAAATAGAAAACTAATACTCCTTGACGAAGCAAGAATATTGAAGGAGGAACAGGAGGATAACTAAAAAGAGGAGCAGAGGGAATAGTGAAGGCAGAAGAAGAAACCCAAAACTTTAAACTTTCCTGAAAATATTCAATAGCTAAATCAATACGGTTGCTGGCATAATAATCTAACCCAGCAATAAATTTAACTGAAGCGTTTAGTTCCGGCTCTAGTTCGATACCACGATGCTGTAACTCTTTGATACAAGAGCGAAATTCGTAACTACTATAATCCCAAACTTGTCCAAGCGTGGTGTGAGGATGCTCACCTTCTGGAACACCATTAATATCTAAAATTTTGGCGAACAGCGAATTAGTTTTTGTCTTTAAAAAATCTTGTAACTCCTCAGTAGTCAACTCGAAGCGAATAGGAGTTGCTGCCCAACTAGTAAAATCTGGTGCGAACCGCCGCAGTTTTCGCAGCAGTTCATCGTTAACCCAAAATACCATCGGGAAAGGATGTCGTTTACGGAATTCATCACGAATATGGTTGATGGTTCGCAGTAAATCATCGAGTTCTTCTACCGACTCCAAACCCAAAATCATTAAAGCTGAAGGTTGGGAACTTCCTATTTCGGAGTGAATTGTCGAATATAAACTAATCGCATTACTTTTTAGCGTTACCTTATGAATTCGATAACCATCACCTATTTCTTCTTCCAGGCGCCGCAGCATCTTTTGACGCAAAAAGCCATAATTGCAACCCACTAAACAGAGCGAAAACTGTCCAATTGAAAATGTGATTGCACGACGCAAACTATTAACAGCGCGCTCATTGGCTGCTATAACATTTTCTGAGTAAAAGGGGCTTTTTCCAACCATGACTTAAACTTCTGCGTTTCTGCTAAAACTGGGTTGACTGCAAACCAAGCACCTTCACAATCCCGGTACTCGAACACAAATAAACTGCGTAATAAAGTGTGGTATTCAATATCACCCTTGACTTTTTGTTCTTTGACAACCTGAAATATCAAATCCCACTCTTCTGAGTCAATAGGATTTGCGCGAAAATCACGATGGCGCCGAATCACCATTTCTACACAATCGCGGTCAAAAGGTGGGTCTTGTTCGCGTACACAAACAAATAGCAGTCCGAGTAAATCCCGAACATGACCGCCACTAATTAAACACAACCTATCGAGTGTTTCTTGGCTATCGAATACTTCTTTTATTAACCCGAGTCTATCAATTATAGGAATATCAGGAAAAGCACGCGCTAATACCATTTGTCGCATTAACGATAATCCGACACCATTAATTTCTCCTGTACGCTGTCTTACAGGTATCATTGGTAACACTTGAGGAGCAACACCACCACCCAAGCGTTGCTGAAGATGAACGCTATCGTTCGAGAAAGTTAAAGCTAAAGGGATTGTATAAACAACATGGCAATTTAGCTTACGAAGCTGCTCACCACGGTCGATAAATAGATGTTCAGGTAAAGAACGTCCCGAAGGTAAGGGTCGAATGTCCACCCGGTCGAGGTTATCGACGATAACAACGAGTCCTTTTTTGCCTGTCGCTTTCAACTCAGTAATCGCGCGTGCTAAAAGTTCCTGGTTAATCGAGTTTAAGATATTTTCGGTGCGTGGTTCTAAATAATCGCGTAGTCGGCGCCGTAAATTCGGACTTTCTTTCGTTTTGGCAGTAATTTTTGCAATACCCACCGATAATTCACCTTGCAGTTCCAAATCGAGTGGTGTTTGCAAAAAATTAACAATTTCTCCAAACAGCTTGTTAAAATATCCGGGTTTCAGCCGAATATTGATAGCTTCGAGACTTTCGCTAACTTGACCTGCAATTGCTATCAAAATATCAGTCACATCCAAATCCACTACATCCAAAACTTGCGTGGATTCAAAATAGACGACATGAAAACCAGCTTGTTCCAGTTCTGCCTTCAGACGCCATAACTCAGTTGATTTACCGCAACCAATATGACCTGTAAACAGTTGGCAAGTAGGAGTATTAGGTGAAATCCGAGTGATAGTACGCCCTAAAGCCTCAATGATTTTACCACCCCGCACTTGTGCAAAATCAATATAATAGCTTCGGTCTACAGCGTTTTCCATCATTAGCGGTTTGCTCGGATTGCACGCTTGGTAAAATCTATCTAAATCTAAGAGCATAACCAATATAACTTACTAGTTGACAGATAATCGTTATAAACAAACAGCGCTCTTGTTAATGGCTAACAGAAAAAACTTAAAAGCGCAAGCCCCAAACATGAGAGCGCATTAGTAATTAGCTTTGATGCATCCAATTTAAAAACACAACTTCCAAACTTTAATTTTCGGATTTTTAATTAAAACGCTTTACAAACACATCTAATTTTGGTTTATTTATATTAGGTACATATTCTTTAATGTCTTATTTTTACAGTTACACAAAATTAGGCAAATCTTAGAGTTGCCGCTTGGTCAATATAATACTTACTTCTGAAAAAATAGATTAACTACCCAAAAGAAAATATTAGATTTTAATTTTTTGAAAATATCCCCCCTATCTAACTTACGTAGCAAAAATCTATACTATTAAAACTTAAAATATTAAAATATAAATCAAAAAATATTTATAGCAACCAGTCTAAGATACCTAATCAAAGTTAGCTTAATTAAGTAATGAAGTATAATTGTTCTATAAGAATAAAAACAAACGAAAGCTCAGTTCGCTCTTTAATACTTTAAGCAAAGTATACAAGTAATGTTAAACTTTGGCTAAAAATAATTGTGTATCAATCTTTGCAGTTTCCTAGACGTAAACAGTCTTGAATTTTTTCGTCGCGTGCGGCAACTAAATAACTTGTTGACTGTGATTTATGGTTTTGCGGTATAAATACATTAGCTGTTTGATGGGCGCCTTGCTTTAAAACCGATGACGTTAGAACAGCAAAACTCTCACCTATATTACATAAAAATACAGGTAATACCATCATTCCGAGACAAGCAATCCGACTCATATAAAACCCCAGCAAAATAAATGAATATGCTGGTAGATGCGACGATGATAATTGTGATAAAAAGAACTGAGCATCGTATGTTTTGTGATTGACTTAATATACTAATATTCAGTTCCAGGCGCCGAATTCCAAGCTACAAATAAAAAATTTGAATTGTTACAATTCGACTTCCTACTCATTTATGCACACAAAACCTTAGCAAAACCGGATGAAAATCGAGGTTAGGCACAAAAAAACTTCGTAGTGACTGCTGCAATATATACAATAGATACAATAGTTAATAGACTTTTGCCCAACGACTACCCACTCAGCTACTCGCGACTCATGACGACATCTAACGACGCAGCAACTACACCCGATATAGACCTCGAAGGGTACAATGACTCATATAGCCCCGATAACGAGCTACCTTACGAAGTTGAAATGTCGCTCTTCGACCATCTCGAAGAACTAAGACTACGAATTTTTTACTCGTTAATTGCAGTTGTCATATCAGCGGTTGGCTGTTTTATCGCTGTAAAACCGCTGGTCAAGCTTCTTGAAGTCCCTGCACACGGTATCAAATTTTTACAGTTGGCGCCTGGAGAGTTTTTCTTTGTCTCCATCAAAGTCGCTGGATACAGTGGTTTAGTAATTGCTAGTCCCTTCATTCTGTATCAAATTGTTCAATTCGTTTTGCCTGGACTCACACGTAAAGAACGTCGTTTGCTGGCACCTGTAGTTTTTGGTTCAAGTATACTATTTGTTGGTGGTCTAGTATTCGCATACCTTTTATTAATTCCAGCAGCTTTAAACTTTTTTATTACCTACGGCGCCGATGTCGTCGAACAATCTTGGTCTATCGAAAAATATTTCGAGTTTATTTTATTACTTTTGTTTAGCACAGGGTTAGCGTTTCAAATCCCTATCGTGCAAATGCTGCTTGGCGCCTTAAATATCGTCTCATCAGCACAAATGTTAGCTGGGTGGCGTGCGGTAATTATGGGAGCAGTAGTATTAGGCGCCGTCCTCACACCCTCCACCGACCCTTTAACACAAAGCTTACTAGCAGGAGCAGTATTGATTTTATACTTCGGTGGCATTGGCTTTGTAAAACTAATCGGAAAATGAAGTAGCACAGGCATCTTGCCTGTGCATTACATGTATTTTTATTTACCACAGACACACAGAGTACACAGAGGGAGTAAGAGAAATTTTGGCAACGGATGATAAACGGATGTAACGGATAGTTGATTTTAAAGAGTAGGGTGTGTGACGCCACCAAGATTTTAAAACGAAGCGCAGTACTGGTAGCGTCACGCACCATACTTTTGTTTGTAAAGGGAAACGCTGGGTAACGCAGTATAGTAATGAATATGGAATAACTCAGATATTTTTCGCTTTGTTTCGAGGTATTGGTGACTAGGAATGACAACGTGTTTTCGGTTATATAAATCTTCCGACTATGCAGTGCTTGAAGCTATGATGCTTGCTCTTTATGCTGAAGAGATAAAGGGTGAAGAAATGTCAGTAGTAAAAATAGCTAATACAGTTAATAAATTTACTGGGGAATCAAATCGAGGATGTATTTATATTTTTGAACACCAAGACAATTTGATTGGTTATGCCATTTTAATCTACTTCTGGAGTAATGAATTCGGCGACGAGATACTTAATATTGGCGAATTATTTATTAAAACAGAATACAGAGAACAGGGTATTGGCAGAAAGTTTTTTGATTTTCTGTCAAACAAGTTTAAAAATAAAGCTGTTGCTTTTTGCCTTGAAACTACTAAGGAAAGTCACAACGCATATAATTTTTATCAAAAATTAGGATTCCGAGAACATAAAAATACTGTTTTATTCGTCGATTTGACAGGAGCCATCGCTTTTAATCCAGATTATAATACAGCAGATTGCGAGTAAATGAGGTACACCAATATTTGTCGTATAAATAGGTAAAATAGAAACTCTACCTAATTTGATTAATTACTAACATTTTAGACATTTTTCAATTACTGTACCTCACCAACCTGCAATCTGCTGTATTGCTGGGAATAACATTATTCTACCCAGTGGAGAGTTTCTCAAAGATGCTTGGGAGTTTATTGTGCAAAAGCGAAAGTTGAAAGGAGAGCAATGAATGGTGATTCTCAGTATCTGCTAAGAGAAGCGCATTTAGTACAAAAGTGAAAAGTTACAAGAGAGCTAAAATAAGTATTTAAACTTTCAATGTTTAGACAATTTTAAATAAGAGCTTATTTATAAAGTAAATCTTGAAAAGCTAAAACGTAGGTTGGCTTTGTTGTGGTGTAACCGAACATTCTAAGCACTATGTTGGGTTGTGCTGTCGCTACACCCAACCTACATAGGTTTAATATCTTTAATTTTGTATATATAAGTATAAAATACTTTACTCTCGTTTAACTATTCGATTAACCACTCGGCTGCGCGCTCACCTAAGTCAAGTGGTATGCTAACAGCTTTACCCAAACGTGGTTTTTCGCGCGTTTGTAGAATAAACGCTTGTACTTGGGATGTGCCACCCATCGCATTTAAATAGTTCGCTACGTCGTCTAAATGCGCTTGATACTCCCCTTCACTCAGGGGGAAAGAGGCTTGCTCTGCATACTTCCACATTATTTGGATAAATATTTTACCCTGTGTACGGCGAAATTGCACGTCGTATGAGTATCCCCACTTATCGATTAACATCTGACGCAGTTCTTGTCCTGTCATAAATATACCCCCCACAATAATTTTACAATTTGTGATGATGTTAATTTACGTAACTCAAGTATGATAAGAATATAAAGAAATGTAATGCTACCATAAAAGATGCTGGGATCATCTCGCTTAAGGAGAGAGTTCGGCAGGGTGAAAGCGCGTTGCACTAGGATTCCCTCGTGTTCGTGCTGCCATATGAAATTGTGGGTCATGGCATCTAGATAAGACTGGAGTCTCAAGATAAAGTTAGAACTCAAGTCTATTTTGTTAAAAAAATAAACAAAGAACCTAAGATTATGGCTCAATTTTCTGAATCAGCTGATGTGCCTGATATGGGGCGACGCCAGTTCATGAACCTTTTAACGTTCGGAACTGTGACAGGAGTAGCGTTGGGAGCATTGTATCCCGTCATAAATTATTTTATTCCGCCAGCTAGTGGTGGTGGTGGTGGTGGCGCCACAGCAAAAGACGAATTGGGAAATGATGTTAGCGTTACTAAGTTTCTCGATAGCCATAATGTAGGCGACCGTGTTTTGGTTCAAGGACTGAAGGGAGACCCCACATATATTGTTGTTGAAAGCAAGGAAGCGATTACCGATTACGGTATCAACGCAGTGTGTACCCATTTGGGATGTGTTGTGCCTTGGAACGCAGCAGAAAATAAATTTAAGTGCCCTTGTCACGGTTCGCAGTATGATGCAACTGGTAAAGTAGTTCGTGGTCCAGCGCCAAGGTCTTTGGCACTAAGCCATGCCAGCACGCAAGATGACAAAATTGTCCTTACCTCTTGGACAGAAACCGACTTCCGCACTGGCGAAGAACCTTGGTGGGCTTAATCCTAAATATTTCCTAACCCTGAATCGCGAAAAACAATAGTCCTTATTGAGATGAGAAAAACTTGCACAACGATGCGGTTAAATGCCGCTTTTAGAGTAATGACAAAATCATTGCTCGTTGTGATAGCAGCTGTGGGAATTATTTTCACCAGCGATATCGCATTACCCCAAACCGCTGCTGCATACCCTTTCTGGGCGCAGCAAACTTACCCAGAAACCCCTCGTGAACCGACCGGACGGATTGTTTGCGCGAATTGTCACCTTGCTGCAAAACCAGCTGAAGTTGAAGTTCCTCAAGCTGTACTACCTGACACTGTATTTGAAGCGGTTGTTAAAATCCCTTACGATACTAACGTGCAGCAGGTTGGTGCAGATGGTTCCAAGGTTGGTCTAAACGTTGGCGCCGTATTAATGCTTCCTGATGGTTTTAAAATTGCACCCGAAGACCGTATTCCTGAAGAAATGAAGGAAAAACTCAACGGTGTATATTACCAACCTTATCGTGAAGATAAAGAAAATGTTGTTTTGGTAGGACCCTTACCAGGAGAACAGTATCAAGAAATTATATTCCCTGTTCTTTCTCCCGACCCCAGAAGCGACAAGAGTGTTCAGTTTGGTAAATACTCGGTTCACTTAGGCGCCAACCGTGGACGTGGACAAGTCTACCCTACAGGTGAAAAGAGCAACAATAATCAATACACCGCTCCTGCTGCTGGTACTATCAGCAAAATAACCAAGCAAGAGGACGAAGACGGTAACGTCAAGTATGCGGTTGATATTCAGAGCGAAGAAGGAAAAACAGTTACCGAACTAGTTCCTGCTGGGCCTGAGTTGATTGTATCGGAAGGACAAACTGTAAAATCTGGTGACGCGCTCACCAATAACCCTAACGTTGGTGGTTTCGGGCAGAAAGACACCGAAATCGTACTTCAAGATGCTACTCGTGTTGGCTGGTTAGTTGGATTTGTTTCTTTAACCATGCTCGCGCAAATAATGCTGGTTTTGAAGAAGAAACAAGTAGAAAAAGTCCAAGCTGCCGAAATGAATTTCTAAATCTTGGTCAAATTAAATCAATATATTACATAAGACAGGTTAAATAACCTGCCTTTTTTATTTTAAGTAAGGTGGCCCGAAGCCCACCATACAATTTTCAAAAATTAATAACAAATAAAATATACAGGTTTATGAGTACGAATAAAATTCGTCACCATATCTCTTTCAGTAGTAGTAGGTGTTGCAAAACAACCTGCCGTACCACTATTAGAATTTTGCTTCAAAGCAGACGGGTCATAGTGAACACCAAGCTCTGAACGTCCGGTTGTAAAAGTGGGTGTCATTGATGACCATACCCCACCAAACTCGCCATCTTTAAATTCTACGACTCCAGGAAAATCAAACTTATAAACACCAAAAGGTAAAGGCGCCTGAGAAGCTGCTACATGTGATGGTGTTTGGTTGTTTGCCCGACCAGATACACCACGTACAGTGCTGGTGTTTATAACTTGACCATTACGGTCAATTAATCGAACATTATATACTCTTAATCCATTAATATTTTCTGTTGTCCTATTAGCAACTATGCGGGCGCCACGAATAACAGTTATAAAATCATTTGCAATCCAACGATTAGCTCCAATTTGTACCCATTTTCTAGAGCCTGAAAATACAGGTTCACTAATTACATTTACTTCTGTACCGTTAATTAAAGAACCGACTGGTTCACCGTTTGCGCGATTACGAACTGTAAGAGAATCACCATCTTTTGTAGAAATATATGCAGTAAAACCCATTAGTTTATACCTTATAAATAATTGAAGTTATTAGATTTATTGTTGTATTGATAACAAATACTTCAACTTGTCAAAAAGTAATTCCTGAAAATGGCTCAAAGTGCGGTATACCGTACCTAACGTTCCGGAAAGCACACCAGCATTAATATTGCAACAAATGTAAATAATGCTTTACATTTATTTACATAAGTTAATAAAGATTTAACTAGGAGCTAGAACGTTATGATGACCGTATTAATTTCATTATTTGTAGTGGGTTGGGTTGCAGTTTCGTTGATTGGTAGTTTGGCGTATTTCATGGGTGAGCAGAGCAAACCTATCCATGAACGCAATTGGAGTTCTGACTTTGATAAACTGGCTTATAGCATTACAGGTAAAGATGTTGATTACAGTGAGCGTATTCCTGCTTATGGGATGGATGCTTATGCTAGCCAAGTAGTTAAAGGTTAATTTTGAAAGCTTGTTTTTAATCAATATGAATATAAAAAAGAACCTCTGTACTGAAGAGGTTCTTTTTTGGATGCACAGGCAAGGATGCCTGTGCTACAAGAAGGTTGATTTTTTGATTTTTTGCTCACGAATGGCTCCTGCTTGACAGTCACGTAACCATATGTCAACAGCTTGACCAACTACACCATTACTACTATCGCGCGGTGGACTTGGAACTTGTTTACTTACCGGGAATGAGCCAGTTTGAGTAAACATCATGACTTTACGCCAACCTGTACTAGTTTTCGTTACCAGTAGCCAGTGAAATTCTTGTAACTCTACAGCTTGCTTTGCTATATACCGTCGCTCTAACGTTGTAAAAAATATTTGTTCGACACCTTCAGAAAGAGTTTTTGCCGTATTTTCACTGCTAACATTTGGATTTAGTGGCAAAGGTTTAAATTCTGGTCTACCAGCAGTAAGCATGTAGCCGAAAGTGTCGCCTCTGCGAGTCAGGCGCCTAGCACGTTGACTAGCACGATTTGCGTAGCTAGGCAAATCCCGCATTAGGTTAGTAGTAATTAATTCTAGACTTTGCCGGGAACACAAGCTTTCGCTTTTGTTAATACCCCAAACAGGCAACAAGGATACATTCGAGACAAATAGCCACAACCCACATACGAAGCACAAGCTATAACATTTCCCGACTGTAAATATCATACTATTGCCACTTCATCGCATATCATTTTCCAGGCTAGCGCAGGTTCCTTGGCGGCGGTGATGGGACGACCGATGACAAGGAAACTGGCGCCTGCTTGGAATGCTTTTTTGGGGGTAAAAGTGCGTTGTTGGTCACCTTTTTCCGCCCAATCCGGACGAACACCAGGACATACTAGCAAAAAATCATCACCACATGTATTACGTAGTTGTGCCACTTCTTGAGGTGAACACACGGCGCCATCCAAGCCAGCTTCTTTTGCCATTAATGCCATTTGTAAGGCATATTCGGGCAGTTCAAGAGGTATTCGCAGGTCAAAAGCTAATTGGCGTGAAGAAATGCTGGTAAGCAAGGTAATAGCAATTAATTTGGGAGGTTCAACGCCTGATTGATTGGCGCCTTCTTTTACTGCTTCGGTTGCCTTCAATAGAGCGTCACGTCCATTTGTAGCATGAACAGTCAGTAAATCTACGCCATAACGCCCAGCAGCACGACAGGCGCCTGCAACAGTATTGGGGATATCATGAAATTTCAAATCAAGGAAAATTCGTTTTTGGCGAGATTTTAAAATTTCGAGAATTTGCGGGCCAGTGCTTGTAAAAAGCTCCAACCCAACCTTCCAAAAAGTAACTTCGGGTAATTTGTCAATAAGTGCCACAGCATCATCAATTGTTGCGACATCTAGGGGAACAATTATTTTGTTGAACATTGGATGAAATAGTTTCGGATTGAAGTATGGTGGCTTATGCCACCTTACATTACGGTATTAGACGAATAAAATTTTTCTTTCCTAGCTGCAAAACTTTACCGTGTAACTCTTCAGGGTTTTGAAAAGTTGTTTCGGCATCAGAGACCTTCTCGGAATCCAACTTTACCCCCCCTTCCTGAATTTTACGCCTACCTTCACCACCGCTTTTACACAACCCACTTAAATTTAAAATAGAAGCTAACCGCGCAGGAAATTCAAGCCCAGATAAAGAAAACTCTGGAATTTCTCCTTGCTGACCTGCTGATTCTGCTGCTTTTTTCGCTTCGGCGGCGGCTACTTCTCCGTGGTACTGTTTAACTATTTCCCAAGCTAGGAGTTTTTGCTTATCGCGCGCTTCTGTGGGCAAACTATCCAAAGGTAAATTTGTTAACAGTTCAAAATAAGATTCCAACAAATTATCAGGTGTTGCTTGAAGCTTTTGGTATTTATTATTCGGATGCTCTGATAAACCTATGTAATTATTCAGAGACTTCGACATTTTTTGTACGCCATCAGTGCCTATCAAAATCGGTGTTAATAAACCAAACTGAGGCTTCTGTCCAAAATGTCGCTGTAAATCACGCCCCACAGCAATGTTAAATTTTTGGTCAGTACCACCTAATTCAACATCTGACTCGACGGCAACAGAATCATAACCCTGCATTAACGGATACAGGAACTCATGAAGGAAAATAGGATTCTGTGCTTTATACCGTATGTCAAATCCTTCTTTCTCAAGCATTTGTCCTACAGTCATTGTAGAAAGTAACTCTAAAATTTTGGCTAAATCCAGTTTGGCCAGCCATTCCGAGTTATGACGGATTTCAAGACGGTTGGGTGTATCAAAATCTAATATGGGACGTACTTGGTCAAGATAAGTTTTGGCATTTTCACGCACTTCTTCAGTAGTTAATTGGCGCCTAACATCAGATTTACCTGTTGGGTCGCCAATACGAGCGGTAAAATCACCAATAATCAAAACTGCCGTATGTCCTGCATCCTGAAAAGCTCGTAATTTTCGCACAGGTATGCTATGACCTAAATGTATATCTGTGCCAGTAGCATCAATACCTAACTTTACTCGCAAAGGACGGTTAATTTTTGTTAACAAATCTTCAAGATTTTCAGTTTCGCTTGCCTTATCGGTGGCATGTGGGAAAATTTCTACAGTACCACGATGCAACCACGTTCGGGGGCGCGCTCCTACAGGAGTCTGTTGTAGAGTCTTTAAGGAAGACTGATTAGTTATACTTTGCACTTCTTTTAGTCAGGTTGATTACAGTCAATATAAATTTAACGCGCAGGGTTTGGAGCCAAACTAATATAATTACAAAAAATTGACCGCGAGCAAAGCCCTTTTGAAAATATACTTACATATACAAGTGAGGAAGTGAAATCCCGTGTCGTCTAGGACTTTTGAAGATAAAAACCCCCGAGGTCAGACTGCATCTGGTTTTGAGTTTATAAAGGGAGTCGGTCAGGTAACTGGCGGCACCTTACTCGCCATTACCATGCTGACAAGTTCGATTGTTGCTGGAGGGCTGGTAGGATTAGCGATTAGCTTCCGCAATCTCCCCGATGTCAGACAGCTACGCAATTTTTTCCCCTCTGAAACCACTTACTTCTATGATGTTAAGGGTAAACTCCTAGCGAGTATCCACGGGGAAGCAAACCGCGAAGTAGTACCTCTTGACCGCATTTCACCAAATATTAAGCGCGCGGTACTCGCGAGCGAAGACAGTGACTTTTATTTTCACCACGGTATTAACCCTAAAGGTGTTGGACGTGCCCTAGCTAGCAACCTCAGAGGTGGAAGTGTTCGCGAGGGTGGTTCGACGATTACGATGCAGTTGGTGAAAAATTTATTTTTATCGCGTCGTCGTGAATTTACCCGTAAAATCGCAGAAGCAGTACTCGCTATTCGTTTAGAGCAAATTCTTTCCAAAGACCAAATATTAGAAATGTACCTCAATCAAGTATATTGGGGTCATAATAATTATGGTGTACAAACCGCAGCGCGCAGTTATTTCAACAAAGCCGCTGAGAATTTGACTATAGCAGAATCAGCGATGATGGCTGCTTTAATTCAGGCACCGGAAGAATATAGTCCCTTTGCTTCGATGAAAAAAGCGAAGGAACAGCAGGAAATTGTGCTAGGACGAATGCTCACATTGGGTTGGATAACTCAAGCTGAACACGACCAAGCAGTAAATGAAAAAATTAAACTAGGTAAAATCCGTTCGTTCCAAGGTAGCGCATTACCTTATGTAACAAACGCAGTATCAGCAGAATTAGCCAAAAAATTTGGACGTGAATTACTGCTCAAAGGCGGGATGCGCGTCCAAACAACTGTTGATTCTGAGTTTCAACGCATGGCGGAAGAAACTGTTGGCAAGTGGCACGGAAGACTTTTACGTCAAGGTTTATATAAAAACCAAATAGCTTTGGTAGCTGTTGACCCTAGAACGCACTTTATTAAAGCGCTTGTGGGTGGTGTCGATGCCAAAACTAGTGAATTTAACCGTGCGACACAAGCTTTACGCCAACCAGGTTCATCATTTAAGCCATTCGTTTACTATGCAGCTTTTGCAACTGGTAAATACGCACCAAGCTCGACAGTCGTAGATTCTCCAGTTAGCTACCGTGATGGTGATGGCTGGTATTATCCAAGAAACTACGATGGTGGTTTCAGTGGCGCCATGTCAATTCGTACAGCTTTAGCGCAGTCACGTAACATTCCAGTTATTAAGATTGGTAAAACGATAGGCATGAATAAAGTCGTTGAAACTAGTCGTACCTTGGGAATTATGAGTCCAATGGAACCTGTAACTTCTCTACCATTAGGCGCCATAGGTGTAACACCATTAGAAATGGCTACTGCTTACGCTACTTTCGCGAACTACGGTTGGCAATCTCCGTCAACCGTGATTATGCGCGTCACCGATAGTAGCGGTAATGTCATGCTTGATAATACGCCGAAACCCCAATTGGTTCTTGACCCTTGGGCGAGTGCATCAACTATTGATATTATGCGTGCGGTAATTACTGAGGGTACAGGTAAAAACGCGGCAATTGGGCGCCCAGCAGCAGGTAAAACGGGTACAACATCTTCAGAAAAAGATATTTGGTTCGTAGGAACTGTACCGCAGTTAACAACAGCGGTTTGGGTCGGTCGAGACGACAACCGACAACTCGCAAGCGGCGCCACGGGTGGTACGATGGTAACTCCTATTTGGGCTGACTTCATGCAACGCGCACTCAAAGGAGTACCAGTACAAAACTTCAAGTCACCATCACAATTCCCACGTCCAAAAGCAGACTAAAATATACGGTTGTAGAGACGTGATTAATCACGTCTCTACGTTATTTTTGTTTTTCAAGTTCTGCTTTCATGCGCTGCAAGGTCATCTCCATTTGGTCAAACATCTGTTGTGGGGTAACACCAAACTGACCAAGCTGAGTTTTAAGCTGTTCCATTGTCATTTGTGCCATAAAGTCTTCGGATAGCTCAAAGCGCTTCATAAAGATTCTATAGCGCTCCATCATCGCTTCCATTTGTTCGATAAACAACTTTTTACCTTCACGGTCAAATTTACCGTAACCGTTACCAAGTTTAATCAAAGCTTGGTAATCATCAAACAGCAGCTTTGCTTCTTGTTGAATTATATCAGAGTCAAAGAATCCCATGTTGCTCCCGGTTCGCTGAGTCACAACTCCCAGCAAGTTTCTATATTTTTATAACTTTTACCTCTATAATTTCATTCTAGTCTAGGCTGATAATCTGGTATGCTATGGTTTTTGTACGGTTTTTTACCGCGATTCCAACACTTGACGTTAAAACCTGCCTTTGTAGGTATCGTGATGGCAAGAATTAGCTGAATGTAATAACCTTTATGAAAAACTTTTACAATATATAGTATACCTTTTTGTTAGAATCGCACTCACAAACCGGGTTTCCACACAAAATCATTGTTTTCATTACAAGATATCAATAAGGAAACCCGGTTTCTATAACTTATTCATTAATGCGCGTCTATGTTTAAAAATCAGCATAAAAACCGCAGTATCGCTGCTGTATTAGCTTTTTCTGGAACGCTGACTGTTTCAGGATTACATAAATTTTACCTCGGACAACCTTTGTGGGGTGTCATATATGTCCTCCTCTCGTGGACACCAATACCTAAAGTTGCTAGTGCTATTGAGGGAGTTTGGTTTTTAGCTCAGGATGAAGATACTTTTGACCGTAATTTTAATTTAGGTTCCGCAGCCAGAATTTCTCAAGCTGCGGGTAAACAAGTTTCTTCCATTGCCGAAGCACTCCGTGAGCTAGAAGCTTTACGTCAAGATGGCTTAATTACTGAGTACGAATTTGAACAAAAGCGGCGCCAGTTACTTGAACATATTTAGTCATGCCATTTTCTTTTAATTCCAGACTGCAAAAACTGCAAAATCAAATACTTAGTAATCCTTATTACCGTTTGCAGACAGTAGAAGAATTAACTGTAGCTGCACAACTTGGTATTAGGATTGATGCAAATCAAGCTACGGTAGACGATTGGTTAAGACTGCCAGGATTTTCTATTCATCAAGCGCGTACGCTGGCAGAATTATCACGTTCTGGTATTAAATATTACTGTATAGAAGATATTGCAGCGGCTTTGAGTATATCTCCTGCGCGTTTGGAAGCATTAAAACTAATACTTGATTTTAGTTATTACGATGAAGACGAATTAGAAATTTCTACTAAACAAATTAATCCAAATACAGCGACAATAGAAGCGCTGCTGAAAGTTCCATTTATTGAGTTGGCTTTGGCTGAGGCTGTAATAGAGAATAGGTTAGAGGGTGGACTGTATCGAGATATTGTTGATTTTCAAAGGCGCCTGAATTTACCAGGTGATGTATTGGCGCAGTTGATGTATTATTTGAAGTTTTAGGAAGATAGAGGAGGGGGGGCGGGCAGGGATGCCCGCTCCACAATTCACAGTTTATTCACAATTTATTCACAATCTGTACAATTGGGTTAGATTAGGCCTGTGCGATTGAAAGGGAAAAATCTAAATACTGCGCGACCGATGACGTTTTTGCTAGGTAAAAATCCCCAATAGCGTGAGTCGTTACTGTCGTTGCGGTTGTCTCCCATGACAAACAACTGGTTGGGTGGGACTTGGGTTTTGTTAAATAGCTGTCTTGGGTCTTGCTGGATGTAATTATCTTTGAGGTAATCTTCTTGAAGGGGTGTACCGTTGACATAAACCCTATTTCTAGTCACTTGTATCGAGTCACCTGGTTGACCAATAATGCGTTTTATAAAAGCTTGGTCTTTCGGATATCCCCTTCGCTGTAACTCTGGTGGTGGGGTAAAAACAACAATATCGCCGAAATGCGGTGGATGAAAATGATAAGATACTTTTTCAACTACTAATCTATCACCCTTATGTAATGTCGGCACCATTGAATCTGAGGGTATATAGCGGGGTTCAGCAATATACGTGCGAATTAAAAAGGCTAAAATCAGCGCAATAACAACTAAAAAGATGTTCTCGCGAACGTTTCGCCAAACTTGGACTGACGCTGAATTTTGTTTGACATCGCTTTCTTGAGCGCTTTCTTGAGAGGTCATATCGATAATTAAACCCAGTTATACATTTTCAGACTTGAACTTTGGCGCTTTGGAGCTTTAACGCTGATTATATATAAATATACCCGAACCGCGTATACTTTATATTTTAAAAAATTTCATTGATTTTAAATTGATAATTTATTATTGGCAAATAAAATTTTGTATTATAAAATTCTCGTATTAAAAAAATATTTTCATGCAATTAAACAATTTAAGCAGCATAATATCCTTCCTGTTCTTTGTCTAGATGATTTTGAAAGTCTGTTTAAATATCCTCAAGAATTTGACTACCGCTTGTACTCCGGGTAGTCGGAACTTTAGGAGTTTTTTTACTGCTACAGGACGTGGAGGTTTATCTGAAAGTCCTTTTGAACCATTACAAGATTTAAAACTTTTTTCTAATTGGGTAACATTGGCGCCATCAAATACCGCGCAGTCTTCTACTGCTGACAATGTTGAGAAAAATCAAATTGTAGAGGCGAGTTATTGGGTTGCAGATAGTAATGGAAATGTCGAATTGATGGCGCCTGCTTCCAAATTAAACAGGACTTTCGCAAAAATTTTGTCATGCTGAACGTAGTGTAAAGTGGAGCTTTTCCCGCAGGGTAGCATCTCAGAGATTCTACCCTACCATAAAAGAAAACTTCATATTCTTCTAATCGTCGTTGTAATTCTAAAGATATTAATTCTAAATCGACTTCTTGATTTTCTAGCCAAGGAATATCGCGTAGTGTTAAATCTTGATTCAAGTTGGCTAATGCTGTGGGCAAAGCAATGATTAAGTCTTCAATTACACTAGTATAAACATCACTAAAAACTTGATAATAAGTAGCTATTAACCAATTGTGTAAACTAATTATATCTGGTGAGCTTTCCCACAGTTTAATTGTTGTATCAGCGAGAGTCTGCCAATCCTGATTTTGCCAAACTTTTGATTTTATTCGTGGTAAAATATGTTCATTAAGATTAACTTCTACCAAAGAGTCGGAGCCAAACTTTTGTAAATGTTCTTGACTCGAAGTTTGTGCTTGCTCTAAATTGTCATTTACTATAAATTCTTCTATCTGTTTTAAACTTAACAGCTTTTGTCGTTGCGAAATTACTTTAATATTTTCTTGCTGTCGTACTAGTTTATTAGTTTGTTGTAGATTTTGCCATTCGCGATGTGCTGCCTGTAATTGCCCTTGTTTCGCGTAAGCAAATCCCCGCAAATAACGACTTTGTTCGGTTTTAATATCGGTTAATTCCGATATGGCTATTGACCATTCTTCTGTTTTAATTGCTACAATACCTAAACGTATTTTACAGTCTGTGGAATTTGGTAAGAGTACTGCTGCTGATTTATATAATGTTGTTGCTTCAGTGAAATTACCTGCTTTTTCAGCTTGAAGACCTAAACGATATTTTTCTTTACCTTTAACAGTACGCTGAAGTTTTTCGAGTAATGCGATACCGTCTTGACGCCGAAATTTATTTAAGGCAGCTTCTAAAAGCGCGATTGCACTCCTTAATCTACCTTCATTTAAGGCAATGTTTGCTTTTGTAAAAGCAGTGTAATAAATTTTTTCTTGTTTAACTTGAGTTTCACAAGCTGCTATTAATTGCTTTACAGATAAAGTTGGGTATAACTGTTCAGCTTGATTATAGATACTAATGGCGCCTTCAAAAAAACGTCTTTCTGCTTGTGTATCAGCTTCTTGTACTAATTTACGGAAATCTTCACGCTGCTTTAATTCTGTTTGACAGTTGCTAATCGTCTGTGATATTTGCTCATCCTGAAGAATTTTACCAGCACGCTTGCATAATTCTAAAGCGTCTAATAATATTTTAGTTTCGTGTGGATTGTTATTATCTTGCTGCAAAAGAGATTTGGCGCCATTGAGTAACTTATTTGCTTGTGTTACTTGTGCTTGCCATTTCTGCAAATCTTGATTAATCTTCTCTAAAGTATCACCTAATATATAAGAGCGCAGTAAACGCTCCCAAAATTCAGGTTGCTTAGACCATGCAGAAATCGCTTTTTGACCAGTAAGTACTGCTTGCCGTAAATTTTTACTTTCAGCTAGCGTTCGTGCTTTTTGCGTCTTACGTTTCGTCGCATCTGCTAATTTCCAAGCATCAACAACTCCTACACCTAATACATTTTTACTAAAATTATTAAAAATTTGTAGAAAGCTCATCCTGCCTCCTTACAATTTGGTACTTTAAAAACCTCCCCCTTCTCAATCTCGTTTTCTCGTCCTTTGAGTTGGGGATTCGCTTGTACCATCAACTGCCAAGAGGCACCTTGACCACACAATTTTTCTGTAATAATACTAAGATTGTCTCCACTCTTTACAGTATAAGTAGCTGGTTGTATTGCTTTAAGTGGTGTATTTAAAACAGCAGGAGTTGATGGAGTAGGAACAACTATCACCGGATTTGGAATATTGATTGTGGCATTGATAGACTGCGGTTGAATAAATAAAAAACTGCTTATAGTTCCAATTCCCAAACCAATAAGAAAAACAAACCCAATAACTGCAAATTGCCAAGCTTGAATTTTAGTCGGTGTGCTTGTTTCGACTTCAGAAAGCTGAGACAGTCTTTGAATTAAAGTCAAATCAGTATCGCAGTTCGGGCAACTATTACCTTCGATTTCTTTATAACCGCATACCGGACACTCAAGCTTAATGCTCATCGCTTCAACCCCGTAACAATAGTAGTGCTGGGCAATTTGCTGTCAATCCAGCGTTGAATATCAGGTTGTAACGAGTTCCAAAGTCGTTCAGCTTCGTGTTGATCAACACTTTCCATTGCAGCAAGCATACGCATGAGTTTTTCAATCATTGCGTTTGCCTGAGTTGGGTCAACTCTTTTAGCTTGACGAATAGCAAACAAACACGCATCGACTAATTTTACTTCATTAGGTAAATTCTCAAATTCTCTTCTAAGCTCTTGAGTTTTTGACTCCATTTTATAGAGATTATTCGAGGTGATGGCATCTCGTAACTCGGTGCAGTGCTTTTCAAGTCTTTCCTGCTGTTGTTGGGGAATCAAAAATCCGCAAAGGTCAACTATTTGCTCCGAGTCTTGAATCAAAGAATCTGCTTCTAAGCGTTCGTTTGACATCGAGACTTGGAATTTTTCTAAATTTTTGACAGCACGCTCACGTAAATCAACTCTTTCTTCTCCAGTTATTGGTTCAATAATTTGGTTAGCTAGCTGTACAACGGGAATAGCCAAAATTAGTGCATTTTCAACTCCCAATGCTGTTAAATTTTGGTCGTTGAGACGTGCAATTGCCTCTTCAAGCTCTCGATAGATTTTCTCGTCGGAGCGACCACGCGAAAAAGTGCAGCTAACTTTGACCGAAGGGTCATTTTTGAGATGAGCAGTTATGCCTAAATCACTGTTTTTCTCATCTAACTCCAAATAAACTTGAATTTCGGTTCCTGCTGGGTATTTTTGCTCTAAACCCAACCACATTTCGCCAATAATTTCGTCTTTTTCAACACCATCTGTTTTGTGCTTAACGAAGTCAGGACTAAAAAATCGAAAGTGAATCAAGCGCTGACCGTCAACCACAGTCCGAAAAGTGTGTGAAGTGGTGACAGGTAAAATATCACCTCTATTAATAACCTTATGATTATCGTCAACTAGCTCAATATAATAATCGCGTGACACAGTAGTAACTTTATCAGTCAGTCCCGCAGCAACAATTGCGGCGCCTTCAGCAACAGCGTACATTGGACGAGGATGCACTACAACTTTGTCGTTTCCAAACGCTGCTTTAACTTTGTTTTGTACAAAAGGAATTTGTGAAGAACCACCGACCAAAAGTACTACATCTACCATATCCAAGCTAGACTCAGCTTCAACTAATGCTTGACGGCAAATTGTAATCGAACGTTCAACCAAATCAGCTATAAGTTCCTCGAACAACTTGCGAGCAATTTCAACTTCAACAGGAACCGCAAGTCCTAACTCATCAACTATAGGAGTAGAAGGATTGATTAAAGCTACACTCGCATTACTTAACTCAAACTTCGCGCGTTCGACAGCCATTTTCAAGTCAGCATTAAATCGCACTTTCTGATAATGCGGCATTTTGGCGATTAAAGCGTCAATATCACCAATTTTTTCGTTATTAGCAACTTGCTCTTTCACATAATTGATAATTCGCGAGTCAATATCGTCTCCACCTAACCATAAATCTCCTGCTTTTCCTTGTTCAATAAACGAAGTTCCAGCAGACGTAATTAAAGAAGCGTCAAAAGTACCACCACCAAAGTCATAAACCAAAATAGTTTTGACATCTTCACTAGTTGGAGAAAAACCATACGAAATAGCTGCTGCTGTTGGTTCTGGTAATAGTTCCAAAGGAGTGATACCAGCTTTTAAAGCAGCTGTACGTGTAGCGTGACGTTGTTTGTCGTTGAAGTAAGCAGGGATGGTAATTACTGCTTGATTAATAACTTCTCCGACTTTGCCCATTTTTTCGTAGTATAGTTGAGTATTTTTCACTACTTGCTTGAGAATTTCGGCAGAAATATCTTCTGGTTGATATTCTTTACCTCCCAACCATACTGCGATTCCGTTATCTGTTCCTTGGGAAGGTTGAGAAATTTTATAACCAAACTTTGACTTTTGTTCTTGAACTGTTTTATCCGCAAAATCTCGACCTATCAAGCGTTTAATCGAGACAATCACATTTTCAGCATCAGCACGTTGTTGATTGTAAGCTTTTTCACCAACACACAGATTATTTTGTTCGCAAGCGACTACAGAGCGCGTTAATTTTCTATCTGGAGGTGTATTGTTATCAGCAGTTATTACTTCTACTTCTGCTAGTTTAAATGCTGCTACTGAGTTAGTAGTTCCTAAGTCGATACCTATTGCTTTGCCCATTGTTTGAAAATATGTATGTATAAAATATTATTTTTATTAAAAATTAACTTTTCAAATACTATTTATACATATCAAGTACTGAATAAGTTCAGTAAAAATACTTGAAATATGATTAAGTAAGTGGGGCTATGTCTCACATACAACACCCCCTAGTCTCCCGATAAAATAGCAAAAAAAAGTGGTAAAGGTGTTGAAACCTCTACCACTTTCAAATATTGAGTTAAGACTAAAGTATTATTACTAAAGTACTTATGCTTCTACACCTGCTCCAGGTGTTAACAGTTCGCGACGTTCACTAGAACGAACGACGACGTTATTGTTCTCATCGACATCAATGACGGCAACATCACCATCTTTAATGCGACCGGAGAGAATTTCCTCAGCAAGGCTATCCTCTAACAAGCGCATAATTGCGCGACGTAAAGGTCTTGCACCATAGCTGGGGTTGTAACCTTCTTGGATAAGACGGTCTTTGAAGCGGTCGGTGATTTCCATCGTAATGCCTTTTTCGCCCAGGCGCCCGAAGACTTCCTTGAGCATGATTTCGGCAATTTCGGAAACTTCCTGCTTGTTCAACTGACGGAAGACGATAATTTCGTCGAGTCGGTTGAGGAACTCTGGACGGAAGTAGTTCTTCAGTTCTTCGTTAACTAAGAACTTGATACGGTTGTACTGGGATTCGCTAGCATCTTCGGCAAACTCGAAACCAATACCACCACCACCTTTTTCAATAACCTTAGAACCAATGTTCGAGGTCAAGATTAATAAGGTGTTCTTGAAGTCTACGGTACGTCCTTTCGCATCGGTAAGGCGCCCGTCTTCAAGAATTTGCAGCAGCATATTAAATACATCGGGGTGTGCTTTTTCGATTTCGTCGAAAAGTACCACGGTGTAAGGTCTACGGCGTACTGCTTCGGTTAACTGTCCACCTTCGTTGTATCCTACATAACCTGGAGGCGAACCGATGAGCTTAGAAACGGTGTGACGTTCCATGTACTCGGACATGTCAAGACGAATCATTGCTTCTTCTGAACCAAAGAAGTATGAAGCCAATGATTTCGCTAACTCGGTTTTACCAACACCAGTAGGACCAGAGAATACAAAGCTAGCAATTGGTCGGTTGGGGTTCTTCAAACCAACACGTGCGCGTCGAATTGCTCTCGACACAGCTTTAACTGCATCTTCTTGACCAATAAGACGCTGGTGCAAGGTGTCTTCCATGTGCAACAGCTTCTCAGATTCTGACTCAGTAAGCTTGTTGACTGGTACACCTGTCCAAGATGCCACAATGTGAGCAATGTCTTCTTCGGTAACAACGGGTTCATCGCCACCTTCAGTCTTCGTGCCACTTACTTTGCTTTGAGCAATGGCGCGAATTTCGGCTTTGATTTCCATTTCCCGGTCGCGCAACTCACCTGCACGGTCGAAGTCTTGACCGCGTACTGCATCGTCTTTCTCTTTGAGAATTTGACGCAGTTCTTTATCAAGTTCTTTAGCTGCGGGGGGAAGTTGAGAATTAATTAAACGTACCCGTGAACCAGCTTCATCAACTAAGTCGATAGCTTTGTCGGGCAAATAACGGTCAGATATATAACGGTCAGATAATTTCGCTGCTGCTACCAAAGCTTCATCAGAAATTTTCAGCTTGTGGTGTTGCTCGTAGCGGTCACGTAAACCATATAAAATTTCAATGGTTTCATCTACTGACGGTTCACCCACCATTACTGGCTGGAAGCGACGTTCTAGGGCTGCATCGCGCTCGATGTGTTTACGGTACTCATCAAGGGTTGTGGCACCGATACACTGCAATTCTCCGCGTGCCAAAGCTGGCTTGAGGATATTTGCTGCGTCGATGGCGCCTTCTGCTGCACCAGCACCAATTAGGGTGTGAACCTCGTCGATTACTAATATTACATTTCCCGCTTGTCGAATCTCATCCATGATTTTCTTCAAGCGTTCTTCAAATTCACCTCGATATTTGGTTCCTGCTACAAGCAAACCAATATCAAGAGTGACTACACGTTTATCTTCTAAAATGTCAGGTACATCTTTAGTGGCAATACGTGTTGCCAAACCTTCAGCAATAGCAGTTTTACCTACGCCAGGTTCACCAATTAATACGGGGTTGTTCTTAGTCCGACGGCCAAGAATTTGGATTACCCGCTCAATTTCCTTAGCACGTCCCACAACAGGGTCAAGCTTACCGTCGATTGCCATTTGGGTCAAATTTGAACCAAATTCATCCAACGTTGGGGTTTTGGTGCGGCTGGAAGGTCCACCTTGTGTTACCTCAGCGGTTTCGCCCAACATCCGAATGACTTGAGTGCGGACTTTCGATAAATCTACACCGAGGTTTTCTAGAACTCTAGCTGCTACACCTTCACCTTCGCGGATTAAGCCCAACAGCAGATGCTCGGTGCCAATATAGTTGTGCCCCAACTGGCGAGCCTCTTCTAAGGAGAGTTCTAAAACTCGTTTGGCGCGTGGCGTAAACGGAATTTCCACAGCGACAAAGCCCGAACCTCGACCTATGATTTTTTCTACTTCAATCCGAGCGTCTTTGAGATTGACACCCATCGATTTCAGCACTTTAGCTGCAACTCCGGTACCTTCGCCAATTAGACCCAGGAGGATCTGCTCAGTACCGACGAAATTATGCCCAAGACGGCGAGCCTCTTCTTGGGCAAGCATAATCACCTTAATGGCTTTTTCTGTGAAGCGTTCAAACATATTTTTCCCATCACCTGCGTCGTGCCGGTATGCTGATTTTAGCACAGCCAAATAAGTCGGGTGCCTGTATAAAGGTGTAGACAACCGAAATCGACGTAGCGAGTTTACAAGTTCCAATATGAACTTTTTTAACTTGTTTTACTGTTTATAAGTACACTGATTGGCGTTGAGATGCTTCTGTAGGGCTTATTTTGGGCAAACTTGTGACCATGAGTGTTGAGATATGTCAATACGCCCCCAAGTGAAAATATTTAACATTTTCTTTATTGCTCGTCAAGTCGAATTTGAACTTTAAGCTACAATTTCCATGAAATTATCATCACATTTTCTAAAAATTTATTTTCACTCACTAAAAATAAAGATTTATTAAATTAACGTTAAGCTTATTCAAAAACCTCAGAAACCAGGTTTCTAAGCAAGATTGTTGTTTTTATTACAATATTCAGCAAGAAACCAGGTTTCTAAATTTTTATGCATATTAATCTACAAATGTCAAGTCCCAGCCAGATTCATTTAGGCGCCTTTTAATGGTATCAAGCCAAGTATTAAGAGTTAGAGTGAATTGTGGCGCCTGGATATCACCCAGCCAAAGAATCAAAGCATCTTCGTCATTGTCTTTGTAGTATCGGCGGCGTCGCCCTGCTGTTTTGAAACCAAATTTTTGATATAAATTAATGGCGCCTACATTTGAAGGACGGACTTCGAGAGTGGCCCGCTCCAAACCATGTTCGTGAGCAGTCTTGAGAAGCGAAAATAGTACAGCTTGTCCCAAACCTTGGTTTTGATATCGAGGATGAACCGCCAAAATCGTAATATGCGCTTCATCTAAAATCGACCAAAAACAACCCATTCCTGATAATTCGTTAGAAGCAGGGGAAGAGGTAGAACCAAGCAAAACAGAGTTTGGACTCTCTAACTCTCGCTGATACCCATCAAGTGTCCATAACCCACCAAAACAAGCTTGGTCAAGTTCAACTAAAGCACCCAAGTGCTTATGTGTCAATGATTGGATTTCTAAATTTAATGTGTTCACACTTATTGGTAATGGCACATCCCATCTGTAAACTAAAGGTGGGAATATTTACTCTGTAACAAAAATTTAATAATTTAGATAAAGATTGGTTTGCGCTCTATCTAGCAAACTAACCATTACATGTACATGCCCGTCTAGTAAACAACGACAAATTTTAACGTTATGGTATCGACACATCCGGCTAAGGTTCAAGATTCTGGTAGTAAATATTTACCGATTGTTACAAAAAATAACATTGATATTTCTCCAAATCAATCTCTGTTACCGATTACAGCTAAGGTAAATAGTCACGACCATCTTGAAATTGGAGGTTGTGACGTTAAAAATTTAGTTCACCAATTTGGCTCACCCTTATACATAGTAGACGAAGAAACATTACGTACAGCTTGCCGCCAGTACCGCGATAGTTTCCAGCGTTATTATAAGGGCTGCTCACAGGTATTATACGCTTCTAAGGCATGGAGTTTAACGGCAATCTGCGCTATCGTTCATTCTGAAGGTTTAGGTATAGACGTAGTTTCAGGGGGCGAATTGTACACAGCATTAAATGCGGGTGTCAACCCTAGTCAAATTTATTTTCACGGAAATAATAAATCGCGCCAAGAGCTTGTTTTCGCTATAGAGTCAAACATTACTATTGTTGTTGATAACTGGTATGAGCTAGAAACATTATTTGAATTAGCTTCCACCACCTCGGTATCAGTACGAATAATGTTGCGGTTAACACCGGGTATTGAGTGTCATACTCATGAGTATATTCGTACTGGACATTTAGACAGTAAATTTGGGTTTGACCCGAACCAACTTGGGGAAGTATTCGAGTATGTCAGTAAGCAAAGCAAGCTCAACTGTGTAGGAGTTCATGCTCACATTGGTTCTCAAATTTTTGAGCGTCAACCACATCGTGACCTAGCAGCGGTGATGGTGCAATGGTTAGAACAAGCAGCAAGTTATGGGTTAGCTATAACCGAGTTAAATGTAGGTGGTGGTTTAGGAACTAAATATATTGAGTCCGATGACCCACCAAGTATTGAAGAATGGGTAAAACCAATTTGCGAGGTTATTCAATCCGCATGTGAGAAACTTTCTTTACCTTTACCCAAACTGCTATCTGAACCAGGACGCTCTTTAATTGCCACTTCTTGCGTCACAGCGTATACTATTGGTTCATCAAAACAAATTCCTGGAATCCGTAACTACATAGCAGTTGACGGTGGTATGTCAGATAATCCTCGTCCAATTACTTATCAATCAGTTTACCGCGCGGTCGTCGCGAACAAAATGTCGGATAAGTGTAGCGAAACCGTAACAGTTGCCGGAAAGCACTGTGAATCAGGAGATATTCTAATCAAGAATGCTGAGTTACCTTTAACTCAACCAGGAGATATTTTGGTTGTAATGGCAACGGGTGCGTACAATTACAGTATGGCATCGAACTATAATCGCCTGCCTCGTCCGGCAGCGGTTTTAGTATCGAACGGCGAAGCAAATATTATTTTGCAACGCGAAACATACCAAGATTTAATTCGACAAGATTGTTTACCAGAAAGACTTCAAAAAAGTTAAAAGTTAAGAGTTATGAGTTATGAGTTATGAGTTATGAGTTACCTTAAAGTGTTGATTCTTAACTCCGCGCCTCCTAACTTCTAACTCCTAACTAATTAAAGGCAGAGTAGTACATTTCCAGATGTCATGAGAGATTGGTGGAAGCAATGGCTGATAGCGGGATGGTCGCAGTCCTTGCTACTAAAGACTCTGGATATTTTGTTAGTACTGGCGCTGACTTATATGATGCTGGTTCTAATTAACGAACGGCGAACGCTGCGGATGGTACTGGGATTTGTGATCTTAATGCTAGCTTCAGTTTTGTCGCATCAGTGGGGGCTGGAACTGCTAAATTTTGTATTGGAAAAGTTAGTGATTGGCTGTGCGGTGGCAATGGCGGTTGCACTTCAATCTGAGTTTCGGCGATTTTTAGAGTTATTGGGACGGGGAGAGTTTAAGAAGCTATTTCAGCCTTCAACTCTGGCGCTTCCCAAGTCAGATAGCACAATTGATGAAATTGTTGAAGCTGTTAGAGAATTGTCGAAAAGTCGGATTGGAGCGCTATTGATTATAGAAACAACAGGTCCAATAGACGAAAGAGATTTTTCTGTGCCCGGAGTAAAATTAAATGCTGAAGTTTCTAAAGAACTAATCCAAACAATTTTTCAGCCCAAGACACTTTTACACGACGGTGCTACATTAGTACGTGGCTCTCGGATTCTCGCATCGGGTATAATCTTACCGCTATCGGGACGCACAGCCTCGCGCCAGTTGGGTACACGCCACCGGGCGGCGATGGGTATTACTGAGCGGGTCGAAAATTGTATTTGTGTAGTTGTATCAGAAGAGACGGGTTCAATTTCTTTGGCAGAAAGGGGAACCCTAAATAGACCATTAACTATTGCGAAGTTAAAAGAGTTGCTCGAAGATAAACTGTCACCTACTATTGACCGGGAAGCAGTGGCGCCTGGTTTACTAAGTTTGGGGCGAAAAATTCGGAGCAAAAGCCTCTTTGTAGTTTCACGATTACTCGGATTACCATCGACCGCTCCTCGGGATAAAAAATGACAGCACAACAGACAGAACTGCGAGTTTTACCCTCTGACTTGAAACGCGAATTATTACCAAAGCACGTTGCAGTGATTTGTGACGGCAATGGTCGGTGGGCTAGGCATAGAGGACTACCCCGTATAATGGGTCACAAACGCGGGGTTGAGTCTCTCAAGCAATTACTACGTACCTGTAATGATTGGGGAATAGAAGCGTTAACCGCGTATGCTTTTTCAACTGAAAACTGGAAACGACCCCAGGAAGAAGTTGATTTTTTAATGACTTTATTTCAGGTAGTTTTGCGTAATGAGTTGCGCGAGATGATGAAAGAGAATGTACGCATAAAGTTTGCTGGTAACTTAAATGCACTTCCAACTGCTTTGCAAGAGCAAATCAGTGACGCAATGGAAGAAACGCGGAACAATCGCGGTATAAAGTTTACTATTGCCACTAATTATGGTGGTAGACAAGAGATATTATCAGCTTGTCGCGCGATTGCTGAAAAAGTCGAGCAAGGTTTGCTTAAACCTTCAGAAATTGACGAAGCTATTTTTGAGAGCCATCTTTACACCGCTGGCATTGGCGACCCAGATTTATTAATTCGCACAAGCGGGGAAATGCGGATTAGCAACTTCCTGCTATGGCAGATTGCTTACACTGAAATATATATTACAGATGCACTTTGGCCCGATTTCGACCGCGACGAATTTCACCGTGCCTTATTAAGTTTTCAAAAGCGCGAACGACGGTTTGGAAAAGCCTAAATTTAGGGTGGGCACTGCCCACCTTACGAGGTACTCATTAAGGGCCTGCAAACACTGCTTGTTCAACATCTTGACGAGAGAGCGAATATTTAAACGACCGCTGAATATCTTGCCCATTTTCTCCAGCTTGGATGTATCGAACCGTAATTTGTTCGACATCAAGCCATAATTCCGCGTTCCAGTTGGTTTGTTCTAGGTGCCAGCAATGTAGTTCGCGGTTGTCTTGCTCACAACCTTGGTCGCGTAACCATTGTTCAATTTCTGGCAAGGGATGGCTGTATAAAGGTGTGTCAGGAGAAAGTTGAGACATAAGTTATGTACTGAGGATAAAAACACCTGTAAGTCATAATCACAAGCATCAGAGAATAATGACTACATTAATATTAAAAATTTTATCTTTTTTAGCTTATAAACGGCTATTTAATGTATTAGGTTTCGTTGATGCAGGCAATTTGGTAATTTGTTGTTCAACAGAAACAGATTGTTGATGAATAGAAACAAATGCACTATCTCCGCGCGTTAAACCGACCACAGCAACAAGTAACAAGCAACCTACAAACGTCAGCCCTAGGATAAAGAGTGCAAAAAGTTCACCACCTGAAAGCGGACGGTCGGTAGCATCAAGATAAGCTGACTTACTCCAATCGTAAGAATTATATGGACGATTTAAATCGGGAGGCGCCTGGATAACCCCAAAACGTGAATAACCAATTTTGAAGTCATAGTTTAATCGTCGCTCAGGACTGCTGAGGGTCGCATAAGCTTCATTAATTTCCCGAAATTTCGCAGTAGCAACTTTCTCTGATAACTCAGTAGTATCTGGGTGGTACAGTTTGCTGAGTTCACGATATGCGCGTCGAATATCAATTACTGACGCACTTGGATGCAGTCCTAGCAATGCGTAATAAGTTGGTTCCGGCTCTTGCATTTTCCCGCCACTAAAATAAGAGTGAATGATTAATAGCTACTATTAGTAAGCTTTCTATTATTCTAAAGCTATTGAACATGCGCTAATCAAACATGAAACATTGAGTAATAGTGGTTTGGGCATAGGTCTACAGTAAGTCAGCGCGTGGTTTAAAAGTCTCAATTTGGCGTAACTTTTCATAAAGTTCGCGTTCTTGGTCGCTGATAGTTCTGGGAGTAACAATCTGAATTTCGACAAGTTGGTCTCCACGCTTACCAGCTTCGTTAGGATAACCCTTATTAGCTAAACGAAATCTTTGACCCGAACGTACCCCACTTGGTATTGACATTTTAACAGGGCCATCTAGCGTTGGCGCCTCTATTTGCCCACCTAACACAGCTTCACTTGGGGTAACAGGAACTTGGCACAATATATTTAAGCCTTCAAGTTTGAACTGTGAATTTGGCTCAACTGTTATTTTTAAGTATAAATCACCACCGTTTATACCCTGGTCACGTAGTCGAATCGTTTGACCAGTCACCATACCAGCAGGCATATTTACCTCCAACGAGCGTCCATCTTCAAGACGAATTCGTTCCAAACCACCTTGATAAGCTTTACTGAGCGGAATAGTTAGACGCGCTTCGATATCACGACGCTGTGGTCGCTCCTTCGCGTTGTAAGACACTTTGCTTCTGGTATTGCGGAACGGGTCGCTGCTACCATTTGTGTAGCCATTAGAAGCCGTTCTTGTTTCTTTACTAGTGGCGCCAACACCAATTACTTGGTTGATAAAATCATCAAAACTACTGTATTGACCAGGGTCTACAGTACCATTGCTACGATTATTTTTATTACTACCAGACCAAGTGGCGCCTTTTGGAGTTTTGCTTGTAAAACCTTTTTGCTTCCAATGACGACAATATTCGTCGTACTGTGCGCGTCGAACTTCGTCTAAAAGAACTTCTTTAGCTTCATTAATATCTTTAAATTTTTCTGCGGCTTGCTCATTTCCTTGGTTGCGGTCAGGATGAAATTGAAGCGCTAATTTTCGATAAGCTTTCCTAATATCCTCATACGAGGCATCTTTGGATACTCCTAAAATTTCGTAATAATCTCGAAAATTCTGCAAATTGAGTGACATAATTAGGTGTTTAACTAATATATGAGCGATTTTTCTATTTAGACCAGTAATCAGACTAATAAATAGAAATTATAAAGTTTTACTTGTTGAACGTGCAGTAAGCGTAGCGCATCTATTGAGTAGAAACCGGGTTTCTTGTTCGATATCTTGTAATAAGAACGAGGATTTGGCGTAGAAACCCGGTTTCTTTGCATAAATCCTGTCCGTATTAAACAATGTTCCTGATATAGAATTTATTACGTAGCATTAAATTACTACATAATTAACGAGTAGCAGATACTTAATATGGCGTAAAGGCGGGAAAACCCGCCATTACTCTACAATTACAGCCAATCATCATCGTCATCATCCCAGTTATCTCGATAACTTGGACGGTCGCGACGTGAGTCAGGAGGTTTGCCAAAGTCCGAACGTCCTCCTCTACCGTAATCATTTCTTGAATCTCGATCAGAATTTCTTCCAGAAGAACCATAATCGCGGTCAGGGTCTCGACCATAATCACGCCCATAATCACGATTTGAATCACGACCATAATCACGATTTGAATCTCGACTATAGTCTCTGCCGTAATCACGGTTGGAGTCTCGACCATAATCACGGTTGGAGTCGCGACCATAATCACGACCATAATCACGATTATCTCGGTCGTCTTTATCGCCACCTGTAAATATGTCGCGAATGGTGCCGAACAAATCATCATCTTCATCATCCGCATAGTACGCGCGCACTTCGCGGTTCAATTCGGACAATGCATCTTGAAGGTCAGCATAAGATTGGTCGATACCTCGGTCGTCGTTTGCTTGTAATGCTTCACGCAGTTCACGACATATATTATCAATACGCTGGCGCCGACTGCGGGCAAACTGCATTCCAAAATCTAAAGCGACTTCTCGCAGTTGACGTTCTGCCTGTAAAATCAATGCTTCAGCACGAGTACGCTTTTCGACTTTTTCTTTACGTTGACGGTCGGTTTCAGCGAATTTCTCAGCATCGCGAATAGCTTGGGTAATTTCTGACTCGCTCAATGTCGAGGCGCCTTGAATAGTTATACTTTGTTCGCGCCCAGTCGTGCGGTCGAGGGCTGTTACTTGTAATATCCCGTTAGCATCTATATCAAAAGATACTTGTACCTGGGGTATACCACGTGGTGCTGGGGGAATACCATAAAGCTTGAAACGACCAAGGGATTTATTATCTACTGCCATTTCCCGCTCACCTTGAACTACGTGAATTTCCACAGTATTTTGGTTATTTTCTGACGTGGAGAAAATATCCGAACGACGAACGGGAATTGTAGTATTGCGGGGAATTAATTTCTTTGCTACACCACCTATTGTTTCTAACCCTATTGATAGTGGTGTGACATCGAGTAGTAAAACATCTTTGAGTTCACCGCCAATAATACCAGCTTGAATAGCGGCGCCTATTGCCACAACTTCATCAGGGTTAACATTTTCATTGGCTTCAATACCAATTAAATCTTCGACTAACCTTTTTACCATTGGCATCCGCGTCGAACCACCCACTAATACCACTTCGTCGATATCATCAGGACGCAAACCAGCATCTCGAAGCGCACGTTTAACAGGTGTTCGTACTCGCATTAATAAATCTTCACATAACCCTTCAAACTCAGAACGAGTTAGTCGTGTTTCAATGTGCTGAGGACCATCTTCGGTAGCAGTAATAAAGGGCAAATTAATATCAGTAACACTAACGGCAGAAAGTTCGATTTTGGCTTTCTCGGCGCCTTCGAGTAAACGCTGTAAAGCTTGACGGTCACTGCGTCGTAAATCTACACCGTGTTCTTCTTGAAATTTCTCTGCCAACCAATCAACTATTTTTTTATCAAAATCATTACCACCAAGCTGAGTATCTCCACTAGTGGACTTTACTTCAAAAACACCATCTCCAACTTCCAGCACCGAGACATCAAAAGTTCCACCACCCAAGTCAAACACCAGGATAGTTTCGCTACGACCTTTATCTAAACCGTAAGCTAAAGATGCAGCAGTTGGCTCGTTAAGAATTCTTAAAACGTCCAAACCAGCAATTCTGCCAGCATCGCGTGTAGCTTGACGCTGCGAATCGTTAAAATAAGCAGGAACTGTAATAACTGCACCAGTTACTTTTTCTCCCAAATAGCGACTAGCATCGTCTGCCAACTTCTTCAAAATCATTGAGGAAATTTCTTCGGGAGAGAAATCTTTACCCAAACGGGGACATACAATTTTAATATTACTAACTTCGTCTTTGCGAATTGTGTAAGGAACGCGCTTTGATTCGGGACTAAGCTCAGAATACTTACGTCCAATAAAGCGCTTAACAGCGAAATATGTATTTTGTGGGTTTAGAACGGTTTGGCGCCGTGCCATTTGTCCAACAACTCTTTCACCGTCTTTGCTAAAGCCGACAACGGAGGGTGTTGTACGTGTTCCTTCAGCATTGGCAATCACCACCGGCTTGCCACCCTCCATGACAGCAACTACTGAGTTGGTTGTACCCAGGTCAATGCCGACTACCTTGCCCATGCGTTACTGTTCTCCTAATTTATCTTAATAAAACTATTTGTTTCGTTAGAAACCTTAGCTTGACTTATTGTATCTTGCACTCGAAAAAATGAAGGCAGAAGGCTGCTACACATAGATTCAATATATATCCCTTTTCCTTTTTCTCTCCTAAGACTCTGTGAACCTGAAGACGCAACTTATTACTCACCTGAATCAAATTGTTCGCGACCGCGACCCATACATAGCATCGGGTGGACATTTCTTTGTCCAGCAGTACATTCAAACTTCATTTGCCCAATGGGGAAGTGTGGAAATCCACACCTTTAAAGTTGGCGGTAAAAACTGTAGCAATCTCATATTGAATTTACCTTGTCAGGTGGAGTCTGAAAAGGCTAGCTTGCCACCAATTTTAATCGGCGCCCATTACGACACTGTACCAGGTTCTCCTGGCGCCGATGATAACGCTACGGGTGTAGCAGTATTACTCGAACTCGCGCGCATGTTCGCTACTGAGCCAGCTAAATATCCTTTGCGACTCGTTGCATTTGATATGGAAGAGTATGGCTTAATGGGAAGTATTAGCTACGCGGCAAAACTTAAAGAAGAACAGCAACCTTTAAGATTGATGATTTCGCTAGAAATGCTAGGGTACTGCGTAAAAACACCTAATTCACAAGCGTATCCGGCGCCGTTAGAGAAGATTTATCCAAATCGTGGCGACTTTATAGCGTTAATTGGTACCTGGCGAACACTACGTGACTTAATAAGTATCAGTCGCAGCATACGTAAAGTTGGTGTACCAAGTCAGTGGTTGCCTGTACCTAATCGCGGTTTAATTGTGCGAGATACTAGGCGTAGTGACCACGCGCCATTTTGGGATGCGGGTTATCCCGCGATAATGATTACTGATACCGCGAATATGAGAAATCCTCATTATCATAAGCCGAGTGATACTATTGAGACTTTAGATTTGGATTTTTTGACGGGCGTGTGTGAGGGGATAGAAAAGGGTATTCGGAAATTGTAACTGACCGGAATACGCTTTCAAGGGTAAGGTGGGCACTGCCCACCCTACACATGAATAGTGCAGTCAATATAATTATTTTTTACCACACACAGACACAGAGACAGAGTGGAGGGTAAGAGAAATTGGTTAGCAACTCCTGAGAGCGGATGTAACGGATGAATTATTTATTCAAACTGGATTTTGTCATAAATATCAGCTAAAGCTATCTCAAAAGTCATCGAATTCAAACAAAGCGTTTCATTCAAATCATCGTATTCAGTAAAAGTCCAACGCTTATCATCAGTTTTAAAATATTGCTCGACATGTACTTCGTATTGGTCGATTAAAATATATTCTTGAAAAGTCGGAATAGTCCGATATGCGGCAAACTTATCATCTTTATCATAACTTTTAGTAGATTTCGATAAAACTTCACCAATTACTAACGGATTGGTTATTGTATCCTGGCGCCCTTCTTGCATTTGTAAGTCGCCTTGAACTACCATCACATCTGGATAAGTATAAATACGTTTTTTGGGAATCCATAACCTTTGGTCAGCAACAGAGACTCGATAAGGTTGGCGCCTTAGTACATAATTAAGCGTACCACCTAAGTTAATAGCGATTTGACTATGATTCGGCGTACCACCAGTCATAAGTATAATTTCACCATCAATGTACTCATGGCGTTCGAGCGAGTTAATCTCTAACTCTAAATATTCTTCACACGTATAATATTTTTTTTCTTCAACTTGTGCAATCATCGGTTATTACCCCCAATCCGTCCAAGCCTTTATCTAATATTGTACAAGCGAACTCGCGCAAAGTGGGTTTGTTGGGAAAAATAAGCATAAGTTAGGTTCTCAAATAATGGATACAAACCGCACTTTAGAGAAAACGAACTCTCAATTAATAACTTATTCTAATCAAAGAGGCGCCCTTTACAACAAATACAAGTCTAAAATTATTCACAATCCTTGTTTAGGTAGGACATTAGTGAGTTTTCAAGCTAACAAAGAAGCCCAGTTTTCTTGGTTTAAATACCGAGAGGGATTTTCAGAAAAGCTTGTTACATACCTAATTGAGACTTTAAAACCAAAACCAGGCGCCTTACTTGACCCATTTTCAGGAATTGGAACATCGTTATTTACTACAAGTGATTTAAACTGGCAAACTATTGGCATTGAGCTTTTACCCGTTGGTGTTTTTTCCATAGAAGCAAAAATAAATGCACGAACAGTAGATGTAGAAGCTTTAATACCATTTTTATATGAAGATGCACATTATTACTCTTAGCCCCCCTTATTAAGGGGGGTGGGGGAATTTAATTGTATGCAGCTTCATATTAGATTGGTATAAGCTTAATTGTAAACCAAATAAAAACCATAAATTTTTCTGATTACTATGATCAGCAGTACGCATTTAATCATTTAGGCATTACTAAAGGCGCCTTTCCTGAGTCTCAATAAATAGAACTCAAGAACAGTACAAGGTGAATTTTTATTCCAAGCTAAACGACGACAAAGTTCGTCATCAAGCTTACCTTCAGGGCTTTCCCATTTTTTAAGTAAAGATTCTAGTGTATGGGATGGAGTATTACAGTTGGAAGCTAAAGACCAACGAGTTACACAGTAATTATCATCAACTAAACTTTCTAAAACACTGATGCTTGTATTCGGATGTTGAGCAACATCGCTACGAATAACAGAACTACGATGCGTCGCTAATTTTTCTAGAATTTCAGTAGGTATTTGTCCATAACTACCAATTGAATTTATCAAAAATTTTCTCAGAGTTTTTTCATCATATTTACGAGAAATTATTTCAGCAACAACGTGGCTAGGTGTATTGTGATTTTCAGAGTCAAATAATTCATATTCTCGCCATAGACGTTCAAGAATTTCTACAGGCGTATTACGATTACTGACAACTTTACTTTTAACTTTGAGGCTTGAGTCGTTTGCAAGTTCAATTAAAATGTGTGCAGGAGTATTCCTACAACTTGCAATTTTTTCTCTAACTACCTCCGCTTCATCATTTGCAAGTGCTTCTATAATTTCAACAGGTATATCTTCTCGTCTCAAACGAGGGGTAACTAAATTAAGCCGTATATTAACATCCTTATCTTGAGTTAGCTCAAGTAAACAGTTCAAAGGAAGATTCTCGTTCTCAGACACTACTTTGCGAACTATCGCATCATCATCTTTAATTAATTGTTCAAGTACATGTACTGGTGTATTTGTTCTAGAAGAAGTGCTACGCGCGAATTGATATCGCCATGTTTAGCTAAGTATTCTTGAAATTGATGAAAATTTGCGAAATTGTTAATTATAAACCCTTTAGTTTTATCGTTCTCAAATTTTATCTCTTTTGCTAACTGTATACGATAAAGTTCTAAGAATGGCATGTTCGGGTAATCAAACCAGAATATACCCCAGTCTTCCCATTCATGGGTTCTAGAGTTATAAGTTGATGGAACTTTGATTCCCTCAGATTAATTCGCTAATTTTACTATAATATCTGGAGGGCATGAAGGATTTTTACATACATCTTCACGAACATATTTTTCTGAATTATTGGCTAATTCGTGTAAAATATGAGTTGGTGTATTCGGATTTATTGCTAAATAGTAGTTTATCGAAGAGTAAGCTATTTCCTTCATAGCCAATTCTTCTAAAATGTGAGGTGGAGTTTTAGAGTTACTTGCTAATTCTTCGTAAGCTTTAGTAGCATTCGCAACAAGTTGCTGAAAATATTCTTTTCTCTTTTTTTCTGGGATAGAAGAATTAAAAGCTAGTGCTAAACGCATATCCCAATCTTGATACTGCCCTTGTGGATTCTTAGGTAAAGTAAGTTTTTCTTGTAACCTATCTCTAATTAAAGTTGGAGTATTGGGATTACCAAGTAAAGCAACTGCTACAGAACGAAAATTGTTAATACTGAAATTTGGTAACTCTAGTTTAGTAGCTAATTTTTCTAGAATATCAATTGGTGTAGCTTCTGATTTTGCTATAGTTAACCAAGCTTCTTTAATATTAAACATATTTTTAATTTTCATCTACAATAAAATCGTCTTCATCATCTAAGTCTTGTGTATTATTATAGAAAAATTCTGCTATTTCCCCTTCATCTTCATATTGTCTATTTTCACTAAGTTTCAAATTGCTATCATTTGCATCAATGATATTATCTAAAAGCTGATGTCGTAAATTTGCTGATGTTTGAGTACACATAGCGAGTTCAAGAAAAATTTCGTAATCTTCTGCTTCTAGCAACTTTTTAACAGTTAATTTTTGATAAGGTCAGGCGTTTTTGGATTCTTAAATACTGCTAAACGAACCTTTAAAGAAGGATGTTGGGCTAATTGTTCTAATGTAGAGCTTAGTACATTTAGATGTTTTGCAACAGATAAAGGAAAATCTACTAGTTGTGCAAGCGTTTCACCTGGAGTATTTGGATTATCAACTAACTCCTCTTTATATCTATTTTTGCGTCCAGAATTATATTTGATTAGTTCTGCTAATACAACGGGAGGTAAGTCAGGTCTCATGGAGATATACTCATGGTGTTTAGGTAATAACTCTACTAAAGCTTGTTCAGAAGCATTAGGATGCTTTGAAATTGTTTCCGTAATCTCTTGGTAATAATGATTTACTAATAAGTCGAGTACTTCTTTTGGTGTAGCAAGGTTATATACAACAGCAAACTGAATTTTCTCTTCTGAATCTTGTGCTAGCTTTGCTAAGGTTTCGTGTGGTGTATATGGGTTACGCGCAACTGCTAAACGAATCCAAGACCAAGGACTATCTGCAAGTACAGCTAATTCCTCTGGGTTAGTTTCCCAGTTTTGAGCTATTTGATGTTGAGCCTCTATTTGCTCTATTACTTTTGTGAGGCTGTTATGGTGATATTTAACAGCTATGCGAATTGGTAACTCTAAATCTCCTGCTAATTGTTCTAGAGTCGCATCAGGGGTATCTGGATGCGCTGCGGCTTTGAGTCGTTCTTCGATAATTGGGGAAAGTGCGAGTCTTTGTAGTAATTTTACCCGATGCCTCGGCGCCATGTATGGATTTTCAATTCCTTCAATTAGTCTATGTCCCGGCATCCACTCGCTAACCAAAACTTCAGGAACAGGCGCAAATTTTAATAACTCCGCTACGAGTCGGTCGTTTTGCCCTAACGGCGCCGTTTTCATTGCCGTTTCTGCAATTTCCTGCCAATCTTCACCTGCTTCTCCAGCGAAGTTAACATGCATACTCGCAGCTTCAGCGACTTGGAAATTTGTACTGTTAGCTAGCACTTCCAAAAGTTGACGCGGCGCCTCACTATAATTAGCAACGGCAAGCTGAAATTCAACAGGTTGGCCAGCTAGCTGTTCTGGATGTTCTATAAATTGTTGCAGTTCCGAAAGGGTAAGCACTTGAGGTGACTGCATGGTTATTTAGTTTAAAATAAATAATTTTATATAGTACCCATGAATTATTAAATCTGGCTTGAAAATTTAACATAAGTTTACGAATGAATTAGTGGTTTGTGTCATTAAAGTTGGGAATTAGGTGCCGTTGCTTCGCGCATTTCTTAACTCTTATCTCTGTGGACTCTGTGTCTCTGTGGTAAATAGATATACCATTTAAATTAATTACATATTCAAAACGTAAAAATCTTAAAGATGCGCGCGAAAGCGGGAAAACTGCGTTTACGTTCGCGACTCATGACAGGAGCGAGATGCGCGCGAAAGCGGGAAAACTGCGTTTACGTTCCTGAGTATGACAGTGGTTAATTAGCGTGAACTTTAGGTTTTAGTTTGATTAAGTCGTCGATATTGCGCTTTATGGTGTTGCAAATAGTATCGAGGGGTAAGTCGTTTGCGTCGTAGCCAAAGGGGTTTTCTATTTCTAAGCCAATTGCTTCTATACCAAATAGTGTAAAGCTAATTAATGCTGATACAAAGCCTGTCCACCATCCTAAACTAGCGACCATTTGAAATGGTAGTGATAGGCAGTAAAGTAATAATAGTTGTTTAAGATGTATTGCGTAAGCTAGTGGCATTGGTGTTCGCAATATTCTTTCACAGGCGCCAAGGTTGTCAACTAATTGGTTAACTAGTTCTTGCATCGCTGAAAGTTGATAGCTATTTATACAGTTACGGTCGTATTGATGCTGTAAATAATCTCCTATCCAAAAGGCAACTTCGAGAGGAGGATTATCTATCATTGTTAACTTTGCGTACCGTGTTTCAGGCATGAGTTCTTCTAACTCGGCATTGACTTGTTCTCCTCGCAAATGAATTTTTGTCGCTACCGCAAATGCTACTAATAAATATAATGTTGCAATTTTGCTTTTTCTATCTTCGTATTCAATTTCATTTACCGAAACCCATATTTGCCGAGCTAGATTTCGGACATTATTAACCATAGACCCCCAACACTTTCGACCTTCCCAAAAGCGTTCGTATGCAGTATTAGTACGAAATACAAGCAATAAACCTAAAACGATACTCGGTATGAGACTGCCTAAAATAGGTTGTGATACAGGCAACTTGTAATAATGAAGTACCGAAATGAAAACGGCAAAAATCCCGCAACCTGTAACTCGTCTATGTATTGCTCTGATAACAGAACCTTTTATTTGCAGTGCGCTTTTTAGCCAGTATCCTCTTTCAGCAGGCATATTAATTAAATAATATTTATTTGGTACGCGCGTTAAATGCATTTTGCACGCTTTTTAACAATGTACCTGATTTCACTGTTAAATTTAACGCTCAACCGAAGGAGTTGCCAAGGATACATATGTATGTTTATAGTAAATAAGCCCTCTTGGTGCCGGAGAGGAGTTAGGGAAAAATAAAATTAAAAGCGGCAACTAAGATATTGTTTTTCGTCTGCTTGTGTTGATATGTGAACCATCATATCTTTGTCACATGTTCCGGCTGAGTGACCTTGTAAAATTTGCATTTTTTGTGATAGTCTACAGTTTTGAAACATTGCTTTTTTCGGTGAAGGTTACGTAATCGTTTGCTTTGCAAGGGATTGTTGCGGAAACGTTGTTTACTACGATTTGCACGGTTAGGTCTTTTGCAAGAATACAGTTGTTTAATTGTCCGTTTGGGTGATTAACAATCGTGCCGCTTTTACATAGTACTGAGGCTTCTGCTGGTAAGGATAAAAGATTCCAGGTAAGTCTACCAAGTAGGTATATTACTAGTTTTGAATATGTGTTAATAAGTGGTTTTTATTGATGGATTTAAGAAACCTGGTTTCTTTTGGTTAAAATTGAAGATTGTTATGCTTAGTGTTTAAGAAACCAGGTTTCTGTGTTTTATTAAAATAAAGGGCACCTTATTAAGATGCCCTGTTATGCAGGTAAATCCATAATAGGATGTTACCTACACCTTCCCAACAATCAGCAACAGTGACTAATTCCACGTTAGCCACATCACAGTCATAGACGTGAATAATAGTAATTTTATTAACGTGTAAACTTATATGACAGTAGTATATACACTGATTTTTTTTGAGGAAAGGGAAAAGTTACTATTACGTGTCTAGTTCTTGTTTAGCGTGATTGTAGCGGTAAGATACTCCGGAAACGGCGCCTAGCAACAGCCATGAAAGCGCATTGAGTCGCAGGTCAAATAAACTTACGTCTAGTGTATTAAAAATTACCCATGATATGACAATTAGGAAATAGCTGAAGAATATTAGTTTGTCTTGTTCAGAACATATTGATTGTTTTAGTACTCGTATACTGGAGATTAAAATCCAGATAATTAAGCTTATAAATAATAGTGTGTTGGGTATTCCTATTTCTGCGGATAGCATCAAAAATAAGTTGTGGGGGTGTCCTAGCCAAATGTGCATTTTTTCTTGGTATACGGGGGTAAAGTTTCTTAGTCCCCAACCTGTTAAAGGACGCTGTTGTGCCATTGACCAGGCAAACTGCCATTGTGTTGTTCGCATTAGTTGAACTGGTCGGTCTGGAAACATTTGGTCGTTTAAACGTGCCCAAAAGAATGCTGGAACGAAAGTACGAAATATCCCAGCGATAGATGTCGGTGCGAATGCTGCTAAAAGTACACTAACTGTAACGGCGCCAAAAAAACCAACTATAAGGCGCCATCCTTTGAAAACTGCATAAGCAACACAAGCTAAAATTGCTATTAACCAAGCATTACGGGAATTAGTTAATATCAATGCGGCAAAATTGAGAAGCACAGCAACTGTCAGAAAGAGTAATGAGTGCTGAGTTCTGAGTGCTGAGTACGAAATACCAATATTTTCTTCTATCTTTTCTAACCACAATCCAGATGCGAGAATAAAAACTATTACCAAATACCCAGCTAGGATATTCGCGTACATAAATACAGAAGACATGCGACCTAGAGGGTTTCCACCAGGTGTAATTGTCCAACCAAATATATTAAAGATTAATTCCGGAGTTTTTAAGCCTAAGAACATTTGTCCTAAACCAAGTAATGCAACTGGTATAGAAGTAATTACCATTATCCAAGCAAGGCGCCGTAGTTGGGCTGTTGTTTGAATTAAAGTATCAAAGGCACAAAATAATAAAATGAAAGGTACAAAATTTGGTAATCCCAGTAGTGCGGGTATTTTTTCCTGTGCAAAGGCTGTTGTGATAATAAGCACTAAGCTAAAAATGCCAAATCCCTGATTAATAGGGCGCCGTACAATACTTTTGTACTTAAATAACCAAGTAATAAGTAGTGCCAAGCTTAAGTTAATCACCCCCAATACTGGCATTAGAGGAAAAATCAACACTCCAACTTGGGCGAAATTCCAAGGTAGTTGTAATTTTGAATCTGGATGCTGTGAACCGTGTTTAGTCATTTGTCAAAAGTAGTATTGCTAATTGTTTTTGGTCTTTTGCCCGCTCGTCCTGGGTCTAATGACGAAAGACTAACGTCAAATGACTAATAACTTTTAAACTTTTAAACTAATGACTAATGACTAATGACATTAAAGTCAAGCCGGTTCCCAACATTCTTCGCCACGAGTTAGACGAATTTGTGCGATTGTAAAAATCGTGGGGATTATCCGACCGTAATTTGTTGCTATTGCACGCCACCCTAAATCAGCAAGAAACCATGTCCACATCATTGGACCAATAAAGGCAAACACTGTACGCGCGGCGCCGTATCGTGCTGCATTTATCGCCATTCCTTGACGTGCCATCTGTAAACCCACGTAATTTTGGAATTGGTCGGCTGCTATTTTTCCTCCTTGAATTGCGGCTTGACGTGCCATTTGATACGCTGCAAAATGCGTAGCAAATTGACGCGCAATTTGTCTGAGCAACAGCGGTTGCACTACCGAAGTTAAAGCTAACGCGCTACCTCCTTTAAATAGCAGTCCGAGTGGGTCGGGTTGCAATAATAAAGGTAGTGGTTCGTTTGTGGATATCGATTTTGCCAGCTGCGCTTGTACTCGCTCGGTTAACTTTTGTTTTTCCGCAGGGGGTAATTTTCGCCAAACGCGCCCTAATAAATGTAGAAAAAGTTCAGCTTCTAAATCAACTGTCGCCAAATCATCTGAATAAGTTACTTTTAAATACTTACAAACCTGAATTAGGGCTTGTCGGTAGGTAACTTGATTGGTGCGTCCCCGTAAAACCGTAATACCATCGGCGGCTAAATAGCGAAAGCGTTCTTCTAGCGCCGATAGCCAAGCTTCACGGCTTTGGCTTTGCACTTCGATTGGTTCGGGTGTCTGTACGTAATCGAGGGGGTTGAATTTACGACTAAACAAGATTGCTGTTAAATCCTTTAATTCATCCTCTGTTGCCAGTTCCAAGGCTTCCCTCAGTTCATCCAATTTCCCTTCCTCCAAATCGCGCAGCTTGTTCTCTGTTCCCTATTCTACTATCAGCTTTTCGTGGTCAATGGTAATAGTAGTAGCTAACAGCTAATTCATTATTGACCACTTATACATTAACCATTTACCACGCTCCCTATGACAGATGTTGTAATAATAGGCGCCGGAATGGCTGGTTTAGTTTGCGCGCAGCAGTTAACCCAAGCTGGTTATTCGGTGTTAGTAGTTGAAAAATCGCGTGGTTTTGGTGGCAGAGTCGCAACTCGTCGCTTACATAATACTTGTGCTGACCACGGTGCATGTTACCTCAAGCCCAAAGGTAAATTAATGACTCAGTTCGTTGAGTTATTAATACAACGTAACATTCTTCAAGTTTGGAACGGTACTTTTATGGAAAAGACACAGAATATTGTGTCTTCGATGCAACCGAGGTATGTAAGTCCTACTGGAATGAGTTCTATAGCTAAGTTTCTGGCACAAGGTTTGGATGTAATTCTTGAACAGCGTGTTGTTGAAGTTAATTTTGATGATAATCAATGGTGCCTAACTCTTGAATCAACAACGGCGCCAATAACAGCGAAAGCCTTAATTATCGCAATTCCTGCCCCCCAAGCTTTAACCTTACTTGAACCACTCGAAGGTAGTATTCTTAATTCCACATTTATTAACAAACTACGTTCGGTTCAATTCTTCCCAAGTATCACCGTCATGGCTGGCTATCCAGCTACGTCAACACCAGTTCCTCAATGGAAAGCCATAACATTTGATAATGATAATACCCTAGGATGGATTGGTTTCGATAGCACTAAACGTCTTAACCCCTCACAACCTGTTTTCGTAGTTCAAAGTAGCGCTGATTTTGCCGCACAAAATTTAGAGGCTCAAGATTTACAGCCTGTAGGACAACAGATGTTACGTACTGTCTCCAACTCGGTCGGATTTGACTGGCTTGCATCGCCTGATTGGTTACAAGTTCATCGTTGGCGTTATGCTTTTCCTAGCACTCCCTTACAAGAAACTTTTTTAACTGCCGAAACTTTACAACCCTTAGTGTGCTGCGGTGATTGGTGTGGAGGTAACTTAATTTCAGGCGCCATTTATTCTGGACTCAGCGCAGCAAGTGCTGTAAACTCTCAACTTCAACCCAATACCACCCTCAAAGATTTGAACTTCATACAATTGTAGGTTGGGTGCAGCGGCAGCGTAACCCAACATCAACATTATTAATGTTATCAATGTTGGGTTACACCTACGTACCTCTTAAGTATATATACTTAGTATTCAAATAATCTTAAGAAATAATTAAAAAAATTTATTACACTACCTATCCTAAAAATTGTTTCATAGAATAGATGAGTCGTAAGTTTTGATACCAACTACTTAATTACACTTATTTGTATATTTACTATACAACAATCTTTTTGCCAGATAATTTGTATTAATTGATACATGTTAGTAAAAATACAGCAATTAGAGCTAGTAACTGTAATTGGTAAGTGGAGAAGGTAATTCTTAATAATATATTCATTATTAAAGAATGGCGCCCAAAATGTTCACAATGAGTTTTGTGTATTTTTTGCGCGAAAAGTCAGAAAATCTAAATAATTAAGATAAGGATGCTTACTAAATTTGGATGTCGGCAGACTTATGTTGATTAGTAAAAATTTGTTTACTAAAGATGAACTTTTGTTTAAGAAGCAAAATATAACTCAAGTAGTTTGATAAATTGAAAAACTCACTTGATCAAAATTTGTTTGCTTACAACAACTGTAAACTTAGTCATGTTTCAATTAATCAAGGAAGTATAGATATGGAAACTGCTGTTAAATTAACATTGCAATCAGTTGTTGGAGAAATACAAAAGGTTTTAGATACATATTCTTACACTCCTTATCAACAAGTATTTGCAATTCCTGACATAAATCAAGACTTAATAGATTATGTAGCGGCGCAGATTCCTTGCTTAGATAGCGATTTTGATACAGCGTGTGGAATCAATTATAAGTTACCACGTAACCCTTTGCAAGCAAAGTTGCACGTGCAAAGTATAATTCACCAAGGAATTTGTTCGATTATGGAACAAAAATCTGAATGGATTAGCAGATTGTTTAATGACACAGTTCAACCAAATTGCGAACCTTCACACTGGTTTGGATAATTGTAGAGACGTTACATGTAACGTCTCTACATAATATTTATCGCGTTTCCCGGTCTAGCGAAGTACGTTTTTAAAGTTGCTTATTCTGGTAGTAAAGAATTAGATGTACCTCATTTGCTTAGGAAACGCTATATCAATTTATTTACTTGCGTCATATCCCCAATTTTTGAGGGAATAATACCAGCGGGTGTGTTCAATATCACCCTCTGGTTTTTGTGCTGAGTGACGATGAATATAGCTCACTACTTTTTTCATGTGGGCAAAATCTTCTTCTGAATATTCATCTTCGTCTTTTTGCAGTAACTCAATAATATACTTTCCAGATTGATGCCCAACTGATTCGTCTTCCCCGTCTTTCGTCATCCCTACGGATTTTGATTTTTCCGTATCTAACCATGACTCCAATTCTTTTGGTTTCATGTTTACTGACGTGCGGAATTCTTCTATTACAGATTTTACTTCTTTAGTCATAGTTTTTATTGGTGTTTAATCTACTTTTTCAAGTGAATCTGGTTTGTGTGCTGCAACATCACCACTTTTGTCACTTTTAACTAAATACTGAGGATTATCCTTAGAAGCTGCTACGTGATGTCCTTTTATATCTGTGGGTGAGGTGAGTTTTTCTTCGACTTCTCCTACGGTTTCTCCACGTGAAGTCTTCCATTTAACTCTGTCACCTGCTTTTAATTCTTCAGACACGGGTTTCGTCCTTTTACTTTCTACTTTATATACCCGCTTATTATGTTTGCTACCCAAACCTGATTAATCAGTCTTGGGTATAAATTATTTTATCTATCTGCTTGGGGATATTTACGAAAATAAATTTGCACCTACGCAGTAAAATAAAGATTTGTTAATAAAACTTAAAAGGTAACGCGCGACTTCATATATGAATATCCAACCGGAATTTCTCCAATATACTCAGTGGTCGGGAATTGCGACTTTAGCTTTAGCCGCTATCGCAATTTTAGCTTTTGTTTTTAAATGGGGTATTCGCTTTCGACTTGTGGGTACAACCGGGTTTATGTTAGTTGTTACAGGAGGTTTGTTTGCCTTATCACTGGCGCCACTAACACGAACAGTAATTCCCGGCGCCGTTCGCTACAACTTAGTCTACGACAATGGAGCGACGCAAACCGTAATTTCACTTAAGAACGATATCACCCAAACCCAACTCGATGCCACTCTTCGCCAAGCTGCAAGTGATTTGTACTCCTCTGGGCGCCTCGGTGCTGGTACTAATAATCTCATGTTAATCCGCGCACGTACTGTAATTCATCCAGAACCAGGTGTTTCAATACCTTTGTACATTGGACAAGCCAAACGCTCTTTGGCTAGTCGCGATGACTCAAGCATGGCAGTTGAAATTTTTGAAGATAAATTTGCTTTATTAGCAAAACCAACAGCATAAGCAACGGATGCAACGGATGTAACGGATGCATAAGTTATCCGTTCTTTCCGTTGCCAATTTGTGTTTCCCGATACAATTCTTATTATTTTGCAATAAAATATTACTTGAAGGTAGTTTAAGTATAACTTAATGCATATGTATTAACAAATTGGAAGCTGATACTTATAGTTAAGAACTGTATCAAAAAGTATGCAGAAATGTTACTGTTAGTTAATTAGTTATATGCCTAATAAATTTTTAACCGAAAAGTTGTCTACTCAAACTTCTAGTTCGTTATCTTTCCTTGCAGTTGCCCCTGCGAAGATAATTCGCGGTACCCAAGTGTTGGCAGCTGCTGTTGATGATATTGCCCGTTTGGGTAAGCGTCCTTTGATTATTGGTGGTAAAACGCTGACTGCAATTGAAGGTTTTCTGAAGCCTGTTTTAAATGCTTCTTCGTTGCAATGCTCATGTGCTTGTTACACTCCTGATTGTAGTGAAGCTAGTTTGCTTTCTTTACGTGCAGAAGCCAAAAAGCATTCTTGTGATGTGATTATTGGCGTAGGTGGTGGTAAAGCACTAGATACAGCGAAGCTTATTGCTTATCAGTTAGATGTGCCTGTAGTGACAGTTCCAACTTCGGCGGCAACTTGTGCTGGATGGACTGCTTTATCAAACGTCTATTCGGATGAGGGAGCATTTCTTTACGATGTTGGGTTAGCGCACTGTCCTGATTTGGTTATTTTAGATTACGATTTGGTGCAAACGGCGCCAACTCGGACTTTAGTGGCAGGAATTGGCGATGCTTTAGCTAAGTGGTATGAAGCTTCGGTTAGTAGTGGGCACTCTGAGCAAACTATGATTATTGCTGCCGTTCAGCAAGCACGTGTATTACGCGATATTCTCTTCCAAAAATCCTCACAAGCCCTAAAAGAACCTGGTGGTGATGCTTGGCGCGAAGTTGTTGATGCTTCTGTTCTCATGGCAGGGGTAATTGGTGGTTTGGGTGGCGCCCAATGTCGAACGGTTGCAGCACATGCAGTTCACAATGGATTAACTCATATTTGCGGGCGCCATAGTATCCACGGTGAGAAAGTAGCTTTTGGAATTTTAGTGCAGTTGCGTTTAGAAGAGATGGTTCAAGGTAGCCAACTCGCTTCCTCTGCAAGACAACAGTTGTTAAAGTTCTATGCAGAAATTGGTTTGCCGCGTAATTTGAATGATCTAGGTTTGGGAGATGTGACTCTGCGACAACTACTTTGTGCCGCAGAAATTGCCCTCGACCCCAAATCAGATATTCATAGATTACCGTTTAAAGTTTCCTCTGAACAGTTGATGGCAGCAATGGTATCTACGACGGCGCCAATAGATAATACGATGAGTCGCGTTTCGGTGTTGGAAGTGAGTGACGAGGTTGAGCAATGAGTTTAAGTTGGATTAAGTCCGCAGAACGCATACAAAATTTACCGGCTTATCCGTTTGCCCGGTTAGATGAACTTAAGGCAAACGCACGGCAACAAGGTTTAGATTTGATTGATTTGGGAATGGGTAATCCCGATGGTAGTACACCTCAACCAGTCATTGATGCTGCGGTGAAAGCGTTGCAGAACCCTGCAAATCACGGTTATCCACCATTTGAAGGAACTGCTAGTTTTCGAGGTTGTATAACAAATTGGTACTATCGTCGCTATGGTGTAAAGTTAGACTCCGACAGTGAAGCTTTACCTTTACTTGGTTCTAAAGAAGGTTTGGCACATTTAGCGCTAGCTTATATTAATCCAGGTGATGTTGTCTTAGTGCCTTCGCCATCGTACCCAGTACATTTTCGTGGTCCGTTAATTGCTGGGGGAGACGTTTATAGCTTAGTTCTGAAGCCAGAAAATAATTGGTTAATTGATTTAGCGGCAATTCCTGATGAGGTCGCACGTAAAGCTAAAATTCTTTATTTCAATTATCCTAGTAATCCAACTGCGGCAACTGCTCCGCGTGAATTTTTTGAAGAAATAGTTGCTTTTGCTCGTAAGTATGAAATTCTGCTAGTGCATGATTTATGTTATGCCGAGTTGGCTTTTGATGGCTATCAACCTACGAGTTTACTAGAAATTCCCGGCGCCAAAGAAATTGGTGTAGAGTTTCACACGATGTCCAAAACCTATAATATGGCAGGTTGGCGCGTTGGCTTTGTAGTAGGTAACCGTCATGTTATTCAGGGACTGCGGACACTCAAAACAAATTTGGATTATGGTATTTTTGCGGCATTACAAGCTGCGGCAGAAACTGCCTTACAACTTCCAGATACTTACTTATATGAGGTGCAAAAACGGTATCAAACCCGTCGTGATTTCCTCATTGAAGGATTATCACAATTAGGATGGGATGTGGGTAAAACCAAAGCCACTATGTATTTGTGGATTCCTTGCCCACCTGGAATGAGTTCAACTGATTTTGCACTTGATGTATTACAAAAGACAGGTGTGGTGGTAACACCAGGTAATGCTTTTGGTAGTGGTGGTGAAGGATACGTGCGCGTCAGCTTGATTTCGGAATGTGACCGTTTGGGTGAAGTTTTGCGACGGCTTAAGCAAGCTGGTATTCGCTATAAAGCTGAAGCCTTTGCCAGTTAGGAGTTAGGAGTTAGGAGTTAAGAATTAAAAAACTCATAACTCATAACTCATAACTTGATTAAGTGAAAATACGGATGTAATTTTTCCATAATTTACCGGATACCCGATACATAAATCCTCGCTTATATATAGAGAAGAACTAAGCAAGTGTACGTTAACACTTACCCAGGCTAGTTTTTTATTCTAAATTGGTTTCATACGAGGATGTTAAATGGATAGCGCAAAAGCGTATCAAAAATGCTTAAAGCGGCTGACCTGGGCAACCGAAAGCCTCAAATTGGAGATTCCGCAGTCTAAACTTGAGCATATTACTGACTTAATTGTGCAGCCGATGACGGGCCCTTGGCGGTTTTTTCACACTCCGCAACATATTTTTGAAGTCGGTGGCAGTAAGGATCCAATTGAAATTTTGGCGGCATTATTCCATGACCTTGTTTATGTACAAGTTGACTGGAGCATTCATTTTAATGTCGGTTATTATATTTCTCCGTTTGCCAAAGAAATTAATGGGCGCCTAACAATTCGCAGTCAGTCAGATTTACCAGCTGATACAATCTTTGAAATTGTTACTTCAGTTTTTGGATTTGTTCCTGGGCAAGTTCTCAACCCTTATTCAGGACAAAACGAGTTCTTAAGCGCTTTGGTTGCAGCAAAAGTCTTAGAACCCTTTGCAGGAGCGCCGTTGTTAATGCAAATAGTAGCGTGTATAGAAGCGACTATTCCATTTCGTCCAGCATGTGAAAAAGGTTTAACAGCAAGCGAACGACTTTTAGAACGCTTAAAATTCGCAAACGAGAAGTTCTACTTACTTGTTACGGATGCTGAATTGTGTAAAACCATAAAAAGAGGTGTGCGTGTCGCTAACCGCGATGTATCTAGTTTCGCGCATCCAAGTGCAGCAAGATTTCTAGCAAACACCTGGAACTTACTTCCCGAAACGAATCATAATCTTAGCGCTACTGGTGCTTATACGGTTGCCGACTATAGGCTGGCTATTCAAAAAATGGAAGGGTTTATGGCTTCACTCAAACCTGAAGTTATTTTTCGCTATTTTCAAGATGAACCTCGGTGCCATACTTATAACATTTTTCAATATTATGCCAAACGAAATATTGAGATTGCTCAACTATACTTAAAAGCCAAACTTGTCACCATTGCCTTGATTGAAGCGATTTCGTTTACCATAGGGTTAGACATTCCCTTAGTCATTATGATGGGGGAAGTGCCTTTGCGCGGTTTTACTTTTATGCGACTTGAACATTTCTTGCCAGAAGTTGTAAATCCCCGTGAGATAAAAAACAATATTGAACAAGAGGTGTGGAATTTACTGAAATTTGGACGCGCTAAAAGTAACTACAGCGATTTACAACACTCTCCCATTGCTACATTTATTGTGAAAGTAATTGGATTTGATGGTATTCAAAATCAGTGTGACTTGGCAAAACAGTTCTTTCTAGGCAACATTTCCAGTGAAGAATTTATTGCGAGCTTTGAAAATGCTTTAGCAGAGAAAATTATTTACGCACTGCAAGAGTTATTTGAAAGTCGTAAAATTGCTGTTAGCCATTGTTATAAATTTACTTCAAACCGAAAAACTCAACATCATTGATTTTAATCCCCCACACGTCAGGGGGCTAATAAGAAAAATATCAACTTTATTTTTGTAATTCTGCACGTAATTTCGCCCATTTATTTAGAACATTTGGTTGCGGTATCAATTGTTTTCGCAGCAGTATTACATCATCTTGAATATCTACAATCCCATATTTATATTCATTAATCAATCTGTCTACTAACGAAGCAAAATTAACTAAATCAGTTCGTTCATCTTGAAAGCTTTTTTGGTAGCGTAAATCACGCCATATATCTGCTAATATAAATTCTACATATTCAATTTGCTTCAAATCGTTTTGTATTTGGATATGAGGTAAACGCACAATTTTACGACGAGTGGCAAGATGCGGAAGTAGATAAGTTGTTGTTGAAACGCTTGAAGAAGGATTTATATTATTCATCAACGTGCGGACGTGTCCTACATGTTCCCACTGACGAGTTAATGCAGTGTATACCCAAGGATTAAATGATTCAGGTATTAAAAAGTAAAATGCACGATTCGGACTCGATATCACAGTAATAATTAATGATAGAAATATACACCTAATCCACCATAGCTGTACAGAAGCATTAAACTTATTTTGATTTTGTGACCACCATATAATGGCGCCATAATAAATACCTGGCATTACAGTTAAAGCATATCGAATATTCACACCGAGAGCAAGTTTTCGCTCTTGAATTAAAAGGACTAATAAAGGAGGACTTATTGTTATCCAAGCAGTAGGCGATATTACTGGTATAAATAATAAAGGCAACCAGTGGTTGAGCATGTATCGTACCCTTCTATCAAAAGGAATGAACACACTTTTGAAAACCTCTACAGGGTGAGTTATCATCCCCCACAAAATTTGTAGCGTACTGGGACTATCATTACCAGGAGCAAATTTACCAAAAATTCCTTTTAAATATAGTCGTGAATTATCATTAGAAAATAATTCCATGACTTGATTAGTTATCAGCGACACATAAGCAAAGCTAACCAAACACAAAGCAATTCCGACCCTAGCATGACGACGAGTATATATTAAGTAAAGCCCAAAACCAAATAGAGTGATTCCGATATCTTCGCGGATTCCTAACGTCAAAGCTACAAATAACCAAAACAATGACCATTTACGTTTTGCAAATGCCCAGAGCATACTAAATACAAACAAAGGAATTTGACAATATTCATAAAAATTTGCCAATGTTGGCCCAATGACTGTATTAGCGCTAAAGTAAGCAGCTACTATTAAGACAGCAATGTTAGTAGGCAAATAATGACGCGAAGTAGCATAAAGTACCAAACCACCCGCTGTCATTAAAGCAACCTGCAAAATAACTAAGGTGGCGCCTGTCGGGAACAAAGCGTATATTGGCAACCATAGTATAAAATCTATGACGAAGTGCTGTCCTAAATGATTATAGAAAACCTTATGTATCTGACCGTCAGCAATAACAGCACTAGATTGACCCGATGATAACGAACCCTGGAAAAAACGTCCGTGGATAGTGTTCCAGAACAACTGGTCAAAAAGTGCTTGGTCATAAGAAGCATAGAAGCTGTAAAACCGATGTAGTGCAAAAATTGATACTAGTACAAAAAAAATGCCAGCTAGTACACATACAAGGCGCCAGCCAGAAGTTTCATCGAGTGATAACTTCTTGATTTTACTTATCAGCATGTTACAGTTTACAACCTGTATCTTTAAATGCCTACATAAATAACATATCGAGAAGCGAAAAACAAGATTTTAACAACCAATCATAAATATGCGAAGAATCAATATTATGTAGAGACGTTACATGTTACGTCTCTACATTTTTTACATTAATTAAACAGTGGCGAAGTATATTTATTTACTTTAAAATAAAGAATATATAAATTAACTCTATAGAAAGAGGCTTAAATCAAGCTCAGAAAGTTAAAATCAACGGCATTTAGTAAAATTTGTTATAAAATCGTGATAAATCAAAAATCGCAAAGTTATATTAGTGTCATAAACCCTCAGTTACAAGCGTTTTCAAATGAGGGTGATAAAAATAGCTATAAATATAGCTGGTTTGACTGGTTTTGCTTATGGTATCCCCCAGGATGGCTGGTTTTATTCAATCGTCACTGGCAACATTACCATTCTGACCCTGATGGTTGGAAATGGTATGAGTATGGATTGTTTCTTATTCCTGGTGGATTTTACTTAGCTTTATTAATACGTTGGTTACGTTTAGGTTGTCGCTCACGCCGTAACGAACAAACTGAGTTTAATCATAATTATCAACAGGCATTTCGTCAGGAAATATTGACACCAATTATTAAGAAATATTTCCGTGCTGAGTTAAAGCAAATTGACAATTTACCAGCAGCAGAACCTCTAATAGTAGTTATGAACCATGCCGGAATGTGCTTCCCTTGGGATTTTATAACTCTTGGATATTTACTCAGCGAAAAACGTAATTGGACAATAAAACCACTTGCTGGAGTAGCATTATTTGAACATCCTTGGATAGTCTGGTGGTTGCCTGTGGGATGGTCAAACGTTTTGGGTGGTATACGTGCCGAATTTAAAGCGTTTGAAAGTGCTGTTAAAGAACGTCAAGTAATTCTTTATGCTCCTGAAGGATTGCGTGGACCGCAAAAAGGTTGGCAAAAACGCTATCAGCTACAAAACTTTGATATTAGCTTTGAGCAATTAAGTCAGCGCTATCAGGTTGCTGTTCTGCCAGTAATTTGTGTTGGCAGCGAGAATTTGCATCCTTTCGCTATCAATATCAAAAAAATTCAAAGACTATTCAAACTACCATTTCTGCCAATTTCTCCATTAATACTATTACTTGCTATTTTTCCTTCGATGGGTGTTTGGGCTATGCGCGCGCGGTTACGTTATTACATTCAAAGTCTTGAAGAAATTGGGATGGAAAAAGTTGATGATAACCGTACAGAGGCTTATCAAAGAGCGCAAGCATTAAAGGAAAAAATGCAGAAATCTATAGATATAAAACGGGCAGGGATGCCCGTTCCACAAGAGCATTTGTAAGGTAGCCTGAAGCCCACCCTACTAATTGCCAAAACGATAACCTTTACCATAAACGGTATGAATTAATTGTGTTTCTCCTGTAGACTCGATTTTGCGACGTAGTAAGCGAATTAATGCTGCAATTACATTACTACTTGGTTGCTCCGTATCGTTCCATAAATTTTCCAGAATTTGTGCATGTGTAAGTAACTGCCCTGAATTTTCCATAAAATATTGTAATAACTGACTTTCTTTCTCTGATAGTTCAATTACTCTACCAGTACGGTAAGCAACTTGATTTTCGATATCTAATTCTAAATCAGCTTTAACTAAACGCAGGGTAGGCGCCTCTTGCACTTGTGTAGTTGATGAACGTCGCAGCAGTGCCCGTACTCGTGCAAGTAACTCCCGCAGTTCAAAGGGTTTGACTAAATAATCATCGGCGCCTGCATCTAAACCTTTAACTCGGTCATCAAGCGTATCTTTTGCTGTGAGAAATAGTACAGGCGTTGTTTTAGCTTGGCGCCGGAGTTCTTGACAAATTTCTAGCCCGCTTTTTCCAGGTAACATCCAATCTAAAATCAACAAGTTATAATCGCCACTCAGTGCTAACTCACTGCCATGTAATCCATCGTAGGCAGCATCAACGTTATACCCTTCGCGCGTCAGTAATCGACTTAAAGGGTCTGTAAGCTCTACTTCGTCATCAACCAAAAGGATTTTCATAATATTATATTTCTGTGAACCTGCCCCTACTTCGTATGATTACTGTTGCATTGCCCAAAGGTGGACTTTTAAAAGATAGCATTCGCTTATTGCAAGATATTGGACTAGATTTTAGTGCTTTTTTAGACTCAGGAACTCGTCAATTACAACTGCCCGATGCAAGTGGAAAAGCTAAAGGGCTATTAGTTAGGGCACAAGACGTTCCAGTATATGTAGAATATGGGCAAGCACATCTAGGTATAGTTGGATACGATGTATTACGTGAGAAAAAACCAAGTGTAGCTCACCTAGTAGATTTAAAATTTGGTTACTGTCGATTATCGGTAGCAGTAAAAGAATCAAGTTCTTATCGTTCAGCATTAGATTTGCCAGCAAACGGTAGAGTTGCATCAAAATACGTCAACTGCGCGCGTGAATACTTCCAAAGTCTAGATTTACCAGTAGAAATCATCCCCTTATCAGGTTCAGTAGAACTAGGACCCATAACAGGAATCTCCGAAGCCATCGTAGATATAGTATCAACCGGAAGAACCCTACACGAAAACGGTTTAATAGAAATCGAGAGACTGTACGAAAGTACCGCCCGTTTAATAGCCCACCCATTAAGTTACCGTTTAAACGTAGGTAGCATGGACGAATTAATCAGCAAAGCCCGCCACGCCATTACCGTAGGGGCGGGTTAACCCATATCCTTCAAAACAAACGCAAATCTTGTAAACCCGCCCCCCATCCCAGGCGCCATTACACAAAATACACAGGGCGCGCAAGGATGCCCACCCCACAAGAACCCATGCAAAAACCAACAATTGATTTCGACAACAACCCAACAGTACCAACCAGCGAATACGATGAAATCGCGCGCATTGTCCTACCTGGTTACGAACCGATGCATACAATGGCACTATCAATATTAAAATCGCACCTACCCAAAACCGCAAACCTACTAATAGTAGGCGCCGGAACCGGAATGGAATTGATACATTACAGCCAAAGCAACCCAAAATGGTCATTTCTAGGTATTGATCCTAGTGCCAACATGCTAGAAATAGCACGCACGAAAATCGAGCAGCATAATTTATCAGAACGTATCACATTACAACAAACCTACACACACGAATTAGCACTAGCTCCGTTATACGACGCAGCAACATCGATTTTGGTAATGCATTTTATACCCGATGATGGTAAATTAGCCTTTTTACAGAGTATTGCTCAACGCTTAAAACAGGGGGCGCCTTTTATACTAGTTGATATATTTGCTAAAAAAGGCGCAGCCGAATTTGAGCAAATAATTACTTATATACAATCATACTGGGAAGAAATAGGAAGACCCGAAGCTAACAGAAAAGAAATGCTTGCAACTTTTGAAAAAGGTATTTATCCAGTAGAAGAAGCGCGTGTTTATGAATTGTTACAGCAAGCTGGTTTTACAAATGTCATAAAATTTTATACAGGACTTTGGGTAGGTGGTTGGGTCGCATCAACAGGTTGAACGGGCAAGGATGCCCATTCCACAAGAATATTCATTCCACAAGAATGTCCATTCTACAAGAAAGATTTTACTTTGAAAATCTGACTTTGTAAGTGTTAATTTTCCAGGGTTTAATTGATGACTCAGTACTCTGTAAAGGACGTTCTAACAAATCGACAGGCGCCTCCAATACTAGACCAAAATCACTTTGCGGTTCTATTTGCGTCTCTTGACCGTTACATTCATAAAATCGAAGTATCCACTTATCAGAATCTTCAGCTTGTTTAAAAGCCATTAAAACAAGATTTTCGCTGCCTAAATTCAAAAAGCTAGCACTATCTTTAATTGACTCCGAACCAGATGTAACATCCTCACGCATAGCAACTTGTAACGGAGTATTTAATTCATACCCTTTTTGTACTGTTTGCGCTTCTTCCCAACTACCTACATGAGGATACACAGCATACGTAAATTCATGCATTCCTTTATCAGCTTCAGAGTCTGGCCATTCGGAACCTCGCAGTAAAGTTAATCGAAGTTGATTTGGTGTTGCGTCGTAGCCATATTTACAATCGTTCAATAAACTAACACCCCCAACATTTGAGGTTGATAAATCAGCCCATTTTAATGCTGGTACTTCCCATTTAGCTTTTTCTTCAGGAGTTTGGGGTTTTGTTGTACGCTGAATGGCGCCACAAGGTATTTCATAGGTAGCGAAATCTGATTCAATGCTTATAGGAAAAGCAGCTTTAACTAAAACGTGACGTTCTTGCCAATTAACGCGCGTTGCTATTTTGAGATACTGAGAACCTTTATCTAAAATATAATCTTGGCAAAATTCTGAATTTCCAAGGGTGCGAACTACACGTAAACGAGATTGAATGACACCTCTATCAAGCCATTGGATTGATTTTAACTGGGTAGCTGGTAAAGGATGCTGTGCGTAATTCGGGTCTATATTCCAACCATCCCAATATTGACCACTATCTTTCCAGCTTTGGAGTTGATTTCCGGCGCCATTAAGAATTTCTTTTTGATTAACTAGGTCGTATATACTATCTAAATCTCCAGTTTGCTCATTAACAACTACCCGTAGATATTCATTTTCTAGGGTAAATACTTGAGAGTCAGGTGTGCTATTTTCAGATGTACTTGGGCAAACCCAAAAAATACGATATCCAACAGAGGGTATATTTTCAGCAAGGAACAATAGTTTCGATGAGTTGCTTTGTGAAGGTATTATTCCTTCTGAAGAATAAATACAGGCAGCAGAAAAAGATTTGGGTAAGTCTACGCTAACAACTTCAGTACGCATCCAGTTAAGAGAATTAAAAACAAAAATAGGTCTTGCTTCGGGATGGGGTGGTGTAGGTAAAGGCGCCTGAAGTGCAATTTGGTGTAAAGATTTATGTAAAATCTCAGTTCCTACTCTTTCGACTTCTTGCCATTCGGGTAGTGCGTCAGTATAAACTTCGGTAATTGATGAGCCAGGTAGTATATCGTGGAACTGGTTGAATAATAACTTTTTCCAAGCAGTTTCCAATTCAGCTTTCGGATATTTCACTCCACAGCGAATCGAAGCCCATGCTGCAAAAATTTCTGCCTCATATAATAAAATCTCACACTTTCGGTTGAAGCGTTTTTGGTCGGCATGTGTACTATAACAACCACGATGAAATTCCAAATATAATTCATCATTCCACGTAGAGACGCGATTAATCGCGTCTCTACATTTATTTTGGATGTGACGTAAATAATTTTCGGCGGTAGTAAATTCTAATTTAGGGAAAACCTCAGATTTTTGCCAGCGTTGAGCGATTTCCAACATATCACGAGTAGGTCCACCACCGTGGTCGCCAACACCAGGAAGCCAAAGCGCATCTTTTATACCAGTTTGAGTTTCCCACTCACAGCTATACGCAGCCATTTTTTCTGGGTCAATACCTTCCCCAATAAGTCCCGACATATAACTAAATATCTCACTACCATCAGGAGAACGCCATAAAAAGGCGCCTTTCTGAAATTTGGTAGTGTCATTCCACCGTAATTTCTGAGTCACAAAATACTCGATACCAGCAGAAACCATAAACTGTGGTAATGTCCAGCAAAAACCAAACGTATCGGGTACCCAAACAATAGGAGAAATTTTGCCAAACTTTTCTTGGGTGTAACGCTGCCCATAAAGAAGTTGTCGAACTATTGACTCTCCAGAAATCAAATTTAAATCAGGTTCGACCCAAAAGCCCCCTAAAACTTCCCATTTACCACTTTGAACTGTAGCTTGAATCTGAGCAAATAAATCAGGACGATTTTCTTCTACCCAAGCATACAAAGCGGGTGTCGAGTGACAAAAAACCAAATCAGGAAAATCCTGCTGTAACTTTAATACTGACTCAAAAGTATTTTGTGCAGCGCGCCAAGTTTCTTCGACTTGCCATAACCATGCCATGTCCAAATGCGCGTGACCGAGGAGGTATATTGTTTTAGATTTGAAATCCCCCCAGACTTTAAGATGCCCTCTCTCTGTGTCAAGAGTGTCTCCGTGGTAAAACTCATTAATAGCTTCAGCTAAAACAGATAACCTATCAGGAGCAAAACTCTCCAAATACTGTTTAACAACAGCAATCTCCGAAGCGACGAAACCGGGGTCATCAGGACTACTAGACTCAAAAACGAGGTGCGAACGCATCAAGGCGCCGGAGTCATGCACCGGACTAACTAAACGCAGCGCTACAATAAAATCATCGCCAGGTGTAACTGCTTTAGATAACAGTACACGTGGTGAAAAGTCAAATAAATCTCCGGCGGCAACAAGTTTACCATTAACATAAACTTGCACATCTTCTGCCCACCATACCAAAGCCAAGCGTAACGACTTTCCTTGTAGTGAATAGGTTGGCACCAAACATTCGGGAACAGTAATCTTCTGCACTAACCATAAAATCCTGCGTCCTTTATCCCAAGCAATATGTCCTTTTTCGTTAGTAATGGCGCCATCCCATTTTGATATATCTTCTTGAAATAGCTGATTTGCCGTCAAATCTAAAAGTGAATATCGCCAAGCAGCTTGAACCGAGGTTTGGCATAGGGCGCGCAGGTTCTCAATTGCGGTGATAATTGATTTGGTATCAATTGCAGGGTTTTGAGGAGTCATATTTGAGCTAATATATTTCAGTCTTTAACTTGAATAAAGTAGGACTTACGCAAAAAAACCTGGTTTCTACGCAAAATCGTCATTTTTATTACATGCTATCAACGAAGAAACCAGGTTTCTAGGTTTGAATCTAATATGCTTTTTTAACACCTATTAAGTATTTACGTATTTTAAATTTTGGTTATAAAAGCTATTTAATACAGGTAGTATAGTTTCAGTTTGACCAATCACCCTTACTTTCTGTCAGTCGTTTACAGTTTCCACTTTTATCATGACTTCCAGTCGCTATCAAAGCAGGCTCTTTAACTTTTTCTCCCGCCAGTCGCAGCGCTTCGGTGACTCGGTGGGACGTACTTGGCGCACAATACGAGTTGGTGCTAATTGGTCGTTAGAAGCGTTACTTTATCCTGTATTTGCACTGATTCAGAAAGCTGTAAATTCTGCTGATAAACAACTTCGACACGCAGAGGCACCGCAACAGAAGCAGCTAAATTCAGATAATAATACTATTGAGTATCAAAGTACTCCTAATTGCGATACAGCAATTGTCCATATGCTGCAAATGGTAAAAAAAATACCATCACGCCCTGAAAACAGTTTAAATTCTGTAGCAGAAAAATTAGATTACGTAAAATATCATCAGCAATTAGAAATAAATGATACAGTAAAAGCGTATTTATCAAAAGTGCAAGGAATTGCAACTCATTTAGGAAATAAGCATATAGTATTGGTAACAGCAGATAATAAAGTGCTTGATATACTGACTTTAAAGCAGCAGCAAATGATACAAGATAAAATAGTGGCGGAGGTAGCGGAGTATTGGCGATTATGGCATGTATTTAGCAAGCAAGTGCAGTCTAACAAAAATTTATTACCTGAAATAGACCAATTACTACATAAGTTAACAGGCGGCAGTATAATTCCTACTGAACAGAACTTAGAACAGAATCAAGAAATTGTTACACAGTTATCTACACAATCATATATATCTGGTCTAGATACTTTTGTTGCTCACCTCGAATCGAGTATGTTGTCCGTGAGGCGCCACCAAAATCAAAGCTTAGTAGCATCCATTGGTGCGCTTGTCATAAACGCCATTAATCACTTTTTTGGCAAATCTAAAGTTAATAGTCAAGTTAATAGTGAACACGGCGAAGTTACAAATAATCAATTACATCCGTCATATAACGCAACATTACCGAAGTTAAAGCAGGTAGCAGACGAAACTGAAGACTTATGGTTGACATTTGACGATTTGTTTGGAGAAGAGCTACGGAGTGAAAATCAAGCAGTCTCAACTAATAAGCGTCTAGCTTTTAAGACAAGCCAAAAATTATTAAATCAATCTTGTCATGATGAACAACCAGCGACGCGAAAAGTTAGTCAAATGGTTAAGAGCAGTTACATAAAGGGTAATATGACCTATAACCCCAAGAAACCTGCTGCAACTCAACAAGTAGAATCAGATATTCTAATTTTGAATCTTATAGACAGCGTTAAGATAAAACAAGCTGATCAAATACCTACTTCGGATGATAAACCTGAATTTGTGGAAATTAGAGCAACGAGCGTCAGGTACGAGAAACATATCTTGGAAAGGATTTTGGAGTGGCTGGATAATTTGATGCTGTGGTTAGAGGATAAATTCGTAAGAATACTTAAGTTAATTCAGCAAATCTTCACGTAAAATTATAAGTTAAATAAATATGTAGCCAATAAATGACCTAATATTGTTTTTATATTTTTATAAACATGCCAACACAAGTGAGATACAGAGCGATGAGTTAACAAGTAACGTTTATCTATGCAAGGGGTAGAATGTATTTCAAATGCTTTTCTACTATAATTCTAAATCTACTTGCGTAATATATTGTGAATGCAGTATTATAAATAACTTTGACAATTTGAAGAGAAAAGCATTGTTCAATGTAACAATAACAATGCTTATTTCGTGTACTCTGATGAGATTGTAACATGAGTGATACTACTACCGATACCTCGCCACCAGCTTCCAACCCACCATTGTCTCAACCGATTCCAAAACCAACCCAGCCACAGCAGTATCGAGCTATTGGCTTATTGTGGGGAAAATACACTCCTAGCGCTGAAGAAATCAACAAGGGAATATTGCTTGCAACTGACGGTACAATCATCGACGCGGTTGTTAAGGGTAAAGTCCTTGGTTTGGTAAAATCGTCAATCGTCGATTTGGAGAAAGAGCATTTGTGGGTAGTTTACCCAAAAACCCCTAAAGAAGAATCTCCCATACCTTTACACGTGCAGATAGCAGGTATTTGGGAACCAGAAACTCTTCATCCAGAATTGGAAAAAACAGACTTGCTATACAAAGCAGATGAATTTTCGATACAAGGGGAAGTAGTTTTTCAAGAAAACCAAAAAGGCTTAATAGTAGTTAAGATACAACGGGCTGCGCTTCAACCTGATGATGTGCCAAAATACTTCAAACTTAAACTACTGGGATATTTGCCACCCAAAGCTGCAAAAAACTTTTGGGAGTTCAAGGTCAAACGTGTGGGTACCGATTTAGTGATTCAGTCAGCCGAAAATATTGCATCACTGGCGCCTCCAGGAAGACCAGGAGGTTTTGGACGCAAACCCTTTGATAAAAATAGAGGAGGAGGTTATCGTCGTCCACCAGATGGCGCCTCCAAGAAACCTTTTCCCAAAAAAGGCCCAGGTTCTAATGGTCCTAGTGGTCCCACACAACCACCTGTCCTCAAAAAACCACAGCCTTAGAATAAAAAAAGAACGGTTAGCAGCAGTAATTGTAAGTAGCATTATCCTTCGGTATGCCTAAATCAAAATCAAAATCCAATAAAGACTCCTCTCAGCCAGAAACTCCTTCCGCACCGGAGCAGCAACTGTTGAGTATTAAACCTAAAAGACCTCAGCAGGATGTCTTGGCTGACGCAGAAAAAACAAGTCCGCCACCAGTTGAGCAAAAATTACTAGGCATCAAACCTAAAAAGACTGAAGAAGTTGCACCGCCATCTGAAACTCAGTCGCAGTCTACTTCTGTTAGCGAAGCTACACAAACGAACCTAAAGCGCCCTGAGTCGGCTCTAGAAAAAGAGCTTACATCCTTATCCCAGGCACCTTCTGAGTCGGCTTCGCAGCAGAAAGAAGTTACAGAAAACCAAGAAGACAGACCGCAAAAACCAGCATTTCAAAAACCGCAGCTTAAAAAGCCACAACCACCTCCATACAAAAATTTAGAGGAAGTGACTATAAGCAGTGGAGAAACATTTATTGTTGGAGAGCAAGTAAAAGTTACAACTGCCAATTATGGCGAATACGTTGTAGCAATTAAGTTTATATACGAAGCTGCCGATGGTAGCGTTTGGGCTAGTTATTCCCATACCAACAAAGAACAAAGACACCCTTGGCGATGGGGATGTTGTCGAGCAGATTTACTTAAAAAAGAGTTAAACGAATGATATAAAAAACACTTTATCGCTGCTCCACGCCACCAACTACTGGTTTAACCTCAGTCGGATCAGAAAATGGGTCAGTACCACCAGTCCAGTTAAAGTCACTAATGCGGAAACTAATGCCTCCTAGTTCTTGAACAGGATTGTAGCGTAGCGTAATACCGTAAGTACGACGACTGTACTCTAACGAATATTCGGTGCTAAGACTTTGCCCATTATCAAGGTTGATTGAGGTTTGAAGCCCAAGTCGGAATGGTCCGTAAATTTGTTGAACCACACCTAGATTTAGTACTTTGTTATCAACTGCACGGTCAAATAGAAATGGTGACAAACCGTTATTTAAACCTTGAGTATAGCTAACATTAAAGGCTGTGTAATCTAAAAAGGGTTTGGAAAAATTGCCAAATTGTCCTTGTATACCAGCGGTAGCAAGTAAAGTGCTTTGATTATTACCGCTGGTATAAAAGCTAGTCGTACCATTGAGTTCACCGTAAGCGGTTATGTAAGGTACAAGTGGGTTAGGTGTATAGCGCAAACCTTCAGTTGGTGTAGGAGGTAATGCTTTTCCTCTCCATAAAGGCAAACCACCAAAGAGTCTGGCATTAGTTTGAAATCGTCCTAAAGAAATGCGGTCATTATCGCGTCTGGCTGCCAAAAGGTCTAATCTATCTGTATTTGCATCAATTAATTGAGCGCTAGCTTGATAGGTTAAATTAATACCACTTTTGCCTAAAGGTATAACAGGTGATAGAAGTACACCTCCTAAACTGCTTTGCACTCGTTGAAAACCCAGCGTTCCGTTATAGAATCTATCGCGGTAGCTGTATTCTAAGTTAAGAAAATGCGGGTTTTGGGCGCCGAGTCCTTGCTGATATCGCAAATTAGCCCGAAAAGTATCCTCAATTTTACTGAAGTCTAGAGTCTCAAATCTGGCATTTCCTTCAAAGCGACTTGTAGGACTCAAAACAGCATTAAGCCGAGATTTTAGACCAAACAGCGAAGCAAAATTATCGCTTCCAGTTATTGCCTTTTGAGCATAAAACTGTGGTGTTATTGTGAAATTAGCCGTATCAGAACTAAATGGTTCAAAGCTTCGCTCAACAAATATACCCCCACGTTGTTCACCGTCATATCCAATCGATGCAATTAGTGGTGTAACATCGCGTTCTCTACGGTCAATAACCTGTTCATTTCTAGGAATTGGTAAAGTTGTGCGTTGGTCGAAAACTAACCGTTGTCCTTGTGTTATGATTCTGTCTCGCTGTGGCGCCTCTCGCGTTAAAGTCAGTTTATCGGCACGCAGTTCTAGTTCAGGTGGTGAAAACGGGTCATTTGTCAATTTAACATCACGTGCTTGCAAACCACGTGGATAAAAACTAATTTGCGCTGCTTCAAAACGTACTCGTCGTACTTGTCCACCTGTACCTGGCGCCTGAATATTAGTTGCATTAGCGGAAGTACCAACACCAATATCAATACCCCCAGGACTTCCTACACCTGTCAAGGGTTGATTTTGACGAATGCGGTCACTCAGGGGTCTGCTTTGCACTCCCAGTGATGCACTCGTTGCTGTACCTGGTGGTGCGAATGCAAAGTCAGTTCCAGCAGTTGGAATGAAAATTTCACCACTACCACGTTCTAATTCGCCATCATCTTGAACAAAATTATATGTAAATCGCTGTCCTCGCAGTACTTGGTCTCCGCGCGTTAGTGCCACATTACCATCGCCAACCGCGATTAAATTATCTAAATTTACTTGCAAGCGGTCAGCATCAACTACTGCTCCATCAAATCTAACAACTACATTACCCTCTGCCGTCACAACTCGACGCTGTTCGTCGTACTCCTGACGGTCGGCAACTACTTCTATAACTCTTCGCGTAGTTTGGGGTGTCTGATTTGGTGTTGGGGATGGTTGTGGTTGTGGCGCCTGTGGAGAACCTGTTGGTGTAGATTGGTTATTTTGACGGGACTTAAATTCGATTGTTGAAGGCGAATTTTGCTGATTTTGGGCGTAAAACTCAAAGTTTACAGGTGGTTGACTTGATGGAAATGTGCTATTTGAAACATTAGTACTTTGAGTACTGTTTGATTGTGAGGGTTTTGTTAATTGCTTTACTAATGCGGATGCTTGAGGCTGTGATAAATTACGACTTTTGGCAACAGTTTGATTAACATCTTGATTAATATCTGGCTGCATAGAATACCCAACCGTTAACCCAGACCCCAGCACTTCGGCACCTTGCGATGTAGATGGTGGTGTCAGTTCAGGTGGTAATTTTTCTGGTTGAGTTGGTTTAGCAGGGGTTTGGGCAACTAGACTTTTAGAAACGTTTTGAGAGAGCGTCCATGAGTTAGCTTGTTTTTTTGTACTATGATTATTATTATCATTAAGCGCGATTTGAACTGGCGCCTTACTAGTACTGATATTTTGAGAATTAGTATTATCTGATAAATTTTGGATAGCAGGTTGCTCAGGCGGCAGAACAGGATGAAGCATATAGCATACGTAAGCTTATAGGGAGTCAACTATAAGCCGGAAGTACGACTCAAATTGAGCGCGTAAAATCTTCCGACATCAAAGACTTTTACATTTGCTACCGCTCATTGGCAAGCTACCTAGTTTGCAAGGCAGTGCCGTAGGCGGTTTACTCAACTTAAAATAAGATTCGCGCGTACTGGGTGCGTTATTAAGTTGATTAAATTCGTGTCCACCTGACGGCAACAATCACCCGCATCTTATGATCAAACGAGACATAGCGCGTTCCATAAAATGCGGGTGCTTCGATTAATTATCAAGCCATTACTCGAAATCCCGACGTCCGGGGTTGCGAGAAGGGTCATTCGATAAGAATCCAAACACGAAAAGCAGTACAAAGAAAGTAACAACAATATAAACGACGATTTTTAAAGTTACCATGAGAGATTCCTTCGGATATGCGGCAGTTGCTGGTTTTACCTGCGATGCAGAAAAATATAGCTTCTTTATCTTACCGAAATCTCAGCTACTTTTGTCGTCTGTTACTCAGAAACCCGGTTTCTCTACTAATATCTTGTAATAAAAAGAACATTTTTACTCAGAAACCGGGTTTCTCTGATGCGCTTCCATAGTTAAAGTTTTGCTTTAACAGGATTGATTAAACTCATGATTATATTGACGCTTCAAGATTACAGATGTTTCCGTTCAAATAGCTTTACCACTACCGATTAAATAAAGTAGTGCCATGCGAACAGCAACACCGCTAGTTACTTGGGTTTGAATTAAGCTAAATTCTGGGTCGTCCATTAAATCCGAGCTAATTTCGACACCTCGGTTTACAGGACCTGGATGTAATACTTTTACATTTGGCTTACACCACTTGAGTTTTGAGCGTGTGATTCCAAACATTTGGTGGTATTCACGCAAACTCGGTAATAAATGAGCGGTCATACGTTCTTTTTGTAGACGCAAAGTCATTACAAAGTCCGCATCGCGCAGTGCTGGTTCTAGATGCCAATGTATAAATAATTTGCGGCGCCCATCCAGTCCACTTACTTCACCGTCGTTAATATATTCAGCAAATAACTTGGGTAAAAGTGTTGGGGGTGCTGCAAGATGAACCTCGGCGCCGCTAGCAGTTAAACTCCAAATATTCGAGCGTGCAACACGTGAGTGTAAAATATCACCAACGATGGCAATTTTTTTATCTTTTAAAAGTTCGAGTCGAGGTTGAAGCGGGTCAATAAGGCTACAAATAGTAAATAAATCGAGTAATCCTTGAGATGGATGTTCGTGTTGACCATCACCAGCATTTAAAACACTGACACGTTCACCAAGACGATCCATTTCCAGAGCTACAGCATTTGGGACACCTGCGCTGGTATGACGAATAACCATAATGTCGCATCCCATCGCCAAATAAGTTTTTGCGGTGTCTAGAATAGTTTCTCCCTTCGTCATCGAAGAAGTAGCACTGGTAAAATTGAGCGTATCAGCAGATAAACGCTTTGCCGCTAACTCAAAACTGCTGCGGGTGCGAGTTGATGGCTCAAAAAACAGATTCGCCACAAGTTGTCCCTGCAAAGTTGGTACTTTCTTAGTTCTGCGTGATAAAACTTCTCGAAAGCTGGCGGCAGTTTGTAAAACTGCATCATATTCTACAGGAGTAAAATCTGCTAAAGAGAGAATGTGATGACGATTCCAGGTGCTAGTAGGCATAAATAGCTTTGAAGCAATATTTTTAGATTTTAGATTATTGGGTTATTAGATTATTAATTTAATCCAAAATCTAAAATCTATTCATATGCGTAGCAAAATCAACACTTAGTGCTGTAAATGAAGAACATTCAAAGCGAACGAAATTAGCGATAAGAAAACCATAAATCCAATTGCGTCGAGCATTGTAGTTACGAGAGGTCCGCTAATTAGTGCTGGGTCAAGTTTTAGTCGCTTTAAACCCATTGGTAAAAAGGTGCCTAATGTTACAGCGACTAAAGTATTAATAGCCATAACCATTCCTGCAACGACTCCAACCCATCTTTCACTAGGAGATGCCCAAATCATTGATAGCAATACCATTGTTGTGCCTAATGCGAGTGCGGTTCCTAGACCTGCCGTTAGTTCTTTTTTTAGAATCTTCAGAGTGTCTTTAGGAGTAACTTCTCCAATACCGAGTCCTCGAATTGTGACCGTCAACGCTTGAACGCCAACCGTTCCACCTGTATTAGAGAATAAAGGCATAATTACCGCTAACAGAGGTACTGATGCAATTACTGGTTGAAACGGTGCAATTGCGCTTGAGGCACCGATATACAAACCCATAATTGCTAAAAGCCAGGGTAAGCGCTTGCGAATTGTCATTAAAGGAGGCGCCAATGCTCCATCATCACCACCACTAACACCCGCTAACTTTTGGATATCCTCAGTTGCTTCTTCTTCCAAAATATCAATCACGTCGTCAATCGTGATGATACCTACGAGTCGTTCTTCGCGGTCAACTACTGGTATAGCGATTAAGTCATAGCGCTTCATAATTCGCGCGACTTCTTCTTGAGGAGTTTCAGTTTGAACTTTAATAACTCTGTCGCTAGCAATTTCCCGAATCAGAACATCGGGAAAAGTGAACAATAATTGCCGCAATGACACAACTCGCACGAGTTTACGGTTGTCGTCGGTAACATAAGCATAGTAAATCGTTTCTTTGTCTTCGTCTTGGCGCCGAATTTTGCTTAATGCTTCACCAATTGTTAACCCTTCACGCAACCAAACATACTCGGTTGTCATCACCCGTCCAGCAGTACCTTCAGCATATCCAAGCAAAGTCGCTGTTGCTTGTCTTTGCTCGGTACTAAGTTGCTGCAATAACCGCTTTACAACCTTTGCTGGGAGTTCATCAAATAATTCCGCACGGTCGTCCGGACTCATTTCTTCAACAAGTTGTACCACCTGAGCATCATGCAGAGAATCAATAAGTTCTTCTTGCACCTCTGGAGGTAAATATTCAAAGACATCAATTGCTTGACTTTTATTGAGCAAACGGAAAGCTATAGCACGCTGTTTTTCGGGTAGTTGCGTGATATAGTCACCCACATCCACTGGTTGCAAACGATTTAATTCATGCTTGAGCTGGTTCAAGTCAGCAACGTCAACTACTGAATTGCGAGCATCTTCTAAAAGCATATTTACCTCCTAATATCTCCCCCGCGCTGGGAGATAGTTCTCACCAGCTTAGAGGAGGGTTGTACTGCCATCTTGCGGACTTTTGTCCATAAATCCTTAAGAAATCAACATCGATATCCAAAATTGGGCATCGCTAAGTCATAATACTAGCCCGGAATACTAAAATCCGGTAGATGCCTTGTTTTATGAAGAGTAACATTCGCGCACAACATCGTGCTGTGCGAACCATACTACCCTGACATGTATTGGAATTGAGTAAATTTTACTACTACCATCATCTGTGTCAAGCAAACTGATAAATTGATGTTAAAAATGTGTAAATCAGAAGCTATAAGACTTTAAGAAGTAGTTCTCAGTACAAAAACCTAAAACTAATGCAAGTGATACTACTTAAATTTATTTAATTACAGCACCATTTCACCAATCTGCTTGTTTAAGTATGAACTTCTACCGAATCTGAACCACTATTTTTAGCATTTAAGTCAATTTAATCGAATTATGGTACGTTAAGTCTTCTCAAATTTGGTAGATTTACTACTATTCCTCAAAGGGATTGACGCCGAAAACTGTAAACTCCTTGATATCAGCTAATATGTTGTGACGTCGCTCGAAATTAACGCGATTTTATGCATTGCCTTCTTAAATGACACGATAGCAGCTTTAGCCCTGAAGTTAAACTATTTTTACAAACTCGCCAATAAGTAATATTTTATACAAGTAAACCCACTTATTAGAAATAAGAGGGCTATTAAATAACCATGCAAACTTGATGATTGCCAACTAAATATTATGTAGTGTATTGGTTGGCAATGAGTACATTAATTAAGATTGGTAGATGTATAAGCATTTTAAGTTTAGCCTTTGAAATGGTATTAATCAGCCCGATAAAAGTTATAGCTATATTCTTATTAATATCAGATTGCACATAAAAATACAGATAACTTTTATACTATTTTGTAAAGATTTCAATAAACCCTTTAAGAAACCGGGTTTCTTCGTTGATAGCTTGTAATAAAAACAACGATTGTACATAGAAACCCAGTTTCTAAGATATCGACTCAAGAGGTGGTAACATTAGATAATAAAGTTAACACTTAATTCCTGTAGACAGACACGGCGCCTTCTTGGTGCGGAACTTGTAACAAAAGGTTACATTATAAGAACGTAATAGCTACAGGATTAAACACCTTTCTGGTTATCCCGCATTAACTTTATGAAGACTGCTTCGCAACTGCAAACTCGTCTTGAATATTATTACCAGCAAATAAAGACGATTATTCTCAGTCGTCAAAATCCAATTACAGGTTTGCTGCCAGCAAGCACGGCAATTACTGCTCATGGCGATTATACCGATGCATGGGTGCGCGATAATGTTTACAGTATTTTAGCGGTTTGGGGTTTAGGGTTAGCGTATCGCAAACTCGATGACGATAACGGACGCACTTACGAACTCGAATTTAGTACGGTTAAGTTGATGCGTGGCTTGTTGTTTGCGATGATGCGACAAGCGAATAAAGTGGAACAGTTTAAACACACGCAGTCTCCATTAGATGCACTGCACGCAAAATACAATACCAGCACCGGAGATGTAGTAGTTGGTGACGACGAGTGGGGACACCTACAACTCGATGCAACATCAATATTTTTGTTGATGCTAGCGCAAATGACCGCATCGGGTTTACAGATAATTTATACGCTCGATGAAGTTAATTTTGTCCAGAATTTGGTTTATTATATCGGACGTGCCTATCGTACACCCGACTATGGAATTTGGGAACGAGGTAATAAAATCAATCACGGCAACGCTGAATTGAATGCTAGCTCTGTGGGAATGGCAAAAGCTGCCCTAGAAGCAATAAACGGGCTTGATTTATTTGGTGTAAAAGGTTCTCAAGCGTCGGTAATTCACGCCCTACCTGATGAAATTGCACGTACTCGTATTACGTTAGAATCCTTATTACCACGCGAGTCAGCTTCTAAAGAAATTGATGCAGCATTACTAAGCGTGATTAGTTTTCCGGCTTTTGCAGTCGAAAACTTAGATCTACGTGACCGGACTCGTAACGATATTATCAATAAGCTAGGGGGCAAGTATGGCTGTAAGCGTTTCTTGCGTGATGGACATCAAACGGTTTTAGAAGACACCCACCGTTTACACTACGAACCTTGGGAGTTGAAGCAATTTGAAAATATTGAGTGCGAATGGCCTTTATTTTTTACTTATCTTGTATTAGATGGGTTATTTAGAGGTGACGTTGAACAAGTTGAATTTTATTTGAGTAGTTTAGATACTTTGCTAGTTGAGCGAGATGGTATAAAGTTACTGCCTGAACTTTACTATGTACCTCAAGAACATATTGAAGCTGAAAAAGCACAACCGCAGTCACAGCAACGTTTACCGAATGAAAATGTGCCCTTGGTTTGGGCGCAAAGTTTGTACTATTTGGGTAAACTTCTTAGCGAAGGGTTTATAGCAGTTGGTGACATTGACCCATTGGGTAGACACTTGACGATGGGTAAAACTAGGGAAGCGCTTGTGCAAATTGCTTTATTAGCTTCTGATGAAGATTTGCAAGATAAACTCAAAGTTTACGGTATCGAGACGCAAACGCCAAAGCAAGTGGCGCCAACACAAGTACGCGAATCCGAAGATTTGATAGCCATTTATACACAAATAGGGCGTAACGATAAGCTGGCATTAACTGGGCGCCCACCGCGTCGTCCTCGTAGTTTGACAACTTCACGGTTTTTCCGTTTAAATGGTGAGATGGTAGTATTTTTACCATCTTTCTTAGACTCACAGCAATTTTACTTAACTTTAGACTATCATTTTTTGGTAGACCAATTCCGTAGTGAACTAGCTTATATCCAAAAATACTGGAATGAGTTAGGGCGCCCAACTTTAACTTTGATGCTGACACATACAATGTTAGAAGTAGGTAGCGAAGCATTACTCGAATTAATGCAGGAACTTAAAGAAGGTGTTTGTAATGGAGTCAAAGTTAAGCTAGGAAAAGTCAATCAATTGACATTAACAGGCGCCATCGAGCGTATAGATTATTTACAATACTTTGACTTTTTGCATTCCTCCGTCCAAAATGCTGTACCACGTTGCACTTACCTAACATTTAGCGTTGATAAAAATTGGCAGTTGAGAAACACGCAAGAATTCCAAATGGAGTACGAAGCAAATTTAGAAAAACTGCTGTCGTCTTTACAGTCCTCACAAAATATTTATGAGCAAGTCGAGTTATTACAAACACTTGCCAGTTTGAAAGGACTTGAATTTGATAGTGGGTTTGGAGGTGAAAACACGCGCGTTACGGTTAGCGATTTACTCGACGAAGTTTATACGAAAGCTGCTGAATTGGGATTATGGGCAGTAGTTCGAGGTGCTGCGGGGTTGCGGCAAATGGCGGATATTAGCTTATCAGATGTGGTAACAAGTCTAATTGTGCGTGGTAAGCAAATAGCAGTAGGAAAAGCATACACCGAAGACTCACTAATCACAGTTCCTTTATCTCACAGCGAAATTGTAGAAAAAATTAATAACTTCTGTCGTGAGGATATTCGTGATAGGATGCTCACCCAGGAAATATTAATTTACCTAAGTAATTTAATTAAATCTGAGCCTGAATTATTCAAAGGTTTGTTAACAGTACGTGTTGGGTATTTGATTTTACTACTAACAAGTGAAATTGCAAGTGAATTAGTAATTACTCAAGACGAAGCATACGAGCAATTAATGCGGTTATCGCCATTTGAAGTTAAAACTAGACTTAGAAAGGTGATGCTCGAATATTCAGGCATGAGTAATGTTTTGCGTAAGCAAGAATCACTACACGTTAAACAAAAAGCAAGCGAAATTAATTGGTTAGCAGTATCACCAATCACTGAAGAAATTGAACCCCCTGAAGGAGGTTGGCGCCGTTTTCGTAAAGCAGAAGGTTCAACTGGACGTGTACCTTCATACTTTTATAAACAAGTTTGGTTGTTAATGCAACACTGTAAAGGCGTAGTAATTGGCGATAAGCTCGAACGTCGCAACCGTTTAGATAGTGAAGTCATGTTAGCAGAAATGACCGCAGGAGAGAAAAACTTTGCACTACGAGTAGAACATTTACTCAATAAAATCGAATCTCCTGAATATCGACAGGTATGTATTGAAGCACTCATTGAATTAGGCGCCATTGCTTCCGAAAACCCTGATTTACAAATCGAAGATTACATCGTTTTAGATGTATTAATTGGTCACGCTGTTAGGTTAGCTTGGTTAGAAATGCGACCTGAACGTGGAGATAGCTATGACGAAGATAAAGCTTCTGCTTGGCGTTCGTATTACAGTACTTCGCCCAGAGAATGTGCTGGTCATATAGTTAAAGCGTTTAAGTTCTTAACTGAATTTGCCGAAGCTGTTCCTGTTTGATCCCCCCAACCCCCCCGCGAATTCGGGGGGCTTTAAGAAACACTTATGTAGCACAGGGCAGAAAGCCTGTGCAGTCAATAAAATTAATTATTTTTACAACAGAGACACAGAGGATACAGAGAAGTCTCATGTCATGCTGAACGTAGTGAAGCATCTCAAAATATATCTCTCATATAACAAACCACGCTCGTCACAAAGGACAGAAAGCAAAAGGCTTATTAATAACAAGCATTACATTTATTTTGAAACTCTTCATAAGCTTTATTAACTGCCTGCATTACACTTCTAGCTTTCGCAGCCACATTAACATCCGGATGATATAATCGAGCCAATTTATAATATGCCCGTTTCACCTCAGTAGCACAAGCATCTTTTTCCACACCTAAAATTTCCCACCATTCACCGCACAGCAAAGGCTCAGTTACTAACTTATTCTTATCTATATTATTCCAAATTATAACAGTACCGTTTTTACCACCACTTACTAATATATTTCCGTTAGGACTAAAAGCAACGACATTACACCCACTCAAGTTTTGTAATAGTTCACCTGTAGCTAAATTCCAAAGTTTGACACTATTAGTAGTAGCACTAGCAAGTATTTTTCCATCAGGACTAACAGCAAGCCACATGATACTAGCTTGATGTGCTGTTAAAGTTCGTAGTACTTTACCTGTTGCTAAACTCCATATCTTAATCGTAGAGTCGGCGCCACCACTAATCAAAGTTTTACCATCAGGACTAATTACAACTGCCTGCACTGCTGCTGAATGTCCAGTTAATACTAATGGTTGTCCGAAAGCTTCTAAATTCCATAGTCTGATAGTTTTGTCGGCCCCACCACTTGCAATAATTTTACCGTCAGGACTGAAGCTGACACATAAAACTGCTTCTAAATGCCCGTTTAAAGTACGTTTTAACTCTTTTGTGTAACGTCCCCAAAGCCGAATAGTTTTATCGGTACTAGCACTAGCAATGATTCTATTATCTGGGCTAAAGGCTATTGAAGAAACAAAACCATTATGGCTGACAGGAGAATCTGAGTAATACGCAGGACTAGAATAAATAAATATACCAAGATATTTTTTTGTCCCTAAGTGCCAACTACTAATTTTACGGTCTACACAACCACTGGCAAACATATCATTATCGGGACTAATAGCAACAGATAAAACGGCGCCTGCTTGGCCTGTAAATAAATAGAGCTTTTTGCCTGTTTTTATATCCCATTCAAGAACACTTCCATCATCGCTAGCACTCACAATCGTTTTACCATCAGGACTAATTGCTATTGCATTTACTGCTGCGGTGTGTCCTTTTAAAGTATGAACGCATTTCCAAGTATTTGATGGCGCCTTTGTTCGTTGCGAAGCCATTTGTTTAGAACTTGGCGTTTCTAGCTCGTCCTCTACTTCTAAAGTGGCAAATTTTTGGTTTAAATGTTCTCCAGATACAAAAGCTTCTAACTCATTAACTGCGGCTGAATACGTTTCCACTTCCAGCACTTTTTCTTCCATACGGTCAAAAAGTTGTGTAGGAGTTTCAGAATATTCATCATCTAAAATAGACGCAATACCATAGGCAGCAAGTCCAACAACTGCCCCAACTCCAGCCATTGGCGCCGCACCAATACCAAATGCCAAACCAATTTTAGGTGCAACAACCCCCATTCCACCTACAAAACTCGAAACTGTTGCTCCACCAATGGCGCCAACACCCACTGCACCCCAAGCTGTAACATCTCCTTCTGCTATTGCTTTAATAGCGCCATAAGTTGCGGCGCCAGCAACTGCACCAGCACCAACTAGAGAAGTGGCGCCAATACCTACTGCACCAAATCCTCCTGCTATACCCATTCCACCAACTGTTGCTGAAACTTCTGCACCTGCGACGGCGCCTGTAGCGATAAATCCTACGCCTGTTTTATTAAAAGGCGCCGATTTTAAATTATTCATAATCGCTTAGTATTATTTATAGTTAGGACATTACATTTCATCTAATTGTTTTCGTAGTAACTCTAATTCATCATCGACATCACTATTATTTATAGTAGTTATATTGCTATCAAAATACACTTTGAAACTTTCAAGAGTCGCTAAGTTATTTTTGAGAAGTTTTATTGTCTCCGTCTGTTGCTTCATCTGAGTTTCGATTAAATCTATATACTGGTGTTTAGCTGTTTTTGATATCAGCTTTTCTATAATCAATACATTGTCGTTATTGTTGGTGCTGGATTGCAAAGCTAGCATCGCCTCTTGACGTAATTTTGTTGCTTCTTCCTGAGCTTTTTGGTAATCTTCATTCATTGATGCTAGTCTGTTCGTTGCTTCTTGTATAGCTTGCTCAGTTTCCTGTATAGAAATTTTCAATAAATCTTTTGGTTTTGATTCTTCTTGCTTTTGGAGTTGAGGCAGATTCAAACCAAATATTTGTTCCTTCAACACTTCCAATTCTTTATCTATATCCTCTACTTTATGTTGAGGCTCATTTAATTCTAATTGCTTGATATATTCATTGTTTTGTGTAACATTGTGTGATGCTAATTGTTCCTGATTCTTTTGTATCTTAGGTACAGAACTGCTACTTAACTTATTAATTTGACCTTTGTAAAAACTTAATTTTTGATTGATAGAAGCTAGCTGCGGCATTTGTTCTCCTGCAAGCTTTGCAAGCCTCTCAACAATCGCTTCGTGACGTTCCATCTGAAATTTGGCTTTGCTTACCAAATCATGATTATTTTCCTGAACTGCTGATTCATATATACTTGTCCACTTATACAAATCAGATAAGGCTTGCTGATAATCCCTTTGTGCAATAGTTTCAGCAAAACGAATTCTAGCTTTCGCTTCATTTAAACTGGCTAAAGCTTGCTGCACTTGATAGTCTTGACTGTGGGTTCCCATATTTAAACAATAGTAGTTTTTTATACTAATATCATTATAAGCTTCAGACGATTTGAGTACTTCACTGTAAACAACGAAATCTTTTTAAACTTTGTGTAAACTACCCGGTTAAATACGATGTTCACCTGTAATTACTAGCGTGGCACACCTAACAGCGTTTTTTGTGCAGTACACGCCGCTCCACATCTTCCTACCAGACCCATTCCACCAGCTGTTGTTGAAACTTCTGCACCTGCAACGGCGCCTGTAGTGATGAATCCTATGCCTGTTTTATTAAAAGGCGCCGATTTTAAGTTATTCATTATTAATATTTCAAAAGCTAGACAGGAATTAAGTAATAAGGCTGCACAAGAAACATTCTTAGAATTGATAGAATCGATTGTAATTAACAAATATCCAAAATTAAGTCGGGAGGAAGTACAAGAAATGCTGACTTTAAATTTAATTCGAGGTACAAGGTACTATCAAGAGCTAAAAGAAGAGCTAAAAGAAGAGCTAGAAGAAGAAATCACAGCCAAGGTCAAAGCCAAGGTTGAGAAGAAAGCTAAAGCCGAGGCTAAAGAAGAAGTCAAATTAGATACAGCAGCTAGGCTTTTACAACGGGGTATTAGTCCGCAGGAAGTCGCAGCAGCACTAGAGTTAGATTTAGAAACTGTAAATAATATAGCAAGCACGCAGTTGTAAGCTGTAAGCTTTACCAATTTCAGACAGGGTGCCCATTTGTAAAAACTTATGCGGCGCCTGTCATTTATTATTTACATAATTTGATAAAATATCAATATTATGAGAACTGAACACGGCTGTCTCATACTTGTAGCGGGCAAGGATGCCCACTCCATAAGTCAAAAATAATTTAATTTTTAAAATCTTAGGTATCATTCAAAATATTTAATAATTAATTGTAATTAATAAGTATTCAAGGGAAAAGCTCTGCTTTACGTGCCCGACTCATGACATGAGGTAACATTTTATCAATTTGCAGTATAACTATGTTGTTTTAAGGTATGTTTAAAAATATCGTTTAAAGTTTAATATTAGAATTTTTCGATGACATCAGTAGATTTTCCTAAGCATAAGAAGGCTAAAGCTTTAAAACCCGGAAGTCGGCGCCCTGCTAAAGAGCTATGCAGTGAGTGTGGGCTTTGTGATACATATTATGTTCACTATGTCAAGGAAGCTTGCGCTTTTATTAATCAGCAGTTCGAGACTTTAGAACAACAAAGTCACGCTGCCACGCGCAATCTTGATAATCCCGATGAGGTTTATTTTGGGGTACATCAAGAAATGATGGCAGCACGTAAACAACAGCCAATAGAAGGCGCCCAGTGGACGGGTATAGTAAGTTCGATTGCTATCGAAATGCTGAATCGCGGTATGGTCGAAGGTGTTGTTTGTGTACAAAACACAAAGGAAGATAGATTTGGCCCAATGCCTGTTATTGCTCGCACTCCTGAAGAAGTATTGGCTGCACGTGTTAATAAACCGACTTTATCACCGAATCTTTCGGTGTTGGAACAAATTGAACAGTCAGGAATGAAGCGGTTGTTAGTAATTGGTGTGGGTTGCCAAATACAAGCACTACGAGCGGTTGAGAAACAATTGGGGTTAGAGAAGCTTTATGTTTTAGGTACTCCTTGTGTTGATAATGTGACACGCGCTGGGTTACAAAAATTTCTAGATACTACAAGTAAGTCACCTGATACGGTCGTTTATTACGAGTTCATGCAAGATTTTCGAGTTCACTTTAAGCACGAAGATGGTTCAACAGAGTTAGTACCATTTTTTGGTTTAAATACAAAAGAACTCAAAGATGTATTTGCACCATCGTGTATGAGTTGCTTTGACTATGTAAATTCTTTGGCTGATTTAGTTGTTGGGTATATGGGGGCACCGTTTGGTTGGCAGTGGATTTTGGTGCGAAATGATACAGGTAAAGAAATGCTCGATTTGGTTGAAGACCAAATTGATACGCAACCTGTAATGTCACAGGGAGATAGAAAAGCCGCAGTTCAACAAAGTATACCCGCTTATGATAAAGGGGTTACTTTGCCAATGTGGGCAGCTAAATTAATGGGAGTGGTGATTGAAAAAATCGGGCCCAAAGGTTTAGAATATGCGCGCTTTTCGATTGATTCGCACTTTACCCGCAATTATTTGTACGTAAAACGACAATATCCAGAGAAGTTAGAAGCACATGTACCAGAGTTCGCAAAGCGAATCGTCAGACAATATAAATTACCAAATTGAAAAGTAGAGACGTGATTAATCACGTCTCTACAGAAAATATAAGATGTGTCATTCTGAGCGTAAAGGTAAACGTAGTTTTCCCGTAGGGTAGTTTTCCTCAAGGATAGAATCTCAATGGACTTCAAGCTTTTTAGATGCTACCCTACGTTCAGCATGACATAACTCCTAACTCCTAACTTCTAACTCCTAACTCATAACTCCTAACTCCTAACTTTTTTTATCTTGGCTGACTTGGTGGAAGTTGTTCTGTTGTAATTAGTGCTTCCATTACTTCTTTGGCTATAGGCGCCGCGACTGTACCACCGTATGCTTGTTCGCCTTTTGGTTCATCGACTATTGCTAGTACAACATAACGAGGTGATTCTACTGGTAGTATTCCTATAAAACTTGTAATTCTGGCGTTTGCCATATAACCACCACCAGAAGCATTAGCTTTTTGAGCAGTACCTGTTTTACCTGCTATGCGATAACCATTTATTTGTGCTTCTTTACCTGTACCTTTAGTAGAAACAACCGTTTCCATCATTTCTACTACTTTTTGTGCTGTGATTGGTGAAAAAATTTGTCGGGCTTCCGGTCGTGTTGGTGTATAGTGCATTTGACCTTTGCTGTCAAATAATCCTTTGACGACGTGAGGTGTTACTAATTTACCACCATTCGCTAAAGCTGCTGTCATTTGTACTAGTTGTAATGGCGTGAGCGAAAATCCTTGACCGAAGGATGTTGTTGCTGGCTCAATTGGCGTAGTGATAAATTCTTCCTGACTTTTAAGTTGACTGGCAACGGAGAATGGTAAGTCTGTCTCCATACTTTGCCCTAAGCCTAGTTTCTCTAACCAACCATAATAAACGCTAGGGCGCATACGTTGCATTATCTGCACCATCCCAATGTTGCTAGAAAATTTGAGAATTTGGGCAATGTTAATGCGTCCGTAACGTTTGTCTTCTGAATTTTTGATTGTACGGTCGCCAACTTGAATTGTTCCTGAGTCGCTAAATACATCATCGGGCTTAATAATTCCTGCCTCAAGACCAATAGCTACATTCAATGGTTTGAAGGTAGAACCTGGTTCGTATAAGTCGGCAACTGCCCAATTTCTGAATAGTGAAATATCCGCTTTGGAATATTCGTTTGGGTTGTAAGTTGGCTGTGTTACCATCGCTAGCAGCGAACCGTCATAAGCATCCATTACTATTACGGCGCCACGCTTTGCACTGTAACGTTTCATCTGATTTTTTAATGCAGAACGAGCTGCGCGCTGTAAACGGGTATCAATAGTTAGCTGCATTCCCATATCATCAAAATTTGGGAACCCGGATGGTGCATAATCTGGCATTAAGGCGCCATTACCAGCACGACTCAAACGAACTGCTTGTGCGGCACGTTCTAAAAGTTTTTCTTGACTATATTCAACTCCAGCCTGTCCTCGACGGTCAAGATTTACATACCCTACGACTTCAGACGCTAATTCTTGGGTGGGGTAGTAGCGCGCGTATCTTTGCCGCAGTTCAAGACCATCGAAACGTAATGCGGTTATCCGGTCTGCAACTGCCTCTGATAAAGCAGAATTTAACAAGATATTACTATTTTGAGCGGCAAACCGACTTTCTAGCTTACTGGCATCTTGGTCTAAAATTTTCGCCAGTTCTTCTGCCACCTGATGACGTGGCTTATTAAATTGTTTTGGGTGAGCGTGTAAAGTATAAACTTGACGGTCAACTGCCAATAAATTTTTATTACGGTCTATTACTTGTCGGCGAGGCATATAGGGTCTTAAGTTGACCATTTGCTGATTTCGAGCCTTTTGCGTCAACTTTGGACCGCGAACAATTTGTAAATTATATACATTTATACCTAAACCAATACCTGCTGCGATTAGCACTCCCCAAACCGTAAATAAACGCAGTTTAAAATTTGCTGTTATAGGTGCCGCCACAACAGTACTATTATCATCATCTTTTATATCTTTCGATGGATTTTTTGAATTTTGCCGCTGCCGACCTTTGAATTCTGCCTTGGGGAGGTTTCGGAATTTAATTTTGCCTGGTGGTAACTTTTGCATAATTATAAGTTAAAAGTGCGCTCGTGCTGAGTGCTGAGTAGAGTCATGAGTTAGTAGGGTGCGTGACGCTATAAAAATTATGAAATAAAACTAATGATCTAGTAGCGTCACGCACCTTACGAGTTAGGAGCTACTACTCAGCACGACTCACTAATTAGTAACCAATAGGGATAGAATTTGGCGTTTGGGGTGTATTTACAACGGTAGATGGAGTATCTGGCTTTGAATCTGGCGCCGCAGGTAGGAAAATTTGACTTGCGGGGCTTGGAGAAGTTAAACCAGCGCTCTTGTTTTCTGCTTCGGCAGCTATTTTAGTTTTGAGAGCATTATTTGTTATCGTCAACTGTCGCTCGGTACGCTGCAAATCTTGCAACTGGCGGTACGACTTACTCCACAGTTGCTGCGAATAAACAGTATAACCATACGCAATCAACGTTGAGACTACGAGTAAAAACGATAGCACTGAAGTATAACGCTGCAACGAACATAAACGCAACAACCAAGAGGGCATGGTAGCAGCTGCTGAAGACATTACAGGAATTTCCTGACCTGGGGAAGGACGTGATTGAGTTAAGTTACCTTTAGGTTTACTAGATGTTGGACGTGAACGCTGTTTTTTATTCAACTCCTGAGTCGAAGTTTGAGAAATACTCCCATTTTTATACGTCTGCTGCTTATTCCCCTTTTGAGGTACACCTGTCATTGGCGATGCAAGTGAATTGTTTGGTTTACCTTCTTGAACGTTAGTACTATCATGTAATACAGATGAATTTGAATTACGGCGTTGAGAACGTCTGCGTCGGAACCAACCGCCCGTTGCAGAACTATCAACGTTTTTTTTGCGAACAGCCATAACTTTGATTTGAGATTGCCAGTAAGTTATTGTAGACGCTTGTGAGAAACCGGGTTTCTAACCAAAATGTTGTTTTTATTACAAGATATCGACTCATATTCCCGGTTTCTTGAAGTTTATGGGCACCTAATTGCTTGACATTAGCAAGAAATTACAATTTTTGGTATAATAACCAAGATGATAATTCATTTGTGAGCGAACAAAGCCGCAATCTGTATCATATCTAACAATATTGTGACTCGCAAGTTAGAATAAAACCTGTTTAATACCTCAGATACTGATTTAATGCTCAAAAACACATTTGAATGTGTCATATAAAAAAGGTTAAAAAAAAGCAACAAATACGGTATGGTATTCAACAGGCTAAAATTTTATTGCCGCATTTGGTGAAAGAGGAGTTATGAAAATTAGAATCCTTGGTATTGCTCTCGTTTTAGGTTTGGCTACAACTCTCGGCGCCTGCGAAGGTGGCGGTGGTGATGCTGGTGGTGGTGCAGGTACTGCTTCACCTGGTGCAGTAGAACCAACTGATGCAGCTACAACCCCTGCTACAACTGCTACAACCCCTGCTACAACTACTACTGGTGCTGCAACTCCTAAAGCTACTGGCGCCGCTACTCCTAAAGCTACAAAGTCTCCCTAAGCCTTAGTTGAGATCAGTCGCTAAGTTTTAGTAGTAGCTCAATGCTCCTCACTACACTGTTTAGTCAGAGTTACGAGTCTAGTGTGGAGTAAATAATATTTCCTTGAAAATGTTCGCATGTAAACGAAATCCGACTAATATTTTCCTGAACTATTTTCTTTAGTCCGTTTTGAGTAAAATATTGACCTGACGAAGCTTTTTGTCTTTGGCAGGTCTTTATTTCTATTTGGGTTTTTTGTCAATTGGTAACTACTGTTGCCTGGAGCGAGATTTTAAAAATGGATATAAAAATTAAAAAACTATTTTCATTTATTATTCTTATTGCTATCACCAGTGTTTTGACTATCATAGTCAGTGGTTTACGTTTAAGCGCCTCATCGTTACCACCACCAGATGATATACCCGAAGAAATTTTACGAACAGAGATTATTACAGCTGCGCGTTCGTCGGTTGACGGCAAACTACTTACTGCTGCTGAATACTTAGAACTACAGTCACAACTCAGTGCAGTTCCACCCCCAAAACTAGACCCGAAGATTCGCGAAAACATTTTTCTGCTGCGTATACGTAGTGCTTTAAAGTCAGTTTTTCCATTCTTGAATTTTTAGCTAAACTTTTAGCAGTAAAGAGTTGAGGCACCGTCAAAACATGCTTATTTCAGCCTAAGTAGCGACAAAATCGAAAATAAATGTAAAGAATATATATAGAAATAAATAAAAAAGCAAATTTACTTAACCAATAAATCGCTCACGTAGGTAGCTCCATGTCTATGACCACCATCGCTCCTGAACAGGTTAACCGCATCATCTGGAACCAGCATCATGACCCTTTTGAAATTCTTGGTTCCCACCTTATCGACCAAAATGGTACAAACGTCTGGGCTGTGCGAGCCTACTTACCAAATGCCAGTGCAGTGTGGGTAGTTCTTCCTGAAGAAAGAAAAGAAATTGAAATGGAGAGTGTGCATGACCCACATTTTTTTGAGTGTCGCATTGAAGCTAAGGAATTAAATAATTACCAGTTACGTATTAAAGAAGGTGAACACGAGCGTGTTACCTATGACCCTTATGCTTTTCGCTCTCCTCGTCTGACCGAGTTTGATTTACATATTTTCTCGGAAGGAAATCATCATCGCATTTACGAGAAGTTAGGAGCGCACTTTATTTCTGTTGATGGTGTAACAGGTGTTTACTTTGCAGTATGGGCGCCTAATGCTCGTAACGTTTCGGTACTCGGTGATTTCAATAGTTGGGATGGACGTAAACACCAGATGCGTAGGGGTGCTACTGGGGTTTGGGAATTATTTATACCTGAACTTGAAGTAGGCACACATTATAAGTATGAAATAAAGAACAATGATGGGCACATTTACGAAAAAAGTGACCCTTACGGATTTCAACAAGAACCTCGTCCTAAAACAGCTTCGATTGTCACTGACCTAAATTCGTATCAATGGCAAGATGAAGACTGGATGGAAAAACGGCGCCATGCAGAACCACTTAACCAACCGATATCGGTTTATGAACTTCATTTAGGTTCGTGGATGCACGGTGCTAGTGCAAATATACCCAAAAATCCTGATGGAACAAATGCACCTGTGGTTCCTGTTTCTGAACTAAACCCAGGTGCCCGCTTTTTAACATACCGTGAACTTGCTGAACGTCTTATCCCTTACGTAAAAGAATTGGGATACACCCATATTGAGTTACTACCAATTTCTGAACATCCATTTGATGGGTCTTGGGGATATCAAGTAACTGGATATTACGCACCTACTTCAAGATATGGTACACCAGAAGACTTTATGTACTTTATCGACCAATGTCATAAAAATGAGATTGGCGTGATTGTAGACTGGGTGCCAGGACATTTTCCTAAAGATGGACACGGTTTAGCATTCTTTGACGGTACACATCTTTATGAACATGCTGATCCCCGTAAAGGTGAACATAAAGAATGGGGTACGCTTGTATTTAATTATTCGCGGAATGAAGTTCGTAACTTTTTAGTAGCGAATGCTTTGTTCTGGTTTGATAAATATCATATTGATGGAATTCGCGTCGATGCTGTGGCGTCAATGCTTTATCTTGACTACTGTCGTAAAGAAGGAGAATGGGTAACAAATCAATATGGTGGCAGAGAAAATATTGAAGCTGCCGATTTTTTACGCCAAGTCAATCATTTATTGTTTAGCTATTTTCCAGGTGTACTTTCAATAGCTGAAGAGTCCACATCTTGGCCAATGGTGTCTTGGCCTACATATGTTGGTGGACTTGGTTTTAACTTGAAATGGAATATGGGCTGGATGCACGACATGCTAGATTATTTCAGCATGGACCCTTGGTTCCGTCAGTTCCACCAGAACAATATTACTTTTAGTATTTGGTATAACCACAGCGAGAACTTCATGCTGGCGCTATCGCATGACGAAGTGGTGCATGGTAAGAGTAATATTATTGGGAAAATGCCCGGTGATAGATGGCAAAAGTTTGCTAACGTGCGCTGTTTATTCTCATATATGTTTGCTCATCCTGGAAAGAAAACCATGTTTATGAGCATGGAATTCGGACAGTGGAGTGAGTGGAACGTTTGGGGTGATTTGGAATGGGGTTTATTGCAGCACGAATCACACCATTTGTTAAAACTGTTTTTCCAAGACTTGAATCATCTTTACCGCAGTGAACCTGCATTATATTCCCAAGATTTTGCCCAAGAGGGGTTTGAGTGGATTGATTGTAGCGATAACCGTCATAGTGTTGCTGCGTTTATTCGTCGTGACAAAGACACAAATGATTTTATTGTCGTGGTTTGTAACTTCACACCACAACCTCATTCGCATTACCGCATTGGTGTTCCTGAACTAGGTTTTTACACTGAGTTATTTAATAGCGATGCGCGTAAGTACGGTGGTAGTAATATGGGTAACTTAGGAGGCAAGTGGACTGATAACTGGTCGATGCACAATCGCGAGTTCTCATTAGATTTATGCTTACCCCCATTAGGTGTGCTGCTTCTAAAGCTTGATAAAAATAGAACAGCTGCCGTAATGAATCAAGAAGTTTAATTTTCCATATCTTGTAGAATAATCTCCTGTAAAATCATCTCTTGTGGAATGGGCATCCTTGCCCGTTCCAAATAAACAGGTGCCGAGACTATCGGAATCTCAATTTGAAACTCTGTACCTTCTCCTGGGCTGGAAATACAGTGAAGTTTACCTTTATGCTTTTCGATAATGATTTGGTAAGCAATAGATAAACCTAACCCAGTTCCTCGACCAACTGGTTTGGTTGTAAAAAATGGGTCGAATATTTTTTGCAGTATTTGTTTTGGAATTCCACAACCATTATCGGTAATGCTGATTAATATACTATTTTGCGAAATTTGTTGAGTGTTGATAGTAATTTTTAATAATTCTTGGTTTTGGGTTTGATTATTAGCAAATGAATCTTCTAATGCGTCTATTGCATTTATTAAAATATTCATGAATACTTGATTAAGTTGCCCTGCAAAACACTCTACTAAAACCAAATCAGAATAATTATTAATTACAGCAATTTCTGGGCGCCCATTTTGTTGGTTAAGACGACTTTGTAAAATGATCAAGGTGCTATCAATGCCTTCATGGATATTTACAGTTTTCATTTCAGCCTCATCCAGACGTGAGAAATTTCGCAGGGAAACAACTATTTGTTGAATTCGGTCTGCTCCCATTTTCATCGAGTTAAGTAGTAACGGTATATCTTTCTCAACAAAATCAAAGTCAATATCTTGTATACAATCTTGAATCTGTTTAATTGGTTGAGGATAGTTATGTTGGTAAAGCTTTAATAATTTCAGGACTTACGCAACTGGCACAAGGTGCTGGCGGGGGCTTCGCCCCCGCCGCGCGATAATTTAAATCAGACTAAACACATATGAACGTCTGGACGTTTTAGTTGTTGAATTAAATAATTAGAGAGT
>JAHHGX010000003.1 GCA_019359675.1 Calothrix sp. FI2-JRJ7
TCTCTAATTATTTAATTCAACAACTAAAACGTCCAGACGTTCATATGTGTTTAGTCTGATTTAAATTATCGCGCGGCGGGGGCGAAGCCCCCGCCAGCACCTTGTGCCAGTTGCGTAAGTCCTGATAAAGTGTTAGCTGTCATGACAATGAATAACTCAATGGATGGAAATGCTTTTGAGGTATTCATAGAAAAATGTTTGCTTCCGGGGGTTATGGGCAGGCGCCGTAGTCGTAATGGATAATGTACCGTTTCATAAAACAGCTACGATTGAACCTTTAATTCAATCTGTAGGCGCCAATATTCTTTATATGTCACCATATTCTCCTGATTTTAATCCGATTGAACGCAAGGTGGTCACAACGATTGCGCTTTCTTACGTCAATTCTCTCCAACCACAGCAAAAATGGTTGATACCCTTATTGCAACAGCTTTGGATTTAATGAATCCAAAACATTTAAAAAATTGGTTTACAAATTGTTGTTACTGTACCTCATAAACCTGCAATCCGCTGTATATATAGTTTGGCTTTATATTTTAATTGTTTATATAAGGAAATCTTCAACTAAACGCTCAGAAATTTTGGGACGTAACGTGTTTGATGTGTTCCCAGATAACCCAGATAACCCAACAGCAACTGTGTGCAAAATCTCAACAACTCGCTTCAAAGTGTACTTAAAAATAAAATGCCCCACACAATGGCAATACAAAAGTATGACATTCGGCGCCCAGAATCGCAAGGGGGAGGATTTGAGGTGCGCTATTGGAATCCAATTAATTCACCCGTTTTGAATGCAGACGGAGAAGTTATTTGTATTATCAATCGAGTTGAGGATATTACTGAATTTGTGCTGTTGAAACAACAAGATTCGGAAAGGCGCCGTATAAACGAAGAACTCCAACTTCGCACTTCCCAAATGAAAGCTGAGATTTTTATGCGCTCACAAAAACTACAAATTGTCAATAATCAACTACAAAAATTAACTCAAGCCTCTTTGGCAATCAATGCTGCTTTTTCAATCGAAGACGTACTTGACGTTATTACTCGCCAAGCATATCAAATTATTGACGCCCATCAATCTGTTACTAGCTTGACGATTGACCAAAATTGGTCACAGGCAATTACTTCTGTATATTTATTTGACAAGTACGCAACTTGGCGCCAGTATGACCAGCCAAAATTTTAGTAGTCGATGATGAAACCGATACAAGAGACGTTATTGCTTTTATATTACAAGAGGCAGCAGCAGATGTAATTACAGCAGCTTCAGGAGAAGATGCATTGACAGCTTTAGCCAAATTTCAACCCGATCTGTTAATCAGCGATATTGGAATGCCAGATATGAATGGTTATATGCTCATAAAACAAATAAGACAATTGGCGCCACATCTTAGTCAAATCAAAGCGCTTGCCTTAACAGCTTATGCTGGCGAAATTAATTATCAACTAGCACTACAAGCGGGTTTTCAAGCGCATTTATCTAAACCAGTCGAACCAGAACAGTTAATTGAGACAGTTATTAACTTGTTGAATTAAGTAAATCATAATATTCTTCAACTAGCTTGAATCCTGCTTCTTCTAACTTATTCATTATTAATTGCTGACTTTCAATAGACAAATTATTAAAACTTTTTTCAGCTTCCGTCTCATTAAAACTATCTAAAACATCCCATATTAATAACTCTACAAGTAATTTTACTTGCCGCTCTCTTTGATTATCATTAGCATAAATTCTTCCAACTTTTGAAATTATATTTTTAAATCTATTTAATGTTAAAAATTTTAATATTTGCTGACTAATTAATAATTCAACATCTAATTGCTGTTGATAATCCCATTTCTGTGCTTGATGAAAACGATTATCTTCAGCAAACTCAGGTATTTTATTTTTAATAATCGGTCTAACTCTACCCTTCTTCGTCTCTATATAAATAGACTTAACAGGTTTAATAACAACTCCCTCAGCTTTATTCGCTTCATGTAATGCAGGCAACTTTAAAATTTGTGGAATAGTTGATTCAAATTCTATTTTATAATTAAAAACCTGTTCAAATTTACCTATAAATAAAGGTTCTGCACGCATCATCCCAACATCACGCAACACTTGAAGCGTTATATCATAATCTAAATATTGACTCCCAAAATCACCACTTACCGCAATATCAAAAGCACAATACTCAATATTTGGCGAATAATAAACACCTGTTTGTACAGCTTGCCGACCTTCTACTGCTGCAACATCTGGATGTGGATACTCACCTCCAAATAACTCCCCATAAATAGTCACGCGCTGCAAATTCGGTATTTTTGCCTGTAATAAAGTAAAAATTTCTTTAGCATGTACTTCTAATTGTGCTTTTTTATGTAAATAGCCAAAAAAATCCTCACCCGGTTCTAATAACTCCTTTCTTTTCGCAAACTCAACTTTTACACCATCTGTAATTATACCAAAATTGGCGCCGTGAATCTTCTCAGTAACAACCCAGTCAACTTTCTTCAGCAACCGATAGTCGACTTACTCAACTGCAACTGATTCAGACCCTCTGGTATTTTCTCATAACTACTATATTTCCAACTTGCACTATCCATAAACAGAATTGAAACTATATATTACATTGTAACATACGACATTCGTTGCATCCGTTTTATCCGTTGCAAGCAATCTTCATCAACATGAATTTTATTTAAAGAAATAAAAAAGTATATTTGTACGCTTACTTGCCATAAAAACTCGCTCCTTTTATTAATTTTAAATTCCTAGCTCCTTAAGTGCTGCACGCAATTGCGTAGAGTCCAGGGTATTCAAGTTGCTTTGCCTGAATCTGTTCGTCCATTCGGGATAAACCGGACAACTTACAGGCTAAAACTTTTTTACCTTTTTTTGCTTAAAGGAGTGCTGCGTTGGTTGCTATGGTTGTTTTACCTATTCCATCAGAGGAGTGCATTAACAAGTAACTTCAACATTTTTCATATAATTTAAAAGGTACATTAAGTATATTCATTTTATAGCTATTGTTTATTATGACCACTTCTAACCGCCGCTACCATATTACTACCTTCGGTTGCCAGATGAATAAAGCCGACTCGGAGCGCATGGCTGGTATTCTAGAAGACATGGGCTTTGAGTGGTCAGAAGACCCAAACCAAGCGAATGTAATACTTTACAATACTTGTACTATTCGTGATAACGCTGAACAAAAAGTATATTCTTATTTAGGTAGGCAAGCAAAACGCAAGCACTCGGAACCTGATTTAACTTTGGTTGTTGCTGGTTGTGTCGCGCAGCAAGAAGGAGAATCTTTATTGCGACGTGTTCCCGAATTAGATTTGGTGATGGGACCACAGCACGCTAACCGTCTTAAAGATTTGTTACAGCAAGTTTTTGATGGCAATCAAGTTGTTGCTACAGAAGCTGTACATATTATGGAGGATATCACTAAGCCGCGTCGCGATAGTAATGTGACGGCATGGGTTAATGTAATTTATGGATGTAACGAACGCTGCACTTATTGTGTTGTTCCTGGTGTGCGAGGTGTTGAACAGTCACGTACTCCCGAAGCTATTCGTGCTGAAATTGAACAATTAGGGCGCCAGGGTTACAAAGAAATTACGTTATTGGGTCAAAATATAGATGCATACGGACGTGACTTACCTGGTAGCACTCCCGAAGGGCGCCATCTGCACACGTTAACTGACTTACTATATTATGTACACGATGTACCAGGTATCGAGCGAATTCGATTTGCAACCTCTCACCCCCGCTATTTTACAGAACGGTTGATTAAAGCTTGTGCAGAATTACCCAAGGTATGCGAACACTTTCATATCCCCTTTCAGTCAGGTGATAACGAAGTGTTAAAAAGAATGTCACGCGGGTATACTCAAGAAAAATATCGCCGTATCATCGATAAAGTTCGCGAATACATGCCCGATGCATCGATTAGCGCTGATGCAATTGTTGGTTTTCCTGGGGAAACAGAACAGCAGTTTGAAAATACCCTCAAACTAACTGAAGATATTGGCTTTGATATGTTGAATACTGCTGCATACTCACCTCGACCCGGTACACCTGCGGCAGTATGGGATAATCAATTGAGCGAAGAAGTTAAAAGTGACAGATTACAACGTCTCAATCATCTCGTTAATATCAAAGCAGCAGAACGTTCGCAAAGATATATGGGACGTATCGAAGAAGTCCTTGTAGAAGACCAAAACCCTAAAGATGTTACCCAAGTTATGGGTAGAACGGGTGGAAACCGTTTGACTTTCTTTACCGGAGATATTAACCAACTCAAGGGTCAGTTAGTCAAAGTCAAAATTACCGAAGTTCGTGCTTTTAGTTTGACGGGTATTCCTGTAAAGGTTCAAGAACCTGTACTTGTATAGTTACATAAACCAAAGAAACCGGGTTTGAACCCAAAATCGTTGTTTTTATTACAAGATATCAACAAGAAACCCGGTTTCTAAGATTTTACATAAACTAAAGAAACCGGGTTTGAACCCAAAATCATTGTTTTTATTACAAGATATCAACAAGAAACCAGGTTTCTAAGATTTTCATCGTAAAGATTCATAAATCATTGTCACCGCTATCAAGCACAATAACATTACTCCCAGGCGCCAGAACCAACCAAAGGCGACTCCAACTATCGCCAAACCAGGTGATGCTCCTAAAATAGTCGATAGTGTATAGGCTATCGCAATTCCCAAAGTCATTAGCAAGAAGTACTTTATAAATCTTGCAACCAAACGAAATAGTGGGCTGTAATTATTAGTAGTCATGGTAATATGCTCGCTTTGTGACTCAAGAAGACTAGGTAAGTATACTTTTACTAGTAAACCATTTCCATCTGAACTGTCACCTTCTCCTCACCGTGCATCTAACTAATGCTGCAACGCTATTTTATCCACACCCTCTGACCGCAGCTTCGTGACAATTACTTACGTAATTTGTGACACCTAAAATCTAGCACTACTTTTCTATACCTGTCAATATTGCTGAGAAAAGTTGTAAAAGTTTACATTTAGGTGTACAAAAGCAACATATTGCGTCTGTGACAATAGGGTAGGATGATATTCGTGACATGTGTCACACAAATTCGTTTATACAAGAATATTGCCACAAAAGTCTGGAGCTGATAATGGACGAAAATATTAAGCAGATTTTCGACAAGCTGACACCTCGACGTAAAGAGGTGTTGCAAATGGTGTTGGTAGGTGAATCGGATGATGCGATTGCTAGTGTACTCAGCATCAAACCAGCTACGGTCAGAAAATACTTAGAAAGATTGTATCAAGCGTTTGGAGTTAGCAAGCGCGTTGAGTTGCTGACGCTGTTCAGTAATTACGAGAAGGAATTTCCTGTTTATGATGTTTCGGAATTTTTGCCAGTTGTCAGTAAAACGCGACTCGATTTAGGAGAAGCACCCAGTACGCAAAATTTTTATGGGCGCCAAAACGAACTAGAGACGTTAAAATACTGGATAATTGAAACCCATTGTCGTGTTGTGACTCTTTTAGGGATGGGTGGGTTAGGTAAAACTACTCTATCTGTTAAGTTGATTGAATTATTGAATGATTTTGAGTCTCCGCAATTTGATTTTATTATTTGGCGGAGTCTAAGAGAGGCGCCGAAGTTAGAGAAAATATTAGTAGACTGTATCAAATTTTTCTCTGACCAAAAAGAAATCAAAATTAAGGGTAATGTTAGCGATATATCGATATTAATCGAGTATATGCGTAAATCACGCTGTTTGATAGTTCTCGATAATTTTGAATCGATTCTCGATACAGAGCAAAAGGTTGGATTATATCGAAAAGAGTATCAAGACTATAGTGTATTAATTAAGCGGATATCTGAATCGTCTCATCAAAGCTGTTTAGTTATAACTAGTCGTATTAAACCTGAATATATTGCAGTTCAAGAAGGAGAACATTCACCGATTCGTTCACTCGTTTTACCAGGATTAATAGAAGATGAAGGGTTAAATATTTTAGAAGATAAGGGATTAATCGGTTCTAAAAAAGCAATGCTTGACTTAGTACAGCTATATAGTGGTAATCCCTTAGCATTAAAAATTGTTTCTACTTTTATTAAAGATTTATTTAGTGGGGATATCGATGAGTTTATTGAACAAGGTTTAACAGCGTTTGTAGGGATTGAAAGTTTATTAGATAGTCAGTTTAATAATTTGTCAGATATAGAAAAAAAGGTGTTGTACTGGTTAGCTATTAATCGTGAACCAGTTAAAATCAAAGATTTATTCGATGAAATAGTTGATAAACCAGTATTTTTTGACTTGATTGATAGCTTAGAAAAACTCAAAAAACGCTCTTTAATTGAAACAGTTGACGGCAAGTTTACACTCCAAAACGTTGTGATGGAGTATATGATTGCTTTACTTATTCGACAAGTGAGTGAAGAAATCAAAACTGGAGAATACGATTTATTAAATCAATATGCTTTGATTGAAGCTACAGCTAAAGATTATATTAGAAATCGGCAAAGCGAAGTTATATTAGAACCCATTTGTCAAAGTATATCAGCATCAGAAATTAATTTAAAGCTTGTTGAACCACTTGAAAAAGCAAAAGATAAGTTAACTAATTATGCAGTAGGTAATATTCTTAACTTATTGCTTTACAATAATTATGACTTATCTGGTTTAGATTTATCGAATTTAACGATTTGGCAAGCTTACCTGCGTGGTGCAAAGTTATGCAACGTTAACTTTACTAACTCCGACTTAAACAAATCTCGTTTTACCGAAGCATTTGGTACAGTTTTATCATTAGCTTCTAGTCCTGTTGATTCAATTTGGGCAATGGGTGATACAAAAAGTATAATTCGTGTGAGATATAGTGAAGGTCAGCAATGGATGACGATGGAAGGACACACTAATTGGGTGCGTTCGATTGCTTTTAGCAGTAACGGTAAAATGCTTGCTAGCGCTAGCGATGATAAAACTGTTATGCTTTGGGACACATCTACTGGGCAATGTTTAAAAACTTTAAAAGGTCATCAACAACGAGTTTGGTCTGTGGCAATTAGTCCCAATTGTAATATTATCGCAAGTGCAAGCGAAGATAAAACAATTCGACTTTGGCGCCTAGATACAGGTGAATACAAAGTACTAGAAAAACATATTAACTGGGTGCGTTGTGTCGCATTTAGTCCCGATGGCAGTATATTAGCTAGCGGTAGCAGTGATAAGAGTGTGATTTTATGGGATGCTACAAGCGGAGAATATTTAAAGACTCTACAAGCACATACCGCACGTGTTCGGTCTATCGCGTTTAGTCAAGATGGTAAAATTTTAGCAAGTAGCAGCGACGATTCCAAAATTATTCTTTGGGATATTGAAAGCGGTAAAGAGTTAAAAACCCTAATAGGGCATAAAAGTTGGGTGCGGTCGGTAGCTTTTCATCCAAAGCGTAATTTATTAGCTAGTGCTGGTGAAGATTGCGATGTCATAATTTGGAACGTTAATACAGGTAAACGCAAAAATATTTTACGTGGACATACTGCTAGGGTTTGGTGCGTAACTTTCTGCGGTGAAGATTGTGAAACCTTGATTAGCAGTAGCGATGACAAAACTGTAAAAATTTGGGATGTTGATACAGGTCAATGTTTAAAAACTTTTCAAGGTCACACAAATTGGTCTTGGTCGGTTGGTTTTAGTCCAGATGGTATTTTGGTAAGTGGTGATGAAGACCAAACTATCAAAATTTGGGATAGTAAGACAGGTCAACTAACTAAAACGCTTGAAGCGCATCAGAACAGAATACGTGCGATAGCAGTTAGTCCTAGTGGTAGTAATAACACTATTATTGCCAGTGGTAGCGACGATAAAACAATAAAGCTTTGGGATATCAAAAGCGGTAATCTAATCAATACTTTTACCGACCACCCCGACCGGGTTCTCTCCATTGCTTTTAGTCCAGATGGTAAAAACCTGGTGAGTGCAGGAGATGATAAATTGGTGCGAATTTGGGATGTTGAAAATGGAAAGCTTTGCAAAACTGCCGAACGTCACAATAGTTGGATTTGGTCTGTAACATTTAGTCCAGATGGGTTTAGGGTAGCTAGTGGTAGCGAAGATAAAACGATTAAGCTTTGGAATACGAATACCCTTGAGTGTATACAAACTCTCAAAGGTCATAATGATTGGGTTCGGTCTGTAAAATTTCATCCCAACGGCAAAATATTAGCGAGTGGTAGCGAAGATAAAACAGTCAAGTTATGGGATGTGACGACAGGTGATGAAATACGGACATTGAAAGTTTCCATTGGTTGGGTGCGTTCAATTGCTTTTAGTCCCGATGGTCGCTTTTTAGCTGTAAGTGGTGGTAGTGCGAATTTAGAAATTTGGGATATAACTACAAATGAAATATACAAAACTTTGGCAGGACATCGAGAAAGACTATGGTCAGTAGCTTTTAGTCCTGATGGTCAAACTTTGGCTAGTAGCAGTGAAGACGGTAATATCGCACTTTGGGATGTTACCACAGGTCAACAGTTATATTCACTCCGGGCGCCAAGACTTTACGAAGGTTTGAATATTACTGGTGTTGTTAATCTTACAAAAGCCCAAATTAACACTTTAAAAACTTTAGGAGCTATTAAAGAAGATGAGTAAAACTTATTCTAATTATCAGAATACATTAATTGGTATTACAACATACGGGCGCCAGGACCCAATTCCTTTTTCTTTACCCAGCACTTATTTAGACTCAGTGCGTAAAGCAGGTGGTACCCCAGTATTGTTACCACCAGGAGAAAGTAATGCAGCAACCCTATTAAAACCACTTCATGGTTTGATAATTACAGGTGGAGGAGATATTAATCCAGCTTTGTATAACGGCGCCGCTCACCCGATGGTATATTCGGTTGATAACGAACGCGATGCATTTGAAATCAACTTAGCAAAGTTCGCATTAGAAAATCACATACCTGTATTAGGAATTTGTCGAGGTTTACAAATACTGATTGTTGCCTCTGGTGGTACCTTAATACCGCATATCCCAGATGAGTATGGCACAGTAATTGCACATCGCTTAGAACCAGAACCAGGTATTCGTAAATCTACAGAACATGATGTAATAATTACACCCAACAGTCGCTTAGGAAAATTGATACAGAAAACTCATATATCAGTAGTTTCATGGCATCACCAAGCAGTAAATATACTACCATCTAACTGGCGCCCGGTAGCTTACTCTGTCGAAGATAAAGTAATTGAAGCAGCAGAACATATACACCATCCTTGGGCTGTAGGAGTACAATGGCATCCCGAAATGTCCCAAAATGACCCTAACCATGAGCGTATATTTCAAGGATTTATAGAATCAACTTATAGTAAACAAAACCTATTATCAGCTTGAGATAATCTCCCAACCAACGGCATTGTAAAGTAGAGGGTAAGGTGGGCACTGCCCACCCTACGATTAGATATTAGGGTAATCTTGATGGAGACCTAACTTTACAAGGATTGGAAAAAAAGGCGCCTTTAATTGCCTAGGCTGTGAAAAACAGCAACAACTAAGCAGGAATATTTAGTGCAAAATATCAATAATCTTGTAATAAATCATCGAATCCAGACCATAGCATATTCAACCCATTCGCCATAAGAAAGGCGCCTTCAATAGTAGTATCTAACAATTCAGGGTTATCTCTAATAACTAAACTAGTTAAATCTAAAGCTTCGTGTGCGTGTCTTGTTTCTATTCCTTCGCTAAAACAATCAGAAAAATAAGCTTCTTCCTTAATAAAAGGGAAACATTTAGATAAACTATTCATAATCGCGCGCATCCAATCATCGGCAAACATTTCTATTATGCACCACGGTCCCAATGATTTTGGATATAGTTTTTGTATTAATAAAATAAACTTTGCTGTAATTGGGTCAAGAATATTTTGTAATGTATTTAAACTACCAAACTCTTCGTCATCAATTAAAATTTTGGCGCCCATTCGTACAAATGCGCGAGTTAATTGATAATGATGGGTATCACCATTCATTAAACCATCATCATCGTTAATAACTCGCAGCTTACGTACTCGCAGTCTTGGACTGTCAAGGTGTGGTATGTGATATACCATGACGCGCGTGGCATGACATGCTGCTTGATATCGTAGGTGTAAATGTCCTAGTAAATTTCGATTATTCAGCTTTTCGCTGCTTAACGAACGTAAATTGGCAAAGAAGGTATGTTGCGATGGTAAATGTTCTTGATAAAGCTTTGTTATGTATTTTTGAAATATTTGCTCGGCATTTTGAGTTGCCATATATTTAAAACTAAATAGTAGGCTTTCATTCTAATTTATTATTTATCAAAGTAAAATAAACAGCCAAGGATGCCTGTTCCACAAGAGTAATAATTTATTTTCTTAGGGGATACGAGAAATGTTGCAGCCATCAATTTCTGGTGTTGCGAATGCATCTAATGACCCTAAAGGAGGTCTTTTTGGCGCCCTTACATCACTCGCTGCTGGATAGTCTGGGTCAATTTTTCTCACAACTGGAAGTTGGAGCGCTTGGCATAGCTCGAAAAGTGCCCAAAATAAGCTGGTTGCAGAAACTGTGATTAGTAAGTATGCATGTATCATAGGTTCAAATATATCTAAAATGGATATATTATATTATGATATATCTAGATTCGATATAAAGTGATTAAATATGAAACCTATTGATTTTTTGCCGCTAAAACCCGCAGTGTTTCATATACTGCTTTCGCTTGCTGATGCTGACCGTCACGGTTATGGAATTATGCAGGAGGTGCAAGTTCGGACGGGTGGTTTGGTTAAGCTTGGCCCTGGAACGCTTTATACAGCTATTAAGCGTTTGGTTATAGATAAGTTAATTGTGGAATGTGAGGGTACAGGCGCCTGTGATGATGAGAGACGACGGTATTACAGTATTACTGGGTTGGGACGAGAGGTTATTGGGTTGGAAGCGAAGCGGTTGGAGGAGCTGGTGGATATGGCAAGAACTAAAAATCTGCTTTCATCGATTTAAATACGCTAATCAAAGGAGGAAGTTTATGTCAGTTTCACGATTAGCGCTTAAGTTATCGGTTGGGATTTATAGTTGTTTGTTGGTTATTTATCCTGTTGGGTTTCGACGTGAGTTTGGTAAGCAGATGGTTATGGTGTTTGAGGATATGGCGAAGGATGCTATGCGTGTTGGGGGGGTTTGGGGTTTGGTGGGAGTTTGGTATTTGGTTTTGTCTGAGTTGTGGAGTACTGCGCGGGAGCAGCATTTACTTGCAGGGAGTTATTTTCGTTTTTTGAGGATTAGGAATTGTGTTTTGCAGGCTTTTTTTAGTTTGATGGGGTTGGTTGGGGGACTTTGGTGGGCGATGGGGGGGAAGCACTGAATTTGTAACAGTTCGTATGCCTGTTCCACAAGAGGAGGCAAATATTATATTTTGCTCTTGTAGTAAAAGTGCCATGTTGTGGTAATCTATTCAGGATTTGATGGAGAAGTGGAGGATGTCATGGCGAAACTGCGAGTCGGACTTTTGTTTGGTGGTCGTTCGGGCGAGCATGAAGTATCAATAAAATCTGCACGTGCGATACAAGGCGCCTTAAGTGCTGATGAAAATGCTAGTAAATATGATGTGCTGCCTTTTTATATTCAAAAAGATGGTTTGTGGCAAGCTCCTGCAACTGCACAACAAGTTTTAGATAGTGGTGAAGCTTTACAAAATCTTGTCCCTTCTCCAAATTTATGGCAATTCCCTGCTGAAGCCAATCAAGTTGATGTTTGGTTTCCTATCCTCCACGGGCCTAATGGTGAAGATGGCACTATTCAAGGTTTACTGACGCTGATGCAAGTACCTTATGTTGGTTCCGGTGTACTGGGGTCAGCGGCAGGTATGGACAAAATCGCCATGAAGGATGTTTTTGCACAAGCTGGTTTGGCTCAAGTTAAGTATGTTGTGGTGACACGCGCACAAGTTTATTCTAATCCTTGTGTTTTTCCGAAGCTTTGTGATGATATTGAAGCTAATTTGGGATATCCTTGCTTCGTTAAACCTGCAAATTTGGGGTCTTCTGTTGGTATTGCCAAAGTTCGTAACCGTACTGAGCTAGAAGCTGCTCTTGATAATGCTGCTAGTTATGACCGTCGAATTATTGTTGAACAAGGAGTAATTGCTAGAGAAGTTGAATGCGCGGTTTTAGGGAATGATAATCCTAAAGCTTCTGTTCTCGGTGAAATTACTTTCAGTAGTGATTTTTATGACTACAAAACTAAATATACAGAGGGACTGGCAGAATTACTGATTCCGGCGCCGTTACCTTCTTCTGTAGTCTCGCAAATACAAGAGATGGCAATACGAGCATTTGCCGCAGTGGATGCAGCAGGGTTGTCGCGGGTAGATTTCTTTTATGTTGAATCAACAGGAGAAATACTGATTAATGAAATTAATACGCTACCTGGGTTTACAGCAACAAGTATGTATCCTCAAATGTGGGCACACACTGGTGTACCTTTTACTAACCTCGTTGACCAATTAATACAGTTCGCACTCGAACGACATTCTTCAACAAAGTCCTGATTATCGTTTTCTTTCATCAGTAGATTAGGTGCGTTAAGTCTAAATAAATACCAAAATTTAGTCAAAAGGGTGGTTTTTTGTAGCCGATGTATCAGAAAAATGCTACAAAGAGCGACATTTTGCTACGGATACTCAACGTGTATTCCAGATGTACAATTAGCCGGATAGAGGGGTATAAATCCGCAAAAATCATGGAAAACAGTCAGAGAGTACAGCAGGAGACAAGTGACGCTGGCACTCCAGCACCTGAAAACGCACCTGAACATAAACCTGAAAAAACGGTTGTATCAAAGCACAAATCAGCGTTAGGGTTCTTTATACGCTTGATTGCTTATCATCCTTGGCTTTTGGTGGTAGCTTTACTTGGCCTATTTGCTGGTGGTGCCGTGCTATCAGTTTATAGCCTGGGGTATGCAGGACGTTTAGAAGAGTCGCAGACGAATGATATGACTGAGGAAGCTCAAGTAGAAATAGTTGAGTCTAGTCCTAGTCCAACTGCCGAAAAAAGCGGTCCATTTCCAATATGGGTGGTTATGGCGATTGCTTTGAGTTGTGGAGGTGGGTGTTTGGTTATTTTCCGCTGGCTTAACAGTTCTAAGCTTTCTTCAAAAAACCAAAAGCGTGTTAACCGCTACGAAGAACGTATCGCTCAACGTCGTTATTATCAAACAGAACCACAGGCGCCTAAAAAGCCCCCGGTTTTTGTACCACCAAAAACAAGTACACATGCTCCTCCGACAACACGCAAGACAAATACAACAGTTACTATCTTGCCACCTCATAACAATTCTTTGGACATCCGCCAGGAACCTCTAGCTCAACCCGTCGAAGCCCGCAAGCAAAACCCCATTTCTTTTGTTGTGCGTAAGTAACAGTCCAAGTAAAGAAACCAATATTTGCCAAAAAACCGGGCTTTTGAGTAAACCCGGTTTTTGAATGTCTGAAAGGAAATATACAATTTTATATTTATTTTATAAGAAAAATACTCAAAACTAAATTATCAAGAAACTTGCCAGATTGGCAACTCACCCCTGAATTCGTCGGTTATCTTGAACAAAGATAAACGACTTCAAGGGTGTTGTTATCAGGGTGTACTCAACTACCAAACACCATTGCCAGAGCCAATCTGGCAACTATTTAATCAGATTATATTGATGATATAAAAAGCATCTACTACCTGATAACAAGTACCTTTACTTAAGTAATATTATCTAATATCAAAATATTTACTTATCCAAATATTTAAGTTTGGTATTCATCGCATCAGAGATAAACGTAAAAACGTTGTTGTCCACACATTAGCCCCCTAAGAGACAACGTTTTACTAAATTTCTGTTCGCTTCAGCGGTGAATGCTGGAGCGGGAGTGAAAAGCGCTTGATATGCTTCCTCCCGCTCCTCTTTTTTTATAATGTAGGTTGGGTGGAGGAACGGAACCCAACCAAGAAACCGGGTTCCTGTTGATATCCTGTAATAAAGATGACAACTTGAACCCAACCAAGAAACCGGGTTTCTGTTGATATCCTGTAATAAAGATGACAACTTTGGGTAGAAACCCGGTTTCTGTATCAAAGTAATAAAAAAGCTAATCAAATTTATTTTATCAGCCACACAAAGAAATATAAATCAATTTAGAATAGTTATTAAAGAGAAGGAGTTATATATGTCAACTCAAAAAAATATAAAGAATTTGACAAAATTGTTGACCGTGTTGTTTCAATTATAGAAAGTAAAAATGATAGCGAGCAAACCGTACAGAATTTGACTCGTTTAGAAGAAGCGCATTTTGCTACATCGCAACTTATCACTAGCTTACAGGCAGAACACTTAGCAGCATCTAACCGGATGACTCGGATTGAAGAAGTACATATAGCTGCATCACAGAGAATGGACAAGATAGAATCTGCAATCGAATCAAATGCTGCTTCTATCAAAGAACTGAACACAGCAGTTGCTAATATATTTAACATTGTCAGTATCAGTCAGCAGAATTTTGAAGTGATTCAGAAAAATTTTGAAGTCGTTGTTTCCCAAATTAAAGGACTTCAGTCAGAAAGTCGTAATATTCTTGACCATTTGTTTGGTATACAAGAATAATTATGTTCAAGTAGATAATTAAGCTTTTATGTCTTTAAATGTATACTAAATATTTAGATTCCCGACAATGCAACGAGCCAAGCAGGTCGGGAATCTGAGTTTTAACTAACAGTAACCGCTTTCTTGTAAAAACCTTACTGCTGTTTTATTTATAATAGCCGAGGCGCCGAACGAAGCGTCATGACAGCAGTTAGGAATGATATTTAAATATGAATTTGGAATACATTCTTGTAACTTTTTACCATCGCTTGCAGGAAACCATGAATCTTGCTTACCCCATAAAATTAACGTAGGACAGCTAATTTTAAAAAGATTGTTTTGAGTATTAGTTAACCAATTTGGTTTGTTAGCTTGTGCTAGCTCTATTTCTTGCGCGGCAATTTTTAATTCTTCCGCAACCTTGGTTAAAGTTCCAGGAAACTCAATATATGGATAAGTAATCCAATATACGTCTTCTGGTGTTAGCGTAGAGGGGTCGTATAAAACACTACGCCGCTCAATTGCCATAACTTCGCGAACCAAAGGAGCAAACAAGTAACTTAGACGTGAAGTATCAATAGCTTGTATAACTTCTATTGGTATTTGAGAAAGCAAAGACATTCCCCAATGCGGCAAACGCTTGGCAAAAATAGGTACATTTACTACTATTAGTCTTGCAATTAACTGTGGATACTTTTGCGAAGCAGCGAGAGCAACTAAGGCACCCAAAGATTCAGCGACAATAATAGCAGGCTCATTACACAACGCACGAATTACTCTAGCTAATTCTGTAACTTGATGTCCTTGTTGCTCGCGACGCGATATCGGTTTATCAGAGAAACCATAACCTTTGGCATCAAAACAAATTACACGAAAATATTTCGATAAAGGTTTAATGCTGTTACGCCAGTTATAACTCCAACTGCCAATACCGTGTAGTAAAAATAACGGTTTCCCGCTACCAACTTCGCCATATGCAATTTTGACCGGATATCCGTTTGCGTCGGCAATAGTTAAGCTTTGCTTACCCAAAGGAAAATTCGTTCGCCACCAATCTCTCATTTTAGCTTTTCCCTGCGGGACATGAATAGATTTTAGATTTTAGATTGAGTGATTGTAGTACAAAAAGATAAATTTGTGCTTTCTTGGAAAAAAAAGTTTATTTTTTCAAGACAACTAAAACCTATAAGTGATTTATTTAACCACTTGTCAAAATTGTCATTATCATTCTAACTAATATAACGGGTATTGCCACAAGCACAATCGCCACGAGCAACAGTACAATTAAAACTCCTCCAATAAACCACTTATCAGCTTGTTTCTTCTGGCTTGGAAATTTTAAATATTCCTCTAATAACTTAATATTGTTGGTATTGGCAGTCCATGCAAAGTCAAAGAAATCTCCTATTAATGGAACCGTACCAGCAAGTCCATCGATAGCTATATTAAATACCATTCTTCCCAAAGTCGAACGCGGCGCCCCTAAGCGTGCAGCTTCGAGGACAATATAACTAGACATTAGCACCCCTAAAAAGTCACCGACACCAGGTAACAGTCCAATAACTGGGTCGAGACCAATACTTACTTGTGTACCAGGTATCACAATCGCTTTATCGAGTATCCGTGCAAGTTGTCGCAGTCGCTTTAAAGTCGGCGCCTTTGCTTCAGGCTCAATAGTAGAATATCGAAAAGGCTGTTGAGACATGGTTAAATATCCTTAAAGAGGCAGTTAGTAACATACCAGCATTTTGCTTGAATATTCTACGACTATGACAGCTTGTTTTTACAACAACTTAGTTATTTGTATCTATCTTTACTATTTGCCTTGACAAAATGTAGTTTATTCTATTTTCAGATTAAAAATATATGTCTTCTACCCAAGTATTCGAGCAATCAATTCAAATTAATGCCTCAGCCACCACGGTTGAACGTTGTATCACTGAGTTAAATTTAATGCATCGCTGGTTGAATCCGGCTTTACGTTGTTACCCTGTTGGTGATTGGGATACAAATGTTGGAGGAAAGAGTAAATTTGTGATTGAAGTGCCATTAATCAAGCCAACGTTGAACAGTACAGTTGTAGAACGACAACCAGGACTGGTAGTTTGGGGTTTTGAAGGATTTTTTAAAGGCAAAGACCGCTGGGAATGTCAACCCAACAAAAATGGTACATGTCTACTGAACAGATTTGAATTTCAAATACCTAACCCTGTAATTAGCTGGGGTTTTAAGATATTTGCTGAAAAATTTACCAAAGAGGATATGCAAGCGCAATTAAGGCGCCTGAAACGAGTTGCTGAAGAAGTCGGCGCCAGTAATTAAACAAATTAACGTATAAAGATGCTCCCTTCAAGTCAAGATTTGCTGGATTGTCAAAAGGAGAAACGTTATCACTATTTTTGAAGGCACCAGTTCAAAATGTCTTGTCCTAATTCTAAGTCACATGTGTTGGTATAGATTTGGGTAATTCCTAAACCGCCACTTCGACCACCATTTAACAGAACATCAAGGTCTCCATCGTTGTCGTAGTCGCCAAAGGTTGCTTCTCCATTCGCTACACCAACGAACACTTCGCCACTATCGCTAAACTTTTGCTCGCTGTCGTTACGGATAAGACGAGTTAAAGATTCGCCTGTTTCGGTTTTACCAATTGCGAGTAAATCAATATCGCCATCTTTTTCGTAGTCTGCCCATTCAAGCGAACCGTTATCTACACCTTGTATATTTATTTAGTTACGGGTAAACTTACCTTCACCGTCATTGCGGTAAATACTTAAGATTTGTTGTATACATAAACATTAAAACAATATCCAATAAAAAAATACTAACTCAACTTGCATGTGTTGTAAATACCATTATTTTTGCAGCAAGAATAGGGAGAAAAAGAATTGCTTCTTTTTCTTCCTTTATATGAAATATATGAAGCATTAACCAGGATTGAAGACTGCGTATTGTTCTGAGGCAGATGGTACAGATTCCTGTTCCTTGACCAGTTGAGATTCCTGTTCTTCCAAAACACGTAGCGATTCTTCAGGAACTTCTACGTTCAAAACTGTGGTAGGCGCCTTAGTGAGAAGCTCGACTCCACCTGCAACCTCGCGGTAAGGACGGTTGAAGAAATAGTTTAGCAAAGCTTCACGCTGTTGCTCGGTAATTAAGTAGACTTTTTGTTGAACGATTGGCATAGCTTTTTAGCTTTATTTTTCCAAATAATTTAGAACTAATTAGAAGGCGTGTTATTAAAACGCCGTTTCTACCAAGTTAAGTATTTCACTGCATCTACTGCTATGTCATCCGAGAAATAACGTAAGTAAGCTCTCCAAGTTCTAAGGCGCCTGGAGAGCTATCAAAAGCAATTTAACAGTAGCGTATTAATTTCTCTTTTGACCATCAACACTGAGTATTGCTAGAAGCTGATTTGGGTCATCCAGATAAACAGTATCGTTGCCAAGACCAGTCATAATGCTGGTATCCGCAGAAATTGCTTCTACAACAACAATATCTTCCCCTGAACCAAGTTGCACATTGACGCTATCGATATTGCCGTAATCAATTGTACCAGTTATACCCAAACCATTGATTTGTGTATCGCTAACGTAAGCAGTGCTATCTGTAACGTCGCCCGAATCATCTACATTTAGAGTATCGCGACCGACACCACCACTGACAAAAAGTTTTGCGGCAATGTTCTCTACTGTTTGCTCGGAGTTGCTGACAGTAATGTTGTCATCACCGGCGCCACCTCTTACTGTGGTTTCGCCATTGATGCTTTCGACATAAACCGTGTCATTACCGTTTGTAGTTTCAATATTGGTTTGACCATTGTGGGTACTTTCAACAACTACAATATCACTGCCAGAACCAAGTTGCACATTGACGCTATCGATATTGCCGTAATCAATTGTACCAGTTATACCCAAACCATTGATTTGTGTATCGCTAACGTAAGCAGTGTTGTCTGTAGCATCGCCCGAATCATCTACATTTAGAGTATCGCGACCGACACCACCACTGACAAAAAGTTTTGCGGCAATGTTCTCTACTGTTTGCTCGGAGTTGCTGACAGTAATGTTGTCATCGCCGGCGCCACCTCTTACTGTGGTTTCGCCATTGATGCTTTCGACATAAACCGTGTCATTACCGTTTGTAGTTTCAATATTGGTTTGACCATTGTGGGTACTTTCAACAACTACAATATCACTGCCAGAACCAAGTTGCACATTGACGCTATCGATATTGCCGTAATCAATTGTACCAGTTATACCCAAACCATTGATTTGTGTATCGCTAACGTAAGCAGTGTTGTCTGTAGCATCGCCCGAATCATCTACATTTAGAGTATCGTTACCAATACCACCGCTAACAAATAGTGTTGCAGCAATATTATCTGCTATTTGCTCAGAGTTGCTGACAGTAATGTTGTCATTACCGGCGCCACCTCTTACTCTTGTTTCGCCATTGATGCTTTCAACATAAACCGTATCGTTACCGCTAGTAGTTTCAATGTTGGTTTGACCATTGTGAGTACTTTCAACAACTACAATATCACTGCCAGAACCAAGTCGTACATTGACGCTATCGATATTGCCGTAATCAATTGTACCAGTCATACCCAAACCATTGATTTGTGTATCGCTAACGTAAGCAGTGGTATCTGTAGCATCGCCTGAATCATCTACATTGAGAGTATCGCGACCAATACCACCACTGACAAACAGTGTTGCGGCAATATTCTCTACTGTTTGCTCAGAGTTGCTGATAGTAATGTTGTCATCGTCGGCGCCACCTCTTACAGTTGTTTCGCCATTGATGCTTTCAACGTAAACGGTGTCGTTACCGCTTGTTGTTTCAATATTGGTTTGACCATTGTGAGTACTTTCAACAACTACAATATCACTGCCAGAACCAAGTCGCACATTGACGCTATCGATATTGCCGTAATCAATCGTACCAGTTATACCCAAACCATTAACTTGCGTATCAGTAATATAAGCAGTGTTATCTGTAGCATCGCCCGAATCATCTACATTTAGAGTATCGCGACCGATACCACCGCTAACAAACAGTGTTGCAGCAATATTATCTGCTATTTGCTCGAAGTTGCTGACAGTAATGTTATCATCGCCGGCGCCGCCTCTTACAGTTGTTTCGCCATTTATGCTTTCAACATAAACCGTGTCGTTACCGCTTGTAGTTTCAATGTTGGTTTGACCATTGTGAGTACTTTCAACAACTACAATATCATTGCCAGAACCAAGTTTCAGATTTACGTAATCAATGTTGCCGTAATCAACTGTACCAGTCATACCCAAGGCATTGATTTGCGTATCGGTAAGATACGCAGTATTATCTGTAACATCGCCCGAATCATCTACATTGAGAGTATCGCGACCGATACCACCACTGACAAAAAGTGTTGCAGCAATATTATCTGCTATTTGCTTAAAGTCACCAATGTTAATTGTATCGTTGCCTGCTCTTGCCCAGAGATTAGTTGTAGTCGCTAGCTTATGGATATTGAAGTTATCGTTATCTCTATCGCCGTAAATTTCCATCCTGTTTGCATAAATCCAGCCGAAAATGTTGACTAAAGTACCTTCTGTATCTTGGTTGCCGTAATCGGCTTTAATCACAACATTACCACCAGCCTTGATTTCCGCAGTAGAATTAATTTGGAAATTATCACCAACTAAGAAGGTAACATCTTTGGCGGCGCTAACTTTTGCACCATCTACTAAGAGCAAATCTTCGCCTAAGTTAGAAGCTTCTATGACTGTTAATTGAATAAAGTCGTTGGCACTTACAGCTTGTTTCAAGTTTACGCCACCTGCAACTTCGGTTAAATCTATATAACCTCCTGTCACAACATCAAGTAAGCCTTTTACTCCAGAAGCAGTTTTACCATCAATGTTCGTAAGAGCGGCGCCATCTGAGAATGCAGTATTGTTTAAGAAATCAGTGTTACCTTTAATGTTGGTGGTAGTTGTACCAGCATCAATGATAATATCGCCTCCAGCAATGATTTTGGTAAAGTCGTAAAGCGCAGCAACTGCTGTATTTGAGTTATTGGTTGTTTGACGAATTGCGATATTTACATCTCCCGCACTGCTTGTCATTGTTTTTACATCTACAGTGACAGGATTACTATCTAGTTGTTGCGCGGTTAAATCGAGGAAAATAGAGTTTTGAGCTGTAGTGTCAAGAGAAATGTTATGAGAAGATACATCGGATGTAACTGGAGCGTAACCTTGATTTAACTGAGCGATAATTCGTTGCCCGTTCGCCCCAATGCTACCCAAAGCTGTTATCTTCAGGTCACGAGTAATAATTTTCTGATTTGTACCTCGACTGAAAATATTCCCTTGACTATAAAGAACCGTGCTGTCGTGGGGGTTATCAATCACACCTTGTAAAATCAAGTCAGAATTTCCCTTGTTTGTAATGGTGACAACAGTGGGGTTGACGGGGAGGATATTAGGGGGAGTGAGATTGGTAGTTGCAATGGTTTTATTGTTAACTTTAACCTGGTCATACTTAATCTGCGGCATCCCGACGGAATTAATTACTGACATGTTATTGATGACAAAATTTTTGTTGGAAGAGTTTTCAAGTTGTACCGTATCGTATGCTGGGTCAACAATGGTGTATTTACCTCTATCAGTAAATTGTCCGTTTTTGGCCATTTCGGGAGTGCGAGAAGGAATAATAAAGTTAACGTCTCCAACTTTGGTGTTATCGATACTATTGACAGTAATATCTGTAGCGGTGACATTGACGGTGACATTCTGGCTTTGCTGAACAACTACGCCGTTTTGGTCAATAATCAGGACAGGGTTAACATCGCGTCTGTTAAGGATGACATTGGAGTTAAAATGAATAATTGGTGTAGGAGTATATTTCTCATCTTTTGATTCAGAACCAAAATCAAACAATAGTTTTTTGCTTTCGGCTACGCTAATGCTATTAAAGTTTTCAAAATCAGAGATAACGTTGAGTTTGTAAACCTCAATTGTAGAGTTAGCATCTGTGAACACCTTAGCTGTTAACGGCATGATGTTGGTGACTTCACTGTCTGTATCGCCACCGAATGAAGCACAAGCAGCAAGAGCAATGGCACTACTATTAACGTTTTTATATTTGGCATCAAGTGTGACGTTATCGCCTTTGAGATAGGCGCCCGAACCAATATAAACGGTAACATCACTGCCAGTTAAGTCAACTTTTGCGTGAGCATCTATATTGCCAATAAAACCTCCACCACTTGCCATAGATAAAGCTCCTGGGTTAAGGGTATCAACAACAGCTTCAACGGTTAAACTGCGCGCTTCGAGGCGTACATTATCATTAATATTGGTGGTGTTACTACCATCAAATTTAAAACTGCTATCTCCATCGGCATCACCGTATAAACCAATACCATTACCAAACGCTAGTATAATTCCATTTGTGTTGCTGGCCGAACGCACTAAAAGAGTATCGTTGGAAGTAATGTTGGCGCCGTTTTTAATAGTAGTGGTGGTGTTATTGGTAACGCTTGCATGGGCATCGGCATCAGCAAAGGTAATTGCAGAACCAGCGGCGCCACTAGCCGAAACATTCAGCGTTTGGTTAGATAGCCCAGTAACGTTAACGTTACCTTGAGCTTTAATTTGGGCAGAAAAACCAACATCAGTATTATTTGTATTATTGACAGTTACATTAATCTTAGAAGCTCCAACTGCAATAGCACCCAAGACATCTGATTCGGTGGCGCCAGTGACTTCTACGCTAGACAAAGAAGTAACAGAGACATTACCTTTGGCTGTAATCGAAACACTATTACCCACATAGGTATTCATAGTCGGGGTAATATTAAGTGTGGCAAGAGTGGCGTTCCCACCAATTAAACCACCTGCTGAGGCTTCCGCGTAGGCTGAGAATTTATTATCGCCTTGGCTAGGTACAGTCGCAGTTGCCCCCGTTGACAGTAAATGTTTGTTCCCTGTGGCAGTTGAATTATCAATGTCAAAATGAATGTTATGAGTACCCGTACTAGTTGCTGTTAAATCAATTACATCTTCTTTAGTAAAGAGGTGATTCAACCCCATACTTATTGCGTCGCTTAAACTTAACTTCAGGGCTGCTCCTCCCTTACTGTTAGCAAGCTTGAATGAATTTTGAGTGGCGCCGATAACGTAATATGAAACTCCTGGCTCTAGCTCTTTTAAACCCTTGGTAAAAATAAGTTGATGGCTATTGGTATCAGACCCAAAATCAATACCGATGTCATTTTCGGCGTTAATTAAAGAACTAGCTAGCTTAAATTGATTGCTGTTAACTTGAATGATGTAGTAGGTTGTTTCAGTCATTAATCCAGTTAAAGCTGTACCTGAAGCTTTATAGGTGACTTGTTGACCTGTGGTAAAACCGTGATTGTTGACAGTAATGGTATTAGTATTTACAGTGTCGTCAGTGTAACTAAAGTTTAGTTGCTCAACTTCTTGAACCTTTAGTCCTGTAGCGGTAATTTTATGGCTACTATTGAGCGCAGCACTTGTAATATCAATAGCTTGACCATATCTCGTTGTAGATAGTCGGAAGTTATCATCGTCAACTTTGATTAAATAATAAGTTTGCCCACTAGTTAAACCACCCAAGGCTGTCTCTGTTGTACTGTATGTAACTTCGTCCCCATCTGCAAATCCGTGATTTGCTGATTTGATGGTATTCTCAGCAGTAACATCAGTACTTAAGTTCAGCACACTATTACTTTGAGCATCTTGAGGAATCTCTTTAACAACAATAAATTGAGCCGAACGTTGTTGATAGCTGACAGTATCACCATTTTGGAAACCATGATTGTTTATGCCGATGACCGTATCTAAACCGACAGTGTTAATGTTGGTGATTCCTGTTTCTTTAGTAATTGGAGTGGATGAAGGATTGGCAGTTAGTTTAATAGTGCTGCTATCAATTACTTTGACATAGTAAGTATTTCCTGAAACTAAACCACCAACAGCACTTCCTCCACTAGCTTCATACACTACTTTATCGCCATCTCTAAAGCTGTGATTACTACCAAACTTGATTGTATTGAATTTTACGTCAACTTGTGTGGCATTAAACTCGCTGCCTAATTTTACTGTTTTACTATCAACCGCTATCACGTTATAGCTACTTTGGTTTTTGAGTCCATTAATATCGCTACCACCACCATTGGTATATACCACTTGGTCACCTGTTTTCAAACCGCGCTCACTGTTAAAGGTAATAGTATTTTTACCGTTATTAACAGCACTCTTCGGGTCAAGGGAAGTATCGCTAACAGTAATTGGTTTACCTAAACGACTTTCAACAGTGACATTGTTTGCTTCTATGATTGAGGAAGACCCAATATACGTATTTATATTTGGGTTAACATTAACTTCAGCTATGGACACACCAACAGCTATGGCGCCGATACTCACTCCTTTGGCTTCTGCATCCCCATCGAGTGTGACATCAGAAACAATTTGTACATCTTGGGCAACCTGAATCTTCGCGTTATCCCCAACATAAGCTTTTACCGTGGGGCTAACGGTGGCAGTAGGTACAGAGCCATTACCTGATATGATACCTCCAGCAGCAGATTGGCTGATGGCGGATACAGCTTCTTTGGCTGTTGCGTTGACATTCAAACTATTTGCATTTTGAATTTGTACCCCATTACCGAGATAAGCTTGGGTAGTTCCTGATTCTTTTGTATTGGCAATTACGACTCCAACGGCAGCGGCGCCAACTGATGCACCCCAACCTTCGGCTTTTAAATTAGAAGATGAACCAGCAGTTACATTGATATTATTAGCTTTGTTGATTCTCGTACCTGAGTCAATGTAAGCATTGGTATTGTTGTTAGAAGTGAGGTACGAAACAGCAGCCCCTAAACCGACTAATCCGGCTGTACCAGCAATTGTCTGTACCTTACTAGAATCTACTAAGCCTGTTGCCAGAATGTTCAAGTTGCTGCCTACGGTCAAATTGGCGTTTGCACCTACATAAGCTGAAGTGTTATGGGTAATATTGGCAATACCCACAGAGCCACCTGCACCGAGAAGACCTCCTAAAGCAAGGGCGCCTGATGTAATGCCTAGTTTTGTGGTTTCATCACTAATAATATTAATTTGACCACCAGCATTGATGCTTCCAGAAATAAAGGCGGTTGTACCTTGAATTGCTCCAGGATTTGAGGACAAATCGTTAACAATATCTTTCTTCGTCCTGATATTTTGATTGCCTTGGCTATCTTTGCCCATACCATCAATATCAGAAAGTTGTTTATTGACTTTATCCTTAGTGTCATCTGCGGCTGTCAGGGCATCACTAGACATTCCACCGCTAACATTGACTACTGAAACGGCGCCTGATACTCCTAGCCCCTTACCACCAGCGGCAGCAACTACTAGAGAATTAACATCTTTCTTGGCTTTCGCCTCTACATTTACATTCTTGAGGGCATTAACGCTTGCATTATCGATAAAGGCAGAAGTGCCATTTTTAACTGTAGTAACGTCAATTGTTGCACCAACGCCACCTGCTCCAATAGCCCCCGCTCCAGCCTTGACATCTACATTGCTGTCATTGAAGGCTTTAACAACAACGCTTTGTTCTGCATTGGCGCCAGTGTTGTTACTGTTGATAGAACCACCACTTATATAGGTTTGAGTCGTATCTTTAAACGAATTGACGGCGATGGATGCTGCAAAACCGAGGGCGCCCGCAGAAGCTGTGCCAATCGTTACTTCTAAATCTTCTTCACTAGTGGCAATTACTGCTAAACCTTGCATCACTTCTGTGCCACCACTGCCATCAGCTTTGGAAACGGTAACGCTTTGATTACCTAAAGCGTTGACATTTGCCCCACTTAGATATGCCTGGGTACTGTTATTTAAATTATTGACAACAATCGTGGCGCCTACACCCGCTAAACCTGCACTAGCAGTACCACCTTTGGTGTCCATACTATTGACAGAATTTGCCAGAACACCGACACTGCCAGTAGCCCTTAAATTGCCACCTTGAATATAGGCAGAAACTTTGTTGCTCATTTCATTAACAGCAACAGAACCGCCTAAACCTACAAATAAACCAGCAGCACCACCGACTGCTATAGTTTCAATAGTGCCTTCGCCATTTGCATTAATTAAAACATTACCTGCTGTATTAATGGTCGAATCTTGAGCATAAGCTTTAACAGTATTACCAATGTTGTTATAAGCTACAGCCGCTCCAACACCTCCTTTTATGCCAACACTTATTTGTCCTGCAAGGGATTTAATTGTTGCTGTATCCTTAGCCGAAATTTCTAGGCTACTAGCAGAAACATTTGCATTTAAGGCATAGGCAGAGATTGTATTGGTAATGTTATTCACCGAGACTGACCCGGTTAATGCAACTGCTCCAGCAACAGAAGCACCTGCTGACAAGCTTTCAATTGTTTCTGCTCCCGTTGCTAAGATTTTTACCTGTCCAGCAGTAGAAGTAATATTGCTGCTGTTAATATAAGCTTCAGTAGTACTGCTAGAATTATTGACTGCAACTGCTGCACCAACTGCCGCAGTACCAGAAGCGTTAGCTTGACCAGCTAAAGATTTAATAGTGGCAATATTGGTAGCGAGAACCTCAACATTTTGTTGAGTCTGAACAGTGGCATTATTGCTGATGTAGGCTGATGTGGTGGTTTTAATATTATTGACTGTTACCGAGCCTCCAGCGGCAAACGTTCCTGCTCCCGTTCCACCAGCCGTAATGTTGCTAATTCCGGCTGTTAAATTGCTTTTAACTGTAATTACATTTGCCGTCACCTGCGACCCACTAATGTAGCTTTGAACTTTATTACCTACATTGTTAGTTGAAACAGATGCTCCAATAGCTGCTGTACCACCTACAGTCAGTTGACCAGCTAGGGATTCAATCTTGGAGTAGTCTGTAGCGCTTATATCTACTAATTGAGCAGCTTGAACTTTTGCGTTGGTAATATGAGCGTTAGTAACGGTGTTGATATTATTGACAGAAACTGCACCACCTGCGGCAAAAGTTCCGGCGCCTGTTCCACCTACGGTTGCATTGCGAATAAGGGCGTTTAAATCAGCTTTAAGCGAAACACTATTTGCCGTTGCTGTGGTTTGACCGCTAATGAACGCATTTACTTTGTTATTAATGTAATTAGTGGAAACAGCGGCGCCAACCCCAACCTTGCCACCAATAGAAATCTGACCAGCTATGGATTCAATTTTGGAGTTATCGGTAGCTGTAAGCTTCACCTGTTGAGCAGCGTTGACAGTTGAATTATTGCTAATATGAGCATCAGTAACAGTATTGATTCTGTTAACAGAAACCGAGCCAGCAACAGCAACCTTACCTCCTGCACCACCGATTGTTATCGCATTAATTTCGGTCTTAAGATTAGCATCGAGGAGTATACTGCCATTTGTAGACTTGACGGTAGAATTATCGATAAAGGTGTGGAATTTATTATTGATAATGTTAATGGCAACCGATGCACCAATCCCAGTACCACCTTTAGAAATGCCAATACCACCAGCTAAGGAGTTAATTCCTTGTTTAGGAATATCTTCGTTGTCTAAAGGAGTTGCGATGAAAGCAGAAGCTCTACTAAACCAATTGCCTGGTTTTACTTGTTCTGGTTGATTAGCTTTTAATTCAATATTGTTTTTGGCAGTGACTTTACTGTTACCTTTGATACTAGACTCTAGCTTGTTATTGAGGATATTGACGGTTACTGACCCACCAACGGCAATTTGAGTACCTCCACTTCCTCCCAGAGCAACGGAATTAACTAAAGCAGTGGAGGTTGCCTGTATGGTTAGACTTCCATTGTTAGAGGTGACGGTGGAGCCAGGTTTAGAAGTTGATATTTGATCTTTTGGATTGCGGTCTCCGATATAAGCTAAGACATTGTTGCTGGTAACATTAACTGCGATTGCGGCGCCGACAGCACTACCACTTTTTGCAAATGCAAGTCCACCACTCAAAGAATTTGTCATCGATTGGTCGCTCGCAGCAAGGTTAATATTGCTATTTGCTGTCACATTACTACCGTTTGTAATGTAGGAAGCGATGGTATTATTAATGACGTTAACCGACACAGAACCACCTAAAGCAAAGTTATTACCAATGGAACCACCAACACTAAGGAGGTCGATTTGGGAAGTAGAAGTGCTAGCTAAACTTAAAGCCCCTGCCTGCGTTATTGTGGAGTTATCTATGTAGCTAAGAATGTTGTTCTTAATAATGTTAACGCCAATCGAGGCGCCAATACTATTACCTCCACTAACAGCAATCCCACCAGATACAGATTGAATTACTGAATCATCTGTAGCTCTTAACGTGACATTACCACCTTGGGTATTAATTAAAGGGCTATTGCTAATGTAGGCAGTGACATCATTTGCAATATTGTTGACAGCAACAGAGCCTGCAAAACTTAGTCCGCCTTGACTACCACTGAAGGCAATGCCAGCAGTCAGCGCGACAATACTGCCTGTAGAATTGGCGGTTAAAGACAGCGCCCCGTTGGTTATAATACTCGATTTATCAATATAGGCGTTATTCTTATTTCTCAAAAGATTGACGGCAATACCAGCCCCAATGCCTTTACCTTGTCCTCCCCCAGCAGAAACACCTATCCCACCGGAAATTGCAAAGATATCGGATTTTCCTTCACTAGTTAAGGTAATGTTACCCGTTCCGCTCAGGGTGCTATTTTGAATCGAGGCTGTAGTGCTATTGGAGAGCGAGTTCCAAGAGAAGGTTCCTGCGGCTCCTATACCTCCAGAGGTGCTACTTTTGCTTACTCCCAAAGAAGCTGTGATGGAGCGAATATCATTATCACTGGTGGCATTAAGTTCGATGCCATTGTGAGTCAAATTGCTGTTTCTAATTTCGGCTTTGGTGTCACCTTTAATCGAATTGAAAGAAATACCCACACCAAAACCGTTAGAAGCTTTGCCCCTTCCGTTGTCAGAGGAGTAACTTGCAGACCCAGCAATCGCCCAAATCGAAGAACTCCCCGACTTACCAATTGTATATTCCCCTTCATTCGGCGCGTTTGACCCATCCCGTGCTTCTAAAGTAGTTTTGCCCTTAATCTTTCCTTTTACCCCGTCAGCATAGGCAAGGGTATCGTAGTCAATAATATTAACTGCTACAGAACCCGCAACCTGAGTCCCTGGATTATCTGTCCCTCCAGCGGCACCAGCATTAACGGCAACAATATCTCCATCTCGAATCGCGCGTTGGGTGAGTGTTTCTTCAATATCTAAGTTTGCTTCTTTAATAAAAGATGAGGTTTCACCCGTTAAAATATTGATGCCAACTGCACCTGCAATTCCGTTGGAACTCTTTTGGAATGTATCGCCACTTGCATTAGAAGAAAGAGCTACTGAACCACCAATTGCAATTAAATTTGTATTATTACCACTGATTAAATCAAGTTTTTTGGCTTTAACTGTTCCTGCATCATTGATAAAAGCTTTTGTGTTATCTGTAATTAAGTTAAAGTTAACAACTCCAGATATACCAAGCCCATACTTCTGACTTGGTTTTTGTTTTGTTGAATTATTAAAATCACTTTGCCCTTCATTAAACAACCCAGGTAGGGATTCACCATCTAAAGCACCATCAAGATCGCTAAAGAGGGGTTGAATATCAGTCCCATCTAAGGGATCTGCATTCGGGTCGTTTTGCGGTTGCGATGCCTGTTGCTCGGGAGGCTTTTGAGAAGAACTCTTACTTCCTGCTAAACCCACCGTAACGACTACACCATCACTTTGAGCATTGAGTTTGAGATTTTTAGCATTGATATTCGTGCCTTTAGTCCCAGCAGCTTGAGTATCTGGAGTTCCAATAAAGGCTTGGGTATCGCGCGAAATCGTATTAATACCGACTGAAACTCCAATAACACTACCACTACCTCCTCCAGTAGCTACACTACCTACTACATTGATATGGGTAGTATCATCAATTGCCTCTACGGTGACATCACTACCACCTGTAACTTTAACCCCAGTACCAAGGGAAGCATGAGTATTGCTATTTTGGTAAATAAAACCGATAGAACCTGCAAGGGCAAAATCACTACCCTGAGAACCCGCTTGTGTTAGAGAAACATGCAGAATATCTGCATTACCTTTCACATTTAGAGCGCCATCTGCCCCCGCATGGATTAATACCCCATCTTCTACAGTGGCAAAGGTGTCATTATCCATCACTGCGACAAATAAAGAACCACCCGCTCCTTTACGTACACCATCCGCACCATAATTCAATACTGATGCCCATGAGTCTTTACCCTTTGCCGCGTTAATAACATTTTCATTTAAATTTATATCAAAGATTCCTGTCATATTCATCAGCTTCATTTCTGTTGAAGCAGCAATATCGACAGATTGGTTATTAGTTTGATATGTAGTATCTTGATTGATGCGGGCGCCCGATTGAATAGTTGCCTTTGATGTATCGTTGTAGATAGCAACATTAATGGAACCAGCAATTGCAATGTTATTATCCGAATTTGCGTCAAGAGCTTGACCGTAACTACGTGTAAAAGAATTTAAGAATAACCCCGTCAAACCAAGTTTGCCATCTAAAAATGACCCGGCAGTTCCTTGTAAATCTTTAGCTAGGTCAAAATAAGTTTGCTCATCGCTTAAATCAGTTAGCCAAGGATAAGTTAAGGTTGAACCAATGTCTATTTTTTCTTTCGCATCAATTTGAGCCGTTCCTTTAACAACTGCCTGAACATCATTGCTATAAACGCCCACGCTTACCCCTAAAGCTAGTGCTTGGTCATTTCCTTCATCAGGCTTGCTTGGATCATCAGCAGCTACGGATTCAACATTGTTTTGAACTTTTTGTTCCTGGTTTGCTTTTATACTAATGTCTTTGCCAGATTTGAGAATGCCACCGACTTCCACCAAAACATCGTTATTGACTACAGAAATTGCAGTGGCTCCTGTTCCCTGCAAACCAGACAATTGGTTTCCACCACTATCATTGGTTCCTGCCTGTTGGGTTGCTTGACTGACATTTTGATTATTTTGGTTAGCACTTTTGGTGGCATTACTTCCTGCTGAAGAAAACTTTTGAGCAACGTTGACCCCTTGTAATTCTCCAAAAGATATTTTATCGCTCCAATTTGGGTCTCCTCTTAACCCAGAGGTTGCACTAGCTGAATCTTCGCTAGTTAAGTAGGCATAAACGCCAATACCCGCAGTTGTAACTTTGTCTCCGTCTTTTAGACCTGCGGTTTTTTCTTGAAAGGTTAATTCTGGTTCATTATCGGTATCACCATCTCCCTTGGCTGTAAGACTTCCATCAACGGTTGCCTTAACATCTCCTAAAGCAATACCTAAACCAAGGGTAATGCCTGCCTTCCCGTCATCGTATAAAGCAACTTCGGCACTTCCTTCGGTTTTACTGTTTCCCAGAGCTTTTACATTAATATTTTTCTGAGATGTAATCGCTGCTCCTTGGCTAATTTGTGTTAGTGCATTCACATCAGAATAAGCCAAGCCAAAAGAAACAGCCCATGTATCATTTGTTGCTGATTGTCCTTGTAGTAAGCGATTGGTTGTTCTAGCAGTGGCACTGGCAGTTGCATCAGCTTTCGCTGTGATATTAACATTTTCCTGAGCATTAATTACAACATCGCTACCAATGAGGGTATTAGCTGTCGCAACGGCGCCACTATAGGCGATACTAAATTTTTGGAGAATACTTTGACCGCCAGTTGTTAAATAAGCTAGTCCTTGGGTAACTAGCCCCCCGGTAACGGCTTGAATTGTACTATCAACACTAGTTTCGGCTTTAATCTCTACATCGCCGCTACTTTCTATGTTGGTATTGCCTTGAATACTAATCTCAGCTTTAGCATTTTGATGGACGATTTGGAGAGGAAGAGATAGACTACTGCCAAAGATATTACCTCCAATAGATGCAAGATTATTGGTAAACAAGTCTCCTACACCATCCCAGAAAGAGTTTACATCTTCACCTTCGAGCTTTTGGACTAATGCTTCTTTGAGGCTAGCATTAGTTTTGACATTGGCTTCTAAAGTAATATTATTACCTTTGAGAGTTGCATCTGTCAGCGTAATAGATACAGTATCTGGGGTAAAATCAATCCCGAATCCTGTCAGCATACTGACAAGATTTCCTGCATATAAATCTGCCTTAAAAGTAATATCTCCAGCACTGTAATTACTACCACTTACATTAATAGTATTAGTGAGGATTTGAGAACCTATGTTAAGGTTTATAGAACGTTCTTTATTACTACTTAAAGAAGTATCTAATATATCATAATCTCCCTCTGCTGTAAACTTTACAGTGCCAGAATTACCACTAGACTTTGCTGTTGCATATTCACTTTCGCTGCCAGAAAAATTGCGAGTGGAAATAATGACGTTGTTGTCAACAGTAATTTTTTCTGCTACAACGTCTAAATTACCACCCTTTAAAAATAAATTTGTTCTAAAGGTAACTTCGTCATCGCCTACATTACCTAAGATTTTAAAGTTATAACCAGATTTGAGAGTGGCAAGTGAGATACTAACTGCATTTTGATCGCCATTAACTTGATTAACGCCAATACCCACATTAGTTAAATAATTTTCATCGCGAATTATCAACGAATTTTTATCATTACTCAAAAAAATTGTTAGCTTATTAGCCTGACCATCTTCACCATTAAATTGTAGCGTGCCGTCCTTAAAAGTTACTGTGCCCAAAACAGATGTAAAACTGTTATCTGCTGCAAAAGTTTGTGTTTCAATTGCACCTGTCTGATACTCCAGTACCCAGTTACTACCTAAATTCCCGCTACCTGTTAAATCTTTAGAAGCTGCAATATCGGCGCCAGTTAGTTTACTTAGTTGAGTAATAAAAGCCTGCCCTGAAGTGTCTTCAGCAACATCGCACCCGTAAAATAAAATGTCAGCATCGCTCGTCAGCGCGCGTGCCCAATTTTGAAGTGCGACATTGTAATCACTGAGATTCTCTTGCGTTAACTGTGTATTTCCTAGTTGTAAGCTACCAGAGTCACCGTGAGAAATGATGTGAATCCCTGTAACGCTACTACGCTGACTTAGTAATTCGCTAATTTGATATACACCATCTTTTGTTGCATCCAGCGTTATTACCTCAGCACCAGGCGCCACTTTTGTGACTATGCTTTGATAATTATCAATATTGGTGTCAATGAACACAATTTCTCTAACAGTTGCCCGCATCGCTGACAAATATGAGGAATTTGCAGTTAAAAGAGGGTCATGTTGCCATTTGCTTGCCTCTTGTGGAGATAATTCTAAACCAGTTATTGAATCGCGTGCAGCAGAAGAAATAATAGGGTTGGAAATACTTGGAACTCTAAGGCTAAATAAATTATCATTATCATTAAAATCTGAAATTTGTTGATTTTGGTTTATATTCAACGGTAATTGAGTAAATATATTTTCCTGGTTGTATAAAGGTGCTTGTAATGACTTAGGAGAAATTCCTAAGATATCTAAATCATATTTAGCTTTTAAAAAATCTCCTTCGACTGGAACAATGGGTTGTTGAGGAGAATTTAGATTATTGAAATCCATAGTATTTATACTCTTGTTAGATAAAAATCGTTAAATTTTAAAAACAGATAGATTGAAGTAACAAACGTATACGGTCGAAATGGAGAGTGCTTGTTCATGCACTCCCCAAATCTAAACGAGATATTAGGCTAGACTCTAAACTGTTACCTTGACTTGATTGATAGATAAAATCATGTCATTGTAGTCACGGTCACCACCACCAATAATGTCCTCAAAGCCGAATTTGTTAGTTCCAAGATTACGAATGTAGTCTACGCCGTTATTACTGATACCGATATATGACGTGAGGATACGGCTGTAGTCGTTACCAATACTGGATAACGTACCATTGGATACCATAAATGGCGCATAGTATTGACCTCCTTTAAGGGTAATTGAAGCTTCACTGGTTTTGGAATTTTGGGCTTGAAATTCTACGTCCTTGACTAGGGAGTCTCCGGTTGCTAATTGGAAGTAACGCTGCCTTTGATCAGCGCTAAGGTTAGTTGTTGGGTCAAGTAACATGCCAGTAAGCGGGTCTTTAATTGAGCCTTTTGCATCGTCAACTCGATAAAGGTAAACAGAGTTTTTATAGCCAGCTTCGCGTTGTAATGAAAATTGCAAAGTAACCTGTTTACCATCAAAAGCATTAGACGATTTGAGGTCAATCAATTCGCCTGTAGTATTCAATTGAGACTGATTTTGAGCTATTGCTAATAGTCCTACTTGAGAACGTGCTTCTTCCGCAGTCAAAATTCTGGCGCCAATATCAAATAACCCGGCGAAAGATATTTTAGCGGTTTGTCCACGTTCGTCTGCACTAGTTTGAAAAACTGCTGACCCGCTATTTAAACTGGAAAGCGAAAACTTTACAGATTTGGAATTGGCGCCGTTGAAAAGTAGCTCATCTTTTGTTCCGTCTTGAATGACGAAGAAAACTGCTTGCTCTCCTTCTTCAAAAGCAACTGTGTGAGCTTGATTACCGATATTAGGGTTGCGAGATTTATTTGTTAATGAGCTAAACAGAGTTTCCCCACGCTGAATAATAGCTTGTTTGGCTTCATCTAAAGAATTAACAGCTTTACCATTTACCTCAATGATTTGCCCATTATCCCCAAAACGAACGCGCGCCATTCCAACTTCTGAAGCTTCCCTTCCAGAAAAGCCACTGATATTGAACTGAACGAAACTGCGATTACCATAGAAGTTTAAGCCATCTTGACTGGAACGAGCTTCTATCCGACTGGCGCCAAAATCTAAATTAGCTGCAACCAAGGATTTTTTAATCACACCATTGCTTAAGCCATCTTCATCACCCCATTCGCCATCTTGCAAATAAACTACTGCCCAATCAGCCTTGCCATCAAGATTTCGGTCTTCCAGCACTGCTCCGGTAAGCATATCGCTATTCAACTGCCCTCGTTTTGAATTGGATTGGCGCCGGAAATCATAAAGAGTGCCATCTGCACGACGTTGGAGAATTGCATTTACTGGCATATCTCCTAGACCATCTGGTAGCTTAATTTCAACTCGAATTGGTTTTTGTTTGATGCCTTCTTGAACTTTCTGCTGCAAATCTTTGTCTTTGAGTTGCGAATTTGGCATCACTTCAAAATCGATGATGTCAAGCGCAGTTGTTATCTTTTTCAGCGATGACTTCTTCAGGTCTTTGCTATCAAAGACGGCAATCGGGTCACTAGTAACTTCCTCTAAGCGTTGAGTTTTTACGTCACGAATTACCAACACAGGTGTCTCAGATGCACCAAATTGCTTTTGGTCGTCATCGTGAATTGCTACAATTATTGGCTTTGTAGTACCACCATCGGCGCCGAATAAAGCGACAATTCCCCCATCGTCAACAGCTCTTTGACTCAAATTTTTAAGTTTGTCGTCAGCGGACTGCTTGACAATTTCACTAGCCGCTTGTTGTTCTGTAGGAGCGTTGATACCGTCAGCATCGATGTCAGGAATAACATTGATACCGATAGTATCTTTGTCGATTTGAATTTCATTACCAAAATTACCCAAGTCACTAGTGGTAATAGTTAAAGTTTCGCTGCCATGATAGTCTTGCTCACCACGATAGACTAGACCGTTAAGGGCATTATTAACATCTGCTACCTTACCAGTAAAAGTCATTGTGGCATTTGCTTTACCATCTCCTGCTGTAAAACTTAACTTTGTGGCATCTTTTAAAGTCAGAAAACCTTTAGTAACAGAGAGTGTTACTTGTATCTCTCCTTTACCTTCATCAGCATCCACGTCACTAATGCTGATGGCATTACCTTTTTGGGTACTGAAAATTAAGTTCTTATCTTCATCTACATTTTGTTGACCAGGTAAACTATTGACAGGAGCATCATTAACGGGTGTTACAGTGATGCTAACTTCATCGGTGTCAGTAAGTATTCCGCCACTACCCGTATTGCCTTTATCACTGGTAGTAATTGTTAAAGTGTCGCTACCGTGGAAATTTGTATCACCTCGATAAGTTAAACTTGCCAAAGCTTTGTTGATATCAGCCTGCTTACCCGCAAAGCTTACCACAGCATTTCCCTGCCCGTTTCCTTCTTTAAAGGTCAGACCTATGGTGTCTTTTAAAGTTAAAGTGCCTTTGGTAACAACAAGCTTAACTTCGGCTTCACCTGTTGCGCTTTCTCTAATGTCAACATCTTTGATGCTAATGCCATTACCGTCAGCATTAAATACTAAATCAGTATCTTCTTGTACAGTTTTTTGAGTCGGTACTAAGTTTATAGGGTCATCATTAACAGGATTGACGAAAACCTTAACGGTATCTCTTAGTAATAATTCTCCGCCACTACCACCATTAGCTTTGTCATTAATGCTAATTGTTAAAGTATCTTCTTTGTTGTAATCTTGCTCACCCAGGTATGTAAGACCATCTAATGCCTTGTTGATATTTTCTAGGCTACCACTGAAGACAACATTAGAACCACCATTGCCTTTATTCGGGTCAAAAGTTATCCCTTGGGTGTTTGTTAATGTTAATTTCCCATTATTTACGGCTAAAGTAACCTGAACCTCTGTAACTTTGACATTATTCTCACCATCTACATCTACGTCGCTAATGGTGATGGCATTTTTGTTTGCAGCGCTGAAGACTAAATTTGTATCTTCATTAACACTTTGAATACCAGGAAGTAAGGTGCTTACTGGAGCATCATTAACTGGCTTGACGGTGATATCTACCGTTTTATTATATTTGCCGGGGTCTTCGGCTGGATTTATTTCACCCTTATTTTCTAAGTCATTGGTGATAATGTCGAGGACATCTTTGCCGTTAAAATTCAAATCTCCTCGATAGGTAAGCCCGTCAAGTGCTTTGTTTACAGCATCCAACTTACCTGTCAACGTCATGCTTTTACTACCATTGGCGTTAGGTTCGGAAAACATAACGCCTGTGGTGTCTGCTAAGGTTAATGTACCTTTGGTGACTTTTAATGTTACCTCTACTTCACCATTGCCTTCATTAACATCAATATCACTGATGCTAATGCCATTACTTTTAGCAGAGCTAAAAACTAAACTTTCATCTTCATTAACCGTTTGAGCAGTAGGTACTGTATTTACTGGAGCGTCATTAACTGCCTTAATAAAAATATTAACTATACTAGTAGCTTGTTTTTCTCCTTCTTTACCAGTATTGCCCAAGTCTTTAGTGATGATATTTAGGGTATCGGCACCGTTAACATTAGCACCTCCCTGATAAGTTAAGCCGTTAAGTGCTGTATTTACTGCTGCAACTGTTCCTTCGATAATGACTTCGCGTGTATTGTCTCCTGTTTTAGACTTTAATTCACTAGATTGTGCTAAAGTTAGTGTTCCTTTGTTAACAGATAGAGCAACTTGGATAACTCCTGAAGCATTTTCGCTAACATCAACATCGCTAATGCTGATGGCATTACCTTTGTCAGAGCTAAAAATTAACTTTTCATCTTCCTTAACGTTTAGAGGTTCAGTAGAAGTTGGAACTTTATTTACAGGTGCGTCATTGACTGCTTCAACAGTGATGTTAACGGTATCCTCGTCTGTCAAGTTAACACCTACACCACTATTACTCAGGTCTTCTGTAAGAATTTTAACTGAAGCGGCGCCGTTAAAATTATTAGTGGGCTTAAAGCTCATGCCGTTTAGAGCTTTATTAATTTCTGCTATACTTCCTTCAAATTCCAACACTCCATCATCAGTACCATCGCCAACATTAAACTTCAGGAGATTTGTATTTGTACCGCTAAGGTTAAGAGTTCCATTAGCAGCAGTTAGCCTTACCCGTACCGCTTTATCACCAGCATCAGGGTCACTAATCGAAATTAAATTGCTATTACTGAAGGTTAGAGTTTTATCTTCATCAATACGAATAGTTGTATCTAGAGTTGGTGGTAATGGTAACTTATTGACGGGTGCGTCATTCTCGGCAGTCACATCAATTACTGTTTGTATTGGAGTACTGGTATCTTTTCCACCATTTTGGATACCATCTCCATCATTTACTGTTACAGAGATAGTACGACTAGCAGCAGGAGTATCAGAAGTATTTTTGTAGGTAAGGTTTTGGATTAAAGCTTTGACCGCAGCCAAGCTAGCATTGTCAGTCGTAAATTTGACAACAAGCTTCTTGCCGTTACTACCATTATCAGATTCGTCAATAGTACCAATAACTTGATTATCAAAGCTTATATTTCTTCCTGCTAGAGCAATAGAGGCGCCATTCCCGATAGAAAGTTGATCTTCAGCACCTCCACCACTGCTATAAATAACTGTTAAATTACCGCCATTGAAATTTTGCGAATCAATATCATTAAGAGTTACACTACTATTCTTATTGATGATATCCGCTGCGGCATTGAGAGCATTTTCATTGAAGGTGATAGAGCTTGTTAAGGCTGACAGTTTTGGCTCATCATTAACATGGGTAAAATCAATGCTTTTAGGGTCTAATTTAACATTAATCCGGTTAACACGATCACTAATTTCAACATCGAAGGATGGAGCTACTTCACCACCATCATGGACAAATTGAACTATACCGTCGTTTATATCTTTTTGAGTAAACTCAGTTAGAGAGTTTCCATTAACCTTAAATTGTCCCTGTAGAAGATTTTGGATAATATATTTAATTTTTGCAGGATCGCTCTTATCAACATCTGTTGTATTAAAGTTGTTTGGTGTAAGTGTTACTGTTTCCCCTTCTTTTACCGTCAAGCTTATATTGTTAACTAATTGTGGTTCGGTTAAAAAACGAATAGAGCTAATACCATTAAGGCTCGCTGTATTGTATGAATATAGTAAACCAGTTGCTTTACCGTTGACTAAGCCCTTATTCAAACCAATGGTTGCACTTGCTCCATTGTCTAATTCGTTACCAAAAATTGTATCTTTGTAAACAAAATCAATGTTATTGCTGTCTTTATGCAGTACAACTTGGAAAGTGATATCAGCACCGATACTGCCAGCCTTATCCCACTGGATAATAACTTTATCTGGTTCTATTTTGCGATAAATTTTTCCCCCATGTAAATCATCCCAAAAAGGAAAGATACTATTTGCAAAATTAGTATTACTATTAGGAATATTGGCATTACTCGGTCCGATAGCAGCAGTTCCACTATTTCTAAAAGCAATACCTCCATTATCACCAACAACTATTTGGTTAAAATTATCGCCATAGAAATTAAAGTCAAAACCTAGTTGGATAGTACTCTGGTTATCCGCAATTACATTTGTAAGTAAATTTTCAACAGTACTGATATCGGTAAAAGCAACTAGTCCTTTTCCGCTAGGGTCTTTAGAATCATAGAGTTTATAGTTTATATCAGTAGATTGAGTTGTCATAGTTAACTCCAATATTTTGTAAGTTGTTAAATTTTAATTAATCAATGAAATACTAATTTCATTAAATTAAACGAGGTATCAGGACGACTATAATAAGCAGCTACCAGTGACGCATACTAATCAATAATACGTACATTATTATTTACATGCCAATGGTGCAAATACTGGATATGTCAAACAAAAAGACCTGATAAAAACATTATAATTAGGTACATCTTTATAAAGAAACAATAAAGCTATAAACGTCAAATTCATGTGATAAAATAAAAAGAGCGCTTTGGTAAACGCTCTCAGTGCTTGCTAATTATTTCAACTTTCAAATCCTATCGCACGTTCTTTAAGCTCTCTAAATTAGAGCTAAACATATCTGCGAATATACTCATTACAGTTCTATCTCTAATCTTTATATTCGTGCTTACTCCCATCCCGGACTGTAAAGCAATATTTCGCTCATTTACTTTTAATTGTTGAGTTTGAAGTTCTACTTTTGCTGGGAATCTATAAAATGGATAGATTTGGTCTGGTGGTAGTGCGTCTGAACCTATAGAAACTAGTTTACCTTTAATATCTCCAAATTCGCTAAACGGGAATGAGTCAATTCTGACATCAACTGTCATTCCCTCTTTGACAAAACCAATATCTTTGTTCGTAATAAATATCTTAGCGATGAGTTTATCTGTAGGTACTACTTTCAAAATTGGCTCGCTTCCAGTAACTACAAACCCGGAAGATTTTGCTTTTAGTTCAAATACTGTACCATTAACAGGCGCCGTTATTACCTGGTACTTAAGGTTCATTTTAGCTTGGCTGATTTGTGAGTCAATTTCCGCCATACGTTTGTTATTCTCGACAATCGCTTTATTCATTTGACTGTCAATTTCGGCGATACGTTTGTTATTTTCAGCAATTCGGTCAAGCCAATCTTTACGGGAAACTGCTGTAGTGTTTTGTAACTTTGCTTGTCCTTCGGCAATTTCTGCCTGCAATTTAAATTTTTCTTTGGTTAGCTGGTCGAGTTGAGATTGAGCGTTTCGGACTTCCTCTTGTTGTTTGAGGAATTGAAGCTGCGATATGGCGCCTTGTTTCGCTAGTTCTGAAATGTTATTTAATATTCCCTGATTCATTTTCAAGGTGTCTTTTGTGGAAGCGATACGAATGTCGGTTTGTTCTACCTGGCGCCGAAGTTGATCGATTTCCAAAGAAGCTGCTGCAACTCTTGCATCTAATTCGATTTGGGTGGATGAAATTCGTTCGCGTTGTTCAACAGATAGCTTACCTGTAGCAATACCATCAAGCTGGCTGCGATAAACTTGGTTTTCCGCAATTAATGCAGCGCGGCTTTTTGTTAAATCAAGTATTGATACAGGAAGTAGGAGTGTTGATGTATTTGCTGACTCTCCACGTAACTGTGCAGTATAGAACTGGTTTTCTTGAGCAAGGGAGCTACGGATTTTTTGTAATGATTCTAGTTGTGCTTTTGCGGTTGTGTTGTCAAGTACAATTAGTTTATCTCCCGCTTTAACTTGCTCTCCATCTTCCACAAATATATCTTTAACAACTCCACCAACAGGCGCCTGTACATCTTTTGTGGCGCCTGCTGGTTCGAGTTTTCCTGTTGCTGATACTGCTTCTTCAATTTTGGCGATGTTAGCCCATATTACTGTACCAGTTGTGGCAAGCATTAATCCCCATAATATAGCGCGCGACCACTTGCGAGGTTGTTTTAATATTACTGGTTGCTCAAATTTGGGGACGTGTCTAATTGCAGAGCTTAGTGGTTTTTGTTGGATTTCTTCCGTATTTTGTGGTAGTTTTGCAGTTAATTCTTGCATTGATGCTATGGCACTTGTAGAGGAATTAGCTTTACCGTTGGCGCCGTTACCGTTATTAGAATTCATAAGTGGTTAATTTAGTAGTTAGTTAAAATTGATTCCCCCCAACCCCCCTTAATAAGGGGGGCTTTGAGAAGAATGCTAAACAGTTATTTTGCTTTCTGAAGCTTCTTGCTGTTGGGATAAGCAGTAATAAAGCCCTTTCATTTTTGTTAATTCATTGTGGGTACCCTGTTCTGCAATTTTTCCAGCGTTCATCATTAAGATGATGTCAGCATTTTGAATTGTTGCGAGACGGTGCGTAATAAATAACACTGTGCGTCCTTTAAATGCGATTTGTAGGTTTAAGCACACTTGTCGTTCGGTTGTGTAGTCGAGTGCGCTAGTTGCTTCGTCAAGAATTAGCAGTGGTGGATTTTGTAGCACGGTGCGGGCAATTGCAATTCTTTGTTTTTGTCCACCAGATAAAGCAGAACCCCTTTCACCAACGCGCGTATTATAACCATTGGGCAAGTTCATAATGAAGTCATGCGCGCAGGCAATTTTGGCAGCTTCTACAATTTCTTCGGGAGTAGCATCGGGCATGGTTAGGGCAATATTTTCTTGGACTGTGGTATCAAATAGAAGAGTATCTTGCAGTACCATTCCAATTTGTTGACGCAGCGAATATAGTTCAACTTTGCTTATCTCATACCCGTCAATCAGAATTCTGCCAGCATCAAGTTCGTAAAGTCGCGGGATTAATTTTGTTAAAGTACTCTTACCGGCGCCGCTTTGTCCGACTACTCCAATAAACGAACCTGCGGGAATTTCAACGGATATATTATTAAGTTGGGGATTTGGAGATTTGGCAAAGCTGAAGGTAACGTTTTCGTAACGAACTTGTCCTTTAATGACTGGCATAGGAATATTACTTTTACCAGCGAGTTCCGATTCTTGCGGAGTATCCAAGATATCAGCTAATCGTTCCAGTGATAGTGCTGTTTCTTGGAAGTTTTGCCAAAGTTGAATTAACCGCAGTAATGGACTTGTGACATATCCGGCAATAATTCTAAAAGCAATTAATTCTCCAAGCGTGATTTCTCCTTGAAGTACTAAATAGGCGCCTACCCACAGTAATAATAAGTTTGATAATTTATTGAGAAAGTTGCTTAGAGAGCTAGCAGTATTACTCGTTAGTACATTATCAAAACTCGAACTAATATATTTACCGTAGCGTTGTTGCCACTGCCATCTCGAGTTAAGTTCGATATTTTGGGCTTTGACAGTTTGAATACCCGATATGACTTCGACTAAATATGATTGAGTTGCAGCATTTTTCTCTGCTTTCGTTCGAGTTTGACTACGAACAATAGGAGCAAATATAAATGTTAATATAGCAAATAGTGGTACGGTCGCTAATGCCACAAGAGTTAGCAACCAACTATAAACAATCATTACCGCTATATAAATTACCGAGAAGATAGCATCGAGTACAACGGTAAGGGCAGTACCTGTTAAAAACGAACGGATGTTCTCTAATTCGTTAATTCTGGAGGATATTTCCCCTACAGGACGTTTTTCAAAGTAGCGCAGTGGTAATCTTAATAAATGGTCGATAACCTCTGAACCTAAAGATAAATCAATACGGTTGGTTGTATCGGCGAATAAGTTTGTACGTAACCAGGTAATTATTCCCTCGATTACTGCCATTGCAATTAGTACAAATCCCAATACGTTTAGTGTGTTGGCGCCATTTTGAATAATTACCTTATCAATAATGACTTGGGTGACTAATGGATTGGCAAGTCCCAGTAACTGTACAAATAATGAAGCTACAAATACTTCGATTAATACAACTTTATGTTTTTTAATTGCTGGCAAAAACCAACTTAGCCCAAACCGCTTTTTCGGTGTTTCAGGTGTAGATTGCAGTAATAAAACTTGACATTCTTCTGTATAATTTTCTATAAACTCGGCAGTTTTTTTACGAACAATTCCTTGTTCAGGAATCGCTAACACTAATTCTTTTTCTGATGCACTGTAAAGAATTGCATAAGTATCAAGATATGGAAGAAGCACAGGAGTCGGCAGTTGGGATATTGCAACTGCTGGTGCTTGTACTAGTTGGGCTTTTACACCTATCAGTTCTGCCAGTCCACCGCACAACTCTATAGATACTTTACCTGTTCGCTTGTAATTGTTGGACAGCGCGCGGTGTATAACATCGCGTCTCCACGGCATTCCCCAATATTTTGATAGCATGTGGAAACATGCAAGTGTTGCGTCAACTGGTCCGCGACCGCTAACAAAGGGGTATTTTGCTTGCGTGCTGATTTTGCTTGGTATTGATTCGGGTTTTTCAGGAGCAAAAGGCACATCCCAAGAATCTGGTTCAACAGAAATACTTTCAGGGTTTGTACTTGTGACTGAATTGAATGATAAAGTGTGGTCAGTAAACCCTACCAGGCGAATTCCTTTATCCGTAGTTTTAGTGTATTCTTGACTATTGTCAAAATTTATGGTGTTACCAACTGCATAATTAGAACCACTGCTGCTAACTAACCAAAATAAGTTAGGGTCTAACTGCGAAAGTGGAATTTTACCAGATGGAAGGTTAAGGATAGTTGTATAATTTGCGGCGCCTATAGCAAGTTCTTTTAAATTGTCTACAACTTTACCCCGACGCTGGAGTTCTTTGGTTAACAAGTCATATATTTCAATTAAACTGTACCGTGAGCGGAAATATTCGGCAACTTCGGGTTGGTTAGATAATAATTCTTCAAAGTCTGCTGCATTGAGGGTAAGACAGACAGACTCTACAGAAGAAATAACCGTTTCACATGCTACACCACGAATTATTCCAACAGCGCCGCACAATGCACCCGGTTTAAGAATTTCTAATGTATCTGGCGCTGTAACGTCTGAAGGATATCCTAACAAACGTGCTTGTCCTGTATAGAGAATAGCGATTTTTGCTGGCAAGTTATCTTTGACAACTATGGCTTGTCCCATTCGATAACGTAATGGTGAAAGCTTTTGTGCAAGTTTTTCGATATCAGCTACATTCATCCTGTCAAAAGGTGGTGTGGTAGCTAGAAAATCAATAATAGTGGTGGAACTCGATATCATTATATTGTTATGTTGTTATATTTATTATGTCTGTAGAGACGCGTTCACGCAGTGTCCCGCAGGGAATATATCGCGTCTCTACATTGTCTGAAATTAAAATAGGGGTTTGTTGAATTTGTTCTCCCAGCCATTTTTCAAACAAATGATTGAGCAACATGGCGCCTGTTGCATCATCTAGCTGTGCTGGAATTAATTTTTCTAAGCGTAGAATGACGTACCAATTTTCTAACTTTATCGGTGTCCACAACTGTCCTTCTTTTGAGATGGAAAGTTTTTGGACAATTGCTGGATGTGGTTGCGACATCGGAACAGGCCCAATTAATCCTCCTGTTTGAGCTTCTACACCTTGTGAAAACTCCCGCGCGCAGTCAGCAAAGCTTTGTTCTCCTGCTTTGATGCGGAAATACAACTCTTGTGCTACTTCCATATCTTGGGAACGCAGGAGAGAATATACAACTTTATCTAACTGGGGTTTGTACTGAAGAAAGTTTTGTTTAATCGTCCCTCCCCAGGTTGTTTGCTTAAATTTTTCGATTCGCAGTTCTTTTGTGGCTAATGCTTCTAATTGCTCCACGGTTATGCAGTACCGTTGGAGTACGGCATCAAGCGCGGCAGGAGTAGTAATTTGATTGTTTTGATAAAACTTAGAAATAATACTACTTTTCTCTTCGGATGTTAGTTCTACTTCTGCAATAGCTTTATCTATTATGAGTTCGCGTTGTAACTGCGGTAGCATTTGATAACCAGCCAACAGAGAAATAATTTCTGCGGCGGTAATAGTCTGGTTGCCAAGTTGAATGTAAGCCATAGCGAGTATGTGCGCGGGTGGGAAGCCTCAGTATAATTTCCCTCGCATATCATGCCTAAATTGGTGTAAACACAGCAACAGTAACTCTACGTATATATAGTGATGAAGATGAAAGTATTTGCGTGTTAATACTGGAATTCTTCCCTTACCCCGGAGCCGCAGCGGGGAAGGGTCGCGAAGCGGGGGTGGGATTTTACCCTTGTAACTTCAAAAGCAAACGTCTAATTACTGAAGCATCGCGTGCGTCGGGTACGCGATGCAAATAAGTTTCTAAATCTTGTGTTGCTTGTGTAAAACGCCCTAGTTGATAAGATAGTAAACCACGGTCGCGAGTATCGATGATTGAATCAGGTGCCACTAGTAAAATTCGCTCGACTGCTGCTAAAGCAAGTTCTAATTCCTGCTTGTTCAAATAAATATGTTTTAGATTCGATAGCAACCGTATCAAAAACTGAGCTTTTGTCACCCTTGGTAGATGTTCGGGTTGTAACTGTACGGGTTGCTGATAAATTTGGCTCAACCGCAACTCGCAATCTTGCGGGAACAATATTTCACCTTCATGGAAAGTATCTACATATATATCCATATCGGGAATATCTGGACGTATCAAAAAATGTCCCGGCATTCCCACTCCCACCATTGGAAAATCTACACGACGCGCGACTTCTAAATATACTAGCGCTAGTGTAATTGGAATCCCCAGGCGCCGCTCGATTACGTCATTTAAAAAGCTGTTGCGCGGGTCATAATAATTTTCGGTGTTACCTGCAAATCCTAAATCTCCGTATAAGTATTCGTTAATACATTTAACTACTCGCATTGGATACCGCGTGTCGGGTAAACGTTCCTGTAGCTCAAATGCCATTGTATCCAATGCGTTGAGATACTCGTCACAGTCCAAGTCGGGGTACTCTTCAGTCGCTATATATAAAGCTGCTTTGGCTAAGTCTATATTTTCATCAGCTTGCTGAATTTCTTGATAAAAATATTGCCGTGCCGATACGTAGTTCATAAGCTGATGCTAAAACAATAAGCCGGATAATATAATTCTTATTTCTATACTAAATCTAGAGCACGCGGCGCCGAAAATTCTACAAATATTATTTTCTCATAAAAAATAACGTCTTCCAATTTCTTTCACGTCCGAAAATGCAGTAATTGCGCCTGTAGTCAAGATTTAAGTGAAATGGCATGGCAGTACTCTCGCACTCAATTGAAGGCGAGAGTATTTTTTTTGTTTATGCTGTGCATTGTGATTAAATAATGGTTTTGGATGAAGAATGCGGTAGCAAAAGTGACAAACAGCCTGAGTAGTCGATGTTATCGAGGCACACGACCGTGAGAGTTTTATGTTCCTATCGGCTTTTTGAGGTTTTATGATAAGGTGCTTGGTTTACAGTTTTATTTAATAATGAATTTATCTCAATGCATTAATGCCGTTCAATGCTACTCTAAAAGATGGATATCGCTTGAACTCAAGCCTATTGACACTATCTGAAATATAGCTTCATAAGCAACAACCCAGCATGGTCACAACTGCAGAAAAAACTAACATTGGTTACATTACCCAAGTCATTGGTCCTGTTGTAGACGTAAAGTTCCCCAGCGGCAAAATGCCCCCTATCTACAACGCTTTGACAATTACCGGCAGGAACGAAGCAGGACAAGATGTTTCCGTAACTTGCGAAGTGCAGCAGTTGCTAGGCGACCAACAAGTACGTGCCGTCTCGATGAGTACGACTGATGGCCTAGTACGTGGAATGGAAGCTGTTGACCAAGGGGCGCCTATTAGCGTACCTGTTGGTAAAGCAACCCTAGGACGAATTTTCAACGTTTTAGGCGAACCTGTAGACAACAGAGGCCCAGTCAATAACACTGAAACTCTTCCTATTCACCGTCCAGCACCCAAATTCACCGACCTGGAAACCAACCCTTCGGTATTTGAAACTGGGATTAAAGTGGTTGACCTTTTAACTCCCTACCGTCGTGGTGGTAAAATCGGTCTGTTCGGCGGTGCAGGTGTAGGCAAAACCGTAATCATGATGGAGTTGATTAATAATATTGCAACTCAACATGGTGGTGTGTCTGTATTTGCTGGTGTGGGCGAACGTACCCGCGAAGGCAATGACCTCTACAATGAAATGATTGAATCTGGTGTAATCAATAAAGACAACCTCAACGAGTCTAAAATTGCACTAGTGTACGGTCAAATGAACGAGCCACCCGGCGCCCGGATGCGCGTTGGTTTGTCTGGTTTGACAATGGCTGAGTACTTCCGCGACGTTAACAAGCAAGACGTGTTGTTGTTCGTCGATAACATTTTCCGGTTCGTACAAGCTGGTTCTGAAGTATCCGCGCTTCTAGGTCGTATGCCTTCAGCGGTAGGATATCAGCCCACTTTAGGTACCGACGTTGGCGCCCTCCAAGAACGGATTACTTCTACAACTGAAGGTTCTATTACTTCGATTCAAGCTGTATACGTTCCTGCAGATGACTTAACCGACCCGGCGCCTGCTACTACCTTCGCTCACTTAGATGGAACAACAGTATTGTCTCGTGGTTTGGCATCTAAAGGTATCTACCCAGCAGTAGACCCATTAGGTTCAACCTCAACAATGTTGCAACCAGACATCGTTGGTAGCGACCACTACGATACAGCGCGTGCAGTACAAGCTACCTTACAACGGTATAAAGAATTACAAGATATCATCGCGATTCTTGGTTTGGACGAATTGTCCGAAGACGACCGTTTAATAGTAGCACGCGCTCGTAAGGTTGAGCGTTTCTTATCGCAACCCTTCTTCGTTGCGGAAGTATTTACAGGTTCACCTGGTAAGTACGTGAAGCTTGAAGATACCATCAAAGGCTTTAAGCAGATTTTATCTGGTGAGTTGGATGATTTACCAGAACAAGCTTTCTACTTAGTTGGCGATATCAACGAAGCCAAAGCGAAAGCTGAGAAAATGAAGGGCTAATTTTGTAAGGGTGGGTTTATGAAAGCCCGCCCATACAGTAATGTAAAATTGACGAAAATCTATGACTTTAACCGTTCGTGTACTTTCTCCAGATAAAACAGTCTGGGATGCTTCTGCTGAAGAAGTAATTTTGCCTAGTACAACTGGACAACTAGGTATTCTTACTGGACACGCACCACTTTTATCTGCGTTAGATACAGGTGTAATGCGTGTGCGTCCTAGCAAAAATCAACCTTGGGTAGCTATTGCTTTGCAAGGTGGTTTTGTGGAAGTTGAAGAAGATGAAGTTACGATTCTCGTTAATGGTGGCGAACGTGGCGATAAGATTAACTTGGAAGAAGCACGTTCTGCATTTAACGAAGCTCAAACTCGTCTAAACTCTGTTTCTGCTGACGATAGACAGGCAACAATTCAAGCTACTCAAGCTTTTAAACGTGCGCGCGCTCGTTTTCAAGCTGCTGGTGGTATGGTATAATTTTGTTAATTGTCATGCTGAACGGAGTGAAGGATCTATTAAAGTGTTTAAACTTTTAAGATTCTTCGCTTCGCTCAGAATGACACATAAAGTTATTATTTTTGTTTTAATACAACTAATGTTACATCGTCTAAAAGCTGTTTGGCGCCAATAAATTGCCACAAGTCCTCAATAATAGCCTCTTTTATTTCTTCTGCACGTAGTTGCCAATTTTCCTTAATGACTTGTATTAATCGCTTCAACCCGTATAAGGCGCCGTTCATATCTTCGGCTTCTGTAATACCATCAGTATAAATAACTACAACATCATTTGGATATAGTTGAATATCTGCATAACCGATAAAATCAGAAATTTCTTCTTCTAAACCAATTGGGAAACCCAAATCAACTGTATCGACTCTTTGTATTAAACCACCACGTCGAACAACGAGCATTTCTTCATGTTGTCCTGATACTCGAACTTTACCATCTTCGTAGTCGAGTAAGCACAGCGTCATATTTTTATCTGAGTTCATTCGCTGCACGTTTTGGTAAATAGTGCGGTTGAGAGTGTCGAGGAATTTTTTGGGGTCGGTTTCGTTATGTTCTAATAAGGTACGTACCGCAGTTTGAACCATTATCATTAACACACCGCTTTCTAGTCCATGTCCGGTAACGTCACCAATTCCAATTTTTACTTTGCCGTCGTGGTAAATTACATCATAGTAGTCACCACCTACTTCGGTAGCAGAAAGCATGAACCCAGCTATTTCTAAATCTGGTATCTGTTCGAGTTCATGTTTTTGTGGTAAAATCATTTTTTGAAGTTTACTAGTTACCTCTAATTCGGCGCCCATACGAATATTTTCATCGGTTAGGCATTGGTTCAAAAGATTGACTTCTTTGTTGGCTTTAACTAAAGCAAGTGCAATATCGTTAAATGATTTGACGACTTCTGCTAATTCATCGCGGTTTTCTAAAGTAATGCTTTCGGTGACAGTTCCATCAATCATTTGTTTTGATGCTGCACTCAAGCTAGATACTGTTTGTCTTACACCTAAATAAAACGCAATATATAAATACAATACTACTATTAAAATGGTTGAGACAAAAATGCATAGTAATACTTGTCTCTGTACAAAGCCATTGATACGGTTTTGCAAAAGCACATCAAGTTCGACAATTGCTTTATCCCAAAGAATATAGCTTAGTTTTAAATTCTCTGCTGCCGCTGTGTAAAATACTTGGCTGCTTAAAGTATTACTATTTTCAGTTAAAGGTATTGCTGTATCAACAAGTAAATTAATTTTATTAGTATAGTCATTTAACAAGTTTTCAAGCTTTGGACGTGTATTTCCAGCAGGATTAAAATTAAAGGCATCCTGCATGTTTTTCTTTAACTCGCTATTATATTCTTCGAGTTTTGCTAAATATTTGATTAATTTAATACGTGATTCAACCGTATCTTGTTTAGTTAGGATACTTTTTTGAGTTATAAGCTGAATGTCCGTTAAAGTATACTGCATTTCGGGCAGCTTTAACAAAGTTGCATCCATTAAATAGTAACTATCTATATCTGGGTCAAGGATTAAGTTGGATTGGTCTCCAACTTTATTCCTCAACTCATCGATGTCTTGTCGTAACGAATTATATACTTTACTTTTTTCTTCTATGTTATCTTTACTTTGATTTACAATTTGGTGCCATTTCTCTTTTATTGAGTTAAATTTAGTAGTCGTTAGTAAGATATTACCATATTTTTTATCAATATCCTCTAATGACTGCATTTGATTATTAATTTTTGCCTTGAGTTCTTTTAACTCATTTTGTTTTGTTTGGTCGTTGTTAGTTATTTGTACCAGTGAAACATCTGACCATAGCTGACGCAAAGGACGTAGGTAAGTGTTACCAATTTTTTCTTTTTCTGCAAAGTCATTCCGCGATTGAATTTCTGAAATAAGTAAATACATTACCAAACTTAACGGTAACACAAAAATGCTACTAATTAAAGTAAATTTTTGTGGGTATTTAAGGCGATTCATTAAAGTAATCGCCGGACAAAATATTGTTTTTACTGATTTCATATATGAAAAAAAATAATCAAAAGTTAATACTAAATGTGGCATTAATCTTTGTAAAGTTTTTAATGCTTTTGGTTGCCAAGGTATGTTATTTTATGCTTTAAACATTACTTGCAATTTCGATTTATCTCTTATATCTATAACAAATTTGGCAAGCATACTAATTCCATAAATATTTAGAGCATACAACCTTTTCAAATTTAACTTAACTAGATTTGTTGAGTTATTAGTAACGTTACTAAGTAACTGTATGATTGGAGAATACTCTGCTACTGTTCCTAATATTAATGTACCTTAAAAATGAACTATTTTATTTGTTTTTTGTACCACACACGGTAGTTGTCACTCTGAAATATTCAACATAATTATGCACCTGCACCCTAATGTAAATATTAAATACTTATTAACTAAATCTTAACTAAATCATTTTCAAATTTAAATTTGGCATTAATTTTTGTAAATTTTTGAATAACTTACTTTGCCAAGGAATTGAATTGGCACCAAGAATCATTATATGGACGCTTTTGTTGTTTCGCATTCCAATCACAAACTTAGATAGCATGGTAATTCCAGAACTGTTTAAATAATCGAGATGCATTAAGTTGAGCGTAATTCGTGCTGGGTTACTATCAACTACATCATTTAATAATTTAAGAATGGGTGCATATTCTTCCATTCCGTTCAGACGTAAACTGCCATGAAAGTTAATGCTTGCAGAACTAGTCTCGTAGCAAACTTTATAGTTATCGCCTAAAATTTCCATAATTTTAAGTATTGCAATATATGAATTATTAAGTAGTCAAAAGGGTAATAATCTAAACTTAGATACTTACTTGTACCATTGTAGTTACAGCAACTATTCCTGGTTTATCCTGAACAATTTCAAATTTCCAACCCAGCATTGCTGAATAATCATTAATCATGCTCAGTAAGCCTAAACCAGAAGCAGTATTATCTGGATTTTCGGCATTTTTTTCTAATTGGTTAAAATATAGTTCCTGTGGGTCAGCAACTACTAACTGTTCAATAAAGGCTTTAAATCCTTCGATAGAGTCTTTATTTATGCTGTTAGTGACAAAAAATCTAATTTGGTCAGCATCGAGTTGAAGCTGAATTGTAATAGGTAATCGCACACTGTAGTCACAGTACTTCATTGAGTTTTCTAATAACTCATTTGCAATATAGCTCGCAGTACTTTTAATTTCAGCTTGCTTTTGGGCGCCAACATCGCTATCATCTTTAAAGAAAAAAGTAGTCAAATAATCCGCCATAAAATCTGCGGATAGACCATTATTTCTCCAGCGGTCTTTTATCGAAATAGAAGACGGTGAGAACTTGACCGTTAATTGGTCGTTATTGAGTGGTTTGTCAACGTAATATCCAAATATCTCTTTCATATCAACCTTTCTTAGCTTAAATAATTTTTACCTTACATATTGAATTCAACCATTGTCGTCACAATCATGATTGCTGGTTTCTCAGGAACTGACTTAAACTTCCAAGCAAGCTTCGCCGAATAGTCATTTATCATGCTTAAAAAACCTAGCCCCAACTTAAAACTATATTCATCATCAACATTCTTTTCTAAGTGGTTTAAATATAATTATTCATGGTTATTATTTGATAGTTGATAAATAATGCCTTGAAGATTTGCCGACCACAGGTGACTCAAGCTATTTGTAATAAAAAACTCAGTTTTACCTTTGTTGAAATATAATTTAATTTTTATCGGTATTTGCGAAGCTTGATGTGAGTACTTGACGGCATTCTCTAAAAGTTCATTAGCAATATAGCTAGTGGCGCTTTTAATTTCTGCATGACGTTTTAAATCACGCCCTTCGGAACCGTTTTTAGTAATAAGGGTCGTGAAAAAGTCAGCAATAAAATTTGCCGCGTAATCATTATTTCGCCAAAATTCCTGCACCAATATTGAATCAGGCAGAAACTCTAACATTAATTTTTCTTTAGTCTGTGGTTTTTCAATGAAGTTCCCGAAAATCTGCGTCATGGTAGTGCTGTGTAAAAATTGGTAACGGATTTAACGGATAAACGCTTTATTTAAACATATACGATTTTTGGTATTTCTTTATACTTTAATTTTGCGTTTATACTGCCTTTACACAATATGGCATTGTTTTATTCTCTTGTGTTCAGTAAATGCACTTAAAGCAAAGAATAAGCAAGATTTAAGCCATTATTCACATTTTTCGGTTCTTTAAGTGAGAATGTTAAGCTTTGTAACGAATGCAGAAACTCATCTGGGTGGACGGGAAGTAATAGGTAAGATACTTATTGCCCAGAGGGCAAAATTTATGAGAACCTTACAAAGCTTTAGTCATAAGCGTAAGTCAAGTAAAATACTTAGTTTCGTTGCGTCGGTTGCGGCAAGTTTGGCAGTTGCTAGCAGCGTTAGTGTTGCTGGCGCCCAAGTTAATCAAGTTAATAAATCGGTTAATCAAGTCGAATATAATAACGTCGGTAATGTTACTAAGTCTCTAACGACAAATGTAATGGCACCTGCAACCGAAAATGAAGTTATAGCAGTAAAAACACTTAAAGTTAGCCAACTACAAATGAGTCTTGGTTGGGGCTTAATTCCTATTGCTGTAGTTGGCGGTTTGGTTATTTTTGTGCCGTTGTTCTTTGGTGGACTGGTAGTTATTGGTGAACGCGAAGTTGGAATTGTTGTTAAAAAATTCGCTGTTTCTGGAAAAGGACTTCCTCCTGGTCGGTTGATTGCTCTTAATGGTGAAGCTGGTTTGCAGGCAGATACTCTGGCGCCTGGTTGGCACTGGGGTTACTTTCCTTGGCAATTTTCAGTCAAAAAAGAAGCTGTAGTAATGGTGCCGCAAGGTGAAATTGCGCTCATAGTCGCTGCTGATGGTTCACAAGTACCACCTGAGAGAATCTTGGGTAAAATAGTTGATTCCGATAACTTTCAAGACGCGCGTAAGTTTTTGCTCAATGGTGGAGAGAAAGGACGACAAATTGGTTTTTTAACGGCAGGTACTTACCGTATAAATACTGCTTTGTTTAAAGTAATTACGGCAAGTAATGCCAATCAGCACGAGATGCGCGCGGAGCAGTTGCGTATATATCAGATAGAGCCAGAAAAAGTTGGTATTGTTACAACTTTGGATGGTTCACCTATTCGGACAGGAGAAATAGCCGGACATACAATTCCTGGACACGATAACTTCCAAAACGGTCAGAGGTTTCTTGATGGTGGTGGACAAAGGGGTTTACAAGAGCAGGTATTATTATCGGGTTCGTGGAATCTTAATCCCTGGCTTGTAAACGTTGAACAAGTACCAATGACGGAAATACCTATCGGTTATGTGGGAGTCGTTATTTCTTTTGTAGGTAAAGAACAAGAAGATGTTAGTGGCGCCTCGTTTACTCATGGTCAGTTAGTGAACCAAGGACATAAAGGTGTATGGGTAGAGCCGTTATATCCTGGTAAACATCCTTTAAATACTAAAGTAATGAAAGTCGAGTTAGTGCCAACGACTAATATCGTCTTAAACTTTACCGATAGAATCATGGGTCAACACGGCTATGATAGTAAACTCACAGCCTTAAAACTATTATCGTTTGACGGTTTTACCTTTGATTTAGAAATATTCCAAATTATTCATATCGGCGCCAGTGATGCACCCAAAGTCATATCGCGCTTAGGTTCGATGCAAAACGTCATCGACCAAGTACTGCGTCCAATAGTTGGAAACTATTTCCGTAACTCCGCGCAAGAGTACACAATTTTAGATTTTCTAATTGCCCGGAGCGAGCGTCAAGTCGAAGCATCAGAATACGTCAAATCAGCTTTACGTGCGTATGATGTTCAAGCAGTAGACTCTTTGATAGGTTTAATTACCCCACCACCAGAGTTAATGCATACACTTACCGACCGTAAAATTGCTGAAGAACAACGTAAAACCTACGAAGTTCAACAAATGGCGCAAACTCAGCGTCAGATGTTGGTAAGAGAAACATCATTAGCAGATATTCAAGACTCATTAGTTACATCTGAAGAAGGAGTTAAAATTGCTCAATTAAAAGCTAATGCCAGAATTCAAGAAGCGACTGGTGAAGCGGAATCGATTAAACTAAAAGCCATAGCTGAAGCTGAAGGTATTCGTGCCACAGGTAACGCGAAAGCTGAAACATACCGTGCAGGTGTGGAAGCACTAGGTGAAAATGGTTACACCGCAATGCAAATGATGCAAATAGTCGGTGACAGCAACGTCCGCTTAATACCCGATATATTAGTTGGTGGTAACAGTGGTGGTAGCGCCAATGGTTTAGTTGACGGTTTACTATCCATGATTTTATGGAACCAAACCAGCACTAAACAAAACGGTAATACAAGCACCCAACCAATTTATCCGAGAGTGCCTGTGATGGCGCCGAACAATGGTAAGGGGAATGCTCATATACCTTTAAATCTTGATATTCCAACAGATAATCAATAAGAATCCCCCTAACCCCCCGTCAATTCGGGGGGATTTTATATTTTACATTTGTAGAAAAATTGGCAAAAATATTATTTAATTACATAAAGTCTACAAACAAAAGAGGTGTAAATGTACGATTCTAATGTAGTACTGCCGATTTTTTTAGAACCAGCGTACCGTTTATTTAAGCTAATTAGTTACAGTAAATATACACAAACTTTTTTCGCAGTTAATGAAGAAGAATATCCTTTTATACCTTGCGTCATTCAAAAAATATTATTACCACAATCAAAAAACTTTGAACATAAGTTACAAATATTACAACAGTTAAGTAAGTCTTCTCAAATCCCTAAATTAATAGATTACCATTGCGGCAACGATTGTATCTATTTAATATTTGAACATATTGAAGGTATAAATTTAAATACGTTACTTGCAGAACAAGGGACTTTAAGCGAAAATAAAATTTGGCAAATACTGACAGATATTTTAACCACTTTAAAATTAGTACATAGTCATAGATTAATTCATTGTGACATCAAGCCAGAAAATATTATATGTAAGAATGGCAAGCAGGATTTTGTTTTAGTTGATTTTGCTGCTTCTCAGGTAGCTGCTGCTCATTATCAAGCTAGTAACATTATTACAGGTAGTCCAGAATATACGGCGCCAGAGCTTGCTTTATCTAAACCAATATTTAGCAGTGACCTTTACAGCTTGGGTGTTACTTGTATTTATTTACTAACCCAAGTACGACCTTTTGATTTATATGATACCGCAAATAATCAATGGGCATGGCGCCATTATTTACAAACACCTATCAGTGAGCGGTTGGGTAATATTCTTGACAAGCTTATCAACCAAGATATAAATCAGCGTCCTGCGTCAGTTGATGAAGTATTAATGATGATGGGTATTTCAGCATATACTACGCATGAACCAAAAAATCAGGCGCCTGCGGAGCATAAAACTATACATTCGACTTCAGAAGTAAACGCAGTTGCAGTTTGTTTGGATAAAAATATTATTGCGAGTACCCATAGTAACAAAGATGTATGTGTATGGAATTTTAAAACACAACAATTATTACATACACTTCACGGTCATAATAAACCAGTTACATCAGTAGCATTTAGTCCTGATGGTCAAATATTGGCAACAGGTAGCGATGATAAAACAATCAAATTATGGAATCAAGATTATAAAGAAATTTATACCTTGGTAGGACATCAACACGTCGTCAAGTCAGTAGCATTTCATCCAAATGGAAAGATAATTGCTAGTGGAAGTTGGGATAAAACGATTAGACTTTGGGATGTCACTACAGGTAAACAAGTTGCTGTACTGACTGGACATAAACTTCAAGTCAGTGCAGTCACATTTAGTGCAGATGGTAAATATTTAGCTAGTGCAAGCTTTGATAAAACAGTTCGCTTGTGGAAAAATGGCGCCGATTATTTATCATATTCACTATCTAATATATTATCAAGTCATACATGGGCGGTTACTGCCGTAGCATTTAGTTCAGACGGGAAAATTTTAGCAACAGGTAGCGACGATAACACCATCAAACTATGGAATATAAATACTGGTGAAGAATTTGCCACACTTACAGGACATTCTTGGTCAATTACAGCACTAGTATTTAGTTCTGATGGAACTTTGTTAACAAGCGTTAGTAAAGATAAAACAGTTAAACGGTGGCAAGTTAGCAACCAAGAAGAAGTAACCACGCTTTCAGGTCATACAAATTCTGTTACAAGCGTTGCCATTGCTAACTCTGACACACAAATTATTGTCATTGGTAGCAAGGACAAAACAATTAAGATTTGGGTATTAGACATTTCCCATTAGATGTAGAGACGCGAAATTACCCTTCGGGGAAACCTTGGGTTTTCGCGTCTCTACAACGGTTTCAGGAAACGGCCTTATATCAAGCGCTACCAGTGAAGGTGACTTCAGGAAATTTCAACTGAGCTTCACCCATAGGTCGATTTTTGCCTTCTTCTTGCCAGTAGTTAATTACTTCTGTAGCTTTGTTGAGCAACTCGACTCTATCTACATCTGTAATCCAGTGTTTAGACTCTAGTTCTTTTTTTAGTTCTTCCCAGGCATCATTTCTGGGCCAAAAGAAGTACTTTGTCAAGGGACTCGTGCCTTTGCCCACAATTTGGTCAACTGCTAGGGCTACATTCTCATCTAACCAGAGAATCTTTAAGAGAAATTTGGACAATCACACCTCCGGGACGCATCCGGGCGAACTTTACAATCAATCAGACAGACGATTGCCTATTTTAACTTAATAATCTACCACTTGAGCAAATCATCATAAATAATTAGGCTCGCGTAGCTAAAAAATTGAGATAAAGTAGTTCAGGAACTTTCCTTTGCTTCTCACACTCCATGACTGAACAATCCTTAGTAAACACTATTATTGTTTTCGATATCGATGGCGTTATTCGCGATGTTGGTGGTTCCTACCGTCGTGCCTTAGCTGATACTGTCGAGCATTTTACAGATTTGGCGTATCGTCCTACACCAGTAGATATTGATAAGCTTAAATCAGAAGGCATTTGGAATAATGACTGGGAAGCTTCACAGGAGTTGATATTTAGGCACTTTGAAGCTCAAGGTAAACACCGTAATCAAGTTCAATTAGACTATCAAACGATAGTAGCATTTTTTCAATCACGTTACAGAGGTACAGACCCTAACAACTGGAATGGCTATATTTGTGATGAGCCATTGTTATTGCATCCCACATATTTAGAAGATTTAACGTCATCTGGTATTTTATGGGGATTTTTTAGCGGCGCCACTCGTGGTTCTGCAAATTATGTGTTAGAAAAACGCCTCGGTTTAAAAGCACCTGTACTATTAGCAATGGAAGATGCACCAGGTAAACCAGACCCTAAAGGATTATTTGAGACAGTCAGGCGCCTAGAAGCCGAACAAAACAATACGATTAATACCGTTATATATGTAGGTGACACAGTAGCTGATATGTACACCGTTATTAAAGCAAGACAACTAGAACCACATCGCGAATTTATTGGTGTTGGTGTACTACCACCCCATGTCCAAAAAACACCCTCACGACGCGAAGCTTATGCGGAACTATTAATAAATGCAGGCGCCGAAGTTGTTTTTTGTAACGTCCAAGATTTAACCCCAGCCCGCACAGCAGCTTTACTTCTCAAAAATTAAATGTAAACTCAAAATTGTGGAACAGGCATCCCTGCCTGTCCCAAACAAAAAGATTCAAAATATTCAAAAATATTAAATACTTAAACTATCTAAAGAAATATTATTTTCTCTACGGAAGTAAGAACTTGATTTAAAACCTATAGTTTTACAAGACTCAGCACACTGACGGCAAATATTTGCACAGTGTTGAAGTTTCGCGTCATTGCCCATAGCTTCGCAAGCAATAGCAGTACTAATGCACATCTCCGCACACAGTTGGCAAGTGCGACCCATAAATTCTGAACCATCTACAATCAAATTGACGCACATCATGCACATCTCAGCGCAGTCACGCATCATACACATTAAGCTCATATTGATTGACTTACTGTCAACCGATTTGCAATAGTTGAGAGTTTCAATACAAGTGTCTTGGCATTCGACACATACTTGTTTACAAGCTTCGATTTCGGAAAGTACGTTCTCTGTAATCATCATGGTTTTATCCCCTGCACAAAACAAACTGTTCGTTGAATGGCTCATAATTAGTACGTTAAGACTTTGTATCTGAGAAATCAATAGGTCTTAAGGTTGCCAAATTTATAAATTTCTAAACCCTACTTGATAAGTGGGGATTTTAAAAATCTATAACAATTGTAAAGAAGTTGTATATATCGTATATTTTAAGGAGACAGCCCTTGTAAATAAACAATTATGGATTGTTGCTGTGATTATAAAATTATCAAATTCACCTCATTCGAGAATGTGGATGAGTATTTAAACTTATCGACATATTTCTTAACATTAAGAAGCTACGGTTGCTAACTTTAGATTATTGTCATGAAATCTTGATATTTGCCTGATTATGCATAATAAGAAGACTTTTAACAAAACAATTAGAATAATTTTGACTTTGGCGTTAGTAGGTATAATTTTCTTCCCCTTTGCTTTTGTTCAAGCTGGGGAGCGAGGAGTACTAATGTACTTTGGGCGAGTTGAAGATAAGATTCTTCCAGAGGGTATTCACTTTATTATTCCCCTAGTTAATACTGTTAAGAATTTGAGCGTCCGAGTTGAAAAGCAAGAAATATCTGCTGAAGCTTCTTCAAAGGATTTGCAGGAAGTATATGCTGATGTGGCTTTGAATTGGCACATAGTACCAGAAGAGGTAAATATCATCTATCAACAGATAGGTGATGAAGTTCAAATTATTGACAAAATTATTAATCCGGCGGTTGAAGAGGTGTTAAAGGCTGTAATGGCACAGTATACTGCGGAGGAAATAATTACTAAGCGTAGTGAGGTGAAAGCTGGCGTTGATGAGTTGTTAACTACACGACTAACTAGTTATCACATTAATGTTGATGATATTTCACTTGTTCATGTTCGTTTTTCTGATAGGTTTATGGATGCTGTTGAAGCGAAACAAGTTGCTGAACAAGATGCGAAGCGCGCGGACTATGTTGCACTTAAGGCTATTAAGGAAGCTGAAGCTAAGGTAAATTTGGCTAAGGGTGAAGCGGAAGCACAAAGGTTGATAAAAGAAAATTTAACTCCTGATATTATACGTAAGCAAACTGTTGATAAGTGGGATGGTCAGTTGCCGAAGATTGTTAATGGTGGTGATTTGAAGTTTGATGTTGGTCAGTTTATGAAATAGTTGTAGGTTGGGTTCCGCAAAGCCTTCACCCAACCTACGGAGCTATTATAAGACTGTATGTTAAGGCACCTAGAACGAGTAAGGATATAAAGAAGTAAGTAAAGTCTCGTTGTTTTAGGAAGGTGAATAAACAAATAATTACTCGGATGACTGGTATTGAAACTAGTACTAGTAAGCCAAGTTGAATTACAGCATCGCTGTAACCATCTGATACTGCTTTTACTATACCTACTGGAGAACGTAATCTTTCAGGTTCTCCGTAAAAGAAGCGATATGTAATAGCTTCAGAGCCGTAATTTACCAAATAAATTATACCGCCAAATAATACTACTGCACTGGCTAGTAAAACACCATATTTTAGTAAGTTACTCAGCAAAGCTTCTAATTTTTGCTCGCTTTCTGGTTTCTCAATTTTAATAGTTTGCCGTTTTTGTAATGCAGCAATATCACTGTCTTGTTCTTCTGGTTGTAGCTGTAGTGTACTTACTTTTTCTGATGTTGACGAAAACCAGCTAGTATTTAAATCTAAGTTATCCATTTTTTACACCCCAACCAGACTGTTATATACCATTTTTAAAGCCATTGCTACTAATACAAAGCTAAAGACTATTCTTAAGACTTGAGTCTTTGCACCTACTAACACTCTGGCGCCTAAAAAAGCACCAGGTAAAACACCCAACATTACTGGCATTGATAATCCTGGGTCTATATATCCGCGCGCTAGGTAAACTCCCGCAGATGCAGCTGCGGTTACACCTATCATAAAATTACTTGTGGTTGTTGATACTTTGAACGGAATACGCATTACTTGGTCCATTGCCAATACTTTGAACGCACCCGAACCAATGCCAAGTAAACCAGAAATTATACCTGCAACAAACATAACGCTAAAGCCACCCGTAACGGAGTTGACTTGATAGGACATTAGTCCATCCGGTGTTGGGTAAGTTCCGTTAAGTTGTAAATATTCTGCGACTGGGTTAGATGGCTCGTTTTCTGGATTTTCGAGTTTGGGTTGCTGTGAAAGATAAGCAGAGTAAAGTAAAACAACTGCCAATACAATAGTTAATGCTTTTACAGAGACAAAAGTAGCTATTAAAGCTCCTAATATGGCTCCAAACGTTGTGGCTACTTCCAGAAACATTCCTAATCGTAAATTAGTGTAGCCTTTTTTGATATATGTAGATGCGGCGCCTAATGATGTAGCAATGACTGACACGAGTGAGGCGCCCACAGCATAGCGAATATCAACTCCGAATACTGATGTTAGTAACGGAACAATTACAACTCCACCACCTAGTCCTGTTAAGGCGCCTATCAAACCAGCAGTAAATGACCCAACCCAAACCAACAAAGAAAATTCCAGAATATTCAAGTTTTCCCCCTTGATAATTAAATTTTATCGAAATGTCGAATATTTGAAGTTTTACTAATATTACTTTTGAAAAACTATATATTCTAGTTCTGTAAAAATTAATTCTCTTAAAGCTAATTGATTATTAGTTAACTGTAATTATTTTATAATTTAGCACTTTGGCTTAAAAGCAAAATGTTCGATATTAACATATTTTACCTTAATCGCGTTAAAAAATGACAGAAACCAAATTACTTTCGTAAGTATGGCTTCTGTCACAGCCATGATGATAATCCTTCAGTTAGACCTAGAAACTGAGTTTATAGCTCCAACGAAGGAAACTTATAAAACAGGTGCATTAATCGTCAATTGGTGCATTTGGAACTTGTGTACTAATATCTGAAATAGATAAGTTAGGAATTGACCAACTGTTCTCAACTGCTTGATCCCCTGCTTTTAATACTTTTGCTGGGCTAACATTTAATTCGTATGCTCCAGTTTGAGGATTAGTGGATATAACTAATTGTGTTCCTGGTGTAATTTTGAGTGCTTCTGCTTCTGTTAATTCATCAATTCCCAGGCTTGTTGAATTCGCTAGTTTGGCGCCGCTTGGTAGATAAATTCCATCACAACTCCAATCATCATCTGTATATTTGCCGTTTCCTAAATAGAAGAGAGTAGGTGCTTTTTTACCTTTGTGAGCATATATTGCTAAGGTGTTGCCTGTTTCGTTTCGACATTGAGCGGGATGTGATGCTGTTTCAAGAATGTATTTTTGTAACTGCAATTGACCTATTTTTTGCTCAATTTCTGTGGGTGTGTATTCTGAATTTTCTTGAGGCGCCGTTTTAGCTTGTAGTAACTTATTCAGAGACTCTGTTACCTCAGTATATTCAGAAGTTTGAGTTAATTTGGCTTTGCTTGCCCAAGATGGTTGAGCAAATATAAAATTCATCAAAATGAGCAAAATTATCAAAACACTTTTTAATTTCATAGATTCCCCTTAAAACTCTAAAACTTGATATTTTCTAATGAATCGAGAGAAATATAATTATAGTAGTATCAATATTAATTTTCCTCTATCTCTGGGGTTGATGTTTTTCTAACAATTCCCATTAAACAAATACTACTTGCCAGCAGAGCTAGTGGTGATAAAGCGTGACTTTCTAAAATAATATATACACCTAGCCCAACTAATACAAACGGTACAAGATGACTACCATAGTTAGTGAGAGTATTGGCAATAAATGCCTGCTTGGTCATTAGGTAGCTGGCGTAGCACCAAACTCCGACCAATGAAAAGAATACAGCTAAAATTACTGGAAGTGAGTTTAATTCACTATTTGCAAATAACGGAACATAAATACTTATATTATCACTGCCATTCGCAACAGTAATTGCTGCAACGCTATAAACTTGAGGAGAAAGAATACTACTGAAAAAAGATGATTGAGATTCTTCTGAGTCGTTATTTTCTTCCTCGAAATCATTATTTTGTTTATTTAACCATTGATTTAAACCGATTGCAATTGGCGCCAGTCCTAATAGTCCAATCCAACGGTCAGGTAAAATTAATCCACCAAAAAAACCAGGAATACTCACAACAACTAAGAGCGCGAACCCTAGATATTGACCGATAACAATGTGCCCACGACGAAAAGTAGAATTTACCTGTGAAAAAAACAATGTTAAAATCACTAAATCATCTAGATTTGTTGCGGTAAATGCTGTGAATCCTGTAACAAATGATGCAGTTAATTCTTCCATATTATTTTTAGCTGTAGGTTGGGTGGAGGCTTTGGGGAACCCAACATCAAAGACATGGACAATTTGTTGGGTTCCGTTCCTCCACCCAACCTACAAACTACAAACTGCGGTACAATCTGATTTAAAGAATTAATACGGTAAGTCAATCAACAAGCGTGAGATTATCTTGTGTATCGAGCGACTCGTGTACCAGCACGACTTTTTGGCTATGGTTTAAATTTATCTCTCAAGAGTTTTAGGAGCAAATACTCTTTTTTTTTAAATCAATAAGCAGAAGTTATTGAATGAAGTTATTAAATAGTGGGAATGCGTAAATGGCAGGAATGACACTAGACCAACTGCGAATCTTTTTAGCAGTCGCGGAACATTTGCATTTTACTCGTGCAGCAGAAGCGCTCTACGTTACACAACCTGCGGTGAGTGCAGCAATCCAAAGTTTGGAAGAGGCGTATGCTGTCAAACTGTTTCATCGAATTGGGCGCCATATAGAAATTACTGAAGCTGGAGAACTGCTACAGGTAGAAGCGCGCAAAATTTTAGACCAAGTAAATTTGACTGAGCGCGGTTTACGCGAATTGAATGGGTTACAGCGAGGTGAACTCAAGCTGGGAGCAAGTCTAACGATAGGTAATTACTGGCTACCTGAGAAAATTAGTTTGTTCCAAAGTATATATCCGGGAATCTCAATTAAATGCATTTTGAATAATGCAGATACAATTAGCGCTGGTACTGCTCAAGGAGAGTTTGACTTGGCTTTGGTCGAAGGAGAAGTGCAACCGCAACATAAAAGCGCTTTAGAACAGGAAACTATTGGCACTGACAAACTACTTATTGTTGTTGGCAGACTACATCCTTGGTTTGAACATCCTGAAGTAAGTCTTCGAGAAATAACTCATACAGGTTGGATAATGCGCGAACCTGGTTCCGGAACTCAGCAATGGTTTGAATACGCACTCGTCAACTGGGGTATTGATTTTTCACAACTGAATATAATATCCGTTCTCAATAGTGGCGAAATGGTGAAAGCTGTCGTCGAAAGCGGTGTAGGCGCCGGAGCTATTTCTGAGCTAATGGTAAAAAAAGAACTCAAGTTAGATACACTCCGTGCGGTTAGTATAATTGATAATCGCGATGGTCAATCGACATATGCCGAAATTGTTCGACCTTTTCTAATGCTCAAGCACCGTCAGCGCTTTCAAAGCAAACTTTGTAAAGCATTTGAAAAAATTCTCGCTTAACTACAAGTTTCTATGTCTAAATGGTTACATATGTATAAAAAAATACTAACAAAATTGGATGAGCTTAATTATATTTGTATTCTCTGATGCTTGTATAGCCTAGTATAATTCCATAAAATGTATTCAAATACACTAGGAAAAAAACAAGTTGTATCTAATACAACATTTTGCCTATCGGTTTTGTGTATTTACGAATAGATTTTTTTTGCGATTTGTATTAAAGTACGGTAAGACAATCGGAAATACGTATCATATGAAGAACACTCAAGGCGCCAACAGCGATTTCAGCCTGGACAAAGACATAGCACAAACAACCGTACTAGAAGCTGAACATAACAGTACTAGCATTACCGCCATTTTGAAAAAGATTAGAGGCGGTTTTTTTCTGGTTATAGGGTACTTGCTTTCACCGTTGTCGTGGTGGAATGACTTATTTTTCAATATGCCGGTTGCTTACGGTTTTGGGTATTTGTGTAGTTTATTCGATGCTAGGTTGCTAGTGCCTTGTTCGATAGTAGGGTATTGGATTTCCAACGTTTTGGGAATTGTGTTGATGCAAGCAGGAGTTATGGATGTATTTCAGAACCAACCTACTGAGCGCAATTTCAAAAAAGAGTTATTAACGGGTTTAGCTTCGTCAACTGTTTACACACTAATCATTGGCGCGCTATTTTATTTCAAGATTCTTGACGTACCAAACTTATTTCCGTAGCCAACCAAGAGTAGAAAACCCTCTCCCACTCTCCTACCCTTCGCTTTAACTTATGGATTTAGTACTGTTACCCTTTCTTAGCTTTATTATCGGCATTACCGTAGGACTAACGGGAATTGGTGGAGCGTCACTTATTACTCCGATGCTGATTTTTGTTTTTCAAGTTCCACCTGCTGTTGCCGTAAGTTCTGATGTTGTCGCTGCAACTTTAATGAAGATTGTCGGAGGTTTCAAACATTGGCAGCAACAAACTCTCGATTGTAAGATTGTCAAGTGGTTGGCATTAGGAAGTGTTCCAGGCTCACTTTTTGGAGTAGGTATTTTATATTACCTAGAGCGAACCGGAATGAATTTAGATTCAATTATGCTTCGTATGATTGGATTTATGATTCTGGTTGTGACGGTATTGGGATTCGGGCAATTATTACTGAAGCTATTTATACCTGAGTGGCAGGCGCCGGAGTTACCATACTTTGACTTAAATACTATTGTGGGGCGAATTCAGGCTGTAGTCTTGGGAGCAATCTTAGGTTGTATGGTGGGAATGACAAGCGTGTCATCTGGTTCGCTATTTGTGATGGCACTGATTGGCTTTTTTCGTCTTAACACTCAAAAGTTAGTTGGAACAGACTTAGCGCAAGCAGCTATTTTACTATCATTTACATCTTTTGGACATATTCTTTTAGGAACAGTCGATTGGAATATTGTTCTACCAATTTGGTTAGGCACTGTTCCGGGAGTTATTATAGGTGCCAAACTTTGTCAGATTGTGCCTCAACGAGTTTTAAAATCTGTGATTTACGTGATTTTAGGAATGGTGAGTTGGAAATTGGTTTATTAAATAGTTTGACACAAAAGTAAATACATAAAACATATAGGCTTACCGTAATATGATAAGTATTAGGTAAAGTAGGTTTGGTTTTTGAGAAAGCTATGCGAATCGCTAATAATGTTACAGAACTAGTTGGGAAAACACCTTTAGTGCGATTGAATCGGATTCCACAGTCAGAAGGGTGCCTAGCTGATATAGTAGTTAAGCTCGAAGGAATGAATCCAGCAGCTTCGGTAAAAGACCGTATTGGTGTAAGTATGGTTGAACAAGCTGAAAAGCTCTCCGAAATTCAACCAGGAAAAACAATTTTAGTCGAACCGACTTCAGGTAACACAGGTATTGCTTTAGCGATGGTAGCTGCTGCTAAAGGATATAAGTTAATTTTGACAATGCCTGAAACAATGAGTTTAGAAAGACGGGCAATGCTTAAAGCATACGGCGCCCAGTTGGAACTAACTCCAGGTAGCGAAGGAATGAAAGGTGCTATTCGTAGAGCAGAAGAAATAGTTCGTATTGTACCAAATGCCTTCATGCTGCAACAATTTGCAAACCCTGCCAACCCCAAAATTCATCGTGAAACTACTGCCGAAGAACTCTGGACAGATACAGATGGCAAAATAGATATTTTAATTGCCGGAGTTGGGACGGGTGGAACAATTACAGGTGTAGCAGAAATAATCAAAGCTAGAAAACCTAGTTTTCAAGTTATTGCTGTAGAACCTGATACTAGTCCAGTATTATCTGGTGGTAAACCAGGAGCGCATAAAATTCAAGGAATAGGCGCCGGATTTATTCCCTCAGTGTTACGTTTAGAATTAATTGACGAAGTTATTCAAGTTAAAGACGAAAACGCAATTAACTTAAGTCGTCGTTTAGCTTCAGAAGAAGGTTTATTATCGGGTATTTCCGCAGGCGCCGCACTATATGCAGCTATTCAAGTTGGTAAGCGTAAAGAAAATGCAGGACGTTTGATTGTATTAGTACAACCTAGTTTTGGTGAGCGTTATCTTAGCACTGTGTTGTTTAAAGATTTACCAGATGTAGAATTTGTCTCGCTGGATAAGGTCAAAGCACAGACTGTTGGTGTTTGATCCCCCTAATCCCCCGCGAATTCGGGGGGCTAAGAATAGATTATTTTTAACCCTTAAATTTTATATTAGTTGAGATTCACTTATAGCCACAACACTTAACTTCTCTGTTTGGAATTACCAAAAAGATGCTAAAAACCGAATGACTTCAATTTAATAGCTTTTATTTACAAAATCAAACACTTTTAATAATTAAATTAATAAATTTCGTTGATAATCATACAAACCAACACAAGATTGGAACAGGCAGGGATGCCTGTTCCACAAGATGGTATAAAATAATTGTGAAATGATTTAATGGTGGGATACTGTACTGATGACTTTGCAGTACTGGGCACACTTGCGGCAAGCGACAATACACTCCATTATTTTTTTATCATCGCTCCAACTTTCACAAGCTGCTACACACTTTTCGCATGTTTGGTAGCACAGCATACAAGTGCGTTGGACAAATTCTGAACTGCCCCTCATCATATTCGCGCACATCATGCACATCTCAGCACAATCGCGCATTGTACTCATTACACTTACGTCTATATACTTGCCACCTTTAGACATGCAATAAGCCATGCTTTGGATACAAGCTTTTTGGCATTCTGTGATGGCATTTAGACAAGTCTGGATTTCGGTGGTCATTGATTCGGTTTTTAGCATCATCATGGGTAAATGCTTCCTGATTAGAAAATACTAGGAAGTGACTCTTCTCCTTTGTATGATTTGTCAGCTATCTAGGTCAATAACTTAATCTTGATGTTACAGTAAACCCTAGTTGCCCTATGCGGCGACTAGAGATTTCTTTGTTACAACTTAATGTAGCGAGCTTTTGATTCATAATATTTACATTGGCTGTAATTGCAATGTACGCAAGTAAACAAATTTGTTTTATGTAAGTCAAAAAAATAGCAGCTTACTTAACTTACTGTAACCGCGTTAAGTTAAGGCTACTCATTGTAATGTTATGGTTTTATAACATAGTTAAGTAAAGTTAAAATAATAGATTATATTATCAAATTTTCTTAATATTATTATCAATAATACTTATATTCGCCAATCTCTACAGCAGTTCGCGCGTTGAGTTGTCAAAAAAATCTATATAAAGGTTTGCATTTTCATAGAATATACGTAGAGACGTTACATGTAACGTCTCTACGGGGATGTTATGTAATTATTCAACGACAAAAGTGTTTAAATTTTCGACGGGAAGAGTAAAGAAGTAGTAGATAACTCCTAGTCCTAAAAGCAAAATTGTCATGCTAGAAAGAATTATCCACCTGTCACCAGGTTCATAAGTATCTGCGTCAATGTCTTTACGGACTGCGAGATAATGCTGAGTTGATAGCAACACAGTTAGCAAACCAACTACTGAGAATGCTAAACCTAGCTTCCAACCGTTACCAGGTGGTTGAGGTGTAAGTGGAGGATGTAAAAGACGCAAACGTACAATTACAACACCAAATCCAATTAGTGATATAGCACTTCGCATCCACGCTAAGTAAGTGCGTTCGTTTGCTAGGTGTTCTCGCACTTTTTCAGAACTCTTGTTTTTAGTCTTATCTGGGTTAATTTTGTCTGGGTTGGTCTGATCTGGAATATTATCAAGCTTCATATTTATAAGTCGCAAATGTTTTTAAGAAGACTTTGAAAATGAATTTACAGGACTGAACATACATCTAGGCTTACTCCGTTTATTCGCCCTGTTTCTACATTCTCTCAGCCATTGCTACTAAAAGTTGATTAACTTTTGGGAGAATGAAAAAATATTCCGATTGAGGTACTTCTTGAAAGCAGGTGCCACTAAAACCCTTACAAAATAAGCATTGTAATCAAAACTACATTGATTTGATATATGTTATGTAGATTGCCTATTGCATTTTTGTGATCTTATGTGTAATCTATGACCATAGACAGATATTACAAATACTCTATCAGAAAAGAGTAGATTAAAGGAGTCATTTAAATGAATTTGTGGCGGCGCCAGCAAAATATATTACAAAACGTATCCAAATCCATAGCATCAGGGTTTAGATTCAGCAGCCTGAAAGGGTTCCTATCTTTATTCTTGGTAGGGGCATTTTTAAGTTTGGCTGTTGCTGCATGTTCAGGTGGTGGTGGTAATGGTGGTGAAGCATCGGCACCTTCTCCAGGTGGAGCAAGTCCGGTTTCAGCCGGTAACAAAGACGCGGAAATAACTTTGGTATCTTTCGCTGTAACTAAAGCTGCTCACGAAGCTATTATCCCTAAATTTGTAGAAAAATGGAAGAAAGAAAAAAATCAGAACATCACTTTTAAAACTAGCTATGGTGGTTCTGGCTCACAAACGCGCGCTGTAATTGATGGACTGGAAGCGGATATAGTTCACCTGGCGTTGGCAGGAGACACACAAAAAATTGAAAAAGCTGGGTTAATACAACCAGGATGGGAAAAAGAAGTTCCCAATAATGGAATTGTTTCCAAATCTGTAGGGGCAATTGCAACGCGTGCAGGTAATCCAAAAGGTATCAAAACATGGGCTGATTTAGCCAAAGACGGGGTAAAGGTAATTACAGCAGACCCTAAAACATCAGGAGTCGCGCGTTGGAATTTCTTAGCATTATGGAATTCTGTCATTAAAGCAGGTGGAGACGAGCAGAAAGCTACTGACTTCATTACCCAAATTTACACGAAAAACGTGCAATTACTAGCAAAAGATGCTCGTGAAGCGACTGATGCGTTTTTCAAACAAGGGCAAGGTGATGCTTTAATCAACTACGAAAATGAATTGATTCTTGCAAAGCAGAAAGGAGAAAAAGTAGAAGCGATTATTCCTGATGTAAACGTTTCTATCGACAACCCCATCGCAGTAGTAGACAAAAACGTCGATAAACATGGAACTCGTGAAGTCGCAGAAGCATTTACCCAATATTTGTTTACACCAGAAGCACAGCAAGAATTTGCCAAAATAGGTTTCCGTCCCACAGATGAAACAGTCGCACAAACCAAAGAAGTCAAAGATAAATATCCCACCGTCAAAACCTTGGGTACAGTTCAAGACTTTGGTGGATGGAGTCAAGTTCAGACAAAATTCTTTGAAGACGGCGCCATCTTCGATAAAATTCAAGCAAAAAGGTAAATAAAACGTAGGTTGGGTGGAGGAACGGAACCCAACACATCCTCAAATAGCACGTTGGGTTCCGCAAAGCCTTCACCCAACCTACAACTTACTTAAAATTCTATGGCAGTTTCCTCTCCTCCTTCATACCAGCGAGCAAATCCTAAAAAAGCACCAAACGGCAAAGGATTTATATCGCAGTTATCAAGAATACCTATAACGTGGGTGATAACAGCAGTGTATCTAACTATAATGCTGTTCATTCCCATAATTGCTATGTTCCTAAAGGCAACCACCGTACCTCCTGAACAATTCTGGAAAATTGCCACAAGTCCAATTGCATTATCTGCTTATGATGTAACTTTTACAACATCTTTTGTAACTGCGATAATAAATGGAGTATTTGGAACTTTAATTGCTTGGGTACTAGTTCGCTATGAATTTCCATTCAAAAGAATTATTGATGCTTCAATAGATATACCGTTTGCCTTACCTACTGCTGTAGCAGGTTTAACTTTAGCTACAGTTTACAGCGATACTGGTTGGATTGGTTCGCTTTTTGCACCATTGGGGATCAAAATATCTTTCACTCGTTTGGGGGTAGGGGTAGCAATGACGCTGATATCTTTACCATTTGTAGTACGGACGGTACAACCAGTGCTGCAAGAAATGGAAAGCGAAGTTGAGCAAGCAGCTTGGTCATTAGGCGCCAGTGAGTTTGAAACTTTTTGGCGAGTTATTTTACCTCCTTTGTTTCCGGCAATTTTAACTGGAGTCGCTTTAGGTTTTGCGCGCGCAGTAGGAGAGTTTGGTTCAACGGTAATTATCGCTTCTAATACACCTTTTAAAGATTTGATTGCACCAGTACTTATTTTCCAACGCTTGGAACAGTACGACTATGCAGGTGCAACGGTTATTGGTGTAGTGCTGCTTGCTATATCATTAGTATTACTTGTAGCAATTAATCTTTTACAAGCTTGGGGAAGACGCTATGACAGGAAGTAGAAATCAATCGAAAAAAGGTGGCTTGGCACCTAAAATATTGATAGGGATAGCTATATTATATTTGGCATTAGTTCTATATATTCCAGCAGCTAACGTTTTTGTCCATGCTTTTGATAAAGGTATTGAACCCTTTTTATCTAACCTTACCAAACCAGACTTTCTTCATGCTGCCTGGTTAACCGTATTGCTTGCACTAGTTTCTGTACCAGTAAATACTGTATTTGGATTATGTGCAGCTTGGGCACTAACTCGTAACAATAACTTTCCTGGACGTGCATTTATTTTAAGTATTATTGACTTACCATTTTCGATTTCGCCAGTTGTTGCAGGATTAATGATTGTACTGCTTTATGGGCGTAATGGATGGTTAGGTGGGTGGTTAGATGAGCATAATATTAAAGTTGTGTTTGCGTTTCCAGCGATGGTGTTAGCTTCAGCATTTGTAAGTATGCCATTTGTCGCGCGCGAAGTTATACCAGTATTAGAAGAATTAGGACACGACCAAGAAGAAGCTGCAAGTACACTAGGCGCCAAAGATTGGCAAATATTTTGGCGTGTTACATTACCTAATGTACGTTGGGGTTTGTTATATGGGTTACTATTAACCAATGCAAGGGCAATGGGAGAATTTGGTGCAGTCTCGGTAGTGTCAGGAAACATCGCAGGTAAAACTCAAAGTTTACCGTTATTTGTTGAAGACGCTTACAAACAGTATCAAACCGAAGCAGCTTATTCAGCAGCAGTGATTTTAGGATTATTAGCTTTAGTCACTTTAGTCCTGAAGGATATCCTCGAAAAAAGAACTACTATTAAAGAAGTCGAGTAGGAGTAATCAAAATGGCAATTGATTCTAATAATACTCTCAGTGTTCAGGCGCCGAAACGGATTCGTATTAGAATTCCCAGAGACTATCATCAAGAACCTGTAATTTCTAAATTAGTATCCGACAATGGTCTAGTTGTTAATATTAGAGCAGCTATTCTCGGAGGAAATGCTGTTGGTGATGGTTGGTTCGATTTAGAATTACAAGGAACCAATGAGCAAATAGATAACGGACTGTCTTACCTTCGCAGTTTAAATTTAGAAATTTGGGACGAAAATCAATTAGCTAGTTGGTAAATATTTGGTAGATATTTTGTAGAGACTCCATTAATGGAGTCTCTACATTTATAAATGTAATATTTAATATGACAGCACCAATTCAAACCCAAATCAGATTACCAGGAAAGTACCATAAACAACCTGTAATATCTAGATTAACATCACGTTATGGTTTAACAGTTAATATTACTGCTGCGTCTTTAATCAGTGGCGCCGATAGCGAAGGTTAATTTAATATAGAACTATCGGGAAATCCTGAAAAATTAACTAATAGTCTATCATATTTACAAATACTAGGTATAGATTTGTTGCAATTATAAATTGCAAATCATCTTAAACCAAGTCAAATATCAAAAATATTAAAACATTCCAATACTAATGAAGTAATTTTAAATGAACAACGACTTCAAACGCAAAGCAATATCACGGAAAAATGGCATGAATATATATATAATAGTAAATCTACTCAATCAACAAAAATAGCAAATCATAATACAATTAGATTAAAATTAAAGTTAGGTATTTTAAAAAGATACCAGTGCAAGCCTATTATATCAGAGTTAGTTTCTAATTTTGGCTTGACAGTTAATATTGTGAGCGCGCTTTTAGCTGATGATATTTATGATGGTGGTTTGTTTGAATTGGAAATATGGGGAGAGTTACAGCAAGTTTATTCGAGTTTAAGGTATTTAGAGGAATTAGGTTTGTCTTTACTTGTTGATGCAAGTCCTGAGTCGGATAGTGAAGATTTGATTTGTTGATTATATTTCATAGTGCCACATGTCTTGTACTTGTACTATTGTGAGATGTAAGGGTAAGCGCTGAATTAAATTTTGCTCTTCTAATTGTGTCATAACGCGCGTTACAGTGACACGAGTTGTGCCAAGAATTTCTGCTATATCTTGATGTGTCAAACGTAAATCAATTAATCTTCCTGTCTCGACTTCACGACCAAATTTTTGAGACAACCATATTAAAAGCTTCATTACCATCATCTCTACTGTCTTGTAGCTACGAATTACCATTAGCTCTTTAGCTTGTTGAAGATTTTCGTATAATATATCCGCAAATGGTTGCCAGTTTTCTATGGGAATAGCTACTGCTTCAACTTTTGTTATGCATTCAATTTGATATGGTTCATTCGCAGAAAATGCATGACCGACCGTATCTCCTTTACCCCAAACACCTAAAGTCACAATTGTACCATCTTCCAACCATGTCACAGTTCGTACAACGCCGCTTTCTAATTTCCATAAAAAATCTGCTTCTTGCTGTAAAAAAGTTCGTTTCTCGAACTCTCGTAGGCGTAGTAATACCGGGTTCCGCTTTGTCAAAGATTTCATATTCAGGATGCCGTTAAACGATTATCATCAATTTTACCCTAAATTACTGTAAATCTATCAAGTTACAGTTGATTTATTTTGAAAGTGGGATATAACACATTTTTTTAAGGATAATGGGTATAAGACACTTAATCCTTATCGGATAACCGTATTATATTAATATAGAACACCTAATAGACAGACTTTTGTGGAATTATCTTCTAGAGTTGAGTACGCATTACTAGCATTAATAGAGCTAGCAGACTGTCACAGTATCGAAAAATCTCTAAAAATTAGTGAAATAGCTGCTCGTCACTCTTTACCAGAGCGATATTTAGAGCAAATTCTTTCAACTTTACGTCGTGAGGGAATTGTCAAAAGCGTGCGTGGGGCAAAAGGGGGTTATATATTAGTCAAAGAACCCAGACAGATATATGTACAAGAAGTAATCGCAGTTATAGATGGTGAAAGAAAACCGAGTGAAGCAGAACCTGAGACTTCCACTCCAGAAAAAATGGTAATTAATCAGATATGGTTACAAGCAAGCGAAACGACCAAAACTTTTTTCCAGAAATACACCATACAGGATTTATGTCAACAGCGAGATACCTTACGACAAGAAAACACAATGTATTATATTTAGTAGGTTGGGTGGAGGAACGGAACCCAACAATTTTAACTACTGGTTTCAAACCAACTTTCTTATCTCTGTGAACTCTGTGTCTAATAAGGTAAAAATCTTTACTACCAAAATTAATGACATAGACCACTACCTACTATAATCGCGAGTTGGGTTACGCAAAGCCTTCACCCAACCTACGAAGTTATTAGCCATAGTCGTAAAACTTCTGCAACTGTCCAAGCTTGGGCAATACATCCACGGGGAGTAAAAGGCGCCTCACCGTCAAAGATTTCGCTTAAACTACCAATACCATGATTACAAACATGATTTGCCATAGGTTCTAGAAATTCGCGAGCAGCTGCACGGTTTCCATACACGCGCAAGTGTGCTGATATAAATGTACCTAGCAACCATCCCCAGGTTGTACCTTGGTGATATGCATTATCTCTTTGATACTGATTCCCTCTATAATTTCCCTGATAATGAGTATCATCGGGATTTAAGGAACGTAAACCGTAAGAAGTTAGTAATTGGCGCCCACAAATATCTACAATAGAACCTTGTTGGGGTTGTGAAAGTAAAGGTTCAGGTAAGGAAACTGCAAAAAGTTGGTTTGGACGTAATGTTATATCATCACCGTTAGGTGTATCCAAAACATCATAACAATAGTTTTTTTCAGAATTCCAAAAGCGTGCAAATCGTAATTCAGTACGGTCTGCCATTGCTGTATATTCTTGATGTGGTTTATTAATGCGACGTGCAAACAAAGCCATTGTTCGTAAAGCATTATACCAAAGTGCGTTGATTTCAATTGGCTTACCAATACGTGGTGTAATTACCTCATTATTAACTTTTGCATCCATCCATGTTAACTGTGTCCCTTCTCCACCTGCATACAATAACCCATCCGCAGCATCTAGATGAATATTATATCGAGTTCCGCGACAATGCCAGTCAATAATATCTGCAAGGGCGCCAAAAAGTTCTTCTATTAAACCGTCATCTTCGGTATTTTTATGATAGGCGCGCAATGCTTCAAAATACCATAACGTAGCATCAACAGTATTATATTCAGGTACTTCACCCGCATCAGGGAAGCGGTTGGGTAACATTCCTTTACTTATATATCTAGCAAAAGTACGCAGAATTAAGCGAGCAATTTCTGGTTTTCCTGTAGCGAGCGTGAGTCCTGGTAGACTTATCATGGTATCGCGTCCCCAATCGCCAAACCAAGGATAACCCGCAATTATACTTTTACCATATGGTTCATCGGGCGCCGGACGTTCGACTATAAATTGCTCTGCTGCAAGTACTAATTGTTTTATCCAAGCTGGAGAGTCTTTAAATAAAGCAGAGTTATGATTTTTCCATAATCCTAGTAATTTATTCTCGTTTTGGCGCCGTGATTTTAAAGCAGCTTCACCATCGTATTGCTTTAAATCTTCTGTACTAGCAACAAACGTGATTGATTCGCCTTTTTCTAGAGTAACTTGAAACGTTGCCGCATGAAGATGGTCTTCTTTATCATTCAACCCTCGATAACGTTCCACCGCTAAATCAAAACCATAATACCAATTATGAACTGGTGATACATTACCACGTTCAGTTAACAAATAAAGCGGCGCCGCATCAGGATATGCTAGTACACGAACTCCCCCTGATATTTCCTCAACCGTCATTTGCCAACCATTGCCTTGCGTATCACTATGATAATCGCGATAATTAACCATCGCTTTGAAAGTTAATTTTAACGGTTGAGTCGCGCGACGCAAATGGTATTGAATATACGTAGTGTTTTCTCCTTGCTGCATCCAGATACGCTTGGACAATAGCGCATCAGCAATAGCATACTCCCACGTTGGAATAGTACCCTCAAGACTAAAGCGTTCAATATGACGAAAACCCTGTGGACTTACAATACCATCAGCCCAACGGTTAGTGTGTAATGGGTAAGTATGGTCATCATATACAGCAGTCTCATCAAGTTTCGTAAGCAATAAAGTTCGACCGAGTGGAGGTTTAAGTGCTGCAACTAGTAACCCATGATAACGACGAGTTAACAAACCTGCTACTGTTCCCGAACCATAACCACCAATACCATTAGTAACTAGCCATTCCCTTGTTTCTGCGGTTTCAAGATTACCACAGATTTCTCGCCCGAAATTAACACACATCTTTATTTGAGCTATGGAACACTTATATATAAGTTACCCTAAGAAGATAAAGCAACGGCGCCAAACCCTGTAATATGTAACTTCAGTTACATTCTTAAATAAATATTTACGGATTAAACTTCTTCTGTGAACCACGGTTCACATTTTGAGATGTTATTAAGTGCCATCTAAAAACGCTAAAACTCTTAAGATACATGACTAGAAGTGATCAACCAGTAGGACCCACGATTGAACAGATAAAAGCTTTCTATGACTTGTGTGTACGAATGAGCAACTTATTACAATCAATTGAGCTAACCCGATACGATACGCGCTCTTCTAGAATAGTAGTACTTATAGGTGAAACAATTCAGGTAGAAATTTTAAGTAATGGAGAGCAAATAATACAATGACTGATTTAAATTATAAACAATTAACTGAAGCTCAATTGAGAGATTATGTAAAGCGTCATCCCCAAGATGAAGAAGCTTTTCAATATTACCTCACGATTGTTAGAGCAAGACCAAATCGAGTCGTGGTTAGTACAGGTGAACAGTTAGAGGCTGAGTTAAAAAAAAGATTGAGTAGCTAATAAAGGGTATTTTCTCAGCTTGAGCTATTGGTTCACATTATTCATAAGCACTTAAGTTCTTCTGTGAACCACGGTTCACATTTTAATTGAACCAAAAACCCGACTTATTCAAAAAGTCGGGGTTTGTTAATTAGGCTTTTGTAGCTGGTTCAAACTTTAATGAGACACCATTCATACAATAACGTTGACCAGTAGGTTTTGGCCCATCGCCAAACACATGTCCTAAATGCCCACCGCAACGACTGCAATGTACTTCAACTCGCGTCATAAATAAAGACTTATCGACAGTAGTCGCAATAGCACCTTCTATTGGGCTAAAGAAACTAGGCCATCCAGTACCGCTGTTAAACTTTGTATCAGACGTGAACAAAGCTTGCCCACATCCGGCACAATAGTAACTGCCTTCCCCGTACTCTTTGTCAAGTGGACTAGTTCCAGCCCTTTCAGTACCGTGTTTTCTCAACACACGGTACTGCTCTGGTGTCAATATACTTTGCCATTCCCCATCTGTCTTTACAATTTCGTATTGTTCTTGATTCTTAGAAGCTGTCATACGTTCCCTCTCCAATGCTACCAGTGCTATATCCAAGCGGCGCCTAAGTTCCGCAACCTGGGGTATGTACCATATCTTTATATATCTTAACAATACTTGTAGAATCGGTTATGAAGATAGCCGTTCTTAGTATATACAGATAACCGATAGCTATATTAAACAGAGCTATGATAATTGAATAAAAGCCTAAGAAAATGGCATCATGATAAACAAACAACAGATTACGGTTCAGATTCCATCAGATGCTGCCGAAGCTCAAACCAAGCAAGTAACCTTTGAAGAATTTGCTGCTTGGCGCCCAGAAAACGGACGTTATGAACTACATGATGGAGTAATTGTTGAAATGGCACAACCATTAGGTGGACATGAACTGGTTACAGGATTTTTAGCTCGTAAGGTAACTGTCGCGTTCGACAAATTAAATCTTCCATATTTTATACCTAGAAAAGTATTAGTAAAACCACCTGAATATCAATCAGGTTATGAGCCAGATGTATTAGTAATGAACGAAAAAAATCTGGTAAATGAACCGCTATGGCGAAAAACATCAACTGTAATATATGGTGCATCAATTCCATTAATTGTAGAAGTTGTATCAACTCACTGGGATGATGATTACTACATGAAGCAGGGAAAATATGAAGCGATGGCAATTCCTGAATATTGGATTGCTGACTATCTGGGATTAGGCGCCAAAAAGTTTACAGGAAATCCCAAACAACCCACGTTCTCAGTGTATCAATTAATAGACGAAGAATATCAAGTTAGGCGGTTCCAAGGCAATGACCGCATAATTTCCTCATCTTTTCCCGACCTTAATATTACCGCACAGCAAGTTTTTGATGCTGCCAATGCTGAATTCATAAATTAAATATATCTGTTAAATATCTACATACATATAACTGATTATGACAAATAAAACAAATAAAAAAGACATGACATAATTCATCCGTTACAGGAGTGATACCGTTGCTAATTATACACTGGCAAAGTGAACCAAAAAATGGCGCCTGCATTTGGAGTACTATTAATACCAATTTCACCACCATGTGCTTGAATAATTTGTTTACATAAGTATAGTCCCAGTCCTAATGAAACCGAGTTGCGTGCGTTGGTTCCACGAAAATATAAGTCAAATAGATGTTCGCTTTGTTGTTGCGTTAACCCAACTCCGTTATCGGAAACTGTACAGAAAATTTTATTATTGTTGTTTTTAATAGTCGCGTTAAGTATTATATTCAAACCGGGAGGGTTGTGTTTGACGGCGTTGGCGATTATATTAGAGAATACTCGCCATAGTTGTGTTGCATCTCCGTTAACTTGGGGTAAGTCTGATTGAATTAAGTTGATAAGGGTTGCTTCATTTTCTGTAAGCATTGGTTGTAAGTCCGCAACTGCATCTTCTACGACTTTGTTTAAATGTATTGGTTGTAGTTGTAGTGCTATACCTTGGACTTCACTTATATGTGCTTCCATTAATGAGTTGATTAAATTTAACTGACGTTCACTACTTTGCAGTATTCTTTCAATTATTGCACGAGGCACTGTAACCGACGATGATTCTTGTTTATCCCCTAGTAAATTTCTCAGTACCATTAATGTTCCTAATACTGGGTTACGTAAGTCGTGGGAAACTGCGTGAATGAATACTCGTAGTGCTTCTTCAGTACGTTTTCTTTCGCTGATATCTAATATTACCCCTACTATACCACCCAAGGCGCCATCTGCTTTAGCAAATGTTGCTTTGTAAAATATTACACTGTGTTTTTTCTTGTCAGCATAGATTATAGAACTTTCATAAGTTTGAACTCCATGTTTTTCTAGTAGCTTAATATCTGCTTGATAATATTCTTCTGCGAGTTCTTTCGGTGCGATTTCATACACTTTTTTACCAATAATGCTTGCTCTGCTTAAACCTATTGATGTTTCAAAAGATTTGTTGCATCCTACATATAGTCCTTGAGCATTTTGATAATATACTGGCGCCGGAATTGTGTCGATAAGAACTTGTAAAAAGTCAAATTGCTCTTGGAGTGCTTCTTCTGCGCGTTTGCGTTTGGTTATATCTTCAATAATTCCTTCGTAATATAGTATATTACCTTGGGAGTCGCGAACGGCATATGCTTTTTCGGAAATCCAAACAATATTATTTAAAGAATTATGATGTCGGTAAATTTGAGATTCAAACTCGGAGACGTTACCATACTTCTCGACTAGATGAATAAATTCGATACGTCGATTTGGATTGACATAAAGCTGCTTGCCAATGTCTTTATAATAATCAATAACTTCTTCGGGTGTTGAAAAACCTAAAATGTAAGCAAGTGCGGGGTTGACGGTGATGTAGCGTCCATCAACTGTACTTTGGAAAATACCTTCTACTGCGTTCTCAAATATACTGCGGTATTTATTTTCGGCTATTTTTAGTTTATTATTGGTTTTCTCAAGCTGTTTACGTGCGTTAAATTCACGTGATTGTAGTCTGTCGTATAAATAAACGCTAAAGTTACATATAGCACAGAACCAAAATATATATAAAAGTAGCGTCACACTATATATAGACTCTTGACCTGGTGCTGACCTTGGAACTTTAAAACCGAGACTCAAATTTACACCGAAGTAATAAATTAATAATACGACCTGGGAAACAAGATGCAGTCTCCAACGTACTGGCATAAAAGCTGCTTGACCAAGAAACAGCAGTGACCAAGTAACAATATCAGGTATGGCAAATCCTTTGATAGTGCTAAATATTTGCTGTCCAAGACTTATTGACCAAGATGAAGCTAAAAATAGTACTCCTGGGTGACGGCGCCCAAACGAGGTTCGATGCACTATTAGTGAGATAATAATGCTTCCGAGCATGGCGCCGTCTAAGAGAAACGTGTGACGCATTAGTTGCTGTGGAACGTCGGCAAGTTCTCTTAAAGGAAAAAATAAGTTGTAAATATCGCGAACGACAAAACTTAGAACACAAAAAAGCGCTAACCATAACCATAACTGTAAACGCTGCCACAAAAAGTGACGGCGCCAAGTTTCATATTTAACAGTTAAAATATCGGTTTTGGGTAGAATGTATGTAGAAACAGCTTGTCTCCATCTCCGTTGTACGATTCTAAGTACGTCAACCATTATGTTCAATAGGTAATGTGAACCAATAAGTTAATCCTTGCTTGCGATTAGAATTTACACCAATATCACCACCGTGTGCTTTAATAATTTGCCGACACATATACAATTTCAAACACAGACTCGTTGATAAACGGTTTTGTGGGTCACGCACGTGTAAATCAAAGAAGCTATCGCACTCCGATTTGTTCATTCCTACACCCGAGTCTTGAATTATGCATCGGATTTTGTCTCCATCCATCTTAGCTTTTATACTAAAATTTAGTCCGGGTGGATTATTTTGGCAGCTATAAGTTAATAAAGATACAAGCACTTTACGTAATAATTCTTGGTCAGCTTTAACTATAATAGGATTTTTACGGTCTAAGTTTTTTAAGTGTGTACTTAATTGTGCTTGATAACGAGTCAGTAATGACGTTGAGTCTTGAAGTATTGCTTCAATCAATGTAGTAAAATTTACTATCTCTTGATGCATTATCATATCTTTTGCGTCACTAGAATTGATTTCCAATAAAGAATTAATCATTCCTAGCTGTCGTTCATTACCTTGAATCATGCGTTCAATTATAGAACTAGGAATTTCTCTATCTGCTTTGAGCAAGTTATTAAGTACCATCAAATTACCCATCACAGAAGTACGTAAATCATGAGACACTGTATCTAATACAACATCTTTGATACGACTTAGCTCTTGAATTTCCTGCACTTTTTGCTGTAATTGAACAGTTCTTTCCTCAACTTGCCCTTCTAGGTTAAAGTTAAGCTGTGCAAGTTGTTGATAAAGTTTTGCTTGTTGAATCGCAATAGCTAACTGTTCAGATATTTGTTGAAGTAAATCGATTTCTACTGGTTGCCAATAACGAGGACTCGAACATTGATTTGCAATTAATACCCCAAATAATTCATCACCCAGAATAACTGGCACAGCTAATGTTGCCTGCGTATGAAATGTTTGATATAATGCTTTCAAACTTGGAGATGCTTCAATTTTTGTAATATCCTCAACAACGCGAACGTTATTTATTAATAATGAAGTTTTTAGCTCGTTAAATAAACACTCGTCAGGATTATTGTCTTTCCAGTCTAATACCGCTGGATAGCATGGATTTACTGACTCAGCCAAAACTTTACATTGTGCGTTGTTTTCATTTTTATTTTCATGCAACGCAATAAACACTCGGTCAGCTTGAAGAAATTTCCTCACCTCGGTGACAGTTGTTTGTAAAATTTCATCAAGATGAAGCGACTTGCGAATTCTTCCCAAGGTTTCTGCTAGTAACCGATTACGCGATACACTCATATGTAATTGCGCTTCTGCTTGCTTACGTTCGGTTATATCCCTGACAATTGCTAAAATTTCTTCGTGTCCACTAACTACTACACGTGCTTCATAATCACGTAAACCTATCGGTGTAACTAATTTGTACTCACAAGTTTGTACGCTTCTTGATGCTAAAGCTTTATGAATTGCAGCATAACTACTGTTGGCAACATCTTGTGGTAATAAATCCCATAAGTTTTTACCAATAATTTGCTCACGGGGAATGGTAATATTTGCCCCTTCTCCTTTAAAGTCTATATACTCACCATTGGCATTTATTCTAAAAATCAAATCAGGGATAGCATTTAAAATCGCTTTATATCGTGCTTCACTGACACGCAAATTTTCCTCCGCTAATTTGCGAATTGTAATATCCATAACCAAACCTTCCCAATAAATATCCCCGTTTGCTTGTTTACTTGGGTGAGAAGTGACTTGTATCCACTTATTTTTGTTGCTTGCGGTGACAATTCGACCTTCCCAATGCAAAGGTGACAGAGTATTGCTTGATACTAAAAAGGATTCTGTAAAAGTCTGAACATCCTCTGGATAAATGAGATTAGGCAAAACCAAAAAGTTTGCTTGTACAGTTTCTGGTTTTAATTCAAATAGTTCTTCACAACCCAAACTGATATACGTTACTACATTCGAGTTATCAGGACGTTGAATACACGTGAAAATTACCCCAGGCAAACTAGCTGTAATTTTCTCTAGTAATGATAATCCATTAATGCGAGGGTACATTTGCACTTTTGCAGTTTCATTCACTCTGTGAACCATTACTATATAAAGAGGTTAGGACTAAGAACTAGGGAAACGAATCGAAAGGCGCCTGAGTACAGGTTTATTATAAAAGAACCCTATTATGAATATCCCTTATTTATCTGCTCATAACACAAATCATTAATCTCTTTTCACATTTACTCATCCCTAGTGTCCTTAGCTCTCACCCCTATTACTTAGATTAAATTCTAACCAGGGCAAATGTATTCACCCAAATGGATGAACCACTAGTAGGAACTAAGAAAAATTGTCAAATGCTTGGAAACACACTATTTAAATTTAGTGACAAATTACCAAAACCAGGGAGTAAAACTGTTTCAGTCGTTAACGAAATTTGTTTATTGCGGTAATTATACTTACCCTGAGTATCGCAATATGATTGACTATAACGTTCAAGTTCGTATGTTACTAAATTAAAAATCCAATAATTCTGTATTTGGTTTTCTGCGTATAAAGATAGCTTTTCGGTTTGGTCGTATTTTAAAGTTGAGTTGGAAACCTCGATTAATAGAAAAATATCCTCTGGTTGAGGATGGTTTACTAAATAGTCATCGGGTTGTCCTCTGACAATTGTTGCATCTGGTTCTGGTTCGCTATTGGGATAAAGCGTTACTGGTTCTTCGCACCGTACAACTGCTGTCTCACGGAGTAGTTTTTCTAACTCTCGAATTAATTTTGTATTATAAACAGAATGAGGAGTTCCTTTAGCTGCCATTTGTATAAGTTCTCCCCGTATCAACTCTACCCTGTCTCCTTCTACCAGAAAACCAAGCTGTGTTAAACGATGATACTCTTCTATGGTAAAGCGCTTTGTTTGAAGCTGTGTCATAGTGACTTGGAAGAAGACAGTACTTTTATTTTCGCAGACTGTTTGCAAAATTGGTAAGTTGTAGCATAGGCATTCGATGCCCGTGCAGTGGTATAGTTTTTTACCACAGACATTTGATAAGCTTGTTTATTTGAATTACTGGGGCTGTTTTTACTGGTGGTTATGATTTTTATGTTATTTTTTTACTGGGGTTTGTTTATTATATCCCCCAGTAAAACATGATTTTAACTTTAGGTTCAGGCGCCGCATGAGATTTTCTGCGCGAATGTTGGGTTCCGTTCCTCCACCCAACCTACAAGTTTATGATTCGATTTCTGCTAGCTCCATCCAGCGTTCTGTTGCTTTGTCAATTGCGCGTTTGATTTCTTCTACTTGGTCGTATAATTTTTGTACCTGGGTGTAGTTTCCTGCTGGTACATTACCCATTGCTTCTTCGGTTTCGGCTTTTTGAGTTTCTAATTTTGCTATTTTTCCTTCGAGTTCGTCAAATTCTCGTTTTTCCCATGTTGATAGTCTACGCTTTTTGGCTGTTTCTGATGGCGCCGATGGTTTTACTTCTTTTGTTTCTACTGAAGTAGTTTTGGTTTTTTCTTTGACTTCTGATGTTTGTTGTGCTTCCTCTTGTGCTTTATAGTCGAGGTATACAGAGTAGTTACCTGGGTATTGACGAATATTTCCACCTTCTTCTAAGGCAAAAATTGTATCGACGGTGCGGTCTAGAAAATAACGGTCGTGGGATACTACGATTACACTGCCTGTAAAGTCTTCTAGGTATTCTTCTAGTATTGCTAGTGTTTGTACGTCTAAATCGTTTGTCGGTTCGTCTAGTATTAATACGTTTGGTGCGCTAATTAATATACGTAGCAAAAATAGGCGCCGTTTTTCTCCTCCTGATAGTTTACTTATTGGTGCATATTGTTGATTTCCTGGGAATAAGAATCGTTCTAACATTTGGGAAGCACTAATTTGAGTCCCATCAGATATTTTGATGAACTCTCCTTCTTCTTTAATGTAATCAATTACACGTTGCGAATCGTTGAGTGCTGCTAGTAAGTCATCGGAATGTTGGTCGAAATATCCTATATGTATTGTGGTGCCAACATCTACTTTACCTGAATCAGGTTGTACCTTACCTGTGATAATATTCATTAAAGTGGATTTGCCGGTGCCGTTTCCACCAATAATACCAATACGGTCTTCTGGACTGAATTCGTAGGTAAAGTCTTTGATTAGTGTTCGCTCGTTATATCCTTTAGAAACATGCTCTAACTCAATAACTTTTTTACCGATGCGTCTACTAACGGTAGAAATTTCAACTTTGCCAATTCCTTGCTTAAATTCGGTTTCGCGCATTGCTTCGACACGTTGAATACGCGCTTTTTGTTTCGTACTACGAGCTTTGGGTCCACGCTTTAACCATTCTAACTCGCGTCGTAATACACCCTGAAATTTACGTTGTGTACTTGCAGAAGATTCTTCAGCAGCAGCTTTTTTTTCTAGGTAATACGAATAATTACCTGAATAAGTATAAATATCACCTCGGTCTATTTCAATAATTCGATTTGTGACTTTATCTAGAAAATACCTATCGTGAGTAATTAATAATAAGGCACCACGATATCTATTTAAATAACTTTGTAACCATTCTACCGAAAGTGCATCTAAATGGTTAGTAGGCTCGTCCATTAACAGTAAATCTGGTTCAGCTAGTAAAGCTGTTGCTAAAGCTATTCGCTTACGATAACCTCCAGATAATGTACCGACTTTGACATTAAAGTCAGTAATACCTAATTTAGTCAGAATAATTTTAGCATTTGTCTCTAATTCCCAAGCGCCTGTTGTGTCCATTCGCTGCATAACGCTAGATAAACGTGACATCAATTGACTATCTTCTGGATAATGCGCTAACTTCTCTGAGATTTCTTCATATTCACGTACTAAGGTCATTTGCTCACCACTGTCAGCAAAAACCTGCTCAATAACAGTACGACTTTCATCAACATCGGGTTGCTGCGGTAAGTATATAACTTTGGCACCGGAGTTCGTTATGATTTGTCCAGCATCGATTGGCTCGATACCAGCTATCATTTTTAATAACGTTGATTTTCCCGAACCATTTGTACCAATCAAACCAACTTTATCGTTAGCATCAACGCTAAAACTAGCTTCTTTTAAGATTTCTTTAATGCCAAAATCTTTTTTGACCGACTGTAATGTAACAAGACTCATAACTGATAAATATTGGGCAATTGGCAAATTTTTAGATGTTGGGCGGGCAATCTTAAGCCCGCTCTACAAGAGGCTCCACAAGATTAAAATTAATCAAATAGGTCTAAGGGTAAGTGACCATACATTTCATTAATTCCACTTTGGGTGTAGGACTGGCACGACACTAAAACGCCACGATGGTGTCCTGAATATGAATCAAGGTAGCACAAACCATTTTTGCCGTTTAATTTGATGTAAACAGGTCCCTCAATAATAGGCAAATTACTAGGTGGCTCATAGCCGAATGCCAAGGAGTAACCTTTCATCGCCGCCAAACCTTCTTCGGCTGTATCGGCACAAATACCTAAGATTTGATAATCTGAAAGTTTAGCAAAAGCTAGTATTGCTTTACGGACTAAAGCTTTTTCAGAACTCTTAACTATCGGAGCAATATCGACGCAATTGAATTTGTTTAGGATTTTTTTTGCGTCTTGAAGTGTGAGATTGGTTTGGTTTTGACTTGTCATATACCTGCTAATTCTTGCTAGTTGTGTGCTGTGTTGGTTCAATAGCGCGCGTTGGTCTTCGTGTTTTATTTCAACTTTAAGGTGATTGGATATTACCTACGTTAAATAGAAATGGCACACTGCTAGTCTTATCGTTCCCCATAACAAGAACTTTTGGCATTTGGGCGCCACCAGTCTTCCATGCTTCAATTGCCTCCTTTTGTAACACTAACTGTCCTCCTTGAGCTTTTAATGTTTCAGCTAAAAGTCTTTGAGCTTCGGCTTTACCTTTGGCACGATTAATTTCTGCTTGAGCTTCTTGTTCTGCTTCTCTAGCTATATAGACTGCTCGTTGTGCCCGCTGTTCGGCAATTTGCTTCTCTTCTACGGCTCTTGCGAATTCAGGAGAGAATGTTAAGTCTACGACGCTGGTGTCTAAGACAATTATTCCATATTTATCTAACCGTTGGCTTAATGCTAAATCAAAGTCATCCTTAAGTTCAGTTCGCCGGGTGATAGCTTCTTCTACTGTCCTGCGTGCTGCTGCTATTTTAAATGATTCCTGAGTCTGTGGCGCAATAATCTTTGCTACTATGTTTTCTAGAGTACCCTGCGTTCTACGTATTTGTACTACTTCTGAGGAATCTATTTGAAAATTAATCGCAAATCTCGCGGACAGCGTTTGCAAATCCTTCGTTGAACTTTCGGCAGGCACTTCAAATTTTTGCACGGTTAAATCATATACATCTATCACTGAAATAAAAGGTGGTTTAACGTGAATTCCCTCCAGTAATGCTCCATCTCTAGCTTTACCTAATATACTAATCACCCCTGCTTGTCCAGGATTTATTATGATAAAGGAATTTAAACTTAATAGTACAATTATACCAAATATTATACCTAGTGCAGCGATTTGCCAACTGCTAGATTGCGTATTTTTCAATTCTCCTCCTTTTATTTACGTTATCTATATTCGTTTGCGCTCAATTAAAACAAAGGTACTAAAATAAAATTCACACTTCAAAAAATAGCTGTGGTTACGCTATCAAAAAATTTTAGGGTATTCATTATCGCAAACAAATCTGGCAAGCAGCCATTTGTTCGATTTTAAACAAAGTTTTCGATTTGGCGCCACCTGTGCTAATTGGTACGGCAGTTGATGTGGTGGTCAAAAAGCAGGATTCAGTCATCGCGCGTCTGGGAATTACCGATATATTCGGACAGTCACTTATTCTAGCGTTTTTTACGGTGATTGTCTGGGTATTAGAGTCGGTGTTTGAGTACGCATACAAACGACTGTGGCGAAATTTATCACGCAGAACTATGGTGTGTCAAAAGTGGTTTAAAATAATGGGCGGCGCCAATCTTTAAAAGTTACCAGGTCTAAACAGTCAGGAGCTAAATTATGTTTACTACGTCATCTCAACCTTCATCCCCAGAAAACGAATGGCGCCATCGGTTAGACAAATTCGTCAAAGACCATAAAATAGAGTTAGCGGCTTTATCGTGGGCACTATGGTTAGAAAACGGTAACAGTCAGGGAACCATAGGTATAGATTTACAGCCAACACCACACTTTGTATACTGTCCACCGACAGCAGTTGAAAGCTTAAACGACAGAGTAGAGAATCGTCTTCAGGAAATTATAGGACTTATCAAACACCATAAACCTGAAGTGGAAGTTCTGATGATAGGTATTGGTAAAGACCAAGTTAAACTTATTTACTTTGAACCAGAAACGGCGCCACCTCAAAGTTATGAGCAACTAGGCAAAGATGTTGATACACTTATAGAAGAGTTAGAAACAAAACTCGGTGCCTGTTTGTCTTGATGTTACATAAAGACGTTACATGTAACGTCTCTACCTTCCACGTAACCAGTCTTTAATTTCCTGCGCTATCCATAAACATTCTTGGGCACTTAGTCCAATACCAAACGAAAATCGTTTATATTCGGTTTGAATAGTAATCATTTCCTTTTCTTGATGACTTTCAAGCTGAAGGTTATCTTCTTTGCCTAAACGAATAATACTTTGAAATACGTCTCTAATATCTCTAATCTTACCACTTTTTATACTGCGACGAAACGTAAATATCCATAATTCTATACTAAAATTATCTTCATTGAAACATATTTTGTGATTACCAAAGTCTGAAATTATGAACTGGTCTATGACCGCTAGCCAAATTAAAAGGAGGGGAACAGTAATTCCAAGTGCTGGTAAAATTCCTGCCATTAGTCCTATTCCTGATATTGGAAAAAAGCTTAGTCCAAATGCTGCTACTATTAAATACTTGACTGTTAAAGCGATGACTCTAATATTATCTATTCGCTTTCTTGGGAGAACTATGTTTAATTTATTAAAAGTTTTTTTGATTTTGACTAAACTATAATTAGGGTTTGCTGAAAAAGTCATGAAAAGCAATCTCAAGTGTTGGGCAGTTATTTAAGCAGAATTAACTATAAGTTTATATTGTTTATAGATATTAAGATGATAAATTTTAATTATATTAATT
>JAHHGX010000004.1 GCA_019359675.1 Calothrix sp. FI2-JRJ7
TGTAATACGTAATCTTATACTAGCAGCGTTCTGAAGTATACTTGTGTTTGATAACTGGATGAGGGTGTATGTTAATCCCGACAAGGGTTTTGAGTTTCGCACCGGGAACTAGTCTAAACTCCAGTAACTATCGATGCCTCAAAAATTGGGGCGCCTGTAAATGTGTAGAGTTCCTTTATTCTGTCAGATTTTACCCGTAAACGCTCAAGTATCGACGAATTTGCCCACGACCATTGCCACGTTTCACTTTTATAAGAGAAACTACCAATAGGTGTAACAAGCGCTTCAACTTGTACTTGGGAAAGGTCATCTTGAAATTGGAGCGTTCCGACTTCTTGGTCAAAGCAATACTTGGGAAAGCTGCCAAAAGCGTATTTGTCTTTTAAATCTTCCTGCTTACGCTGGAGATTATCTATAGATTCTTCAAAAAAAATAGCAAATTCATCTTTATTCATAATTATTATCTTGGTAGGGTGCGTAACGCTATGAACAAATTTCAATTTAATTATAAGACTTGTAGCGTCACGCACCAGCTTTTAATTATGTGATTGGTGCTGCTTCTAAAAGTTGAGAGTTCAAAAATGTCCACAAACGTAAGTCTGTAAAGTCGGGTATTGCCATACAGGCGCCTATATCACATAATTTTTCTGGGTCATGAGTTGATGCTATACCGATAGTTTTTATACCTGCACCAACTGCTGACTTAATTCCGGATGGTGAGTCCTCAATAGCAATAGCATTTTCTTCCTTAACACCCAAACGTTGCGCTGCAACTCGGTAGGGTGTGGGGTCTGGTTTGGCTTTCTCTTCGTCTTCTGCTAATACTATTAATTCAAATGCGGTGCCTAATCCTAATACATCTAACATAAAGTAAGCGTTTGCACGTGGTGCATTTGTAACTAATGCACGCTTGATATTGTGCGTCTCTGTCCAAGCTAATAACTCGGTTAGTCCTGGTAAACGCTGTAAAGATGGCGCCATTTCTCTAAACATCGCTTCTTTTTCATCGGCAAATTCCACAGCTTCCTGCAATGATAACTGTGGCAAAATATCCGCGAGTATTTCCGGATTCAATCGACCACTGATATTTTTCTGGTAAAAGCTTTCATCTATATGTACATCATAGCGACTTAGCATTTTCTGCCAAGCTAAAAAATGGATGGGGTCTGTATTAACAAGGGTTCCATCTAAATCGAACAGAAGTGCTGCCAGCATAAGCTATGTAAATAAAGTTAAGAAAACATAAACTTTCTTTACATATTTTACATGAGAAACGGCGCCTATCCAAAATTCTAAGCACGCTCAACATTCATATATAGATATACAATAATTAAACGATATTGTAATATTGTACTGAATCAAAATCTACCACGTCTCCAGGTGTGAGCGAAAAGTGAATGACAGCAGATCCACTCTTCTACAAAATTTTCCAAAACCTACCAGAGCTATTTTTTGAACTCATCGGTGAAGGACAGGATAATAAAACCGGATACGAGTTCAGTGCAGAAGAACTCAAGCAACAAAGTTATCGCTTAGATGGTTTATACAAAACACGCTCAGGATATAGCTTTATGCCACTATATTTTGTCGAAGCACAAGGATATAAGGACAGTGACTTCTACAACAGCTTTTTTGGCAAAATAATGATGTATTTGACCCAAAAAAAACCACCTAACAAAAAATGGTACGCTATAGTAATCTACGATAGACGCTGCGATGAAAGAACGCTTCCACCATATTTAGAGATATTCTTACCTGTCCTACGTCGGTTTTATCTAGATGAACTTGGTAAAGACCCAAATCAATCCTTGAGCGTAGGTGTTATGTGTTTAGTTGCCAAGAAGAAAGGCAGAGAGAAAATAGGGAAATTAGCTCGACAGTTAGTAGTTAGAACAAATTCGGAAATTACCAGTCCCGCTTTAAAAGAAAAAGTTCTACAATTTATTCAAACGGTGGTAATGGATAAACTTCCAAACTTATCAGTAAAGGAACTAGAAGCTATGCTTGAGTTAGAATCGCTAAGAAAAAGCAAAGTGTATTTAGAAGGACGAGAAGAGGGACGACTCGAACAAAAAATAGAGACAATCCCTATCTTACTTGAGTTAGGGTTAACTATCGAGCAAATAGCAGAACGCTTAAAGCTGGATGTAAAAACTGTCCAGGAGAACGTTAAACAATAGGATTTTATTAAAGCGCGTTTATGAATGGTGGGCCGAAGCCCACCCTACTTTCAATTTGAACAAGTTTGAAATTGCACAAATTAGTGTGTCTCATTACTGATTGTAATGTTTCTAAAGCTACCGCGCGCACAAAATACTACTATATATATTTAGATTATCAAATAAAGACAATAGTGTTAAAATCTCGTCAATCAGAGGAGAATTTACATAAAATGTTATTTCAGATAGCCGAATAAAAAATTAGGTTAATAATGTAGAGACGTTACATGTAACGTCTCTCTGCAAAATGCATTATTTACCATCATAATAAAACAAAATTACCATTTTTTATAAGGAAGAAACTTACCAGACATAACGATTCTAACTCTATCACCTTTTGGGTCTTCTTCCTTATCCACATTTAAAGTAAAATCAATCGCGCTCATAATTCCATCGCCAAACTTTTCTTGAACTATATCCTTGAGGGGTAGTCCATATACCTGCATAATTTCGTAAAAACGATAAATAAAAGGGTCAGTTGGTACAATAGAATCACTACCTTTAATAGGATATTTCGTTAACTCAGAAGCGTAATGTGGAGCAAGTTCTAGCGCATCAACTAAAATTTTTGCTTCTTCAAGTGAAGCACTAGCTTGCCGATAAATTACAGAAGCAACCCAGACTTCATTCCTTTTCACGAGTTTGGCTAAATCTTCAAAACTTAACCCTTTCTCTTCTTTCGCTTCCAACAGTGTCTGAGTGATTTCAGGAATATGCATTTTAGTTATATTCAGAATTTACTATAGGGTTACTTGGTAATACTACCATTTATCGAAACCCGTGAGAAAGGCGCCTGCATATTAACCCTGATAATTACGTTTACATACGTATATATATTTATACATTAAACTAATTTTAGAAGTGTCCGTTTTGTTAGTGGCGCCATAGATACTTCATAGTCGGGAAACTATAATATGAGAGTAATTCCAGAAATCAATAATTTTGTATGACAGGCAAGACGCCTATCCTACAGAGCTTTACAACATATGATAAATCCGTCAAAGAACTTTAGCGTCTCATCCCTTAAGGTAAATGTTTATAATTCTGAAGCTGAGATAGCGCGCGCTGCTGCTGAAATTGTATATGAGTATCTATATAATGTGTTGCAGGAACAAAAAACAGCAAGTGTATTATTAGCAACAGGTAATTCACAGCTTAAGTTCTTAGACGAGTTGATATCACTAGGTGGTATTGATTGGTCACGGGTTAATTGTTTCCATTTAGATGAGTATTTAGGAATTTCAGGTGAGCATTCAGCAAGTTTTCGACGATACCTAAGAGAAAAGTTTGAGCGAAAAGTTCATCCCCAGGTATTTCATTATATCGAAGGAGATGCTCAACAACCATTGATAGAGTGCGCGCGTTATTCAGAATTGTTACAAACACATAAGATTGATTTGTGTTTATTGGGTATTGGGGAAAATGGGCATTTGGCATTTAATGACCCTAAAGTCGCAGATTTTAATGACCCATATACTGTCAAGCTAGTTAAACTAGACGAAGTTAACCGTCAACAACAGGTTAATACAGGATATTTTTCTAATATTGAACAAGTGCCTCAATATGCTTTTACTGTTACAATACCAACTATTTGCGCTGCTAAGAGAATAATTTGTCTGGCGTCGGGTCAACGTAAAGCTAAAATTGTGGCTCAAATGCTTCAAGGTGAAGTTACTACAACTTGTCCAGCTTCTATTTTACGCCATCAGCCGCAGGCAACGTTATTTTTAGATGTTGATTCTGCTAGTTTGATCCCCCAACCCCCCGAAATTCGGGGGGCTTAAAGTTATGATGTTTTTATAAGAAGTTAAGATTTTTATTCATTTCTTGTTCCCCCCTTATTAAGGGGGGCTAGGGGGGATTTTATGGTTATATTACATCAAATATCAGACTTCATTCATCCAGTATTAAAAAGCTCGGCGCCTACCAGCTATTATTACAATGGACAACTCCCCCGAACTGCCCTTTCAGAGGAAGTTGCGCGTGGTTTGATGCGACATTTAGAACAAGACGCGCGTTATTTTCAAGAAGGTAAAATGTATGGAATATTAATCGTAGAATTACCATCAGGTGATATTAGAGTTATTAAAGCATTCTCAGGATTATTAAATGGTGAAAGTTTTGTACCTGGTTGGGCGCCACCTATACCTGGACGCTCGGAAGTTGCATTTGACGAAACGCAGGTGCTTTCACAGTTAGATGTTATCAAACAAGAATTAATAACTTTACAACAAATGCCTGAGCATCAAGAATATGAAAACTTATCGCTTTACTTTGCAGACAGAATACAACAATTAAATACACGCCATCAACAACGTAAACAGCAACGTCAACAAAGGCGCCTGCAATTATCTAATATAAACGAAGAAGAACTTTTAGAAGAAAGTCGTCGAGATGGTATTGAAAAAAAATTACTCAAGCGTCAACGTGATGAAGCATTACACCCATTAAAACAAATTATTGAATCAGCCAACATCCGTATTACCGAATTAAAACAGCAGCGTAAAGAAATATCGCGTCAACTCCAAGCCAAAATGCACGCAGTATATTCGCTGACTAATTTTTTAGGAATGTCACAATCGTTACAGCAATTAATGCCGCAAGCACCAACTGGGACGGGTGACTGTTGTGCCCCAAAATTACTTCATTATGCTGCAACACATAATTTAAAACCTCTGGCAATGGCCGAATTTTGGTGGGGAGAGTCATTACCCAACGGTGATAAAATTCAAGGAGAGTTTTATGGCGCCTGTTCCGAACGTTGTCAACCTATTATGGGGTTTCTACTTTCAGGTTTACAGACAATAGAGCTAACGGCGCCCCCTCAAAATTTACTATACGAAGATGAATATATAATAGCTATTAATAAACCTTCTGGGTTACTATCCGTTCCCGGTCGCTACCGCAATACTCAAGATAGTGTATTAAGCCGTTTACGTAATACATTAACCGATGGCACGAAATTAATTCCTGTACATCGTCTAGACCAGGATACATCAGGAATATTACTAATTGCACGTAATTTAGATATATATCGTCAACTTGCTGTGCAGTTTCAACAAAGACAAGTTCACAAAGTCTATGAAGCTGTACTTTCCGATAACATAAATTCAGACACAGGTATCATCGAAATTCCACTTTGGGGAAATCCACAAAATCGTCCATACCAAGAAGTAAACTGGGAGCATGGGAAAAAATGCACAACTCATTACAAAGTAATGGATAAGAGTAATTATACTCGTATTGAGTTTATACCTCTAACAGGGCGCCCGCATCAGTTACGAGTTCATGCAGCCGATAAACAAGGACTTGGAACACCTATTTTAGGCGATAGGTTATATGGAAGCAATAACTCATCAGATCGATTACATTTACACGCACGCGAGCTTCACTTTACACATCCAATTTTAGGAAAATTATCTTTACAAACCAAGGCGCCATTTTAGAAACCTTCATAGAAACCCGGTTTCTTTATCGATATCTTGTAATAAAAACAACAATTTTTCATAGAAACCCGGTTTCTGGTTTCTGGAAACATAAGTATTAAAATTTACGTCTAAATATTAAGTAAGCTCAAACCTCCCTCGAAAAAGCATGTATAGAAGACGATTTCTAATGACTGCTGTAGGCGCCGGATTGGTATCATGTAAAGATTTATTCACCAATGATACATCAATAACGGTATCAAATGCCTCTGTTGCAGATGGAACTTCAAGTAGTCTTAAAGATGCTGCTCGTCGAGTTAAAAAGTTTTACGGTAGCGCTATTTCAGAGAGGGATATTGAGCAAGATAAAGCTTATGCTAACTTAATTAGTCGTGAATGTTCTGTTGCAACTACCGAAGGTGCTTTTAAATGGGTTGTTATTGAACCATCACCTGGACAATTTAATTTTGCACCAGCTGACAAGAGTATTAATTTTTGTGCAGCGAATAATATTAAATTGCGGGGGCATACACTTGTATGGCACATGGCAAGACCTGACTGGTTAGCTTATCCACCAAAACTTTCTGATGTTGAACGTCACTTTACTGCTATATTAGGACGTTATCGCAATAATAAAACGCTTTACTCCTGGGATATCGTTAATGAAGTTGTTGCAGATAGCGATAAAGAAGCTGAAGACCAAAATGGACTGCGTAAAGGTGTAAAAATTGAATATGTTCGAGATGTTTTTCAGATAGCTGCGGCAATAGATAATACAAAAGAATTTGTAATTAACGATTTTGGGTGTGAAGACGCAGGATGGAAACAAGATAAATATTTAAATCTTGTTAAGTATTTAAAGAAAAATGACGTTAAGCTCGACGCGGTTGGTTTACAAGCACATATGTGGTTTTCAAAAAACTACACATGGAACGCAACAGCATTTAGAAATTTTTTGAAACAGCTAAAAGGCGTCGGAGTCAAGCCAATTATAACAGAACTTGATGTAATTATCGACACACCATTGCCAAATACATTAGCTGAATTAGATACAATGGTAGCTGATGGCTATAAGCGATTTTTAGACGTTTGCTTTACTGAAGGTATAGATACAATTATTACTTGGGGATTAAGCGATAAATACTCATGGCTCCGTCATCCTGATTATATGCCCAAAAAGTTAGCGGGCTACAAAAACTTTATTCGACCATTGCCTTATGATGATAAGTTACAGCCAAAACTAGCTAGAAAAGCAATATTAGAATCTTTTAATTAAATCTTTTGTGGTACAGCAATTTTGCTGAATGTTGTTAGATATACTAACTATAAAAAGACACATATAGTACAATTTTTATAGTTATTTACTCAAGCTTAAAGCTTTGAGAACACAGTATATAATCGCTAAATACAACACAGGGAGTAATCGAGATGACAATCTTCAACAAAGACATTTTTGCATTGGCGAAAGAAAATAGCTTTTTCCGGAAAGAGATATTAACAAATGAACATAGTCAAATCGTATTGATGAGCGTTGAACCAGGCGACGATATTGGTGAAGAGTCGCACGATGTTGACCAAGTTTTAGTGTTTGTTGAGGGTGAAGGTGAAGCCGTGTTGAATGGCGAGCGCAGTAAGATTCAAGCTAATTCGCTGGTCGTTGTTCCAGCAGGTACACAGCACAACTTCATTAATACTGGCTCAACAGCACTCAAGCTTTACACCGTTTACGCACCTCCAGAGGAAGCACCAGGAACCCTGCACAAAACCAAAGCAGAAGCGGTTGCTGCTGAAGCTAGTAAACATTAATTATACAAAGGATGGTGTTGGTGCGTTACAGCTAGTTTAATTTTTGTTCTTAGTGTCAATTTTTTCAGGCTGTAACGCACCCTACGTATGAATGTCACTTACTTAAGCATTTGGAGGCGCCAATAAAATTAGGTAGGGTGCGTGAAAGCTATTACTATCAACCAATGTAACGAAAATTACAGTGCTTTCACGCATCATTAATACGTTAAGTAAGCGCCATTCCACCCTACGTATACATATTATTACCAGACGCTTGCTAATCCGTCAGCGCGGTAATCACTTGCAGCGATAAAAACTCCATTGTGCTTACAAATTATTTGACCGCGACCGAAAAGCCCAATATTTGAACTGTATTGTACATCATGACCGCGCGCAGAAAGTTGTTGAGCTATAAGTTGCGGAACACTCGGTTCTAAAAACACTTGAGAACCAAGATTAAAACGCCATCTAGGAGCATCTAAAGCTGCTTGCGGATTCATGCCATAATCAGCCATATTGGTTACTACTTGTAAATGTCCTTGGGGTTGCATTGCTGCTCCCATCACTCCAAATGCCCCTATAGGTTGATTGTCTTGGGTGAGAAAACCAGGAATTATTGTATGTAATGAACGTTTACCCGGTGCGTATTGATTTGCGTGTCCTGATTCTAGGGTGAATCCGTAACCTCGATTTTGTAATGCAATACCTGTATTATGTGGGAGTATTCCACTACCAAATCCGTGATAGTTTGATTGTATAAAAGATACCATCAAGTCATTATCAGCAGTTGCTAAATATACTGTTCCTCCTGTTGGTAGTCCTGGGGAAGCGAGTGGAATAGCTTTGTCTGTAATTAAAGCACGGCGCCTTGCTGCATAATTAGGGTCAAGAAAATGCTCAGTAGGTATAGCAAAGAAACGTTCATCAGCAACGTACTTGTGTAAATCAGCAAAAGCTAGTTTTATTGCTTCGATTTGTAAATGGTAACTTTCTACTGACTCTCGTAGATAATTAGATAAATTAAAACCAGAAAGAATATTTAAACCAATTAATGCGGCAATACCTTGAGTGTTAGGAGGTATTTCCCAAACTGTTAAACCTCGGTAGTTGGTAGAAATTGGCGCCACCCATTCAGCTTGATGTGTCGCCAAATCATTCAAACTTAAGTATCCACCTGTTGCATTTGCAAACTCAACCATGCGTTGAGCAAGCGCGTCTCGGTAAAAACTTTCACCACCTGTAGCAGCAATTTCCCTTAATGTTTCGGCATGAAGTTGAGAAGCCCAAATTTCCCCAGCAACAGGTGCCCTATTTTTAGGAAAAAAGACTTTTTTAAACGGTTCAAACTCCACACCAGTAAGAGGTAAAAAAATTCTTTCTGCTGCTTTCCATAATATCGATGTAACTGGCGCCACAGGAAAACCAGACTCAGCATAACGAATTGCTGGTATAAATAAAGTCTCAAATGGTAACTTTCCCCAGCGTTCCCATAAAGCACGCCATGCCGAAACGGCGCCAGGTACAGTTACAGAATGCCAACCTCTTTCTGGTACCTCAGTAAATTCAGTGAAATCTGAAAGTGTAAGATTTTCAGAACTTTTACCAGAACCATTTAACCCGTGAATTTTTCCATCCCAAACAATAGCAAACGCATCTGAACCAATACCGTTAGAAGTAGGTTCCACAACAGTAAGGGCAATAGCTGTTGCGATAGCTGCATCGACTGCATTTCCCCCTAAGTAAAACATTTCCATACCTGCCGCAACTGCATTTGGTTGACTCGTGGCAACTGCACCGCGAGAACCCATCATTACTCGTCGAGTTCCTAGGTAGGGATTAGTGGTTAAGTTATTGAATGGCGCCATTTGGTAATTACTTCGTGAAAATTACTTAATAACCTATGTGTTTATCTATAACATTACGTAACGGCTGACCAGTTCGATATCTATTTAAATTATCAATAAACAATGACACGATTCGATCATAAAGCTGTGGAGTTAGTGCTGAATTATGTGGTGTAATAAATACATTAGGTAATGACCAAAAAGGACTTTCTGGTGGTAAAGGCTCGGTAATAAACGTGTCTAATCCGGCGCCAGCAATCCAGCCTTCACGCACTGCGGTAAGTAATGCTTCTTCATCCACAATGGCACCGCGAGCTATATTAATAAAGTAAGCATTCGGACACATTGACCGTAGTACCGAAGCGTTTATTAAACCTTTGGTTTCTGGAGTTAGCGGTGTGGCAACTACCAAATAGTCTACCAGTGGAAGTAGAGATTGCCACGAATTGGCGCCGACTATTTTATCAAAATTAGGTAACGGTTCAGGATTGCGACGACTACCCCAAACATTCATTCCAAAGGCTTTTGCGCGAATAGCAATTTCTTTACCAATAGTTCCCGTACCAATAATTAATACAGTTTTGTTATATAATTCCTGTAACTCCAACCATTTGTACCAATAACGGTCTGCTTGGAGACTTTGCAACTTTTGGACATTTTTGGCATGGTAAAGCATAAAGTTCAGCACAAATTCTGCAATGGGTATAGCATGGACTCCTGAAGCGTTAGTGAGAGTTATATCACGTTCTAAAAATGTTGGTGTAAGAATATGATTTACACCTGAGCTTGGTGTTTGTTGCCAGCGATCAGGAACAGGAATTTGGACGCAGGAGCTTTTACAAATTGGCAATAAAATTACTGCAATTGATGCTTCCCAAGAAGTCATTGAAATTAATCGTTACAAATTAAACTCACCCAAAGTTGATTATCAGCAATTGAATTTATTTGCATGGCAACCCAATGCAGAATATGATTTAGTATTTTTTTCATTTTGGTTATCCCACGTTCCACCAGAATTAATCGATGCCTTTTTAAAAAAAGTATACAATTCTGTGCGTGTTGGCGGCAAAATATTTACTATTGACTCCCGTTACGAGCCTACATCAACAGCTAACAATCATACTTTGAAAGATGATAAGAATATATATATAAATAGAAAATTGAATAATGGTCAAGAATACGAAATTGTCAAAGTTTTTTATCAACCTGAACAACTTCAAGCTCATCTTATAAAAGCCGGGTTTCAAGCTGATGTCAAGGTGACAGATAATTATTTTATTTACGCAAATGGAACAAAATTAATATAAGTCAATACATTTGCAATCGGATGCAGGTATAAATTGTAAAAAATTCGCACGTCTCTACAACGCGCGAATTTGGCTACAAACGCTTAAGGGTTAAGGGTTTCGTGGCTCATTTGATTTTTTTGCTACACGCACTACTGGCCCATCATGTCTATTGGGGTCTTTTTTTTCCTTCTTAGTACCATCAGATTCTTTTTTGGGCTTTTTGCCTTCTCTATTACCCTTTTTCTCTTTCGACATAATAATAATGCTCCAATTGAGGTTATTTTAAGCTCAGACTTGCTAGAACCACTTATCAAAAAGGCGCCACTCTTTTATGGACACTCAGTAAAGCTAAACTGAGATTTATCTATCATTTCCTTACAAAGGTTCGATGGCATAGTCGTTCAGCCAACTGAATTCTTCAATCACTAAACCAATTTTCTAAGTTTTCTTTTTGGTTTTGCGATTCTCTATAAACTAAACTTAACATTTTTATTACAAAAATGCAACTTTCCTCACTCAATAACCCATCCGTTACATCCGTTGCCAGCTACCCCATACTAAGATTGCAAATAAAACTCAAACCTTTCTCTTAGTTGTTCAAGCGTTAAGTTTTGTGTCCAATATTCGACTAAAGCCCTTCCAAATGCCCATGCATTACGGTCAGGCGCCGATGTATTATCTAAAAGCAGCGTCCATAATGACCGCAAATCAAAACTAAGAGGATTTGCCCTATCTGGATTTAACAATGAAAATAATTCATATGCCATTTGCAACTTACCAATAACAATAGGTAATTGCTCTGCGGGTATCTTCTGTGCTAGTAAGTTAGCAAGTGCTGGTGAACCAGTAGACACAGTAGAAATAAATTGCAACACAGGACTTTTTAATAATGCAGTTACTCCTTGTGCTGTTGTCATTTGGAAGGTATAGTTATCAATAATCTTTGCTGCTGCTACGCTTTTGGTATCAACATCACGCAAAAATCTAGCTAGTCGCAGTTGTTTAGCTGGGTTAATTGCTTCAATTAATGCCATCGATAATGAATCTATTCCCCATCCTTCACGATTCGTTTTAATATCGCTTGTCACAACAGGTAATATGATATCGCAGTAGTTGCTAAGTAATTCTGCACGATATTTCACAGCTTCACGAATTGCAACTTCTTTTGGTTTCTCTCCATATTGCCAGTCTAATGGCAGTTTCCATTCACGAATTGGACGCAATTTATCTACTTGGGTAACAATTGATATTGTAGGTAAATCTTTTACTTCGGCTTTTATATCACGCAAAAAGTCTGCATCGATTTGTAGTGAAGGGTCTAAAACTGGAGTTACTAATAATAGTAAATCTGCTTTGTGTGTATATTCTAAGACTGTATCACGCAAGGCGCCGCCCTTAACTTGTTCATAACCAGGTGTGTCTAAAAGCGTTAATAATTCTTGATTTTCAGCTTGCCAGTGATAGCTTTGAATTTTATCGGTGCTAGGTAGTACATCAACCTCAGCTAGCTCAGATTGGAATAATGTATTTATTAAACTGCTTTTTCCGGCGCCTGTACGACCAACGATAAGAATATTAACGGGTTTTACTTCAACTTCTTCTACAGGTTGAGCTTGAATAAGGATATTGCGTAAAGTTTCGGTTTTGGGTTGTTGTGGTAATGCGGGTGTTACAGGTGTAGATATATAAGTAGATACATTAGCTTTACCACTGTAAAGAGTAACCGCTTGCTTACACAAGTTTCTTAAAGCAGCTTCACGCATTAACTGGTTTAAATTTCCCAGTAATTGCTGGTTTGCTTTATTACTATAACGTTGCGAAGCGCGTTTAGCTACCGCAGCAGCAGGGTTTAATAACCATTGTGCCGCATTCCAAACTTTTAATAACTTGCGTGCCGAAGGTTCTAGTTTTTGATAAACTTCGTATGCTTCGTATGCTTGGGCAATACTAACTTGGTTCAATGCAGGTGATAGCTTTTGCATCCAACTATCCATATCATCTACAGTTCCCCGAATTAACCCGTAAGCTTGAGGAACATAGATATTAAGCTGAGGATATTTAACATCAGGATAATATATTTGGGCAATCGCTGCGACTAAATCAAGACATCGCTGCCAAAAAGTTTGTATATCTTCCCATATCGCTACATCATTTTGCGATGCTTCCAATATTGCCTTTAAAGCACTTTCAACCTGACTTGCTCGTGTTCCTACCGCTACGGTATCACCTTGTGTCTCTAAATCGCGACTAATTTCTGCCACAACTTCTTCGACTTGCGTTAATACTGGTTTCGTCCACTTAACTAGCAACTGGCGCCAAATAACCAGCATAACAGTAAAAACCGCCCAAATCCAGTTTAGGCGCCATTCATGGATTTGCATACCCGCAGCAACTAAGAGAAAACTCACAATAGATGCGATGGGAAGTCCCAAAACTAGCCATTGCCAAAGTTGTAACCGTACCATTACCCTGTCCTTATTCAGCTTCTCCTATTGTAGGGTGCGATCAGGCTATGAGTGTTTATGACTGAATTGAAACATTTCGTTGCGTCACGCACCCTACTTCGTAACATTGAACGCAATTGATGTATCCTTTATAGCTTAGAGTCTTAGGGGTCGCAATTAGAGAGTTATTATGGAGCGTGGCATTTCGTTAATTGGTATCGTAGTATTTATTGGTATATCTTATGCTCTTTCAGTCAATCGTAAAGCAATACGTTGGCGTACTATTGCTTGGGGTTTAGCACTTGAGTTTGGATTTGCACTATTAATACTCAAGACTCCTTGGGGTTTAAGAGTCTTCAAATCTCTTGGTGATATTGTCTCAAATTTTCTGTCATATTCTGATGTCGGCGCCAAGTTTGTGTTCGGTGACAGTTATAAAGACCATTTATTTGCTTTTCAAATACTTCCTACTATCATCTTTTTCTCAGCATTTATTAGTATTTTATATCACTACGGTATTTTACAATGGGTAGTTAATGGTTTGGCATGGGTAATGATGAAAACGATGCAAACCTCCGGTGCCGAGTCATTATCTACTGCTGGCAATATCTTCTTAGGGCCAACTGAATCACCACTTATAGTCAAGCCGTATGTCGCAAAAATGACACAATCAGAATTATTTGCGGTGATGACAGGAGGGTTTGCGACTGTTGCAGGAGGGGTTTTAGGCGCCTATTTATCGTTTGGTGTGCCAGCAGAGCATCTCATAGCAGCATTTTTTATGACAGCACCAACTGCATTGGTTGTAGCAAAAATACTTTATCCAGAAACCGAAATTGCCGAAACAGCGGGCGATGTCAAAATGGATGTGAAGACTAATTATGTGAATGCAATTGATGCAGTAACGACTGGTGCAATTGATGGTGTCAAGTTAGCTGTCAACGTTGGTGTGATGATTATCGCATTTTTAGGTTTACTCGCCGTTGTTAATGCTTTACTCGGATGGATAGGAGCGCGCATTCTATTACCACATCTGTCGCTCGAATGGATTTTATCATTTGTAATGGCGCCGATAGCGTTTTTAATGGGAGTCCCGCTATCTGATTGTATGCAAGTGGGAGCTTTGTTAGGTAAAAAGACGATTTTGAACGAGTTTATTGCTTTTTTAGACTTAAAAACAGTTATTGAGAAAAAGCAAATATCTGAGCGTGGCATTATTATCGCTACCTACGCTTTGTGTAACTTTGCCAATATTAGCTCCATTGGTATCACCATTGGTGGTATTACCGGAATGGCGCCGCACCGTCAGCATGATTTAGCGCGTATGGGTGTTAAATCTATGATAGGCGGGTTATTGGCTAGTTTTATTACTGCCGCAATTGCCGGAATGTTGATTTGATAGAAACCGGGTTTCTTATTTATATCTATTCGTGAAAACGATGATTTATCGTAGAAACCCGGTTTCTTATATATTGCGAAACTTTAACAGTTGTAAATAAAGGTTAAAAACAGATATCACCTGTTTTAGTGGTGCTAAATTAATATCAAGACACCAAACAAGGCACAAACCAAATCAAAGGGCTTCAAGACAAGGTGTCTCCGGTCGGTAGCCTAAAACAAATGTTCAGCATAATTTAAATGTGGTGATGCTATCCGCGTTAGACAGCAAGCCAAATCCCAAAGCGGAAAAACAATAAAGTGCTGAGTTTGTTCGCGATGTAAACCCTTATTTGTTAACTGTTCAAGTAATCTCAAAGTAAACTAGTTTGAATCACTTTTATCGACATTAAGCCCAGTCACCTTTGATTGGGCTTAATTGTTTGTATATGTGTGTATGGTATGGTCGTCACTGACGAACTTACATTTTGAATAATTGGGCAATTGCAGCAATTAAGTAGCTTGGTTCAAAAGGTTTGGCTATATGTAGCTGAAAACCTGCATTTATTGCTTGTTCTTTGTTCGCTTCACTTGCGTAAGCAGTCAGGGCAATTGCTTTAATGTTACGATTTTGTTTTTCTGATAGTGCGCGGATACGACGTATTAATGTATATCCATCTGTTTCTTGTAGCCCAATATCACACACTAATACATGAAACTGAGATTTTTTCAATGCTGCGAGTGCTGCTTTTGCTGAAGCGACAGGAGTGACAACGGCGCCTTCTTCTTCGAGAAGAAAAAAAATAAACTCTAAAGCTGCGGGTTCATCTTCAACGACTAACACGCGCGTATTTTTTAAATCCAATTAGAAAATGCCACTGCGTCACTATCACCTACTGGACGCAAACAAACTCCAAATGGACAGGCGCCATCTTTCCTATTTTCCCATCGCTCCCAAAGATAAGTACGACGAATTAACTCTGACTGCACCTCTTCTACGTCGTGAACCCATAAAAGTTCTAACATTACATTATGAAAAAAGAAGCGGCGATTGGCTGTGCCTTGTCCAGGATGAGTATTAGGTGTGCCCTCAACTAAACCCAATGATATTAAGCGTTCAGCTTCGCAAGCACCTATGTCTGTGCAAATAAATAGATGGTCAAATTCAAAGTCCATAGACCATTGCCATTCCCTGTGGTTCATGACTATATTTCCCACTTTTGACAGGATAGTACATCTCATTATAAAGACAAAGACTATTGGGATGACAGGTATAAAATTGCATCATCTGACGGTGGGCAGCACCCCGGAAAAAGTCCATCAAATGGCGTTCAGATTCCCAGTAGCTCACCATAATGATTTCTCTGGCGCCACAAATTCCCGCTTTGACTTGGATACAACCTGGTGCTTTAACAGTTGATTGACGAATGCTGTTGAGGTGGCGCCACAACCACAAAAAGCCAGAGCTATCACGGGCAATCATACCATTCACAAAGACAACTGCGCTTGGATGTTCAGGTAGTTGGATTTGATAGAGCGAAGATTTCAACATGGTGATTTCTCCCAGAAGTGGTTAACAGTACTCAATTAGTTGAGTACTCTTACAATCTATACTCAATTAGTTGGATATGTCAATCATTAGGATTTGCGAGTTAAAGATTTAGTCAGCGACAGCGTAAACACTATCTAGTAAGGAAAGACTTCCTGGGAAATTTGCAGGAATCACGGTAGCTTTAGCATTTATACTCACTATCCACCCATGTTCCTTAATAAATCTACTCAGGTTAAAGATATTTGATATCTGCCAAATCTTTTCTGTGTCTTGACTATTTGCCCACTGGGGAATGGGTAATTTTATTTGGCTAAGACTCTCATTCCTTTGAACTTTTCCTTTATGAGAATATGGCGTAACTCCAACATTTTTACAATTGAAACAGGAGTATTTACGGTTATATTAGGGTATAATCAAAAACCTGATTAATAGTCAAGAGATTCTTTACGTAGTGAGAATGACAGTTTAATTATGAAATTATCATTAAAATGTTTAGCGGTTGTTTTGACTTTAGGAAATTTTACGTTTTTAGGTACTGCTTACTCTCAAGGAGTAAATACTGCTCAACAGATAACAATTAAATTAGCTGGTAGAGTAAATAATCAACCTTTTGCTTGCGGTCGTAATTATAAACTAGGTAAAGCTGCCACCACTGTTACCCCGTTAGACTTTCGCTTTTACATCTCTGATATTTCTTTAATTGATGCACAGGGTAAAGTTGTTCCCCTAAATCTTGCCCAAGATGGTAAATGGCAATATCAAAATGTGGCATTAATCGACTTTGAGAATAAGACAGGCGCCTGTGTGAATGGTACAGTTGAGACGCGCGATGTAGTTATTGGCACGGTTCCCAAAGGAAAATACAAAGCTGTAAGATTCTCTCTTGGTGTTCCACAAAACCTTAATCATGAAGACTCTACTCTGGCGCCTTCTCCTCTAAACTTAACGTCATTATGGTGGAATTGGCAGTTTGGTTACAAGTTTGCTCGCATTGATTTTACTTATAGACTAGCTTCCACAGGTCAAAAGCAACACGTTCATGATGAAATGGCAAAATCTCAGGGCTTTCTCATTCATTTAGGCAGTACAGGTTGTCAAGCAGAAACAACTAGTCAAAAACCCACAACGGCATGTAGCAATCCCAACAGAGCAACTATCACATTAAATAACTTTGACCCAAATAAAAACGTAATTGTTGCTGATATTGCAAAACTCTTGGCGAATGTAGATTTGAGTTATAACCAACCTGGAACGGCGCCTGGGTGTATGTCAGAACCCAATGACTTTGACTGCACTGGCGTAATGGAAAATTTTGGGATACCTTTTGGTGATAAAACTCCTAAACAAACATTTTTTAGCGTAAAGTAATACACATGCTTTATAAGTGGAAACGCTGCTTCGGTTTAACAGTGGTTTTCGCCCTGACCTGCTGTTTATCGATTGGTTTAAGTCAGGCATTATCGGCGCCTATCCCGAATAATGATTATGTCTGGGATATTCCAGCTTGGATGCCAAAACCAATTGTGCCTGCTGATAACCCAATGACAAAAGAAAAAGTTGAACTAGGTAGACACTTATTCTATGAAAGGCGCCTTTCTGTAACTGGAGACTTTTCCTGTGCTTCGTGCCATATTCAAGGAGTGGCATTTTCAGACCCCAAACCTGTTTCGGTGGGAGCAACCGGAGAAAAACATCCCCGTAGTTCAATGAGTTTAGCCAATATCGCTTATAGTTCTGTACTGACTTGGGCACATCCAGGTATGAAAAAGCTTGAAGTACAAGCATTAGTACCAATGTTTGGCGAACGTCCTGTAGAATTAGGTTTATCCGGTAAAGACAAACAAGTATTAAATAAATTGCGCGAAGACCCTAATTACCAAAAGTTATTCGCTGCTGCATTCAATGAAAAAGACAGCGTAAATCTTAAAAATATTACCAAAGCTATAGCATCGTTTGAACGCAGTTTAATCTCAGCAAATTCACCCTACGACCGTTACCGCTATGGTGGAGAAAAAGGCGCCATATCAACCGCAGCCAAACGTGGCGAAGCATTATTCAACAGTGAACGTTTAGAATGTTTTCACTGTCATTCTGGCTTTAACTTTAGTGACTCCATCAAACACGAACGTCTTGCATTTGAAGAAATAGCTTTTCATAACACAGGACTTTATAATATCGATGGCAAAGGAGCATATCCACCTAATAATACAGGAGTGCATGAAATTACCCGTAAACCATCAGATATGGGACGCTTCAAGGCGCCGACATTAAGAAATATTGAGTTAACAGCACCTTATATGCACGATGGTAGTATTGCCACACTCGAAGAAGTCATAGACCATTATGCAGCAGGAGGTCGAACGATTAAAACAGGTGAGTATGCAGGAGTAGGAAGTAAAAACCCCCTAAAAAGCAACTTCGTCTCTGGTTTCCAAATAACTCCACAAGAAAAACAAGACTTAGTAGAGTTTCTAAAAACCCTAACCGACGAATCATTTATTAAAAACCCTGCCTTCAGTGACCCACATGACGCATAGTAGATAATATAAAGCGCTCTCGGTAATTGAGGGCGCCTATTGTTGGTTTTATGAGTTAGATTTTTGATTATTTTCCAATTGCTGCACTTTCTCAACAGTTAAGCCTGTACCACTCACAATTAAATCAATATTCATTCCTTGTCGAAGCATATTTAAAGCAACCTGTTCAATACCTAGGGCTATACCTTTTTCCTTTCCTTGCGCTTCGATTTGTTGATAAATTACAGATTCTTTCATTTCGCTTACTCTGCAAGATAGCATATTGTATCTAGATAATAAGCGCTCTCGATTTGGGAGGGCGCCTATTATTGGTTTTAGAAGTTAGGCTATTGATTATGCTGTAATTGCTGTATTTTCTCAATAGTTAAACCTGTAGCACGCACAATTAAATCAATACTCATTCCTTCTCGAAGCAGATTTAAAGCAATCTTTTGTGCTTCTTGTTCACGACCTTGGGTTATACCTTTTTCCTTTCCTTGCGCTTCAATTTCTTGATAAATTACAGACTCTTTCATAATGTCACTCCGTAAAATCCGATTTATTACCTCTTGATCTAATATTAGCCCACTCAAAATAGCTGCTGATGCTGTAACATTGCTTTGTGCAGTTGCATCTGTCATCTGGTTGATTTGTTGGGCAACCTGTCGTAAAACTTGGGCACGGTCGTTTGTTTTACTCAATGCTGCAAACGGTAATAAACCAGGGTACTGCAAAAATGGGTCTGTTTTTTGCTCCCACATCCTAATTACATCGAACTCGTGATAGGCTCGAGTCAAGTTAAAACTGTTCTGCTTGACTAATTGAGATGAGGTTTCTTGCAAATAAATTACAAACTGATACATTTCCTTTTCTGGAAAGGTGCGATGACCTCGTAAACGATAATCTGTCATCCGAAATGGAATATTTCGTTTAGGTTCAGTTTGAAATTCTATGTGCATTATTTCTTTCTCGCTTTGTAGCAATATAATTGCATCTGCTCTAATTGGTTCAAGCGAAAGTTCAGATGGCTCAAGGCGGGTGAAAGTGATATCCTTCCCTATTAGCCAGTTGGCAAAGTTTGTAGAGTAGTGTTCTGCTAAAAATTTACAGACGTTATCAAACATGAGTGATTGTACTAGACGCACGGAATATATTAAACATAGTATTTAAAATTAATACATTAATAATATTAAATGTTAATTTTTTTGTTGTATTTTATAATACTTGAAACTCAATATCTTTGTATAATATTTGACTTGGCTTGAAATATGAAATTATTTTTTGTGGTTGAAGTGATTTCAATTTGTTATGGCGCCGATATGTAATTTTAATTTGGGAGTACTACATAGGCGAGGACGCCTGTGCCACAAGATTTGATGAAATATATCTTTACATAGATGCTTTGTTTCAATAAGCGATTATAATTTGATTGTTATTGCAAGTGCATCACCTTGTCGAAGTGGGTAGCTTAATCCTGATTCGTTTGCATGAGTCGGGAACGGAGGAACCATTGTTTGGGGCTAATATATATAGAGGCACCTTCCAGCCTTCGCCCGTCAGCTAACTCCGTAAGCCGTGGAAGGAACTCCCTCATGTTTGGCTGTAGCAACAGTTTTATTAGGGCGTTCTTGTCGTTGATTTTAGATTGACGCATATTATATCTATCTAAGATCGATATTTCCACTTTTCTTTGTTTGTTTCTTTATATTGGAGAGAAGTGAAAGCTGTGAAAATCAAGCCTATGTTGACTCGACTGCAAAATACTATCGGTCGGGATGATTTGATTGAGCAAATGGTACTGGCGCCTGAACCACCCATATCTATTGAAAATAAATCTAACTCAGCTAAGTTTATTGTTGGGTACAATAGTTCTCGTCAGAGTCATACGGCATTAGATATTGCTTTATGTATGGCACATCAAGCTCGGTTAGCATCTAACATGCAAATAACTGTTCAAGCAGTTTATGTAGTTGAAGATAATCAAAACTGTTATATACAGGATACGCATTCAAGTCTAAACAAACCTGCATACGATTATCTGGCTTCAACATCTGTATTAACAGAGGTAAGGCTTAAAAGCGAATGTCTAACGATAATGGAACAAACTGATGCTATTCTTTGTCAAGCCCGAAGTTTGGCAGAAGAGTGGCAAGGTGATTTTAGTTGCCTTTTACGGTTTGGATGTGTAGCTTCGGAACTTCAGCAAATTATTAAATCAGAAGGCGCCGATGTATTATTTTTAGGTTGTAATTCTGCGAAGCACCCTATTATTAAATCTTTTCGTGCTGATTTACGGTGTACTATTTTGGGTATTCCTAGTTCGATTGATTGATGGTAAGGTGGGCTTCGGCCCACCCTACAATTAACATGGTTTAGCAATGACCACACCATAAGCATCGCTTGGTAAATATTGTTCAGCTGCTTGCATTAAATGCGTACAAGTTTGTGCTTGAATACGAGCCGGATACTCGAAAGCTGGTTCTAAGGCGCCTACAAGTGATTGATAATAGCCGTATAAACCTGCTCTGTCGCTAGGAGATTCGTTGGCAAAAACAAATCGCTTGGCAACCTGAGAACTAATACGCTCAAGTTCTGAAACACTGACTTTGCTGGTAGAAACTGCTTGAATATGTTGAACTATAGCATTTTCTACTGCTTCTATATTTTCTACTGGACATTGCGCTGATATATAAAATATCCCCTGATGCTGAAAGTTCATATTGCTGGTGCCGATGTGCGATACTAACCCTTTATCTTCTCGTAGGTCGCGCACCAACCTAGATGTACGTCCATGTCCTAAAATCGCTGCTAGTACATCTAATGCGTATGTGTCGTTCAAATCTTTTAATCCAGGCACTCGCCACATTAATGCTATACGCGCTTGCTGTAAAGTTTCATCTATATATGTACTGCGAACTATTTTTTTAAATGGTGCTTCGGAATAACTTACTGTTTGTTGTTGATTATCAACTGGCTGTCTACTATTACCAAATCCTAATACTAAAGTATCAATTAACTCTTCGACGGGTAAATTCCCTACAACTACTGCCGTCATTGACTTTGGTTGATACCAGTGTGTGTGAAAATCTCGCATTTGCTGCGGTTGTAGTTGAGATATTACCGTTTGTGGCCCCAATACCTGACGACGATATGGTGATTTTTCAAAGGACATCTCCATCATTCGTCCAAACATCCGGCGCCGAGGATTATCTTCACTGCGACGTATTTCTTCTAAAACTACTAACCGTTCACGCTCGAATGCATCATCGGGTATTAATGGATTTAATACCACATCCATTTGTAGTGGCGCCAGTTCGGCAAAATCTTTAGGAGCGCAAGTTAGGTAATAATGCGTATAGTCTTGACTTGTGGCAGCGTTCGTAACGGCGCCTCGTTGCTCTATTCTTCGTTCAAATTCTCCGCTTTGCAATCGCTTGGTTCCTTTAAATATCATATGCTCAAGGAAATGAGCCATCCCATTGATTGCATCAGGTTCTAAATAACTACCGACATTCAACCATAAGTTTAAGTTTATAGCATCAATGGGCATTTGCTCCGCAATAACAGTCAAACCATTAGGTAGGTGATGTACTTCAGGGGCATTGAGGCGAGGTAGTCTCGCTAGGGTTGAGGAGGTCATTGGGTGTTTTCGCTTTTGTTCTCTATAAGTCTATTCTACTTACGGACTTTATATTTAAACATTTCACGAAAAGATATAATTTAATTACTAGATAATAAACGTGAATGTAAGAATGGTAAATACACCCAGTTTCTAGGACTAAGCTTTAATTTATTCCCCAGAATAATTCATTTGCATCTCTTCTAATTTTTCAATCGATGGATAAAGGCTCTCTTTTATGTTAGAATTATCTAATATCGGTTTTAAGTCATTTTCAACCTCAAATTTAGCGTTTACACTCGTTGGTGGCTTACTGGTGTTTGCTTTCTTGGCGTTTGATATAATTGGCGCCTTTTTAAAACTGACGTTATTTGCTTGGATTGCTTGATTATCTAACTGTAAAATTTTTTTCTCCCAAGTAGCAATTTGCTGATTTGCTTCTTTGTATAAAGGACGCTCTTTACCTATTAGTTTTGCTTCATTGACTGCCATTTTTAGAGATATCTCATCATTCTTAGAAGCTAACTTTTTCGCTTCCTCCAAATATGTACTATCTTCTAAAACAACAATTTTCTTTTCTGTCTCCGTGATTAACTTACGTGCGTCTTTGACATATGGCTCAGAAATTACCATACTTGCTTCTACTAGTGCAGAACGCATATCGTCTAGTTTTCCTGAGTTGGCAAGCTTGCGCGCTATATTTAGTTGAGATGATTCGTCGCTTTTATCATCATACACAATATTATCATTATTATCTGTCTGCAATTTTTCAGATGCTGATTTTTTCTCGATGTCTCCTTTCTCACGGTCTTCACGGGCACCTTGAATGTGACGTACTAATTCATAATATTTTGTACTAGCCCAGTATTCATTCTCTAATCTCTGCAACTGTTTCGCTTTGTTAAGAGCTGCATACCAGTTTTTTGAGTCATCGTCAATTTCTGCTAAGGCAGCAGCATGTATACCTTCCGCTTGCGACCATATTGACCGCCAAGTTTTTATTTGCTCACTAGCTGTTTGAGAAGCAGAATGATTATCGGGAATTATGAGCGCTAGTTCTATGGCTTTGTTTATGTCTCCTTCGTTAAATGCTTTTTGACTCAGATGCATTATTGACTGTGACCAGCGTTCTATCAAGTTATCTGCGTTGGAACGCAAGGGGTTGTCTTGGGGTATTGTGTTTACTAATCGAATTGATGAAGATAATTTGGCGGGGTCTTGGTCGTCAACTGTTGTTGTTGCACAATATATAACTGCCGATGCGGTGTCTAAGGGGGTTTCGGCGACACAGTTGTTTTCTTGTGGGGACTTTGCTAGAAAAATAACGGCGCCTGCTCCTAGACCTCCTGTCGCTAGGAGGATACCTAATATCCAATGCCACCATCTTGTAAATGGTAAATATCGAATGTTCATACTTCACGCTCTACCGAGATTTTATTGTGTCTATTTAGTATTCCCGGTCACTAAGGGAAAATCACTATAACTTGGCTATTTTTTTAACAGGGACGGGAGGAAAAGCTTTTTACCACAGAGACGCAGTAGAGACGCGTTCACGTAGTGTCCCGCTCTTAATAATCGCGTCTCTACACAGAGGAAGAAAAACCGCAAAGGTCACAAAGGACACAAAGAAAAGAGTAGGAAGAGAGAACACACCAAAACTTATGACACGAACCACTAATACCGTTTCTCGATGAAGATGCGCTTTATCCCTGACTGTAGAGATTGACATGTCAATCTCTACGGGATTTATTTGGCGCAACTTTATGCAGAATTGGTATAAGTTATTTGGGTTAATCACTGTCATGAGTCTTGTTTTAACCCATATTCCGCACTTCAGAATGTCGCATAAAATACTACACAATTACTTGCTGGCATGAGTAAATAAAAATACTAAAATGTTCTAAGTAAGCTTAATCCTGCATTTAGCGAGAAAACTCGTAAAAATAAAATAAAAAACGCACAAAATATAACAACTATAAAAAATATTTTTTAAATATATTATATAAAAACTATACTCTATATATAAGTATTTTAGCGTAAAAAGATATTCTCAACATGTAATTACTGGATGGCGCCTAGAATTAAAGGGCTTGTGTAATGGAATTGTTTTGGTCACTAATCAAAAGCGTCAAAGAGCTTCCGTTTTAGAACCAAGTCACACAAGCAGAAAATTGAATCTATATTACCCCAAATTGTTATGTCTTTTATTTGACGCACGTATCAAAGTTTAATTTAATCATATTTAGTTATAAATTTTACACAAAATTCAATAAGTATAAAAAACGTCTCTACTATAATTTACCTCCTCTAACTAAAGGTAGATGATTTAAGTGGAAATATACGTATTTTGACTTATATCAATAAGTTGCGACAAACTTTAAAATATTTAAGTAACACAATTATATTAGAAGGGGCAATAATTATGATAGGTGTTCTTTGGGGTGTTGTTGTAGTTTTATTGGCTTTTTGGGCTATAGGTTTAGCGCTTAATATTGTAGGAAATCTAATTCACATAGCATTGGTTTTAGCTATTGCTATTGCTGTTTATAACTTTTTTAAAGCGCGCGATGTATAAGATAAAACAAATTTGAATTTATTTACATGAGCCAAACAATTATCGTTACGGGTGGCGCCCAAGGTATTGGCAAATGCGCTAGTCAATATTTCTTGAATCAGGGTTATAATGTTGTAATTGCCGACGTTGATGTTGAAGCTATTAAAGAATGTTTAGATGACTTTAATCAGTTTCAAGAACATTTGCTAGTTATTGAAACTGATACTTCTCACGAAGAATCTGTAAGAAAATGTGTTGAGAATACAATACATAAATTTGAAGACATTCATGCACTAGTTAATAATGCTGGTATTTCTAATCCAAATAATGCACCAGTAGAACGTTTATTATTAGAAGATTGGCACAAAGTTATCGAAACTAATTTGACTGGCTACTTTTTAATGTCAAAGTATGCTATTCCTCATTTACGTCAATCAAAAGGCGCCATCGTCAATATAGCATCAACTCGTGCATTACAGTCTGAGCCAAATACAGAAGCTTACGCTGCTTCCAAAGGAGGAATAGTCGCACTTACTCATGCTTTGGCTATAAGTCTTGGTTCAGATGTTAGAGTTAATTGCATTAGTCCAGGTTGGATAGATGTTACTCAGTGGAGTAAAGCTAGTCGAAAAAAAGAATCTAACATTCGAGAAATTGATAATCTGCAACATCCTGCTGGTAGAGTCGGAAAACCAGAGGATATTGCTTTGATGATTGAATATTTAGTTAGTAGTGCAGCATCGTTTATTACAGGACAGAATTTCATAATCGATGGTGGAATGACAAAAAAGATGATTTATGAAGAATAATTCAGGTTTATTAATCCCAATTTTCAAATGCATCGCTTGTGGAACGCACTACTGCATTTAACTGTTCGCGTCGCGTTTCAAAGTTGGCGGCAATAGATATTAAAATAATACCTACGCATAACCCTATTATCCACTTCACAAATGCGTACCGTAAGCTGAGAATTACAAGTTGATAAATTCCTGTCATCAAGAATGTAGCTGTACCAATGTAAAGAAATGCCCGTATTCGCAACGCTAACCCAGCAAAAATTGCTACTAAGCTTAATATACCTGGAATAATTGTAGTGTCTTGATGGAATATCAAGGCATACCCAGATATTATACCGCTACCTATCATTCTTAAGGTATGGCGCCCTGTTTTTGATTGAGGTAATTTTATCTCTGGGTCGAATTGGGCTATATATAATAACGATAAACCAAATACTGTTACATACCATAGTCCATCAGTTAGGCGCCAATCATAAAACCAGCGCATTAATGCCCAGTTTACCAGGATAAGACTAAGATAAGTTAACCGGAAAGTGTTTCCTAACTTGCCTAGGAATATATAAAAACATGCTGTAATTAATATAGTTACTGGGTAAACTTGTGACCAAGTTAGCGATAGCACTAGTAACGGCAAGACATAAGCAGCATTTCTCCAAGGTTTTCGTGACCAACCCAAACTCTTCCACGGTAATATATAGATAAAATAGGCGCCAATACAACATATAGCAGCGTTCCAAGCTACTAACTCTTGAGTAAATAAGCGCGCGATTGGTAAGTCTCGTAGTAATATTACTAATGTGATTGCTTGTATTAAACCCAGGTAAACCCAAACTTCTTTTGCTACTTCTTCCTCACGTGTGGAAGTAGCACCCCGACCTTGAAAAATAGCATACCTTGCTAAAAATGTACCCGTTGCTAACCCAATAAAGCGGTTTATATTTGTTGGAGTTGCAATTGCCATTAATAATAAACTGCTACTCCACACCCAATGAAAATTTGCTATTGCCGTCACTTCTAACTGCGTTAGGTGTAAAAATTCAGTCAACCAAGGCGAGAGAATACGATATATATATAGTATTATCGCACCCAATGCTGACATCGCTATCAACCCATCTCCATAATATCCTCCCTTTTGTTGCAGCATTTGGTAAAATAGCATTTCGTAGAGAGAAATTGAAACTCCAATCAAACCTACGTACAGTAATGGTTTTAAGCTGTTATACCTTCTACCAACACCAATTACAATTACTGCCACTCCAAACGTAAATAAACCTGTCCAGCTACTAAACGTGTTGAACCGTAATATAACGCTGAACGCAGCATATATAATAGGTAAAACGTGGAAACTATTAGGAAATTGTTCTAAACGATGGCGCCGTTTCCACCATTCACCAAATAATTGAGCAGTTAAACCAAGGGCAATATTTGCCACAGCTATCTTTATTGTGGTTTTACCGCTAAAAGCTAAAGCCTCCGCCACTATTAATTCTAACCCTAAACCAATACCATAGAACCCTCGGTTAGTATGTTGGCGCCAAGTCCGAAATAATATTGCAGCAGTTGTAATAGCAGTCGCAGCTAAATACAAAATTCCAGCTTGAGCAACACCAGAGTATACTAACACCGAGTGAACCGTTAGCATTAATAATTCGGCGCCGCACAATAATAATGCCCATTTTTGAAACGCAGCAGCGTATAAAGTGCTGAGTGCTGAGTTCTGAGTGCTGAGTGCTGCACGTATTAACCATAAACTTAAAACATTAATTGCACCAACTAAAAGCCAAGCATCTAACCCGTGCAAATTAAATCTTGCAACATCCCATAATAAAGCACTTTCAAACATCAGCGCAAAACCGACGGTGACTATCGCAAACTCTACTTGTTTTAATAATAAATTTGTATTAATTACCATTAAAACTGTTGCAACAGCCAAACTAATGACGCGAACTTGAGGTACAACTAAAGTTAGAAATTGGGAAAGTCCAACAGCTAATACACTAGATACGCTTATTATTGGGCGCCGTGTTGCTTCTGTGCGGCTACTAATTGCTGTTAAAGTTATAGGTACACTCAGCCATGTTAGTCCCCATTTATCTTGCTGTGGATAACTACTATATATATATGATGTATGTGACCATAGTAGAGCAAAGCTAACGATAGCTAATGCATAACCAATGTGTAATGCACTACGGCGCCATATTCCCTCACCAACACTATACAGCCATTCTGCCACCATCAAAACTAATAATATTACTGCCCAGTATTCTGCTTGTAACGTTGGCAGGCGCCAGTTGATGAACGAGCATAATGTTAAAATGGCGCTAATGTGGGTCAAATATATAAATGATATAGCAACAGTAGAACGTCGTTTTGTGAGAACTGCAAGAGTAATGGTGTTTAGCAACAGATTTAAAGAACGTATTACTGGATAATGAAAGCTAATAGAAGCTAATATGACTCCAAAGCATAAATTAACAGCTTCTCCAAACTTCGCGACTTTCAACTTATTACTTGAACGCAAATACTCAGTTAAACCTACCATCCCCACCAAATAAGGGAATAATCCTAAGCTTAATAGTACCCATGCATCATTGTAATGCGTAACTGAAATTACGAACACAATAATATTACTTCTAACACCAACTGGAATAATTCTCCACAACAACCAATTAGCTTGTAATCCAATTGTAAAAACAGCAGCGTAATCAAAATTATAACTATATAACTCTAAACGGCGCCAAAAATACCATAAACTTAAACCACTTACAGCGAGTGCTTGTATAGGATGTGTTATTACCGAAACTGCCCAGCCTATAAATAATAACGTGGCACCAGCGAATTGCCAGCCAGTACTTTGAACATTATCTGAGTCTCGCATCGATAACCAAACAGCTAGCCATCCGCAAATTCCAATTGCCAACCCTAATAAGGTAATATCAATACCGACGACAAATATAGCTCTAAATAACAGTAATAATAATGAGTAAATAATTACAGATACAGGTAGATTAATTTGCGTAGTACTTTGTTTACTATTCTCGTGTGGTTTATATAGCGTTTGATATACAGTTAAAAGACTAGTTCCAATCATTCCGATATAAACTGCTACCAAAGGAAACCCCGGTATACTCCACCCTGAATGTAAATATGACAATCCTAATATTTGAAGGCGCCTAAAGAAAGGATTTGGCAAATTGGCAGCAAATAAACGGCTGTTACCAATTAATATAGTAATCATCGTCAAAATAACTGACGCAATCACAGCAAAAATAACATCAGTTCCAGATTGCCACAGTTTAAACCCATCTATTGCCCAAAAATTAACGGGTATTAATAACTGTGTGACAACTAACAACGCAGTTGCAGTTAAGCTTAAACTAGACTGCTTGCCTGCCCAAAAACTGGCGCCGAAAAAGCTAAGTGTATAAGCAAACAAAACTCCATACTGTCCAGCAGCAGGAAACCTATCCCACTGACTACCAGCAAGTAACCCCGATGAAACAACAACCAAAAACATCCCCAAAAACAATAACCAGCGCACACTAAGTTCAGCCATCAAAGACTGAACCATACTAGTGACAAAACCTGGTTCTTTTTCAGGCAGCGGTTCTGGTTGCGGAGACGTTGAAGGCGCCGGAGTTACCTTAACTAACCTTTGCTGTATATTATTAGTTACCTCTACAGGCTTGTGCGCTGTCTGTAATGGCAAAGTACAAACACAATACTCTCGGCATATTAACCTAACTTGAGAGTCAGAAATTAGACCTAATTGTAACCAAACATCTAACCCTTTCAACAACTCCGGGTGGTCAGATGCAAGTCTAACGTGAAGTAAAAACGAACGGTCGGACAAAGCCATATAAATGCTACCACAATAAAGATATAATAAGATACATAAAACTTACCCAGACAGGTAAAAACCCTCTGAACAATTTTTGCATCTATTATCTGAAATCTTCGCTGGCTTAAGATTAGTTTTCGGGTTCGTTTGTGACAGTTTGTGGTATTGGTATTAACCGACCTTTTTAATTTTCGGTTATCCTAACAACCTTGTAAATGTTGGGTGAGTAAACTAAAGTGTGTTCAGTAAGGATTGGTGCTTTGATTACTCAACAGCAGTTTGGAATCCCCAAGCTGAAGAAATTTTGTGGCAACCGAAGTTACAAGAAGATAAAGTTTCGCAAACGGGTGGCAATAATGTTCGCTACGCACGCGGATTAAAGGGTAAGTTAGTCAAGCAGTTTTGTGACTTATTGCAAGAGAAACTACCTTATTGCAACATTCGTTATGCTTTTTGATGGTATGGAACTAACCTTTAGATAGATAAAAAATCATTCATGACTAGATTTTTGATAGATGTGGTGGGCGTTGTGAGTTCGTAGTATAAGCTCAAGAACTAAACAAAGTACACCCAGGAAGAGAGCTATGAGCGAAGAAGATAAAAACAAGAAAGCAAGCGAAAGTGACACCCAAGCAGGTGGTGGATATCAAACAACTATTGATGAAGAAACCCGCAGAACAGGTGTAGCTTCCAAGACCGATGCTAAACCTAGTGCAATGCCAGAGGCACCAGAAAACGATACTGTTGTTGGTAGCCCTAACCAAGGTACCGACTCTCGTTAGTTTTTTCCGTAATCTGAATTAACTCACATTTTAGCGAAGTGGATATTGCGTACAGAAGCGTTGATATCCACTTATTTATTTCTATATTAAATTAAAGTAACTTAAATTAAGTTATATTAAAAATCTTTCATGTTATTTTCACTGAGATTTTATGTAACATACCTATACTGGGAAGTGTAAAGGATGTTGCGTAAAAAGTGTGAATAACGTATGAGTGCGGTACAGTCGGTTAAAAAAAACATAAAACCAAGGTTAAATTCTGCCTTTAAAGATTTAATGTCTGTGCATTGGTGGATGGCAGCTTGCTATTTAGTGCTGTTTGCCACTGGTTCTTTTATGGCAAAGTTAGCGCGTGAGGTACCTATTCGCTCACCACTTTATGATTTTCACAAGTCCATTGGTGTGCTAACAATGGCTTTATTGACTTGGCGGATTTTAACTTTGCTGCGCGTCTGGTTTCGCAAATATACTAAAAAGGTGCCGAAGTTGACACTGGAATGGTGGAGAATTTTTATACTACACACAACTTTATATTTATTTATGTGGGCTGTACCTGTTACAGGATTTTTATTATCAAATTCATTTAAAAGCAATAATGTTAAGTTCTTTGGAATTGTTTTACCCGACATTTTTCCTCAAAATAAAGCGATGGTAGATGTGGGACGTAGTATGCATTTCTGGCTATCTTATACTTTTATGGCTTTTGTGGTCGTACACATGCTCGTATACTGGAAAGTGCTTCGCGCGAATTGGAAGCGGTTTATGAATTTTGTAAATAAAAAATTCGCGCTTTAGCCCAGTAGACATATAACTTCTTTTTCTTTGTGTTCTTTATGGTTTTAGTCCCTCTAATTTATTGTTCCAGAGAGGGACTATTTTAAAATTACAATTTGATTTTTTTTTAAAGTATTATTTACACATTTTAATTAGTAATACAACTTGCAGACATTATAAGGTGTAAAAGTTAGTATAGCTAATAAGCTTTACAATTTAGCTTTGCTCTTATGTCTTCAAGTATGTCTGGAAGTATACAACAAACATGAAAATAAAAAGTGTAGTATTACTAACTTTTTCAATTATTAATTTATCTATTAATGTTGCAATTGCACAACCAAAAGTAAAAACTTAAATTAAAAGATGATTGGAACAGGCATCCCTGCCTGTTCCACAAGATTAACAAAATTCAATATTTAATTTTTGTGGGTTATCTGCTGGAGTCTCCTGTTGCTGATTTGTCGGCGCCTTCTACTTCAGGTTTTGTGTATTTACCTGGGTATTTTTTCTGGAAGTATTCTTCGAGTACTCTTAACGCCATTGGTCCACAGAAGTCTCCTCCGTGTTGACCTGAGTTTTCACCGAAGGCAACTACAACTATTTCTGGCTTATCGAATGGTGCATATGCACCAAACCATGTGTGGTTCGGGCGCCCAACACCGGCTTCAGCGGTACCACTTTTTCCTGCTGCGGGTGCAATTGTTGCTAGGTTTAAGCGCTTACCTGTTCCTTCGGTAATAACTTTGCGTAAACCGTCGCGTAGCACTTTGACGGTAGAATCTTTCATGCCTATCGAAGTTGATAATTTTAAATGTACTCGCTGGTGGGAACGCACTTAACGCACGATTTACAAGCGGATGTTCTTTACCTTGTAATACTTCCCAATCTTTTTGACTGACTTTCTGCTTCGAGAATATATTTGGGTCAAAACTGGGATTGGATACCATTGCTAACACTGCCCCGTTATTTGGGTCAAGTGCTACGATGGCGCCTCTTTTTCCTGTTGCAGCTAACACCTTTGCTGCTGCCATTTGTACATCTAAATCAATAGTTAGGTGTAAATCGTTACCAGCTTTAGCTTGTTTCTCATCTAACACTTTCTGTGGTCTTCCGGCGCCGTCTACTTCAACTTCTTGACCACCCCACTCACCGCGCAACATCTTCTCATAAGACTTTTCTACTCCCATCATAAAAACCCAAGGGTACTGCGTCCTTGGCAGCAGCCAGGACGTAGGGGAATTGGGAGTGGATAACGTGTTGTCGCTAATAATTTTCCATTCCTGTCAAAAATATTACCGCGTTCCGGCTGTTTGGATATAACGCGAACTCGGTTGGCTTTAGCTCGGTCGCTAAAGGAATGTCCTTGTATAACCTGTAAATATGCCAAACGTGCCTCAATACCTACTGAAGCAGCCAATGTAAATATAATTAGGGCTATGGACTGGGCGCCGCGCGTCCAACCGTCCGTCCTTCTTTTTTCTTGCCTAGCTGGTTCTTTTCGAGTAAAGCCATAAAAGTAACTGTAATTTTAATAATATTGTTATTTATATATGACTGAGGTCAGTTTCATCGGGCATTTAATCAATAAGATTGGAATGGGTGTTTTTATTATTGATGGGTACAATAAACCAAAGAGCTATTTCTTGTCTGCCTAATAGGCTACATAAGATAGGTTTAAATTACGTATTAATACTGAATTATGGGTTATGTGGCAAGCTGTCAGGGATAATCAGGGTAATATGACAAAAACTAGATTAGTAGATGTGGAACTGCAAGGAGCTTTCAAGTTTTTTAACCAAGAACCAGCAGTACACGGCATAGATTTAGACGTAAAACAGGGTGAGTTTTTTAGTATTTTGGGTCCCTCTGGTTGTGGAAAAACAACAACATTGCGAATGATAGCAGGATTTGAAACTGTTGACGCAGGTAAGTTGTTTATTCGTGGAGAGTCTATGACAAACGTTCCACCTTACAAAAGACCTGTTAACACTGTCTTTCAAAGTTATGCTTTGTTTAATCATTTAAACGTTTGGGACAACATCGCATTTGGTTTACGTTTGAAAAAACTACCAAAAGCAGAAATCCAAACTCGTGTTAAAGACGCATTAGCGCAAGTCAAAATGGAGGGGTTTCAAGCTCGTCATCCTGCCCAACTATCGGGTGGACAGCAACAACGAGTTGCTTTAGCACGTGCATTAGTGAATCGTCCAGCTGTTATATTACTCGATGAACCACTCGGCGCCCTCGATTTAAAGTTACGTAAAGAAATGCAGTTAGAATTATCGAACCTGCACAGAGAGCTAGGGTTAACCTTCATCATGGTGACACATGACCAAGAAGAAGCACTCTCACTCAGTAATCGTATTGCCGTAATGAATAAAGGCAAAGTCGAGCAGATAGGCACCCCAGCAGAAATTTACGAACAACCCCGAACAGCATTTGTCGCTGATTTTATCGGTGATACTAACCTGTTCGCTGGTCAAATCGTTGACATCGACGCTAATAATTTACAAGTTTTAACAAAACAACAGCTAAAGATAATCGTTAGTCGTACAGAACACTCACCCAGAGAGATACAGCCAGTAATAGTTAGCGTGCGTCCAGAGAAAATTCAGCTATCGCTATATAAACCCAGCGTACAAAAGAATTGCTTTGAAGGACGACTCATCAATGTCATGTATTTGGGAACTAGAGTTAACTACGTAGTTGAAATTGCACCAACAATTCACATTACCGTAATGCAACCCAACACAGCAGGCATAATTCCCGACCCAAACACCCCCATATACGCATGGTGGTCAGAAACCGATTGCATAGCGATTAAAGAGTAGGGTGTGTGACGCCATTAACAATTATCAAATAAAACGCAAAAACAAGTAGCGTCACGCACCAGCACCAATTACCAATTAGGAATAAAAAAATGTATAGAAGAAATTTAATAAAAGCCTTATTAAGCTTATCGGGTTTATCGTTAGCTGGGTGCGGTTGGAAACTTGGCAATGTTCGAGCCAACGCGACTACATCCGAACAGCGCGACCAACTATATTTATACACATGGACACAATACGCCGACGATAAAGAATTACTCAAAACCTTTACTGCTCAAACAGGGATTAAATTATTTGCAGACCTGTACGAATCTAACGATATCATGCAGGCAAAAATCCAAGCAGGGGGAGGAGGCGCCTATAGTGTAATCTATCCATCTGACTACGTAGTACAGAAGATGGTAGAAAAAGGATTACTAAACGAAATCAAACATAATTTACTAATAGGGGTCGATAATTTATTTCCACAATTTCAAAATCCTCCTTACGACCCCAACAACCGTTACAGCATACCCTTTACATGGGGAACCACAGGTTTTATCTATAACTCAGAAGTGATCACAACACCTCCGGATGACTGGGATTACTTGTGGAAAAACCGTGAAAAACTCAATCAAAAAATGACTTTACTCAACGACACCCGCGAAGTCTTTGGAGGAACGTTAAAAATGTTGGGTTATTCCTATAACTCAAAGAACGAAAGCGAATTGAAACAAGCATACGAAAAACTCAAAGAACTAAAACCATCACTTTCTGGCTTTGATACAGATGCTTGGCGAAACAAAATCTTAGCTGGAGACTTACTTTTGGCAATGTGTTACTCCAGCGATGCCATAAAACTCACCAAAGAAAATCCCAAACTACAATACGCAATACCCAAAAGCGGAACCTCCTTGTGGACAGACACACTTGCCATATTAAAAAGCGCACCAAACCCAACAGGCGCCTATGCGTGGATAAACTACTTATTACAACCAGAAGTATCAGCACAGCTTTCCCTACGTCAAAGTCTAGCAACTCCCAACCGTGCAGCATTTGAACAACTACCGAAACAAATACAAACCAAACCCACCCTATTCCCCAAAGAAGAAGTACTCGCAAAATGCGAACGTCTCTCTCCCATAGGTGAAGCAGAAGAAATGTATGAGCGCTATTGGACTCAACTCACCAGCGCGTAAGAGAGTTAGGAGTTAAGAATAAAATTATGTCAACACAATATCCATTACCTCAAACTGTCGAAGTCGGAAAAATACAGCGCACGAAACCAAAAATAAAATGGTTAGAACCATTTTTACTACTGGCGCCAGCAGGTATTTGGCTCATACTACTATTAGTACTGCCAACATTAATTATCTTCGAGTTAAGTTTAGTACCAGGTATACGACCAGGAGATATAGTCAACCCAGGTGGCATCACAGACTACAACCAGTTTCTAGACTTTCAAAACTGGCGCCAAATCGGGAAAGCGCTAGTAACAAACTACACTCGTATACTTGACCCTATTTATCTACAGGTAATTAGACGTTCATTCTCATTTGCCCTTGGCACAACAGCAATTTGCTTAATTTTAGCCTTCCCTGTCGCTTACTGGATAGCTCAACTAGTGCCGCAACGATGGCGAAATTTTTTCTTAATCGGATTTGTACTACCATTATGGACTTCTTCGTTACTTCGTAGTTATGCCTGGATAACAATTTTGCGTCCTACAGGTTTACTCAACACTATATTAAATAGCTTCGGCCTGCCTACACTAAATATCCTTAACCAAAATACTGCCGTCTATATTGGCATGACTTATAGTGCTTTACCTTATATGGTGTTAATTTTATATGCCTCACTCGAAAAATTAGATAAACGTCAACTCGAAGCAGCAGCAGACCTCGGCGCCAATCCTGTACAAGTGTTCTATAAAGCAACATTACCACAAGTGATAACCGGAGTAGCAGCAAGTTCATTTTTAGTATTTATCACCACACTAGGAGATTTCGTCAACCCTGAACTACTAGGTGGCGCCTCTAGCATGACAAGCGCCCGTTTGATATACAATCAATTTTTGGGAGCAACGCAAAACTGGGGTTTTGGGTCAGCCTTGAGTATGGCACTAATAATGATAGTAAGTATCGCTATCGCATTGCTGATAAAATTTGGGGAAGCGGCGCCGAAACGTTAACATTATAATTACCCTTGCCAAATACACGGCCAAATGCATGGTCAAATACGTAGGTTGGGTGGAGCGACAGCGTAACCCAACAAAAGCAAGATAATTTTAGAATCTATTTTTGCTTATCTACGCAGCGTCGATAAAAACTACTTAATGTCGATATAGTAATACCACATTCAATAGACATATCTTTCCAGGATTGTTTTGCCAACCTGGCTCATCTAAAGATTTTAGTTTGTTTTTGTTATGGCGCCTGATAGCATCTTTAAAACGTTTATCCAAGATATAATTAGCCCAAGCAAGAACTTTGCCTTGTTCAGGCTTATAATTTTCAATTTTGCGAGAAATATAAAGCCATGTTTCTTGCAATACTTCAGTATATACATCATTGGGATAGTTATATCTGCCTCGACAAAATAATTTCTCAGATTGTTGGATGCTAGATATAAGAAACCATTGTAGAGACGTTACATGTAACGTCTCTACATACGTTAACCGAGCAGTATTGCAACAGGTGCCAGCTTCGAGGGTGTATGAAAGCGTAAACAAATAAAAACAATTTCAAAAGAAGAGTGTACCAGATACAACCAATTCACACAATTTTTATTGAATTAATTGAACTAGTTTAGGACTTACGCTGCATAAACGATTTAATAAATCATCAGCTACACTACCAAGAGGTTTAGTTTTATCAAGCAAACGTTCGTTGCTAGTTTTTTCTTGACGTGGTGCGTTTAGAATTTGCTCAATAGCAAAACTAATAGCCTCACGATTATTAGGATTAGTTCTGATATATAGTAAATCTTTTATATCGCTTGGAATTTCATAGCCTTCAGGAACTATTACAAGTACTTGTTTACCTAAAGCCGAAGCGCAACCTAACTCAAAAAGTACATTAGCGCTTGAAGTTGCTGTACCTAAAATACCTATTACTAAATCTGAACGATTAATACCATCTATAATTTTATCGGTAATTTTAACGGTGCCAGGAGCAAATCGAGCGGGGTCTAGAAGATGAATATCATTTTCCTGTAGTGCTTCTAACAACCCTGACAAATCTGTACCAGCAGGAACTGATAAAAAGCATCTCAATTGTCTAGTTTGAGTTGGCGCCATCAAATCTCCAGACGTAAGTGGTGTTCTCATCGCACGGAATTGAAGTTGTAAAGCACTTACCGATTATTATGACATGCTTTACTATCGGCTGATTTAATGCACAGGCTTTCTATGCCTGTGCCACATGAGTTAATCATCGAATAAGGTCATTAATGCGTTGAAGTTGCGGTTTTTATCTAATTCGTCTAATTGCTGCTTTAGAGTTTCGGCGACAAGACGCATGTTAGAGTGGCGCGCTATTTCAAGCTGTGTTGTTTTGATTTCAATTTGGCGCCGTAAGCTTTCGTCTGTCTCCACTGAGTTTACATCTACACAATCTTGAGTAATCATGAAAAATCCTACATTGAATAATTTATACTCTGGTTGATTTAACTGATTATTTTCTCACTAAAAGTAGATATTTTGGCAACGGATAAAGCGGATGTAACGGATGATTAGCGATTATATCCGTTACATCCGTTACATCCGTTGCCAGGTCAATCTTCTGTATCAGCAGGTTTTACGGTTTTTGGATATATGTCATTATTTATTTTTTTCTTATCGTAGCGATTTACCCAACCTACTGATTCTTCGTATATATCGTCACTTGGGTAAATTTCCTCTTTCTGGCGCCGATTTTCTTGTTGATACTCCCAGTCGCGTAATGGCTGTCGCTCTGGAGTTCTACGCGAAGCTTTTGGACGTGTGAAGGTTTTCCAGGCTGTTTTGATGCCAGTCAAAAGACTACGAGTGCCTACTTGTACATTTTGCGCTTGTTTTCGGGCGCCTTCAAGACTTTGGTCAACTTGCTTGACGACTTGACCGGCACTTTTAACACCTTCGCTAACGTCGTCGGTTAAGTCGGTAATTTCTAAACCTGTGGTGCGAATAGCATCGAGAGTAGGGGGTAGTTCTCGCGACAGCGTATCAAATAATTTTTCCGCACTACGAGCAGCACGCGCTAATTCTTGCAATGCTGGAATAGCGGCAACTAATACGGCAGCTAAACTAGCAGCGACTAAAAGAAGAGATAAACCTAGCCAAAACAAAGGTTCTGCCACGATGATATAATTACCAAATATAATTATCTAGTTATCTAACTGCTGGTTCATTGTATCTGAGTCAAGGTCTTGATCTCTCTGTCTAATGGCATTTGCTTCTCTAAAACTGGCATCAATACCTGCTGCTAAAGCTTCTTTTAATCGTACTAATGTATCATCCCAGTTTCGCAAAGCGCTACTCGATATGCGATCAGCTTGAATTTGAACGCTGGTGGATAAGTCTTCTGCTAATTCTGGTAAAGCATCAGCAGATTTTTTCAATAGTTGACGAGTTTGTTTACCAGTACGTGGTGCCACGAGTAAACCAGTTAAGGCGCCAATTGTAGCTCCTAGCATTAAACCACCAAAAAACTTTCCAGAACCTTTATTAGACATTTTATGCTTCCTCTCCCCTTTTAACCATTCTATGCGCCAAAGAACCTCATCTGGCATTAAAAAGAAATAATCATCAAAAAATTTAACCAAAAGTTAAATTATTGACCACGACGGCGCCAGAATCGTGAGACTATGAGCAGTATACTTAATGCCTGAGTGGATTTTTGAAACTGTGATTCTAAACCTTGGTTCCGTTGACGTAAATTTTTAATGACTGTCTGTCGAGCGTAAAGAAAGTTAGGAAGAGTCGAAAGAACTGCGTGAGAATTACGCGAAGCTGCATTGAAAGCATTCTTCAAATTCGTAAACGACCGCTTTAACAACCAAACTCTCCAAGCTACATACAGCAATATTACGGAAATCAGAATATTTATAGTTACTACAACTGTAATCATCTTTCAATAAAGACCCATATAGTTACATTTTACAATACTGATTAAGACCAGCTTTACAATTCCTTAAACGAACTTATACATAAATATGCCTAGAAGTATTATAAAGAAATCATAAACTATTAATGATAAATAACGGTTTACACGTAAATATTTACGATTTGGGCTTCATTTCGACTTGCTGAATACGGGAGTCTCTGTATTATAAACTACATAAATGCTTTTTGAGACGAAATTATAAAGATTGTAAAATTGTGTTTTTTTAATAAAGCGCAAGTATAAAACCTTGCATAGTCGAAACCAAGATGTAAGTATTAGGGCGTTTGATATTTTAATTAAGTGGAAAAAAGAAAAAGGTTAAAAGTCCGAGTGTGATTTACGTCTCAGTCAAGACAAACAACGTATATTTTAAAACTTTAACAAAATAAATATACATAGACTGTTTTGTTAAAGTTTAACTTCTGCTGTAGAGCATGAAATTACAGTTTTCCCTCAGCGTATAGGCGAGCTTCTTTTGCAGAAGTTCGCTTTTTTCTTGATTTTCTGTATCTTTCCAATCACTAGTATCTCTAAAATGAATATGAAATGTATAGTGCTTGCAAGACTTTATCTGGAATATACCAGACAATCTCAAGGTATGTAATTTTTTTATGTTGACCTTAGTGGCGCTAATTTAAGTGGTGCAGACATGCAGGGTGCAGACCTTCAAGGAACTGATATGCGAGGCGCCAAATATATGACCCCAATTCAAGTGCGAGCAGCAAACAATTGGAATAAAGCTATGTATAGTAAAGAGTTTCGCGCGTTGGTAGATAGCGGAGCATGGGAATAAATATATTGTAGGGTTGGATATTGTGGGGTGGGCTTTCTCTTGCCCTGCCCCCACATTTAATTAGGTTTATCTAAACAAGGCGCCGCAAAAGTTTTACTATTACATCGGTTCATTGCTTTCTCTACACCTTGTTTTACAGAAAGTTCCACAATTTCAACGACAAAATCAAGAACATCCGTCATTAACTGGTTTTCAGAAGCGTTAAACTTACCTAAAACGTGAGAAATCGTTTTAGTATCCTCAACTTGTTCATTTTTTGGTCTACCAATACCAATACGCAAGCGAGGAAAATTATCTGTACCCAAATGCGCGATAGCACTTTTCATGCCATTATGCCCACCAGCAGACCCCGATAACCGTAATCGAGTTTTGCCCAATGGCAAATCCATATCATCATAAATAATCAGTACTGATTCTGGATTCAATTTATACCAGTTCAAAACAGCTTGGATAGACTGACCAGAACGATTCATATACGTAAGCGGCTTTAATAAACGAATTTTATCGCCACCAATTGAGCCTTCACCGTATTCTCCCTGAAACTTTTTATTTTCTGATACAGATATTTTCAGAGTTCGACACAAAGCATCAATCGCAGCAAAGCCTATATTATGCCGCGTCTGGTCATACTTTGGTTCCGGATTACCCAAACCAACAACTAATTGAGGAATTACTATAGTTTTGTCCATAAAAAGTCAAATAATCGAAGAATCAAATAAGGGGAAGTTATATTACCTGTACTACATTGTAAATTCTTCCCCGCATTATTAGGTGGTAATTTTTTGGAGTAATTCGTCATAAAGACAAACTTCCGGAATTATTAGAATTGCTCCTAATAACCCCGTTTTCCCGTTACGCCAGAATAATTTAAACTTCTTCTTTCTGTGTTGCTTCAAGTTGCTTAGGTTCAATTTCCGCTTTCGTCTGTACAGCTTCCTGTAGCTGCGTCGCTTCCTTTTGAAACTCGTCTTGGAAATCACGTGACGCATCTTGGAAACCACGAATAGCTTTACCCATACTGCGTCCAATTTCAGGTAACTTCTTAGGACCAAACACTAAAAGCGCTACTACCATAATTACAGCCATTTCTGGCAAACCAATACCAAAAAAATTCATACTCCTTCTCCCGTCTACCTGAGCATATATATTGTAGGGTGCGTGACCCTATAATAACCTTGCTTCCATCATTAAAATCTAGTAGCGTCACGCACCCTACGACGAGCAGGCGCCCTGCAAGCAAAGACACAATATCATAAAAAAACCCGGCAAACACCGGGTCTGAATAACTTAAAGTAATTGCGATTAAAATTACTTGCCGACAGTGCGCCAGTCAACCATCACATCTTGAATAACGATGGATTTGTTATAAAGTTGCAGGATAATCAGCAAGAAAACGAAAAAGAGTCCCATAAAAACAGCCATAAGGGGAGTGGTTCCCCAACCTGGAGCAACTTTACCGTATTCAGAATTTAAAGGTCTGAGGATATCTCCCAATCGTGTCCGTTGTGCCATAATTCACCGTTAATATTATTTGCTAAACCCAATATTTATCTTTTTTTGAGTCTCCCACGGAAAAACCCCGCAGAATAATCTGGGTTAAACTCGCCTTTTCAGACTTAGTTTTATTGTTCCATAAAATACAAACAAATATTACATTGCTTCTACTTTAAGTTTTTCAGGAACCTCAAATGCCTAATATGACACGAACCGCAATTACTTTAACCAAAACAATTAGGTTATTTTTTGACGGTAGAAAAAGCATAGTAAGCATTTTTATGCAAGATAAGCCCAAAGCGGCTATGCTTTTAACTTATCTTTTTGTAATATTTTATAATAATAGCACTCATAATTCACCCCAAATATATGGATTTTGCAACATCTCTTAGCAATTTAGAACCAGCAACGGTAATGATAATAGCGGTCAGTGCTATAGTCGTCGCCATTACTGGAGCATCAATTTACACTTCTTTCGGTCCTCCATCGAAGCAACTCACTGACCCATTCGACGACCACGAAGATTAGTGTGAAAAGTTTTGGCAGGGAAAAAGTTAAAGGAGGTTACTTGCCTTTTGTCTTTTTCCCCTCTTTAATAAAACGGCGCCTATCAAGCCAGCGGAAACTAAAGTGTAAGTAGGCGTATATTCTGGAACTTGCCGTGTGGGTGTCTGTATGTCAAATTTGAGTATAGCCACACCTGGCACACCTTCAGGAGGAATATTAGATGGGTCAAATGCGTCTTGCTGAGTAAAAGTGATTTTACCAGTAGCATTTTCAAATACACCTGTTCCACCGAAGATGGTAATAGTACCAGCACCTTGAATATTGCCTGTGGCCAAATTAACTTCAGCGCTATCGTCAGCTTTGCCGAATAATTCGTTGGCGCCACCAAAGTATCTGTCAGAGAAAGATGGAAGAGTGCTTGGCAGACCGATTGCAGTAGGTTCGGAGTTAAAATTATACCTAACTATGGGAAAATTGCTTGCATCTTCACGACCATAAGTATTACTAAGGAAAGAATCTAAGCCAAAGGCAGCAGGAGAAGAACTTTTACCTGTAATAGTTGCTCTGGCAAATCCTGGTTGAAAGGGAACAATTTGAGTTAAGGTGTTATATTGAATCTCAAAATTTTTAGTTGTTTGTGCTTGTGCGCGTAAATTGGTGCCAAAAACCGCTATAGCGACTGTAGGAATTAGCCATGCAATACTTTTTCTTACCATAGTCTTTCTCAGTAAATCCTCTGTATGTATAAAAAACAGCATGTGTAATTTACATATTAGGGGGAAAATAATATGTCTTATATAAATCTAATGTAAGAGAATGTAAAGAAACCTAGAAATTTAGGCATTTTTGACCGATTTTTATTTTTAAGTGATTATAGGTAAAGTTTAAGGTGTCAGTATTTTTGTCAAGTAAAATTAATATAATGCTCATATGAGCATCACCAACACACTACCCAAATCTACTCGTCGTCGTGAAACAGACTGGCGACTGTTTTTACGGTTGGCGCCATACGCGCGTCGGCATTTCAAGCTATTAACAGTATCGATGTTATTGCTAGTGCCAATAGCAATAGGCAACGCAGCACAACCCTTATTAATAGGGCAAGCAATTTCATTAATTCGTAACGAACCGAGTACGTATGCGTTTTTTAAACGGGGTACGTTAATGGAAGGGTTACAAATCATCGAAGGTGCATTTTTAGTAACAGTACTTATTCAGTTGTTATTAAGAGGCTTTCAGGGATATCTGGTTCAGAAAGTTGGACAGAATATTACAGCAGAAATACGTCAAGACTTATTTCATCACGTCACATCTTTAGCTGTAAGGTACTTTGACCGTACACCTGTAGGGAAATTGATTACTCGGTTAACAAGCGATGTTGAAGCACTAGGAGATGTATTTTCAACAGGCGCCATAGGTATACTAGCAGATGCACTTTCAATGCTAGTAATAGCTAGCTTTATGTTTACGGTTCAGTGGCAGCTAGCATTGATGTTAATTTTGACACTAATACCAATTGGAGCGTTAATTATTTATTTTCAGCAACAGTTTCGTAAAGCTAATTATAAAGCAAGGGAAGAACTATCTGTACTGAACTCGCAGCTACAAGAAAATATCACAGGTATAAATGTTGTCCAGCTATTTAGACGCGAGAAATTTAACGCGAAATTATATCGACAGTCAAATAATAGTTATGTAAAAGAAGTAGACCGAACAATATTTTTTGATTCATCAGTATCAGCGACGCTCGAATGGATTTCATTAATAGCTATTTCTGGGGTACTGTGGCTAGGAGGATGGTTACTACTCAAACAGCAGTTAACGTTTGCTATTCTCTCGACGTTTATTTTGTACGCACAAAGACTATTTGACCCATTACAGCAATTTGCCGAAAAGTTTACAGTTATTCAGGCAGGGTTTACAGCAATAGAGCGAGTCAGTGATATTTTAGATGAGCCAATAGAAATACGCGATAAAGGTTCAAGACATTTATCAGGGTTTGAATTTGGCTATATTGACGAAATCGTTAATAATGATGAACATCAAGTTACAGCTAAACGTGGAGAAATAAGATTTGAGCATGTATGGTTTGCATACAAAGATAATGATTATGTAATTAAAGACCTGGACTTTGTAATTCAGCCAGGTGAGAAAATAGCATTAGTTGGACCAACAGGCGCCGGGAAAAGTACGATAATAAGATTACTGTGTCGTCTTTACGAACCAACACAAGGGCGAATATTAATCGATGGTATCGACATCCGTGACGTACCGCAAGCCGAACTGCGACGATACATGGCAGTAATATTGCAAGACGGGTTTATATTTGCGGGAGACGTAAAAGGAAACATATCCTTGGGTGACGGATACACAATAGAAGAAGTGCAACGAGCAGCAGAAAAAACCAACGTCGCAGAATTTATCGAACAACTACCGCAAAACTACCACACACAATTACGAGAAAGAGGAACAAACCTTTCTAGTGGGCAAAAGCAGCTTTTAGCATTCGCACGTGCTGCGATACGTGACCCCCAAGTATTAGTATTAGACGAAGCAACAGCAAGCTTGGATGTAGGTACAGAAGCATTAGTTCAAAAAGCATTAGATGAATTATTAATTGAACGTACTGCTATAATTATCGCCCACCGTTTATCTACCATACGTAATGTAGATAGAATTTTTGTATTGAAGCGTGGTGAGCTTATTGAACAAGGTAGTCATGAACAGTTGATAGAGCAAGGAGGGTTATATGCGACTCTGCACAACTTACAAATGTTGGGGAGCTAACTGGCAACGGATATAACGGATGTAACGGATGAGTTATGAGTGTGCGGTAGGCATCCTGCCTGCCCATATTATTGTCATACCAAAAAATGAAGCATCTCGTGTCATGCTGAGGTACGTAAACGCAGTTTTCCCGCAGGGTCGCATCTCGTGTCATGCTGAGGTACCTTGATAAGGGGAAAAAAGATAATCTTACAAAGTAAAAATAAGTCTTTGGATAGATTTATAGATATGAGGATTTATAAATACTGATTAAGTAGCTTTAAAAAGCTAATTAGATAAAACAAATAAATTATGCTTACTCGAGTTTGGTCAAAAGTAATCGTTGAAACTTCGGCGGCAATAACAATTAACGCTCAGGTTACTGAACAAATTAAAGTACTAATCGCGCATAGAAAGCTACAGTTAGATGATGCTTTGCCTACTGTTACTCAATTAGCTAAACATTTAGGTGTAAATCATAACACGGTTGCAGCTGTTTCACGTTTATCTGCAATTAAACTGATTACAGCTACTTAAATGTGTCTAAATAAAATGTAACAAATACAAAGCTGCAAACATCTTCTATATTCCTTACCAATAAAACACCAAGCCAAATTTTGCTTTAGCAGTATTAATACTGAGGCTATCGCAAAAAATATGTCATATATTCAACAATATCTAAACTTATTAGATAAAATAAGTGTATTGTAATACACGTAAAAAATAATGACATCTCTTTATTGAAGGATGAATAAGAATGCTACTACAGATATTTGATGTGAGTTCAATTAGCTTGTTAGCTCAGAGCAGTTCAGGCAGCGAGAGTACAGCAGGCAGTTTAATAGGATTTATTATTGGTATAGCTGGGTATGTATTCGGTAGTTACTGTTTCTATCATATATACCAGAAATTGGGAGAACCGAATGCTTGGTTTGCCTGGGTACCAATCCTAAATAATTGGATAATGTACAAAGCAGGAGACCAATCACCTTGGTGGATTATTGGTCTTTTTATTCCAATTGTAAATTTTGTCGCTCTCATATTCTTAATTATTGCGTTTGTCAATATTCTTAAGAAGCTAGGAAAAAATCCTTGGATGCTTTTGTTGATGCTTATACCAATTGTCAACTTTGTCATCCTCTACAATTTTGCTTTTGGTTAAGTTTTTCAAAAGTGAGGTGTGTCAGTGCATTAAAAATTTAAATTAAGCACGAAAAATAAAATGCAATGACGCACCATCAATAAGATGGCGCAGCTATTCTTTGCCTGAAAACTTTTATTCGACTTATTATAGTTAATTTTTTAAAATGTAGGGTGCGTCACTGCAATAACAATCGCTCACTAAGCACGAAAAATAAAGTGCAGTGACGCACCATTCTATGAGCATCAACAACAGTTAATGGTGCGTGGCGCCACTTGATTATAATAAAATTTAATTTGTTAATGGCGCCACACACCCTACATAAATTTATATTGCCTACTTTTGTTTTTTACTCGCATAGGTATAAATTAAATCAAAGACAGTATCGCATTTTCTTTTAAATAAGATTCTGTCGTAAGTTTCGGGTAGATTTTGGTCTAGAATTTTACTTTCACCCGTGATTATTCATAAATTAACTGTTTGAGTTTACTCAAGTTAGAAGAAAACTTAAGTTCACCCTGATTTTCTTCTAGCTGTGCGGCTTGGAAATTGTTGTACATTTCAGCACGGCGTTCTTCACGTAGATACTGCTTTAATAGTAGCTGAATCTCTTGCTTTTCTTCAATAGATAATTTTTTTATAGCTTCAACTGCATCACTGAAACTCATATCATAAAAACTCGTTAGTAGATACTAATCAAGTTTAACATGCTACTAATTGTTTCGAGCTACTGAATTATTAGTGTTTATTTATTATTTTAGCTCGCTGCAATTAAATCATCATCTAAATCATCTTCACTAAATCCAAACTTATTACATAACTCTTCTAAAGACTGAGGTTTAACAGTACCACTTTTCGCACCTCGTAATGCTGCCAATAACCGAGTAGAGTTAGCAGGTGAGCGCAGTATATAAAGAGTTTCGAGTATACTATTAAGTTCAGCTTCAGAAATTAGTGCGGTATTTTCACCATTCGGTCTAGTGATGACTATAACTTCGCCAGTTTGAACGACTTGGTTACACAGTGTATCCAAATTTACAGCAGCTTCTTCTGATGTGACTTTTATTGACATAATTTAACTCTAAGTAATGTTTTGAGGGATTGAATTATACCTATTCATAATGATATCGAGCTTTCAGAAATTGAACTCGGTTATCACTTACTGTATGAGCTTCGGCAATCGATGGATGTACTTTATGTTGAGGTGAGGGATTATTCAAAACTAAGACGACTTCGTACTCACCTACAGGAATGTTAGCAGGTAGCTGAATTATTAGTTTGTGGTCTTCACTAATATTTACCTTTGTTACGATGGTTTGCATGGCATGTTTTTAAACTTGAGAGATGCTTCACGTAGTGAGGATGACAGGTTTTTAGATTTTTAGAATGATGTTGGGTTGCGCTGCGCTCTACCCAACTTACATTAAATGTTGTCTCCTGTGACCTTGCCCTTCGGCTTTAGCAAAATTACCTAGAAAGTATTGATAAATCTTTCCGAACACATCCCCTGTTGCATTGGCAGGAATATTCGAGAAGTTTTTTAACAACCGCTTGGGAATACTTTTATCTTCACCCCGCACAAGTCGAAAATATTCATCTTGGGGTAATACTCCCTTGAGTTCTGGGTTATATTCCTCAATTGCGTCCATCGCTTTTTTGAGATATAAGGCAATTTAGTGTATAATTTGATTAACTTCAATTATTACCAATAAATAAATACTAGTATGAGTATAAGCTTAAATGCGTAGGCGCCCAAAACCAAGTTGATAAACCAAGTGTTCAAACTTATATGCATCAACTGCAAATAGCATTAATAAATTTACAAAGCTCGAACACACAAATTAAAGACTAAGGAATTTTTAAAAATTAAATTAACTATCTTGTGGAGTGGGCATCCTTGCCCGCCCAATATGTTAATATTTAGGACGGCTTGCCTACCCCAATATGTTAATATTTAGGACGGGCGAGGACGCCCATCCCACAAGAAAAGTTTAAGTTAATTTGTGCTACGTGTTACATATCCAACGATAGATGTGGGTTGGAAGGATTTGAGTTATATAATTTTATGTTATACATATAATTGAATTTATAAGTAAAGAGTTGAAATGTCCGCACCGAGTGATTCTGAAAGCTTATTTGCTGGCAATGGCGAGATGTGTCAACTCATGCGCGCGTATGATTGGTCACAAACACCGTTAGGCGCCGTTGACAGTTGGCCCCAAAGTCTTAAAACCTCGGTACGGATAGTGTTGACTTCGCGTCAACCAATGTTTATTTGGTGGGGTGATGAACTTATTAACCTTTATAATGATGCTTACAAAAGCATTGTAGGTGGTAAGCATCCAGAAGCTTTGGGGCAACCTGCTTCGCATGTGTGGCGTGAAATTTGGGAACAAGTAGGTCCAAGAGCTGCATCGGCAATGCGTAATAATGAGGGGACTTATGATGAATCGTTGCTACTGATTATGGAGCGCAACGGTTATCCAGAGGAAACCTATTATACATTTTCTTATAGTCCTGTTCCTAATGACCAAGGTGGTACGGGTGGTATTTTTTGTGCTAATACTGACAATACGCAGAGCATCATTGGTGAGCGTCAGTTAGCATTATTGCGTTCGTTAGCGGCTAGTACAGCAAATGCGCGCACGTTCGATACAGCCTGTACGCTGAGTATAAAATCTTTAGAAAGCAATGCTTATGATATTCCGTTCGCACTAATTTATCTCGTTGACGCGGATACTAGGCGCCTGATTTTAGCTGGGACTACTAGTAATATTACTGAGCATCCAATAGCTGTAGAAACAATAACTCTTGATGAAAACTGTATATGGTCGTTTGCTGAAGTAATCGAATCGCAGCAAATCAGTTTAATCTCTAATTTAGAAGCATATTTTAATAATTTACCGCACGGCGCCTGGAATAAAGAACCATCACAAGCAGTTGTTGTACCAATATTACCATCTGGAAAAACAGGTAAAGCCGGAATATTAATTGCTGGCTTAAATCCATTTAGACTCTTAGATAGTAATTATAAAAGATTTTTTGAGCTTGTTTCAAATACCATTGCTGCCAGCATAGCCAGCGCACAAGCTTATGAAGACGAACGGAAGCGTGCGGAAGCTTTAGCTGAAATTGACCGTGCTAAAACTGTTTTCTTTAGCAATGTTAGTCATGAATTTAGAACTCCACTCACTTTAATGTTAAGTCCAGTGGAAGATGCACTAACAGATACAGATGTACCGTTACCTCCACGACAGCAAGAACGAATTGAGGTAGTGCAGCGTAATAGTTTACGCTTGTTGAAATTAGTAAACACTTTACTTGATTTTTCTCGTATCGAAGCAGGACGCATTCAGGTAGTATACGAACCAACCGACCTCGCAACCTTCACCGCAGATTTAGCAAGTATGTTTCGGTCTACGGTTGAACGGGTTGGTATGCGTTTAATTATAGATTGCCCAGAGCTAACAGAACCTGTGTATGTAGACCGGGAAATGTGGGAAAAAATTGTTCTAAACCTGCTTTCCAATGCTTTTAAATTTACTTTTGAAGGAGAAATAGCTGTTGTATTACGTCAATTAAATGACCACGTTGAGTTAGAAGTACGAGATACAGGTACAGGGATACCAAAATCGGAGTTAACACATATATTTGAACGGTTTCATCGAGTCAGTGGCGCCAGAGGTCGTTCGTTTGAAGGTTCTGGCATTGGTCTATCATTAGTTAATGAGTTAGTACTTTTACATAGTGGAACAATTAATGTAACTAGCGTTGTTGACCAAGGCACAAGTTTTACTATATCAATTCCACTTGGATGTAAACATTTGGCGCCAGAACATATTGGTGCTGAACGCGCGCTTAGTTCCACAGCAACAAAAGCAACAGCCTATATAGAAGAAGCATTAAGCTGGATACCGAATGTAGAGACGCGATATATCGCGTCTTCACAAGTGTCAAGTAATAAATTGAACATTGAAACCAGTAGAGACGTGATTAATCACGTCTCTACAAAAATTCTTCTCGCTGATGACAATACAGATATGCGTGAATATGTCAAGCGATTACTAGAAGAACATGGATATACCGTAGAAGCAGTCGAAGACGGTATTACTGCCTTAGCTATTATAGAGAAACAAAAACCTGATTTAGTATTAACAGATATAATGATGCCTAAACTTGATGGTTTAGGGTTATTACAACAACTACGGACAAATCCAACTACAAAAGAAATTCCAATTATTCTATTATCTGCCCGCGCGGGAGAAGAATCTCGTATTGAAGGACTTTCTACAGGCGCCGATGATTATTTAATTAAACCATTTTCAGCACGGGAACTCGTCGCACGAGTAGAGGCAAGTTTAAAGTTAACGCGAATACGGCAAGAGTCCGCGCGTCGTGAGCAGATAATTCTTGAGCGCGTTACCGATGCGTTTGTTGGTTTTGATAACGACTTGCGCTTTACCTACATTAATGTCGCAGCAGAACAAATGATGCGAAAAACACCCGAAGAAGTTCTTGGTAAAACGCTGTGGGAAATTTTTCCTGATTTTATCGGTACTCCAATTGAACAAGCTTACCTACTAGCTATCAAAAAGCGAAGTATGGTTGAGTTTGAGGAATATTACGCGGCGTATAATATCTGGGTCGAAGCACGTCTTTTTCCCTCGCCAACTGGACTATCAGGTTTTTATCGAGACGTTACGGAGCGTAAACAAACACAAGAAGCACTGCGGCAAAGTGAAACACAGTTTCGTCAACTAGCTGACGCAATGCCACAAATAGCATGGACTGCGACAAAAGATGGTATCCCAACATATGTTAACCAGCGATGGATTGATTATACAGGGTTAACATTAGAGCAAACTTTAGACCAAGGCTTTATTGCACAAGTTATTCATCCAGATGATTTTGAGCCAACGTATGAAGTTTGGAATACAAGTCTGGCAACTGGGAGTCTTTATCAAACAGAATTTCGCCTTAAAAATATTACATTATTAAAAGAGAAATATCGCTGGTTTTTGTGTCGGGCAATACCAATTCATGATGCTATAGGGCAAATTACGCAATGGTATGGCACTTTAACAGATATTACCGAGCGGAAGCTAGCAGAAAAAACGTTGCGTGAAAGCGAGGAACGTTTCCGCAACATGGCTGATAATGCCCCCTTCATGGTTTGGGTTACTGACTCCACAGGCTGCTGTACATATCTTAGTCAAAGCTGGTACGATTTTTCGGGTCAGACCGAAGCAACTGGTTTAGGATATGGTTGGTTAGATGCTACACACCCAGAAGACCGTGAATACACTGGACAAATATTCAAAGCAGCTAACGCACGGTATGAAGCTTTGCAGATAGAATACCGTTTGCGGCGCCACGACGGTCAGTATTTTTGGGTAATGGACGCAGCTAGTCCTTGGTTTGGGGTAGATGGTGAATATCAAGGTTATATTGGTTCAGTAATTGATATTTCCGAACGAAAGCAAGCCGAAGCCGAGCGCGCACGTCTTTTACAATTAGAGCAAACAGCTAGACTTGAAGCCGAAAAAGCTAACCGTATTAAAGATGAATTTTTAGCTGTTTTATCACACGAGTTACGCACACCGCTTAACCCCATCCTTGGTTGGTCAAAACTTTTGCAAAGTGGCAAGTTAAATGAAGCAAAGGCAAAAGAAGCTATAACAATTATTGAGCGTAATGCTAAATTGCAATCTGAACTCATCGAAGATTTGCTTGATGTTTCGCGAATATTGCAAGGTAAGTTAAATTTAAATATATATCCAATTAATTTAGCAGCAACAATTGAAGCCGCGATTGAAACAGTCCAACTAGCAGCAGAAGCTAAATCAATTCAGGTAGAAGTAAAATTTGAGTCAAATGTTGGACAAGTGTTAGGAGATGCCGCACGTTTACAGCAAGTTGTGTGGAATTTACTTTCTAATGGAGTTAAGTTTACACCCGTGGGTGGGCGCCTGCAAGTGGAGTTATCATTTGCTCCGAATGCTCCCAACTTTGCTCAAATTACAGTTAGCGATACAGGAAAAGGTATTTCTCCTGAATTTCTACCCCATGTGTTCGACTACTTTCGGCAAGCAGATAGTACAACAACACGCATGTTTGGGGGATTAGGATTAGGACTTGCTATCGTGCGTCACCTTGTAGAATTACACGGTGGTACGGTTCGTGCAGATAGTCCAGGTGAAGGAATGGGTGCAACTTTTACGATTAAATTACCGTTAGTAAAAACAGAGTCAACTGAAGAAGTAATATCAAAAACATCCGAGTCATCGCTAAATTTAAACGGTATTAAAATTTTAGTAGTCGATGATGAAACCGATTCACGAGAACTAGTAAAATTTATAGTAGAACAAGCAGGCGCCGAAGTCATTGCAGCAGATGGAGCAAAACAAGCATTAACAACATTAACGCAGTGGTTGCCAAATATACTAATTAGTGATATTGGAATGCCAGAAATGAATGGTTATATGTTACTACAACAAGTCAGAACATTGGCGCCGCAACAAGGAGGACAAATACCAGCAATAGCTTTAACAGCATACGCAGGAGATTATAATAAGCAGCAAGCGATAGCAGCAGGATTCCAAGGACATATTGCCAAACCAATCGAACCAATAAATCTATTAAAAGCTATTAAAGATTTAATTATAACTCCTAACTCCTAACTCCTAATGCTAACTCCTAACTCCTAACTCAAACACATCTGCCAATACACCCGCATCTCCAACAACTCTCTTCGTTTTCGATGGTGAGTCATATACTACCAATAATGAAGGCTTTCCTAGTACTTGTTTAAATAATGTCATTCCTTCAGCATGGTCATCTCGGTTTCCATAAGGAATATCAAGTACAACTTCAGGACGGTGTAAAACATTTTCTTGTAAATTAAAACCATCGCACAATCTATAAACTTGTACTGGCCCATCTAAATCCATTGTCGGCCCAGCTAAAATTAATAAATCACTGCCATCACGACATATATCACGAATTCCTAAACCGTTTAAATACAAAAAATGCTTCTTATAGAAACTATCTCCTACTTGTACTAATTTAAATACTCCTGTACTCAATACTTCTAATTCTAGTTCTAACATGACTGCCCAACCGCGTAAAACTGGCCCACGCAAACCAAGAAAAACTCGATTCCCTTCAACTTCGATACCTTCAATATCAAAACCGTTGTCTTTGCCTGGAATTTGTGCTTTGATAAAGGCGCCGAGATGAGAGTCTTGAGTTAAAGCATCAATTAACACATTGCCTGTTGGTGTTAATTCTAATTTAGCTGCACTTAATTGTTGAGTTGAATCTTCAGGATGTGAGCATGAAGCAAATAACTCTCCATTTACCAGAGGTATGCGTCCAAGGATGTAACGGTTTGGTTCTGTTTCGATAGTTGCTAATCTTTGTACATTTTTAATATCAGATTTGTCGGGTTTTGGTTTTTTGCGCTTGTAGCTATGAGAACCAACGAACCACAGATAATAATTACTATATGCTAGCCCTTCGATGTCAATTTCTTTATCAGATGCTGCTGGTAAATCGATAAAATCTGTAACTTGATACTGCTTGTGTTCACCAAAATTACTGGTATCAATTATGCTTAAACGCTCAATAGTAGATGTTTCATCAGAACCTAGCCACAAATATTTTTCAGCTTGTAGTAAAACTGCCGAAGTATCTTCTCGGTGTTCTTTAAAACTTTCGTTAAAGCTCAGTAGAATTGTTTGGATTGATTGGTTATTAAACATCGCGTATGAATTCAAAAGTATAAAAACAAAAAACGTGTTATTTATTTTACTTTATTTTGTCAACAATAAATATTAAGAGACATAATTATATTTAAACAAATCGTAGGGTGTGTGACACCATCAAAAAATTTCAACGTAATTATAATACTTGTAGCGTCACGCACCGACTTATATTTAGGACTTACGCAAAAAAACCTGGTTTCTACGCATTCATTGTCGCAGACAAATCGTCATTTTTATTACATGCTATCAACGTATATTCCAGGTTTCTAGGTTTTCGTGCGTAAGTCCTGATATTGTAATAATATTTAAACAAATTTGTATTAATAATAAATATAGTAAAGTAAATATACGACTTAAGGTAGATTTAAAATATTCTGTAAATTAAATAGTATTATTCGTTATAGAAATGAATTATTTGTATTAATAAGCACAAATAACTTATCCAAAAAGAATAGAAGTTTTTATTTGAACTTATTTCATTTTAGAACTTCTACGAAAACCTCATCAGGCGTGATTTTATGACACTAGCAACTCAAACTGTTGTTAAAACCCTAGGAGACTATGCTTACCAGGCAATTCAAAAGCACTTCAAAAAAACCTTAAAGTGGGAAAAGACAGTCAAAAAGGATGAAGACCCAGAAGCGTTGCATCAAATGCGGGTAGGAATGCGGCGCCTACGCACTGTAGTTAGTCGGTTTGGATTCGTCGTGAATTTACCAAAAGCCGTTACAGACCGTAACATTGGTAAAATAGCACGGCGCCTGGGTAATCTTAGAGACCTAGATGTACTAAAAGAATCTGTAGAAAAGAATTTCCAGCCTCATTTACCACCTGAAGAACTCAAGCATTTAGAAAAAGCGTTCAATGCTATTGACAAGCAACGTCAGCAAGCATTGACTGATGTAAAAGCAACACTCAAAGACGAACGCTACAAATCGCTCAAAACTTCACTTGAACATTGGCTCGAAGAACCAAGATACCAAGAATCGGCGCCGCTATCAATAGATTTAGTGTTACCCGACTTGCTTTTACCAGAGGTAAGTTACTTCTTTTTACATCCAGGTTGGCAATTTGGAATACCATTAGGAAGTAATAACGGTGTTTCCACGTCAACCTCTTTATTAAGAAGTTATCCGAAGGGAATGACAAGTACACACGTAGAGCAAAATTTAAATTCTAACCACGAAATTTTACACAGTCTACGCAAACAAGCTAAACGTCTACGCTATCAAATGGAACTGTTCACCGAATTTTATGGTGAAACCTACGGAGAGCATCTTATCGAAGTTAAAAATATCCAAGACATATTAGGAGAAATTCACGATAGTGATGTTTTAGAAGACTGGTTAGTTGATGTGTTCGGTGAAGACTTTACAGAAAAACTCCCAACTTTCACAAGTTTACTAGTTGACAAACGTCATCAATTATGGCAACAATGGGCGCCGCTACAAAGACGGTATACGCAGTTAGATACAAGAAACCAACTACACCTAGCAATATTAGACCAAATTTCAACGCAAGCAGACGAAAATTAAATGTAGCAATTCTAAATTATTTTAACTTATTGACAAAAACAAGAAGAAGCGTTGACAATTGTTAACGCTTTTTCTTTCCTTGCGTTCTCCACACTGAGTGCCAGCCCAATGTATATAGCAAAGTTTTAAGTACACCAAAAAATCCTTGGACTTGGTAGCTAAGATATGCTCTTATTCCAAAATTTTTAATGTAGCTTCGAGGAATATAAATAAATATGCACTTAAGCATTTCCCATATTCCTTGAGTTACATAAGTAACGTATAAAACTTCAGAAAAAGATTTAGAGAATTTCGGCTTACTACCCCCTATCCATAAAAGTGGTTCACTGTTCCAAGGCTCAAAATCTGTAAATTTTGAGGAAAAATCCCAGTGAGGACGGACAAATAATTTTCCTCGATTATTTAACATACAAGCAGTAAAACTAAAAATACTATTGCTTGTAACAACAACATCACAATTACTCAACATAAAAAAATCAATGTAAAATTCTATCTTTAAACCTTCCATTCTTTCTGGTAGCTTTACATTCAAGTCATTTGATGTAACAGGGGAATATTTATCGAAGTCACTAGCAATTGAATCTAACTCGTCGCTGCATAGAAATAGAACTGGTTCGTCTAATTGATTCCATATATTATCGAGCCATTCACAATACCATTTTGAAGGTACCGTCAATGTAAAACCAGCCAATGGAAGTGTAACGAAATCGCCTCGTCGAATATGAACACCAATTATTGTTTTCCCTTTTGATCTAAGAAAATTAAGACCATCTTCTAGCGAATACTTTAAGTCAATTACAGGTTCAAAAAGCGAACAAAAAAAATCTTTATTTGGTTCTAAAAGTTGAGTATTTAGTTGAAAGAAACCCCATAAATCTACATTTATTAAGTTACTTTCTAAAGCTTCTTGCCCACTCATTGGCAAACTAGTTTGATGCGCGAGTTTTTCTATATAATACGTTAATTCTGGCATCGCATCAAACAAAGTTTCTTGACTTCCTTTAGTCTCAACTATAGGAGATAAGAGTTTAGAAATTGGCGCATCCTGATGCCCAAACAAAGTTTGACCAATCCAAGCTGGACACTCTACTTTAGCTCCATTTTTTTGGGCACATATCCTTAAAAACGCATATTGGAACAATTAGTTGCCAAATCTACCAAATTTTCCAAGGGAGGACATTGACAGAACACCATTACTAGTAGCTTCTACGTTTTCTTGAGTTAAATTTTCAGTATCCTCTGCATCTTTTTTAAAACTATCAAAAATACTGACGAGTCGATGTGTTTCACTCTCAGTAATATATTTAGGTTTATCCATGAGATTCCTCAATCTATTAAAATGTTCAAAACATGTACATCATAACGTAGCAATGAGTAATTTGATGTCCACGCTGTTGTAAAGCGTGCGCTAAAGGGAACATTGTGTTGATATGTCCGGTTGCAGCAGGACAAATAATTCCAAAATGGGTCATGGTAAAACCTTCTAAGCTAATTTTTCTCAATTTTGGTCAATTTTGATTTCTGATTTTCTCTGTCTTGTATTTACAAACTACCGCAAAGCGTACACGTTGAAATACTCGTGACCTTTTAAAAAGTTTTGTTGTTCGATAGTAATCTTGCTAAAACCATGCTGCATAAGTAAATCTTTCACTTTTTGAACTCGACCATCTAAGTCATGAACCTCCAAAACAACTTGCTTAATCTTGTACCAATCTTGTACTTCAATACCCAATAATACATCTAACTCACTTCTTTCGACATCAACTTTGAGTAAATCAATTTTCTCTATGTTTTGCTCACGTATTATTTCTGACAGCTTTTTGAGATGACAAGTTATTTGTTCAGCTTGAAACGCTTTATTTATTTTCTGGTCGAGAATAAACGCACGTACAAACGAAGGTATCCAACGTAACCAGCGAATAAACGCAGGCGCCTCATTAAGGTTATTAAGAGTGACGTTTTTGATTAAATCTCGCTGATACTGAGAATCATCTGGGTATAAAGTTGACCATCCAGTACAATTAGGATAGTAAGCAAAGTTTACAGTTCCAGAACTATGTGAAACTCCGTAGGGAAATATTTGAATTTTTTCTGAATTAAGCCTTTGAACATTACACTGAAGAATTCCAAAAATTGCAGGAACTGGTTCAAATGCGTAAATATTTACATTTTTATTACATAATTTACTTACATATAATGTAAATAAACCAATGTTTGCTCCAACGTCAAACACGGTGGCGCCTTCATGTAACTCAATACCGTTTTGTAGGTATAGAGGCATTTCTTCATATAAAAACTCAACTTCCTCTCGATTTTTGTAAAATATCTTCACGCCATTAGGAAGGGTGATTTCCGGAATGAAACCAAGCATAACCTATAATTATTATCGATAAGAATAAATGTATAAATATTAGAACTCTGAAAAATTGGTCCTTGCTCGATTGTTATTTTATTTAAACCATTAATTTGTAGTAAAGCTTTTATGCGCTCAATTCGATTATCCAAATTATGTACTTCAACAACAATCTGCTTAATCTTTGACCGAAGTTCGTACCCCAGTGTGGTCATTGGGTTGAGATGACCAGTTGCGGCAGGACAGATAATACCAAAGTGAGTCATACTCGACTTTTAACCATTTTTACAACAATGTCGGCAACTAAGTTTGGCTTAGATTCAGTAACAGATATTTTGCCCTGGCTAAGACAAAGTTGGCTACACTCTTATTAATAGGAGCGTTTTCCTTAAAGACGGAATTGAAAAGTTGGGGGATGGGCGCCGCTCAATATGAAGGGTGGTTCACGATGCCCACCCCACAAGATTGTTGATTATGGAAAATTATGTACTACTGTAATTTCAAAAACTTTTCTAATGCGCTGACCATGCTGGGAGACCAACGACGGACGTTTTTAACCCAGTTTATATCTCGGTAGCGGGGATCAAGACCAACTGCCGCAACCCAGTTACTTTCTGCTTCTCCTTGTAAACCTTTTTCCCAAAGTGCTGCTGTTATTGACGCGCGCACGTCGGCAAATTTGGGATATTTACGGAGAATATTTTTCATTTGGTGGATTGCTTCGTCTTTTTCGCCTGATTCGTATAATGCTAGAGCATAGTTGGCACGGGCAAAAGCGAAGTTCGGTGCAATATCTGCTGATTTTTTGTAGTCAGCGATGGCTTCTTGCCATTTTCCTAAGCCAGCTTCGGCGTTACCTCGATTGTTATACCCCATTGCATCGTTGGGATCGATTTCTAGTAAATGATTATAGTCGGCTATGGCTTCTTCCCAACGTCCTAAGCCTTCTAATGCTGTACCACGATTTAAATATGGGTCAGTTACGTTCGGCGCCAGTTTAACTGCATTATTATAATCTACAAGAGCTTCTTGTAATTTATTTTGACTGACGCGCGAGTTTCCGCGATTACTCCAAACTGCTGCATTTGTGGGGTCTTGTTCGAGCATCTGCGTCCAGTAGTTTTCTGCGGTCGCGAAGTCTCCTTTGTCTGTTGCGGCAAAAGCTTTGTTTCCTAGTTCATCGCGCAGTTGTATTTGTTCGGGGGTTAGGTTTGCTTGGGACTGCGCTATAGCAGGTTTACTCCACCCGAATAATAAAAATATGCTTAATATAACAGCGATTAACTTGACCATTTGTTTTAATCATCTTTCAATTTAATTATTGTAGGGTGCGTGAAAGCTATTACAATCAATCAATGTAACAAAATATTAAAGTGCTTTCACGCACCACCACAAGATTAATCGTGCATTGCTTTCATTATCATCCAGATGGTGCGTGACGCTACGAGATTTGTAGCTTCGTTTTAGAATTGTCGTAGCGTCACGCACCCTACAGCAGCGATAATTGTTCGTTTGTTTGTTTGAAGCCCATATGTTTGTATGCTGCTTGTGTGGCTGTTCTTCCGCGTGGTGTTCGGCTTAAATAGCCTATTTGCATGAGGTATGGTTCGTATACTTCTTCTATTGTTTGTGTATCTTCGCCTGTTGCGGCTGCTATTGTTTCTATTCCAACTGGACCTCCGTTAAATTGTTCAATTATTACACTCAACATTTTACGGTCTGTCCAGTCTAAGCCACATGGGTCTACTTGAAATAGTTCTAGTGCTTCGGCTGCGACAACTTTTGTTATTTCACCACATTCTTTTACTTCCGCATAATCACGTACACGTCTTAGTAATCTATTGGCTATACGTGGTGTTCCACGCGCACGACGAGCTACTTCTTGTGCGCCTTCAGAGTTTATGGGAGTGTTAAGTAGTTGAGCGCTACGGATAACTATTTTGCTAAGTTCTTCTGGTTCATAGAAGCGCAGTTTTTGCACTAAACCAAATCTATCGCGAAGTGGTGAGGTTAATGCTCCGACTCTTGTTGTGGCGCCGACTAAAGTAAATTTTACTAGGGGTATACTGCGAGTCTTGGCGGTTGTACCTTTACCAACAGTGATATCCAGACGATAATCTTCCATCGCTGGGTATAAAATTTCTTCAGCCATTCGCGATAAACGGTGAATTTCATCAATAAATAATACATCACCTGGTTTTAAACCAATTAGCAATCCTGCAATATCGCGCGGACGCTCTAAAGCAGGTGCGCTGGTAATTTTACAGCCAACGCCCATTTCTGATGCGAGTATCATCGCCATTGTAGTTTTACCAAGTCCAGGTGGCCCATATAGTAATAAATGGTCGAGAACTTCGTTACGTGATTTTGCGGCTTTTATTGCTATTTCTAATACATCTTTTAAATCTTTTTGACCGATATAGTCACTAAAGCGATGTGGACGAATACTATCTTCTTGTTTGCCTTGTTCGTCTACTTTTGCTTCAGGTTGCAATAGAGTATTCTCTGTTGACGCCTCGGATGGCGCCAACGATGGTGTTTGCTCTGATGTTTTTTTAGCTTCCCTTGGACGTTTTTGGCGTTTTGGTTGTGGCTCGTCAGGGTTCTGTGACTGTTGTCTTGAGGAGATGATAGCCATAGTTCGGTTGGTGGTCAGTAACTGGATGGTTGGGAATGAGAATTGAAAATATTTTTTTTTGTGGTAGCTCGTCAATTTAAAATTTATTTACAATTTTAAGTCGGGCAAATACGTTCGGAGTGTAAAAAATTCTCATGCTAGCTAAAAGGATTCTACCGTGTCTGGATGTCAAAGCGGGACGAGTTGTGAAAGGAGTTAACTTTGTCAACCTCAAAGATGCGGGTGACCCCGTGGAACTAGCGAAGGTTTACAACGAGGCAGGCGCCGATGAGTTAGTGTTTCTCGATATTACAGCGACTCATGAAGATAGAGGCACAATTATTGATGTTGTTTACCGAACCGCAGAGCAGGTATTTATTCCGTTAACTGTCGGTGGTGGTATTCAATCCTTAGAAAATGTTAAAAATTTGTTACGAGCAGGGGCGGATAAGGTTAGTATTAATTCTGCGGCAGTACGCGACCCTGATTTTATCAATCGTGCTAGTGACCGTTTCGGTAATCAGTGCATAGTAGTTGCAATCGATGCCCGAAGGAGGCAAAACTCAGAAAACCCAGGTTGGGATGTTTATGTGAGGGGTGGCAGAGAAAACACAGGTATTGATGCTCTTACTTGGGCACAAGAACTTGAAAAACGCGGCGCCGGGGAATTATTAATTACAAGTATGGACGCTGATGGCACTCAAGCCGGTTACGACTTAGAGCTTACCCGTGCTATCGCGACTAGAGTCCAAATTCCTGTTGTTGCCTCTGGTGGTGCCGGAACTTGCGAACACATCCACCAAGCACTAACCGAGGGTAAAGCCGAAGCTGCCTTACTAGCATCGCTTTTACATTACGGACAACTAACTGTAAGCCAAATCAAAAATTATCTCAACGACAATAAAGTTCCCATCCGAATGTAGTCCTGGTATCTTGCCTAAAATCTAACCACCACAGCGTGGTTAGAGACACTTATCAAAATTAGTGTTAAGCTTGATGAAGAAGAAATAACTTTTATTAAGAAAAATGTTAATACCTATATTAATTTTTGATGTAGCGCTGGTTGCCTGGTCGCTACACCTTATGGAAAAAGCAGTAGAACACAAGGAATTCTCCCTAATGCTAGCTGGAGGGCTGGTAGCAATGGCTGCCGCAGGAATGCTCGTTGTTTACTTCTTAATGGGTCACTGCATGACCTATCTGTTACAACTGTAAATGCGTAATCATATCTAAATATTCTTATACAAATATTTATTGTCAGTGCGATTAATTATTCTCATCAAACAAATAAGGTATCAACATAACTGAGATTTTAAGTCGCATTTTATTGACATAAGAGCAAATATTTAAGGTATAATGAGAAAATTACGGGGTCATAGCTCAGTTGGTAGAGCGCTACAATGGCATTGTAGAGGTCAGCGGTTCGATCCCGCTTGGCTCCACTTGTACTTTAAATAATTATTGTCACTTTTAAAGAATTCTTGTCCAATTATTGCTAGCGTTGGCTCAAAAAGACGTAATAGCAAGAGTTTCAGGATTTGGATTATTTTTAAAGAATTCTTGTCCAGAGTTGAAACCAGTTTTAAAGAATTTTTGTCCAAAAAAGTATCGCTGATTCTATGTATGAAATTGAGTTTTGTGGATAACGTAAGCCAATATAGAGAGGTAGCAATGCTACCTCTCTACATCTAAAATTCATACTTGGAGTCAACAAGGCGATTCAGATAATTAGTTTGTAAAGCAAGTAAACACTAAAGCAATCTTACCGATTAGGAGTCAGAACAAATGTACTTTAATATAAAAATGCCATTGTAGCGCTCCTTTCAAATCACCCCCATATATAATTGTATGGCAGGATAACATAAGTTGATTCAGGATTTTTCGCTTTCAACTTTTCAACCCACCACCAACTGACAGGGCTATTGAAACCAAAAGAGGATTGGAATTATTGGGTTGACAAAGCATCTTACAACCCACCACCAACTGACAGGGCTATTGAAACTCTAAAATGCTATGGTTGCATATAGTTTAAATTAACCTTTCAACCCACCACCAACTGACAGGGCTATTTGCACTTTAAATAATTATTGTCGCGAATTAAATAATTATTTAAAGTACAACTTGTACTAGTATGGATATTTGGTTTTTGAATGAGTTAACACCCCTCAATAAGACTAATGTTCCATATGATTAATCTTGATGAGAGCAAGATAAAGAAGCGTCTGTAAGCAAAATTAGTCATAGAATGAATAAGTGATTTTCTACAAACAAAATCTAGTTATTCAAAATCACCCATCCGTTACATGCGTTTACCATCCGTTGCCAGGTTGCCCTAAATCAAATTTTGTTTAGTTTTAACACGCTTATATAGTTCCTCTATCGTTTCAATAAATGAATTATCCTTATGCCAAAAAGCAGGAAAATCACCTTGCTTTTTAATTACAATCGCAGAAACACTGCTGCTTGCTTTAATGTCTATGGTTTGGAGTAATCTCTTGGCGCCTAACCAAAATTCCCGAATGCTTGGTTTTTCATTAATTACTTGCTTTTCTAATTTGGTATAAAGAGAAGCTGAAGCTTCTACTACGAAGTCTTTCACATTTAATTCTTCGGACAAAACTTTTCCTAAAGGTGTTTTAGCTAGCTTTTGTTGAAGTTCTATTTTTAACAACCCTCGCAATTGAAATAACAAAAATGGATTTTCGTCTAGTTGAGAAGCAACTAAATATTCAACTGTTAAATAATATAAATTTATTTAAATATGGCGCCTGTTCCTAGTATGTATAGGACATTTGAATTATTGTCATGCTGAGTGCAGCATGACAAGCATTTATATAACTTGCTGGTTAAAGTTAAGTTTAACGAAAGTTTCAAATGCGAAGTAAATCAAAAGGTACCAAGGCATTAACTCTAATTGCAGTCCGTAAACTTGCAGTTGTATAAGGCCTAGTGCGAATAATCCAAGCGGTAATACAAATCGTAAGTCCACAAGACCGTTGGTTAATTGGCGAATTTCTTGATTCAAATTATAAATAGCGCTGGGTAAGTCTGAACCTTCATTCTCGCCGTTCGCTTGTACTATTTCACTGGCGCCAGTAACATCAGCAAAAACAATGCCCAGGTTTTTCATAATATCCTTAATAGCCTCAAGGGCTTGTTCATGGGTATCGTGATGAACAAGGATGCTGCCTGTTTTATGGTTGTATTCAACGCTGTTAATAAAGCGTGGCGCCTGTAAACTTTTACTAATGCGTTCCATTTCTTCCTGGTTACGACGTTTATCTGATACTCTTAATCTTGTTCTACCAGAAGTGGTGCTGACTACTTGTGTGTGATGTGTAGACATGATATTGGTTGATGTCTATTGTTAGTGTAGTAATATTTTGTGTTAATTAGTGCTTGTTGTAATCTGCGTATAGGAAGAATGTTGTCATCTATCTTAATGTAGAGACCGAATTAATTCGGTCTCTACATTATTTATTATGTGATTGGAAATTTTTCGGTGATGCGTTTCATTGCTTCTTCAACGTTTGCACGGCTGTTGAATGCAGAAATGCGGAAATATCCCTCACCTGCGGCGCCAAAACCGGAACCGGGTGTTCCAACAACGTTGCAGGTGTGCAGCAATTTGTCGAAAAAGTCCCAGCTTGATAGGTTATTTGGTGTTTTTACCCAAACGTAAGGTGCATTTACGCCTCCGTATACAGAAATACCAGCTTCGGTAAGTTTCTCACGGATGATTTTTGCGTTCTCCATGTAGAAATCTATCAATGCTTTGGTTTGGGCTTTGCCTTCTTCTGAATATACTGCTTCGGCGCCTCGCTGCACTATATAAGATACTCCATTAAATTTGGTAGACTGACGCCGATTCCACAGTTTCCATATTTCTACGTTGGAACCGTCGGCAGAAGAACCTGTTAATGTTTTAGGTACAACGGTTAAGGCACATCGAGTTCCTGTAAAACCTGCATTTTTGGAGAATGACCGAAATTCTATCGCACAATCACGGGCGCCTTCTATTTCATAAATAGAATGAGGAATATCAGGGTCACTAATAAATGCTTCGTAAGCTGCATCAAAGAATATTATCGAACCGTTATTAAGCGCGTAGTCAACCCAAGCTTTGAGATGCTCTTTACTTGCTGTGGCGCCTGTAGGATTATTAGGAAAGCAAAGATAAATCAAATCAACTTTCTGTGAGGGAATTTCAGCAGTAAAGTTATTGTCGGCAGAAATAGGTAGATAAACTAAACCGCCATATTCACCTTTTTCGTTTACATCCCCCGTATGACCCGCCATTACATTTGTGTCTACGTATACAGGATATACTGGGTCTGTGACTGCAATCGTATTATTATTGCCAAAAATATCTAAGATATTACCGCAGTCACATTTAGAACCATCAGAAATAAAAATCTCCGAAGCATCAACATCACACCCACGAGCTTGAAAATCGTGCTTGGCAATTTTCTCGCGTAACCAAGCATAGCCTTGTTCAGGACCGTACCCTTTAAAATCGTCTCGATTTCCCATGTCCTCAACTGCTTTAATCATCGCAGTTCGACAAGCTTCGGGCAATGGTTCGGTAACGTCACCTATTCCTAAGCGAATAACTTTAGCATCAGCATTGGTTTCTGCAAATGCATTCACCCGACGTGCAATCTCTGGAAACAGATAGCCAGCTTTGAGCTTGAGATAATTATCGTTAATCGTTGCCATGTTGAATAGCTAAAACACCTTAAGAAATCAAGTTTACCGTGCTTCGCAATTCTGTGCTTACCAAAAAGCAAGTTAAGTTTCAACTCTATTTCGTTTTATCTAATTTACGCAATTATTGAACATGTAATAAATATAACACAATACACTACACTGAAAATTAAATCTAGCTTTTTCAAGTGATTGCTGGTACGAAAAGAAGGGCGCCTTTGTGGATGCAGCAAGTTGGATTAGAATGGTTTTATCGATTACTCCAAGAACCTGGCAGATTATGGAAACGCTATCTAGTCACCAATTCACAGTTCCTTTTTTACTTGGCACTTGAAATACTAGGGATAAATATTCACCAAAGGCGTGACTCTTAGTATGATTAAAGAAACCAGGTTTCTATAGGAGATGCAGTAATGCCGCAAGTGGTAATTGTAGGGGCAGGTCCAACTGGCGCCTCACTGGCTTTACTTTTAGCCAAACGTGGCATTACTGTATCATTAGTCGAAGCAACTACAGATTTTCATCGAGTGTTTCGTGGTGAGGGGTTAATGCCTAGTGGACTAGATGCCCTCAAACAGATGGGTTTATCTGAGATACTACAGCAAATACCACACCGAGAATTTAGCGCTTGGGAGGTTATTTTAGGCAAAAAGACACTTTTTCGTGTTGCTGAACCGATGGAGCCGAACTTTCCACCATGTACATTAGTATCACAACCACCTTTGCTGACAGCTTTAATTGAACAAGCTCAAACATATCCAGAGTTTGAGTTTATCCAAGGAGTTCCAGTTAAAGATTTATTGCGAGTTGATGACCGGGTAGCAGGTGTAAAGCTTACAGATGGTAGAGAGATTTTTGCTGATATTACAATTGGAGCAGATGGTCGTAACTCATTAATACGTCAACGCGCGGGTTTACATTTAGAAAAGCAACCTAAAGATATAGATATTCTTTGGTTTAAACTTGCCGATAGTCCCAAGTTTATATCCGAGAATATATTTTATGCCATTTCTAACGGAGATAGAAGCTTTGGTCTTTTTCATGGAGCAGAAGAAGGTAAGTTACATTTGTCTTGGATATTGTTTCCGCAAGATGAAATTGATCAAAAACCTGCACAATGGGCGCCTATTTTCGCTTCAGTGGCGCCAGCTTGGATGGCTGAACATATTATAAACCACGCAGAAACTATCGAAAGACCAATTAAATTATCGGTGGTAGTCGGTCGTTGTCCTTCTTGGTATGCACCTGGTGTAATACTCCTAGGTGATGCTGCACACCCAATGTCACCTATTCGCGCACAGGGTATTAATGTTGCATTACGCGATGTAATTGTGACAGCTAATTATCTTGTACCATTATTACAAGCCAAAGTTACAGGCGCCGAGCTTGATATAGCACTGGCAAAAATTCAAGCCGAACGTGAACCAGAAATTATCCGCGCACAGCAACTTCAATCTGAAGAAGCAGACCAAGCTGAAATTTTGCGTAGATACAATCTTTTTCGTCCAATTATGTTTTTTGGCGCCCGCTTATTACGTCAAAGAATCCGTCACAAGTGGGTGAAGCGTCAGCATGAAATGCGCGTTGGTGTAACTCAAGTTAGTTTAATGGTGTAATTTTTGCAACGAATACAACGGATGTAACGGATGTTTTCAACTGTCGCTATAACGGTCGAATACTCCGATATCTATCTATACGGATATTTTTAATTACACTATGTATATGTTCGTCTGCTTCACCCAAAGTTGTTAGCAAGTGGGCGCCTAATTCCAAAGCAGCTTCAAATTCTGGCTGTACTACTTCCTTGGCGCCCATTTGAGTGAGCAAATCAATCTCGTTATTATAATGTGAACGCGCAATTATATGCAAAGAAGGTGCAATCTTCAATGCTCGTTGTAAAAGCAAACGAGTGCTAGAAGGGTCAGGTAGTGCAATAGCCAAAGCACTGGCATTTTTTAGATGAGCTTTCTCTAATACTAACTCCGAATCTGCATCACCAAAAATATAGGGAATTTTCTGCATTCTCAAACGTTGAATTGCACCCTCACTATTCTCAATCACCAAAATTGGGTATCCTTGATTTTGAAGTATGTTGACAATGATTTGTCCAACTCTGCCGTAACCAGCTACAACAACATGACCACTTATAGTTTCTGGAATCGATAAAAGCGTTGGTTGCATCACGTTGCTTAAATACTTTGCAAATAAAGGTACTTGAATAAATTTATCAGCAAGGTAAGGAGAAATATTGAGCCAGATAGGTGTAAGCACCAAAGTAATGGCTGTTGTGCCCAATAAAAGCAAATAAGTTTTTTCTGTAATTAATCCTTGTCGCAAACCAGCCAATGCCAATACGAATGAAAATTCTCCGATTTGATTGATTCCTAAACTTGTGATAATGGCAGTTTTAATAGAATAACCAAATTTGAGAACAATGGGTAAAATAATCATTGCTTTACCCAACATTACTAAAGTCACTAAAACCAATATCAACCCAAAGTTTTGGAACAAAACACCTGGGTTTATTAACATACCGATTGAGGCAAAGAAAAGACATGCAAAAGTATCTCGTAGCGGTAACACTTTTGCTAACGCATGATCTGAATAATCAACTCCAGAAACCATTAAACCTGCAACAAAGGCGCCCATTTCTATCGAAAGGCCCAGTTTAGCTGTAACTAATGCGACTCCTAAACATAGTGCAATTACTGTTATCAAAAACAATTCAGTATTTTCGGTTGCAGCGACGCGAGTAATTAACCCAGGTACTATCCAACGACTAAATCCTACAGATAAAGCTAAAAAAACTATAACTTTTAATAAAGCGGCGCCTATTGCGAATACAATACTGCTAGGTTGGTTTAAAGCAGGTAACAAAGCTAACATGAACCCTAGTACCAAGTCTTGAGCAATTAAAATCGCTAACATAACTTGACCGTGGAGAGTGTAAGTCTCACCTCGTTCTGCAAGTGTTTTTAATACTACCGCTGTCGAAGAAAACGATAGAACAACTCCTAAAAAAATACCTTGGATAATTCCCTCAACCCAACCTGTTATAATTGTCAACAATGCAACAACAGCAGTAGTCAAACCTATTTGCAATAAGCTGCCCTTCAAGGCAATATCTTTGACTCTTTTGAGTTCCGAAAGTGAAAATTCAACTCCAAGCGCAAACAACAGAAAAGCAACACCAATCGTAGCAAGAGCCTGAATTCGCGTCACATCACTAAGAAGCTTGAAACCAAATGGTCCAACAATAATTCCACTAGCTAAATAACCGAGTAAAACAGGTTGACGCAATCGGTTGACTAAATATCCCCCTAAAGCTGAAGTAGCCAAAACAGTTGTGAAATCTAGAATTAGACCATGTTCTGCTGCCATTGTTTTTTATTTTTGGTAAAAGGAAAGCACCCTCAATACAATAATAATTATAAGTCGGTGCGTAACGCCACAAGCCTTTTAATTACGTTAAAATTTTTGCGTAGCGTCACGCACCCTACCGATTCACTTGTAACCATTTTTCTAAACTAGCCAATAACCAAAGTTTTACACCGTATCTCCTCCACGTATCACCACGGTAGTTTAGCCAATCTTTGATTAAACTTTGATTAAAATACGGCGCCGTCATTGCGTTTCTATTTAATAATAAACTTCTGGCTTCGCGTTGCCAATATTTACGGAAACCTAGCTGAACCGGTACCATCATGCCACTTTTGGGACGATTGATAATCGCATCGGGTACTATATCCGCTACTGCTTGCTTTAAAACCGCTTTTTCTTCGACTCCAGATAATTTATACTGTGGAGGTATTTGCATACTTAAATCTACAACCCGTTGGTCAAATAAAGGTGAAAGTCCCAATAAACCCGCAGCAGTAGTTATATTATTAACTTTAGTCAATATTTGGTCGGCGCCTTTATATTTAATATTAATCGCCATTAGTCTATTTAAATAGTTATCTTTTGAATATAAATCTTCAGTAAATACCGATGGGGCATTACTAACTGCTTTCCATACGTCCGGTTTAAGTAGTAGCGGTAAATCAATAGCACATTTTTGGAAAGAAGTTAAATAAGCTTGTAAAGTATCTTGATTTGTAACCGAACCATATAAATTATTTATCAACATCGGTTGATTTTTGGGACCGCCAAAACAAGGGTCTCCACCTTCACCATTGAGTATTGTTTCTACATATTCGCGTGCAAGTTTAGCTACCAACAAATTTGGTACAGTTAAAGGGTCTCCTATTGGGTCATCCAAATGCGTCATTACTTCAGACAAACGTTCCCACATATCTTTAAAAGTAATTTCGAGAATGTGATGCTGAGTTTGACAATGTTCTGCCACCAAACTCGAAAATTCTAACTCATTTGGACATTCGGCGCCGAAATGAATCGAAAAAGTATGAACTGGTGCGTTATGAAGCTTACTTACAAGTGCAGTCACACTACTAGAGTCTAAACCACCCGAAAGCAAAACTCCCACAGGTTGATTTTGAGGTAAATATTCTTTAATAACTTGGTCTAAAAGCTGCCGTAACTTTTCCCCATGCCATGATAAAGGTTTATCACTATCAATAATTTGCTCTTTAAGTTGCCAAAAGGAATCAATTTCTCCCGAAGGTAATTTTAGTATCGTTCCTGGACGCAATTCTTTAACATCATTCCACAAAGTTCTATCCCCAGGGACAAAAGCACAGCACAAATAATCACGCAACGCGACTACATCCAAATCTTTTGAACGATATGGTGCAAGTGTTCTTAATAAAGGCGCCAACCAACGAGCCGAACCATTAGTTGTATAGTAAATAGTACGTGAACCAGTACAATCGCGTGCTGAATATAAAATCTGTTCATCTTTATCCCAAATTACCAGTCCAAAAATACCAACTAGTAACTTTAAAGATTCAATACCAAATTTTTCCCAAAGCTGCGCGACTAATTGAATATCATTATTTATTAAGATATTATAAGCAACACTTAACTCTCGTCGATTACTCAACCAGACATCACCAACAACAACAAACCGTTGGTTATTGCTCAACGCAACCGCTTTACTATCGGGTGCAATAATTATAACTTTATTATCTCTCCAAAATATATTCTCTACCGAGAGTGAGTCTACACAGCCATAAGCTATCTGCCAGGTAGTTGCTACATTACACGGTGCAGCTATAGATTCACGGTTAAAAAAAGCGTTAAATAGCATAATGCGCTCGTCATCTTATGAACCAATCCCTATACAATCTAACTCAACATTACTTAAAAAGAATTTACAAGTTAAATCCACAATTAAATGCTTTCATTACCGTTACTGAGCAAGAAGCGTTATTAACAGCAATGCAACTTGACTCAGAAATCGAAGCTGGTAAGGTCAATAGATTATTGCATGGTATACCGATAGTAATAAAAGATAATATAGATATTGCGAACATAATTACTACTGTCGGTACAGAATTGTTTCACCAACGTACACCTGTAGTAGATGCGGATATTGTAACAAGATTAAAACAAGCAGGCGCCATTATTTTGGGTAAAACGAATTTAAGCGAGTTTGGCGCCGATATTACAGGAAACAACCGTTTTTATGGTAACGTTCGCAGTGCGGTAAATGCGAATTATTCACCAGGTGGTTCTTCGAGTGGTACAGCTACAGCAGTTGCGGCAAATTTATGTGTTGGTGGTATTGGTACAGATACAGGAGGTTCAATACGTGTCCCTGCTAGCTGGTCGGGAATAGTTGGGTTGCGACCTACTCAGTCTGTAATTAGTACAGATGGTATTTTTAAACGGGCGCCAAGTTTTGATACAGTTGGTGTAATGGCAAGTAAAGTCACAGATGTAGAAATATTATTTAATGCCATTTTACATCCACTGGCTTTACGCAATATGTCACCTTCTCCATGTACATATAAGTTAGGTGTTATTAATAACTATACATTTCGTGGAGTTGATACAGAAGTTGCCGCCGCAATTCACCGTGTTATATATAGTTGTCAACAAGCTGGCATAGAAGTTATTAATATAGAAAGTAAATTATTAAGTAATTTTAATGAAACAAATTACTCAATTATTGCTTTATACGAATTTAGCCAAGTATTGCAAGAATATCAAAATCAACATCATTTATTTGGTGAGAAAGTGAATTATGATTTACGTAAAGGCACCGCTATTTCTCGTCACAGCTACAAAAAAGCACAAAAACAAAGACAAAACGAGTCACGTGATATTAAAAATATATTCCAACAGGTTGACGCAATAATTACACCGACTACTCCAACGACGGCGCCAAATATTCAAGCAGATGCAAAAGTATATCAATTAAATAGAAAATTTGTTCTACCGTTTAGTTATTTTGGTTTACCATGTGTATCTATACCTTGTGGACTTAACCCACAAGGTTTACCTATTGGTTTACAAATTGCCGCCAATTCCTTTCAAGATAAGTTAATCTTGAAAATAGCCGAGGATTTAGAGTCCATAATTAATTACTACTTGATAAAGTAGATGGCGCCTGTGACGAGCGTTTAGGTAAAACAAACATTGTTGCTGATTTTAAGGTTTTTATTGTGGCTTTTATAGTTTGTAAAGCGCGCTCCCAAAAGTCAGGTTTAGAAGGTTTTTTTGTAATTCCTTTACGAACCTTATTTATATTACGTGCGCTATCGATTAAATTTACAATTGCGTCAAAAATAGCCGATGTAATTGACGAAGCTGTAAATCGTTTCGGAGTAGCAATATTTGGAGCCGTTTGAATCAAATTAATAAAATATTCGCGCATTTGTTCATCAGAAATCTCTGATTCATAACTAATGGCAATAGATGCAGCTTGAGTATTGATGCGAACCTGTGTAACTCTGGAATCTGACTCGACTAAAGTTTTTAATTTATCAGCATATTTAGAATCTTTTGCCAGTCGATATACATGAAAACGAACACGTCCATGAATTTTGTGGGCAACATTATAAGCTATTTGATTACTTGCTGGGTTTTTGTCATTCATATAATATAATTTTATCTTAATTTAGTTTAATTCAATAATAATCTAATTTCGTATAAAATCATTATTTTATCCTGTTCCTTGTGATGTATATATAATCAATCTAAAGAAATAAATTATATAAGTTTCATATATTTTTCTCTAACTAGGGGTAGAACATTTCTTCCAACGTTCTCGCACTCTTCTAAGTGAGGATAACCTGATAAAATAAATACCGTTATTCCTAAGTTAATATACTTGACTATATATTCCGCTACCTGCTGATAACTACCAACAATAGCCATTCCGGCGCCGCTTCTAACTATGGAAATACCTGCCCATAAATGTGGTTCAATATACCATTCGTCGGTAGAATTAGCCCGTAACTCCCATTGGCACCCTTGCCCAACACTTTCACGCTTAGTATTAGGATATTCGGTAGCACGGGCGGCTACCATTGTACTTGCATAGTTAGTTTGTGTTAGTACTGCTGTTGCTAAAGTCCAAGCTTCCAAAGTATGATGAGTAAAACCCATACCAATTAAAAGCTGCTTGAAGCCAAATTTTTCAGCAGTTCTAAATATTTTTACTATGAACCTATCCCACTAATAAAATCCTTTGAACCCATATGTGGATAGTTGCAAGGTCAAGAAAGGAATCAAAATATACTGTTTGGCGTTGCCATCGAACACTTAGACGACGATATTTACGTTGATACCACGCTTTCGCAACGTTCTTGTTGGAACCTTGGAACTGAAATTTTAATTGGTCTACCCCTATTTTTCCTAGTTTTCCAGACACGTTTTGGTATTTGAGGTCTAATCCCCCGTCTACGTAAAGCAGCACGCTTATCTCTAGAATCATAACCTTTATCAGCCGCTAAAACCTTCAATCTTTTACGTGGTCTTCCACGTTTTAAAGTTTTAAGCTTTACCTTATCCAACAGTGGTAACACTTGTTCTCTCTCGTTTCCGTTGGCTGGAGTAGTACAGTTAGCTAACGGCATTCCATTGCCCTCGGTAAGTGTATAAATTAAAACTCCCTTACCTTTACCACCATAAGCAATATCCTCACCTCCTCCTTTGCCAGGGGGATTCATAACCATCAATGGCTCCAAAATCCCAATTTATCAAGCCTTTCTCATCTGCGATTGCCAATATACGTGCTTTTATATGTTCAAAGGTTCCATCTGAGTGCCACCGCTTTAACCATCGATGAGACGAGCTTTTGGATGCCCATATAACCCCCTTTGGTAAATCACACCATCGACACCCGGTAATTAGTATATACAATAGACTATTTAATACATAGCGATACGGTACATGAGGCATTCCTTTTCCGCGCTTGGATGGTTTTTCAGGGAATACATCATTGAAAAGCTTCCATTCAAGGTCGCTTAATCCTTCAAAACGTCCAGCCATAAACAGATACACCCTTTTTGTACAAGAGTAGATTACCATATTTTGGCTTTAGTGGGATAGGTTCTATATATTCAAATTCTGGTGGACGTTCCCAAGTTGGTAATCCCAAGTAAAAACCATCACCAGAAACAGGAGCGCACCAATTAAATTCTAACTGAGGTTTAGGAGGCATATGTGGTAGAGACGCGATTCCGGAGCGTCTGTACAAAGAGATTTTATCTGAATATGCATAAAATTCTGCTTTTGTTATGGAAATAATATAGTAAACCCATTTGGCATAAGTTAACAGGAGGTAAAGGTATTTCTAAGTGAGCAAGTTTTTTTACGGAATTGAAGCATGTCGTTCTGTAGTCGCTTTTGAAAATATGTTATAACAGCTATCTCTTCCTTTATGGTTCATTACTTTAATTATTCTATGAATCAAAGATTAACCCAAGAACAACTAGACCGAATAATCGTAGAACTAGGGCGCCTAAAAGAGCGTCAAGAACAAGAACTTGAACCAGAACAAGTCAAGCAGATACTTGACGAGTTGAATTTACCGCCTGAGTTACTTGGTGAAGCGATGACGCAAGTCGCACGCAGTCAAGCTTTGGAGGCAGAAAAACGTCGCAATAAGTTGATTTTTGGTTCTGTTGCTGCGGCTTTGGTATTAATTATAGGTAGCGGAATATTTATTTCACAGCAGCGTAGTAACACCTATGCTCGTGTAGCTGTACAAAGTGAGAAAATTACTAATACTCAAAATGGTGGAAGTAATTCTGAGTTTTTTTACCGCGTAACTCTCAAAGAGGCGCCTGTCGGTCAAAAGTTAAATTTATCTTGTAATTGGATAAATCCTAGCGGTCAAAGTGTCAAGCAAAATAGTTATGAAACAAAAAGTATTACTACGTCCGTTTGGGATACCCACTGTAAGTATGTACTTGACTCCGGCGCCGCTGTTGGTAAGTGGAAAGTACAAATGTTATTAGATGGTAGGGTGCTTGGCGAGGAAACTTTTGAAGTAAAATAATTTAATAATATGGGTAGCATCCCTTGTAATTATCATTTTGTTGGCTATTGGGGTTATGGTCAAAGTCAAGAACTCGAAAAACTTTTCAGCAAGATTAAAGTAAAACATTATAAATTAGATGCTCAGAATGATAGTGATATTATATATAATGTTGCTTATATTTCTAATTTTCAACCAGATTCGACTAAGATTATATCAAATCATATTGTCTCGATATCAGCATCTGGAATGGATGATTTCCCTGATGCATGGGTACGTCTTGAAGCCCGTACTCTAGTTTTAGGTCGAGACCCATTTGGACGAGTTCCTTTGTATTGGATGCAGCAAGAGCAAGTAATTTGGTTTGCTTCTCAGTTGCAATTACTTTTACCACTAGTAAAGGCGCCTGAGATTAATATTGCTGCACTTTATGGGTATAATTGTTTTTCATACGTTCCTACCCCTGTAACTCCAGTTAGCCAAATTCAAGCTGTAGAAGCTGGTATTGAATTAAGTTGGAATTATAATGATAATCAAATTAATCTTCTACGAAAAAAGCAATTACTGCAATTCCAACAGGCGCCCCCTGAACGGTTACATTTAATTTATGATGAAACCACGGCAATAGAAGAATTACAAGTTTTACTCAAAGACGCTGTAAATCGCCAAATAAATGATTTAAACGACGAACCTGTAGGAGTTTGTTTATCAGGTGGATTAGATTCTTCTATTATTGCAGCGTTACTAGTGCTAGCAGGTGTAAAAGTCAAAGCTTATACTCTTGATTTTGGTAATGCAGGTATTCCCGAATATCCATATGCAGAGCTTGTTGCACAGCATCTTAATATTCCTTTAGCTAAAGTTGATGCTAGTCCTGGTAATATTCACAAAGCTTTGATACCTACAGTTAAAGCGCTTGATTTACCTTTCGGTGATGGTGTCACAGTACCTTTGTATCTTTTGGCGCAAGCTGCTAGCCAAGAAACAGGAGTAATATTTAATGGCGAAAATGGCGACCAGTTATTTGCTGGATGGACAAATAAACCTTTAATTGCCGCTGCTATTTATCAAGCTCAACATCCTAATGGCGAAGAAAGTTTTATTCATCAGTATATAAGAACTTTTCACCGTCTTTGGGGTTATGAGGAAAGTGTCTATCAACTTGCTGTTCGTCATCAAATTAATTCATTAAGCGTCGAAGATTGGTTACAGGAAGCTCTTGAATCTAAATATAGTCATGAATTGATGCATCGTTTACGACGTGCTTCACTGATGTTAAAAGGCGCCCAAAATATTCAGCCGAGGGCTACTAATATTGGGTTTGCTCAAAATTTAAAAGTGCGTTCTCCTTTTTGCGATTTACCGTTAACGCAGTGGACATTTCGTTTGAGTGGGGAATTAATGCTGCAAGGTAGCTGTGAAAAGTATATCCTGAAACGCGCGGTTGATGGTTGGCTACCAAAAGAAATAGTTTGGCGCCAAAAGCGTGGTATGGGAGTACCGTTAACTTCTTGGTGTTTGCATGAGTTTTGGCATAAGTTAGGTGATTGGTTAAATCCTAATATTTTACGTAGTGAAGGTGTTTTTCAGCCGGATATTGCTGCCAAAATTGTTAGCGGAGAATTGAGTGCTGCTGTTAGTGGGCGCCGTGTTGGTGAAATTTTATGGTTACTAATTATGTGGGAGTTGTGGCGACTTTATGTGTTTGGTGAAATACCTGGCAAAAAAGATTTGAATCATCCGTTTGTATTACCTCGTCAAGTTTGGAGATTGTACAGAAAATGGAAAACTTAATTAAGGAACTATTAGATGTATATGGTTCGCCGATATATATATATGATGCGGATAAATTACGGCAAACTATTAATTATATTAGTGCATCTGTTAGGTATGATAGGACGCAATTTAGGTTTGCGAGTGTGACTAATGGGAATGTGGCTTTGCTCCAAATTTTTAAAGATTGTGGGTGGGGTCTTCATGCTAATACTCCTGGAGATGTTTATTTAGGTTTACAAGCAGGGTTTAGTCCGGATAAAATTATTTATAGTGGTAGCAATCTTAATTATGATGAGATGTTAGGGGTTTTAGAGTGGGGGGTAAGGACGTTTAATTTAGATAGTGTTTCGCAGGTGGAATTGTTTTGCCAGGTTTATGGTTTATGGAATGAACCGCAAAGGACGCAAAGAGAAGAGGTAAGAGAGGTAAGATTGGGGTTGCGTTTGAATTTTCCTGAGTTGACTGGTGACAGTCGTATTGGTGTGCATCCTGATGATTTTGGTAAAGCGTCGAGTATTGCTCGTGATGCTGGGTTGAAGATTAGCGGGTTACATTTTTATCGTGGTACTGGTACTAATGCTACTTCTGCTTTTACTCAAGCTATTGAAAGTGTTTTTAGTGTTGCGAGTAAATTACCTGATTGGGAATATTTAGATTTTGGTGGTGGGTTTGGTTATCCTTATCGTCATGGTGGCGCCGCTTTTGATTGGGAATTTTTTGGCACCGAGTTAACTCGTTGCTTAGAGAAATTAGCTATCCCAATAGAATTAGTGATTGAACCTGGTAGAACTGCAATTGCCGGATGTGCTATTCTACTTGCTAAAGTTGTTTCGGTTAAATGGCAATCGGAGAAACAAATCGTTGGTGTTGATACGACTGTGGCTAATTTAAGTGTGCCTAGCGTTCATGGTGGTTATCGAGAAATTATTGCTTATCCATTTTCTACATCTTCTGATTTATATCAAACAGATGTTTGCGGCAATACAACATACTCGCGCGACTATTTAGGTAAAAACTGTCTGTTACCAGCGTTGAATATAAATGATGTTATCGCTATTTTAGATGTCGGCGCCTATGGGTATGCAATGTCGTCGCACTTTTTACACCGTCCTAGACCGGCAGAAGTTTTAATCGAAAATGGTAATCACCGCTTAATTCGCAAACGTGAAGACTACAGTGTTTTGCTAGCAAATCAAATTATTTAAATATTACTAAATAACTATGAAGTGTATCAACTGCGGAACTGGCAATAACCTCAAAGACAGAACAGCTAACTACGGAAAATGTTCAAAATGCGGTCATGCGTTTGTTTTTGAACCAACAAGCATGGGTACAACGAAATTGACTGACCCAATGTTTGCTAAAGTAATTAGTGATATTTCTGTTAATAATACTCTATTTTTTACACCTAAACAGATGTTTTACCTTTTGGATAGTAGGTTTAGAAAAAAAGCTTTTGTTAACAGTGGTTTTGGGTGTACTTATATATTTTTTAATGTGTGGATAACTGGTTTTTTTGGTGGTATCGGTACTATCTTTGTCGCTGCTTTTGGTCTGAATACTATTTATGCTCCAATAATGGCAAATTTAATTTATCAAATAGCTACTATTAGATATCTTGTCAAAAATACTAACTCTCCAAAACTTAGTAATGCAGGTCGAAAAGATAGTGCAAAATTACTTATCTTTGTAGGTGGATTTATTTTAGTTGCTGGTATATTTATTAGTGCATCAGTCCTAAGTTCGTTCCCCCTATTTGTAATAGTAGTGCTTTTGGGCATGTTTTCCATATACAAAGGTTTCGTTTTACAAAATCAAACAACTATTGCTCAAGAATTTATAATTGGTGAATCAGCTTGTCAAGACTGGCTTAACCGCTGGCAGGGAGTTAATGGTAATATTCAAAAACTACTTCCAGCGCCGCAAAACCTAAATAATCAAACTACTTCTATCAACCCCGATGTCACAGCATACAGCTTTGATAGATTAATAGTATGCGATAGCGCAGATATAGCACAGTTTTTAATCGCCAATAACTTTCACTTTGAAAACAACTGTGCCATCCTCAGCGTTACAGGTTATCCAGAGAGCATATTTCAAACCACGATGGATATGCTGCGACGTAACCCAGAATTAAAAGTTTATGTACTACACAACTGCACACCAAGAGGTTTAGGTTTAATCAACCGTCTCAGAACCAGTTCAAACTGGTTTCAAAACAGTAATTTTACCATCATAGATATAGGTATAACACCTCGCCAAGCGATTGGCGCCAAAAAGAATATCTTTATAGAAACATCACCGCAATCAGCAAGCGAAGCAAGCCAATTGCCTAGTGAAATTCGTAATAATCTTTCACCAGACGAATTACAATGGTTACAAGCAGGTAATTTCGTTAATCTAGAATCTTTTAGACCACAGCAGCTAATTCAAATCATTCAACGCGGAATTGCTAATACTCTAAATTTAGAAAGTGATAGTGGTTTATTAATAGCTAGTAGCTCAGATATTTACATCTACTCAACTCAGAGCTTCGGGTAACACTGGCAACGGATATAACGGATGTAACGGATGAGTTATTTGTTACTATCCGTTTATTATTTGTTGCTAATATTAATATAAATTTTTCGTAAACAAAAAATAAAAATTTCATTTGATTTGCTTTGAGATAGTACACGCATACACTAAAAGACAATATGATGTGATTTAGAACATTCAAAATTTATTAGGGAATCGCCAATTAAATGACGATATTCATACATGACCAATTTAGTAAAGATTATTTGGAAGCATTACTGGCGCCGTCTGGAAAAGTCGAATCACCGAAGCGTGTATCAGGGGAAGTCAGGTTAATTGATGTTTACTTCACACCCGACTCACAACAAAAGGCAAACTTACAATCACTGGGTCTACTTGGGCAATTTGCACAATACCCCGCAATACTCGAACCTTATCGAAATGCAGCAACAGCAGACGAAATTGGAGATTGCCTGCTTAAGCAATTAGAAGTAAAGGCTTTTTTACGACGCAAGGCAAATAGAGGTAAAAGGAGTAAGAAGAATAAGAACGAAAAAGCAGACAAAAAATTAAAATCCTCAGAAATACCAAAAGTATGGATATTAACACCAACAGCATCTAAAAGAAAACTGTCGTACTTCGGCGCCAGTGCAAGAAAGGGCTGGCCAAAAGGAGTATATTTCTTAGCACCGGGTTTACGAGCAGCAATAGTTGCTATCCATCAACTGCCTAAAATACCCGAAACGTTATGGTTAAGAGTTCTTGGACGTGGAAAAGTTCAAGAGCGGGCAATAGATGAACTTGAAGCATTGCCAGATAATAACCCTTATAAAGAAATCGGGCTAGAATTATTGTATAACTTACGTAATAACTTGGCAGCTGAAAAGAAAACAAATGAAACTGATAGGGAGTTAATTATGAGACTGAAGCCGCTTTACCAACAAGAAAAAGAACAAATTCAACAACAAAGTCGTCAAGAAGGGCGCCAAGAAGGGCGCCAAGAAGGTCGTCAAGAGGAACGACGCACTACAATCGAAAATCTATTACGAGTTCGTTTTGGCTCAATAGATAACGAGCTTCAGTCAATTGTGGAAACATTATTACCACTGTCACCAGAAGAATTTACTCCTTTGCTGATACAGCTATCGCAGCTACCGCGCGAGGAGTTACTAGCTAGATTCGGAAGACAATCTTAACATGTTCGTTAACGACGTGCGCTCTTGTATCATAGATAAAAGCTAAAAGGTCGAAGCTAAATTACTTCGGCTTTTTTAACATATGGTGTAATTTAATTTATACTAAAAAATTAATATGAAGTGTATTCAATGCGGAACCGACAATAAGCTTAAAGAAAGATATGAAAATCAAGGCAGATGTAAAAACTGCGGTCATGAATTTGCCTTTGAACTTACAACTGCCACGCCGTATTATTTAAGTAAACTTACTGATACGTTTTTTCAAAATTTAATTATAGGTATTTCTGTAAATAATACTTTTAATTTTACATCAAAACAACTTTTTTATTTTTAGCATCGTAAACTTAAACCTAAAAATTATTTATTTAAATCTAAGGGTCTTCATATTACTGGTTACATTGTTATCAATGCTTTAATTACTTTTACACTAGGTAATGCTTTATACGAAGATTATAAATCACCGATTGTATATTTTATAATTGCTGCTACAATCGCCTTATTGAATGTAGTTTTAATTTTCATAAATAGTAGTTCAATCAATCTCACCGACCAAGAGTTAAAGAAAAATGGTCAAGAATTATATGTATTAGGAGTTATTATTATTGGTACAGGAATTTTAAGCAGTTTAGTGAGTTGGCAATATTGGGAAATTATTAGTCTACTTGTTGGTGTTCTAACTATATATAGTGGAAAGGTAGTTAAAAACCGTAAAAGTGAGCTAGTTGAGAAGTTAGCAATATCTGAAACGCGATTTGTTGAATTATTAAATCGCTGGGAAAGTATAAACGGTAAAATATCGCGAAGACTGGCGTCTGCACATGAGTATAATATTCCGACCCAAGTTAATCCTGATGTTACAGCTTATAGTTTTGATAGATTGGTAGTTTGTGATACCGCAGATATAGCCCAGTTTTTAATTGCTAATAACTTTCACTTTGAAAATAATTGCGCGATTCTTAGCATTACTGGATACCCTCAAAGCATTTTTGATACCACAATGGAGATGCTACGACGCAACCCAGAATTAAAAGTTTACGCACTGCACAACTGTACTCCTAAAGGTTTATGTGTAGTAAATCGTCTCAGCACAAGTCCTGACTGGTTTAAAGATACAAATGTCACTATTATTGATATAGGTATAACACCTCGGCAAGTCTTGGCTAATAAAAATAATCTACTTGTAGAAAAATCATCTTTGACTGTAGATGAAGTACAGCTACCTAATGAGATTCGTAGTACATTAACATTACAAGAACTACAATGGCTACAAGCAGGTAATTTCGTTAACCTAGAATCTTTTAAACCACAACAGCTAATTCAAATTATTCAACGTGGAATCAGCAACTCCTCAAATTTAGAAAGTAATACTAATTTACTAGTAGACAGTAGTAGCTCAGATACGTTTATATATATATCTGAAAGCTTTGGATAATCGCGGAATTTTTCAGAATCCGAGGTTGGCGCCTACTAGCTGCATGTTAAGTTATGTTACAGTAGTTTTAAGTTATGTATTAAAATTGAGAAAATATTAATAAGATGAAATAATTAAAGAGTTACTAAATTGTACGTATAATTTTAACTTTCGTCAGGTTAAAAATCATGTAATACCAGGAAAAGTTTTTGCCATGAAAATTTTAATTGTCGAAGATGATGGATTTGTCTCAGAGGCGCTTACAGCCATTCTTCGCAATCAAAATTACGTCGTCGAGGTAGCGAATAACGGCTTATCGGGTTGGGAGTTAATTGAAAACTTTGATTACGATTTATTGCTTCTCGATGTCATGCTACCCAAGCTAGATGGGATTAGCTTATGTCGGCAAATACGGGCTCATGGTTTGCTCGTTCCAATCCTTTTAATAACTGGTCGAGATAGCAGTCACGAAAAAGCTATTGGACTTGACGCTGGTGCAGATGATTATTTAGTTAAACCGTTCGACGCTGAAGAGCTTGTTGCTCGTGTTCGTGCGCTACTACGTCGAGGAGGAGTCACTTCACAACCTATTCTGGAGTGGGGTAAATTACGGCTTGACCCTACAAGCTGCGAGGTTAGTTATGACGACCAATTAGTGCCTTTAACTCCTAAAGAGTATGCATTATTAGAGCTTTTTTTGCGAAACAGCCGACGGGTGTTTAGCTGCGGTATGATTTTGGAGCATCTGTGGTCTTACGAAGATACTCCTGGTGAGGAAGCAGTTCGTACTCATATTAAAGGTTTGCGGCAGAAGTTAAAAGAGAAAGGCGCCTCTAATAGTTTAATTGAAACGGTCTACGGTATAGGCTATCGTCTCAAGTCGCAGTCAGAAAGTAGTGGAAGTAAACAGAAGGATGCTTGCGAATTACAAGTAAATTCAGCATCTCATTCCAAATCAGAGTCAAAATCGCAACAAACTGCTTTGGCTATAAATAAAGTTTGGCAGAAATTCAAAGGGCGAGTTGCCGAACAGGTTAATATATTAGAAGAAGCATCTCAAGCATTAGTTCAAAATGCTTTAAATCAAGAATTGCATTGCCAAGCAAAAAAAGAAGCGCATACGTTAGCAGGTTCGCTTGGTACTTTTGGCTTTCCAGAAGGTTCCAATGTTGCACGCAAAATAGAAAAGTTACTCGAAGCAGAAACTATTTCGTCCAATGATACCGTACAATTTGGTGCATTAGTAAAAGCTTTGCAGCGAGAAATTGAGCTAGAGCCACAACATTCTCAATATACTACCGATGCAATACCGTTTCAGGAGCATTCGCTGATTTTAGCTGTAGACGATGATCCAAAAATATTAGCATTACTACAAACTTTACTTACACCTTGGGGACTAACAGTCAAAACCCTTGCCGAACCGCGCGCATTTTGGGAAACTCTGGAAGCAGTCAAGCCAGATTTAGTAATTTTAGATGTAGAAATGCCTGGGGTTAGTGGCATTGAACTTTGCTCTTTAGTGCGTAATCATCCTTATTGGAGTGAATTACCGATTCTATTTTTAACGGTTCATAACGATGCAAATATTATCAATCAAGTTTTTAGTGTTGGTGCTGATGATTTTGTGAGTAAACCGTTCGTTGGTCCCGAACTTGTTACCCGAATTATCAATCGTTTGGAGCGCACAAAATTAGTTCGGCGAATGGCACAACAAGAAAATCAACGACTTGCGCTCTTTTTGGAAGCTGCTGAAATAGGTATTTGGGACTGGAATATATTGACAGGTCAAATAATTTGGTCTGAAACTCAAGAACGCTTGTTCGGAATGGCTCCAGGCTCATTTGATGGAACTTTTGATACTTTTATAAATTGCGTCCTACAATCCGACCGGGAAAGTTTACATTTTAAAATCAACCAGGTTCGCTCGGAACATACTAAGTACCATCACGAGTTTCGCATTGTCTGGCGAGATGGTAGCATTCACTGGATTGAAGCGCGAGGTCAATTTTGCTATAACGATGCAGGCGAAGCAGTGCGAATGCTAGGTACCGTTACTGACATTAGTACACGTAAAAAAATCGAAGCTGATTTACGCAAATCTAAGGATGAGTTAGAAAGAAAAGTAGCAGAACGCGCTAGGGAATTAATTCGGGTAAATGAACACTTGCTTGAATTAAATGAGCGATACTCGCACGCAGCTAGCTTTACAAAATAAAATTAATTTTGACAAACATTATGAATAAGTATAAATTATAATTAAAAATCGCATCTTCACAAGTTCCTCAAGTTTTTGTTCTAATTTAAAAAGGGAGTAATCTAAATCAAACTCACACGCACAAAGGGGTTAAATATGACAAATCCTAATAAAAATACAATTTTACAAGCAGTAAAAGAAGTACCTCAAAAAATCATTACTTACCTTTCCGGAGCAGTGTCTAGAATTTTTGCTCCTAGAGACGATGATTTCCCTGAAACAGGAGTTCAACCGTTTGAAGGTGAGCCAAGTGAGAAGAAACATTATTAATTCAGACAATAAAAGATTTGATAAATGCTTCAAGTAATGCTAACAATATTATAGTGTTATTTGTAACACTGTAGAGACGCAATTAATTGCGTCTCTAGAAAATATTGCCGTTTGGGTAACTGTTGCACCCTCACCAATTGTCACATCACGACCTATCGCGTGAGCATTTTCCACCTTTTGCTTAGGAGTAATTGTCACATCACCGCCAATCCGAATAATATTATTCTTGTTGATATTAATCTCAGTTTGCGCCAAAGCTGTTAAAGAAAAAACAATTACACTTAAAAACGATGCCAATATCAGAATCAATGAGTTTATTTTGATACTTATAGGTGATAGTACTTAAGTTTTATAAAAATTGTTGACCTTAAAAGCTCCTCTGCAACCAGTCAAAAATTTGGTCTAATTGACTTAAAGTTACCAAACCATACTGCCATAAAATCATTGGTAAGGAATTAGGGGTTTGCTCTGGGTGCCGTAATGCCAATTGCAAATCCGATGCTGGAATTGCCAGGTCTTTCTGCAAAAAGCTGACCAACTCAATCATTCTAATGGTTTCCATGTTACTACCCCTCATGAATGCTGTATTGTCAGAGTATGTGAAAAGTTTGAGGAAGTTGTGAGGATTGTGAATTTTATTACAAATTAAATACAGTAATTCCCACATCATTTGTAAAATCCGTGCATTGTAATAGCAAATGGTCTTTTCATAACTGAATCGGCTGCACAAGTCTCCCAATTTGGATACATTCAAGATATCGCTCAAGAAGGAGCCGAAATCAGTTCTGTTAAGGTCAAACGTTTCCAGCCAAAAGTACTCACGGTTATTAACGATGAATGATACCAACCTATTAGTAAAATGGCGCCGATGTTTACCGTCCCAGGTATCCTAACAACGATGTGTTGTTTAGTTATTGTTGTAGTTGTTCGGTTAGTTAAAATTCAGTACTAATGCTATAATTTCACCTTAAAGCAAAATCTTGAGGAACTTGTGAGCAACCCAACTGTTATTTCAAAAATTTAAGACAAGCTTTGACAAAAACGCATATAAAGTTTTGATTCCAATGTGCAAGTTTTTCAGCTTGGAGCAAAGCATTTTCTGCAAGTAAGTAAGCTTGCGCTCTCTGGCTCTTCCGTACTTAGTGGGCTAAAGTATTATATAATAACTATAAATAAGTAATAATTAATGAATTATGAAAACTTTAATAACTAAGTTATTAAATTTACCTGGAATCATAGTAGAAGATAGTCAA
>JAHHGX010000005.1 GCA_019359675.1 Calothrix sp. FI2-JRJ7
TTAATAATAAATTGAAGCTACTCAAACGCTGCGGATTTGGGTTCAGAAATTTTAATAATTTTGAAATGCGAGCTTTGCTATTTTGGCATTTTCCCAAAAGTTTAGCCCACTAACTACGGAAGAACCACAGGGACAGTACTTTTTCAAGCAAAAAGAAGTTGAAGCACGTATTATTGAATATATCCGCAACTTACCTGACTGTAGTGATGAGCCAGAAGTATTGCAGCTTGATAGTGAAGCTGTTTTAAAATCTATAGAAGCACAACATGGTTTATTTGTCGAACGCGCGCGTGGTATTTACTCGTTTTCACATCTAACTTTTCATGAGTATTTTACGGCAAGAAAGATTAAAGAAGCAGGTAACGATAAAATGTTACACATGCTAGCTGCCTGCATTACCGATAAACGTTGGCGTGAAGTTTTTTTATTGACAGTAGGGATGTTAGATGATGCAGAAAAGCTTTTGCAATTGATGAAACAACAAATTGATGGCTTACTAGCGGGTGATGAAAAATTGCAGCAGTTTCTTACTTGGGCTGAAGAAAAATCAAAAACGGTTACGGCGCCTTATAAACCTTTTGTTGTGCGTGCTTACTATTTAAACCTCGCCCAAAGTCAATACCTTGTATTCGACCGAAACCTCCCCTTCGACCTCGAGATTGACTTCGCTCTCGACCGAGACCTCGCCCTTATCATCATCGCTGACCGAGACCTCGACCGAGGCTTCGCCTTCAATTCTTCTCAACGCCTCGATTTTACACTCAACTTCGCTCAATACCTAGATTTTGTTTCATACCAAGACTGCGAAGACGAATTAAAGCGCAAGCTGCTTTCATTAAAAAATGAACTGCCTAACCAAACAGAAGATTTTGATATTTTCAAACAATGGTGGATTTTAAACGGTGCCAGTTGGATAGAGCGGCTTAGGACTATTATGATTAAGCATCGCAATATTGGTCATGACTGGAAATTTACTGACTCCCAATATAAACTGTTGGAAAAATATCACCGCGCCAATCTGTTACTCATTGAATGTCTCAATAGTGATTGTTATGTTAGCCGCGATGTTCGTAAATATATTGAGGATACATTGATATTACCAATAAAATCTATACCACCCGCGCGTTTTGAGTAATTTATCCTAAAGTTAGTAGTTGTAAAGGGAAATCAACTACTAATCTTCGGGTTAATAACCAGGGTAAACCCAACAAAACTTCTGCTATCTCATCTCCTGCAACAACAGGAATAGTAAGGTTTTGCCCATCTAAATTAACAATTCCAGCATAAACGTTAAATTGCGCTTCTCCGGTTGCGGTTAGACGTGTTTCATCGTTATCAATAAGCTGCCATCCCAATGAAACTGCGTCTTGAGTATTTACCGCTAACCACCCAGTGAAGCCAGTATCAAAAAGAGCATCCACTGTTATTGTAGAACTATCCTCTGCTACGAAGTCTATTTCAAAGATTAGCTCGTTGCTGTCGCTAAATTTTCCTTCAATCAATTTTTTTACGATGCTCCGCTGGTATTAATTGAAACGTACAAGTTAATCGACTTGGATGTTTTTGACGTGCTGATTGTTTAGCTGAGTCTTTATCAGCGTCAAGAAAGTAGTCGCCACTGTCCGGTTCGATAGTAATATACCAATTGGGATGATTGCCAATTAGTTTATCAAGCAGAGTATCATAAATTGCCCGCGCGCGCGCGATATATCCTGGGTTTGCTTTTTTGGGTGATAATTGTGAGGTATATTGACGAATCCCTACCCAAGAAGTTGTTTGTTGGTGTTGATTTGTAGCGTTGTTGGGGTAAGTGTCGGGTATAAGGGTATTTGAAACAGGTGAGGGTTCGGAGTTGGTATTATTCATGAAAATTACTACAAAGAGTGGATTAACGTTCCTATCACGATTTTACGCTGCTATACGCTTTATGTTTATAGTGTATAAAGCAAAACCGTAAAGATTTAACACCAATAATGTGTGTTTATTTTTATTTCTTGCGTCGATTTTGAGGTGTGGTTGTTCTGGAAGCGGCGCCTGTGGTAATATCAACCAGAACGAGAACGAAACTCGGCTTTATAAGTAGGTTTAGGTTATAAACAAACCTGAAAACAACCCCTACCACTGCAAGAGCGATAGGGGGTAGAGTATTTGCAGGTGCGTCCAGTATGCGGTTAGTATCAAAATAATCGAGTTAAAACCTTTTTAGCTTCGTCATAAAGTTGCTGGTTATTTTGGCTTGCCGCAAGTCGATAGAAAATCTCCCATTCATGAGGGGTAATTCTCAAATAATCTTTATAATTATCTGCTGTTGCTCGTACTTTCTTTGAACTATTAGATTTTGATTTGATTTTGAGGTAGCGTCCTCTATCTCCCGTATGGCGAACCTTTATTTCCCATAAGCGACCATTGTTATCTTGTACAAATACCTCACCAAAATACTCTTTACCGTCGTGAAATATATCGTTAAATAATTTATCAATACCGTTACCAATTTCCTTTGCACTTTGAAAACTGGAGCTAACCGGGACGCGCTATCAACGTTTTATCTTAATTTATTAATGGTTTAATGAGAAAGATGTTGGGTTCCGCAAAGCCTCCACCCAACCTACGGGTCTTCTACTAAAAAATTTATGTACTACTAGGATAATAGATAGGCGCCTGACAATTCTGATACACCGGGACTCTCATTAGAAAAAACATGATTATAACTGCCGAGGAACTGTTGCAGCGATATAAGAAGGGAGAGAGAAGATTTAAACGGGTTGAATTGAGAGGTGCTGATTTTAGTGGCGCCAACATGAGTGGGGTAATTTTACATCAAGCTTATTTGGAAGGAGCTATTTTCAGGGATTCTGACTTAAGTGGTGCTGATTTAGCTGAAGCTTGCTTGAATAACGCCGACTTGTGTAGAGCTAATTTGAGCAACATCGATTTGCTTGAGGCCTCCCTGTGTAACGCCGATTTGCGTAGAACGTTCTTTAGCGGTGCTGGCTTGATTCTTACTGATTTGAGCGGTGCAAACCTAAGTGGTGCAAATTTAATGGGAGCCGAGATAAATGCTTGCTGGTTAAATAATGCGAATCTGAGTTATGCGTTCCCTGAGCAATGCTGTTATTGATATTTCCCACCTGAACGGCGCCGACCTAAGCGGTGTCATTTTAAGTAATACCATTATTAAGAACACTAACATTAGTAAAGCTATTTTGAGTGGCGCCAATCTTGAAAGTGCCACTTTAATTAATTGTTGCTAAAATACTAGGAACGTGCCTCTAGATGGAAATGTGCATTACTGCCAAGTTGACTACCAACAGCACCAATTAGGGTATGCCAATATAACTGATTGGAGTCCAATTTTACCAAGTGAGAACCCTGGTGAGGTTATAAGCGTACTTATACGGTACGGTCTATTAGTGTTCGATAAAGTACTGTTTATCGATGACGAAAATGGCATCAGTCTTTATGGGACGGCGCCGTATATTGGAATATACTCTCTTTACAGTGGCTGGTTTTATTCGTGCGACGAGCGTAGATGCTGTTCTGTTGTGATTGGGGGGATTAAATGCGTGACGCAAAGAGCGTTACATCATCAATAATAATGGAACGGGCAAGGATGCCCATTCCACAAGAGAAGAGATGACTTGAGTTTTGTTTAAGTTTTAGAGAATTTAAAGTAAAATAGGGTTTAATTATCTATTTACGGCGCCTCGTACTAGAATGACTGTGCTTTCAACACCGGATGCTATTGCTTCGGGTATGTTTCCATTCATTGCTTGTTGTAGTAATCCTTCGCGTGAGGCGCCTATAATTACTACGTCGTAGTGTTCTTTGTTTGCTAATTTAATGACTCCTTCGCTAACTGAGTCTGATTTTATGGGTTCTGCAATGACGGTACTCTGAAGTTTTCGGTTACGTATAAGTTGACGTATTGCTTCTTCTAATACTTTCATGTCTGGTTTGTCTTCGCTTGTATTAAAAACTCTGGTTAGACGAATTTTTGAGTTTTCACCTAATGTGACTAATGCTGGTAATAATTTTATTGCTAACCATGCGTTTGGACCTCCTGCCATTGGTACTAACCAATTGTTGAATTTAAGTTCGGGTGTATGAGGTGTTGGTAATATTAGGGTATTTGAGGAGAATTCTGGGGGTTTACCTGTTTTTACATATTCTCGTATGGAAGCTGAGATAAGTTTGGATTTTAAAGTTTTTGGTTTGTATTCTTTGCTTACCCCAAGTTTTACAAGCACTACTTCACAACTCGCTTGTCTAATTACTGCGTCTACTACGTTACCGAATATACGTCCGGGTGTGGAGGTGTTACCTTTCCATCCCATTAAAACAATGTCTATATGACGTTCGTTTACTGTTTCTAAGATAGATTGAGAAATATCGTGCGCTACGCGAATTTGCGTATGGATGGGAATTTTTGATTTTTTGCCTAGTGCTTCGACTTGACGTAACAAACGTCTACTTTTTGTTGTGCGTACTTCGCTTTCTGAAGGTGAGCTATAACGAGGAACGATTACGGTTTGTACACACTCTATTTCGTAGTGTCGGTCGCGTGCAATAGCTATTGCCATTTTAATTAATGTTACAGCAGTTTCTGGATTTGCGATTGGAAGTAATAATCTTCCTCTTCCTACACTTGGGGAACGTGTTTGATATACAACGTAAGATGGTTCGGGTGTAGGGTCTGTTTGGGGGTTTTTACAGTTGAGATGGTTTGCTTCTGCACGAATTATATCCGCGCGTGTGATTATTCCAATTAGTCGGCGCCCTTCTACTACTGGTAATCTACTAATTTGATAGCGGTCGAGTAAATATAGTACATTACTTAAAGTATGCTTGGGTGTCACCGATACTGGTTGCGGTGTCATTATTTCTCGTAATGTTTGCTCGTGCGATAAACTCAATTCGTGTACTTTTAGTAAATCTGATTGCGTTACTATTCCTACTAACTTTGATTCTTCGACTACTGGAAATCCTCGATGGTGTGATCGGGAAAAAGCTTGAATCCCTTCTTCTATCGTTATATCCGCATCTAACGATTCAACCCGACTTTGCATTACTTCTCTTGCTGTTAATCTTGTTAATAATCCTTCAGGCGCCTTTGCTTGTTCTATATCTATACCGTTTAATTTTAAAAGCTTGTCGTATAGTGACCCAGGTACTAACTTCTCGGCAACAAGATATGATGTGACTGCACAAATCATTAACGGTAGCACCAAGGTAAAATTGGTCGTCATTTCAAACACGATGACGATGGCTGTTATAGGAACTTTGGAGACACCGCTAAAAAATGCCCCCATCCCTGCCAAAGCAAACGTGGTAATTGAACTCTCTCCTAGTAAATAATATTGACATGCCCCAACTAAATGCCCCAAACATGAGCCTAATATTAAACTTGGTGCAAATAACCCACCTGGGGCGCCGGAACCAAATGCGACTAAAGTTAAAAGAAACTGCGCTGCAAATACTAGCAAGGCTAATGGTGCATCGGGTATATTTGGTTTATTTGGTTCATTTGCTCTAATTATAAATTCGCGTAAACCTGTGTTATCACGAAATGACTCTGGCAGTATTGCTATGACAATTCCAGAAAATAATCCTGCCAACGCTACACGTAAAGGTAAACTAATATGCAATCTACGGTATAGTTTAATACTATGCACTAAGCCTCGATTAAAAAATGCCGCGAAAACACCTGCGAGAATACCTAAGAGTAGGTAAAAAGGTATATCTATAAGGGCAAAAGTACTGAAGTTTTGATTTGTGCTGTAAGTAGCTTGGAGGTCGAGTTGTAAAGTACCACCACCTAATAATCTTGAAACAACTCCGCCGATAAATGAAGCGATGATAGCGGTTCCGAGTGTGATGCCGGATAAATCTTGAAGTAGTTCTTCTACTATAAATAAAACTCCCGCAATTGGGGCGTTGAATGCTGCTGCTAGTCCTGCACCTGCACCTGCTGCTATCATTTGGCGCCGATGGTCGGGTGAAGTTGGAACTAAGCGACTTAATGCTGCCGCAAGTCCGGCGCCAACTTGTACTGTTGGACCTTGGCGCCCTAGTGTTAAGCCAGAACCGATGGCGAGCAGGGCGCTAACTAACTTTACACATGCTACTCGTAATGATAGTTTAATTGGTACATTTGCGAGTGATGCTTTAACTTGGGGAATTCCACTACCTGATGCTTCTGGCGCCAACCGCTCGACAAGGAAACCTGCCATAAATCCAAAAAGGGCGCCGACTACTGGAAGTGCTATCCAAGGTGGTAACAAGTGCGATGTGTGAACTCGCCATGTACCTAAAGCACCCGAACCTAATTTCAACAGTACCGCAGATAGCGCAGCAACTAATCCAATCAGCGAAGCTTCGGCTATCGCTAAACCTCTTCTTGGTTGCAATAAGTTGCGAAACCGTTGAGGAAGAACCGGAGAAGCCATAAAGTTTGTTGGTTAAAAGGGGAAAACCCTAAGATTAAGTAATGTGTAAATGATAGCCGACAGTAGGGTGCGTGACGCCATTAACGATTTCAAAACGAAGCAAAGTGACCAGTAGCGTCACGCACCCTACGAGTCGTTGTTAACTTTTGTTGTAACTGATAATCCTTCGACAATCAAAGAGGGGGTATAACATGAACTATTCCAATCAATATCATTACCTAAAGCTACGAGATGTTTCAGCGCTGTGTAAACATTACCTGCTACCATCGTATCTTTGATTCGACCCGTAACTTCACCATTTTTGACGTAGTATCCTAAATCAACGTTGACAGAAAAATCACCAGATATTCCACTGGCGCCTCCGAGCATTTGGTCTACAATTAAGCCAGAGTCTAACTGAGTTATCAATTTTTGTAACGGTACAGTTCCTGGCTGAATTAAAAAGTTAAATAAACCAGGAGTTGGATAACTGCTCAAAGTTGGACGAAACCCATTACCTGTACTGTTTATACCTAAATTGCGTCCAGTGGCACGGTCACTATAAAAATTCTGTAAAATACCATTTTCAATAAATACTCTTTTCTGTGTTGGTGTACCCTCATCATCGAATGGACAACTATAAGGGCCAGCTACAGGGTCTTGATATATAGTTAACTGAGTATCCATTACAGGTTGACCAATTCGCGAAGCCCACGGTGAAGCTTTTTCTAATACACGCTTACCGTTGAGTGCAGCTTGTACGGTACCCCATAACATATCCGCTGCTTTCGATGTAAACAAAATTGGTACTCGTCCACTTGGTAACGTCACATTTTCTTTTGCCCAGTCTAATCTTTGAATAATTTGCTGTGCTATTTTTTCTGGGTGTAAACTATCGCGATTTGTTTCACCATCAGAAACACTCAAAAAATCTTCGCCTCGTACCCACTCACCCGACAAGTAACACGAAAGTGTAGTATCGGTATAACAACAATCTAATCCTTCAGTGTTTACAATACGTGTCGTTTCTGAATCGCATTCCCAATCACCATTACACAAAACCTCTGGATAAGCATCACGGATAATCGCAATAGCTTCTTTTCCCCAATCAACTAGTACAGATAAGGGTACAGATGAACCGACATCTCCGAAAACTGGTTCGTTAACTTGTGCTAACTCTATAAGTTCGGATGAATTAAGTAGTGATGAAGCAAGCGCGCGTTCTACCATTGCTTTGGGGTCAACCGAACCGTATGCGACAGTTAGTCCTGGACAACCATTGCGCCACAACCGTAATACAGTGCCTTCTGCTTGACTTGTTTCGATTTGTTTGAGTCGATTTGCCTCAAAAAATACTGGTTGAGATAAAGACCGTGATTGATACACCTCAGCTTTATTTGCTCCTGACTTGATGGCAAGTTCTAAAAGTTCTTCAGGAAGAGGTAAAGGTGGAAATTGATAAGGCACCATAATTGATTTTGAGTTATGAGTTATGAGTTATGAGTTATGAGTTATGAGTGCAGAATAATACTCCTAACTCTTAACTCTTAACTCCTAACTTGACCTCCTAAATCACTTTACGGTAGAACGACATCTTGCAAAAGCCAAAATCCTGTAAAAGATTCTGATTCGGGGCTTGACTGGATGCCAATAAAATGCACTCCCGAAGCTTTTTGTTTGGCTGCTTCAAATGAAGAAGCTTCGCTTTGCATTTGTGGTGTACGAGTGCTTGCTAATACCCAACTTTCGGTGGCGCCTGTTTCTAGTACTAATCTTCCGTTCAAACTAGGGTCAAATCTTAAAGAAGCTAATTCTAAACCTGACATCCAAGCTGCTAATGGTAATGCTCGTCCTGAAAATAATAAAATACCTGGAATTTTGGTTGAATCTTCAATACCAATCATAGATAAAGGAAATGCTTCTCCAAAACCAATATCCCATTCGGACATTTCAGCCAAATCACTCGCATTTAATGTTACAAATCCCCACTTTTCACTTTCTAATGCGTCGGGTAAACGCTGTGGTATAGGAGCATCTAGACGTACCGATGGATTAGTACCTCCTTGGTATCCAGGTTCATTTGGATACACTTCTTCCATTCGTTGTTGGAGCCATTTATATAATACTAAGATACGCCGACTTGGTTGTACGGCAATTCCCGCATCAGTACAGGCTTTGGTTATCATATTATTCATTTGGCGCCGGAAGAAGCGAATGCGAACGGGTGGACTTGGCGCTTTTTCGACCGCTTCATTAATTGCTGCCCGTAACCACCCTGAGTTTACTTCAGTGCTAGGGCAATATTTCGCGAAACGAAACAAAGATTCGGGATTGGCGCTAACCGTTGTAGGACTCTCACAAATCAACACTTCCCATATTTTTTTCTGATTCTCATCCAAAATTGGCCGTGAGTAGAAATCTAGTTCCCAAATACTGCCCATGCTAATCCCATCATTCCTAAGCTACATTTCTTATATCTCTTATGATAAAGGCGAACGGTAGTACGACAGCGTTTTTAATGTCATTCCCAGGATGGTGCGTAACAGCAGATTAATTTTTCTTTTGTGTTGAGGTTTGTTATAGCTGTTACGCACCCTACGTTTTATAACTTTCGAGCGCATGTTTTATTTCTTCAGAGTCTACACGTACAGCCCCAGGCGCCGTTTCAGCTATGGGCGCCTAAGTGTTTAAAATGATTTAATTTCGGGAATCATAAGCACAAAGTATAAGTTTTTAATGTCATTCCCAGGATGGTGCGTAACAGCAGATTAATTTTTCTTTTGTGTTGAGGTTTGTTATAGCTGTTACGCACCCTACGTTCTATAACTTTCGAGCGCATGTTCTATTTCTTCAGAGTCTACACGTACAGCCCCAGGCGCCGTTTCAGCTATGGGCGCCTAAGTGTTTAAAATGATTTAATTTCGGGAATCATAAGCACAAAGTATAAGTTTTTAATGTCATTCCCAGGATGGTGCGTAACAGCAGATTAATTTTTCTTTTGTGTTGAGGTTTGTTATAGCTGTTACGCACCCTACGTTCTATAACTTTCGAGCGCATGTTCTATTTCTTCAGAGTCTGCACGTACAGCCCCAGGCACCGTTTCAGCTATGGGCGCCTAAGTGTTTAAAATGATTTAATTTTGGGAATCATAAGCACAAAGTATAAGTGGAGAGGGGGTGATGAGGGTGATCTCTTTGTGCTTGTAAGGACAATATGGATAGGCGCCGGATATTTACGCAGAACGTGAAGTTTTTGATATATATCTTTTTGGCAGATGACTAATAACAGTGGAGAGGCTAGGATAAAATTTAGGTTTTCTATATCTATTTAGGAAAGCTTTTGCTTTTATATCATGTCAAATCGCCGTCTTTCTTCTCCGTATTTTCGCTACCTTAAAGCTAGATTGTGGAATTTAGCCCGTCCTGGCTTTTGGGGAACTGCTATCTTTTTATCTGTTATCGGGTTGACTATTAGAGAGTTCTGGATGCGTCCGGATATGTTAACTAGTAGACAATCTAAACCCACAGCTACCCAACCACAAGCGAATTCGACGCTTACGGTTGAAGACCGTGCTATTGCAGCTGATATTGATAATTTGCCTATTTTGGCACATGATTCTCAGCAGACTGAGGAATCTGCTTTAGATATTGCTGAACCCATTTCTCAACCTAAGAAGGGTAATCAAAACCCTTTGCAGGAAGCACTTAAAAATCAAAATACTTCTAATACTATTAAGTCAAATTCTAATCCAGCAGTTTCAACGGCGCCTGCACCTTCATTCAAATACGATAATCCTTTTTTGACCCAAGCTCAGAATTTATTGCAGTTTGGCAATGCTTTACGTGATAGGAATAATCGTTCGACTGGGTTAAATACTGCTAATTCTTCTAGTCAAGCTCAATCAAATCAACCTGATTCAATTTTGACTCAAGGTTTCAATACCACTAACTCGACGCAAAGATTAGTTACTAGTGGTTCTTTAGAAGCTGCACTCAATCCATCATCTCTAACTCCTTTACCTACTCAAACTCCTTTTAATCAAATCATCAGCCGTAGTCAACTTACTACTCAACCAAGTAATAATAATTTTAATACTTCACCTCAAGCTATAAATAATTCTGTTCCACCAACACAGTTCGTACAACCAAATATCAGTACTCAACCTTCTACTTATTACAGTAACTTTAACGGTACCAATCCAACTCAAATACCTACTTACACTAACTCCAGCACCATCAACTCTGTTCAACCAGCCACTACTTCTTACAGTAACGTAAACGGCGCCAGTACCACTACTCAACAAACATTCAATACCCAACCTTTGCCTAACAGCACTCTTTTACCCCAAACATCCGCAGTAACACCAAGTACTTTTAATACAGGAACTAACCCTTCTGCGAGTACTTTAACTCCTACTAATGCTGCTGGAAACGGAACTTTGACAACTCCGAGTGTACAACCTACTCCCAGTCAAGTCCCCGGTCAATCTCTTAATTTGAGTGTACCTGTTCGATATTAGTTCAAAAAAATCATCCGCAGTTAAAATAACCTGCTATACTGTAAGCAACATTAGTACTACTGTGCCCGTAACAGGGCACATTTTTATTGTTTGATAGTATTACAGATTTTATCGGAATTCTAAACACAGGTATAAGTCAAGTTTTTGATGAACTGTGTATATGGTGTGTTTACGAAACGGGTAATATACCAAATATAGCAAAACCCACTTGCAACGGATGTAACGGATGATTTTTTGTTAGTATCTTTGATTTAATGGGCATCCTATGTCTATATACTAGGATTGACATTATTTATGATACGTTTCAGCTATTGCTATTACTTTTTACTGGTTGTCTGTTACGAATACTGTAAACGCGCAGATTATTCCAGATAATACATTACCTGTAAATTCTAGTGTTACTCCTGGATGTGGTGTTTGTACGTATTACTAGTACTATCAGTGCAACTATGAGTAATTCAGGAAGAGCAGGGATGTAAATGTGTCTACTCCTTCTTTTTCTCTTGTGAATGCTGGTACTATATCAACTACAAATATAAATAATGCTTAAAGACCTTCCTAATCCGATTGGTACTCCTAGAGCAGATTTTATTGTTGAAGATAAAATTATGGTTGGATTAAAGGCTGTTATTCAACTCGAAGATAATCATTTCGCTCAAGCTCTTAATTATTTGAAGGTTTATCAGTTAGAGGTGGAGTTGTTGATAAATTTTGGTAGCAAAAGTCTGACCTTTAAACGTCTTGTTAGGTAAGATATTAGTTGCAGAGATGTTAAGGGGAACCAGAGTGTGGTAAAATGCTGATTTTGCATCATACTGTGTTCGCTCAGTTACGATACATGTCTCGTTGCTAGAAACTAATGCACTATCAAGGTAAGGCTGATTCCCGTTTGAAAGATGACCCTTCTGTTTCAATGGCTTCTGATTTAGACTCCGCACGCGGTTCGCTTCGGGTGGAAACAGATATTGGAATGGTTTTACACTTAGCAGATGGCACGTTAAGAGCGTGTAATGTTTGCGCTGAGGAAATATTGGGGTTTACGGCTGAACAAATACATGGTTGGACTTCTATAAGTTCTCCTTGGCAAGCTGTGCATGAAGATGGTTCTCCTTTTCCTGGTGAGACGCATCCGGCGATGGTGTCATTACGAACGGGGCAACCTTGCTTAAATATAGTGATGGGTCTTTATCAGCCAAGTGGGAATTTGGTATGGTTGAATATAAATTCTCACCCTTTATTCCAACTCAATACTTCGATTCCTTATGCTGTAGTTACAACGTTTTCTAAGATTGCTGCACCAGAGGTAGACTTTATACAAGCTGAAATCGAGGCGCCTCATAACTCATATAAAAAAGCCGCTGAGGCAGAAATTCAAAGGCTTAATCAAGAATTGGAACGGCGAGTGGCGGAAATGCAAACCATTCTTGATGCTGTACCTGTTGGGATTACAATTGCTGAAGATGCAAATTGTCAGGTAATTCGTGCGAATAAGTTTGCTCAATCTATGTTGACAGTACCACCAGATGCTAACGTTTCTGCGACTGGGGAGCAAGCCGGAATTTTGCCGTTCAGACAATTACGTGATGGTAAAGATATTCCGGGGGAAGAACTGCCGATGCAGGTTGCTACTGCTACTGGCGCCCCCGTTCGAGATGTTGAGATTCAAACAGTACGCTCGGATGGAGTAAAATTTGATTGGTGGGTAAATGCGGCGCCGTTATTTGATGAACAGGGTGCTGTTCGTGGTTCTGTAGCAGCGTTTGTAGACATTACTGAACTTAAACGAATTCAAGAAGTTTCCCGCGTTAATGAAGAACGATTGCGGATTGCTCAACTCACTACTAACGCTGGAACTTGGGATTGGGATGTGGCGACCAACAGCGTCTATTGGTCTCCAGAGTATTATACCCTATACGGGCTTGACGCAGCGACACCCTCAACTTATGAAAATTGGTTGGCAAGTATTGTAGAGGAAGACCGAGAATTTGTTGAGCTAACTATTCGCCAAGTATTAGAGGCGAAATTAACCTCGTTTACCTTGGAGTTTCGCATCAACCATCCCGTACAAGGTATAAGATGGTTTGATTGCCGCAGTCAAATCTTTTACAACCCCGATGGACAACCTAGTCGGTTGGTCGGTATCTCCATCGATATTAGCGACCGCAAGCAAGTAGAAATCGCCTTGCAAGAACAAACTAAGTTACTGCAAGTAATTATTGACAGTATTGGTGATGGCTTAGTTCTCGCTAATCCCCAAGGAGAGTTTGTAATTTTTAACGAAGCTGCCCAACGGATGTTTGGTAAACTGTCGAATGAAGAATCCTTAGAGCAATGGTCAAATAGTTACGGATTATTTTTACCCGACCAACAAACGCTGTTCCCCAACGACGAACTGCCTTTAGCCAGAGCGATGAGAGGTGAATACGCTAATAATGTAGAAGTATTTGTCCGCCGCTCACCAGCTTCAGAAGGGCGCTGGATAAGTATCAGTGGCTACCCAGTAGTTGATATTAGTGAGGAAATCAAAGGTGGTGTTATTACTTGTCGGGATATTACAGACCGCAAACGCATCGAAGAAGACCTGCGACAAAAAAATGCTATTTTAAATGTAATTAATGAGTCAGTGCCTACACCAATTTTTGTTAAAGACCGACAAGGGCGAATTATTTACGCAAATCCAGCTACACTTGAGGTTTTGGCTAAATCTGAGAAAGAGGTTATAGGGTTACGTGATTGCGATTTGTACCCAGAGCGCGAACTGGGAGCAGTAGTGACGGAAAACGACCTACGTATTATGGAATCTGGGCAAACATGCGTTATTGAAGAATCTCCAGATGGTATTCGCACTTTTTTGGGTATGAAGGTGCCTTATCGTAATGAGGCTGGAGAAGTAATAGGGTTAATTGGCATATCGAACGATATCACCGCGCGTGTTCAACTTGAGCGTGACCGTGAGCGTATTTTACAACAAGAACAAGCGGCACGAGAAGAATCTGAACGTGCGAACCGTATTAAAGATGAATTTTTGGCAGTGTTGTCTCACGAACTGAGAACACCACTCAATCCCATATTGGGCTGGTCAAAATTATTGCAAACTGGTAAGTTAAATGCTAGTAAAGCTGCCGAGGCATTGAAAGCTATTGAGCGCAACGCCAAACTACAATCGCAATTAATCGAAGATTTACTTGATGTTTCTCGAATTCTGCGCGGCAAACTTACGTTGAATGTTGCACCTGTTACCCTGCCGCCAGTAATTAATGCTGCCCTTGAAACAGTACAATTAGCCGTAGAGGCTAAAAGTATTTACATTCAAACCATTTTTGAACCAAATGTAGGACAAATATTAGGTGATATAGGGCGGTTACAGCAAATCATCTGCAATCTTCTATCCAACGCTGTTAAATTTACCCCAGAAGGGGGACGAGTTGAAGTTCAATTAACACAAATTCAAACAAGCGCCCAAATTCAAGTTATTGATAATGGAAAGGGTATTAGTTCTGACTTTTTACCTCATGTATTCGAGCATTTCCGTCAAGAAGATGGCGCCATAACACGCCAATTTGGCGGATTAGGATTAGGGTTAGCAATTGTGCGTCAACTCGTCGAACTTCACGGTGGTACGGTCGCAGCATCCAGTGCAGGAGAAGGATTTGGCGCCACTTTTACTGTCAAATTGCCCCTAATTAAGCAAGTAACAGAACCCGTAGATAATTTTGATGACCCTTTACCCTACCCTAACGACTCCGAACCATTAGCTGGATTAAGAATTATTGTCGTTGATGATGAACCAGATTCGCTCGATTTTATTGCCTTTGTTATCGAACAAGCAGGTGCAGAGGTAATTGCCATGCCAAGCGCAATTGAAGCACTGCAAATTCTTCAACAAATTCAACCCCATTTAATCATCAGCGACATCGGGATGCCAGAAATGGATGGTTATATGTTAATCGAGCAAATCCGAACTAAGTTACCTTCTCAGTATCGAGAAGTTATAGCGATAGCATTAACTGCCTTTGCTGGAGAAGTCAACGAGCGGCAAGTAATGATGGCTGGATTTCAAAAACACTTAGCCAAACCCGTTGACCCAGACGAGTTAGTTGCTACTATAACGCGCTTGGTTACTGCTTAAGGGACGGTTAACCTAATAAATTAAATATTAATAAGCTCATCGTACCGGATAATAATTAATCTAATTGCCTCAAACAACCCACGCACACTAAGTTCACTGGCTTGATATTTAACAGTTAATACATCAATCCAATCGTGCAAATTGACATCGTTAGGGTTGGCAACATCCATTGTTTCTACCCAAGCAGTATATATTTCCTCACCTAAATCTGGAGCATGTGCAACAGCTTCTGCCTCCGCACGCACCATCAAAATACAACGTTGGTTAATAATACAAGCATATTCTAGTTTCATAAGTTAAAGTTAGCCACTTGTTATAAATATAACAAACTTATTTGTTAAAATTGCGACCTAAGAATAACCATCATACTTGCTATTTTTCAAAATTCTAATGAAGGTAAACTTTTTGTAACATCCTAGGCGCCGATTTTCTATATACTAGGAGAACATAAGAAGCACTACTTCCACCACATAACTTTGACAACTTAAGATAGAGGCAACTGTATGATAAATAGGTACCTTTTTATATAAAAATACACTCCGTTTCGATTTGTTATTCTGTATAAGGCGCCTTAGAGTAAAACTGTAGGTTGGGTGAAGGCTTTGCGTAACCCAACTTACGATAGGCGACATTCCGCCCTAGAGTAGTTATTTTACAATAGTCATCTTCGGTTAAATCCGCAATTTTCATTAACGCTTTTAAAGTTTCAACTTTCAAGTCTTTATTTTTATGCATAGGAATAGAAAGTATTGTATCAAAAGTAGGATTTTGGTAAATTAACTGTTTGCCGGAGATTGATTTCATACCGCAATCTCAACTATTCGAGAATTTAATTCAACTGAGTGACTACTATTTGCAACTGAAAACGATCCTTTAATTGCATCTTTTAAATTTGCTAATACTTCCTCCATCGTGTCACCTTCAGTTATACAACCAGCAAGTGCTAGAACTTCTGCCCAATAACTACCTTCCTCAGCAGGATGAATAATTGCTTTGATTTTCATAGGTTTTTACGTTTAATTTTAAATTGGTTATATTATAGCTAGCAGGGAGCATCAAAATTTGTAATCCTCACTACGTGAAGCATCTTAAAAAAACTTAAACATTACCAAATATCAAATATTTTAGCTTTTTTCTTATAAACCTTTTCTCTAATAACCGAAAAAATGTGAACCACGGTTCACATTTTTATAGTTCTGATTAATTACAGATATTTTGAGTATACTTAATTTTGTATTGTTTTATACATATAATTGTGATATTAATCAATATGATAGGCGCCTTGATATTGCTCTTTATTATAGTCACAATCAAGAGTGGTGCGTGACGCTACTAGTCTTATAATTACGTTGAGATTTTTTCGTAGCGTCACGCATCATACGTTTACGTACACGACTCATGACATAGCAAAAAAAATCCGTGTAATCTGTGTAATCGTATTTAATCGGTGTTCCAGAGGGGTGGTGTTTGTGATGGGTTTTGGAATATGACGGGCAACCATGTAGTACTGGGATATTCATTCTCCAATCCCTGTAGTTTTTCTCTCGCTTCTCTTACTGATATATATAGGGTTTTACCGTTGGAGAACTCTGTGAGAAAGTTTTTCAAAAATTCTTGCGCGACTTTATCCGGTACAGGTTCGCGCATTACTATCATTTGGGGTATATTTAGTTCTGCTAGGTTTAATGCTAATCCCAAACCGTCGCAGGAGTTAAATATTGCTAATTTCAATCCTTGTTGAATTGCCTTTTGTAGTGCGTTCTTCAGTTGACCTATACTCAACGTCTCATTTTTGTTAATATTAATTTGACCTATTTCTTGTTTTGTATAACTATGTCCTGCAAAAAACAAAATATCCCACGGTTGTTGCCATAACTCATCGTTAACTTGTTTTCGTAACGGTTCCACTAAAAACGTTACTTTGCTGTTCGGTAATTGTTCCAGTATTCTTCTATCTTGGTTAACATCTATTCCTGTGCTGTCTCCCAGTATTGCTAAGATTTTAACACGATTATCCCTAATGGACGGCGCCTCTATTCTATTATACGTAGCAGTATATATTGCTAACTCCGCGTTTCTGTACGTATCAAAGAAAGTCCACTGTTGAAAAGGTAACTTTAATAAAGTACGGTTTTCGGTTTGCAGGATAACACGTATTGTTTCTGATGGGTTTAATTGTTCGAGCAGTTTTTCTTTAATAACTCGGAATGACTCTGAATTATTCAACCAGTGGTTTAAATATTGTTTAAAGCGTTTTGCTGATGCTTCGCATTCGAGTAAATAGTCGTAACGACTAATATTTGTTGTTTGCATCTCAGGTATTTCTAACCGCGCGCTTGAAAGTAAGGTACGATAGTAAGCTGATTGCCATTGACTATATAATATCTCTAACTGCGGCGCCGCTGGTAGTTTGGCTGTACATTCGACACTAGGAGTTTCACCCTCGTTTGAAATTTGCAGCGTTACTGGAATGCTTTCGCTTAACTTATCACTGTCTCCAATTTTGAGTACTACTAGTTTACCGATGTTATCTGACTTTGATGCAGGCGCCACTATCATTTGCATCAAGTTCTTTAAATCGGCTTGGTGTTGACGGTATAATTCGATTTGTTCGTCTTTACTTTGTAATTGAGCTTGATATTTCGCTTCGATTGCTTGTAGTGCTACCTGATAACTTTGCGTAAAATCACTGTGAATCTTTGTTTTATTCGCTTCTTCGGTTACTTCGACTTTGACTACTACTACTCCGTCCCCTTTATTCTCTATACTCCTTATCGCTAACTGAGTATCTTGATTTGCTGCCTTTACATCTACCAATGCACTATATAATGCTTGTAAATCTAAACCGTTTTGAAATATTAAATCAACTGTATTAATAAGTACCTGAAATAATTTAGTAAATTCTCCGGGTGCAAATACTCCACTACTCGGACGACGTTCGTTTTGGTTGTTTAATAAATATACATAATCACATATTACTTCTTCTAACAGTGTGGTAGTATCTATATTCCAAGCTTCCAAACATGCTGCTGTGAGTCTTGCTTGTTGAAAGTTGGTATTTATCGCTTGTGCTTTGGTAAAGTTCGCACGTTCTAAAATCGCATCTACAAACGTTGCTTTACTTACATCTGCTTCAGTAAAGTTAGCTTCACTCAAATCGGCGCCTGCTAAATTGCCTCCTTTGATGTTGCATCCAATGTATGATTGTTTAACACCACGCTTTTTGACTAATAATTCCCGCACTTTCGGATTTGCCAAAATTGTATTGCCTACTCTGGCACAATCAAGCTTTTGGGCAAGATGAAAGTTTGTATGAGTTAAAGTCGCATTACTAAAGTCGCAGTGTTTGAGAACGCTTTGCTGAAAGTTGGTATTGGTCAAATTGGCATTTATAAAACTTGTACCACGAATCGAAGCTAAATTTACAGCTATGGTACGGAAGAACAAAAACTTCTCTTCGTTCTTAAAAACTTGTCTTGCTAAATAACTACCTAAAAATGTCCCAGTGGACGCTGTACATATTCCCACACTAATGGCGCTGACAAATGCACTATTATTATTGGTAATCAAAGCACCTAACGCTACTCCCCCTATTCCACCTACTATTACAGAAAATATAGCTATAATTACAGCCAAAGTACGGGTTAGTATTATCGTCATTGTAAACGAAACAGCCATCACTAAACCAAAAGCGATATTTACGGCAACTAAAACTCCAGCTACCGAACCAGCTATTACTCCATCAATAGCACTAATAGCAGAAGCAGCTATTGCTACAGCACCAACTACAGCTGAAGCACCCAGTGCAACTTCGAGTGCTTGATAATTACTCAACACACAAAAAACGAAAAGCGTTACTAAGGCAATACCACCAGCAACGAAAGTAAACTTTAATCCTTCCTGAACAGCAAAGTAAATAAAATCTGTGGCAATAACTCCTGAAAACGCTGCCGCAAATCCGCAAATCCCCGATAAAATCAAAGCTACTCCTATCAAAAGCAGATTTTGGTAATTTCCCAACCCTGCTTTCGCATGACTAAAATTGGCGCCAATCAGTGTAGTTTCGCTAAAGTCGGCGCCGCGTATGTCACAATAACTAAAGTTGGCACCCCTTAAATTGGCGCCACGAAACGAACGACCACGAAGGTCTTGATATGCAAAGTCTATAGAATTCTCCATCCCCTCGCTTCATCAAAACTTCACAATTGTAGCTTAACGAGTTTACCTAGTTAAAACAATACTCCCTGTGGGTATATTAATTTGCTCGCTTGTGTTACTTGTGTCTGTATCATGGGCAACCTGAAATTAGCGATAGCTAAAAATGAGCGGGTATAATTACGGGGGGTAAAATGTTAAAAGTAGTTATCGGTCATAGTGAAGATCCAGATTCTCTGTGTGCTGTACTCATATTCTCTTGCTGTTGTCGTCGTTGCCTTTTAGGTACAAGGTCAAAAAAACAGTATTAATTGATTCAAAAGGTATTTACGTATGAGGCGCCTATTTGTGGGTTTTATACTTATGGAGAATTTGCACCTTTAGAACCACAAGAAGCGACTTATTTCCACCAAGAAACTTTTATTACTCTACTTTTGGAGACCCAGTAGAGAGTATGGAGCAGAATTTGTCATTACTATACCAGTCGGGCAAGATGTTAAATGATAAAATGTTCGGTAGTTTCGGCTTCTCCTATACAAATTTTAACGCTGAAAGCTTCGCCAAGTTCTCCACTAAATTTAATTTGTATAAATAAATCTGCTAGTTGTGCTGTTACTTGTTTTAGCACTTTACTTGTTGTGTCGAGTAGCGCTAACTTTAATTGTGGTGGTAAATAAATTTCTTTCCCTATCGGGTACACTTGTAGTAATATCCCAAATCGATTGTTGATTTTTGGGATTAATGCAATAGCTAGAGCTATTCCTTCTCCTGCTAGCTCTATTCCTAAGTCGATTAATTTGACTCTTCGTACTCCTATCGCTGAATTTCCTGGGTCTATTTGCCATAAACTCTCGACTGCTGTCCACAACGTTTCGTCGTCTTGAGTCGTTTGCAATAATTTTATTAGTGCTTGTATAGCGTTTTGATTATCTTTGCCAATTTCACTCAGTCTTTTTGCGATGCTACGCTTTTGAGATTCATCTCTTAGAAGCGATAATTGTTTTATTAATGTGGAAATCTCATCAATTGTCGATATTGTGTACTCACGATGATTAACACTGCGGGTTGCAACTGCTAATTTTTGTGTTTGAGTTGGAATTTGCCATTCGGGTGGATGTATATTTTGTAACCAGTGACTGAGAGTAATTGGTGTCAAGGTGTTTGGGATGAATTCAATAATGTTATGACGTGTGGTATCTATCAAGTCTTGCTCGGTTTGCACTGCTTGATTTAATACCTGTTCTGCCATTTGCATTATACTGTGTTGATTGTTACATAGTGCTGGCGCCTTGAATTTATTGATTTTACTTTGTACACTTGTATGAAATCCTTTAAGAATGTCGTTATTTACAAGTGTTTGACTACCTTGTTGAAGCCCTAAGCTTTGGATATAATGCGAGCGTGGTAGTTGTGTTAATTTATAGTGTGAGTCTCCTATATTTAATAGTGTTTCATATATTTGGTATGATAAGCGGGCGCCTATAGGGTTACGTAAATCGCATACGAACATGGGAAACACTAACCAAGTTTCGGCAAGTAAGTCTTTTTGTAACCCAGAAATGTAACTGGGAATTAATATATCAACTTCACTCAGAAAATTTGTTTCTTCCGAAAGTAGCATTACAGAGACAGTTGGTAATACTACTTCTTCTGGTTCTGTAATAATCATGACATATCTTGGCGCCTGATGATGGCACGAAGTAATTGATATTGTATTGAGTTCCCAAATTTCACCAGGTAATGGTTGTGTCATAATCAATTAGTTTAAAAACTTGCGTTATAAAGATAACGTTTAACCGCGTTTTTATATACTGGGTATTTTACAAATTTATGTAATGACGGGTTAACCCATATCATAAAATCATACGCAAATCACGTAAACCCGCCATTACCATATGTTTTTTGTACGGCGCCGTTCTGAACAGTTGGGTTGTTTTTGATTTTTGTGTTTGGTAGAATCAGGTTGCGCTAGTCCTAACTCAATGACGACACGTAACGCTAACTCTTTGCGTCTTCGAGAAATTTCTGGTTGCGTGACTTGAAGTTCTTGGGCAAGTTGGGTTTGCTTGGTTCCTTTTACTAGTCCTTGCCAAAGTTTTAAGTACCCCCGTTCGGGATAACGCTGGTCTAGATTTTTTACTGCTTTGGTGACTTGTAATGTAAAGTCCGCACGTTCGACTGCATCGAAAGAGTTAAAATCGTCAGAAATGTTATCTAATATAGATATGTCGGTTCCTGGGACAAGGGAGTTTAGACTTTGACACTGTTTGCGTAACTCTTTGCGTACAAAGTCTATTATCTCGTATCGTGCCACAACTGTCGCCCAACGAGAAAAGTCTTCTGCATCCCCATGACGAAACCTACCTGCTGAATAAGCTTCTAAAATCTTTATATAACCAGTTTGCACCGCATCCTCCCAACTGACCGAAGTCCCATGTACGTACTTCTTGGCAATTCTTTCGATAATGCGACGCTGTTTTAAGTCAGCTAACAAATAATCGTGCGAATATGATGACGAGTTGCTTAACATATTTAGATGCTTCCGTTTTCATATTTCTTAAAAACCGGGAATATGAGTTGATACCTTGTAATAAAAACAACGACTTTGCATAGAAACCCGGTTTCTTTGGTAGGTTTGTGCCAGATTTTTAAGTGGCACTTCAAATGTAGACTCCATTTAAAAAACCAGGTTTCCGAAAAACCTGGTTTTTTGTACTTGTTTATTCATAATTTTAATTGGTAAATTTTGTAACCCTGATTAAATAAGTATTAATATATCTCGAAGTTGGATTCTATAATGCCAGCTTCTCTTTTGTCAGGAATTCCGGTTGTTGGCGGCACCGTTCTGTTAGAATGTAAGTTAGTACTATTTAAGTGAGATATATAATAGTTGTTTTGACTATTGCAGAATGTAAGAGTTCCTGTAAAAATTAAGAATATTATTATAGCCCTTTTCATCGGTTTGTGCTTGAACTCGTTGCACTTATTTATATGGTTGCTATTTTGAAAATATGCAGTATAGTAGAATTTTTAAGTCTTTATGTATAAACTATGTCTAGTAAAAATCAAACAGTATTGATAACAGGCGCCTCAAGTGGTATTGGTTTAGAAACGGCAAAAATATTTTCTAGTCAGGGTTGGAACGTAGTCGCAACGATGCGGAACCCCATAATAAGTACTTTAGTACCAAAATTCAAGATGTTGTGTTTGCCGTTGGATGTAACGCGAAGTGAGACGATAGAACCAGCGATTACAGCTGCGATAGAAAAGTTTGGCGCCATTGATGTTTTAATAAATAATGCGGGTTATGCGTTGATAGGCGCCTTTGAAGCGTGTACATCTGAAGAAATAGAGCGGCAATTTGCGACGAATGTGTTTGGGTTAATGGCAGTGACACGTGCAATATTGCCACACTTCCGAGGGCGCCGACAAGGAATCATAGTAAATGTCGCTTCGATAGGTGGTAAAATGACATTTCCACTATATAGTCCTTACCATGCGACAAAGTGGGCAGTTGAAGGTTTTTCAGAATCGCTGCAATACGAACTGAGACAATTTAATATAAAAGTCAAAATTATAGAACCAGGGCCAATTAAAACAGACTTTTATAATCGTTCTATGTCTGTAGCTCAAAAACCAGAATTAACAGACTACGAAAATTATGTATCTAAAGTATTACCACAAATGCAACAACCGGGTGTAGGTTCACCACCCGAAGTCACAGCAAAAGTAATATACCGTGCAGCTACAGATAATAGTTGGAAACTCCGTTATCCAGCAGGAGGTAACGCAGGGTTTTTGTTAACTTTACGCGCACTATTACCCGATGCTTTATTTCACACCATAATTAGAGCAGGTGTAGAACGTTAAAAAATCATTTACATCAAGTTATAGTAACCTAGATAATTCGTAACGCACCGGAAATTAAATATAAATAATAATTTATCTCAACAATAATGTGAGATAGGAAATAAGAGGTTGTGTGAAGACATTGTTGTGTCTTTCATGCAGCCTGACGCAAGTTATAACAGACCTCGTTGCGAGTTGCCTTTATCTCGTTATTTAATTAAAGCTTAGTATTTGTACAAACTATATTGGAAGTTTATCTCTGTGGACTCTGCGTAAGAGTGGTAAAAAAGCTTGAAAAATAATTAAAAACCTGATAGGAACAGGTAGTGTCCCTATCAGGTTTAAATTAAAACTTGTAAAAGTTTAGAGAATTCCCCAGAAGTGTAAAAAGCCTTTACCAGAGAACAATTCAATTAAAACTGCTGCTAAAAAACCAATCTGAGCAAAGCGACCGTTCCAAATTTCTGATTGTGGAGTGAAACCCCAGACCCAAGCGTTGCGGTCTTGAACTGGTGTGTTGATGTTTGTTGTTTTTGTGGTTGTAGTATCTGGCATAACTAAGTATATTCTCTATAAGTAATGTAAAGCTTTGTAAGCCTCTATTAAGAACTGTAACAGGTTTTTACAAATATTGTGTACTTTTATATATTTGGCGTATTTGACATACTTATATCGGCTATCAGCTTTTGTGCTATTTACTGATAACTATTTTCAAGAATTCGTGGTAATAGCGGCTGTAATTAGTTTGATTCGCAGGCAATTCCGTCTTTGTCTTGGTCTAAGGCTTTTGCCCAAGGGTTAATTTGTACGTTAATATTACTGATGCCACGCGCGTTTAAATCTTGACAACTGCCTGATTGTTCTAAAATCACCTTATCTGTTGGAATCGGCGCCTTTTGTGGTTTTTGTAGTTTTTGTGTCTTAGTATTTACGTTTTTAGATTGGGCACCGCAGTTAGAAGCGCGGAATTCTGCGATTAAATTATTTGTTTTTGCTTGATTGTTAATAATATTTTGTTTAACAGCTTGGTAAAATTGGGGTTCAGTCAGTTGCTCTGTGGCTTTTGGGTTTGCTAGAGCAAGTGCCATTGCGGCAACTTTAGTTCTATATTCTTCGTTAACTACACCGCAACCAACGGACGAACGTATGTTTGCTGCTAGTTTTTGGCTCGAAGGTATTGGCTTGTCTATGTTTGGTGCTATTGTAAGGGGTGTTTTTTGAGTCGTCAGTGGTGGTAATGGTGATAATGTTTGTATTATGGTTGGTGTGGGTATAGAAAGCGGTGGTAGTGTGGTTAGTATTGTTGGGGTTGGCGCCACGGTTTCTGTGACTTGAGATGTGGTTGTTGTTACTTTAGTTTCTGTACTAGTAGGTATTTGACTGGACTGTTGAGTTGTTTGACATCCGACTATTGCAAGCATTCCCAAAATTAATATCTTTTTCATATTAGTTCCTCGCGGCAAAAAGAAGCAAAGATTATATATAGTGGGGTTTAATTATTGGCGCCTATCAAAGTTTTTAACTGCGAAATGAGTATATCACTTTGCGCGGCGCCGCGCGTTCAATATGCTTTATTGTTGAAAACATCTCAAATGTCTGGCAGCAACCCAACCGTTTCCTATTAGTCCATCGCGTCTTGGATATTTGATTTTTGCCCAATATGCATCTTTACTAAGTCCTGTAACAGTGACAATATAATTGTACGGAAGTGTTGTAACAATTCGTTTCCCTCCTTGGATATATACGTATAATCCATTGGGGCGAGTTACTCTGTATGATTGACAAACTGTTTGAGCTTGAACTGAGGGAGTTTGAATGGCTTCAATGGCTGCAAAGCTTGAGCTTACACCAATAACTAATAATCCAAGTTGAAGAATGAACTTACTCATAAATCCTACCAAAAAATATTATTGTTTAGTTGAAATAACAGGTAATAGCGGATGTACTTCCTACTTGTATTTATCTCTTCTAATACTGGTAAGCATTTATGCATTTGATACAAATCGCAATATTTAGTTTTTGACAACCTCTTGCGATGATAATGATTACATTGATTAAAATAGCTACTTAGAAAAATTTAAACATGTTACCACAATTCTCTATCGCTTCTTAAGAAATCTTGAGATATTTAACCCAACCCAGTAGTGAGTCGAACACTTGTTCTCTCGCCAACTTACAAATAATGAAATGCGGGTTGAGAGTCTGCACCCTGGAGAAACCTTAGACGAACTAGATGTATTAGCGCATAGCCAATCTAGGAATACAATTATTGCCAGCAGCCCAAAAACTCGTATTTTGGCAATTCCAGTACATATATTCGATGATTTGCTAGATAGCGATTTTGCTCGTCGCGTTCTTGAATTAGAAAGTCGGCAATTACAGCGATTTATGCGCTCTATCAATTCTCCCTAAGCAATTTTGACTTTATGCAATAATTTTTATCTATCTATAGACAGATGCTGGTAATATAAATTAAATTACCTAAATTATCCTGATATGTCCCAAGCGGGCAGGGATACTTTGATGGTAGATGCACCCTGATTCAATTTGACCTCAATCGTTTTAACGGTTGGGGTTTTTTTGTAAGGCGCCTTCTCAATTTTATAAATAGATTTATCCTGATACAGTTAATTGCTTGACGAATACAAAATACATAGATGCACCCTGATTAACCTCTAGTTCCCCAGTTACTTGTTAACTGGGGTTTTTTTTGTGCTTTTGGAGCGTTGGGAGTTGGGATAGAGATTGTGGCAGCAGCTTTTGTAAGTGTGGAAAATCGTGATGCTTGAATATTGAAAGTGTAATTTGTAAAAATAATAACTTAACCAATACGCAGTCAAGAGTTTCTCAATCATCTATATTGACTATTAACCTAGGCGCCAAATTAACAATGAAGCTTGGAATGTTAATAATTGTAATCTGTTTAGGTTTAATCTTATTTCAGTTGGGTAGTATTTTAGCTATAGGTTTAATTTTAGTTGCTGGAATTGGTTTTGGATTAATTTTTGAAAGTCAAATTCCTTAATTTTAGGAATGGTTGCTAGTGATAGAGCAGGTTTGGGAACTAGTTTATATTTTGGTGGAATTGGTACAGCGGGCGCCTTTGTTTCAATTATTTCAGGTATATTAAAATGATTGATATTGGACTTACTCATATAGCACTCCCCGTATCAGACTTAGAGCAAAGTATTAAGTTTTACTCAAACTATGCTCGAATGCAAGTTATTCATCAACGTATTGATGTAGAAACTGGTGTTGCTGTTGCTTGGCTTTCTGACAATACTCGTCCTTTTGTAATTGTTTTAATTCAAAAAGATTCAGTACATCCCGTTCTTTCTCCACTTGCTCACCTTGGAGTTGGTTGTGAAAGTCGCGAATGTATGGATTCTCTTTGTGATAAAGCACGACAAGAAGGATTACTGCTTCAAGAACCAAAAGATTCAGGGTATCCAATTGGTTACTGGGCTTTTTTGCGAGACCCAGATGGTCATACGCTTGAACTATCTTATGGTCAAGAAATCGGATTGACTGTAGAAAATAATTCCTGATAACTTAATTTTAGGCGCCTGAGAAGTTAAAATTCACATACATTTGATTTGATTGGGCAAGTTTAAACATCGATATTCCAAGTGTTAATTGTATTGGCTACCACTACCAGAAGCGAGAGTTTTATTGTCAGCACTCCATGATATATTTGTGGCGCCATATTTGTGTCCAGTTAGGGTTTTGATTAATTTACCTAATCCTTCACTTGTGCGTTGATTAATTTATAACTCGGAAGCAATGCGATTAATTTCATTGGTAAAGATTTTTACCTTATTAGGGGCAGAGGACACATTTTGGACGCAGTTGAGGGGATAAAGCATTTGAGATTGCGACTGTTAAACGCTTGTGAACTTTTTGCCACAGTACAGGATTTTCTAAGTCAGGATTCATCCCTGGAAAAGGTGAAGCCATAAAAGTACCCAAAAATATTATACATATATGCACATCATAGCCTTAAAAATTAGATTAGCAATGGATTATTAGCGGATGTAACAAATAAGTTACATCTGTTGTATCCATTGCCACTAGTTATCTATCAGTGGACAAGGAACTGATTTTTTACCAGACCAATCAGTGAAATGATTATTATTTCGATAATGTCTAGGAGTTTGCATTAACAATGACCAAGCTTCTTTTACATCGATGAGATTATATTTTTCTGGGTAGTGTTGAATGAGTAATTCTTGTACTAAGGGATAGTAGTTGGAATTCATGCTTGGGAATATGTGATGCTCGGTATGGTAGGAAAAATTGAGATGCAGCAAATCAAAGATTTTTGGCATTCTCAAAGAAAGACTGTTAACTAAAGGGTCGTTGACATCTGTCATTTCACAAATCATATGATTTGTATAAATGTAAAACATTGCTCCTGCATAACCAATGGCAATTGGTATAATATAAGCCAGTACTATTTTTAACAAGTCAAATTGTAAATATGCTAAGATACTTCCATGAATTGTTATAATTCCTAGCCATTCTACGGCTATTATACGGCGTTCTTTGGCGCCTACTGTAAAGGCAGCAGGAACGTAATTTACAGATTTGCTATTAAATAATAGTACGGAAGTTAAATTACGAAAGTTGTGTACTCCCCATGCTGATGCCATGCCTAGCATTAGTCCAAATGGATTTACTTCCGCTGAGGGGACAAATTTATCTTGAATCCATTTTCCCCAAGTGTCTGGTTGGCTTGATAAATAGTTTCGGTCGGGGTCACCTAATGAATTGGTTTTGTTGTGATGTTCCCGGTTGTGTACTGCTAGCCAAAATGTTGGTGGCATTCCTAGCATTGTCATTCCTAAAAAACCGAATGCATAAACTAAGCGAGGGTTTTTGATGACGCTGTTATGTAGTAGTTCGTGCGAACTAAATAGTAATACTATTATGCTGTTGCCCATTATTAGGGATAATGGTAGATATAACCATAGTAAGTATATGGGCCATTGATTTAAATAAGATGCTATACCCCAACCTAGAATCAATATTGCAATATTGATGAGTAGGATAGTTAGTTTATTTGAATCTTTTAGAAATGCTTCGTCTGGCAGTAGAGGACGTATTTGTTTTACATATAATCCGTGCCGAATCAAGTTTGGTTCACTTGCAATTGTCATAAGGTATTTTTGCATTGTTTTTGATAATTTGAGCTATGAAAGTCAAAAATAAAGCGCCCAAATTTAGCTTCATATCCGTGATGATTGGAGCAAAATACCTAGGTGTAATAGGATGTGCGTATCTAATTTTGTTTCTGTGCTACAAACACTTTTACTAGTATATACTAGGAAGTGCTGGAAAGTGTTAGGAAGCACTGAAGTGGTTATTACGAGGGGGGGGGAGTTGCAGAGGTGGCGGTCGCTTGGTTGCACTTTCATGTTTGTTTGTAGGTAATCTTGTACCCAGTTGCAAGCATATTCTAGTTCGTTGAGGGTGCGAATTTGCTTTAAATCCCACAAAATTACTGTACTTTCATCTCCTCCGGATATTAGTTGCTTTGCCATCAGTTTTCCACATCACGGTAGGCGCCTGTCAGGACGAAAAGTAACGCTAAACTGTGTCGCCTTCTGTTGCAAAATTTTAAATACGCGCCGTTTCGTTTTAATATGCTAACGGTTTTGTCGTTACTGCCCGTAGCAAAAAACTTTTCAACAGTACTAATACTGACACTTAAAACACCACCTTGATGCCCAATAAGGCTGTTAAATTCGTTGGTACGATAAACAGTTTGCCGCAATGTTCTCTGCGTCCCTGTGGTAAGAAAAAATATTCTTATTTCTCTAGGACTTACGCTGCATAAACCTGGTTTCTACGCATTCATTGTCGCAGACAAATCGTCATTTTTATTACATGTTATCAACGTATACTCCAGGTTTCTAGGTTTTCATGCGTAAGTCCTGTTCTCTTGAAAGTTTGCTTCCGAAAAGAACGGCGCCTAGCAATATTACATATCAAAAATATTAGTCTTCAGTATAATTACTGTAACTGTGAATAGTTTTGAATCTTTATATTTATCTAACAATGCTAATAAATTTACATTAAATTTACCAAGTATTGCAATTAACAAAGTAAATTAATAAATGTAAGCAAAACAATTTTAAATAAATAATACAAACCCTGATGAAAGCCACTATTAAACATCTATTAATCACTTCAGTTGCAACCAGTGTAAGTTTAATCGCGACAGTCCCAGCTTTTGCTACTGGTTTAGTTAGACCTAGCGATATTCAATTCACTACTAATGGTGTTGCCAATACAACAACGAATAGACCTAATATTAACACATGGACGTATAGCTCAGGTACTCCTGTTTACGATTCTACAGGTATTGGCGGAGTTCGACGTCGAGTATTGAATGACTTTAATAACTACGGCAATATGCAAAAAGCTGCTGCTGCTATCAGTGATAATGATAGTGCTACCAACGTTGAATTATTCACGAATGGAGAAACGATAACAGACAATGTTGGATTTACCGCTAATTTAGGAAAAAACCGTATTAAAGTTGAAAGTGTTACCAAAGCTGACTGGAAAGATGGTAAATTGGCAAAATCGTGGTTGACAGGGTTTGGTAGTGCTTATGGTTCTTTGATGCAAGGTATTACTACACAACCTGGCTCAAATCTGTTCAAAGATTTTCAAACCAACTTTGATGTTATTGCTGATTACCTCAGTACCAATGGCTTTAACTCTGCTGGTGATGCAAATATTGGTGATGTCACTTATGATACCAAAACTAATCAATTAACTGTTGATTTAGTTGGACACTTAGATGTAGTTACAAGATATCAACCTTCTAACTACGCTCGCAACAGTACAGGAAATTTAATTTTTGATAAAATGCTGTTGGCTTTATCAGCACAGTCTGCTAAAAATAAAACTCCTTTTCAAATTAGTGAAATTGCGAAAATTACATTTAATGACCAAGTAGATTATGCTTTTAGTTTTAGAGCTATAGAATCTGGTGGTATTGCAGGTGACCGGAGTAAAACAACCGATACAACATCTCATACAGGTGTTTACCGTTGGACTAATAATTATGCATCTGTGCCAGAACCTTCTTCATTGCTTGCGCTTTTAAGTGTTGGTGGTATAGCGTTTGCACGACGTAAAATAGCCAAAAGTCCATCTAATTAGTTAGATAATGATTCGTCAAATATTTATAATTTACCAATTTACCTCTCTCTGTAATTATGCGGGGAGAGGATTTTTTCTGCAATACGTAGTGTTGAGAGCTTATTTAAAGAAAAACTAAGAAAAGCACATTAACTCCTGTTAAAGATGGATAAACTCTGAAGAGGTAAGCTGTGTTGTTAAAAGCAGGGGTTATCTGTAAATGGCAAGCAAGAATAAGTCTTTACATAAGCATACTGGGTTTGGCGCCTTACCTTTGGCGCCTGAGTTGCATAAAGCTGAAGCGTTTATAGTGCGGGGACAATGGTTGGAGGCACGTTATATTTTAAATGCTTTATCACATGATTATCCCCAAAATCTTGATGTTTTATTAAATCTCGTTAATGCTTGCTACGAAGTAAAGGATATTCCTGGTTATACGCGCGCGTGTGAGATGTTATTAGCTGTACAACCAAATAATGCTGATATTGCTTATGGGTTAGCTGGTGGATATTTTTTAGCGCAGCATTTCTTATTAGCATTACAAGCTTTTCGTCATGCTTTAAGTAAATTTCCAAACCATGAACGCGCTGGTGATGCTGCTGTTAAAGTGGCAGAATTAGAAGGTAAAACAGAAAAACTAGTTGCTGATATTGGTTTGGCAGAAGAAGGTGGATTGGAAATAGCTATATTACATGAACGTGGACAGTTATATTTAGAACAGTGTGAGTACGTGAAAGCACGTCAAGCTGAAGAAACTGTTTTACAAGCGCGTCCTAATTTTGTTTCGGCTTATAATAATCTTAGTTTGATTAGTTTTGTTGAAGGTAATTTGAACGAAGCTATTAGTACTTGTCAAAAAGTTCTTGATATCCAACCTAATAATATACATGCGCTTGCAAATTTAACACGCTTTCTTTGTCTGAACGGTCAGTTTGAAGACGCTAAACTTATTGCCCAACGTCTCAAAGGTAGTAGTGCTAAAGCTTGGGACTCTTGGACAAAAAAAGTTGAGGCACTTGCTTACTTAGGTGATGATGAAGGGATTTTACAAATTTACGAATTAGAACAAGCCGAAACAATTCTCAAACAAGCTTTGGAAATTACAACGTCTCCTACCTTACTTAATAATCTTGCCCTTTGCTATGAACATCTTGGACGTAAAGAAGAAGGGCTAGCTTTCTTACGTTAAATTACAGAACAGTTTCCAGATTATGTATTAGCTTTCGTTGCTATTGCGCGTGGACACATAGTCAAAGGTGAACTCTCAGAAGCGCTGGAAATTCTCAAACCCATTATGCAGCGCAAACGCTTCCACTACGACGAATTCTTCGCATTTAGCAACGCTTACTTAGAACTATTAGTCGCAAAAAAACAACGCTCAGGCGCCCGTGCATGGTTAAAAATGTGAGAAGGTATTGACCCACAACATTTAGATGTCTTGCGGTGGAAGGATAAACTAGAAGGAGGGTTGATGCAACTACGTTAAGATTCCTGACTTCAGGCACGCGAAGTCAGGAATCTGAGGAGATTTTGTAAAGATTTGTAAAGTTTGTTTCTGATTTGGATAAAAGCTACAGTTCGCGTCCGATAGTTTTTAGAGAAATATAATTCTCATAAATCTATCGGATATGAATGAGCAACAGCTTCAAGAGCTAGCTCTGCAAGCCCAACAGTACCCACTAGGCACAACTGCTAGACGAATCATTGTATCAAAGCTAACCGATGGTATTTACCAATCGGGAAAACTTTGCTACCCATATAAAGGTCAATTTGGAGCAGTTTATAAACAAATTTATCAGGAGGCAGTACAAGACTTATTTTTATATATCTGTAAAAATATTGACAAGTATGACTCAGAACGAGGCTCATTTATGACTTGGGTCAATATGTTATTGAGTAAGCGTTTTTTTAAAGAAGCTATTGGGAAAGTAATTGGCTCTGACAATGAAATTCAGGTAGAAAGCTCTTTTTTAGAAAACTTGGAAGATTTGACAGTTGAGGATGAGGAGGAGAATGATTATGTCTCGGCTTTTCACAAAATTAGACGATATATAAAAACAGACCCAAAAGGAGTTTTTAGACAAACATGTATCAAGAAATATCCCAAAGTAAATTTCCGAGAGATAGCTATCAAAAGATGGTCAGGTATATCTTGGAAAGATATTTCAGACGAGTTGAATATTCCAGTTGCAACTTTAAGCAACTTTTATCAGCGAAGTATAGAAAAATTTCGCGACGAATTTAAAGATTTGTGTGGTGTTGGAGACTTAACAGCGAGGAGATAAATTATGACTAATCTTACAATTTCGACATTTACTGCTCCCATATCGACTGTAAGCCGTAGGCTAGCAGAAAAATGGTCACGACAGCAAGCTACTGCGATAAAAAGCCAGCAGGTTTTGCTAAATACACTTTCTGTATCTTTTGTAAAGTTTTATTTAGATTGTATGGGGTTTGAAACTGACCTCGAAGCTAGCGATAGTTGGAATGCGCCCTTCCAAACTCTGTTGGATGTAGCTGATTTATACATTCAGAATATTGGAAACTTAGAATGTCGTCCGGTATTAGAAAATGCACAGTTTGTACATGTACCACGGGAAGTTCAGTCAAACCGCATTGGCTATGTTGCTGTGGAAATAAGTAAATCTTTAGACTCGGCTAAGTTATTAGGATTTGTGCGAGAGGTATCAACTGAGGATTTCCCTATTAATCAATTACAACCTCTAGAAAATTTACTCAAGCATTTAGAATATCTAGAGACACAAGAAGTTAAATTACCCAGTATAAATTTCGTTAATTTGAAAACATGGATTGAGAATATTGCTGATGCAAGCTGGCGCCCAATTGAATCGATTTTTATTACTGAACCAGCTTGGCAGTTTAGAAACACTGAAGAAGGATGTGTTAGATGTATAGAGCGAGCTAAGTTGATTAATTTTCAGATGCAAGCGTCGAAGGCATCTGTAGTGATAGTTGTGAGAATTTTTACATACCACAACTTAGATGAAATGAAAATCATTGTTGAGTTGCGCCCAACAAACGGTGAAGAATATTTGCCACAATCTCTTCATGTCATGATTTTAGATGAAGAAGAAGCTGCTGTTATGGAAGCTATAGCCAAAAACGATAATAAAAAAATTGAGTTGGAGTTTAGCGTTTCTGTGGGAGATACTTTTAGTGTCAAGATAGATTTAGGTGATATCAGTGTAATCGAGAATTTTGTTGTGTAAAGTTAACTTCAATCAAGGAAGAAGGAAGAAGGAAGAAGTTTGGTAATGGTCAGTGGATTGAAACCCCAACCGCACAAGAAGCAACGAGCGCTCTTGTTGGGGTTTTAAACCCCTATATGAAGCCCTGTTGGAGGAATTCCTTCTTCACGACGTAGCTTCAAACATATAGCCGCGCGATAATTTTTGACAGCGTTGTCAACAAGCGTCATAATCAAACACTGCAACCTAGATAGGCATTGCTTGTTAAACAAGTTTTATATTCTGTAACTAAGAGGCACCTGTTTAACTTATATTATTGTTGCATAGCTACTTGTAAGAAAAATTGCCTGAATTATCAAGCGCTAAAGAAAGTAGATTTATCAAGTTATAAGTTATTTCAGCAGTAAGTGGCGCGGCACCACTTACTGCTGCTTATTTATAGTTTGTATACAGAAAACATTAAAGCCTGAAGAAACTACAGCTTATGGAAGCTAAAAATCATTCAAATCTAAAAATAATTAATTAGTATTCATCTTGAGAGCTAAAAATAATTAATTACAATCAAATCGCTTGAGGATTAGTATTAATAGTATAGCGGTTCTTAATCACATGAGGTACAGATTAAATTAGTAGATTTCTTGTAGTGTGGGCATCGCAAGTCCTACCTTGTGTACTTCATCATAACAGGAAACGCTATAAGAAACAAAAGGGTTAGCAAATCAGCTAAACCTTGATTTCAAAAAACATCAAACAATTTGGAGAAAAGACATGAGTACTATTAGCTTAAATCAAGTACAGCCTACAACCAGTTTAACCAACTTGGAACAGTTTTTCCAAGAAGTTTTGAGCAATCCAGCACTGCAAATGCAAATTCAAGCTGTAACTGACCTAGAAAGCCTGAGTCAGTTAGCTGTAAAGCTGGGTAAAGAGTACGGCTACTACTTTACTACTGAGGAAGTACAAGCGGCGGCAGCCGTGGAAACTGCTATTGGTTCTTTATGGAGAACAGAAGATGAATTAAAGGTGAAGAGCATTGATTTTGAAGTGCCCTCTGGCACCTGTTCTTTCTCTGATACATGTTGTAGCTGTAACCATAACTAATAAGACTATAAGAGGATGTTTGAAAAGTGTCTGAAAAGTCAGGACAATTTATACCTTATTCGACTTTTCAAACAACCTCTGAAGAGATATTCTTGCATTCGTGGGTCATCCTAACCAGACATACCCATAACAGAACATCTCCGGGAGCAACGTGACACGGTATTGTTGCAAGATTTGCAACAATGCCATGGGACACTCAATCATCTAAATGGGCTTTTGAGCTACCTGTTACATAAATCTACTAACGCATTCTACTTGAATGACAAAAATACTTAACGCTCTTCAACAAATAGGACTAAAAAATGCTAACATCAAATAAATTTGCTTTAACTCAATTAGACCTTGCAAATATTGTTGTTAATGCTAGTTATTTATCTGAACGGATAGATAATGAGCTATTTAAGATTAATGCCATTCCACCCAATAAAGAAACATTAAGCTTGGAGCGCTTAGAACATTGGTGTCGGGTAGTGGCTGGTGGAAACTGGGAAAAATTTCAAAAGCGACTGCAATGGGCAGAGTGGAATATTGATACAGTACGTTTGTCTATAAACTCAGTATGTCTCAAGGACAGTCAAACTTTACCAGACTGGGCTATCACTTTGTCCGAGGTTATTCAAACTGCCGAATCGTTTCTTGATGAATTCAAAATCGATGCAAAGGGGGAGCTAAAATCTCAAATTCCTATTGACCCTGAAAATCCACTACCGTTTGAAGACCTATTGCTACCAGCCTGTTTTGTAGCACGACACAAATTACTAAACTGTTTGGGGTCTGGGTCATTATCTCCTAGTTGTTTACCTTTAGAACTGCTTGATGAAAAAGCCTACCTAGCAATGGAGCGCAACTTGCTCTCCACCTTAGTACATATCTGTGAGAAAAGCCTAGAATATGAATTTTCTCGTTCTCGTCCCTTTGGACAAAGTTTGCTTAATGTTCTCTTAAAAGATACAAAACTTAACAAAAACAAAACCTACTATCAAGCATTTGTGCAGAAACTTTTACAGGATGGAATGCTGACTTTTTTCCAAAAATATCCTGTATTGGGTAGATTGTTAGCAACGCAAATTAATTTCTGGGTTGAAGCAACAACAGAGTTTTTGCAACGTTTAAAAGCGGATTTACCGAATATTCAACAAACGCTAGCTAATTGTGAATCAACAGTAAATACTAAGTTAGGAAAAGTTATTGAAATCAAGCTGAATCTATCTGACCCTCATAAAGGAGGCCGCTGTGTCATCGCTCTAACCTTTGAGTCGGGGTTGAAGTTAGTCTACAAACCTAGAAACTTAGGTTTAGAATTTGCTTATAACCAGTTTTTAAATTGGTGCAATGAGCAAGGTGTGCTTTTACCCTTCAAAGTTATCAAGGTTATCAATTGCCAAACCTATGGTTGGATGGAATATGTGGAGCAGTTGCCTTGTTCTGATGAAGTTGCAGCACAGCATTTTTACCAACGTGCGGGAATGCTGCTGTGCCTGCTGTATACTTTAGGAGCGGCTGACTGTCACTACGAAAACTTAATCGCCTGTGGCGAACACTTAGTGTTAGTTGACATGGAAGCGTTAATGCATCATGAGCAGAAACATCTAGAAGATTTTCCACAAGCAACAGCAATGATGGCTGTTAATGAACAGTTTTGGAAAGATTCAGTTCTCCGCACTGGATTATTACCTCGTTGGGATATTAATCAAGACAAGGGCATTGCCTATGATATCAGTGGTTTAGGAAGTGTTGACCGACAGCCATCACCTTGGCGGGTGCTGCAATGGGAATCTGTCAATACCGATAATATGCACCAAGTCTACCAGACTAAAACCATGCCAGTCGGTAAAAATGTGCCCGTTTTAAATGGGGTATCTCTGTCACCGAACAACTATCTTGAGGATTTGGTTGAGGGGTTTGGGCAAATGTATCGCTTCCTTCTAAAGCAGCGACAGTTTCTCCTAGCAAAATCTAGTCCCCTAACAGCACTCTCTAACCAACAGGTGCGATTTATCTTTAGACCTACCAAAGTTTATGCTACTGTCTTACAAAAAACTCTAGCTCCCGAATTCCTCCGAAACGGAATTGACCGCAGCATTGAACTAGATATCTTAGCCCGTGCTTTTGTGGTCACGGAGAATAAGCCAAATGCATGGCCTATTTTGGCTTCTGAACTTCGAGCAATGGAGCAACTAGATATTCCCTACTTTGGCGCCAATTCTGGCAGCAATGCCCTTAGTATTGGAGTCGAACAACCAATAGAACAGTATTTTGTCGCGCCTAGCTATACCCAAGTCATCTTGAGGCTACAAAAATTTGATCAGACTAATTTCGCTCGGCAAGTGGCGATTATCCGAGAAACTTTTTATGCCAGAGTAGCACGCGAATCACTAGGAACTAAGCAAATAAGTGCAGATTCTACTTTTGTAGCAGCCGATAGCTCTACATACAACATTTTGACAAATGAACAGCTACTTACCTCTGCTTGTAATATTGCCTCAGAAATTGAAGCCCATGCGATTAGAGAAGCAGACGGCAGTGTTTATTGGATGGGCTTAAACTATATCCCCAATGTTGAACGATTCCAATTTCAGCTTCTAGATGAGAGCCTTTACAATGGTAATTGTGGTATCGCATTATTTATAGCGGCTTTGGCTGATTTGAAAAGCTGTAGCAGCTTCCACGACCTAGCTTTCGGTGCTTTACAACCCACACGCAGAATTTTACAGATAGCCGATGCAGAATTGGCTCGAAGATGTGCTAAGAAAATTGGTATTGGTGGTGCTACTGGGCTTGGTTCGATTATCTATTCTCTCGTTAAAATCAGCCATTTCCTAAAGGAACCAGCGCTGATTGAAGATGCTCAGAGATTTACCAATTTTATTACTCTAGACCTCATTGCACAAGACCAACAGTTCGACGTGATGAATGGAACAGCAGGGTTAATTTTGGGGTTGCTGGCACTTTATAACCAGACACTGGAAAAGGAGGTTTTAGATAAAGCGATAGCCTGCGCTCAACATTTGCTAGAGCATCAGATTAGCGTTGATGGTTTACCTAGAGCTTGGAAAACCAAGGAAGGTAAGCCACTTACAGGTTTTTCTCACGGAACTGCGGGTATTGCCTATGCCTTGTTGCAGCTTTATTCGTTTACCCATGACAGCATTTATAAAGAGGCAGCTAGTGAAGGAATTGCCTACGAGCGTAGTTGCTTCTCAAGCGCTGCTGCCAACTGGCCTGACTTTCGTTCTTTTGCTCAACAAAATGGTCAACCAGGGTTTTCAGTCAGTTGGTGTCATGGCGCTCCTGGAATTGGGTTAGCAAGATTGGGCGCTTTATCAATATTGGACACAGAAGAAATTCGTCAAGATGTGGAAGTGGCATTGCAAACTACTCAGAAGTACGGGTTGCAGGGAGTAGACCACCTGTGCTGTGGTAACTTGGGTCGATGTGAGTTACTGTTAGTGGGGGCACAAAAACTATCGCGTCCCGCGTTACTTACGATGGCCCAACAAAAAGCAGCTTGGGTTGTAGCCAGAGCAGAACGCACAAGAGCTTATCAATTGTTTGCTAACTTGCCTAACTATGTGTTTAGCCCCTGTTTCTTTCAGGGAACTGCTGGCATTGGCTATGAGTTACTAAGGTTGGCGTATCCAGAAGTATTACCCTCGATACTATTGTGGGAATAAACTCTCCAGGGTTAATAAAATGCTTCAACAAGCGCGAAAGCTATGAATATGCGAGTCTTTATTATTATCTGGTTCGGACAACTAGTTTCTCTAATTGGCTCTAACCTGACTAACTTTGCTTTAGGTCTCTGGGTATATCAACACACCGGAGCAATTACCCAGTTTGCCTTTATTTCTCTATCCATGTCCGTACCACTGATTGTAATTTCCCCTTTTGCTGGTGCTTTGGTAGACCGTTGGAACCATCGCGATTGCATGATATTCAGTGATTTTAGCGCGGGTCTAAATATACTTGCAATCGCCTTGCTCTTGCTCATAGGTCGCCTAGAAATTTGGCACATTTATTTAGCTGTTGCCATCAGTTCGACTTTACAAATTTTTCAAGGGTTAGCTTATGTAGCCACTACCACTGTGCTTGTGTCCAAACATAACTTGAGTCGTGCCAACGGTATGCATCAACTAGCAGGAGCTATTACTCAGCTAATCTCACCTATGCTGGGAGGGGTTCTTTTGGAAATCATTCATTTGCACGGTATTATCCTGCTTGACTTTACTACCTTTATTTTTTCCTTAATTACCCTACTTGTAGTTAGATTCCCTAGTGTAAAAATTAATACTAAAAAAGCAGGCAAAAGTTTGCTGTTTCGAGAGATTGCTTACGCCTGGACTTACATCACTGCTCGAAAAGGGCTGTTAGGACTAATGATTTTCTTCACCACCAACAGCTTTTTTATAGGAACCTTTAGCGTTCTATTTACACCCCTAGTGCTATCTCTCACCTCGCCTACTGTCCTTGGTATTATAGTATCTATAGGCGGCATAGGCTCACTAGCGGGTAGTCTATTAATGAGTACTTGGGGAAATTCAAAGCAACTCATCTACAACTTACTCGGCTTTCAAATGTTGGGGGGATTGTGCCTCATATTTGTTGGATTACATATAAACATCCTACTCCTTACCTTTTTTCTTTTTCTCTTTTTCTTTGGCTTGCCAATTTTTTATGGATGCAATCAAGCCATTTGCCAAAAAATAATCCCACCTGACTTACAGGGAAGGGTCTTTGCGATAAAACAAATGCTTGCTAACTCATCCCGTTTATTTGCTTATCTTATTGCCGGATTATTAGCTGAAAAAGTCTTTAAACCCTTAGTACTCCCCCACAGCCCCTTGGCTGCTAGTATTGGACAAATCATCCGCACCGGGACTGGTAATGGTATTGGTTTAATGTTCATTTTCATTGGATTTCTGACTATGCTTGTAAGTATTTTAGGCTATCAGTATCCTCCCCTGCGGTCAGTTGAGGATGAATCGCCACATGATTTATTGCTGGAGAAATAACTATATCCTTAAGAAACTGTTGCATTGTTATTAGTGAAATTGCGTCAGTTTACATTTAAATACAATATAGGTCTCGGCGTTACGTGTAACGTCGAGACCTATGTTATGTTTTATAGGTGGAAGGCGCCCGTAAATAATAAATCTACTTTTACGAAATTTTGCTTTGGGCAGATGTAATTTAGATACGTGGTCGATTTGGGTGTTACCAATGACAAAGTTGGTTGTTCTGAAGCTAGATGGCGACTTACAGCAGGGTGTAAGGGTAACGCTTGCAATTGCATTTGAAGGTGTTAACCCCTATAAAGAGGTTACTGCCTATTTACCACCAGTTGCAGAATTAATTACAAAAATTGACCAGTGGCGGTCAGTTTATCGTAGTTTGGGAAATTCAACCCGCGCGCTGAAAGCGATAAAAGTTAGTTATCATGGTTCCATTAACCAAAAGTGCGAGGACTGTAAAAATTCCGCTTCGGAGTTAAAAAAGCGACTAGATAACTGGTTGCGTGAGGAATCTTTTCGTCCTATACGCGAAACATGGTTGAAGGAATTGAAAGAAAATGAATTAACGCGGGTATTAATTCGCACATCGAGCCAGCAGTTGCGACAAATACCTTGGCATCTTTGGGATTTGCTGGAAGAATATCCCAATATAGAATTAGGGTTGAGTACCCCAGATTATCAATATTTCCCCAAACCGAAAACTCCGACAGAAAGAAACAAAGTTAAAATTTTGGCGATTATTGGCAATAGTACGGGTATTGATGTACACACAGACCGTAGGTTGCTCGCTTCTTTACCGGACACCGATGTGACTTTTTTAGTTCAGCCCCAACGTCACGAAATTAATGATTCTTTGTGGGAGCAACCTTGGGATATTTTGTTTTTTGCAGGTCACAGTAAAACTGTGGGAGATAGTGGTCGAATATACATCAATCAATATGAGGATTTAACTATTGATGAATTAAAGTATGGGTTGAAAAAGGCTACTACTAACGGTTTAGCTTTAGCGATTTTTAATTCCTGCGATGGGTTGGGATTGGCATACGAGTTAGAAGCGCTACATATTCCCCAAATTATTGTCATGCGGGAACCAGTGCCAGATGCAGCGGCACAGACATTTTTAAAGCATTTTTTAGTCGCTTTTGCTGGTGATGGTAAGCCTTTGTATCAAGCAGTAAAGGAAGCCAGGTTAAAACTGCATGGTCTTGAGGATAAATATCCCTGTGCTTCTTTGTTACCAGTGATTTGTCAAAATGCTGGTGCGGTTCCACCTGGTTGGTTAGACTTAGGTCGGCGCCCTACCCAAATTAGTCCCTATCGTGGTTTGTTTGCTTTCAAAGAAAAAGATGCACAGTTCTTTTTTGGACGGGAAACTTTCACCCAGATGTTGGTGGAAGCTGTACAAACTCAACCATTTGTTGCTGTAATTGGTTCTAGTGGCAGTGGTAAATCTAGTGTAGTGTTCGCTGGTTTGGTCAGGCGCCTGCGAGATAGTGGTAACTGGCATATTGTTGACTTTCGACCAGGTTCAAGACCTTTGTTTGCTTTAGCTACAGCACTTTCTCAAAAAGAAAGCCATTTAAGCCGCACTGACCGCTTGCGCTCAATTAGAAACCTTGCTACTGACCTGGAGCAATGTGAAAATGGATTGCGAGATGTCGTAGATGATATTCTTTGTTATGACCCGAACAAACGTTTGTTACTAGTTGCCGACCAGTTTGAGGAACTTTATACTCTTTGTCGAGACCCACAAGAGCGCAAAGCTTTTTTAGATAGATTACTCGAAGCCATCACAACATGCCGTAATTTTAGTTTTGTCATCACTCTCAGGGCAGACTTTTTGGGACAAGCATTGTCTTATCGTCCTTTTGCTGATGCGTTGCAGTATGCAGACTTAAAACTTGGATCGATGACGGACTGTGAACTAGAAGCAGCGATAGAAAAGCCTGCTAATTTACTGGGGGTAACAGTTGAGGAAGGACTTGCCGAACGTATTCTTTCTGCGGTAGGCGCCGAACCAGGTGATTTACCTTTATTAGAGTTTGCCCTAACTCAACTCTGGGCAAAACAAGTTGATGCTCAGTTAACACATAGTGCTTATGATGAAATTGGTGGTGTAGAAGCAGCATTAGCTCGTTATGCTGATAAAGTATATAACCAACTTAATTTTGAGGAACAAGAAAGGGCGCAGCGAATTTTTATCCAGCTTGTGCATCCAGGGATGGGAGCCGAAGATACCCGTCGTGTCGCCACCCGCGCGGAGGTGGGTGAGGAAAATTGGGATTTAGTGACTTGCTTGGCCTCGGCGCGCTTAGTAATTACCGGACGCTTGGGAGATGGCAGCAAAAATGTTAATGAAACAGTGGAATTTGTCCATGAAGCGTTGATTCGCAGTTGGGGACAATTACATATATGGATGCAACAAGACCGGGACTTTCGCTGTTGGCAGGAACAGTTACGGGCGGCTCGGCGTGGTTGGGAAAATAGTAGCTTTGATGAAGGAGCGCTGTTAAGAGGAAAGCCACTAGCGGATGCAGAATATTGGCAAGGTAAACGCTTTTTAGAATTGAGTCCGCAGGAGAGGAGTTTTATTGGGCTGAGTGTGGAACTGAGGGAGCATAAAAGCAAAAAACAAAAGCGCAGGCGCCGACTTATTATCTTAGGACTTACTACTGGTTTGGTTGTAGCCATCTTACTCGCTGTCATCGCTTGGTGGCAAGGGCAAAATGCTAATAAGAATGAAATCGAAGCTCTCAATGCCACAACAGCAGCGCAGTTAACATCAAATCAGGATTTTGATGCACTCATAACAAGTTTAAAGGCATCGAAAAAACTTAGTAATATCAGCCCCGTAGCATTTATTTTTGACGAAAAAGCTCATACCCAAAGAGAAATTAATGGTTTCTTGCAAGAAGCGGTTTACAAAGTCCAAGAACGCAATAGATTAGGACATTCAGATGAAGTTATAGATGTTACTTTTAGCCCTGACGGTAAAATAATTGCCACTACCAGCAGAGACAAAACAGTTAAACTCTGGAGTTTGGATGGGAAAGAAATCACAACCCTTAAAGGACATAGAGTTTTAGTTCATAGCGTTAGTTTTAGCCCAGACCAGAAAATAATTGCTACTGCAAGCTGGGACAACACTGTCAAACTTTGGACAATATCAGGTGAATTAATTACTACCCTTGATGCCCATGAGGAGCCAGTTTACAGTGTAAGTTTTAGTCCTAACAACCAAATATTTGCTAGTGCTGATAATGGCGGAAATGTGAAAATTTGGAATTTAAAGGGTAAAAAAATAAAAACTTTTAAAGCCCATAATCAGTCAATATTTTGTGTCAGCTTTAGCCCAGATAGCCAGACTCTTGCTACTGCCAGCGCTGATGGTACAGTCAAGCTTTGGGATTTAGATGGAAAAGAACTACAAACACTTAGAGAACACAAAGATTGGGTTTGGAATGTGAATTTTAGCCCAAATGGTAAGATGATTGCGACTGCAAGCCAAGATGGTACAGCCAAGCTTTGGAACCTTGATGGTAAGGAAATTAAAACTTTGGATGGGCATAAAGATTCAGTTACTAGTATCAGTTTTAGCCGCGATGGCGAAATGATTGCCACTAGTAGTACTGACAAAACCGTGATTCTTTGGAATAAGAATGGTGATAAACTGCAAACCCTTACTGGACATAAAAATTGGGTTTGGCGAGTTAGTTTTAGTCCCGACGGTAAGCAAATTGCAACTGCCAGTAAAGACAAAAGCGTCAAACTTTGGCAGATACAAGGTAAGAAGCTCCAGGTAATTCCGCCACATAACGCTGCAATTTATAGTATTGCTTTTAGTCCGGACGGTAAGCAAATTGCTACTGCTAGTTGGGACAAAACTGTCAAAATTTGGGCGCCATCCGGTAAATTAATTCGCATTTTACCAGAACATAATAGTCCGGTAACTGATGTTAGTTTTGCTCCTGACGGACAGCAAATTGTTACAGTGACTAACGATGGAACTGTCACTGTTTGGAATGGCGAAGGTGAGAAAATTAGGGCATTTAAAGGTCATAATGATTGGATTTGGAGCGTTAAATTTAGCCCCGACGGTCAGATTTTCGCCACTGCAAGTAAAGATAAAACTGTCAAGCTATGGAACAGAGATGGCAGCTTAGTCAAGACTCTTGAGGGACATGAAGACACAGTTAATAGTGTAGATTTTAGTCCGGATGGCAAAATTATTGCCACTGCTAGTTGGGACACAAATGCCAAACTTTGGACGCGAGAAGGTAAATTAACCAATACTCTTACGGGGCATAAAGATGGAATTCATAGTATCAGTTTTAGCCCCGATGGTAAAATCATTGCCACTGCTAGCGAAGATAAAACTGTTAAACTTTGGACAAACAAAGGTGAATTTATCACTACTTTAAGAGGGCATGATGCCGGAGTTTTCCGAGTTAGATTTAGCCCGGATAGCAAGATGATAGCAACTGGCAGTTTAGACCACACAGTTAAACTTTGGAGTATAGATGGCAAAGAATTAAAAACCTATCGAGGGCACGATGATTCAGTTTGGAGTCTCAATTTTAGTCCTGAACGACATATTCTTGCATCAGGTGACAACAATGGCAGATTGATTTTGTGGAATTTAGATTTGGAACCTGAAGAATTACGAGCTTATGGCTGTAATTGGGTACGTGATTACTTAAAAAATAATATCAATGTTGCTAATAAAGATAGGAAAATCTGTGATTAAGTAGGTTGGCATAAGCCACCTTACCTTTATACTAAAAATAATTAAGTAGCTATTTGATGAAGAGCTAAAAATAGTGAACTACTAATTGAACTTATTAAGAATATAATTGATAAAAGTAAGGCAAAGTATCTCAACTTGTTTGACGTTTTCAGATTTTCATTAAACTTAATTTACTAAAGGATACAATCATGACTCAATATACCGTACAACCTGGTGATACCCTATCCAAAATTGCTGAGAAATTTTATGGTGATGGCAGTGAAATATCATGGAGAAAAATTTATGAAGCTAATCGCGCTGTCATTGGCAACGACCCTAACCAAATCACAGTTGGGATGATACTTGTTATACCTGGAGTTAACCAACCTCCTAATCCTGGTGGAAGCAAGGGTAATTTCAAGGATATGTTAGAAGCACTAGGTGCATTTGAATCAGGACTACCAGCAGGAAATCCAGGGCAATATCAAGTAGAAAATAGACTTGGTTTTATTGGCAAATACCAATTTGGGGAAGCACTACTGATTGACCTTGGTTACTACAACACCTCTAATCCTTATAACGGTGGAGGAAATGGAGTTGACAAAAATTATTGGCGCGGTTCGTGGACAGGAAAAAGAAATATAAACAGCAAATCAGACTTTCTTAATTCTCCTAGCGCCCAAGAAGCAGCTATTCGTGAAGCATTTGCCCTGAATTGGCGCCGTATTAATGATACCCTCAGACAGCAGGGAAAGTCTATTGACAACTACCTGGGTCAACAAAAAACATTTATCGATAAGGGAGTCTCAAAAACAATCACCATCACCATCTCTGGCATTTTAGCAGGGGCACACTTGAGAGGCGCCTATGGGCTAGCGGATCTTTTGCTGAAAGATGCAGTAACTTATGATGAATTTGGTACTTCTATTCTCCGATATGTCGATGAATACGGTGGTTACGACGTTAAGCCAGAAGATTTTCTATAATCTATTTCATTTCTTCATGTAGTACCTAGATTCCCGACTTCTCAAAAAAGTGGGGAATTTTATTTTTAGTAGTTATGTAATTAAAAAAGTACCCTTTAGAGTAATAACATTCTACCCAAACCTGTGTTGTAGATTATACCCCCACCTAGCTTTTGATGATTTGTAAAGTTTTGTTAAAACTCTGCTGTATTTCGGATAAACAGTTTCGCATCCAACCGAGTAAAAGATAGAGCAAATGATTACTGTTGATCACTTTTGCTAAATATCTCAGATGTTTTAAATAATGAAATCTTATCCAGCGGTAACTGAATTAAATATTAGGAGAGAAAATGACGCATATTTTATTAATCAATGAAACTTATGAAACTAAAAACCTCTTAATTAAATGCTTGGAGACGGCAGGATTTGAGGTAATTAGTGCAGATAATGGACTTGTAAGTGTTCATGTTGGACAGGAAAAATCATCTATAATTGAGGAAAGTAAAAAAGCCAATACTCTACAAACCTCTATATTTCCATCTATACCACGACTGCGTGAAGTCTTCGAGTTTATTGAATCAAATTATCATCAACCTATTAGCCTAAAAGAAGTAGCTCAAGCTGTTGGTTATTCCTCAGCTTATTTAACCGACTTAGTGCGAAAACTTACTGGAACAACGGTAAATGATTGGATTATCAGGCGCCGGATAACCCAAGCATGTAAATTACTTGTAGAAACTAATTATTCCGTGACTCATATCGCTTTAGAAGTAGGTTATCAAAATATTAATCATTTTTATAGCCAGTTTCGCAATTACCATAACAATACCCCCCATGCTTGGAGAGAAGCGCAGCGTTGCCAACCTTTGTCAAAAGCAAATACTGCAACCATAGGCATTGCTAGTTAAACAAGTTTTATTCTGTAACCAAGAGGCGCCGTTGGACACCCCGTCAGGTTGTTGTTGCATTACTACTTATAAGTAAAATTACCTGAGTTATCAAGCACGCTCAGAAAGTAAATTGATCAAGTTATAAATTATTGCAGCAGTAAGTGATTACGTAAAGTGGTTACTTACTGCTGCTTGTTTATTGAAGTTTTTGAATCAGAGATTTTTTATATACTAACAAACTATGACTACCTAAAAATAATTAACTCTTTATTTGATTTTTATCTAAACATATTTAATTATCAATCCCAGTTTTAAAGATTATTATTGGTATTATGAAATAAATCAAAGGAGAAATTCATGTTTAATACTTCTAGTCACTTAATGAAAAAGAAAATCTTGCTGTCACTTGGTGCAATGATTGTCGGTGGTTCTGCTATTTTTAGCTTTGCTAACCAAGCTTTAGCTGGAGATGTTATCGCAGGTCCGATCTGGAACAATGAACACGCAAAAGAAAGATGCCCTCAAGTTTGTAGTTCAGTCGGTTTGAAATGGAACGGTAACTGGTATACATTCGACCCAGGCAAAAATTCGGTTTGTGGTTGTGACTAAAATCTTATAAATTTCACCTTTGGAAACAACTGCAATGCGCGCTCATAAGTTCCAAAGGTCACGACACAAAAAAATTTACACTGTTCAACAAAACTAACTTATCAAAGGAAAAAATCATGTCTATGAAAAAGAAAATCTTGCTGCCACTTGGTGCAATGATTGTTGGTGGTTCTGCTATTTTGGGTTTTGCTAACCAAGCTTTAGCTGGATGGGTTATCGCGGGTCCAATCTGGAACAATGAACACGCAAAAGAAAGATGCCCTCAAGTTTGTAGTTCAGTTGGCTTGAGATGGACTGGTCACTGGTATACACACGACCCAGGTAAAAATTCAGTTTGTGATTGTGTAGGTCAGTAAAGTTTTAACTCAAAATGTTTCAGTTACCCAACATCCACACTATTTAGATAGCTGAGAATACCTCACTTCCTCTGATACATCCAGATTGACCGCCCACCAGGGCGGTTATACCTGGATTTATTAAAACAATTTATTCAGAAACAACTCACACTCTTCTATTTAATTCAAATTCTTAATGAGAAAGTTATGTTAGCAAATTGTAGCAAAGCATTAAAAAATAAATTACTGCAGCGTTTTGGCTCACTTATTCTTTTCGGTTCTACTGTTTTTGGCTTTTCTAATCAGGTATTTGCTGGAGAAGTTAATATTAATCAAAATGTATATTTCCAATTTAATCAACTTAGTATAAATAGGAGTAAAAAATATGACACTTATGTAAAATTAGGTTCAATGACTATATTTTTTTCAGAAAAAATTGTTGACAACGAATAGTATACTCCCAAAAATTCAATATTCGGCTATATGTAACAGTTTCATTTTGCAATTAGGAGATTTACTATGAACAAATTATTCATTCGATACAATTTTTCTAAAAATAAGGTACTTAAAGCAACAGGGTTACTGTTGTTGTGCTTAGGATTGAATAACTGTTCAATGCCTACCTTTGCTGGAAGTTCCCAATCAGTAGATTCACAATTAGAAACTAAGATTTTGCAAGTAATTCGCAACCATCCAGAAGTTGTTATGGAGTCTGTTAAGGCATATCAACTTAAAAAACAGGAACAACAGCAGAAAGCACAAATGGCTTTTTTACAAAGGATGAAAGCTAACCCAAAATCGGTAATTGGCTCTTCTCCAACTACTGGCGCCTCTGAGCAAAAAATTGTGTTGGTAAATTTTTCTGACTTTCAATGTCCCTATTGTGCAAAGGCGCATCAAACGCTCAAGCAGTTTATAGCAAAACATCAAGGTCAAGTTACGTTGGTGTACAAGCATCTACCTTTGACCTCAACTCACCCAGAAGCAATGTCCGCTGCCAAAGCGTCCTGGGCAGCAGGTCAACAAGGAAAATTTTGGGAGTTCCATGATGCGCTGTTTGAAAACCAAGACAAGTTGAGCGAATCGTTCTATGTTACAACTGCCAAAGCTCTGAATTTGGATATAAAGCAGTTTAACCAGGATCGTAATAGCAGTGCTGCTATTGCTGCTATTAACAAGGATATTCAATTAGCAAAAGAGATTGGAGTTGATAGTACTCCTAGGCTGGCGATGAATGGAGAACCTGTGAACGGAGAAGTTCAACTTGCTAATTTAGAAGCACTTCTGACCCAGGTGAACAAACGGTAACTTTAGCTTAACTAAAGATTTTAGAATTTAAGTCTTATATTCTTTTACTACGGCGCTTGTGCCCGTTTACGTTCCGGGAGCGCGTTGTTATTTAGGGGCGAAATTGCTTCAATTAACAAGCGCGCTCAGAAAGTAGATTTACCAGATTTTCAATTATTGCAGCAGTTCGTGGCGAACACTTACTGCTGCTTATTTTTTATGGGTGAATCAACAAGAGCTTATGTAGACAAAAAATATTCGGAATATCTAAAAATAACTAATAACTTGCTCTATTAACACCGAAAAATACTGAATTACTAATTCCATTAGCAAAGGATAGTATGTTTATTAGGAAAGAAGGAAATGGTTAGCAAGCAAGCTAAATGGTTAAATAAATAAGGTATAAGTAAACGCATTTAATCAAAATTTTATCAATGCTAAAGTTATAACCTTATTTACTTAAAATTTTCCTAAATGTCAAATCTAAACAACAAAGCTCAATCCTTCAAGGTGAAAAAACATGACTACTGTTTACACTGTACAAGCTGGCGACACCTTATTTAAAATTGCTGAATCCTTTTATGGCGATGGCAATTTGTGGGGAAAAAGTTCTGCTGCTAATGGCAATATTGCACCTGAAACTTTACAAGTTGGTCAAGTACTTCAAATTCCTTAACGGGCTTGAACTAACTGTTGAAATAGCTGTGCTAAAAAGCAGCCATTAAGAAAAGAGAAGGTTAATAAATAAAGTTAACCTTCTGTTCCCTCACAGCTGAAAGATGAAAGCTAAAACTTTGTGTTTTTGTCATAATTGACTACTACCTTTTCATTCAGTAAATCATTAAAAACTAAGGAGGAAATTTGATATGGATCTTGTACAACAAGTTATCGCATTCACAAACACTGAACGTGCCAAACATGGTTTACAAGCATTGCAATGGAATGCTCAACTATTCAATGCAGCCCAAGAACATTCTCAAAGTATGGCGAAAGGTGATTTTTTCGACCATCGTCAGTTAGTTGAGCGTGTTAGAGAAGAAGGATATCCATCTTCGTTTGTTGGTGAGAATATTTCTGCGGGTAATTCTACAGCACAAGATGTTATGGAAGGTTGGATGAATAGCCCTGGACATCGTAACAATATTCTTAATCCAGATTATACAGAAATTGGCGTTGGTCACTACTATTTAGAAAATGATGGAGGTAGATTTAGATACAAACATTACTGGACGCAAATCTTTGGAAGACGCTAATTAATGCAAATCCTTCTGCTCAAATACTTATCTAAAATCAAGGAGAAAACTATGGCAGCTATTGTTCTATTTACAGACAGCAACTTTCAGGGAGGCTCTGGAACATTCACAACTTCAGTGCCGAATCTAATAAATTTCAACCTCAACGATACAGTTTCATCTTTTAAAATTTTGGATGGACGTTGGGAATTCTATAGAGATACCGATTTTCAAAACTCTTATGGTGTGGTTTTAGGATCAGGGGAGTATTCTTGGGTCGAGGATGTCGGTATTCGGAACGATGAAATGTCTTCTCTGAGACCTGTTTAACACGCAATCAAATTCACCAAGGAATAAGCTGCTTTTAATTGCAGTTATTAATTAGACAGAAGGTTAGCTTTGTTATCTAACCTTCTGTTTAACTAATGGTAAATTTCGGCCCTCAACATTAAGTTCTGTGTCGCTTGCATTAATTGGCGCCGTAAACAGTGGTTCATCCCCATCATACGTAATGTTTTGCTCATTTAAAGAAAAACTAAGAAAATGGGATTAACTCCTGTTAAAGATGAATAAACTCTGAAGAGGTAAGCTGTGTTGTTAAAAGCAGGGGTTATCTGTAAATGGCAAGCAAGAATAAGTCTTTACATAAGCATACTGGGTTTGGCGCCTTACCTTTGGCGCCTGAGTTGCATAAAGCTGAAGCGTTTATAGTGCGGGGACAATGGTTGGAGGCACGTTATATTTTAAATGCTTTATCACATGATTATCCCCAAAATCTTGATGTTTTATTAAATCTCGTTAATGCTTGCTACGAAGTAAAGGATATTCCTGGTTATACGCGCGCGTGTGAGATGTTATTAGCTGTACAACCAAATAATGCTGATATTGCTTATGGGTTAGCTGGTGGATATTTTTTAGCGCAGCATTTCTTATTAGCATTACAAGCTTTTCGTCATGCTTTAAGTAAATTTCCAAACCATGAACGCGCTGGTGATGCTGCTGTTAAAGTGGCAGAATTAGAAGGTAAAACAGAAAAACTAGTTGCTGATATTGGTTTGGCAGAAGAAGGTGGATTGGAAATAGCTATATTACATGAACGTGGACAGTTATATTTAGAACAGTGTGAGTACGTGAAAGCACGTCAAGCTGAAGAAACTGTTTTACAAGCGCGTCCTAATTTTGTTTCGGCTTATAATAATCTTAGTTTGATTAGTTTTGTTGAAGGTAATTTGAACGAAGCTATTAGTACTTGTCAAAAAGTTCTTGATATCCAACCTAATAATATACATGCGCTTGCAAATTTAACACGCTTTCTTTGTCTGAACGGTCAGTTTGAAGACGCTAAACTTATTGCCCAACGTCTCAAAGGTAGTAGTGCTAAAGCTTGGGACTCTTGGACAAAAAAAGTTGAGGCACTTGCTTACTTAGGTGATGATGAAGGGATTTTACAAATTTACGAAGAAGTTAAATTAGATTCGGAGACGAAAAGCGGTAGTGGTTTATTTTACCACTTGGTTGCTGTGACTATGGCTAGGCTCTCTAGGCTCGATGAAGCACGTGACTTATGGAAAAAAGCACAGAGCTATTTGACAGGCGCCCATTTAGTACAACAAAATTTAGATGACCTTAAAAAACCAATTGCACAGCGTCATGCACCTTGGGCTTTTAGTTTAGAACAATGGGTGACACAAAAAACCATTGACCAACTTAAACTAGTCATAGGCGCCAATGCTAAATCTAGAGATGATGCACAAAAGTCAAAAGCCATACAAAAATTCTTAGCCGAACATCCTAATTTTGCCTCTTTAATACCCGCACTTCTAGACCGAGGTGACATTACTGGACGCGAACTAGCTTATAGTTTAGCTTTTTTAGCCAAAACCCCCGACATGCAAAACGCAATGCGTAACTTTGCACTTAGTCAGCGTGGTCCAGATGAAATGCGTTACCATGCTGCAACCAACTTATCAGCAGCGGGTTTACTACCAGAAACCATCCGCATGTGGTTACAAGGCAAATCGCAACACATCACTCTTCTTAGCTACGAATTCCATAATGAACCAATATTTCAGCATTCACCAGAAGTTCATGACATGCTAACACAAACGTACTGGTTGATGAAAACACCAACACCTGAAGCATTAGAACAAGCTGAAACAATCCTCAAACAAGCTTTAGAAATTACACAATCTCCCACCATACTTAATAATCTTGCACTTTGCTACGAACATCAAGGACGTAAAGAAGAAGCACAAGCACTGTTACGTGAGGTCATAGAACAATTTCCAGACTATATATTATCCAAAGTTGGTATTGCGCGCGGACATATAGTCAAAGGTGAACTCGACGCAGCATTAGAAATCCTTAAACCCATCATGCAGCGCAAACGCTTCCACTACGACGAATTCTCAGCATTTAGCAACGCTTACATAGAACTATTAGTAGCAAAAAAACAACGCGATGGCGCCCGTGCATGGCTAAAAATGTGGGAACGCATTGACCCCGAACGTGTAGATGTACTGAAATGGAAAGATAAGTTAGAAGGTGGTTTAATGCAGCGCTTAGAACGCAATAACGAATGGTAGGGTGCGTGAAAGCCATTACAAATCACAAATAAAACCCAAAGTAAACTGCTTTCACGCACCATCTATTACATCTGTTACATATTGATGGCGCCTCACACGCCAACAGTATGTAATTAGTACCCTCACGGGTAATTCCATTCTTACAAATACGTGTTATAAATACTACCCCTCTATAGCCATTATCTTGGCGCCAAAAAAAATACCCAATTTTTCCATTTGCACTTGACACATTAAAGAACTTTGGTTAAAACTGTTTATAGAGGCAAGCGAGCGGGAGTTACTTCTTAGTAAACCTTCTGCAAGAGTAGAAAAAGAATAATATTTTCAGAAAACTTTCTTACTCATCCGGAATGACTCGATTTAACTCTGTAGAACAAATTATTCCAAACGATAAAAACTACATTGAAAAACAGTAATATTACTGTAATAGCAATGATGTTAAATCTCTAAGGAATGACTATTTACTTAAAACTTCAAGGGCTTTTTGTCGTTTTTAACACTTAAGTTTCTTAGGTAAATAAATTTAATCTTACAAATCAACACACAACTAACAAGGTATATAAAAATGTTGAAGAAATCTTTGGTTTTAGGCGTACTCGCAGCAATGGCAATGGCGCCAGCAGCATTTGCAAATGACCAAGTACAAGGTAACACCACTGTTACTGACATTAATGTAGGTGTCGTGGGTAATGGTAACAAAACCAGTGTTGACAATACAACAAATGTTGGTCAATACCAAACCAAGTATGAGTCTCGTGGCAGCAGATACCATCGAAGCTGTCGTCCTAGCGGCAACCAAGTTCAAGGTAATGTTACCGACACTGCAATTTCGACAGGAGTTGTTGGAAATCGTAACCGCACTCGTGTGTCGAACGTGACTAACGTTAACCAAGTTCAGTCTGCTGGTTGCTATTAATAAATAATTCCTGTTAATGACTTTTTATTTTAAGCACGCTTTGTGCTTACGACAATACACACACAACTATTAAGGTATATAACAATGTTGAAGAAATCTTTGGTTTTAGGCGTACTCGCGGCAATGACATTGGCGCCAGCAGCTTTTGCAGGTAGTCAAACACAAGGTAACAGCACCGTTACCACCATCGAAGCAGGTGTTGTAGGTAATGGTAACAGAACCAACATCAAGAACGGAACCAATGTGAACCAATCTCAAAGCAAGTATGAGTCTCGTCGCGTTAAACGCCACACTCGTAAGTGCGCTGGTGGAAGCCAAACTCAAGGTAATGTTACTGACACTGCAATTAATGCAGGAGTTGTTGGAAATCGTAACAACACCCGCGTTCGCAATGTAACTAACGTTAATCAAGGTCAATCTGCTGCTTGTTACTAAATTGACATGTGAGACGTTACGTGTAACGTCTCTACAACAAACATTAAAACAACACACACACAACTAACTTAAGGTATATAACAATGTTGAAGAAATCTTTGGTTTTAGGCGTACTCGCAGCAATGACAATGGCGCCAGCAGCTTTTGCAGGTAGTCAAACACAAGGTAACAGCACCGTTACCACCATCGAAGCAGGTGTTGTAGGTAATGGTAACAGAACCAACATCAAGAACGGAACCAATGTGAACCAATCTCAAAGCAAGTATGAGTCTCGTCGCGTTAAACGCCACACTCGTAAGTGCGCTGGTGGAAGCCAAACTCAAGGTAATGTTACTGACACTGCAATTAATGCAGGAGTTGTTGGAAATCGTAACAACACCCGCGTTCGCAATGTAACTAACGTTAATCAAGGTCAATCTGCTGCTTGTTACTAAATTGACATGTGAGACGTTACGTGTAACGTCTCTACAACAAACATTAAAACAACACACACACAACTAACTTAAGGTATATAACAATGTTGAAGAAATCTTTGGTTTTAGGCGTACTCGCAGCAATGACAATGGTGCCAGCAGCTTTTGCAGGTAGTCAAACACAAGGTAACAGCACCGTTACCACCATCGAAGCAGGTGTTGTAGGTAATGGTAACAGAACCAATATCAATAACAGAACTAATGTGAACCAATCTCAAAGCAAGTATGAGTCTCGTCGTGTGAAACGCCATTCTCGTAAGTGCGCTGGTGGAAGCCAAACTCAAGGTAATGTTACTGACACTGCAATTAATGCAGGAGTTGTTGGAAATCGCAATAACACCCGCGTTCGTAACGTAACCAACGTTAATCAAGGTCAATCTGCTGCTTGTTACTAAATTGACATGTGAGACGTTACGTGTAACGTCTCTACAACAAACATTAAAACAACACACACACAACTAACTTAAGGTATATAACAATGTTGAAGAAATCTTTGGTTTTAGGCGTACTCGCAGCGATGACAATGGCACCCGCAGCTTTTGCAAATGACCAAGTACAAGGTAACAGCACCTATACCAACATTAATGCAGGCAGCGTAGGTCACGGTAACAGCAGTTATATTGATAACACAACTAATGTTGGTCAATACCAAGACAAGTATGAATCTCGTCGTGGCAGACATCACAGAAATAAGTGTTCTGGTGGAAGCCAAACTCAAGGTAATGTTACTGATACTGCAATTAATGCAGGAGTTGTTGGAAATTACAATCGCACCCGTGTGTTGAATGAAACCAACGTTAACCAAGGTCAATCTGCTGCTTGCTACTAAATTTATCAATATCAATATATATAGGAATAGTTAAAGCAGTCATGTTTAAAAAGTCTTTGATTCTTGGTATACTTGCAGCTTTTGCAATGGCGCCTGTCGCATTTGCAGGTGAACAAGTCCAGGGTGATACCGGAAACACAAATATTAATGCTAGTAACGTTGGTAAAAACAACAGAATCCGTATTATCAACAGAACCTACGTTATTAGGTCACAAAGAAGAGCTAAGAAGCTTTTGTGTCAAACCCCTACCAATCAAACTCAAGGAGGCGCCAACGACACAAACATCTCAGCGGCAAACAACGGAAATCGTAATCGTATCAAAATTACTAATACTAACGTTGTTCAAGGTCAACAATCTGCTGCCTGTTCTAATAGCTAATACACAAAAACACAACTAATTAGGTATACAAAAATGAAAAATTCTATCTACGCTCTTGGTTTATTAGCTGCTGTACTTATGATTCCTAATGCAGCATTCGCTGGTTCCAAACAAGACGCAAATCAAGAACTCAATCAATCTGTATATGTTAATGGTTCTGGCAACTCAGCCAATGTTAACGGTACCCAAATTACAACTCAAAACCAACGTAAAAGAGCATATTGCAGCCATCGCTCTGGTTCTCAACGTCAATATTCCGACCAACTTATGAATCAGAATGTTGGAATTGTAGGGCGCCGTAACACAGTCAACGTTAACGGAACGCAGAAAACAACCCAACAACAAGCCAGAGGTTGCTAATAGAAACCGGGTTTCTACGCATTCATTGTCGCAGACAAATCTTTATTTATATTACAAATATCGACAAGAAACCCGGTTTCTTTAATTTATCATCACATATACGGAGAAAATCATGAAACTAAAATTAATTGCTCTCGCTACTGCAATGAGTGTAATGCCAACACTGGTTCCTACACTTACACCAAAAGCTAGCGCCACCTGCATTAACGTTGCTGTTGATAACCAAATTGCAGTTAGCGGCAAACCAGCAAACCAAAGAAGAAATACCAGTCAAAGCATCAGCAAAGATTGTTTTGGTAATACCTCTACTGCAACTGGGACCCAAGTTTACACAGGAGGAGGTAAAGCCAACCAAACCATCAATAGAACCCAACATCTATCTGGTGGTAAAAACCCAACAGGTGTAAGAATGCCACATATTAACATTAATGTTGGCACTCAAGTAAACGTACCTGTTCGCAAGCGCTAATTTACAAAAACCGGGTTTCTTCTTCGGAAACCCGGTTTCTTGTGTAACAAATTGTTGCCCCCTCCTGGGGGCTTTCGACATTGTTGGATAAATTAGTGGTAGAGGTCAGATATATTTGGTCTCTACATTTAGATTTAGACATTATTTACTTTTTATCTCTAATGAAAACTTATGCGAAAACTACTTCTTTACGGTCTTCCCCTTGGCTTAATTATTAGCCTGTTCAGCTTGTTCAGCAATAATTCTTATAGCCAGCAAACTTCGACGGTAAAAACTAATATTAGCTCAAAACAAACTTCCTCTCCCAACCTACTAAAAAGCTCCGCACGTCCAATAGAAGACGACTCAGATGAAGACACAGAAGATGTCGATGATGATAACGTCAACTTTACATCTTCCAATACTCAAATATCAGATAATACAAACATTCAAAGCGATAGCTTAAATATAAGTGCAGCAAATCGTAGACAACCTCACATACTCAAAATCAACTCTGGTGGCGCCAAAATACGAGGAACAATCAAAATTAATGGAAAAATAGTTAGGCGCCTAAATGGTAACCAATCGCAGATTAATTTATCACCTTACTTAACTAGAGGACAGAAAAAAGTAGAAATATCAGGTAGTTACACACCAGCAACAGCATCTGTAAATGTAGAAATGAAGAGTAACGACAACAATATCACCCAGCAAACAAGCGGAGATGGAATCATAAATTACACCTTAAATTTAAACGTAGAGTAGGGTGCGTGAAAGCCATTACAAACCACAAATAAAACGCAAAATCAAACATCTTTCACGCACCAATATATAATTTTACACGAGTATATTTCCGGAAAAGGATTATACACATTTTTATCATAATTACGGTTGTGATAACAATAGTGTGCCCTTTTGCGGCATATGCTCTGTAATTACAGCAGATTGCGAGTAAATGAGGTACACCAATATTTGTCGTATAAATAGGTAAAATAGAAACTCTACCTAATTTGATTAATTACTAACATTTTAGACATTTTTCAATTACTGTACCTCACCAACCTGCAATCTGCTGTATGCTTAAAAAACTTTACAACCTAAATCTGATATTTTTACTTACATTATTATTTTTAATTTTTAGTACTATCCCTTACGAAACTGCTAAAGAGGTACTTATGTACAAATTTTACAGTCTAGAATTATACAATCTTAAACCTCAATACTTAGAAAATGTGAACCACGGTTCACATTTTGGTTCCAAGGCGCCAATTTTAAACATCTCTGTGAACTCTCGTGGTCTCTGTGGTAAAAATTATTCAAATTGATAGGAGGGGCGCCTTTTTCAAGCGTTCGAGAGAAAGCGCTCCCGTATGAAAATCCAGAAAATATAGTAAATTTTGATGTTTCAGAGCCGTTATGAGGTATAAATTTCTTTTTTAAGTCGCAGCGACCAATTTTGGGCTACTGTCGCAACTTCAGTTCTAGCTTCTGGGTTTGTCCAAATTTCTGACCAATCAAATAGCCAACGGGTAAGGACACGTCCTAAATCAACTAGTTCAAAAGAAGAGTCAATATCGATATCGACGAGTTGCGATACTATCCATTCGATATAATATCGGCTTTCGCGCATCAAGCTCACAATTTTATCTGGGTCTGTACTGCTTGAGGTGAGCGATTGAATTTGGTCGAGGTGCTTCGCTAAGTAATTTAACTGCGTGGGAATGTCCTGAAGTTGAAAGCGTTCTTGCTCGAAAGTGACTGCGTTCATATTTATCCCAGAAACTCTGTAATGATTTGGGTAACCCGTTCTTTTATATTAGCGTCAAGTATCTCCATTGACCTGTTTTGACGGGGACGGAGGTTAACCATTGAATCAAAGGTCATTCTACCAGTTAAAGGCATATAGGCGGCAGCCCATATATCCCACTGTCTGCTTCCTTCTCTGATTAGCACTTGCTCGCAGTCGTAATGCATTTCCCCACCACCTGCAAGTATGCGACGCTCAATGTCAACAGCCACTTTAATATAAAATTTCAGTTCTAGAAGCATTTGCTCTAATTGTTCTGGCGTTGCGGGTGAGTCGAGAATTATAATCAACGATTATCTCCTTATATCCTGTTGCGAGCGACATCCAAGGAACGTTTATTACTATACAACTTTGGGTAATCATGAAGGCAGATTAAAAATAAGTTTTTCACTTCCATCTTCTTTAATCGAGAAGTGCGAGAAATTTTTCTAAATTTTGCTTATTTGTTAAATATGTTACCTGCTTTTTATACGTATTCTTATTACAAATCATAGCAAACCATTATATTATGTCTGGTTACGTAACCGTAATAAAATCCTCGTAGAGACCGAATTAATTCGGTCTCTACATTGTCGGGAATTATGGGCAATCAACCGGACATGATATTACTCGGAGTCTCCCCCTAATGGATGAAAAACGCTCGGTCTATCTCCAACTCATCAAAGACTTTAACATACGATAGGGGAGCAAGTGGCGCCTCTGCGGTTGCAAATTCCCAAATTTTTAACTTTTTCCGGCTAACCAATTACAAAAATTAGGATGATAGAAACTGTATCTAGTTTCCTTATCGATTTGCTGTTGTTGTAAAAACTTAAACCAACTGTCTAACACTTCTTCTCCGTCATAATCAGCTTCATCTCAGCGATGATTGGAAATTTATTTTTTTGATAAAATTGGCGCCTTTGGTTTGATTGCGGAATTAACCGGGGCGGGTTTATAATGGTTGTCTGTGCTTTGTAGGTTATCGGTTAACCCACCCCTACAGTCTGGTTTCATATTCGATTAATGCTCTACTGTCTTCTGATAAATCTGTTGAACCTCGTAATAATATTTCTTCGTTGATTCGATATATTAAATTGTATCTGAATGGTTCATCGACGAGAAAGACTCGTGATACTGATAATGAGAAGTTTCTATTTACGTTAAATCCTGCTTCTGCTGCTAATCCTAATACTGATGAACTTCTATTTGTGCTGCGGTTGTTGATGACTGTGGGATATAAACGTAGTTCACTTAACCCTATTGTTTGACCAAGTGAACTGATTATTCCTTGTAGGGGTGTTAATATTCTATTTCCTGCTGCGGATATTATTCCTAGTCCTCCGTCTTGTTGGTTGAATGCGTTTATTATAGTCCCCCCTATTAAAGATACTATTTCGGCTCTATTGCGTCTTGGGTCACTTGTTAATTCTAAGTTGTCATTTATTTTGCTTGCTGGACCGTTGACACGTGCGAATACACGCACACTGCGTAATGTACCTAAGCTTGTTACTGGAACTTCATTTATTTCACCCGATATTGATGATGTGGGTAGTCGAGTTGCATTTGATTCTGGTACTATTGCTAACAATCTTACGTTCAGTATTGGGTCTAAACCTAGACTTGGTGTAAACGTTGCTGTTTGCTCGTATCCCCGTTCTAATACAAATTGTGTGGCAAATAAGTTGATTTGTCCCCCTGTTAAGTTGATTACTCCTTGGGGAAGCGGTTTTTCTAATGTACCATTTATCGTTAAGGCGCCTTTTGCATCGAAATTCAAAAAGTCTTGATTTGTTAAACTCGATAAAAGTGGGTTAGTTAAATTTGTTGGCAATAGGTCACTTGTAACCCGCACATTATCCTCTAATATTAATCTTAGTCCCGAAAACCCAATGGGAGGACGCGGTGTTGTATTATTTTCGCTAGTTGGTGTTTCATTTTCTTTTGTCTCTAATCCTTCTTGTTGTGGTTGCTGTCGTTGTTGTCTAGACCGTTGAGTTATTGATACTTCTCCTGAAGCTAGTCTTATTGTTCCACCTAATACTGGTTTGACTGCACTTCCTGTAACAACCGCATCTCCACTAACTCCCCCTTCATACAGTCCTTGTAATCTCACATTCAGGTCATTTAATGATACTGTCAAAGGATTATTTACTGTTTGCTGCTCAAATATTGCTAAACTTCCTGCTGCTGTTACTTTTTCTCTATTATATAGAGCTTCTAAATTCTGCACATTTACGACATTACGGTCAAATTGCACGGCGCCTGTTACATTAGTTAAAGGCTCTGTTAATGCTACCGTTGTTAAAGTCGCATTATTCACGTTTGCTGTTCCGGTTATCGTCGGTTGACTTAATGTTCCCCCTATTGCTACATTTACCTCTCCCGTACCATCAACCCAGTTAACTTGGTCGGTAAGTACGTTCAACAACGATAACCCATCATCTTTGACATTCGCTGTGATATTTATTTGGTTACTATCTGGTTTGGCGCCGAATGGTATTGCAGCAGGTATACTACCTATAATATTAAGTGGTTGTGCCGAAGTTGCCGCTACTGTACTACCAAAATTTAAACGCGCATTATTTAAATTAAAACTCAACTGTGCGCTTTTTATCGGTTTAGAGTTCAACGTCGCATTTGCCAGGGAAACATCCCCTTTCGCACTCGGATTTGTTAAACTACCACTCAGCGTTGTTAATGCGTTTATTTCACCTGTTGCATTAATCGGTAATCTGCCAAACCGTTGTAATGCTGAAATAGGTAAGTTAGATACTTGTACCTGTCCTGATAAGTCTTTTTGTCCCAACTGTCCTGTAAATGCTAAAAGTCCACCTTCAAAACCTACTCGTAACGGTTGCAATGTTAATGTACCATCCGTAAAACCACCATTTGCTGTTACTTCACCAATATTGTAAGTTCCCCATTCCACATTTGAACCATTTACATTAAAGTTCGTATTTAACCCCGACTGTAACGAACCTGTTACATCCAGTTTCGCACTGATTAAACCTTGTAATTCTGAAAGTGCTGGTATACCCGTTGCTTCTTGTTGTTGCTCAACTGCTTCCTGTTTAGCTATAACATCTGTAATCTCTTTAAATATATCCAACTGCGTTAACAAACTCACATCCTGCGGTATATATAACTCAGTTGTTGGTCTTAGTACTGAAGCTCCTGCTAATTGTGGAGACTCTACACCCGTTAACAAATCTTGAAAGTCATAAATACTCAATGCTTGTAAAAGGTTTTCGATTCTGGCTTGATTTACCGAAGCTTGAACTTGAACTTGACGATTTCCTTGTGTCTCTACACTACCATTCAACGATATTAAACTATCACCGACTTGAAATTGCCCATTTTTTAGACTTGCGGTTCCATTTGTAAAGTCAAAGCTTCCTGTAAATGCTTCTCCTGCTATTCTACCAATTCTAGGTTGAACCACAGCAACGGCGCCACTTGCATTTCTCGTTCTAATATTCGCAACAACGTTACCTGATATATTCCCTGCTAACGGTTGCAAATTAGGGATATTCGCAGGAACGAGACTTCTTAAAACAGCTACAGGAAAGTTTTCTGCACTGGCAATTAAATTATCTCCCTCTGTCCTACCCTTTGCGACACTTTCCCCACGTTGAATTATAAAGTCTCTAGGTAAATTATCGGCGCCTAGATTCACTGCTATTCTATCCTGTTTGTTACCCACTAAATTCAAAGCGGCGCCCGTTCCACCAGCATAACTCACACTTCCTGTCAAAACTGGGTCGAACGCTAAGTTATTTACAGCAAAATTCCGTAACTCCAAATTTCCATTGGCAACAGGTGTCTTTAAATTACCCGTGACATTTCCTGTAAAATCTACTCTACCAGCCAAAGCTAAATTTGGTATTGTTACTGGCGCCTGTTGTAAGTTAAAGTTACGTGCAGCAACATTTAAATTCAAATCTGTAATTTGTGGTGTTTGAGACGAAGTGTTGACTGCTATTACACCATTTGCGTTTAACCCTGTAGTTCTCGCACTCAGTCCGACTTGTTGACCATCCCACTGTAATTTACCCACCACGGGTTGTTCAAGTACCGATACTCCTTGAGTTAAATTAAAATTTCCATTTCCCCGAATATTTGAAAGAGCAAATGATTTTGTTGTTCCCCCTATATTAAAGGTACTATTCAACCGACCACGTAAATTTGACGAAATTTGATTTAAGGCAATTTGCGAAGCACCACCACTAACTTGCCAACGACCGTTATTCAAACTGATGTTGCTGATATTGACGGCGCCGGATGCTACATTATTTATAGTGGCAAGTCCTAATGCTCGTATATTTTCTAACTGTAACGAGTCTGTTGTACCCGTTAAATTCAACGCTGTATTCAAAGTGCCCGATGACAGTTGTTTCGGTAACTGTAATTTATCAAAGCGGTTCAACTGTACACCATCCGCACGAACAGCTACATTGAAACGTTTATCTTCTACTCTACCCTGTGCTGTCACCGTTCCACCAGCGAAGCGAATATTCGCATTTTGCAACTCTATATTATTATTACTGGCAATTCTAATTTCTCCCGAACTCGGATAAGTAGAACTCGGCGCCGCAAATTGTGCTATCGTCCTTAAATTACCCAGCACTCCCGAAATATTTGCATTCGCACTCACATTACCTATTGTAATTGGAGCATTTACTTTATATACACGCGCTATCGCATCCCCAGGTATTTGCGAAGCGTTTAAATTCAAGTTGACTCGACCTTGCTGCGCTAACTGTATATTACCCTTACCTGTTACTACTCCTCCAATTTGTGGCGCCACTTTTAAGTTTTGTAAAGCGAGTTGTAATGAAGATGTTCCCAAACGACCAGTAACATTTCCATTGGCGCCAACATTACCTATATTTATAGGAAGTGCAATATTATATGCAGAGGCAACTCTGTTTCCAGGAATTCCCGAAGCTTGTATATTTAGGTTTACATTACCTTGCTGTGTTAACTGTATATTACCGTTTGCTGTAACTGTTCCTCCAATTTCTGGTGCCAATTTTAAGTTTTGTAAAGCGAGTTGTAATGAAGATGTTCCCAAACGACCAGAAACATTCCCATTGGCGCCGACATTACCTATATTTATAGGAAGTGCAATATTATAAACTTGAGCAACTGCATTTCCAGGAATTCCCGAAGCTTGTATATTTAGGTTGACATTACCTTGCTGCGCTAACTGTATATTACCGTTTGCTGTAACTGTTCCTCCTATTTGTGGCGCCACTTTTAGGTTTTTTAAAGCGAGTTGTAGTGGTTGACCGAGTTGACCAGAAATATTCGCATTTGCAGCAACGTTACCAATATTGAGAGGAAGTGCAACATTATATATACCCGCAACAGAATTTCCAGGAATTCCCAATGCTTGTATATTTAGGTTGACATTACCATTTTGAGCAAGTTGAATTTTTCCACTTCCTAAAATTTGTCCTCCTAAAGTTGGTGTGACTTGGAGGTTGGAAAGAGTAATAACGGGTGTATCTGAAGTATCTACACGAAAGTTGCTGCTGACCGAGTTTAGTTGTAAACGGTCGATAGTCGCGAGTTTTACTGTACTAATGGTTCCCGTTGCGGTGGGTTGTTTTATGTTTCCTTGAATTTTGACGTTTGCTTGGACTTGTCCGATAGCTGTAACTGGTGACTTTGCGTTGAGGGTGCTGAGAATGGTTTGAATATTGGTGGGTAGAATCAGCGCATTCAAATTGTAACCTGTTTGAGTATTGACGGCGCCGGAGACTTGGAGTGGTATTTTGCCAAAGTTCGTAGTCAAGTTATTTGTAGAAATATTCTGACCTTGAAACTGTAAGTTACCTTGGGTGTTGGTAATTAATTGGGGAATATTATCTACTTTCGCGGCAATTTTATTTAAATCGGCGCTTCCGGTTACACTTATAGGCGCCTTCGGTATAATATCTACAGTTAAGTTGGCATTAACGCTACCTGAAGTCGCACTTATCGGTGATTGCACTAATTTAGTTATATCAGCAACGAGTAAATCACGCGCTTGGACATTTAAGTTAGTCGAATTTATTTGTCCAGAGACTAGCTGAGTTTTGCCATCGATATCTACTTTACCTTGAGTGTTGCGAGCTGAGGCGCCGATATCATATGATAAGTTTGTTATAGTAGTGGTGCCTTGCTTCTCTGGTAAAATCCTGATAACACCATTTGCTTGATTAAAATCAACAGTAGTTTTAGGTGTACCGGGTTTTGGTATGGGTACTAAGACCAAACTGGCATTCCGTATAATCAAACTTTCTAAATTAGTCGTAATAAAACCTTTCTCTTCTTTCCCTGTCTTTATTTGTGTAGTTAACCACTGACCGTTTTTATCTTGCTCTAAATAAACACTTGGTTCGACTAAAGCAACATTTAAATTCAAAGTCCTAGTAAAAAGAACTTGTAAAGGATTAAATTGAACATCAATAGCTTTTGCTGTAACTGTATCTGAGTCTGTTGCAGTTGCAGGAACATTAAGCGAACTAAATCGGATACTATTTAAAGTTACACTATCTACCTTACCTACTTCTATCGGTCGTCCGAGTAACTGAGCTAGATTCGTTTGAACTAAAGGTACTAAATCTTTAAGGATAAAATTTCTTAACCACCAGGCGCCACCAGCAATGGAAGCTAGTAAAACCACAATAAAAGCAATACTACCACGTCTCAACAGTAAAAGCCATAATCGACGATTAAGTGGTTCAGAATCACGCCCTGGTGGTAACTGTCTCATGATAATTTTAAGTAATAATTTACACTCTTAATTCCAATTAATGCTATATTCAAGTAGTTTTGATACATCTAAACATTATTTCACCCTATCAGACTTTTTGACTCTGTGCGAATAATATTAATCTTACCCAGAGTAGACAGCAACTTGACATCTATCGTAGGGTTAAAAAATACTTCTATGAAATGGCGCGCTTACATTGTAAAAAAATATAAGCGCGTGTTATCTGGTATACTGTCGGTTAAAATTCTGACTTTCCTCTAGATGAAACAAATCAGGACAAATAAATTAGATAACCAAGACAAACAGACTGTCAACTGGTACTCATGGTTATTTATAAAACAAATTGTTCTAATATTCGGCGCCGTCTTAATAGGCACCTTCGGATATAATCAAATTATTCGTCAATGGCATAAAGTAAATCGTCATCAGTTACCTCATGCAAAATTTATAAATTCCTCTGCTGTAGAAGTCATCAACACATTAAAGGTTTCAGCGATAAAAAGTAACCCCATAGTCAAAACCAAGAATTTTGAAGTTACCTATAATGTCTTACAGAGTCCAAATCTTAATAAAAGTCAAAAATTAGATAAAATAGTCAATGCTATCGTTAACTTGACCAAACAGCAAGAATTACCATTAGAACCTTTATCAGTTACGCTAATCGACATTAAAACTAAAACAATTTCAGGATACCACCAACACGTTCCTAAATATCCAGCCAGTGTTGTCAAGTTATTCTGGATGGTCATTTTAGAGCAATACCACAACTTGTATATCATTGAAAAAAATAATGATTTTCATAATGATTTAAAAAATATGATACTCAAATCAGATAATGATGCAGCAAGTCGGATAATAGACACAATAACCGACACAAAAACTTCTTTGAATGAATTGAATGAATCTAAATTAGCAACTTGGCTTTTTCAAAGATACCAAGTAAACCGTTTCTTTGAAAAAGCTGGGTACAAGGGTATCAACATCAGTCAAAAAACGTATCCAGTCGCTGAACCAATAATGAGCGAACCTCAAGGTACAGAATTACAATTACAGAATAGTCAAAGTACTGGTAATCGCATATCAACATATCATGCGGCACGACTGATGTATGAAATTGTAACAAATCGTGCTGTTTCGGCGCCATCAAGTCAGAAAATGTTGACATTGTTAAAACGAGATTTACACACATCCACATGGAAAAATAATCCTCCACCTACAGAGGGATTTAATGCGATAGAGAATTTTTTGGGTGAATCGTTGTCAGATAAAGAGATTATATTCGCTTCCAAAGCGGGTCAAACATCAACAGGGCGCCAAGAAGTGGCTTATATAGGAAGCAAAGACGGTAGAATACAGTATATAGTGGCAGTTTTTGGATGCTCCCGTAAATATAGTGAGAGTAACAGTATTTTTCCAAACATATCAAGATTGGTATTTGAACGGATGAGGTAGGGTGCGTGAAAGCCATTACTATTAATCAGCGTAACGTATATTAAAGTGCTTTCACGCACCATGTGAGATTTGAGCTATTAATCAGCGTAACGTATATTAAAGAGCTTTCACGCACCATGTGAGATTTGAGCTATTAATCAGCGTAACGTATATTAAAGAGCTTTTACGCACCATGTGATATTTGAGCGGATAAAGTAGTAAAAAGCGGGGAATGATATAAAATCGGGTAGAATGTGTAATCTCGATTCAAAAATCGCGATTTTCACTCATCCAACATAACCAGTAAATGAAACGTCTACTACTTGTATGTATTGTAATGATAGCAGCATTGTTTCAGACTGCAATTGCAACTCCTGCACGGATAATACACTTGCAACCGCAGCAAACACCTTTAACCCACGTCGAAAAACAATCTTTAAATCATTTAGAGGGTTTGAAGAAATTTGTTGACGAGTACTTTGCCAAAAAAATGGATGAGGAGAAAGTTCCGGGTGTAGCTGTTGTGGTGGTTAAAGATGGAAAGATATATTTCCAACAGGGATATGGTTATGCGGATGTGGACAAGAAAATACCTGTTGTTCCAGATAAAACCTTATTTAGAGTCGCATCAATATCTAAATTATTTACTGCCACTGCGATAATGCAGCTTGTAGAGCAGGGTAAAATCAACTTGAAAAATGCTGTAAACGAGTATATCAAGGACTTTCAGCTTGATAATAATTTTTCACAACCCATCACAGTAGCCAATTTATTAACTCACACATCAGGCTTAGATGTCAACGACATTGGCATGTCAGCCCGAACTCAGAACTTACTACAACCACTGTCCGAGCATTTAGCAAAACGTAAACCGTTACAAATACAACCTCCAGGTATAATATCAACATATTCTAATTACGGAATAGCATTAGTAGGTTATATTGTCGAGCGAGTTTCAGGGATACCGTTTGCTGAATATATAGATAAAAAGATTTTACAACCCTTGGGGATGCAGCATACTACCTTTTTACAGCCACCACCACCTTCACTAAAATCAGACTTAGCAATAGGGTACGAATATAAGGATAACTTTTATCAACCGCAGCCTTATACATACGAACATCAAGTTCCAGCAATAGCTTTGAGTACTACAGCAACTGATATTGCCAACTTTATGATAGCCCACTTAAACCAAGGGCGCCTGTATGATAATGAGATATTACAGCCAGATACCATCAAAGAAATGCACCGTCAACATTTTACATCAGACGCACGCATTCCAGGTATAGCGTATGCATTTCAAGAACAGTTTCGTAATAACGTCAGAATAATTCGACACGGTGGTTTAATAGAAGGGTTTGTAAGTCAATTAATTTTGATACCTCAAGATAACGTAGGAGTGTTCGTTGTCTGTAACTCCACATCCACACTTGACTCCCAGTTTATCAGAGAATTTCTCAATCGTTATTATCCAATTCAAAATAAACCAAGTCTTGTTGCTGCTAAATCTTTAAAAGCATTGCGTCGGTTAAACGGGAATTATTTAGATACTACTACATCTCAAACAACAATAGAAAAGTTTTTTGAACCTTATTATTTTACCGTAGAAATCAAACCTAATAACATACTCGTTTATGATTCTCGGCAATACATCCAAGTTGCACCAATGTTATTTTTATCTTTAGAAGGTGATAAGTACATTAGTTGTAAACAAATTAAAAATACTATTTATTTATTCGATGGTATTTTTACGCTGCGTAAAAAAAACTGGTATGAAAATTTTTCTTTTCAAATACTTTTATACAAAATATTTTTTTCCATCTTTATGTTTGCTTGTTTATGTCAACCTGTCAAATTAGCTTTAATTTACTTCAATCGGAAATTCAAACTTTTTAATCTTATACACTTACCCAGGCGCCTTGGTTCTATTATAACAGAAAATCAATCATCATATATAATCAGGAAAACTAAATTAGTTATAGTTCTGATTGCTTATGCCAACTTACTGTTTATAGTGATTGGTAGATTGATAATACCTTACAAGCAATCGGAGTTCTTCAGAATAATTTACGGCGTGAATCCAACGTATAAAATTTTGTTGTCTATCCCGATTATATCAGGTGGAATGACTGTTATATTAACCTATTATATTTGTTTGATTTGGAAGAATAAACAAGGAACATGCATTCAACGAATATATTATACAGTAATTACAGGCGCCGCTTTGATGTTTTTAACTTTTCTCAATTATTGGAACTTATTAGGATTTAGATTTTAAAAATTATTAGATACTCATACCAATTCTGCATAAAGTTGCGCCAAATAAATCCCGTAGAGATTGACATGTCAATCTCTACAGTCAGGGATAAAGCGCATCTTCATCGAGAAACGGTATCAGTATTAATTATAAACAAATATGGTATCGTCAATACTGCAAAGGGTAGATAATTAGGATAATTGTTTATATTTTTAATTTAAAAAGCTTGTTTATGGTGGGTTTTGTTGTTACGAGCATATTGTAAGGTTACAAACGATGTTTCTTTTGCTCATCAGCAAGAGTACATTAGTTTTGAGGAAGGAATAGAAAACCCTGTTGGTCTTTCAATTAATTAGATTATCAAGTAGGGTGCGTGACAGCCAAAAAAATCCATCAAATTCACCCATAAATCAACTGCTGTCACGCACCATCTAAAGTTCTATAATACCTTTTTTGTTGATTTCTCTAATCTCCTCTCTCAAAAAGCATACAGAAATGTAACTTTGTGGTAAAAAGAATTAATATCATGTCCGGTTAATTACCCATAATACCCACGACGTAGAGACGCGATTAAATCGCGTCTCTACAAAGATTTTATTATGGTTATGCTACCGGACATAATATAACCACAAAGAACACAAACTAAAAAGTAAACAAAAACTTAATTACATATCTTGTGGGATGGGCATCCTGCCCGTCCTATTCTATCACATACTTTTTAGTCTCCTTATGCCAATCGCGCGCTAATTTGCGAATAGCATTTAATTCCTCTTCAGACATTCCATCCAAGTTTTTCATAATAAAACTCATTCGTCCCTGGTTAGTAAGTTTATCGCGGTTACGGTCGAGAAAGTCCCAATAAAAGAAGTTGAAAGGACAAGCTTTTTCTCCTGTACGTGCTTTCGGGTCATATACACACCCTTTACAGTAATTACTCATTTTATTGACATAATTAGCTGATGATGCATATGGCTTTGAACCAACAATTCCACCATCAGCAAACAGTCCCATACCAATAACATTAGTTTGCATTACCCAGTCATATGCATCGATAAATGCTGTATGAAACCAACTTTTTACCTGTTGCGGTGAAAACCCTGCTATTAGCGAGAAATTACTCAATATCATCAAACGCTGGATGTGATGCACATATCCTATACGCAGCAATTGAGATATAACCTGATGTAAGCAGTTCATTTTAGTATCACCCGTCCAGAAAAATTCGGGTAGTGCTTCTATATGATTAAAATAATTCTTTTCTGGATAATCGGCGCCTACATAATGATACAGTCCATGCATGTATTCGCGCCATCCCATAACTTGACGAATAAATCCTTCTACGCTGTTCAATGGCAGTTTATTTTCTTGATAAGCTTTTTCAGCAGCTTGTACTACTTCTAAGGGATGCAGCAACCCTATATTAATATACGGAGATATCATTGCGTGCCACATTGTTTCTTCCCCTACCACCATTGCATCTTGATAGGGACCAAAGTTAGCTAGACGCACATTTACAAACCAGTCTAATACCTCTAATGCTTGTGCGCGCGTCACTCCCCAATGAAATTCTTTTAATTCTCCATATGTAGAAATTGTTAAAGAGTTAACAAAATTTATTACTTCCTGGGTTATTTCATCTGGTTCAAACCCTAAAGCTGGTGGAGTATTTAATTTTCCTTTTGGAGGTTGACGATTATCTTTATCGTAGTTCCAAGTTCCTCCAGCAGGTTTATCACCAGACATTAATATATCAAAACGCTGGCGCCCTTCTCTATAAAAATACTCCATCAATAGGTTTTTACGACCCTTTGTCCATTGTGCGAATTGTTCGTGTGTCCACAAATAATGATTGTTGCGTATTAATGTAATCGGACATTGTATTTTTTTAATGATATCAACGAACGGTTTATCGGCTGGCGCCATTACCCGCACTTCGCTTATTTTATTTTCTAGTACCCATTCAGTGAGGGGTTCAGCAAAATCATCCGCTATTTTATAGGTGACATCATACCCTTGTTGACGTAATTCCTCAGCAAAATGCCGCATTGCCGACCATACAAGTACAAGCTTCTGTTTATGGTATTCGCGCACTTTGACGTGTTGTAGTGATTCTATAAAAATTATAGGCGCCTTTTGACCACCAATAGAAGCTAGTGCTGCTTGTCCGTGATTAAGCTGGTCACCTAATATCCAAACACCTATAGTCATTTTTACTTAAAGTTACAATATTTAATAATGATAAAATAAATGTGGCTATCAAACGTGCTAAAGTTGTCTGAGTTAGTCAAGCACTCGACGAATTTGAACAATTTATACATATGTAGGGTGTGTGATGCCAGGAAAAATATAAACTAAACATTACAATCTAATAGCATCACGCACCATAAGTTACGTTGGGTTCCGCAAAGCCTCCACCCAACCTACAATCTAATCGCATCACGCACCATAAGTTACGTTGGGTTCCGCAAAGCCTCCACCCAACCTACAATCTAATCGCATCACGCACCGTAACCATATACACATATACCAAATTCAGGAAACCAAATATACATACATCGCGTCTTGTCGTCAAACATCTTAGTTGCTGTTTATTTTCGTCAATTCACTCTATCATTTACCTGTAGAAGTCGTTTCTACGTTTTATGCGTTTTAAATTTAGTCGCAAATTTTACCTATCTCTCGGCTTGTGTTTACTGTCAGTACTATCTACAGTAGTTTTAAACAGCTGTTCACAGAATTTAGTTAAAGCTGATTCTACGCAACCGGAAGTATCAATTGTAGCTCCAAGCTCTAAAATTGCACAAGCTTCTGATGCCTACAAGGTAATTGATGAAGCAAGACAATATAGATACACTGTTCAAGGTAACGAAATTCTTGATGCGGCAAATCTACCAAAAGCTAAAGTTAACTTTAACCAAGCTGATTTATTAACTACTCTAGTTAATACTCGTAAGTACTATCAAGAGCATTCCAGCGCTGACCCCGACGTTTTACGTCCTGGTTTACTCGCTACACAAGGCGTAACTGTCGATGATACGCTCAAAACTCTTGACTTTATGATAACGGTTTTGCAAGAAGATATCTCAAACGGGCGCCCAACTCGCTTACAAAACCCAGATTTTATCAACAAAAACTTCCGGGTAATTAAATGGACGGCGCATAACCCCAAAAAACCCGCCCAAAAACAAGTACGCTTAACTAAATATGCTGTCTTTACACATCCAGGTTCACGTACAAAAACTTCTGCTTTCAGTATCCCTATCTACAGTCTCAAAGATGAATTTGCTTCTGATAAGTTCTATACTAAATACACAAAACAAGATGTATTAAGTGGTATATATGAACCTGGTGGCAAAGAACACGGTAAAGTTCAACCTCTTGCTTATCTAACTCGGCAAGGTTTAGAAGAAGCATTGATGGAAGGAACTGTATTAATTAATTTCCCTGATGGTACTAGTGGGTATTTTAATGTAGACAGAAGTAATGAAATTGCTTTTGTTAAAGGAGTAAATCCACGTAACCAAAAGCGCTACTGGTATTTTAGAAAGGTTGACGCTATCAAAGGTTATGGATATAAAATTGGCGCGAAAATTTCCATTAAACCTGGTGTAACCTTTGCTGGTGATGTTTTAAATATTGGCTTGGGTCGTATGATTGTGCTAGATTCTGGAAAAGGCAATAATCGGCGCCTGCGAATGGCTGTTATTGCTGATACTGGTGGTGCTTTTTTACCAAGTTTGTACCAACTTGATTATCTTTCGGGTGTTTTTAAGAGCAAAGGTGATTTTCAAGACTATATTCGTACTCTTCCTGAATTTGCGAATGCGTACATTTTAGTTAAAAAATAACTAGAAACCGGGTTTCTCACGCTTGCATTACAATATTCAGCGTTACCAAAAGAAACCGGGTTTCTCACGCTTGTATTAGATGGTGCGTGACAGCATTAGATTTTTCGTTTATTTTCTAAATTTTTATGGCTGTCACGCACCCTACGTCACAATTTTGTCACAAGTTCATAGATATAATTGTTGACAATTTAGATGGCTATCTATTTATTTGCATGTATTTGTATAAATTGACCATACCTGTGATGAATCTTATTCAGATATGGGAAAGATGAGTATACGCCTTTATAGGTATCTACATCTGGCGCCGTTTGTTTTGCCATAATTAAAATTAAGCTTAATATATTAGAGAGTATGCGTTTATTATTGTTTTCGCTTCTTTTTTCAACAGTGATTACTGGTTGTAGTAATGTAACAACCAACGAATATGAAGCCACAGCACTGACAACTTATACTTGGCAAGTAAAATATGCGAACAATTTAACTACAGAACCATCACCACGCTTAGAAGAGTTTGGCACAACTTCGTTGCTAAACCGCAATGGGTTAAAACCACCCGGAGCAGTTACAGGCCCTGACGACAAAGGTTTATGGTGGGCCGCACTGCCACCAAGACCAACAGTTGATGACATAGAACGACGTCAAGACGGGAAACAAGCTAGTCAGCCACAATTATTAAAATCTGTGAAGTATGAATTTAAGTATAATGATGGCGCCCAACAAAGAACATTACCCACAAATTACGATGTATACAGAGAGGTAGTCAAAGCATATCCATCACGTACACCTTTACAGTTAACTTTAGGAGTAGGGGATAATTCGGTTGAGAAAGCTGAACCAACTAGCAAAAACGAGTAATTTCAAAGCTAACCTTTACTCCTCCTCAGCATGTAATACGCAAATTTGTAACAATCCATCCGATTTGGAAGAGAAAACATAAGATTCATCAGGAGTAGCAGCATATAAAGATTGCAACCAAACTTCTTGATAGTTCGGATGCTTTTCTCCTTCTTCAAAAACAATATTTAAGATTTCAGCTAAAGTTGAATTAGGATAAAGGATTCTATTTGCCTCCGATAGTTCTTCAAAATCAAACTCATCAATAGTTGGACAAATTGCTGGGCTTTTTACTAACATCCATACTCTTTCATGAGGAAAAGGAGATATACACATAAAGTCCTCATTTTGCCCAATCATCCATCCCTCTGTTTCTTCAGAACCAAAAATATATTCCCCTTCGGTTAAACAAGTAGTACGAACATGTTCTCGGTCGGATGCATCTAAATAACCAAGTTCCATCGCACGGTCTAAAGCTTTTTCGATACTCCAAGGCTCAAAATTACTAGCTCCTTCCCAATGTTGATGATTAGAGATATCTGGTTCATTCCAACCCTTAGTCCAATAACCAAACTCCCAAACTGTCATCATTGGGTCAAATGTAAATTCTGTGTTTTCCATAAAGAAACCTGGTTTCTATGCAAAATCTTTGTTTTTATTACATGATATCAACGAATAAACCAGGTTTTTAGAATTTACGAAGTATATGTTTCGGTGATACTGGCGCCTATATTTTGAACTTTTTGTACTAGTTCGATAGGTTCGATTACTTTTACTTCACCTCCAAAGCCAATTATCCATCGTAAAAAGTCAAATTCGTCTAGTGACCATTTTGGTAAAATAACTTCAAAGCGGTGGGGGAGTTTTTTGTCACCTGTTGGACGTAGGGTGAAGATTGATTTTTTGGAGTTGGGTGAGGATAGTATGGGTTTGATAGGGGGAGACATTTTGATTTGCAAAAATCTTTTGGTTGCTTCGGTGATGAATGGGTAAATTTTATCACTAAACCATAGTTCCACTTTAACGGTAACTTGTGCGCGTATTTCTTTTCTGGGACTGAGAAATTTTTGTTGGTCGCTGGTACTATAGCCTAAGTATATTCCTGCACTGTGTTTGAGTAAGGTTTGCAGTTTGGCTAATGCTTTTTCTTGTTCACGAAGACTTCTTGAAAGTGTTTGTGGTCTCCCTAGAAATAATCTATCGAGACGTTCAAATTTAAATAAACCTGGTTTATTTCCTTGTACGCATTCGTATCCTAGATACCATGCTAAATTAGAGAAGGTAATTTGTAACGGGTAAGCTAAGAAAAAGCTTTTTTCATCTTCTTTGTATTTAGCGGCGCCAGGAAAGCTACCAAGTTCAAGTAATTTACCTTGGACAATAGCGAGTTCTAGTTCGCTGATACTATTAGTAAGTGCATCTTTGGGTAAGTAGTCTGTATCAATTTTTGAACTATTTGCAATCGCGCGTACAGGGTAGATATTATCTATTGTTTCGATTAGTTTAGAATTAATTAATCGCTGTTTGAATGTATCATATACTTCTAATGCTAACGGGTCATCAAGGCTGTTTGCATGAGATTGGAGAATATCAAAAACCCTGATGAGTTCTGATTGTGAGAGAATTGCTGTACCTATGAAGTAGCCTTGACGCATAGAATATTCCGGTAATATTTTATATGGCTTTAAAATTTTCTCAATATCTTTACGGACAGTATCAAGTTCATTATCAGCATCGTAAATAACTCCAGCTTGTGCAAGTGCTTTCGCGAGAGTTTTGAGTTGTCCTTGTTCTGTGTTCGTTAAAAATGGTTGTTGAACCACTAAACGAATTATTCCGATTAAACGGTCGAACGGTTGTTTGTCTGAGTACGCATGTGTTGCTGTACAAGAAACTTCTATATCTTTTATTGGTTTTGACTTATTACTGATAATACCAATATTAGCTAACCAACTTAAATCGGCGCCTATTTTCTCTGCATCTGCATAAACTCCACCACGCAGTTTTGCCATGACAGCAGTAATTTCTTGAATATCATTCGTAAACTGCGGTGTATAACCTAAAATTTTTTCTAGCAAACCTGGATTTATCGTTTGTAAACTACCCAAACCCGAATATTTAATAATTAAAGCAATTAAATGTAGTAAACGCTCAAAATCTAATAAATTACTATATCGATGAAAAGTAATCTTTTTATGCTGCGTGCGATTATTGCTATTAATGATACTGCGGGGAAGCTTTTGAATTAACTTCTCAATTTCCGTAACAGAAAACTTGGGTGAAGTCACATCTATAGTATTGACCATTGCAAACCCCTCTGCGGTGATAGGAGGAAAAGCTTGCAGTACCTTGTACATACTATCAATAATCGCTTCGGGAACATGTCGAGTACGCTGCTTGTTCCAAATCAAGCAAGTGTGCAGAGGTGTGTTCAAATGCCATGCTATCCAAGTTAAGTTTGCAGAACTCTTCTTGACCTTTTGTAGAAAATCGATACGAAACGCGCGTTTAAAGTTAGTCGCATCATAAATAATACTTTTCCCTGCTGCTATTGCCGTAATAATACGGTTAATAGCAGTCGTTTCAATGGTTTGCCAATCACCTTGAATTTCTGCGCTACCGTAGAATTCCTCGCGAATAGCATCAGTAGAGACAACTTCATGGTTTCCCGTCTGAGATATTATTTGTGACAAGGTGGACTTGCCGCTACCAGGTACACCAACTAGGAAATGGGCTATAGTAGACATTTTTATATCATCAAATCTTCTGTCTTACAATATAAGCTCTATATGGGCTAAATTCTATATTTCCACGCGAATGAGAAATTCGGCGCCTGTAGCTGTGTTCATACCCGAACAGTGTCATGCTGAGGAACGAAGCATCTAGACTTCCATCAAACTGAGCAACAAAGCATCTACACCCCTGTCATAAATCCCGATATACCCATCATTTAAATATATTAAAAATTTACAATAAATCAGTAATAAATTATACGATTGATATTTATATATTCAATTATTTAATATATTCTAGAAACACCAGTTACACGGGGTGTTAAAAATGAGTTACGACAACGTTTGTAAAATCCTAGCTGAAAAGTATCCACTTGATTTTGCCAAATGGTTAATATCAAATAAAGTGCGGGAAGTCAAAGTGCTAAAAACGGAATTGAGCATCGAGCCAGTGCGCGCGGACTCTGTATCATTCTTGCAAACACAAGAACGTATTCTCCATGTAGAATTCCAAACCCTACCTCAATCTAAACCTCCGATACCTTTCCGACAGTTAGATTATTCCGTCAGACTGAAGCGACAGTACGACCTTCCTGTGACGCAAGTGGTAATTTTCTTACAACCCACAGACGACCCCATCGCTTATACAGACGAGTACAGGGCTTCACAAATATCAAGTCATTCGCATGTGGGAGCAAGACCCAGAGCTATTTCTGAATAGTGAAGCGCTGTTACCACTGGCGCCTTTAGCAGCAACAAGTTCACCTGAAGCATTACTGGCGCAAGTTGCCGAGAAGATTGCTACAATTTCAAATAGAGATGATAGACAAGATATTGCTGGATACACACAAGTATTAGCTGGTTTAAAGTTTGACAAAACCGTGATTCGTAATTTATTAAGTGAGGACACAATGAAAGAATCTGTAATTTATCAGGATATACTACAAAAAGGAGAAGAGATAGGAAAAAAGGAAGGAAACAAGGAAGGTGAGAAAAATGAGGCTTTTCGCCTTGTAAGCCGCCAATTAAATCGAAAATTCGGCGCCATAGATACATCAATTCTCGAACGTCTCCAAGGCTTAACGACAGAGCAACTTGAAGAATTAGCAGAAGATTTTCTAGATTTCTCTAATATTTATGATTTGGAGGCTTGGTTAAATAGATAATCAAGAGTCTAACTTAAAATTGTACATTCTTAGGTCAAAGTTATTATCTTTGATCTTTTTTATGCTTGTACTTTCTCAAACCCAGTATCCGAATCGTCATTCGCATGAAAATAGTGATGGGTCAAGATTTATTGAGCTACATTATGGAAGTATGCCAAAGTCAGGCGCCTACATTATACATTGCATAAATCTTAAATAGCTTATGACGATTCTTATTGCCAATATTGGTACATCTGATTTATTGATTAAAATTGATGACTATTATGTTCCTGTAGGTTTTGATAGAAGTGAGCCAAATATAGATAATATGTCGGTTTCAATAATACCCCTTATATTACTATATTTACTCAAATATTCGTGACTGGGTAATATCTCAACTTACCACAGATAAATGAACAAATATATAATTGTATTCTGCTGTAAATAGGCGCCTAAACATTTCTCACCAGCACCATTGATTTCGTAGAGACGCGATTTAACCCTTGTCTCTACAGCGCCCTGACAGGTACAAAATAATTAGATGTTATGCAAACCTACAGGTAGAGATTCGTATTCATGCAAGATATCCTCGAAGTATTGTATGTGTCTATCAATACCGCGCTCGACTGCTTTCATGAGACTATCAATTTTTACAGAATCATCATAGTAGCGTGTTATCACTGGACGAATGGCATCGCGAAAATGCTCAATTTCTAATTCTGCGTGCAATGAAAGCCAAGTTGGCTGTTTTTGGTTGCGCGCATCAAAGTAGTATTGAAGAATTCTGACGTTACGTAATGACACACATAGCTCTCGTCCACTCAGAGCAGCGAGGGTTTCGTAGAAGTTTTCTGTCTCATAACCGAAGTCGTCAAAAAATGAGCGTTCGTATGATATTGTAGCCAAGCTTCGGTTAGATGCTTTAATTTCAGCATCGCTAAGTCCTATGTCATGAAGAAATTCAATGTACATATCGTCGTGACCATCTTGCAAATCTGTAAATATATGGTCTGATAGCGACATTATTGCCCTTTTTTGGTCTGGGTCAGAGCAGCTTTGCGCTTTGATTATGCATAACGCAAACCACTTATGAAGTTGGTCGCGCCAGAAGTAGTATTGAAGAAAGGTATATTGCATTAAGGATGGGGTTATTACTCCGTCCTTAAGTTTGCTGAAAAAGCGGCTGTTATCAAGTGATTTATTACAATATCCGATTGTAATAGCTATTATTGCGTCTTCCTGCGCTTCTGCCGCTGGCGATAACTCGGTTTCTCGGTCGAGTCGGCTTGATGTTGTGTTGATTACAGGATTTAATTTCATAGATATTCCCATGTAGGCGCCATGTTGAGTATTTGCATGGCGATATAATCCTTATTCTTTTTACTGCGGTGTGAATTATGCAATTACTAAGGCGCCGAAGCTCAATATTTACAAAAGTTTATAAAATCATGTGAATAAATTGTAATAGTTGGTGCGTGAAAGCTGTTTATTTGTTTGTTTATGTTGAGGTTTGTAATAGCTTTCACGCACCCTACTTATGGGGCATCCTTGCCCGCCCCAACATTAAGACGGGCGAGGACGCCCATTCCACAAGATGTTTAATTTAATTTTTGTGTAAATTAAAATTGCCAACTCTCTTCCTCCTCTGTGTACAGACGCGTTCACGTAGTGTCCCGCAGGGAATAATCGCGTCTCTGTGGTAAACATATTAATTTTGTCATTCGCGTCAAAACAGGTGCGGATAAGGAATAAATGCTATAAATTAGATTTTGTTACGACTCACACGGCGCCTAAGCGGATGTTTGAAAAGTCTAAGAGGTATAAAATGTCCCAAGCGAGTTCCGCACAGCGGAACGTAAATGTAAATGGAGTTTTCCCGCAGGGTAGGGTAGAATCTAAGGTTTGAAACATATACAGAGATGCTACCCTGCGGGAAAACTGCGTTAACGTCCCTCAGCATGACATTCACAGACACTTTTAAAACAGATAAAGTACGTGCGGGAACAATTTTTATTTGTTATAGTCGGTAGTAGTTAATAAAGAATCAAGCAAGTAAGCACTTGTAATTATACGTATGTGTTAGGAGGTGATATTACATTGTCTACTGAATTTTGGTGCCATCATAACTTTCGGTTGGAACCTTGGGGTAGTGACTATCAACCACCCATTGAAATTGATGAGCTTTCACAGTCAACTAGCGAGGTTGATGCTACTGTTGAAGCTTCGCAATGGAGTTTGTTTTCTAGGCACCGTCCGAGAGTTGATTTACCTGGACGTATTATATTTATAGATGGTCGGCGTCGTATTGATGCTGCATTGGTTGGTGGTAGCGGTAATGTAGTTAATTATGGTGCATTCGGTACTGTTGCTGCTGGCGCCGTTATTGTTGATAGAAGTGAATGTAAAGCTGTATGTGTGTTCGCACCTATTCGTCGCGTTCTTGGTTTTGGTGGCAACCAAGAAGCTCCACAAACTACTATTGGTTGTCCGTTAGGTAGTCAAGAAGAACTTTTGTATCATGCTGTGGCGCCGCATGAAAGTAATAATCCTGATGTTCGTAGAAATATTGTGATGAAGGAGATGTTCCAAGCGGAGGTGAATATCGCGCGTCAGTTTAGTAGTGATGATGATACTTTGGTTGTTCGAGATGGACCACTGTCGTATCGTTCGCTGCCTTCGACGTTAGGATACATCAAAACGATGCACAGAAATTATCTCTGTACAACACATGCAGATTTGTTATGGGAGTTAGAACCTGGGCAAAGAACTCCTATTTTTCAAATTCAAGACCAACAGCAATATCTTTGGAGTTGGTATTTAAAGTCGGGTAGTACTAAGGCATCGCATTCGTTTGGTTATCATGATTTACATGGAATTGTTCGTTTAGAGTTATCATGCGAGATGCCTTTGGAAACTGCACAAAAAATTGCTGACCAAACTACTTATTTAATTCCTGAGTATTCTTCGCACCCATATAAAGACCCGCGCGCACCGCAAAATCTGACTCCGGTCGGCGCCTTGGAACGCGAATTAGGGCGCCGAATGGGTAATGCAAGTTTAATTAGGCGCCGGGTTCAACATTTTTTAGCTAATTCAGGGGGTAAAATGTGATTAATGTTGGTTATATTCTGGGAACTCAAGAAGCAACACCCTTAGAGTTTTGGGTTGCAGTATCACCCGGTCAAGTTTTACGACTTGATGATGTTGTTGAGGTGCAAACTCATCGACCTGATGATAATGGGATAGTTCGCTTTTACGGTATTGTTGACTTTGTTCGGACTTTACATGAAGGAACGCAGTTTGATACTGATACCTTTTTAGTGAAAAGTGGTAGTTTACCTGTTAATATTTCATATACGGCACATATTCAAGTGACGCGCATTGAACCAGAGGAATACAGCAGATTGCGGGTAAATGAGGTACAATTATAATTGGTGCATCAATTACGATAATGAAAGCTTACTCCATCGACTTCCGGTTAAAAATTGTTCAAGCCTACGAGCAAGGGGACACTTCAATC
>JAHHGX010000006.1 GCA_019359675.1 Calothrix sp. FI2-JRJ7
GTGCCCCTCGTAATGGTATTTCTGCCAAAACTGGATGCTCCTAGTTTTTCGCTCTGCTCAATAACTCCCTGGCATCCGAAGCTCCCCTGCCCCCTTTCGCACGACTTGTGTGTACACCGTAGCCTTATTAAGGGGGGTTAGGGGGGATTTTAATAAAGCTTAAATTTTAACTTTCCATCTGTATAGTTAGTTCAAAAATTTTAACTAACATCAACTTTTTATGCATCTTTTATCGTTTTGTAGCCCACATTTCGCGACGCGCTTCAGCGATATCCTATAAATGTCCAGGACTTACGATATTGTTACATTGGGAACTGGTGCGTGACGCTACAAGTCTTATCACTACGTTCAAATTTGTTCATAGCGTCACGCACCCTACGGTTTTTACGCGCCAATCGCGTAAGTCCTAATGTCAAATGAACTCCTAAATCCGCACAAATTCCTTTAATACTACGACGATTGGTAGTTACACAAGGTTTGGCTGTGAGGGACTGAACAAAATCTAGTACTTCCTGCTGTTTTTCTGGAGGTAGTTCGCGTAAGTTTTCAACGATTACTTCTTCGATAGTCATAGAACTTTCTCTGTCACGGGGTAATTCATTATATAAAGACGAATAGCTATTAAGATTGTAATATTTTCTTGATGTCCTTCATCAGCAAAAAAAGATGTAGTGGGTCAGTTGGACTTGGTTCAAAATCGAACTTTTCATACCACGCGCACGCTTCATCATCTTTGGCATGAACAAGTAATGCTCTTATTCCTGCTATATCAGCTGCTTGATAAGTACGCTTTAATGCATCTTTTAATAATCCTTTGCCTATACCTTTTCCCTGTTCTTGCTTGGATACTGCCAAACGAGCCAATATCATTACTGGTATAGGATGTTTCGCTAATCCTTTAGTAACACGAGTTGGCGCCTCGTTGTGCATAACGGCACCAACAGCTAAACTGTAGTAGCCAATTACACGTTGATCTGAACAACCCACATAAGTTTGAGCGCTATTAGACTGCTGGTTTTGTAAAGCATAACGCTGTAAAAAGCGGTTTAAATCTAAACTTCCGCAGTCGAAGTCTTCGATATTATGAGTAGAGGATAATTTTTCTATCGTTAGCACAATACCAAAATTATTTATTCAAACACACTTGGTTCTGTCAAAAGACGCTTTAAATTAGGCTTATCTTGTGTTGGACGGTCGAGCGCTTCTTGAAAAGCTTGCCATTTTTCATCGTCCAATGCAAATAAAACACGGTTTGTCAAGGCTTCTGATGCCGCTATTAAACCATGTTCTAACAAAAATTCGCTAACATTCTTGTGCGATGCAGATGCGGCTTGCTGCAACAATTTCTTCACTGCGGGACTTGTACGAATATCAATTCTTTCAGATTTAGCCTCAGACTGACTTTGCATTATATAGATGTTATCAATGTTTATCTGTACAAATCCATTATACACACAATGTCACGACAATATTATAATTCATCTTGTGGGATAGGCGTCCCGCCTGTCCATTGATACCATTATCTAAGTAAATAAACCCCGGCGCCACGAAATGCCACGTTCAATTCGAGTACGTTCAGAATGTATATCACAGGTAAAATCAGCACTACCGCGTAACGGTTATGTACGTCAAACTGATTTAGCGGAAAGTTTACAAATATCACAATCTACGGTTAGTAGTTTTCTTAATGGTAGACCTGTAGATTTTCTAAATTTTACTGAAATTTGCCGCGCGCTTGGACTCGAATGGCAGAATATTGCTAATTTTTCTTCTGATAACGAATTGGTTGTTTTACCTTCACAGCAAAATAGAGGCACACAATATCAATTAGAATTACCAGAGGGTCAAGTTGAGTTAACTTCTGCTTTTTATATAAACCGTCCTCCTATAGAAGCGCGATGCTATGAGGAAATTAAGAAGCTTGGTTCTTTGATACGCATAAAGGCGCCTAGACAAATGGGTAAAACGTCTTTAATGGCAAGAATTCTTAATGAATCGCAATCTCAGGGTAGTTATGCTGTAACGTTAGATTTTCAACTTGCCTCACAACAAATTTTTACTAGTGCTGATAAATTTCTGCGATGGTTCTGTGCAAGTGTTGCTAAAAGTGTGAATATTCAAAACCAGCTAGATAATTATTGGGATTTAGCTGGTATTTTGGGTAGTAATATGGCTTGTAAGGCTTATTTTGAAGAGTATTTGCTGCCCAGTCTTGATAAACCGTTGACTTTGGGTTTAGATGAAGTTGATAGGGTTTTTGAATATCCAGATATATATAGAGATTTTTTTGGACTGTTACGCGCGCTGCATGAAGAAGCTAAACGTCGAGATGTTTGGAAAAAGTTACGGTTGATAATAGTTCACTCAACCGAAGTTTACGTACCTTTGGACATTAACCAATCTCCTTTTAATGTTGGTTTACCAATTGAGTTACCAGAATTTACCCATGAACAAATATTAGAACTAACACGGCGCCATCAACTTGAATGGGGTGATACTGAAGTAGAACAGTTAATGTCCATGATTGGAGGACATCCGTTTTTAGTTCGCCTTGCGCTTTATTATATTGCGTGTGGTGATGTTGACTTACAGCAGGTTTTGCAAACAGCCGCAATAGATACAGGAATTTATAAAGATTATTTACGGCACCAGTTACTTATTCTCACTGAACAACCAGAGTTATTAGCTGCAATGAAACAGGTTGCAGCCGCGTCTAGCTACGTAAAGTTACCAAGTTTAATCAAATTCAAATTGCATAGTCTTGGTTTAGTACAAATGCTAGAAGATGAAGTGGCGCCGAGATGCCAACTGCACCGTCTATATTTTTCATCCGTTCAAATGTAGAGACGTGACATGTCACGTCTCCAAAACCGAAGATGATATTACAAACTATTCTCTAAACATAGTAAATAGAATACGTATCTTCACTCAACCTTGTTGGCATATTTTATAAATACAATCATGGAGACGCGACATGTCGCGTCTCTACATTCATTATTCCGGAAAATAACAAATTACGGGTGTTTTAACAATTAAAGACTATTGAGAAGCTTGGCTATAGCTGCATATATATGACTTTTTTGAAACGAAATTATTTAATTAACTTGACAGTTTTAGTTGTTATTTCACTACTAACTTCATCATTCAGCCTCTCTAATAGTTCTAACATAAACGAGAAAAAACCATCCGAAAAGGTTGAAGAAAAGTATATAACAATTAAAGCTGTTGGAGATATTGTAGCTGGAACAAATTTTCCAGATTACCGTCTTCCTAGAAATCCTAATCAGCTTTTTCCCAAACCAGTTAGAGATAAGCTGAAAAATTCAGATATTCTATTTGGTAACTACGAAAGTACTTTAACAAACCATCCTTACACTACCAAAGATACAACAAAAGGAGCGGTGTTTGCTTTCCGTTCTCCACCAAAATATGCAAGTTTATTTTCGCAAGTTGGCTTTGATGTAATAAGTGTTGCCAATAACCACGCAATGGACTTTGGTAGGAAAGGGTTTTCTGATACAGTTAATAACTTGAATGCTGCTGGAGTAAAAACAGTAGGCGCCAAAAATGAGATTCTCTACACTAAAGTTAAGAATATTCCTGTTGCTTGGATAGGATTTTGTTTTTACGAATACTGTAATACCGTTCAAGATATTCAAAAAGCCAAAGCACTTGTTAAACAGGCAAGACAAAAAGCCAAGATAGTTATTATATCAATGCACGTTGGCGCCGAAGGTAGTGATGCACTCCACGTTCGTAACGAAACTGAATACTTCTATGGAGAAAACCGAGGTAACTCTATATTATTCGCTCGCAGTATGGTAGATGCAGGCGCCGATCTAATTTTAGGTCATGGGCCACATGTCCCGCGTGCAATGGAAGTGTACAAAGGTAAACTTATCGCGTACTCCCTAGGAAACTTCTTAGGATACAAAACATTCTCCACCACTGCCGAAAAAGGTGACTCCCTCATTCTAGAAGCCAAAATAAACCAAAACGGTGATTTCGTATCGGGTAAAATTGATTCAATTCAATTAGATAAAACCGGGATTCCTCAAGTAGACAAGTACGGGCAAACTATTGATTTAGTCAGGTCTTTGACAAAGCGAAGTTTTCCCAATACTAAGATAAGCATTGGTCCAAAAGGAGAAATTAATTTTTCTAAAGAAAACGTTGCTCGCAAAAATACATCAAAATAGTCGGGTATCCTGTTCGGCTATCTGGTAGTGAAAAAAAGCAGCCACAATCGTTACATTATAGGGATAGTCAATTTTTACAAGCTTCGTCTCACACAAATTCTATGAGTGCAGCAACTATATCGAGTAATCCTTTATTGAAAGGTTCCGGTTTGCCCCCGTTCTCAGAAATTAAACCCGAACACGTGGTACCAGCGGTAACTGAGTTGATAACCGAACTGGATGCGGAACTTACTAAGCTGGAAAGTAACGTACAGCCAACTTGGAGTGGTTTAGTTGAACCATTGGAAAAAATTTCCGAACGTCTGTACTGGACTTGGGGCGCCGTAAGTCACCTCATGGGTGTAAAAAATAGTAATGAGTTGCGCGAAGCTTATGAGACAGTTCAACCAAAAGTAGTACAGTTTTCTAATAAACTTAGCCAAAGTCAACCTGTTTACAACGCTTTTAAATCTCTACGTAACAGTGATACATGGGCAACGCTTGAACCTGCCCAAAAGCGTATTGTTGACTCTGCTATTCGTGACGCTGAACTATCGGGTATTGGTTTAGATGCTGAAGCACGTGAACGTTTCAACGCTATTCAAATGGAGTTAGCGGAACTTTCGACGAAGTTTTCTAACCATGTGCTTGATGCGACTAAAGCTTTTAGTTTGAAGTTGACAAGCAAAGACGAAATACAAGGTTTACCACCAAGTTTAGTAAGTCTTTCTGCCCAAGCTGCGCGTGCTACGGGTGAAGAAAATGCTACGCCAGAAGATGGCCCTTGGGTAATTACGCTTGACTCTCCTAGCTTTGGCCCGTTTTTACAGCATAGTACTCGTCGTGATTTACGCTCAAAAGTATATAAAGCGTTTTTAACACGCGCGTCTTCAGGTGAGTTAGATAATAATCCTCTTATTGAGCGTATTTTAGAATTGCGTACTGAACTTGCACAGTTACTTGGTTATAAGAATTATGCCGAGGTTAGCTTAAAGAGCAAAATGGCGCCGAGTGTCGAAGCTGTACAAAAATTACTCGAAGAACTACGCGCAGCTTCTTATGATGCAGCAGTCAAAGAATTAGAAGAACTTAAAGAATTTGCAGCGTCAAAAGGCGCCCCTGAAGCATCAGACTTTAAACACTGGGATATTAGTTTTTGGGCAGAACGTCAGCGCGAAGCTAAATTTGATTTTACAGCAGAAGAATTGCGTCCTTACTTCCCACTACCTCAAGTTCTTGATGGTTTGTTTGGGTTAGTACAAAGATTATTTGGTGTAACTGTTACTTCTGCTGATGGAGAAGCACCCGTTTGGCATCCTGATGTTCGCTACTTCCAAATATCTGATGATACAGGTTCCCCTATTGCTTACTTCTATCTTGACCCATATAGTCGTCCTGCTGAAAAACGTGGTGGCGCCTGGATGGATACTTGTATTAACCGGGCAAAGATAACCCAAAATGGTACAAGCACAACTCGTTTACCTGTAGCGTATTTGGTATGTAACCAAACTCCACCAATTGATGGTCAACCCAGCTTAATGACATTTAACGAAGTCGAAACTTTATTCCACGAGTTTGGACACGGTTTGCACCACATGCTTACCAAAGTAGATTATGTAAGTGCAGCAGGTATTAACAACGTTGAATGGGATGCTGTCGAACTACCTAGCCAATTTATGGAAAACTGGTGTTACGAGCGTCCAACATTGTTCGGCATGGCAAAACACTATGAAACAGGTGAAACATTACCCGAACATTACTATCAAAAGCTACTTGCTGCCAAAAACTACATGAGCGGTACAGCAACATTGCGCCAAGTTCACTTTAGCTTAGTAGACTTAGAACTTCACAACAGCTATAAACCAGGTGGCGAAGAAAAAGCAAAAGACTTGCGCTTCCGTCTTGCCAAAACAACCACCGTTATTCCACCCTTACCAGAAGACGCATTCTTATGTGCCTTCGGCCATATCTTCGCAGGTGGATACGCATCAGGTTACTACAGCTACAAATGGGCAGAAGTATTAAGTGCAGACGCTTTCGCCGCATTTGAAGAAGCAGGCTTAGAAAACGAAGCAGCAGTAAAAGATACAGGAAAACGCTACCGCGAAACTGTACTAGCATTAGGTGGAAGCAAACATCCAATGGAAGTATTCAAAAACTTCCGAGGACGCGAACCAAGCACCGAACCCTTACTTCGTCATAATGGGTTGGCGCCAGTCGCAGCTTAAAAACCTCAAAGCACAAAATCTTGTGCAAAATCTTGTGGAACGGGCATCCCTGCCCGTCCTACTCAAATTAATTTATAAAACACTCTACTACGTTGAAACAGACTTCGCAATTTTTGCAAGAAGCCTTAGCGCTTCATTTACTGATGCCGAATCACGAAAAACTTCTGCCACATCTGGGTCAAGAATTATAACATTACTTGACTGTGTAAAAGCCTGGTAATATTTCCCTCGAACACCACCCGAAAAGTCATACTCAGTACGCATTTCATCATTAATATCTTGCTCATTCTCCTGACTCATAATTTCTCCTCTCCTGTCGAGTTGCTGGACGAGCGCTAATAAGACGAACCTGACTTTCTCTTTCAGAATGCGATACTACCAGAAGGCGATACATTATCGATTGGCCAATTGTTAGAAAACGTAACTCACCGATTGAGTGGTCAGGATCGTCTATTGTAATTGCTAGTGGGTCTGCGAAAACTGTTACGGCTTCATCAAAAGATACACCATGCTTTCTTTCATTAGAGATTGCTTTTTCAGAATTCCACTCAAACTTGATAGAAAAATTGTACTCTCATAGGCAGGAAGAGCGTAAAAGCATTGTTTAGGCATCTCTCGTCTACTTTATAAACACATAAAGTTAATAAAATAAATTAGGCATACTGGAGTGTAACATGACAAATCTACGAGCAGCAGCAGAAGCACTTTTACAAACTGAGATTCAGCGCGCGCTTGACCTTCTCCTCAATCAGCAAAACGGTGAAACATAATTTTTAAACTTAGAGGATAGGCGCCAATTTCTTCTTCCTCTGTGTTCTAATAGTGTCTGTGGTAAAAATAATCACTTTGACTGCACAGGCAAGATGCCTGTGCTACAAAATAAACAATACGAATCGTATTGTTAATTAATTTTAATATGAAGCTAGCTTAAACACTTTCAAGAAAACTTAACATTTGTATAACAGAAAGCTAGAAAAGTTTGAGTTATTTTTTACAAAAGTTAATTAGTTGCTATTTTATCAATGCAATTGCAACAAATTTTATAACTTTGGTTAATTAGAATTAGCAAATATAGATTAAGGCTAATAGCGTAGATAACAATTGTTAAACTTAATAGTGGAAAATAATAGAGTATACTCAAAAGTGGGGGATAAACATAATTGAAGAATAAAGGCACAACAGCTTGTGAATAGTACATTTATAACGAACTATTTACTCCTGTAATTTAAGTAGTTTATCTGCTTTAACCCAAACAAAATAAACAATAATTATGCGTAAATAAATATATAAGGAAAACATGTATTAATAAGCAGCCCGTAATACTTTGGCTGTTAATTAATAGTGTTTATTTACGCAAAAAATCGATTACTACCCAAACTGTGAACGTAAACAAGTAAGATGATAGAAAAAATATTACTAGCTGTCTCCGGATTGGGACACGCAGAAGAAATGCTCAAAAATTTTGCTGAATTACCTGCTGCAAAGCGCGCGAAAATAACTGTTTTACACGTAGTACCGGGTCAAACAACTGCGAAATCCATGACTGCTAAGTGGGAAGAAGGTGGCAAAATATTAGCAAATGCAATTCAGTATCTCAACTTAGACCCTAGTCGCGTTTCTTCGATTCTACGTCAAGGTGAACCCAAAGATGTAGTTTGTCAAGTGGCAGATGAAATCGAAGCGGATTTGATTATTATGGGTTCGCGTGGTTTAAAGCGGTTACAGTCAATTTTGTCTAACTCAGTTAGTCAATACGTTTTCCAATTATCATCACGTCCAATGCTACTGGTTAAAGATGATATATACGTTAAAAAGATTAACCGAGTCATGGTAGCGATAGATGGTTCCGATTCTGCTAAACACTGCTTAAAGTTAGCTTTGTTTTTAATGCAAGATTTAAAAGGAGCAGAGTTGTTTCTTGCCAATGTGAATACTGACTGGATGGGCAAATCTAATAAACCTGACTTTAATCCAGTTGATAACCCTGTTTTAGCTGCTGCTGCTGCTGAAGCTAAAAAGTATGGTGTACCTGTTCGTTGTGTTTCGAGTAGTGGTACTTCTGGACAAGAGGGAATTGCTACTACTAGTGGTCGTGCTGGTCAAGAAATTTGTCGCTTGGCAGAACAAAATAATATAGACCTGTTACTGATGGGGTCTCCTGACCGTCGTCCTTCTATTGCTAAAAGCTTTGTTGATTTAGACCGCTTGTTAGGCGCCTCTCTTTCAGACTATGTTCGTGTTAATGCGACATGTCCTGTGTTACTGGCACGTACACAAGCAGCTTAATTTTCAATAAGAAACCTGGTTTCCTCAAGAAACCAGGTTTCTAAGTTAAGAATCTTTTCCACCTTCACGACTTGCGGTGACGGTGTAAAGAAGAATTAAAAAGACCGCAGGAACCAATACGAACAAAATGGTCGCAATAAACCCCAAATCATTAGTTTGCATAGCAGCGAAGCCTCTGTCTGTTATCCACTTTACAATTTTAGGATACCATTAACTACAATGTGGAAGTAAAAAATATATTCAAAGAGTAGACTGTTTTATTTTGGCTTGGTGACTATGCTGACTGGCCCATTAACTAAAGCTTGACAAGCTAGACGGTAGGTTTCTGGCTTTTTCTTTAAAATCCGATTTTCTACGTCTGTACGTGGTGATAGATTTTCTATTCCTTCTGTGATTTCCACAATGCATGTACCGCATTGTCCATAACCACCACAGTTCATCATTTTTCCCCAAACTTTATATATATCTATCCCATTTTGCATTGCACTTAGCCGCATATTGGCGCCGTTTGCTGCTATTACTTCTTTACTCTCCTTCACGAAATTCATGTTGCCCATACTCATTACCTCACAAACGGTCTATTTTACTTTGTACACTATTATATCTAAGTGTTAACTTACATTAAGTAATATTAAGCTATGTAAATGTTTAATTCAAAAAATAAGACAGGCATTATTAACCTGTCTGGGTGCAAATTAATTTAAAAGTAACTTACCGAAAACCTACGGCAGCTTGCCAAACAAAGGCTAATAGTAAGAAGAATACAGGGATAATTGGCAGAACATCTACCAATGGGTCGAAAATTTGGTATGCTTCAGGCAACTTTGCCAACAGTAATGTAGGTTCCATGTTAATTAAATCCACCTATCCAACACAGCTTTAATATTTGAGATGTATCTTAACATGTTATCAGTACCAAAGTGCTAAGTGCTGAGTATTGAGTTTACAAAACTTAAGAATCAATCAGAATACTCGTTGGGTTCCGTTCCTCCACCCAACCTACAATTTGTATTGAGCCATTTGGCGAAGTCGGTGGCAAAAGTGCCGTTTATTATGCTTTGACGGATTTTTTGAGTAAAGCGGATGAGTTCGGTGATGTTGTGGATGGATAGTAGAGTGTAAGCGAGAATTTCTTGGCAACGCACTAAATGTGATAGGTAAGCACGACTAAAATTTTGACAGGTGTAACAAGGACAAGTTTCGTCCAAGGGTGTAAAGTCTTCACGAAACTTTGCATTCTTGATGTTCCAACGCTCTCCTTGTACCATCGCTGTTCCGTGACGTGCCCATCGTGTCGGAATTACGCAATCAAATAAGTCTATACCTGATGCTATTGCAATTGCCATTTCTTGATATGTCCCTACTCCCATTAAGTAACGAGGTTTATGGTAGGGTAGCAACGGCGCCGTTGCTTCGACAATTTGATGAATTAATTCAGGTGGTTCTCCAACGCTAACACCACCTATTGCATAACCAGGTAAGTCAAATGCTGCTAAACTTGATGCCGCGCTGGAGCGCATATCCAGGTATACTCCACCTTGAACGATACCGAATAATGCTTGGTCAGTACGTTCATGTGCTGCAATACATCTTTCTAACCAACGATATGTTCGTGCGGTTGCTGTCTCTACTTCTTCACGAGTCGCAGGATATGGTGGACACTCATCAAACGCCATTATCACATCGGCGCCTAAAATATTTTGAATTTCTATAGACTTTTCGGGTGTTAACTTAATAATTTGACCGTCGTGAGGTGAACGAAAAGTTACACCTTCTTCTGTAATTTTTCGCATTTCACTCAAGCTAAAAACCTGAAACCCACCCGAATCAGTCAGCATCGGCCCATTCCAACCCATGAATTTGTGCAGCCCACCACCACCTGCTACAATCGCTTCACCTGGTTGAAGATGTAAATGATATGTGTTAGATAATACCATTTGCGCTCCAGTATCTTTCAACTGGGCTGGAGTTATGGTTTTAACATTAGCTAACGTCCCCACTGGCATAAATCTTGGTGTCTCAACAATACCGTGTGGGGTATGAAAAATACCTGCTCGTGCTTTGGTGTGCTTGCACTCTGCCACACACTCGAAGGAAAAATTAAAACTCAAAATATATCAACCTCTATAAAAAAACAGACTTCCTAAAGAAGCCCATACAGAGGTTATTTTAAAAGAATTTTAAAAAATGTATAAAGTTAATTATTTTTATCTGGTTTAAAACATATCAGAGCTATCATCATCAAATTCTGCATCCCAACGCGCCGAAAGTACTTGCTCCATCATCGCCTCAATGGCATTTACATTCATACTACGGTCACGCCTCTCCTGTAAAGGAGTCGATAAAGGAATTATACGCAGGCGCCATCCTTCTTGCACCAAGTCAAAGTGAGTCTGCTTTTCTGGGGTCTGTCTGAGTTCGAGGTAGTCAAAGCTGCAAACGTTTAAATAAAGCGCTTGATTTGCTACCAAGGTCGAACGAGAAGGATTCGCAAATACCTCCATCACATCTCCCTCACCCTCTGTATGTACCTCACCATCCAAAAGGTAAATATAGCAGACGCGACCTAAATCCGTTAGCAGTCGTCGCATATCCAATTTATTGACAATTACACCCGTGTCTATTATACACGGGGCTGGTATTTTAGTATCAGGTAGATGATGAGTCATAGTAGAAAATAAGACCGCTCAAAAACAATTTACAACAATGCTAACTAAAGAAAATGTTACAGCTTTGTTGACCCCCTGCACTTTAATTATTATCTATATTAATTTGTTAAATGTAGGGTATTCACCTAATAAATTGTAATTTATTATTAGCCGAAGTCGGTAACATAAAACTGTGTATCATTCAACATACTTTTAATAAAGTATTTTTTTATACTTATGAATTGACTTTTGGTTATGGCACAAGCATAACAAAATTTTCAGTACTGAGTTCGTTTTACAAAATAATCTTATCGAAAGCTTTAAAAATCATTTTGTTACCCATGTATAAACTATACGTTTGATTACTCATATCTTGAAATTTTTTAACGACATTATCAATGTAACTAATATGACAAATATTTGCCAGTGGTGTAAAGACTTATTGTTAATTTTTGTATCTAGTATGATATTTTATACATCAATACCATTGCCCTACATAGAAGGATTAGATTTTAAACGGGTAGCACGTTTGGCGCCAGTAGTTGGGTTAGTAATAGCTATGCTACTGTTGCTAATTGATATTGGTTTAACTTTATTAGATGTACCAACATTCACGCGCAGTGTGTTGGTAGTTGCGCTTTGGGTTTACATTACAGGGGGTTTGCATTTAGATGGTGCAATGGACACTGCCGATGGATTAGCAGTCACAAACCCAGAACGACGCTTAGAAGTAATGGCAGATAGTGCTACAGGCGCCTTTGGGGCAATGGCTGGTATATTAATATTACTATTAAAAACAGCAGCACTAACCGACCTCAACCCGCAAAATCGATGGTTTGCGATTATTGCAGCATGTGGTTGGGGACGTTGGGCACAAGTATTAGCTATTTTACGCTACAGCTATTTAAAACCGACTGGAAAAGGAGCTTTTCATAAAGAAGCTATAAATTCACCATTCGATTTACTACCCGGATTACTATTACTCTTGGCAATAACCACCCTAACAGCGCTTCTACATCCTCAAAATCTGACTTTTGTACCATTTACAGTACTAGCTGGTATCACCCTATCTTTCATCATAGGTGCCTGGTTCAACTATAAATTAGGTGGACACACAGGTGATACCTATGGTGCAGTTGTCGAATGGACAGAAGCACTATTTTTATCTGCCATGACAATTATTTGACTGGTTGTAATCGCGTTACTTTTAATTTAAATGCACCAACTCCGGTTTCTCCGAATGAACGCACGCGAACAATATAGCTTCCAGTTTCGCTGATTCGAGTAAACAATAATGAGTTACTGCTGCCATCTGGACCATCGTCGTTTTCTGCGATAGTACTACCGTTGGGGCTAAGTAAAGTAATAATGCTGTCAAAACTGTCTGAAGCTAGGTCTACCGCTAAATTTTCACCTTTGTTCAACTTGACTGTATAGTCCCGTGCAAAACCACCTTGACCAGTAGGGATGTCTTTGTCTGTTAGCGAGTCTGTAACTTCGTAAGTTGATGGCAAGGGTAAAGGACTATAGACTTTATTTACCTGAGCAAAACTTGCGGTTGCAGTTATCCCAATCGTTAGTAATGTGGTACTCATGACTAATAATTGCCTGAACACCGCTACAGTTTTACTAATCATTACAGTACCTTTTCTACTAAAGAGCATATATTTTGGTCAATTATAATAATTCACAACCTGAGTTGCCCAGGTGCTTAATATTTCTCTTATCTTAAATTCTCCAAACCATTTCTTCAACGGAGAGGGTGCTTTATTGCTATTGCGGTTGCAGCAACACCGATGACTTCTATTCCAGCATGATTCAGTGTTATTACTGCTTCAGAAGCGGTGGTTCCTGTTGTATATATATCATCTATAATCAGTACACGCTTTGGATGAGTGTGTAAATTTTTAACTGTGAAGGCGCCTGTTAAGTTTTTTTGACGCTCGAAAAGGGATAAGCTGTGCATTGTTTGGGTATCTTGAACTCTTAGCAGTAAATCTTCTTTAATTTGATATCGAGTCACATCACAAAAGCCTTTGGCAATTACCGCAGCTTGGTTAAAACCCCGTTTTTTGAATTTTTCAGGGTGGATAGGTATAGGAACTACTACAAATTTTCGATCTGGCGACTGTAATGGTACGTCTACTAACCATTGTTGTCCTAACCATTGACCGAGCAAACGACCAACTTCTGGATGTTTTTCGTATTTCATCACCGCAATCGCTCGTTTGAGAATACCACCATAGGCGCCCCAAGCAAAAACTCTTACAGGTGGTTTCCAAAAAACACTCGCGTCATTTACCTGGCATTTTTGCAGTTGCTTCGTACAGTTAGAGCATAATTCGCTTGATGTCAAACGCTGACAAATTGGACAATTCGATTTCAAAAATAAATTGAAAAAATTTTGTATCATGGCACAATTGGTAGAGATGTTACATGTAACGTCTCTACATTAATAAATTTTTTACGTAGACCCTATCGCATCTTGCTGTCTCAACTCCTGTTGCTGCTTTGTAACCATTATTTTCATAAAGTTTGACAGCTTCAACGAGAACGCTAGCGGTTTCTATCCAAATTTGCTCGAAACCACGCTTCTTGATAGTTTCTTCTAGCTGTTGTAACAAAAATTTTCCGACGCCAAATCCGCGAACTTGCGGTAATAAATACATTTTTCTAATTTCTACAGCTTTTTGTCCACGAAGAATAGGATAATAGGCGCCTGTACCAACTACTTGGTTTTGATATTCGACCACCCAAAACTCCCCACCAGTCGCTAGGTAACATTCCTCAACTTGTAGTACATCTTTATCGGCGCCATCTGGTTCCCAACCTAAACCATATTCTGCAAGTACACACCGGATAACTTCGGATGCGGAAATACGATGATGTTTTTCCCAAGAGCGAATTAAATAATCTCTATAATATTGATTCATGTAGGCAAGTAAAAACTAACTATGAATTCTTGGTTCTGGGTGTAAAGTTGCTAATAGCTCACTCTCAACTACAGCTAACTCATCAAGTCGCTGCATTACAACTTTACGGTCGAAGTAAGTATCCGCGAGTACCCAGTACATGCCAAAGTGTCGTGCTTCCGATGCCATTAAACCTTTATAGAACTTGGCTAACTCAGGTTCAGGGCAATGTGCTGCTAATAACCCTAAACGCTCGTGACTACGCGCTTCAATTAAACCTGTAACGAGTAATGAATCTAAAAATCTATATGGTTCTTGAGGACGAACTTGTGCTTTTAAACCAGCTCCATACGGTGGTGGTGGCAAAGGCGCCAAAGGTATATTACGACGTTCGAGCCACTGGTTGACTAGCTCAAAGTGTTCGAGTTCTTCTTGAGCTATTTTCGTTAGCTCCCTTACCATCTTGGTATTAGATGGGTAGCGGAACATAAAATTTAACGCCACACCAGCAGCTTTACGCTCGCAGTGGGAATGGTCGAGCAAAATTGTATCAAGGTTTGCGAGAGCTTGTTCTATCCAAGCTGAACTCGTGGGTTGCTTTAAAGCGTTGATGGTTGGTAATGGAATCATTATGAAAACCTAAAATGCGAACTATGCTTATTTTGGCGCCTGAAACCGGGTTTCTTTTGCAATATTGTGATAAAAACAAAGATTTTGGGCACAAACCCGGTTTCTTTAAGATTTAGAAATATATTTCAAAAAATGTTTATATATTTTTGTTTATTTTCACATTATGATAATTATTAAAACAAGTGCAGATAGTTAGTAAAAATATCAGCTGTTAATCCTGTTTTAAATATGACGAAACAACCTTTAGTATCATCTCGCTTTCAAACTATTGACCAAATAATACAGCAGCATAAAATTACACCATTGTCATTAAATCCACATAAAAATATAATTACGAGTTTTCGAGATATCGAGGATATTATAGCAGAAAGAACAGATGATACCCAGCTTGTGCAATGTTTATTTAATACTTTAGAAAGAATTATCCGCGCACAAGTACACAGTTTTCCAGAGAATATTTTTTGGGATTATGATTTTATTGTGTATAGTATGTTCGAGCAAGCAGTAAGCGCGAAAGAAGGGTCAATAAAATTTTTAGAAGTATTTGGCAATAAAGTTGTAGAGCTAATGTACATGTTTGGATGTTCAAGCGAAATTCGTTTTCGCTATGTGCATGATTTTACCTATGGATTTGATTGGGCACGCTGGGTACAAAAAGACCCTGTAAACCGAGCTAATATTCAACCCTTTAGTTTAACTTTTCTAGATTGTTTACATAATAAAGGTAAAGAATTATTACATAGAATCAGTATAGATGACGAACGCTACCACCACATTTCTACATGTAGCTATCGTAATCCTTTTCGTTTTTCGCGCGACCCTAAAGACGAATATAAATTACTTACGTACCTTGCTCAATATCAACTTATACCAGTACCTTCATGGAATTGGAATGCTACAACTATATGGGATAAACCATTCGACCAGCTACGTGAACAGGTATCGTTGACATTATCTGACAGAATATCAAAATGAAAATTTCTGAATTAATCAATTGGTTTGAAGCTTGGGCAAATCCAGCTTGGCAGGAAAAGTGGGATAATTGTGGTTGGCAAGTTGAACCAGGGGTGTTACACGAAACAGCAACGGTACTTGTGTGTTTGACGCCAACTTTGGCGGTAATGCAAGAAGCTATTGCACTTCGTAATGCAGGCACGAATATCAATTTAATATTTGCCCACCACCCGTTAATTTTTCACCCACCCAAGTCTCTATGTGCTTCCGACCCAGTTGGTGAGATGGTGCGGTTAGCGTTTATCAATAATATAGGCATTTATTCGGCGCATACCAACTTTGACCAAGTTGAAGATGGTACTGCCGATGTTTTGGCGCAAATTCTCGAATTGAAAGATACTACTCCCATAGTACATACTCAAAACGGTTTAGGATATGGACGTGTTGGTACTCTAGTACCAAACATGACTTTGAAAGAGTTATTAGGAAAGATTCGAGCTAGTCTTGAACCGCCAAATTTAATGTACTCGCCTGCGAATTTAGAGCATCTTGTTGAACGGGTCGCGGTTTTGGGGGGTTCCGGTGCCAGTTATATAAAGGATGTTGCACGGTGTGGCGCCGAGGTTTATTTAACTTCTGACTGTAAGTTTCATGCTTTTCAAGAAAGCCGCGACTACAAAGTCATTTTAATCGACGCTGGACATTATGCCACTGAGCGCCCAGCTTGCAGCAAATTAGCACAAAAATTTAGTAGCAATGGTGTTACATCGCTTTTGAGTCAAATGGATGAGGATTTTCGACTGTTCTATTAATGAGCAATATTCCAAACTTTTCTAAGTAATATTATTTAAAAGTAAGTTATATTTAGTACATAATTCAAATTTTATACTTGGCTAGTGTAATACAATATAAAAACTAATTGGTAATGGTTGTAGCTACATACTGCTTTACGGTAGTGTATGTGATTTTAATCACATAAATAAACTAACTCAATCACTAACGTTAACGACTCATATCAGTTGAGAACGGCTAAAAATATTCCACAGTAGAGTTATCAAACTATGGTAGTGGTGTGTCAATTATGATTCGCGCCTTAATTGAGTCTGCTTTTCAGACAGGATATTTAAGTGTTGAGTCCGAAGGTCTTATCAATCAGGTGTTAGCGGCAAGAGGCTATCAATCAGAAGACTTAAAAGCTTTGGTGACATTATGTGATGCTGTGCTAGCGGGTCATATAAAGCGAGAAGCATCCTCAAACCTTTTATTTGAACTGATTGCCCAGTACAGATAATCGTATTGATACCGGAGAAACCCTCCGATACACCAGATATATCTGAATTTTCTATAATCATCTTGGTATATTCATCTAATTGCTTATATTTACTCCCTATTCTTCACGCTTCTTTAACAAAAAAACCTCGAACTCTAAAAACTGTTGTATTTATGTTGCTAAATATCATTCAGGACAGCCTATTAATGAGCTAAGATCAGATACATAGGGGTTTTACTCAAGCATAGTCCCCTGAGTTCCCAACGATGTCAAAAACTACCAGTCGGCAACTCACGCAACCGCAACTCGCTCTTGTTTTAGAGTATAATTTATTACATTACGCAAGTAAGGACTCGCCAGTAATGGTGAATCTGGTAAGGAAAAATCCTGACTTATACGATTTCTACGAGGTAGATATTCTTACTCTTGACCCGGTTTAAAGAGAAACGAGCTACTTAGACTTGGGTCAGGTAAAGCCCTTTTGAGGTGTCATAATTCGGACTTTCAAATGGTGCTATCTACGGGGTTAATACCCGAATTTTCAATAAAAAATTAACTTCGTTAACAAAGGCAGAAGCAGTAGATGCTACACCGCAAGATTTATCAATTGTGCTGCGATGGGCGTGAGGTTTGTGTTTTCTTGCGAGACCAGCAACGCTGGATAGAGCGTGCCCGCATTTTAGACATTGAAGGAGATTTAGTGACTCTCCGATATGAAACAGACGAAGAAGACGAAGTTTGTTCATGGGAAGAAATGGTTCGGCTTGAAAGTATTGGTGCTGTAACGCAAAAATTGGCTTCTGTACCGCGCGGTAACGTTGAGCCACTTTTGACAGAAGACTGTCCCGAAGCTGAACGTATTCGCAACAATTACACCGACTCGAATCCTGAAACATAACTCACGGCGCCTATAAATGTTTTATATGAATTATCGTCGTAAAAAGCATAGGCGCCATGATAAGTAAATTACCACCAAAAGTTAAGAAGCTCCTCTCTCTAACAAGTTTTTTGCTTTCGCAAGCAGCACAAACCTCGCAATCACAGCACTAACCCCTTTTTATGTATCTTTATAAAGATATTGTAAAGAGGGGTTATCTTATATTTTGATCCCCCCCTTGTTAAGGGGGGGAACAAGAAAAAAAGCAATATCTTAGCCCCCCTTATTAAGGGGGGTTGGGGGGATTTAATCTGAGCGTTCTTTATTCAAACTTTCAAAAGCGGGACAATACCCTTCGAGCGTGACTCTAAAGTTAAATAAAGGAGAAGTGGGGTTCCAGCAGCGTCCACCTCGTTGATGTCGGCAAGTTCCACAGCAGTCAACGTCATGCCAAATAAATTTATCACTATTTTGGCTCAGTAATTCGCGCTGTGACAATCCTCTTAATACTAATTCTTCACCTTGCCAGCGAGCTTCAATTAATCCTGTGTCAGCAAACTGGCGCCAGCGTGGGTCTGCGGCAATAGACTCTGGTAATGTAATAGATACTACTGAACCTAACTCTGTAAGTTCACCTTCATAATTTGTTTCTGGAGGGGCTGGTTGTAAAAATGTATCACCAATAGGTAGCTCAACTAATACACCAATTGCTGGCGAATGTACGTGGTAACGATTTTGTAATTCTTCAAGACTTGTTAAATCAGCAAGATAAGTGGGTGAACCGTGAACGAACATTACGTGTTGCGGTCGCAGGTTGTGAATTAATTGGGTGGTACCTGGTCCATCGCTGTGTTGAGCAAGAAGATAACTTTCGACCTGCACTAGTCGTGATAAAAGAGAGTTAATTTTTATGTCAACTTTTTCAGGCGCCAAAATTAACCAAGGGCCTGTGTCAAGCTGGCAATACTCGTTAATATCAACTTGAAGAGAATCAGTTAGAACAATACAAGAAGATTTTCCGACAATTGAACGTGACTGAGGATGTAAACGTCGTACTCGTGGACGAACTCGTTCATCCCAAAATAACGGTTGATGTCGAGCAAAGTTTTGGACGGATGCTGGTAAATGTGGCAAAAGTTCTAAATAAGCATCACAGCCAACAGCAACAGTATCATCAACCCAAATATCTATATCACGTCCAGTAAAATGGTGATGACTACGAAGCAGCATTAGCATTTCTTGCCCTAAACCTAATGCAGTAGTCAACATTAAAACCGAGTAACCTTCTGCAATTGCCCGATTAACTCGTTCTGCTAGTTGATTTTCTTGGTTACGACGATGCGAATGACGCGCGGTACCATATGAACCTTCAATAATTAGAACATCTAGCTCTAATCCCCGCAACTCTTCTAAACGTAAACCTTCTACCAAACGCGAATTCGATAGGAAAAAATCACCCGTATATAAAAGCTTATAAATACGCTGTGGTGTAGTGTAAGTTAATAATGTTGCAACGGCGCCAGGTAAATGACCTGCTGGAAATAACTCTACAACTAAACCATCTTTAAGTTCAATAGGAGTACGCAGCGGCAAAGCTTGACAAAAAAGCAAATTATCTTTGTCTGAGCGTTCTAACCAATTAAGCGGAAGTAATTTACTAGTTACCTCGCTAGCGTAAATAGGTAAAAGTGGGAATGTTTCATGTAGCTGTAACAAACCTTTGGCATGGTCAGAGTGAGCATGACTAACTAAAGCGAAATCGGCGGGTATTGGTGAACTACCTTGACGTGCGGATTTTTTTAACCCCTTGACTAAAGGAGAAACATCATCCAAACCGCAGTCAAGTAAAATGCGATATTGTCCAAGGCGTACCAACAAACAAACGCCTTCACCGTTATGATGAACACCATACGGCAAACATTCTAATTCACATATCGGTTCCCCAGTATCAAACCGAGAGGATACCGAGATGCGCTCACTCATTATGAACCCTCCCTAAAATAAATCGCTCTAATTATCGCTCTAATTGCTGATGCACTTCGGGCGCGACATGTGATGTTTTCTACATGTCGCGTTTTAAAACTAAAGTTTAGTGTGCAGAACCATTACCGTGGTAGTTGTCTGTATCGTAAAATCCATTCTTGGTACCAAAGAACAGACAAGCGAATGTAAACACTACTGTTAATCCGACTAAAATTAGCTTTACGGTCATTTGATTTGTTTCCTTTGTTAATAAGCGGTTTTGAGTTTTGTTAAAATGTAACCCTGGCTTAAAGATTATTAATCGAAAATCTTTACTAATCTTTACTATGGTTGTATTGATTAAGCAATAAGTACAGTTACCAGAATTTGTTCAGATTGTAGAACTTTTCTGCTAATGTGTCCAACTACCGATGTAAAAAAAATTACCCACATGAGTTACATCTCAAGGGTGAATTTTAATATTTTTATTTTAATTTTGTCTTTATAATTTCTTATTTTACATCTATATGGTGCGTGGCGCTACTAGGAACTCGCTTCGTTTGGAATTGTTTGTGGCGCCACGCACCCTACATTATATTTACATTTATTCATAATCCTTTGTAATACTTAATGTTTATTTAATGGAGCTTGAAGCACTCACAAGCAATTTGCCAATCTTCTTGTGTATGTATGACTAAAACCCTGACTTTGCTTTCGGGTGCCGCAATATCTATATTAATAGGGTGATTATGGTTTTTCTGGTTATCTAGTGATAATTCTAAGAAACCGAAAGCTTCACACACAGAAAAGCGCACATCTGGAGAGTTTTCGCCCACTCCAGCAGTAAATACTAAAACGTCTAAACCCTGTAAACTGGCAAGCATGGCGCCAATGTAGTATCTCAGACGGTGTATATATATATCGTAGGCTAGCTTTGCGCGCTCGTTACCTTCAGATATGGCGCCAAGTATTTGCCGCATATCCCCGGAAATACCAGAAATGCCAAGTAAACCAGATGATTTATTAAGAAGATTATCGAGTGTTTCAGGTGTATGGTTTTCTTGACGTAGTAAATGAATTAAAAGACCTGGGTCAATGGCGCCAGAACGACTACCCATCATTAAACCATCCAGAGGCGTAAAACCCATTGTAGTATCTATACTGTGCCCATTTTTAACTGCTGCCAACGAACAACCGTTACCAAGGTGACAGTTAATTAACCGTAGTGAGCCTAAATTTTGACCAACAATTTTCGCTGCACGCTGTGTACAGTATTGATGGCTAATACCATGAAACCCATAACGACGTATACCTTGAGATATCCATTCGTAAGCACCTGAAAATATTGCAGCAGCATCAGGTATATGGCTATGAAAAGCTGTATCAAATACTGCAACTTGTTTGATATCACCTAAATGTTCTTGAATCGCTTGAATGCCTTTTAAGTTTACTGGATTATGAGCAGGCGCCAAAGATGCAAGCTGTTGAATAGTATCGATTACTTCCTGCGTAATCACTACACTATTTTGGTATTTTTTACCACCATGCACAACTCGATGTCCAACTACATCTATTTCTGATAAATCGTTTATTACCTTAGTGGCACCTTGATGGAGACTATTTAGTAAATGGGCAATAATTTCAGAATGGGATGCTGATATCTCTTGCTGTAACTCTGCTGTTGCTGTCTTAATTTTGATTTTAGCAAGTTCGGGGCGCCATTCAACTTGTGCTGACCAAATAGGGTTTGGTGGATTTTCAGGAATATCACCTTGAATTTCGTATAAACAGCTTTTCTGACTGCTAGAACCTGCATTTAATACCAGTATTTTCATACACTTACACGGTGATAATTGCTAAACTACTCCAATAGAATCTATATAAAAGCACAGATATGAAGCTTCCGAGAAAAATCTCAGTAATCTTAATCTTAATATTTTCTTTAGTTTCTTCCCCTGTATTGGCAGTAATCAATAAAGATAATTCAATGCATCGCATTAGGAAATCCAATATTGAGTCAGGAATACAGGAATATGTCAGACAGCAACAAATTATAATTGACCTGGCGAAAAAACAAACGAAACAGCGTAAAGGATTTTTACAGAGGTTTGGGTTCAAACGGAACCGTTCTGAGGGTAAGTCAAAAGTGCAGCAAAAACAAAAACGCCAAGGCTTTTTGAGTAGATTTAGATTAGGGCAAAATAGAAATAAACAGCCAAAAAACCAAAAACGCGGTTTTCTCCGACGTTTTGGTATATAGAAACCGGGTTTCTTCAATCTTGTAATAAAAATAACGATTTGTCTGCGACAATGAATGCGTAGAAACCCGGTTTCTCTTTCAATCTCGTAAATTTAAAGTTTCCTAAACAACCGCATAAAACCCACAATCATCTTCTATAGAAGTAAATAAGGGATGGTTGCTCGATTTGGGAGTAATTTTACCTAAGCAATTTACACTGCAAAAAAGGTGATAAAAATGAATTCATCGAACACAAATACTAATTTTAACTCACAGTTTGAGAGTGCCACCTCAGCAAATCAACAGCGTACTGAACAGGCGCCAGTAGCAAAAATAAGTGATAGTATAGCATCGCTAACAGTATGTGATTATTTAGGCGGGTTAGCAATAATGCTGATATTTTTAGCCATTACACGTATGATATCTCAAACAGGGTTGGGGAAAAAGTCCAAGAGAGTAAGAGAGGTGGAATTTTTGGAACGTATTTGGAAAATGGACGCTTCCAAAATAAATCATTAAAGCAATTATTGATGAAACAACACAGTTATCAAGGGTAGCAATGCCAGCAAAAAGTTATGCCAGTATTGTGAACACGGTTGTGCATCAGTAAATTGCTGTTGATGGTTGAGTAAAGCATCAATACGCTGCTCCAAGCGTGTACCTTCACTTGACGAACCTAAAGCAGCACAAAAGATTTCAGCACCCCCTGAAAAGTTATTTTGTGACTGTGTTTGTCCAGAAACAACAAGTAACAGTGACTCAGCTAAAAGTAAATTATCAACTCTACTCGCAGCATAAGCATCTGCACGAAGTTCACGCAAAATTAAAAGCTCTTGCCATAAAGCATCAGTGTTAGGCAACCAACTAGTGCATTCACGTATCCAACCAAGCCAAAAAAACCAAAATGTATCGCGGTAATAGTAATGACCTTGTTCGTGAGCAAGAACCGTTTCTAAATGAGCAGGAGAAAGGCTTTGCAATAAACCTTTACTAATGACAAGCTCCGACTTCCAAAAACCTATTTGCCCTGCAAAAAGTGCTGCTGTATCTAGTAATCGGACATTTTGATTACCTAATTTAGTCTCAGTACAGACTTTTACAGAACGTAATGATTGCCACCCTTGATACGTTAATCTTACTAATAACACGACAAAGAGTACAAGGTTACCAATAGCAAAACCATAGCTTAAACAACCAGTTTGCCACATACCCATTTTACCTTGGGTACCCATACACAATAGTGCGATGGCGGTAGTAAAAATCAGCAAAGGTGGAAACAGGAAGAAAAATAAAGCTTGGCACCAGCGTTTATAGAAGTTTTGGTAAGATTCAGCATTTATAGACGCATTGCGTCGTATAAACCAAGCGGTGGTTAAGGATGCGAAAATGATAATTAGATGCATTATTACTGTTCCTCTCTTGCTTGACGTGCATCTTGTATACGTTTTGCGATTGCTTGAATTTGTGTGCTAGCCGCTTCATCAAGACTATCAGCAAAAGCGGCAATTATGTCAGGATTTCCAATAGCAAGAAATCGCTGTAGCTGTTCGTGGGCTTTAATGACTTCAGCTTGTTGTTTTGTTAGTAATGGGCAAAAGAAAAATGCACGTCCACACTTATCACACTTTAACCAACCTTTATCAGTCAGACGACGTAGGACAGTAGTAACAGAAGTATACGCTAATTCGCGGTTGGGGTCGGCTAAGATACGGTCGTGTACATCTTTAACTGTAACGCTACCGAGTTCCCACACGATGTTTAATATTTCTGCTTCCAGTGGACCAACTGAAAGTTGTTTCGGACGGTAATCAGGTAAAGGCGCCATAAAATTATAGATTTTGATTTGTCTTTGACAATGAATGGATTTTGAACTTCACTCAACACTCAGTACTATACATACTATTTGAAATTACTATCATCAGAGGCAAATTCACTTCAAACGTATACGTTGTATATTTCTGCTTTTTTTAGGTTACATGTCAAGACGCTCAAAAGTGGTTACACAAAGCACAACCGGAGATAAGGTAGATACATGAGTAATATCCTGCATAACAATATTGTTTGGGTATTGCGCTTCTAGTTGGTTACATTAACTAGCTTAGAATGTAAATTTGGTAGTAAATATAAAATTCAGGTGTATACAGAGCGTGAAGCTATTTGTTTATCACACTCCGGAGCAGACTCCTAACAGCGAAGTACCCGAATGTGCTATCGCGGTTGATGTATTGAGAGCTACAAGCACTATAGCCACAGTTTTAGCCGCTGGAGGCGAAGCGGTGCAAGTCTTTAGTGACTTAGACAAATTAATGCAGGAAAGCGAAAACTGGCATCCCTCTAAACGGCTACGCGCTGGAGAAAGGGGTGGTGGCAAAGTTCCTGGTTTCGATCTAGGTAATTCTCCTCTCGATTGTACTCCAGAGCTAGTACAAGGAAGGCGTTTATTTATTAGCACTACTAATGGCACTCGAACTTTACAAAAAATTCAGGATGCTGGTGCAGTAATTGCAGCAGCACTAATTAACCGTGCTGCGGTAGTAAAGTATGTTGTGGACAAGGAACCAGAGAATGTTTGGATAGTTGGTTCAGGTTGGGAAGGTACTTACTCTCTTGAAGATACCGTGTGTGCAGGTGCCATTGCCCACAGTGTTTGTCAGCACACAAACTTACCCATTGAAAAACTAGCTGGTAACGATGAAATGATTAGTGCAATTTCGCTGTATTCGCAGTGGGAGAAAAACCTATTAGGGTTATTGCATCATGCTAGTCATGGACAGCGTTTACTACGTCTTGATTGTCATGAAGACTTAAAATACTGTTCTCAAACAGATATTTTAGATGTTTTACCAATGCAGCAAGAGCCAGGAGTTTTTAAAAAATACGGATAATTATTTATAAATAAGTAAGATAAGATTCCCAAGTTACAATTCAATTGGGAATCTAATTACTTAAATTTAAGCAAGCTTTTTCCGAAACAAATAAGGATACAAACCAATACTTGTAGAAAAAAAAATAAAAAATTTTTAATTATCTATATAAACTGTAACGGCAGCTACAGCAATTAACATCTCATCATTTTTATCGTTCAGCACAGGAATAGCGCGACCCTGAACAACCATACCACCATTTTCAACACGAAGCGACTTTTGACCGAATGGTAACACCGCTAAAACTTCCTCTTCACGAACTTGTTCAGGATAAGGGACAGCAACTTGTACTTCGACTATCATTTGATTTGGGTCAGTTAAACCAGCTACATCCCAAACACCAAGTAAAGCATTATTAGCTATTGCATTCCGTACTGCTCTAGCTGCTGCAACCGTTGGTTCCTGACCATGCTGGTCAATTCCCATTCCCATTTCAATAATAAAACACTTACGAGTCAAAATTTCCCCTTGTGTAATTTCATTAATTTATCCAAAAATCATGCATAAAAGTAGGGTGCGATCAGGCTAATAAAAAATTTCAATATAATAATCCTTGTAGCGTCACGCACCAACAACAACCAATTGTGACAAAAAAACCAATCCCACCAAAAAAGTTCTTAATTCTGACAACATACTTAGGAGCATTTGTACTCATATTACACATCAGCCTCTTCACTAGTATACTTCGAGCGCGCATAATTAAAGTAGAAAATTTAGTCAAACAATTTGAAGCCCAGTTTCAAAACGACCCATTAAAAGCATTGCAACAGCGTTCAACACAAAAAGTTGTAATCCAAGAAGGTTTCAATAATGACAAAGGACTAGATGCAAACTGTTTAACATGGGATTCTGAACCAGTTGTAAGCGGTTGGACACAAGACTCAAAAGACTCAGATTTTTTTGTTGATTACTACGTACCACCTTCTTCCAAAGCAATAATTTGTACAACACCTATATTTGCAGGCGCCTTAACTGGTAACGCTGAGAAACCTTTTTCATACGAAGTATATCGAACTGAATACGGTTTAAGAGTTCGCGTTATGATTGGAGCTTCTGAGGTTCGAGAACTTTGTCAAATATTAACTCTCAACGGTAATTGCCTCAATTCATTTCTACAACAACAAGCAATTGTACGCTATAAACATTAGTACCTATTCTTTAGCAATCGTAACCCACTCAAAGTCACAAGTACTGTAGAACCTTCATGTCCAACCACACCCAAAGGTAAAGTAATACCAACAGTAAAATTAATCACTAACAGTATTAAAACAGACATCAGTGCAAACGCAATATTTTGTTTAACTACCCGTACTGCGCGTTTACCCAACTCAATAGCTACAACCAATTTTTCTAACTTATCTGCCATCAAAACAATATCAGCAGTTTCCAGAGCAACATCACTACCTGCCACACCCATTGCAATACCAACTGATGCAGTAGCAAGTGCAGGTGCATCATTAATTCCATCACCCACCATTGCGACTGTTTTATATTCTCTTTGTAAACGTTTAATCACGGTTACTTTATCTTCAGGTAAAAGTGAGGCATATACTTCTTTTATACCTAGTTGCTGGGCTACATATGAAGCAGTGCGTTGATTATCGCCTGTTAACATAATAATTTCGGCACCTAATTTTCTCAAACGCTTTACCATCATTGCTGCTTCTGTACGAACAGTATCAGCGACTGCAATAATTCCTAGTATTTGGTCATTCTCTGCTACCCAAACAGTTGTTTTACCTTCTGTTTCAAGACGTGTACTATGCTCTATCAAGTCTTGGTCTATAAGTACGTCCGTTTGCGCTTGTATAAAACTTACTTTTCCTACTAAAACCTGTTTCGAGTTAACTTCACCACTAATTCCAAAACCTGTATGTGCCATCACATTTGTTGCAGATGGAATATCTAATTGATTATCATTCCCATAGGCAACAATCGCTTGTCCAATTGGATGTTCTGACAAACTTTCAACCGCAGCGGCTAGTATTAATAAACTATTTACATTACATCTATCTGAGGGTATAATTTGTTGAACACATGGTTGCCCGGTAGTAAGAGTACCTGTTTTATCGAAAGCTACTGCTCTAACCTTGCCAACCATTTCTAAGTCGGCGCCGCTTTTAAACAAAATACCATTGCGGGCGCCTGTGGCAATACCAGATAATAAAGCGGGCATAATCGCAGCCATCAAAGCACATGGAGAAGCAACGACTAAAAAAATCAGCGCGCGATAAATAGTAGTTTCCCAATCTTGATTTAAAAATATTGACGGTACAGTCATCAATACTATTCCACATAGAATAATTACTTTGGCATAAGCGCGCTCAAACCGTTCGATAAACAACTGTGAAGCAGGCGCCTCATTCTGTGCCTGTTCAACCAAACGAATTACTCTTTGAATTAAACTACTTTCAGGTGGTTGATGTACTTCAACGACTAATGCACCAGTACCATTGATTGTGCCAGCATAAACATAATCCCCAATAGTTTTTTCTACTGGTAAAGATTCACCCGTAATAGAAGCTTCGTTTAAATTACTAGCACCCTCAGTTATTACACTGTCAGTAGGAATTAATTCACCTGGTTTAACTAATAACTTATCGCCAATTTGTAACTGATTTATGGCAATCTGTTTTTCTTGACCACGCGAAATAACCCTTGCGGTATCAGGGGTTAAACGCATCAAACTAGTTATAGCGCGGTTAGTTCGCTGTATTGCGTAACCTTCCAAGGCACCACTAATAGCAAAAATTAAAATTAGCACAGCACCATCAACAATCAAATGATACTCACGCTTCCATAAACCTAAAGCAGCGGCGCCGAGTGCAGCAACAATCATTAATAAATCAACATCAAACTCTTTCTCTTCAACAAGCGTCGTCAAACCTTCCTTCGCACTCGCATATCCACCCACCACATAAGCAACAGGCAACAGTAATAAAGCTAACCCGACCCAACCGAAATAAAGACCAAGCCAACCTAAGAGTAAAAATAAAGCACAACAACCCGCAGCTACAGCATCTGGGTGTTCGGTAGTGAGGTGCCTAATATTAAGTTTTGTAAAAGAATAGCTAGTCATAGTAGTGGTAGAGCAATATATTTCCTCTACTCACCCTAAACCTTGACATTAATGTCAAAGTCAAGCTTTTTTTGTTTAAAAATAAAATATCTTGTGGAATAGCATATTTTGTGGAATGGGCATCCTTGCCTGTTCCAATATGCAGGGCAGGCAGGGATGTCTACCCCACAAGACAATTATTAGATATTTTTATACTTAAAAATCCTTAATCAAGCATTTGTAAAATCGCTGACAATGGTAAAAACAGTTCTAAAGGTGCATCCTCTAAGTTCACAAAACCATAGCGTTCATAATAATTTCTTGCAAATTCGTCCTTAGCATCGACAAACAGACCAATACCTCCTGCATTTTCCGAAACGACTAAAGCACGCTTCATAGCCTCAATCACTATAACTTCCCCAATTCCTTGTCGTTGGTAAGTTTTATCAACTCCCAATCTTGCCAATTTGACACCTGGAACTATATGAGGATATTTTTTAGCAAATTGTGGTGGCGGTTTTTCTGCACGCACTTCACATAAGGTCAACGTAAAGAAACCAATAATTAAATTAGGCTGCTCTGTATCTACAAGAACAAAAGTACGCGAAATTCCTTTTTGAATATGTTGTCTTGCGGTTTGCTTGAGAAATTTGTTTAAAGCTTCACTGCCACAATCAAAACCATTACGGTCATGATTCTTGTCAAGCAACTCAATTACTCTCACTAAAAAATTCCTTATGCTTCTTTATTGCTGCTTTCAGTCGCTCATTAGGTTCAGGAGGATTTTCAATCAAGCTAAATACCTTGTCAGCATCCCTTTCAGATAAAACGATAACCCGTTCATCTTCAATAAGTTTTTTTGCTTCTTTTAATGCTGCCTGAACTATAAACTGATTTAAGCTGGCGCCAGATAATTCTGCTGCTTGTTGTAGTATTTCTTGAATGCTTGTTGGGATTCTTGCTGTTACACGAACTGTATTTTCGTTACTGTTAATCATAAGCGATTAAGCGTGATGTTACTTTATTCTAACTTAATGGTGACAAAATGGCGTCAATATTTAGGCAATATATAGTAAATTCATATTAATGAAAAAAATTGTTATTAAAATAAGTTTGTATACTCAATGCGCGCGCAAAACTTAACAATCAAAGAATTAACAGAACTAGTAGGTGGTGGTTTAACACCACGAATGGTGAGACACTATCACAAGCTAGGATTACTACCAGAAGCATCTAGATCTCAAAGTAATTATCGTTTATATACAGACAAAGACATTCTGCACTTGCGACGAATTGTAGCTCTCAAATCGCAAGGTTTCCAACTTGACCATATTCGTAAATTACTACAACCTGGCTCAAAGGCGCCGTTGAGTAATGATTTACTTGATAGTTTACAGCAACAATATCGGTCGGTGATGCAGCAATTAACTAGACTGCGGCAAACAGCTAGCGCACTCGAAGGTTTATTGGGTAGAGACCATTCATGTTTAAACGTGCAAGCTGAAGCTTTACTACAATTACAACAGTTAGAAGTCGAAACCAGCGCTTCTTTGGAACAACTCGAACAACTTTGGGATGGTTTGGATGCAGCAACCGATGCTCATCCTGAAGACTTTAATGAATCATTACAGCAGTTACTACCGTTACCTGCACGTTCACAAATAGAAGTAGATTTATTATCAAAGTTAGTAATAGCTTCTGGTGATGTTACTTTAGTCGATTTTGTGCGCTGGAGTCAAAACGCAATTGCATCAAGTCGCAGTGCTATTCAAAATAAATGTGACATTATTGTTGATGTTCCAGCGGTTTGTGCTGGTATTGACCAAGCTCGTGCTGCACATCTAGGCGCCAAAGTTAGCACTCTTATCGATGACCCCCATATTAGCAGTTTTACAGAAGTTGAACAAGAATACTGTTCTTCGGTAAAATGGCAAGAAAAATTACAGCAGACAACTCCAGGATGCATATTAGTAGTAGGTTATGCACCCTCGGTTTTAATATCTATTTGTAATAAGATTGAGAAAAAGCAACTTCAGCCAGCTTTAATTATTGGAATGCCCATTGGTTTTAGTCATGCACCTGCTGCAAAACGGCGCCTGATACGTTCTGGTGTTGAGTATATTACAACTGTAGGTATAAATGGTGGTGGATTACTCGCAGCAGTAGCACTAAATGCGCTAATTGAATCATTAATTGAGAAGCCTCATTGCCATTGTTATCTCAAAAATACATAAATGTAGAGACGTTACATGTAACGTCTCTACAATATGTGATTTTACGAATGATATGTAAACTGATATAAATTACAAACTTTTAGCAGACAGATTAGTAGGGATATAAACCAAGACATGCACCTAAACGTGGTATCTGTATAACCGCAGCATTTAACTCTGTTATTAACAAAATCTGGTCAAATTTTGGAGCTTCCAATATTGATGCCATTTCGTTAACGAATCTAAATAATTCAGGAGCATCGGTTGGACGCAACTTTGAAGTATTAGTATAAAACAGGGGTATCAGTTAAAGCGATACTTTGTGGTACCTGACTAATTTGAGTATCAGGAAAACGTCTTGGCCTTCCAGGTTTGCGCTTATGTCGTTGATTAATAGATTTTTCGCTTGCTGCCGCTAATTCTTCGGGGGTGCATTTAAATAGTCGCAGCGCGTCTAAATATTTCTTTGGTGTCATGGTCGGTTCAGTACGTCCAGCTTCCCAGTTACGAACACTGGTTTCGCTGATTGCAAGTCTGAAGGCTACTTCCGCGCGACTTAACCCTGCCCGTTCTCTCAGAACTTGCATATCCATATCTCAATGCTCCCTTTTACTAACAATAGATTTACCTGATTCCACTTTCAATTCAAGGCTATTTGCTTCTAGCCATTTTAAGTATCTATCCAATTAGGATAGTTACATAGTTTATTTTAAAGCTTCGGATATTACCTAGCTTAACTTTCAAACTATATATGTCAATATGTACGGGTAGATGCTTTATAAAAGACAACTACCGAGTAATATCGCAAATTGAAATATTGTATCTATCTATATTATTTCATATCCGATTACACTGTCATCTGCAAACAGTGTAAGTAGTTTCTAACTCACGAAATATATAAAAAGGGGTACGCTTGTGTGAAGAGATAATTAACTGATTAACTACATCCCTACACAAGCGTACCAATAACGACGCGATATTGGAGACGCGATTTATCGCGTCTCTACATTAGCCAGCGTGCTGCATCTTTGGCGTGATAAGTCAGTATTAAGTCTGCACCTGCGCGTTTGAAGCTGGTTAGGGTTTCCATGACTACACGCTGTTCGTCAATCCAACCGTTTAAGGCGGCAGCTTTTACCATCGCGTACTCACCAGAGACGTTGTATGCAGCAACTGGTAGGTTACTGGCTTCTTTTACACGCCAAATGATATCCATGTACGATAATGCTGGTTTTACCATTAGCATATCGGCGCCTTCGGCAACATCAAGTTCAATTTCTTTTATCGCTTCACGCGCGTTACCTGGGTCCATTTGATATGTTCTACGGTCGCCAAATTGTGGCGCCGACTCAGCAGCATCACGGAATGGCCCATAATAAGCTGATGCGTATTTTGCTGCGTAGGACAAAATTGGTGTGTCTTGGAAACCAGCTTCGTCTAAACCGCTGCGAATGGCTTGCACGAAACCATCCATCATTCCCGAAGGAGCAATAATGTCGGCGCCAGCTTTGGCTTGAGATACGGCTGTTTTCTTTAATAACTCTAATGTAGGGTCATTAAGCACCCTTCCGCTTAAGTCACCAACTTGCAAGTAACCACAGTGACCATGATTTGTATACTCGCACAAACAGGTATCAGCAATGACTATCAAATCGGGGACTGCTGATTTTACGGCTGTTGCAGCTTTTTGTATCATGCCACAATCATGCCACGCCCCTGTAGCATCAACATCTTTATCTGCTGGAATCCCAAACAATATAATCGCTGGAATTCCTAAATCATAAACTTCTTTAGCTTCCTCTACGATTTTATCAACCGAAAGCTGATAGACTCCTGGCATCGATTTAACTTCTTTTGCTATTCCTTCGCCCGGTACAGCAAATAATGGGTAAATTAAATCGTTTGTCGTTAAAACTGTTTCACGTACCATTCGGCGTAATTGAGAATGAGTACGCAAACGACGAGGGCGATGGATGGGAAACATAAATTTTTATTAATGCTCAACAGCGAATAATGGACAATCGACAAAGCGTCACAAACTAAGGGCAGAATTGTACGTCAGTAAAGCAAACTAGCATGTAGCACTTAACTGTCCTCTGCCCTATTGCTGCTCCGGTAGTGTGGGGCAATTTTGTATTTTACAGTGCTTGAAGAGTTTATCTGATTTATGCAAGCAAAAGTTATTAAAAGTTCTCAAAACACGCCCCTGTCGGCACACGTTAAAGCATTATCGAAAGAAATTAATGGCAAGGAGTAACAATCATTCCTAGACAGATGTTACAATTGAGACATACCAAAACGTGACTTTTAGACTAAACGGAATATTAGAGGATAACGGAAAGGTTTGCGTGTGTCGCTCAAAACATAGAATAAAGCCAAGATTGTTAAACCCCAATGTACTATAAAGCCGACACCCGCAACTGGGACTAGTACACCCCAAGTCATAGATATCAACACGCCAAGAATAAATCCATAGACCCAAACATTGATATGAAAGTTGATAGATTCTTTGGCATTTTCTCTAACAACTGGGTCATTGGTGACAAAAGTGATAAAAATAGGCACGGCAACAGAAATTAATGTCATGCTGAAAAAAATGGCGCCGTGACACAGTGCTGATAGTACCTTTCGTTTATCAGTATCGTACATCCGCTTACTCCCTCACATCTCCTTATAAACGCCTATATAGCAACGCTCTTTCAATCGATGTTCGTCAAGAATCGATTGAATTGCGCTATTAAGACCCTATCATGAGCGTTGTTGCTTTAAGATTAAAAGTTCAGCCTTAAATCAAAAAAGTTAAATTAAATTAGGTAAAGTCAAGCAAATACATTTATGTCAACTGAACTTCAGACAGAAATTAGCCAAGCAGTTGAACGGCGCCGAAATTTTGCGATTATTTCTCACCCTGATGCGGGAAAAACAACGCTGACCGAAAAGCTTTTGCTGTACGGAGGTGCTATTCACGAAGCAGGCGCCGTTAAAGCTAGACGTTCGCAACGCAAAGCAACATCCGACTGGATGGCAATGGAACAACAACGGGGTATTTCTATTACCTCAACGGTGTTACAGTTCGAGTACAGCAATTGTCAAATCAATTTATTGGACACCCCAGGACACCAAGATTTCAGCGAAGATACTTATAGAACCTTAGCGGCTGCTGATAACGCAGTGATGTTAATAGATGTCGCCAAAGGTCTAGAGCCACAAACGCGGAAGTTATTCGAGGTTTGTAAACTGCGGGGAATTCCAATTTTTACATTTGTTAATAAACTCGACCGTCCAGGACGCGAACCTATAGATTTACTCGATGAAATTGAACAAGAGCTAGGTCTACAAACTTATGCTGTAAACTGGCCCATTGGTATGGGGGATAGGTTTAAAGGAGTATACGACCGTTTTAAACAGCAAATACATTTGTTTGAACGTACTGCTCATGGTAGTCGCGAAGCCCAAGATACAGTTATTGACCTTGGTGACAATCGCATTGAGGACTTACTTGAAAAAGATTTGTACTACCAATTAAAAAACGACTTAGAACTACTTGATGGGGTTGGACCTGAGTTAGATTTAGATTTAGTACACGCAGGTAAAATGACACCTGTGTTTTTCGGTAGTGCCATGACCAATTTTGGCGTTGAGCTATTTCTAGAAAATTTTCTAGAGTATGCTTTAAAACCAGGTTCGCACGATAGCAATATTGGCTCTATTGAACCAACTTATCCAGAATTCTCAGGATTTGTATTTAAATTACAAGCGAATATGGATCCGAAACATCGTGACCGTATCGCATTCGTCCGAGTTTGTACGGGTAGGTTTGAAAAAGATATGACGGTAAATCACGCTCGTACAGGAAAAGCTGTGCGGTTGTCACGTCCACAAAAACTGTTTGCTCAAGAGCGTGAGTCTATAGACGAAGCATATGCTGGTGATGTAATTGGTTTAAATAATCCCGGAGTTTTTGCCATTGGCGATACAATTTATACTGGACAAAAAATAGAATACGAAGGTATACCCTATTTTTCGCCTGAGTTATTTGCAAATCTACGAAATCCAAATCCTTCTAAGTTTAAGCAATTTCAAAAAGGTGTTTCTGAATTGCGCGAAGAAGGAGCGGTGCAAATTATGTATTCCACCGATGAAGCCAAACGTGACCCCATTTTAGCTGCTGTTGGTCAGTTGCAATTTGAGGTCGTACAGTTCCGCTTACAAAACGAGTATGGTGTAGAAACTACTCTTGATGTACTACCTTACAGTGTGGCTCGTTGGGTTACTAACGGTTGGGAAGCACTTGAAAAAGTTGGACGCTTGTTTAATACCACTACTGTAAAAGATAGTATGGGGCGCCCAGTTCTATTATTCCGCAACGAGTGGAACTGCCAGCAACTTATAGGCGACCATCCAGAGTTAATATTGAGTGCAATTGCACCAGTAACTTCAATACAACCATCAGTTCAGGCGTGATGGAGTGGGGAATATTCCCCATTCTTTCAACTAAAAGCGATATTAAACTCGTTATGTCAAGAGATTCAAAGACTTCTTTAGAAGCAGGGTTAGCAGCTGTTAAAAGTGAAGATTGGAAAACAGCTAAGACCATTTTGGAAACTGTTGCAATGGACGATAACCCGCAACGCGCAGTTCAAGCCCAAATTGGTTTAGTTGTAGTATATGCAAAAACAGGTGATATTGCAGGCGCCATGACTCTTTCTGAGATTCTTGCCCAAAGTAATAACCCTGAAATTCAAGAATGGGCTAACCGTTCGTTAGAAGAGTTACTCAAACGTAATCGTACTGATATTAACGCACGTATCGAAGAAGATGGCACAGGTTTTGTCCCTTTTGATGATTTTAGTGATCCCAAACCAAATATCAACGAAACGATTATTACACCAGATAATACATCAAATGATGATAATCATGAACATAGTAGTATAGTACCAGTTAAAAAAAATAAGCTACCAACGATTCATTGGCGCCGTAGTGGACGTGCAAAAACTTGGCAAGAGAAAAAACTCGATTTAATCCCATTACGATTATTAACGGCTGGAAGTTTTGTAGCTTTGTTTTGGGTAGTACGAATAATAATCATTTTTATAATGTCAACCATAAATAACACTTTAGTATGGTTGCCATTTCTTGAACCAATACAGCTTTTATACCAAGACCCAACAACGTTTTTATTGGTACTATTTTTAGTACTAACAGCAACGTCACCGTGGTTACTAGATAAATTATTATCTTCGTTGTACGGCATACAATCGCTAGAAACTACAGTGCTAGAAATGCACAGTCAAGAAGCATTGAGGATTTTAAAAAGATTTAATACGCAACGTCGTGGAAATATAAAAATTAAACTTTTACCAATTGCGGTGCCAATAGCATTTACATATGGGCATTTACCTTCTATGTCTCGTATTGTAATGAGTCAGGGACTGTTGCAGCAACTAACAGATGATGAAATAGCGGCAGTGTTAGCGCTGCAATTAGGACATATTGCTCATTGGGATGTTAGCGTAATGTCGCTAGTTTTGTTAGTGACGATTCCAATTTATAAGTTATATCAGTTGGTTTCGACTTGGGCAGACAGGGCAAATATAATTTTTGTTAGCTATATACATATAGCCATATCAAGTTTTCTTTACGGTGTTTGGTGTTTATGTACTGGATGCGTGATTGCACTATCTCAGGTCAGACTTTATTACGCAGACCTTTTTGCTACTAACTTTACTGGCAACCCAAATGGTATAACCCGTGCTTTGCTCAAAATTTCAAATGGTATTGCCAACGACATTCAAAAACAAGAACAAACAAACTGGCATCTAGAAAGTTTGAATATAAGTTTGCCAGTAGGGTTTAAGCAAAGTATTACGTTAGGGAGTCTGGCACCGCATGTAACGTTTGAATCTCTGTTAATGTGGGATTATCTCAACCCCTATCGTTACTGGTTAACTGTAAATAACACTCATCCTTTAATTGGCGACCGTATTCAACGTTTATTGGCTACTGCGGGTAAATGGCGCCTAGATAGGGAACTAGACATTGACAACACAAGCGCGATAAAAGTGAGAAAGCAAATATTTGGCTTACAAATAGCCCCGTTTCTGGGAATTCCAACGGGTTTAGCGTTTGCGTTGTTAATTGGGGTGGTTTGGCAAACGCTGTACGCTTTGAAAATTCTTAATCTAAAATGGTTATATGATGATTGGGGCTTCGCTGCTGGTTGTATTGCCATTGGTTTCAGTATTGGAACTTTAATCCGAATCAATGCCTACTTCCCCGAACTAAAATCAACTTCGAGTTTACAAACTAACGAGCATTTACCTGCCTTACTAACAAATCCTGCTGCAATTGGCATTGATAGTCATGGAGTAAAGCTACATGGCAAAATTCTGGGTCGTCGAGGTGTAAGTAATAGCTTGGGACAAGACTTGATACTTCAAACAAACACAGCCTTAATAAAAATGCATCACGTTTCATTTGGACAACCTGTTAACCCCCAAGATTTTATTGGCAGACAAGTCACTGTTACAGGTTGGTTACGACGAGATGCTACACCTTGGCTTGACATTCAATCGGTTAGAACACAAACTGGTAAAACAATCAATAGTACACACCCAATTTGGGCTACTGTTGTTGCCGTTGCTTTCCAAGCATGGGGCGCCTACATCTTGCTTAAAGGATGATTATCAGTTTATTTATTTGTAAATTTTTGTTGCGTTTTTAGGTAAACAATGTTAAGTTTCATAAAGAGTTTTTCAAAGATGACGAATGCGGTTAGTATAACTGGGTGCATAAACTTGGTTAGTAAAGAGTCTAAAGAAGTATCAATTAGTATGCCTAAACTAGCTAAATTATCCCCCCAACACAGCATAAAATTGACCAGCCATAGTCGGCTGGTTTTTGTTTCACGCTCTTCAATGGTGGGAAAAATGTAATTTATGTTACGATATTTGTATAAAGTAATGAAAATGTAGGCATTGAGCAAGCTTTGCACAACAAGGCATGATAATCTAAAAAATGGTGTTTGAATTGAAAAGCAAAAGCATTAAATGGAATTATAGTGGCACTGAGAAAGTTGTAAAATAAAAGGCTCTTACAATTAAGAAATTTTTGGCGCTTTGTACACTCTTGTATTATATAAGCTTCACTCTGCGGAAAGACTGTATTGTATAGGATGACGTTTTTGAGTACAAAATTGGTTGCTGTCGTGATGGTTCATAGCATCTATCAATAACCGCTCGCCAAACTTCAGGTTTCTTCACACGTTTTATTAATTCTCTGATTGGAGGTATTGTTCATGTCTATTCGCCTATACATAGGCAATTTGCCAAAAGAAGAAATTGACCGTCAAGACTTACAAGCTGTATTTGCTGCTGAAGGCGATGCTGTAACAACAAAGTTGATAAAAGACCGAAAAACGGGTAAATGCCGTGGTTTCGGTTTTTTAACGGTTAACAATGATGACCAAGCTGACGCGATTATTGAGAAATATAACGGTCAGATGTTCAAAGATTCTCCCATCAAATTAGAAAAGGCTTTGCCTAGAACTAAGGGTGAAGAGGGTGACGAACAGCCACAACAAGCGGCACCGGTCAAAGAAAGAAAAGAAAGTAGTGGCAGCCCAGCGGCGCCAGTAAGCAGTGGTGGTGGTAGCAACCGAGAATCTAGCAGCAGAAAAAGCTCGAAAAAATCACGTCGTGGTGGTGGTGGCGGTCAAAAAGAAACCGTATCAACATCAAGTGGTGGAGACTCCGATGCAATTCGTCCAGACCCACGTTGGGCTGCTCAGTTGGAAACACTCAAACAACGTCTTGCAGCACAAACCACAAACTAATTCGTTTCGGAGCAAGATTAAAAATTAAAAACCAAGTTTATTGATTTTTAATTTTTATCTTCTCTAACGGCAAAACTGCTTTCTTGCATTAGAACAAAGTCTTGAGTATGTTGTTGGGAAAGCGCTCGTCATCGGGCGTCCAACCATAAATAAAAATTTTCCGAAAAATCTAAATATCTAGATATAGTCATAGAGCGCGCGTTACTCGCTACATTCAACAATCGCGCGCGGGACTGTTTTTTCTTGTGGAATAGTCTTGTGGAATGGGCTTTCTCTTGCCCTGTCCATAAAAGCAAAAACAACATGTACTAACTGAACAATATTAAAACCCAACGTCTTCACGCTCTGTGAGTACGTTATTTTCTATAGTTTTTTTCTATAGATACTATATATCGATGGTTATATAAACACCAAGCCGTAAAAATGGCAAGATGCGCTAACACAGTTATTCCCAACGTCAGATTGAACTTTCTTTTACAAAGCGTAATCTTAAATAGTTATTCGTTATTTAAATTGTCAACTTTCTTAACGAACTGTATTGACTGTTACAAAACTGCACTGATTTGAAAGTTAGTATAATCCCTAACAAATTAGCAACTAAATGCTAGTGTTATACCAAATAGTAAAAATGCAAACTTAAAGAATTTATTTATCACAGAAAGAATATTTATGCCGCTAAATGCTTGACCGCTTGGATATACGTAAAATGGAATAGTCAAAAAGTTTTTAAGTTACAGCTTTAATGTTAATTTTATTAGCAACCAAGCTGTGGCTCTTGTCATTTTTAATAAACACAAGTATTGTAGAGTAAGGATTAGAGCTACTATACATATTTAGATATACCTCTACAAATCATAAGCAAAATGTAAGATGTGTATAAAATAATCAAATACAAATACCTACGAAAAAAAGCCTATTTCCTTGAGGAGATGTATAAAAGAAAATCCTAATGTAAATTACAATATTAATTACTAAACTTTCCACAAGTTGAGGTATTAGGAATAAACTCGTTGTCTGAGTTAGCCATATACCTCTGTAGCATAAAAAACCAACAAACTATGAACTCTAAAACAGAACGGCGCATCGCTTTAATTTCAGTGCACGGCGACCCAGCGATTGAATTCGGTAAAGAAGAGGCTGGAGGGCAAAATGTTTACGTGCGTAACGTAGGTGAAGCTCTCGCTCGACTCGGATGGCAAGTTGATATGTATACGCGCAGAGTTAGTGCAGCGCAAGAGGAAATCGTTCAACATATGCCAAACTGCCGAACCATTCGTTTTAGTGCTGGTCCATTAGAATTTGTTCCGCGAGATGAGTTGTTTGGTTACTTGCCAGAATTTGTTGAGAAGTTTTTAAAATTCCAGCAAGAAAATGGTCTCACTTACGAATTAGTGCATACAAACTACTGGCTTTCAAGTTGGGTAGGAATGCAATTGAAGAAGAAGATAGGCTGTAAACAAGTTCACACTTACCATTCGCTCGGCGCCGTTAAGTACGCAACAATAGATCAAAAAGACATTCCACCAATCGCAGCGAACCGATTAGACGTAGAGTGTCAGCTATTGGAAACAGCAGAGCGAGTAGTAGCGACAAGTCCGCAAGAAAAAGCGCACATGCGTCAGTTGGTTTCCACAAAAGGAAATATAGATATTATTCCTTGTGGTACAGATATTCAACGTTTTGGGTCAGTAGGTCGAGACGAAGCAAGAGCAGCGTTAGAAATAGACAGTGATGCAAAACTAGTATTATATGTAGGGCGATTTGACCCGCGTAAAGGTATTGAGACTTTAGTACGCGCGTTACGAGAGTCAAAGTTTTATGGAGATGAGAAATTACAACTAATAATTGGTGGTGGTAGCGTACCTGGACAAAGCGATGGAATTGAGCGCGACCGTATTGAAGCAATAGTAGACGAATTAGGATTACGCTCAATAACAACATTTGCAGGTCGTTTGAGTCAAGAAATACTACCAACGTATTATGCAGCAGCAGATATATGTGTCGTACCTAGTCATTACGAACCATTTGGATTAGTTGCTATAGAAGCAATGGCTAGTGGTACACCAGTTATCGCGAGTGATGTCGGTGGACTTCAGTTTACAGTTGTTCCCGAACAAACAGGTTTACTGGCGCCACCTCAAGATGTACCAGCATTTGCTTTATCTATAAACCGAATTTTAGAAAATCCAGAATGGCGTGCAAAACTAGGTGCAGCAGCAAAAGTTCGTGTTCAGAAGAAATTCAGTTGGGATGGTGTAGCAGAGCAATTAAGTGAACTCTATATCGACTTAATGAAACAGGCAGCACCAGTACCAGCACTAGCACCAGTACTAGCACCAGCAAAAGAACTGACACCTGCATAGCCCAAGCAAATAGTTAACGATTTGACTTAATTAAATAAACATAGTGGGTAATTAAGAATTTTAATTACCCATTATTTTTTGCACAGACCTAAGAAACCGGGTTTCTAAATAGAAAATAAATTTTAGTTTCTTAATTACGAGTATAAAAACATTTCAGACAATAAGTATTTATACATTAAGAATTAATAGTGTCATCTCAAAGCAAATATTGAGTAAATTAGAGAATTTTTTATCGATAGTACTTTTTTTTGATTTTAAGGGCACCAAAATGGACACCTTTTAATAAGTGTAATACTTAACTGTACATCCACTTATTTTAATAGTGTCATGAATGAAAATCGAAAATGCCCAATATTAACCTTTAGCAGTTTTTGATTTATTAAAAAAACCTTTAGGAAAAGATTCTCGTTTTTTGGCAGAAGTATTTGCTTGTCTGACAGCTTCTTCTGGTGTCAAAATTACAGTAGCATCATCGGGTTTTGATACTTTAACAGGCTTATCTGATTTTAATATTTGATTTTCATGTTTATTAATAGCATCTATATTTATTGATGACGGAGCAGTTACAGCAGGAGATGACAAAAACATCATGCTACTTGCAACCAGTACCAAAAACATTGACAGTAGCTGCCTTCCAAGTCCAATAATATCCTTCATGATTTTCTCTATGTGAAGTATCCGTTACTTACAGAAAGCAGTTTATATTAAACTATTGTCAGAAAACTCACCCTTGAGGCAGTAGACGAGCCTAAAAACTCTAAACGCCCGTTAACTTAGTTTGCCCGGAGGGCGAAACAGTGCTTCTGAGAAATTAGCACTCTCTTCTAAGAATAGCAAACGTGTTGAGCCGTTGTGTACGTAAAATGTGATGCCATATAATGACTGTGTACTATTATTTGTATTATGAGCTTCGTGTCGAAGTTGCACTTGCTACTCTGGTAACGTACATTTGGCAGAGTTTTTATTTTAGATGTACAGCTTGGTGTAGGTGCCGATAATTAAAATGATAGTAAGTATATAACTAAATATTCATGAATCTAACCTGGCATTGGCATTGTATTAAAGCAGGAGGTATCCAATGAGTAAAAAACTTAATAAAATAGATATTCTTCTATTACAATCTTTAGCTGAAAAACCGCTTTATGGTTTAAAGATTGAAGAGGAATTTAACAAACTTTATAATTCTGATTTAACCATTAACAGTCTTTATCCTAATCTAGAATGGTTGGAGAAAAACGAATTTATTTCCTCTTGGTGGGTGGAGGAAGAGTTTAAGGGAGGAAAAAGGCGCCGATGCTATAAATTGACCGAGAAGGGTAAGCAAGCTTTAGGAAACTAGTGAGAAAGGTGCCATCTCTGTTGTAACGTGCGTCATGTAGTAGTTAACTTTTAACAAGAATAACTGCATGAGGGTCACTCAAGTTATCTCTGGCACCGCTCTCAATAACCGTAGGTAAAACGTGAGTCAGGCATCCCATACAGACGCATTGTATATTACAGCTTTACGTGCCTATAAAGTCCAGATGCATTCCAGTAAGTTAACTTTAGAAACCGGGTTTCTACGCAAAATTATGATTGTTATTACAATATTTCAATAAAGAAACGCGGTTTCTAAGTATTTTTTTTATTACCAGTATTAAAAAAAATCAGACAATAAGTATTTATACATGAAGAATTGATAGTTTCATCTCAAAGCAAATATTGAGTAAATTGGATAATTTTTTATCGACAGCACTTCCTGTTTTCCTTAAGCTGTAGAAACCCGGTTTCTAATGAAAATCATAGTTTTATTACAAGATTTCAACAAAGAAACCGGGTTTCTAGAAGATAGTTAAGGAAAACAATGATTCGTTTAAATAAATTTTTCAATCAGCAGAAATTGTTACTTTTAAGCTTGTCAGCAATTGGAATAATAGCGGCGCCTAGTCAAGCAAGCGCTTTCACTCTCGTTAACAGAGATAATTTGACTGATACGCAGTTCAACGATTTGCTATTAACGAAAGAATATACTGAAACTTTCGTTGCAGAAAGCCGAATGGGTAACAATGGTTTTGGTGGAAATGGCGAACGGGAATTAGGAATTAATAGTGCTTTGCTTCCAGATGGAAAGGGAAAACTTGTAGGTGGAAACCCAGTTGCACAAGGTGACCGCGTTTGGACAAGTGGAACACCTGTTGATTTTATACTTGAGTACAATGGTAGCGTAGTAAATTATACAGTTGGTAGTCAAAAAATTAGCACCACAGCATTTACAGGCGCCGCAACCGATATTTTCTTACGAACCTTTGCACAAAAGGATAACAGCAGCACATCAAATATCACATCAACACTGACTAACCTTGTTTTAAATGGCAAAGGAGTTGGTAAGAGTTTAAGTTCAGCAGGTACCGGTATTAGTAGTGATGTTGATTATCTTCAAATTAGCAATATCACTTCGCCCTTTAAGTTGACAGGTCAATCTATATTTTCTTGGACAGGTGCAGCACCTCAAAGGTCTAATTTAGCTTACCAAATCAAAGTTGCTAGTGGGGCAACAAGTGTACCTGAACCTAGTACAGTTGCTGCTTTGGTTGTAGCTTCCAGTATAATAGCAGGCGCCAAACGTAAGAAACCGGGTTTCTAGGCAAAATCGTTATTTTATTACAAGATGTCAATAAAGAAACCCAGTTTCTAGGATTAAAGTCCAATATTCTCAAGCATAGCCAAATGCTTGTGTACAGGCGCCAAAGTATTTGCAGCAATCATACCGCTAGCTGCAACCGCTGGTAAACCGATACCTGGAAAAGTAGAATCTCCACAACAAAATAACCCAGTTAAAGGAGTACCGGCACTAGGGAATAATCCTTCGCTTGCTTTAATAGCTGGGCCATAAGAACCGTTATGTCGTCGCAAGTAACGTTCGTGGGTAAGCGGTGTACCTACTAATGTGACTTCACAACGTTGTTTAATATCTGGAATAATACGTTCAAGCGCTTGCCACATAATTTCTGCACGCGCTTGTTTTTGTTGTTTGTATTCTTCGCTTTGTCTATCCATACCTTGCCATAATTTATATGGCTCATTCCCTGGAGTATAAACGTGAATTACATGTTTACCAGGTGGCGCCAGTGAAGGGTCTAATAATGATGGGATAGAAACAAGTACAACGTTTTGTTCTGCGGTAATGCCTAACTCCCAATCTTTGACATATATATAATGACAAGCTAAATCGGGGCGAATATTTTTAGCATCTATACCAAGGTGCAGATGCATAAAGCTATCACATTCGGGTGTCGCTTGTTTCGATGAGCGATATTTTAATGGTACGGCGCCTTCGGGAATTAGTTTGAGCGTATCCCACACAGACGCATTTGATATTACAGCTTTACGTGCCTTGATAATTTTACCATTGCGTAACTTCACACCAGATGCACGTTTGTTTTCTGTTAGTATACTTTCGACATGGGCATTAAGCATTAACGTGCCATTATGCTTTGTTAACCCTCTGACTAACGCATTAACTAACGCTTCACTACCACCAACAGGATAATCAAGTTTTACATTTAGTCTATACCAGTCAGCAAACATAAAAGCAACTTCTGCTGCATTTGTAGCATCAGCAGGTAATCCAGACAAAAGAAAACACAATAAATTTAGCCAGTTGCGAATAAACGGGTCATTAACAGTTCCATTCATAATTTGCGAAAACGGCCCTGTTAGTTTATTAATACTAGCAGCATGACGCAACATAATTGGAGCATACCGTCCTAGAGTCCGAACGGCGCCGAAATCTAAACGTAGAGCAGCAGTAGGAAGTGCCACAGCAGCTTGTGCATATGGTTCCATAACTCGTTGAAGTTGGCGCCACTCAGTAACAGCTTGCTCACCACGAAATTTTTGTAATACTTCACAAAATTGTTCGGCGCCTACAGAAGTATCAAAATCACCTTCAGGTAAACAACAACCCCAAGTATCATAAGTCACACAAGGCAATTCTTCACCAATCGCAGCAAGTACTTGCGCTAAAGGATTTGGAGAAGGACTATATGAAAATCCTGAGTAAAGCGAAGGTCCCGAATCGAACTTAAAACCGTTGCGCTCGAAACCGTGAGCGGCGCCTCCTGGAATAGAATGGCTTTCGCAAACAATAACATTGAAGCCGTATGATGCTAAAAGAGCAGCACAGCTTAAACCACCTATCCCACTACCAATAACAACGATATCAGTATTTATATCAGCCAATGTTGTTTGGGTCACTTTAAATTAACTGCTCATATTTATCAAAAGTTATTTTAAAACACTCTGATGGTAAAATTGCTTGACAACTGTTTAGTTAATAAATCAAATATTCCGTAATGACCCAAGTTCTCAATCCTCTCAAGATTGGCAAACACATTTCTCGCTATCCCATTATTCAAGCTGCAATGGCGGTGGGTGTATCTGGTGTAAAGCTAGCTTCTGCGGTTGCTTTGTCTGGAGGAATAAGTCTAATTGCCTCTTTGGGCTTGGGTTTAGATTCTCCGTATTTTGACCGTCGTAAACGAGGTAGCTTTTTTACTGCCAATCGCTAGCATTAGTAAATAAAAATACTAATATGTTTTTACTCAGCAAGTAAATATAATTACATTACTGCACATCACAAGACACATGTGCTACAACCCAACAAAATGAATTTTCCTGTAAAATAAAATCGGTCGCTTCATAGATGTATATGAATACAAAGTTAAAGCCTGATTGGGCTGGTGAAGATTTGCTATCCCAGTTTGTTAATTTGTTAATCCAAACTGAGCCTATCTACAAGGTGATGAAACACCAGGCTCGGCGAGTACTTATCAAAACCGCTGAAAAAAATGGTGTTCCCTGGCGCCAAAACTACGAGCAGCTAGAAAAATCAGGAATAAAACAAAATTTAGCGGCAATAACTAACCCACAAATTAGTTACCCAAAATATTATCAGGTACCTTTTCACGCTTATAGCGAGGGTAATTTATGTTGGCAAGCAGCATTTGAGGCACCGAGCGCGACTTACTCAATGGCACTGCGCGTTTGGAAAAATGAACCGTTAACTTGGGAAGTTGCCCACAACCGTCTAAGAGGTAGCTTTCACGACGTTTTGGGAATTTATGGGCCAAAACAAGTTAGAGATATTTTAGATATCGGCTGTTCGGTAGGTATTTCAACTTTGACACTACATCGTTACTACCAAAAAAAACAAAACCATCCAGTTCGCACGGTTGGTCTTGATTTATCACCTTATATGCTTGCTGTTGCTAAAACACTAGATACAAAGAATGAAATATCACAATGGTTACATGCATTAGCTGAAGATACAAAATTACCAAATAATTCTTTTGACTTAGTAACATTACAATTTGTGACTCACGAACTACCACACGAAGCATCTAGAGCAATTTTTAAAGAAGCATTTAGATTGGTTCGACCTGGTGGCGCCATTGCGATTGTAGATAATAATCCTAAATCTAAAGTCATTCAAAATTTGCCACCAGTTTTATTCACGCTCATGAAAAGTACTGAACCTTGGAGTGATGAATATTATACATTTAATATCGAAGAAGAATTGCAAGAAGTTGGTTTTGAGGCGCCTTCTTCTGTAGAAAGCGACCCACGTCACCGTACTATTGTGGCAAGTAAAAATAATTGAATCCCCCAACCCCCCTTAATAAGGGGGGCTATAGATTTTCTTTTTTCCCTTTGATAAGGGGCTTTAAACCTTCTTTTTCTCCTGTTCTAATTTGGGTAAATTATTTAAGCGTTGTCGGTATGTTGTTTCTAAACCTGTGAGTGTCGCTAATTGACTAGCTAACCCTAGGCGCCGTGACTCTAATTGTACAAGTTCGCGGCTAAGGTCTTGTTTAAGTGTACCTAACTGTAAATTTGAAGTGCTAGCAATTTGTTGTCCAGGCAACCATTGAGGGCTAGAGATGTCAATAATTTCAACTTGCATCGATTTAAAACACTGTATTTTATCTACTAAACTAATTAATTAAAGTATGAAATTAAACAAATTAATGGTTACAAGCTTTATCATAAACAGTGAAGATTGCTTCGATAACTCGGTCTAATTCTTCCGAGGTAAGGTTTGAACCTGATGGTAAACAAAGCCCGCGCGCAAATAAGTCTTCCGCTACCTCGCCACCTATACTTTCGTATTCTGCAAATACTGGTTGAAGGTGCAACGGTTTCCATACAGGACGGGTTTTGATAAACTAATTACAATGATTGCTACCATTGCTAAACTAATTCCAATTAGTCTTAGTACTAGATAATCACTAAAATAATATTCTAAGGCGTGCTGTAAACGGTCTCGGAAGCGAATATCTGCGATAAACGTGGGCTGTAACGTAAAGTTTTGCTTTCCTCTTTGAGTACCTGAATTACTTGCTCAAGTTCTTGCTGAATGTTGAATACCGAATTCTCACCATGTCCAACTAATATTATTTCACTAGGACGACATTTAAGAATTTGACGGCACAATTCACTACCTATCGAACCTCCGGCGCCTGTAATGATAACCTTTTTGTCTCGAATAAACTTTGCAACACGCTCAGTTTCAGTTTGGACAGGTTCACGACGTAGCAAGTCTTCAATTCTGACATCGCCAATGCTTTCAATGCGAACACGACCATTCAAAATCTCGTCAAGTCCAGGTACAGTGCTGGTTTGAATATTAGCCTTTTTACAAATATCAACAACATCCCGAATCACTTGCCCTGTAACACTTGGCATTGCAATAATCGCTTTACGAGCATACAGTCTTTTAGCCGCTTTAGGAATCACACTTCGGGCACCGACAACACTCACTCCGCGAATGCGTGTATTTAACTTTTGTGGGTCATCATCTATAAAAGCAACTGGACGTAAACCAAGATGAGAATTACGCTGCATCTCTTGCACCAAAGACACTCCAGCGATATAAAACGCAGGACTAAAATAAAAACTCACCAATAATAAATTATCAAAACCACACAAGTAAAAATTGTTACCTCAATAAATAAAGCTAATCATTGCAGAATACCATTTTGAGTCCAAACAGCATTCCACAATGAGACGTTTAATATATTAAGTATTAACTCGCCTAAACTTTAGCTTCTAATGACTTTAACAACTCCGTGTTCACACCAGATTCACGAGTTAGAACTATTTTGCCAGTACGTGCGATTTCCCTAAGCCCAAATTTTTGCAATACTTGTACTATCGCGACCATCTTACCAGGGTCGCCTACAACCTCTAAAGTCAGCGAATCTTCAGCAACGTCCACAACTCGCGCACGAAATATTTGAGAAAGCTCAACAATTTCTGAGCGGTTACTACTTGTTGCATTAACTTTCAGCAACATTAGCTCGCGCTCAACGCAAGGAGTTTCTGTAATATCCTGAACTTTCAGAACATTAATCAACTTATAAAGCTGTTTGGTAAGTTGCTCAATAATGCGGTCATCACCAGGTACAACCATCGTAATTCGCGAAACACCCGATTGTTCGGCAGGCCCAACAGCAAGACTTTCGATATTAAAACCACGACGCGCAAATAAACCTGATATACGGGAAAGGACTCCCGCTTCGTCTTCAACTAGTACGGAAAGTGTGTGTTTCATGGTAGGCAGCAGCAGCAACCTTAAAGATAAATTAAAGTTTAGATAATAATTGTAAACTTAAACATGTTTCCCTACAATGAACGGCGCCGCAAATCTTCAGGTGTATTGCAGTTATAAAACATATCTGTACTAGAGTTAGGCAAAACATCAACAGTATTTTGGTCTAACCATTGCTGAAACGAACGTCCACCTTCACTAATATATTTATTAAGTCCCGATAAACAACTTTTGCGATAAAAACCACACAAAGGTTCCCACCCTTTTTTATGCTTCGCCAAAACTGCAATTGCTTCTGCTCGACTATTCTCTAATCCTTCTATCCACCCTTGTAACACTTCTACCTGCAAATTCGGTAAGTCACAAGCTAAAAGTAATACCCACTCATTCTCAACATTGACTTCCGCTAAAGCTTGAGCAAAACCTATCAAAGGGCCATGTGTTTGTATTTCTCCTCCATCATTACTCAAAGACGGCGCCTCACGAATAAAGTGACAACCCACTGGCAACAAATCTTCATAACGTTCTTGCCAAGGGGTAACCACATAAACACTATCAGCACAAGCTAAAGCAACTCTACAAACTCCCAACAACAAAGGCGCCCCATCCACGGGGATCATTGCTTTATCCCGACCCATACGTACACTTTTGCCACCAGCCAATATAATCGCAGTTATTTTATTTCTCATTTTTATATTCGTTAGAATTCATCCCCCCAACCCCCCTTGATAAGGGGGCTTAAAATTTATTATTTGCCCACTGCTTTAATAAGGAAATTAGAAAAAATCTATTCTTGTTCCCCCCTTATTAAGGGGGGTTAGGGGGGATCAATCCGTTGCGAACTTTGCTTCACCTGGTTCAACAACTGCTCTATACTATTGGGCGCCGGAAGACATTTTAATCCTTGACAAACCAAACCAACACTACCGGATGGTAAATTAGATATTTCAGAAAATGCCACCGTAGGTAGATGCTGAGATATTAATAACTCTATGTGACTTGAAGTAGTGCGAATCAAAGTAGAATTCCGATACCAATCTAAAGCAGAAAACAAACTAGGACAAGCTTGGGGAGCGCTACTCATTATCCCCCTAAAAGCTTTCAAACCTTTTTCTGCCAAATCTAAATAATGTAAATTATCAGTAAGCAAAGCAAAACGTACAAGATTTGCAACTGCAACTCCATTCGCTGAAGGAATTGCACTATCTTGGTAATTGCGTTCTTTAATAATCAACTCTTGACTAGTGTCACTAGCTGCATTAAAGTACCCACCCAAGTCAGCACTCCATAAATATTTATCAAATTCCTCTTGCAGCGAAATCGCAGCTTCAAGAAAATGCGACGGTGTAGAGACGTTACATGTAACGTCTCTACCGACAACATCTGTACTATGTAAATCTAGAAGTGCTTTAATAAAAAAGGCGTAATCTTCTGACTGTGCAGGTAAAGTTGCCTCTCCTTCATAATTTAAACGGTGCAGGCGCCCATCGACACGCTGATTATTTAAGATAAAATTAGCAGCGTTGGTTGCTAGTTCTAAGTAAACCGGAGAACGAAAGACTATATAAGCTCTTGCTAAACCTGAAATCATTAAACTATTCCAGGCAACAATCATTTTTGTATCAGTAACAGGAGGAATGCGCCCTTGCCACTCTATAGTTTTGGCTTCATGATTGTTACGTGCGGGTGTGTAACTTTTTATCTCATTACTCGCTGCACCGTAACGCGCGATAAATAATTTTTGTAAAGCTGTCTCTACTGTATCGCTAAGTTTTATTGCATAGCACCGCTGCAATACATTTTTACCCTCAAAATTCCCGTCAGTAGTAAAAGTAAACTGCTGCTGTAATTCCGTTAGTTCTTTTTTTGTGAGTAATTTCTCTAATTCGCTATAACTCCATACATAAAAGGCGCCTTCTTCTGGCTCAACTTCAGTCTTGTTGGTAAAATTATCAGCATCTTGTGCTGCATAAAAGTAACCATCAGGCGCCGTCATTTCTCTTTTCAACCATTCTACAGTCAAAGCAACAGCTCTTTCAAACGCTGGCTCAGTAAATCCTGCACTCCAAATATTCGCTAAATACTCGACTATTTGCCCGTTATCATAAAGCATTTTCTCAAAGTGCGGCACCGTCCACGTCGAGTCCACTGTATACCGATGAAACCCACCTGCCACATGGTCAAAAATTCCACCCAATGCTAGATCAATAGCACGCTGTCGGCAACAAGTTTTTGCATCAAAATCTGATTCAAAGTTAAATCGAATTCCACGTAATGCTAACTCAGCATAACTAATCATTGGGAACCGATTTCCTTGTTGTTGTGGCGTAATAATTTTTACACTAGTTGCCCAACCTCGATGTAATAACTGATTATCTTCAGCCTCAGTTACGGAACCTGCTTCTAGAACAGCACCTTCAAGTAATGCTTCTAATATAACCGCCTTACGTTTTTGTAAATCGGCTTTTTCTGTATCGTAATATTGACGTAGTGCTTGTAAAACTTGTAAAAAACCCGGACGACCGTAGCGAGGGTCAATCGGGAAATATGTACCAGCGTAAAAAGGTATTAAATCTTCTGGTGATAAAAATACATTTAGAGGCCATCCACCTTGACCGCTCATCATTTGTAGCGATTGCATATAAATACTATCAAGGTCGGGACGTTCCTCACGGTCTACCTTAATGGGCAAATAATTCGCATTTATATAAGAGGCAATTTCCAGATTTGAAAAAGCCTCTCCTTCCATAACTGTACACCAATGGCAACTTGAGTAACCAATGGAAAGAAATATAGGTTTATTTTGTGATAATGCAGTGGCTAAGGCTTCATCACACCAGTACCACCAATCTATAGGATTTTCTGCGTGCTTGCGAAGATAGAGGCTTTTTGCTTGAGCAAGGCGATTAGTCATAATTTTCAATGCACTTCTGTAAGCCTTCTCATCCAGTTTAGCGCTTCTGACTATTTAATATATAATGATGTTTGGGCGATTGGCTCAGGTCTTTCCACCAGGGTTGGTGATGTTTTGGTAGGACTTACAGAAGTTGTGCTTATTGTTGCTAACAGTTGAAGCAAACAAGTAGCTATAGCAGCCTGTAAAAGTTTTTCAAACATAGCTTCTCTCTCTGGATAGATAGCAGGGGCAGCATGGGGTACCACATCATAATGCAGCTTGTATTATTTATCTACCTCTTTCGGATGATTCAATCCGGAAAACGATAGTGAAGAAGCTAGTAAAGTTATATATAGTTAACGTAAAGCCAAGAAACCGGGCTTCTATATTACAAATTTTGTTATAAATGATAGCTTTTCATTAAGAAGCCCGGTTTCTTTGTTTAGTTGTTCGGTTAATTGGACAGCGACACTCGCGCTTAAATCGATAAAATGTACTTAAAATAACTCAATAAAGCTACATGATTCCTATCGTTATTGAACAATCGGGTCGGGGCGAGCGCGCCTTTGATATTTACTCACGACTCTTACGTGAGCGGATTATTTTCTTAGGGCAACCGATTGATAGCAATGTGGCTAACCTAATTGTTGCTCAACTTTTATTTCTGGATGCTGAAGACCCAGAAAAAGATATCTATATGTATATCAACTCTCCCGGTGGCTCCGTGACAGCGGGTATGGGTATATTTGATACAATGAAGTACATTCGTTCGGACGTGTGTACAATTTGTACCGGACTTGCGGCAAGTATGGGCGCCTTTCTTTTAAGCGCTGGTGCAAAAGGTAAGCGTATGAGTCTGCCTCATTCGCGAATTATGATTCACCAACCTTTAGGTGGCGCCCAAGGTCAAGCAACCGATATCGAAATTCAGGCTAAAGAAATTCTTTACCACAAACGGCGCCTGAATGAATATCTTGCAGAACATACAGGTAAACCCTACGAGCAAATATCTGAAGATACCGAGCGTGACTTTTTTATGTCACCTGAAGAGTCTAAGGAATATGGTTTAATCGACGAAGTAATTAACCGTCACTCCGCTGGCAGTCGTCCTATGGCTGTTGTTGCCTAACACAATAACCCATATATATAGATCAGGACTTACGCATGAAAACCTAGAAACCTGGTTTCTACGCATTCATTGTCGCAGACAAATCGTCATTTTTATTACATGTTATCAACGAAGAAACCAGGTTTCTTTGCGTAAGTGCTATAGATGTAGAGACCGTACATGTACGGTCTTTACTTTACATTTATTTATCTACATTTTTCAGGCGCCATCAAAACCCAGCAATAGGGTCAAAGGCAAGAGGGTCATCGGGTGTTGATTGAGATTCGAGGTATTGCCGAAAATCGCGTAGCTCATCAGATGTTAATAAATGACGCGAACGTTTGTTGTACTGTTTAATTAAATAATCTCTTCCTTGTTCGGTTGTCCACCCTAAGCGCTGCATTTCAATACCGATTTTGGCGATGTCGTCTGACTGGTCGGTAGTATCGGTGGCTTTCTTTTTACGTTTGGTTGTACTTGTAGAAGTTGGTACCTCTGCTGGTATGTCAACTGATGGCAGTTCAATTTCTTCAGGTGGGTTGTAATTACGTCCTGTAAAAGGTGTAACGTTGTTAGGTAGAGTATTTACTGTTGGAATAGGTGTTTCTAATGGCTCAAACAATGGTTCTTTAGACGAAAATTCCTCATATGTATTAAATGATGGCTCTTTAAATCCATTAAACTCTGTAGCTTCTGATACTTGACTTATTACTGGTATGTCAGGCGCCTGATTTTCTAATTCTGTATATTGCCGTAATTGTTGAGTGTTTTTGCTTTTTGCTTTTGTTTTAGATGGCGCCACAATTTCTTCTACTGGTGGTAGTTCAATTTCTGGAACACTAGTTTCATCTGGTACATTATTGTCTTTACTAGTTGAAACAGCACTAAAATCAATTTGTGAGGATTTTTCTATCTCTACTGGCAAAGTTGTATCAAGATTTGTTTCAAAATGTTTAATGGCGCCATTATTTTGATGGACAGAATTATCAATACTTAAAGAAGCTTGTACAGGTTTTGCTTCTTCTGCTGGTACAGGTAATGGTTGCTGAGTAATAATACTCGAAGAATGTGCTTCTTTTTGTATTCCATCACCGCCAAAAAATGTAATAACTCTTTGTCTTGCAGAATCTTCGGCTGTTTCCAAAGTTTCGGCAGCTGCCATTGCGGTCGCGCGAGTCACAGCCTCAATTTGTAAACTTGCCTTAACAATATACTTACCGTTGTAGATTTGGACTAGTTCGGTTAAAAGACTGCCCGTGGGATATGAGCTAAGAAACGAACCCAACATAAATAATTATTACCAAACTCTTCAAATATTGCGTGAAATAGCATGAACGGGTGTGCTGGTTGCAACGCGACCTTGTACAGTAATCAACTTACAGCCACAAACTCTTAAATGATATGAGTACACGCTTACGATTGTAGCAGTACAGAATGATTTTTTTGAGAAACACTAATTTTTCTAGGTGTTACAAAAAGCAATGCTATACTAATTACCTGATTTGATATCCAGAAGTATTTTCTGGAAGTACGCTCTAAATCTACAATAGTGAAGGTAAGGTTCACCCTCACAGCTTGTTGAACTGTTTACCTAATTGTTACCGATTCTACATGTGGTGCAGTTGGGTTCGCCTACAGTTTCTCGTAGTTAAAATGCTCCATGAGCGTTCATACAAAGTACATAACAGCGTTCTTGAGCGCGACCGTCCGGAAACCAGTGATTCCTAGATAAACTGTGTTGTATTTTTAGGGGTGCTTTGTACGATTGTTCATGAAAGCGTTAAAACTTTGACGAACCAAACTCGCTTTTAGTGGCGTGCAGTAAGAGTTGGTAGACGCTTACAGGCATATCTATATATATTTTACGTGTGTAGATATAGCCCCAGAGTGCTTTTACTCGACTTCGTTTGTCCTCTCATATATATTTGAGGGCAAATTAAAATGTACAAGCATGTGGAGTGAGTCATGAACCCGTTTCAACAACACAACAACAAATGATGTTTTGACCAAAGGTCGGTTCACTGCATGGAATTTTCAATCGCTACACTCCTTGCCAATTTCACCGATGATAAATTGGTAGCTCGTAAACTGCTGGAGAAAAAACTTGGCTGCGAAGATGAAGCCAACTTGCAAAAACTTCATATTGCTTTGGAGGTCCTCGAAAAAATCGGGATATTGGTGAAAGAGCGGGGCAAATATCGCCGTGTAACCGAGGAAGGACTTATTGAAGCTAAACTTCGTTGTTCGAGTAAGGGTTTTTGCTTCGCTATCCAAGATGTGGAAGGGGCAGAAGATATTTACGTTCGCGAGAGCCATTTGAGTAATGCTTGGAATGGCGACCGCGTTTTGGTCAGGGTTTTAAAAGAAGGCTCAAGGCGCCGTTCTCCAGAAGGCGAAGTCAAGTTAATTTTAGAACGTTCTAACCATACTTTATTAGCCAGAATAAAACAGGTCGAAGGTGGTTATCGCGCGGTACCTCTAGATGACCGCTTGCTATTTGAGTTAAAACTTTTAGCGAGTAACGGTAATCTCGAGGCTTTAGGGGAAGCTATAGATCACCTAGCTCATGTTGAGGTGTTACGCTACCCACTTGCACAGTACCCACCACTCGGTCGAGTCGTTCAAGTTCTTGGTAGCGATGCAGAAGCTGCTGCCGACATCGATTTGGTAACTTGCAAACATGACCTTTCGCGTACTTTTTCTGATGCAGTACTTGATGCCGCATCGAAGTTGCCTAAAAAGCTGTTAAAAGCAGATTTGAAAAATCGGCTCGACTTGCGTGATAAATTTACTATTGCAATTGGTACCGAAGTTGATTCAAATAATATTGAAAACGCTTTAACTTTGGAACCATCACCAAATGGTAATTGGTTATTAGGTTTCCACATCAGCGACCTGACACATTTTATTTTGCCCGACGAAATTCTCGACCGCGAAGCCCTCAAACGTGGACGGTCGGTATATCTCGGAGAACTTGTATTGCCAATGTTGCCTCCGGGAGTTTCAGAAAAATGTGCTTTGCTTCCGGGTAACGACCGTTTGGCAATTTCATTTTTGATTACTTTAGAAGCACGAACTGGTAATGTCCTGAAATGGGAAATTCAACCTAGTGTTGTCAAAGTAGACAAGTTCATGACCGAGGAACAAGCAAATGCGGTTCTCGATGGCACTAATGAGGGCAATACTACCAAAGGTAGAAAACCCAAAGACTCCACCGAAACTATTGACTTGCTGCAAACCCTGCTTCGTCTTAGTAATGCTCTCAAACAAATTCGCTTAACACGTGGTAGTTTGCAGTTAAATTTGCCACCAGTACAAAACCCGTATTATGACGAAGGTAGTTTGGGATGCCTTATTGAGAGCGATTCCCCGATGCGAATGCTGTTGACCGAGTTGGTATTATTAGTTAATCAACTTATGGCAACGCACTTAAGCGCCTTGGGAGTTCCAGCAATTTGGCGTGTTCAAGGTGTGCCAGACTCAGAAGATGTTCAGGAAATGCTCAAACTTGCGATTAATTTAGGTGTTGAACTTTCACTTCCAGAAGATATAGAAGTTCAGCCAGTTGACTATCAGCAACTAACGCGAGTATTTGCCGAGTCAGCATCCGAGCAGGTGTTAACGTATCTCCTTCAAGACACACTTAAACCCGCAAATTACAGTACTAAATTAGCACCGCACTTTGGTTTGTCATTGTTATCTGGGTACACGCATTTTTGCTCTCCGTTGCGTCGTTATCCTGATTTACTAATGCAGCGTGTTTATTATAGTCTTATTCAAAATGGACGCGACCGTCGTAATACTCGTGTTAAAGAACGAGTTAATTTACGTTCTTCAACATCTCATGCTGAAATTAATTGGAACGTTCTTGCACCTGAACTGCAAAGCGAATTACATAGCGACTTAGCGCGTGTAATTACCCAACTTAACGACCGTGAGAAAGAAGTTCAAGAAGCCGAAACTGATTTAGCTGGTTTACAGCGCGCTTCTTTAATGAAACAGCGCATTGGTGAAGTCTTCAATGGTGTAATTACGGGTGTTCAATCATACGGATTTTTCGTAGAAATTGAAGTAGCAACCGAAGATGAGAATGCTACAAATCCTTTGAGAGTAGAGGGTTTAGTTCACGTAAGCTCATTAAAAGATGATTGGTACGAGTATCGCGCACGACAGCAAGCATTGTTCGGAAGAAAAAATCGAGCATCATATCGATTAGGCGACCGTGTTGCAGTCCAAGTTAAGAGTGTCGATTACTACCGTCAACAAATCGATTTAGTCACAGTTGGTAGTGATGGAACTCCTATAATTGGTAAAGATTACAACACAGGCGATATGCGTTCTATGTACATGCGTGACGACATCGACCAAGACGACGATGACGACGACGATGACATGGAAGACTATGAAGAAGACGAATAAATAGGAGAAAAGGACTAGGGACTTTAACCCTAGCTCCGCGCCTCCGCGCAAGTAAGGTGCGTGACGCCACTAGATCACTTGCTTTGTTTAATAATTGTAATAGCGTCACGCACCCTACCTCCTAATTTTGTGTCAAAACCTCTAATTATCGGCATATCCGGCGCCTCTGGACTAATTTACGCCGTTCGTGCAATTAAATATCTTCTTGCTGCTGATTATTCTGTGGAGTTAGTTGCTTCTAAATCAACTTATATGGTTTGGCAATCTGAGCAAGACATTCGGATGCCTTCTGAACCTACCCAACAAGAGTTATTTTGGCGCCAACAATGTCAAGTTGATACAGGCAAGCTCAACTGCCATGCTTGGGGTGATGTTGGAGCAAACATTGCTAGTGGCTCGTTCCGTACTTTAGGTATGCTTATTATTCCCTGTAGTATGAGTACTGTTGCTAAACTTGCAGGTGGTTTAAGTTCCGATTTGCTCGAACGCGCAGCCGATGTACAACTCAAAGAAGGGCGTAAACTTGTAGTAGTTCCTCGCGAAACACCTTTTAGTTTAATTCATTTACGAAACTTAACAACGCTCGCAGAAGCAGGCGCCCGTATTGTTCCCGCTATTCCCGCCTGGTATCATAACCCGAAAACAATAGAAGATTTAGTTGATTTCGTTGTTGCCCGTGCGCTTGACCAACTGGATATTGACTGTATACCTATTCAACGTTGGGAGGGTCGAAAATAAAATTGTAATGGGGAAGAGGAAAATAACTAGGAATCTAAATTCCCATTACCTTATATTATATATAAACTCTTATGGCTGTAATTCGTTTAATTATATTAATCGTAGTATTGGGAGGACTAACGCTATTACTAGCGCAGAATTTTTCTCCTGCATTACCGCTAGTGTTTCTCGGCGCCAAAACTCAACCTTTCCCTCTCGCAATGTGGCTACTGTTCAGCATAGTCGCAGGCGCCACAACATCATTAATAGTTAATAGTTTATTTGGATTCGCTGGTTACTTTACAAAAGCCAAACCCCAAACTTCAAATCGTGCTAGCTCTTACCGTAAACAAGATACGACACGTCGCGATTCAACACCAAATCAAAATACATACAAAAATACTAAAAGTTCTTCCCAAGAGGATGATTGGGATTTAGATGGAGTAAGTGAAGAATGGGATTTTGAAGAGGGGCAAACAAAACCGTCTTCAAACCAAGAAAATTTTGATAGAAGGGTAAGCGAGGAAGAAGTATACGAGCGTCGGCAAACCACGACCAACTCTTCAAAGGCAGATACATCTTATTCATATAGTTCACGGGAACCAAAAAATTCCGGAGTTGGCAAAACCGAATCAATCTACGACGCTGATTACCGGGTAATAGTCCCACCCTTTAATCCAAATACAGAACCAGCTCAACCTTCAACCCCACCTTCAAGGAAAAAATCGGACGATGCGGATGATGACTGGAGCTTTTTCGATGACGATAACGAGAAGGACAGTAAGTAAAAGTCCTCCACATTCGTACTTATACACCTTTACGCTTGAGCAGGCGCCGCATGAACGGTTACATTTGGTACTGCGTCTTCGTGCTTACTGTCTTCACGAGACTGTTGTCTAACTTCACCACCCATTGCGGCTTCTTGCAGTTTCATAAACGCATTTAGGTCTTCAGTGTCGTAGCGGGTAGTTAGTAGCTGACGGAGTTGATTTTCCGCTTCCAAGGTTAAATAACCTGTGAGTAGGGCTTCTTGAACAACATCACGAATCCGAGTCATTGTAGGAACCTCTTTCATACCACACTTATACATTCGGACTTTTCTAGATTAGTTATGCAGTGCTAATTACCGCTTTACAGTAAGGAACAGCAAGAAAAAAATAAAATCTTGATGTCACACTACAACTGTTGACGGTAACGATGCCTCGAACAAACACTCGTTAACTTAATTACTTGAGATGTAACTTTCCTCAAAATAAGTAAAGTATTCCTATTGTATAGATAGTAATAACGTCACCGAGTGAGCTATAATTACTCCACCCAAAATTTGTTTCGTCGTCTCATTGCTTACAACCATAAAATTAATAAAGTTTAAATCAAGAATTTTAAAATTCCTGTTAAGACTTAAGATACCGAAGCAACAATTACCAAGTCACCTAACGAATGTTATTAAATTTGTTAGGAATTTATTCTTTATTTATTCTAACTTCACAAAAAAATAGTTATTATATTGCTCAAATCAAAGGAACAACGTTAAAAGAATGACTGCTAGCGACTCACATGCAATCGAAGAGGAATTTGTAGAAGCTAAAAATAACTGGGAATTAGAAAAGCTATACGTTGATTTAGCATCCGCAAAGGGTAAAGCACTAACGCCTGTAGAGAAAAAGTTTTTACGCGGGTTACTTTGTGGCTTTAGTCCTGCCGAAATTGCAAACACTGTATATAAAACTCGCAGTAGTAGCACCGTTCGAGTTTACTTATCGAATGGGTTATATAAATATATAGAGGAGATGTTGAGTAATTTATCAAGGAGTAACATTAAAGTCAAAAACTGGAGCCGTGTAACACAACTGTTGGAAAAAGCTGGTTACAAAAAAAATTGGGCATCTATTGAAGCAATCGCTAACTCAGCAATGGCACGCAAAAAAGAAACTCCGGAATCAGTAACAATTGCTTCAGTAAAACAAGATTGGGGTGAAGCTGTTGATGTCTCTATATTTTACGGAAGAAGTCACGAGCTTAAACAACTCCAAGATTGGGTAGTTGAAGGTAGTAGATTAATACTACTACTAGGAATGGCAGGTGTTGGCAAAACAACATTATCAGTCAAACTTGCACACTTATTTCAAGATGATTTTGAATTTATAATTTGGCGCTCACTACTGTTTAAACCACCTTTAGAACTAATTGTTAATCAACTAATTAAATTTTTGGCGCCACCTGATATAGAAATAGACAGTACAGTCGAAGGAAGCATTTCTCAACTAATTCAGTATTTACGAAAGGCACGTTGTTTAATAGTGCTAGACTCCATTGATACAATTTTAGCAGGTGATATAAATAAAAATCAAAGCGATTGTAGCACGATTAGCATGATACAATACCGTCCTGGTTACGAAGCGTATGGTGAATTAATACGACGTTTAGGAGAGTCAAAGCACCAAAGTTGTGTTTTGCTAACCAGTCGAGAAAAACCCCAAGCCATTGCAGCACTATCAGGTGAAAGTCTGCCCGTAAAAGCTCTAAAATTAACAGGATTAAATCATTTTGACAGTTTATCTATTCTTAGAGCTAAAGGATTAAACAACCTTAAAGATGAAGAAGCAACTACTTTAATTGATTGGTATGGTGGAAATCCATTATTTTTAAAGTTAGTAGCAACAGCAATTCAAGAATTATTTGATGGCAGTGTGTATGAATTTTTACAACAAGGAACAGTTGTTTTCGGTGAAATACGGGCAGTATTAGATGAGCAGTTTGAACGCTTGTCGCATATCGAAAAACAGGTAATGTATTGGTTAGCACTCAACCGGAATTTTGTATCAGTACGGAAACTGCAAAAAGACATTTTGCCAAGAGTTTCACAACGGTCTATCTTAGAAGCAATCGAATTATTACAAAGAAGGTCTTTGATTGAGCGATATTCTTCAAGCTTTTCTCAATCTCCAGTTCTAATAGAGTATATCGCTGAACGTTTAATTGAAGAGAACATGCGTTCTGGTAATGCTCAGATAACATCCCTATTAATTAACCATCCCATTTTTGAGACACAACTCAAAAACTATATCCGTGAACTGCGCTTTAATAGTGGAATTTGACGGTAAAGTGGAAAATAGGGTAACTACACTTTGACAGATGACAGACTTATTACAAGGTTTAAATGTATACTTGGTTGGCATGATGGGCACCGGAAAGACGACAGTCGGGCGCCTGATCGCACAGCATTTGCAATATGGATTTTTAGATACAGATGATGTAATTACTAAAGCTGCGGGTAAAACAATTAACGAAGTATTCGCAGAAAATGGAGAAGAGGCATTTCGCAACCTCGAAAGCGATGTACTGTCTCAAGTTTGCGCTTACACTAAATTAGCAGTTGCTACAGGTGGAGGTATTATTCTACGGCGCCGAAATTGGAGTTACCTACATCATGGCTTAGTTGTTTGGCTAGATGCTTCCATAGATGTACTTTATGACCGCTTGGCTGCCGACACAACTCGACCACTACTACAAGATGCTGACCCCAAAGAAAAACTGCGTACCCTTGCTGCTGGGCGCCAAGCATTATATTCTGAAGCAGATTTACATATTACCATTACACACGAGGAAACCCCAGAACAAGTAGCTCAAAAAATAATCACTGCGATACCGAGCGTTTTGAAATCCAATATATCTTTAAATTAAGAATATATGCTTGTTATCAAATTCAAAGTAAAATTAAAGGGATAGATGATACTCGCCTGAAGTGCGAAACATCCATCCCAGAATTGCTGCCCAGATTATTAACCTGGAACCATTACGCCCAGTGTCTAACCATCCCAGTATCGACCGATAAATTTTGATTGTCACTCGTAGAGATACTGAATATCCAACATTTGCAAAGAAGTGATAAAGTTTATTTCGGTGGGGGTTAAGCACTGAAGTGCTTATTACGATGAGCCAGCAGCGCACTTCCATAAGAGGCTTCAGTATAAACTGATGCTTGTACAGGAACACCCAGATGCATAGCGCGAATTTGTCTCCAAGCCTGATTTTTGGCGCCACCTCCTGCCGTATATACACGGGTGAGTTTATCTGCTCCTAATTGTTGTAATAATTCATATCCCCGTGCTTCAATACGAGCAATTCCTTCTAGCAAACCATGCAAAAATTCAATATCATTACTTGGACGTGGTTCTAGTCGCGGTTGTAAATTTGCATCATTGATAGGAAAACGCTCTCCCTTCATGATTAATGGATAATAATCAAGATGACTATTTTGGGAAATATCTATTTGACTACTAAGACTTTCTAACTCCGAGCTAGAGAAAAATTGCCGCAGTACTGCACCTCCTGTATTAGAGGCGCCACCAACAAGCCATAAATTTTGTGTATCTTGCGGGTTAAAATTGGGAAAACGATGGCTATAAATACCGTACTGGGAATTATCAATTTTGGTATGGCTTAATAACTTAACAGCAAGTGTTGAACCAAGCGACGTTACTGCCTCACCAGGTAACAATGCACCACTGGCAATAAATGCAGCAATGCTATCGGTTGTTCCAGCACAAACGACACATTCCGAATTAAAACCATAATCCACCCATTCTGGCTTAATAGGCGCCACAATACTTCCAGGCGTTAAAACAGTAGGCAATTCTACAGCTAAATTCAAATTTTTTAACCATTGGGGATATTCTAGATTCGATACGTCATATCCCAGCTTTAAAGCATTATGGTAATCACTAATACCTATTTTTCCGTGTAGCAAAAACCCTAACCAATCAGCTTGATGTAGAAAATATTTCGCAGATGATTCACAAGGTAGCTGTAACATCCACAGCAACTTTACTAAGCTAGAAGTTGCACTTAACACGGTGTGATGCGGAGGCGCCACTGGCTTCAAATAGTCAAGCATTACTGCCCCACGTGCATCGTTATAAAGTAATGGAGCATCAATAGGCTGCCCTGCCTCCGAGCATAACATTACGGTAGAAGAAGTACCGTTAATAGCGATAGCCTCTACCTGTTTCAGGAGTGCAGGTGGAATTTGTTCAATTAATGTAAACAAAGCCGTTCGCCAAACAGCAGGTAAATTATCTGTTGCCGTATCAAAATCGTAACGTCCAGATTGTTGAATTTTCTGCTCAGAATCAATAACTGCACAACGGGCGCCGGAGGTTCCAAAGTCAATACCCAAATACAAAGCCATTTTTCTTATCTTTTCTTAATAAAACTTAAAAAACCCGTATTAAGCGCTTCAGCGCTTTCATATCAAGCACTGAAGTGCTTACAACGGCAATCACTACAAACTCCAATTGTTGCATCTTGTAACAACCTATTCCCCATTTTCGGTAAAAAGGTGAAAAGTAGTAAACGAGGTATTTAAATCCAATTAGGAGGCTATCACACATGTCTATATCAGATACTCAAGTATATGTAGCTCTCGTTGTTGCTTTAATTCCAGGCATATTAGCTTGGCGTTTAGCATCCGAACTATATAACAACTAGAAACCCCAGAAACCGGGTTTCTAGGCAAAATTGTGATTTTTATTACAAAATTTCAACAAAGAAACCCGGTTTCTATAATTTCTTACCCTAAAAATGAGTGCAAATACTTACCTAGACAGGCAAGTTTATTTTTTGCCAGTGAAATTACAGTAGCAAAATATTAAAAATGGAGTAATATGACAGCAAACCACTGCCGTAATCAGTAGAATAAATAGTTATTTGGCGCCAAAATTTCGCCAACATAACGAGGTTGTTCTAGGTAATATTATGAACGCAATCCAACCCTCTAGACACTCTTCTCAACAGCCCATCCAACAACCGACTCCAAAGCGGTTAAAGTCTCCTAGACCAAAACGTCGTCTCAGGGCACGTTCCTATCAAGTTATGGCGCTTGAAACAACAGCTAAAATTGGCGTCAATGTTGCCCTAACCGTAGCTGCTGTATCTGCTCTAACTCAGCTTTTACCATATCATTGGTCACAGCAAGAGAAACTGCGTGCAATTCGTACCGAAGTCAACCTTGCTTTATCTCGTGTAAGTACTCTAAAAGCCGACTTTAGCCGCAACTTTGACCCTGGTCAAACGAATCAAATTATGCAGCAACAAGGCTACCGATTCGACCCAAATCAACGTCGTATCGTATTTACTGATAAACAAGCGGATTCTTCTGACTCGTTAGATGTATCCCAGTCATCTCCATAAAATTAAATATCAATTAAAATATAAACAGCTAATACTTAATTACTAATAATTAGTTGTGCTTATTTTAAATTAAATGTTTTTATTACTATTTGACTATTAAGTTATCATTTTAATGGCGGTAATAAATTCAACAGTTATAAATTATTAAAAGAAAAATCGGGTTATAGGTTGCAATTTCAATAAAATAGGTTCCTGACTTCTACAAGAAATCAGGAACCTAAATAGTTGTAAATGTAATTAATTAAATATTAACTAATTAGTACAAATTAGCGATAAGCAACTTGTGGACCAGCCCAAACATCTGTTGCTTGTTTGCCAAAAGTTACAGGTTGGTCAACTTCATTGGCATTATTAGTTTTACCATCGTCAGAAACAGAAAGAAGTGCCCAGTCTTCTTCACCCATTTCTCCAGCACGGAACAATACGTGGTTAGGTTGAGCTTTACTCCAACCTAATAAAATAGATATTTTTTCGTGGTCGGTTTCTTTATGTGCGGGACTGACGGTATTTGTGAGATTTTTTTCTCGATGCCAAATTACTGCATAATCCGATACATCAGATGTGTTCATTACACCTTCAAAACGTCGTGCCAAAAAGCGGTCTCCTTTTTCCGACCAACTTACTGGTACTAAAACTCCTATTGTTCCTTCAGCATTTGCGTCAGGTGTCGCCTTAACATTAATTAAAACATCGCTATTGCGCGAGGTTGATGAAAGAACCCTTAAATTTTTGGTTTGACGGTCTTCAATAAATAGAACGCTGCTAACGCGACTGTTATGTGTTTCTGGTTTAACTTCGAGTTGAATTCGGCTGTAAACAGCATAGCGACCATCAGGAGAAATAACAGGTACACTACGGTAGTATCGTACACCACCGCCAAGTGGTGCCATTGATTCAGTAGTGGCGCTAATCCATCTCATCGGGATAGGGTAAGCACTACCCAGTGGGTCATCAGGATTTTGCTGTGCTTCTGTTGGTTGAGAAGGAGCAGAATAATTGTTGCCGTTATTTGAGTCCCGCAGTACAGGCGCGACTTTTGCGACTACGATAGAACCGTCTTTCAAAGTGATAGAGTTTGCTTTGTAAGCTTTCAATCTCTCAATTAAGTCACTTTTGTCTGTTGGAATTTCGACAATGGATGAAGAACGACTTACAGGTGGCGCCAGTTCAACAGCCGCTAGCAAATCGTTAGTTGATTCGTTAGTAGTAGAACTATCAGAAGTTTCAAATGAATTAAATGAATTATCTGTATGCTTCGGTTCTTGTGGAGCAGTAACAGCAGCAACCTGTGCTTCTGTTGAGTTATCGTGTTGTGAGGAGGTATCTGGAGTTGCAGGCAATTGTGAATTAACACCAATACTCTCAACATCCGTATTAGGTGTTGGGATAGAATCAGTTGTGACAACAGAAGTGCTTGCAACTTCTGATGGTGTTGATGAAGTCGCGTGACTACTTGCAGCCGCTAAAGGCGCAATTAGCATCACAACTACAGCGTACTTGAGGAATGGCTTTGTGCGGAACCATCCAGACAACAAAAGGGTTTTCAACATCTGCTGACTCTCTAGATTGGGGGGTGTTGCTGTGCTTTATACGAATACTGAGGAAGCGAAACTAGGCAAGCTATAGCTCTTATGTATAACAGGCAACTAAAGCATAGGATGCAAATCCGCTTAAGTGTACCATAGTTTTACATAAATGGGTATTTTAAACTACACCTTGAATAATTAACGATAACGAACAATATATAGATACATTTCGGTGCGTGTAATTCCCGAAAACAAATAAATGTTGTATGGGTTACACAACCTCCAAAAGCATAAACTAGTCAATTATAAGCTCAAGTTTAAAAACTGCACACTATGTAACACAAAGTAGATACAGTTACTCGAACGCAGGCAACTAAGTATAAATGCGAACAAATGTTTTATCGAGACTCATTCGAGTTTAAACTCACATTTCCCGAATGTTAACTCAAAAAGAAAACAAACGTGGGTAGATTCGCAAATATATTATTTATCCTGCTTCAAAGAAACACCTGTAAGATAAACTGGTAGATAAAAAATAATAAGAATTGTCTATTCGGTATATGAACTCAGAATAGTAGAGCTTAATTTAATTTAGATTAATTAAACTATTAATCAAATCTACCAAAAGAGTAAACTTTTGTTGCAAGCACTACTCAGACATTAAAGTTAGATATCAAAAGACATGGTAGATGTACTGGCTAGCTATATAGTTAATTTATTATAACCTGACAAGGTTATGTTTTGTCTCTCCTTTTTCTGAAAAACATAAGTAAGTCTTACTTTAGACATCTAATTTATTTCACCGTCAGACGATGCTCAACCGAATAACTACTGGATAATTGTGTTTTGTATCACTGACAGTACCGATAGTATGATTATGAACTTAGGCTAACCTTATATATATAGTCATCATAGTAAGAATATATTAAAAATTGTAAACTAATAAAAATTTGCTGCTCAATTGCATGAAAATAATATTTTTTGGCACACCAGAGTTCGCAGTTTCCACTTTAGAGAAACTACTGAGTCACCCAAGTTTTGAGGTGTTAGCAGTAGTAACTCAGCCAGATAAACGTCGAGAGCGTGGGAATAAATTAACACCATCGCCCATAAAGAGTTTAGCCTCAACTCATAACTTACCCATTTGGCAGCCTTCGCGCATCAAAAAAGACGAAGAAACTTTAACCAAATTAAGGGAATCAAGCGCCGATGCATTTGTAGTTGTAGCATACGGTCAAATACTCTCGCAAGAGATATTAGACATGCCCAAACTTGGTTGTATCAACGTGCATGGTTCAATATTACCGTACTATAGAGGCGCCGCTCCAATTCAATGGTGTTTGTACAACGGAGAAAAAGAAACAGGCATAACAACAATGTTAATGGATGCGGGTATGGATACCGGAGCGATGTTAAAGAAAGTAACAACATCGATAGATTTACTTGACAATGCTCATACACTAGCATCTAGACTTGCAACACTAGGCGCCGACTTATTAGTTGACACTTTAATCTCGCTCTTAAATAATCAAGTTCAGCCAGTTGCCCAAGATAACGAGAAAGCAACTTATGCACCACTAATAAAAAAAGAAGACTATAAAATAGATTGGACAAAAAGTGCGCTTGCGCTACACAATCAAATCCGAGGATTTTATCCCAACTGTACCACCAGCTTTCGCGACCAACCGCTAAAAATAACCGTTACTATTCCCGTTAGCACTACACACCAAATTGATTTACCCGAAGAATATAAATCAATATTAGAGAAAGTACCAGAACAATCAGAGAATGCAAAACCAGGAGAAGTAGTCAGCATTATTAAAGGAATGGGAGCATTAGTCCAAACTGGAGATGGGATGTTACTACTATTAGAAGTTCAACCCTCTGGTAAACGTCCCCAGTCTGGATGGGACTTTGTAAATGGAACACGCTTAACAATAAAAGAAGTCATGAGGTAGGGTGCGTGACGCTATAACAATTGTGAAACAAAACGAGTCATCTCGTAGCGTCACGCACCTTACAAGTAAATTTTTGGTAGCACGTGCGTGACGGTAAGCTCGTTATTGGCTTCGTTTTAGATTTTAGTAGCGTCACGCACCCTACTCATAATATCGGCAAGATTGACAGGGTCCTTCAGGGTTGACGGCACAGCGTATAATTTCTGACTTAGCATTATAACGGCAAGTAGCATCGCCAACTACCCAACATCCATTTACTAAACTTTTTTCAGAAGGACGTTGTGCTGATTGAACGTAGAGAGCAATTTTGTGTAAACGGTAGCGTCCAGATTTAAGCTGATACTTATGGCTACGTTCTAAAACAGCGTAAGTTTTCCCTTCTAAATCAAGATAATTGCCTGGTTGTGGCATCCAGTCAAGTTGGACACTGCCAAGAGTTTTACGTGGATGCGTCAAAATAACCTCAGTTGGCAATGAATCTGGCTCCATAAAATGCATGTTTCGGTGACGACTCTATATATATAGGATAAACGCACCTACACTCAATTTCTGGGTTGTTAATTTTTTGCGTTGCAATAACCGCATCAATATTAGGATAAAAATATGATTAAACCTTGCGACATTGCAACGGGTAACGATTTCCGCGCCAAGTAGTCCAACCATTGGCAGTTTTAACGCGCGAGTCATATCTCAAAAACCAGTTGTCTTGTTCTCTGCCTTGGTAACGAATACCAAAATCAGCACCACGAACATAACGCTGCCCTAAAGGAACCCATGCACCACCGTTATCACTAAATCTACCAACAACTTTTACACCTGAAGTAGTAGAACAAACATCACCATCGCATTGAGTTTGGGGATCATCGACAACAAGCCATTTCATTTTTGCTGGTCTACCGTCAATGAAACAATCCCAATTACCGAAAAACCACTGTGTAGCAACTAATCCAGCTTGAGCATTTCCCCCAGGTGCAAAGAAACTTAAAGGAATAATAGCCAATCCTGCAAGTACAGCTTTTATCTTTTTCATCGTTATCACCATAAGTATTTCATCTTCTACTGCTTATATGTAGGAGGTGGAAATTTTATGCATAGTAAAACTACTCAAATTACAACTCGTATAACTCTGGGTTGACATTTAAGCAATCGCTTATGTATGATGAAATATAGTTAAGCGATTGCTTAAATATATAGCTAGATTGAATGAGTAGACCCCTTGCCAGTGCCGATGTGTTTGTAGCCATAGCTGACCCAACTCGGCGCGCGCTATTAGATAAATTGCGTTTAGGAGAACAACCAGTTAAAGAGTTGGCGGAACCCTTTGCCATGAGTTTGCCAGCAATATCTCAGCACTTACAAATACTTTGTGAAGCTGATTTAGTACAAATGAGAAAATCTGGGCGCCAGCGTTTATATAGTTTAAATCCAGAGCCATTGAAACAAATATCTGACTGGATTAGTGATTACGAACAATTCTGGCAAGAGAAATTAGGCGCCCTTGGCAATTATTTGGAGGAGAATCCATGTTCAGACACTTAAACAAAAAAGTTTTTTATCCTTATCCGTTACAAAGAGTTTGGCAGGTACTTACTAATCAAAAAGCGCTTGCTGCTTGGTTAATGGAAAACGACTTTGAAGCGCGTCTCGGACATAAATTTAAATTTATCTACTCATCGTTACCAGGGATGAGCGCGCATATAAATTGTGAAGTTATCGAACTTGATGAACCAAGGCGCCTATCCTTTACCTGGAAAGATAACTTAATGTATCAGCCTTCGATTGTAACTTGGACATTAGAAGCTGTAGATGGTGGAACTATATTAAAATTAGAACATCGAATACTTGAAACAGCTTACTTACAACAACGCCAAGAACATTACAATTGGCAACCGAATAAATCTATCCCTTCAGCCTCTATAAACAGACAATTAGGAAGTTCCACTCTTACTTATCCTAGCTACGGCTTAAATAACAATTTTGAACAACCCATAAGCATTATTATAAGCGCTTATTTCAATGGTGGATGGGAAGATAAGCTTAAAAATTTAGAAACCTGGTTTCTTCTTGACTAAGGACGACAATCTCCAGCATTAAAAACTGAAACCAGGTTTCTTGTATATGAATAATCCTTCACAAATTGGTTTTGCTACTGTAATTCCAACTCCGCAAGAATTTGATATTTATTCTCGATTACTTGTAGAAAGAATTATTTTCTTACGTGGAGAGTTAACAGAAGAAGTAGCAAACTTAATTATAGCTCAAATGCTATTTCTTGATGCAGAAGACCTAGATAAAGATATTGCATTGTATATCAACAGTAACGGAGGCACCTTAACAACTGCACTCGCTGTATACGATGTTATTACTCAACTTCGTACTAATATATCTACTGTATGTATTGGTAATGCGAGTGCAACAGCAACACTTTTACTATCTTCAGGCACTAAAGGAAAAAGATATGCACTTCCAAATGCACGGATTTCAATACGTCAACCAATATTAAGTACTGAGGGAAAAGCCAGTAATATTGAAATTGCAGCTAAAGAATTTTTTTACTTAAAGCAATCTATCAATAACATATTAGCTGTAAATACAAATCAGTCGGTAGAAAAAATAAAGCTTGATGCTGAAAAAGATTTAGTTATGAGCGTTCTTGAAGCAAAAACTTATGGATTGATTGACAGTATCATTCAAAGATAATTATTTTCTTGTTCCCCCCTTATCAAGGGGAGTTAGGGGGGATTTAAATGTCTAATAACAAAAGTGCAATGGGAGTATTTGAGAGGTAGCCATGAAAATTTTAATTATAGGTGGCACAAATTTTATCGGGCCTCCTGTTATTAGCCATCTGACACAAATGGGACACGAGGTAACTATATTTCATCGAGGAAAAACAAATCCTCAATTACCAGCGGGTGTAAATGAAATTATCGGAGAACGAAAAAATATTATCCAGATAAAAGATAAGTTACAACAGCTTTCTCCTGAAGTCGTACTAGATATGATTGCATATACTGAACATGACGTGCGTGCGCTTTCTGAAGCATTGCAAGGTGTACAAGCGCGTCTAGTTGTAGTTAGTAGTATAGATGTATATCAAGCTTACGATGTGCTTCTAGGTAAAGAATCAAATGTTGTACCAGTCCCGTTAACCGAAGATTCACCTTTACGTACCTCCCTCTACCCATTTCGGGAAATGCAAAATAAACCTTTACAGGCGCCAGATGATTATGAAAAAATCCTGGTTGAAAAGGCTGTAATGTCAAACCCCGATTTACCTGGAACAGTTATACGGTTGCCAATGGTATACGGTGAAAATGACCCATTACATCGTTTATTTCCGTATCTAGAACGTATCGATGATAACCGTGCTGCAATTGTATTGCCAGAAAGTCTAGCGAATTGGCGAGGTTCTTACGGTTATGTAGAAAATATTGCGTATGCAATAGCACTAGCAGTTACAAACGCACGTGCAACAAATCGTATTTATCACGTTGCTGATATAGAAAATAAAAATGAAGCTGAACGCATTACTCAAGTTGGAAAAATAGCTCAATGGCAGGGTAAAGTTGTAACTATATCCGAAAATCAATTACCACCACAGTGGAAATTACCACTCAATGTAAAACAAGATTGGTTAGTAGACTCAACTCGCATTCGCCAGGAGTTAGGATACAAAGAAATTGTGTCTTCTGATGAAGCGTTGTGGCGAACAATTAATTGGCAGCGTGCTAATGTACTTCAACAACCTACTCAGTTTGCGGCGCCGTACTTACTAGATTATGCAGTTGAAAATGAGATATTAGCAAAATGCTTTTCTGCTTAAATATGTGCTTAAGGATACTGCTGTTACCCATGAAGAACTCTTAATATTTCCACAAAGTTTGTTCTGACTCTATAAATAATAATGTAGGGGCTTTGTGGTATTACAAGTTCTCGCGTCCCTTCAATACGTCCCGGGCGACCCATCATTGGATAGTTGGAAAGTTGTTCTGTAGCTGATTGAATTCTTATAACTAAATTACTTGCTGCCTCCGGGGTGAGTTGTTCACAAGTGTAGTTATACGCTTGCTCAAGGTTACGAAGCGCTTTACGAAGCCATTTTATTTGCATTTGTCAGTTTCGCAAAAGTATTTTGGACTTCTTCAGGACTTGCAAAATCACCTGCATCAGCTTCTACAATTGCAGCGGTAATTTCTTTAAGTTGCCACTGACGCATTTCAAGATAAGCTTCTACAGCCTCATTCAATACGTAACTTCTATCTCGATCCATGCTTGCTGCAATAGCATCAAGCGCATCTCTCTTCTGCACGTCTAGACGAAACGTAACGTTTTCTTTGTTCATAAAAAACGCAATGCACTACAATACAACATAATATTTATCATTGCATAAAGTTACTCAAAAATGTAAATCAGAATTGTTGACCTTTAGATTCTTTGTGTGCTAATCTCAGACCAATCGGTCTTAATTACTCAGCACGAGCGCACTTTTAACTCACACATGTCAAAAGGCGATGATACCAAAGCGATGATTATCGAAAAAGCCGCAGCTTTGTTTAATCAACAAGGATATGCAGGTTCTTCAATGTCAGATATTATGCGGGTAACTGGGTTACAGAAAGGAGGTATTTACAACCACTTTCATAGTAAAGACGATTTATCGCTGCAAGCTTTTGATTATGCAGTTTCCCAAATTCAAAGGCAATATCGCTCTGCTTGGGCAAGCAAGCAAAATGCGATAGAACGCTTGCAAGCAATTATTGATGTGTTTCGTACTTTTATTGATAATCCACAACACCCTATTATGCGGGGTGGATGTCCATTACTAAATACTGCAATAGAAAGCGATGACGCGCACCCAGCTTTAAAAGCACGCGCACAGCAAGCAATGGACTCATGGCGCCTACTTTTTCGTCGTATTATCGAGAAAGGTATAAAAAAAGGTGAAATTAATCCAAATGTAGATGGTGATGAAGTAGCATCAATAATTATCTCAATTCTTGAAGGTTCTGTGATGATGAGTAAACTTAACAGTGACTCTATACACCTCGAACGCGCAATTAAACATTTAAATGATTATATTAATAGTCATTTGAAAATATAGACTTAATTTTTTTTTGCACAAAACAGACTAATCGGTCTTTTATGGGCATATATAACCCAGGTTCCACAACAATCAAAAATTCAATATCCTATGCGCCTAATTACAATTCCAATCAGCCACTACTGCGAAAAAGTCAGATGGGCATTAGACCACTTGAAAATATCATACGTTGAAGAATGCCATTCTCCACCATTCCATTTATTAGTGGCGCCTCGTTTTGGTGGTAAAACAACACCGATTCTCGCTACAAAAGATGGTATATATTTAGACTCAACCGATTGTTTGAAATATCTTGATTCCATTGCCTCAGTTGATAAAAAATTATACCCCAATCAAATAGAGTTAAGACAAAAAGTTGAAGAATTAGAAGAACTATTTGATGAGCAATTAGGAGTGTTAACAAGAATTTGGGGTTATTCTCATACTATAAATGACCCCAAACTAGTAAAACAAGCATGGTGTAGAAATGTACCTTGGATAGAGCGCGCATTATTTCCAGTAGTTTTTCCGAAAACTCGCGCACTAGCTTGTAAAAAATTTAATATTACTCCTGAATCCAACATTGAAACACGTAAGAAAATAAAGCAAATTTTTGAACAAGTTAGCAATATATTAGCAGACGGGCGCCATTACTTAGTAGGAGATAAACTTTCCGCAGCAGATATTACATTTGCCGCACTCGCTGCACCAACAATCGCACCCCCCGAACACCCAGCGACACGAGGTAGCGTAGATAACTTTCCTATAAACATGGCAAAAGAGATAAATCAATTTCGGAAAACACCAGCAGGGCAATTTGTATTACGTTTATATCGTGAAAGAAATAATTAATAAGGTTTGCAATGAAAAATGATTTAGAACGAGTCGCTCTAATTACAGGAGCATCACGAGGAGTTGGCGCCAACACAGCCTATATTCTAGCAGAAGCAGGATTAAATATAGTAATTAACTATCACAGTAAAAGGTCGCGTGCAGAAGAAGTTGCCAACATTGTACGAGAAAAAGGGCACCAAGCTTTACTCGCTCAAGCAGACTTAACAAACGAGAGCGACATGAAGCAGATGATAAAGTCAGTACAAGAAAAATTTAATCGTCTTGATGTACTTATTCTTAATGCTAGTGGTGGATTAGAAAAACGCAAAGACGCTGACTACCCAATGCAACTAAATCTAACTGCACAGAAACGCGCTGTTGATTTGTCGTTACCTTTAATGTCAGATGGTGGACGTATAGTATTTGTCACCAGTCACTTAGCACACTTCTACGGAAGTAAACCTGTTTACCCACTATATGAACCAGTAGCGCAAAGCAAAAAAGCAGGTGAAGAAGCATTACGTGCTTATATACCAGAATTATCAAAAAAAGGCGTCAAACTTGTTGTAGTTAGCGGTGATTTAATCGAAGGTACAATTACACCCAAATTAATGCAACGTCAAAATCCAGGTTTGATTGAAAAGCGGCAACAACAAGCAGGTGTTCTTCCGACAGTAGAGGAATTTGCCCACGCTATTGCTTCTTCAGCACTCGATGACCAATTAGAAACTGGGGCAACAATTTTTGTTGGAAGTACAGACTGGGAATTATAGACGTATTTTTTTGTGCATAAACAGACCGTTCAGTCTTTTTTATCAAGGAGTAAAGCAAAATGTTGAAATTTTATTACAATCCACGTTCACCTATGACAAGACGTGTATGGCGTGGTTTATTAGAAAAGCAAATTGAGTTTGAACCAATAGTAGTAAACTTGAATGGCGACCAAATGGCGCCTGAATATTTAGAATTAAATCCATTCCACCATGTCCCTGTAATAGTAGATGATGGTTTTCGAGTAATAGAGTCACTAGCAATTTTAGATTATCTCGAAGCCAAATATCCGGCGCCTGCACTGTTACCAAAAGAACCGCAACAAAGAGCAACAGTTAAAATGGTGCAATTGGTTTCTAGCAATGAATTATTACCAAAAGCCATTTCATTCATTTTCAAAGAGCCAGATTCACCAATATATATACAAGCCAAGCAGCACATTCATACTGTATTTCAATTTTTCACTACAACGCTAGGGGAAAATGTATATTTTGGAGGTAAAACTTTAAGCTTGGCAGACATTGTTGCTGGGACTGATATATCTTTACTAGCAAAATCTGGCTTTAATTTAAGTGAATATCCAAAATTGAATGATTGGTATGAACGCTTAATGCAACGCGAAGCATGGGTTCATACCGAATTAAGTACAGAACAATTTGAGCAATTTAAAAGAGTTTTTCTGATAATACAGACCAGAAAAATTAGGCAAGCGAGTAAAACTTAATAATCTTGCGTATGTACACTGTTCCAGCATTTTAGAGCGAGACGTTCGTATATGCCAACAAGTCGTATGTAAGCCTTTGTTGCATCAAGATGTGCGTCTACTGCTTGTGTATACTCTAAAGTTATATCAATGTTATTACGTAAATAGTTGTATTTTTTTTTGCAAAAAGCTTGTGATTCTGCGTAATGCTTTAAGAAGCAATTGTACTCTTCAATAAACTGAGCGAACTCAGATGTATGGTTTTGAAAGTTAGGCTGCATAATTAATAGCAAAATTGTTCGCTTAATAAGGTAGACATTTTTGCGGCTCTGAAACATCACTCATTAGGAACAATGATTATTACATTTTAATGTATATTCCATTACATGCTTAATTGGCGAGGTAAAAGCAATGACACCACATCCAAAAAAATCATTAGCTATAGCTTGTGCATCAGGCAGTTTTAAAGGCGCCTTTGCCCACGGTGTATTAAGTGCATTAGAAACAGCAGGAATAGTTGCTGATGTTTACGCTGCTGCATCATCATCGGTTTTACCTACAGCTTGGGCAGCTATAGGAAAAGCAAATCAACTTGGTGTAAATTATTGGCTAGCTGGAGCAAAATATCTTCAACAACCGGATATAGGAATGAGTAAAATAGTTTTAGGAGGAATTGCAAACTTTAGCCCACCTAAGACAGAATTATTTGCAGCAGATACGCCAGAATTTATTATTGCCACCAGTGCAGTTATTACCGAAGAAGCAGCAAGCGAAACGCAAACCCATAAAGCGCGGCGCCTAGGAAGAAAACTATTAGTAGCTGCGGCAAAAAAACAGCGCACATGGGTTGATGAACATTTACAGATAGAATTATTCAGTACAAAAAACAACAAATTACACCTTAACGCTAGTAATTTTGATGAAGTTACTTATGCTTCAAGTCGAATGCTACACGCTTGGGATATTCCAGCTTGGATAAATCAAAAACCTTATATTGATGCATCGTACACTTGTATGTGCCCAGCTATCGAAATGGTAAAAGCAGGATACCAAAAAGTAATCGTAATTAGTAATGAACCTGGTGTACTGTACCGCGATATGTTCCAGTTAGAGGAAATATCTGAGCATTATAACGGCGCCGATATCTATATAATTAAGCCAGATATGGATACAAAGGAATTAGGCGTTGATTTTACAGATGCGAGCGTTGAAGGATTAATAGCAGTTTATCAACACGGTTTAGAAAAAGGGAGATATATCAAGAAACCGGGTTTCTACGCAAAATAGTCCTTTTGATTACAATATTTCAATGAAGAAACCCGGTTTCTACGAAATTTACTCATTCGCTGTTGTAGTTACTAAAATTCTAACAATCACGAGTATATTTTACTCAATCTTTATGAGTCAAAGTTACCTGGAAATCGCGCAACAAGGAAAAAATAGCTGGTGGCACCATCTGCTAGGAATACTCCTGATATTATTTTTCTGGATTGTTATCGGCAGTATTGTCACAAGTATTGCCATTATAATTATTTTGTTACAACGTGGTCTAAGTTTTGCTGATTTCTCACAAGAGCAAGTCAGCACGTTTTTAAAATCAGCTTCTGTTGAAACTTTTATTACTTTAAATCTTGCATCTATATTTTTTGCGATTGGTATATTTATTGCCGTCAAATGGTTGCACAAGCGTAAATTCCGCAGCTTAATTAGTGCAGATTCAACAGTTAACTTCCAACGTATCCTAGCCGGATTTTGTGTATGGTTTTTAATGCAGGCAGTGTTGGTAGCATCAGGTATAATTTTCGACGCGAAAAACTACGAATTTACCTTTAACCCATCGCAGTGGTTCGCACTTTTAATATCAGCATTAGTACTCACCCCAATTCAAACATCAAGTGAAGAATTATTTTTTCGTGGATACCTACTTCAAGCATTCAGCCACATTACTCGAAATCGACTAGTATTAATTTTTCTTACCAGTATATTATTCATGCTGCCACATTTATTCAACCCAGAAATGCAGCGGGGAGCATGGATAGCACTTTTCTACTTTGGATTCGGCGCCTTAACTGCTTTAATAACTCTTAAAGATAACCGATTAGAACTAGCATTAGGCGTCCACGCAGCAAACAACCTTAGTTTCCTATTCGTAACCACAAAAGATTCTGTACTCGCAGTACCTGCAATATGGACGGCAAAAGACACTGGAGACCCAAGACTAGAAGTTTTGATATTCCTATTACAAAGTTTAATCTTTTACTACATATTTTTTGGGCGCCGTAAAAAAATAATCCAAGCAGTACCAGAAAAAAACGAATCTCTAGAAAAACTGAGCTAAAACTCACGCGATTGGCACATAAAAACCGTAGGGTGCGTGACGCTACGAAACAACTTCAACCAACATTATAAGACTTGTAGCGTCACGCACCAATTTCAACGCACCTGTTCCAAATTGTGATTACAGAAAACCTCAGCCCATAACGGACTGAGGTCAGAGTTTAATCAGGGTGCATCTACTAATCTCTGTATCCACTGTGGTCTATAGCGGATCAGAACAAAATTAAACCGTTTGAGCCAAGAATACAAAATATTAGGCGTGGAAGATACTTATGAGTAATTATATGTAAAATCAATACACCCCGGATTATGTATCTCCACCTGAAGAAACTCTTCAAGAAATGCTTGAGGAACGGGGAATGTCTCAAGCAGAACTGGCGCTAAGGACAGGTACACTAAAAACAACAATCAACGAAATTATCAATGGCAAAGCTACAATTACTCCAGAGATAGCATTATAGTTTGAGAGAGTGCTAGGCGCCGAAGCAAGTTTTTGAAATAACCGCGAACGACACTACAGTGAAGCTTTGGCACGAGAAGGAAAAAATTAGTAAACTTTTTTAAAGATGTGTTGTCAAGTAAAATATATGCGAATGCGGGTTATAGCTGAGTCTAACCCTTGACTGTGAACCCAACCTACAAAACCACCATAAACCATTCGGTCGTTTCTGTCTGCAACAAACACATGGTCTACACCTAAAGGATTTTTCCAAGTTCTTACAGTCGAACCATCTCGCAGCCTAATTATTGGGTGTGAGCTTTTAAAATCTCTATGGTGCGCGCGTGTAATACCAGGTACCCTTTCTAAAATAGCTATAACTTCTTGGGTATCCCCTGTTGTATCGGGTGTTACTAAAGTTGCACAACCACACCCATCTATAATAGTTGTTTTTAATCTTTCTTTTAAATCACCGTCAAATAAAGATAAAGTATCAATTTCTTCCAATAATTTTCCGTGTGGCTCAGATTGGCGCCGATGGCAATATACTTCTGTTAACAAATCTTCTAATCCAACTTTGGCTAAAGCATCTGTTATCAGCCCGGTCAAACCTAATACAGCAATACCACCCAACATTCCCGCAGGACCACCGAGAAATGCAAGTGCTGCCGTAATTGCTGCGGCGCCTGTTAAACCTGTTGCTGCCATCGTTAGGACTAAAATAATACCAGGTAATCCCAAAGCAGCTATTTTCTTTGCAACCTCATCCATATACTTTTGCTGTAACCATTCACTCACTTATTCCTTTTTAGCAATTTTCTCAGACCTTTCGATGCTATATATCACCAACGTGCGGTCAAAGCATCTCCAATTCGTTAGTACTAACCTAACCCGTTGCTCATCAATAAATAAAAAACCCCAGTCCCTAAAAGACTGAGGTAAAAATTGAATCAGGGTGCATCTACTATCTCTGTATCCGCTATGGTCTGTAGGGTATCAGGACAAAATCGAACAGTTTTAATGTATAAATTATTACAATTGGATATATTATTGTTCGTGAAAGCAGCTTGCGGCGCCTACCATGAGACGAACTCGAAATTTAGTATGTGTAAGTACTAATAAGCTAGTACTTTATCTGTGTCGCACGCTTAAACATGTGGAAAGGCGCCGCAAGCGCGTAAGTTAATATGAAAGAAACACAATTTTGTATAAGGCTGAATATATAAAAGTTTTAAAATGTGTTTCTTGAGAGCCAACCTGACGATAACACCACCCTAAGAATTCTGTCTGCAAAGTCATTTTGTGAAGATTTTTTACGAAAATGGAATTTTACCGTAAAGAAAAGGCGTAACTTTGAAGTAGTAGTCAAAGCTTAAGATTATTAATTTTTTAGCTTATAGACACACCGAAAGAAAATTCAAGACCTATGCCAGATTTTTCTTGCACTCTACCCTATTTCGGTTAATGACTGTCGCACGTCAGAATGTCTAACAAAATCCTAGATTAATCCTCGGACAGGTTGCCGAGTGCCAGGGTGTCCGGGAAGCTACTACTGAAAGTGCTTCATAAGTACCTAAACAAAATAAATTTCACACTAACTTATAGCCGAATAATTCTTTAGCCGATTTTCACGGATAATTTAATTTGCATAGGTACTTAGCTAACACAAGATACCATTTCCGCAAAAGCGTCTTCCAAAGAGCCTTTTGAGAAAACATATGGTGTTCACTGAAAGTTATCCAAGGAGTTAACTTTTACCGCTCTCTGTAGTAACTGCTGCCAATGACCTATGACATTAGGTCGTAACAACCAGCTAAATAGCAGTCTATAGCAGCCTCATTGTCAGCATTATGTGGCTGTTGTAAACGTAACCCCTGTCTCGCTACGTATGTTTCGACATGGGGAAGCCAGTTTGTGCAAGCTCCTGCAATCGGACACTAGCTTAAGCAACAATCTGCTAGTGCAAACTATACAGCCTTGTCAAGTAATTATTCAGCTTAAAACTTTCTTTGGAGGAACCAATGAAGGCAGAAAATTCGACAGAATTGGACAGTTCCATCTCAACGCTGACTTATCACATCACAGCGCTTCAAATAACTATCTATTTCAATAGAGAAGGTGACCACGACCACAACGGTCTCATGTTAGCGCTTACCGAAAATGTTCCGATTCTGAAATATATTCGGGCATTAGGAAGAGTCGGTTTACCACAAAGAACCGATGACCATAACGGCGACGATACGCCGGAAAAATGGTACAAGCAGGCTCTTGAGCGCGCCCAGAAGATTGGTGTTTCTCTACCATCTAGCCCTGAGGAAGCGCGCCAACCTCATCCTCTCGTGCGTCCACTTGTACTACGCGCTCGGAAGTGCGACCGCCTTCAGGTGGTACTCCACAACGAGGTGAGTGGGCGATATGTGGGCCTCCATCTTGTTGGGGGCGGATACGACGTGACAACGGATGATGGTTCCCAGGTAGGCAAGAACGATTCCAGTCTCACGCCTCCCAATGGACAACGGACATATACATGGATGTGTAACGATGAAGGCGTTTTCCCCTTCCATGATGGTGGAAACTATTCCGGTGGCGAGGACGGAACGAACGTTCATGGTCTCTTTGGCGCCCTGGTGGTGGAGCCAAAAGGTTCAATTTGGCGTGACCCAGTTACTGGTCGCCGTTCCGAGGACGAGCGTGGCGCCTTCCAAGAGTTGGATGGGCTGTACCTAGGGCATGCTGAAAAAGAAAGGAAAGCTGACACTTGAAGATTATCAGACCAAAGGAATATACCCACGTGCAAGACAAAAAGGTAAGATTACCTAAAATTCATGCATCTACATGACTGGCGCCAAAG
>JAHHGX010000007.1 GCA_019359675.1 Calothrix sp. FI2-JRJ7
TCCTGGGTTACTTTTTGAATTAGTTGATGAACCTCCTGAACAGGCGCCGAACTATCGATTTGAATCGGTTGAGGTAAAAGAAACCGCTTTATGCCTCCTTCGTCGGCAAGCTGCGCTAACGCATCGATGGGGTCTTTTTACCTCCAGAAGGTGTAACACCCAGAATCATTTTTTTCGCAGAAGTTCAATTTCAGAAAGACGAAGCTCTCTACCATCGATTCTTTACTGAGTCAATGATGTATTTGAACCGTAATCAAGGTCAATATGATGATTGGTATTGTGTGGTAATTTTTCCATCACGCAGTTTGGAACCAAGCGATAAAACGACTCATCGAATATTTTTGAACAGCAACCAAGTGCAGCGTATTTACTTAGATGAGTTGGGCACTCCTAATCAGCAACCAATAGGCATCAATTTAATGCAGCTGACAGTCGCCTCAGAGAAAGCGATGGCGGAGCAGGCAAAGCAGTTAATTGAACGAGTACAATTAGAAGAAACAGGCACACTGCCGAAAAACGAAATAATAGATATTATTACCACAATCGCCGTTTACAAATTTTCGTCTTTGAGTAGAGAGGAAGTGGAAGCTATGCTAGGACTGACTTTAGAGCAAACAAGGTTTTATCAGGAAGCGAAAGCCGAGGGACGAGAAGAACAAAAAACTGAAATATTGAGAGCAGTGGTGCCTTTGTTGCTAAAAACAGGGATGACTGTGGAGCAAATTGCTCAACAACTCAATGTTGATGTAGAAGCTGTCAAGTCCGCCGCACAACAGAGCGCGTAGAATGAAGATTGAAGAAACGCGAATAAACCTACGACTTGGAGCGTCAAACCAAATTAAAAGCAGCAACACGCCTAATTAACATGGGCTACAGCATCTCAGATTTGGCGAAGGCACTTGATTTATCAGTCGAGGAAGTTACAAAACTTGCTTCAAATTCACCCCAAGCTTGAGCTTAAGTTGGGTAGGAACGCTCTCTGGCAGCCATATTCATGAATAATTTTTGTGCTGAGAGGTTACTACCCGAAATTTTCCAAAAATTAAGAGAGTAAAGCAAGCGACGGCAGGTAACTATACCAAAATTTTTCATGCATGTAACCAGACCCACTCCGAAGCCAATATCTAGTAGGCTCACGGCGCCATATAAGTGTTGCTCCCAATTAAGAAGTAATTCTTTAACTCGCGCTCGCACCGACCGACTAGTCAGGTGGGTGTTCATCCATAACGGCAAGGACTCGGCGCATATTAATCACACCCTCACGGTTGGTTTGGAGTAGGGCAACCGTTGCCCGTCCAGTTGCTGTAATACCAAGCATTTGAGTTGTATCTTCGTTCCAAATGAAATGCTGGTTCCATTCCCTGAAGCCGAGGATTAAAAAGAGGAGCAAGCTGTCCTGTAGCTAGGTCTATAGCTTCGGTTTTGTTTAACTTGTAGTTGTTACAAGTTTGGCAGGATAGAGCAAGGTTGTCTGCGATGGTTTGACCACCTCGACTAACAGGTTGGATGTGGTCGATAACTAGCGGAGCGATTGCGTATTTTGCTTGACTGCGGCAATATTCACACAAACCACGGGCGCGGTCAAAGACCAGTTGCTTTAGTGCAACAGGAACATATTCACTAGACATAAGTAACAGGTTGAATGCCTAGCGTTTCCATGAGTTCTGATAGGGAGACTTGACGAAGTTGAGCGAGGTTGGCAAGGGCTTCGAGGCGTTGGACGCCGAATTGTTCGATTTGATTGCTAAGTTGGATCAGGGTGTTATATTCAGCGTCCGTGAGAGTTTCGGCTTCTTTTTTCGCGCGAAGCGTTTGGTACTGAGCGCGGAGTTCTGGGTCGATACCTTGGTTAATTTTGTGGAGCAGTTGAGCTTCTTCTAATGGCAGGACGTTTGCTTTGCGGTGGGCACGAAGGATGACGACCTGCTGGAGGAGCCGCTCCAGGTCTGCTTCGTCCAGTTGATTAGCTGCCTGGATGAGTTCGTCGAGGCTCATAGGAACTTCCAAAGGATATTACGGAATTTTTTCTATTATAAAGCGCCGATACGCTCGCCCGCAGAACGCTTATTCCCGTCTTAAAGGGCGCATCCGTAGCATGAGAACCAAAAACGCTCGGTATCTGAAATGAAACTTGTCGTTTTCCCACATTTTTTTGGAGGTGAATCACACCACTAACCAAAAACAAAGCCCAATACCGTCAAATTAATATCAGCTAGTCTTGATATTCCAAATATTCTTTCAGAATCAAATCAATAAATTGACTTGGTACTTTAGAATAATCTCTAGAGTCTTTTAAGAAAGCAGAAATAAATAATTGCTGTTTTGCTCTAGTCATCGCCACATAAAATAGGCGTTTTTCTTCTTCAATTTTCTCTGACCCCAGGCTGAGATAATTTGGAAATTCGCCTGCCACAGCACCAGCAATAAAAACTGTATCAAATTCCAAACCTTTCGACTGGTGAACTGTTACCATCATAACTTGATTATCCTGTTGAGAATAGGCATCAAGATTTTTTGCAAGCGCAGTAAATTCAACAATACTGCGAAGCGCTACATCTGGATGGAGTTTTAAATTATCTAGTTCTCGGAAAATTGTTACTAGATTTAAAAGATTTTGCCGCCGCTTTTCATCAGCTTGATAATAGGCGTACAGTCCCGACTCTTTTAATAAATTATTTAGCAAATCAGCAGGTCGTAATTTTTGACTGGTATCTCTCCATGATTCTACTTGTTGAGCCAGTCCTTCAAACTCAAGACCATACCGATAAACTAAAGCTTGGCGGTATGCGGCGCAATGTTCTATAGCAGGAATTAAAGCCTCTAACAATTCTACTGTCGTGCGGGTATCATCAATAGCTTTATGACTAGGTAAATGCGCTAAACCTAACTTAGAAGCTAGAGTTTCCAGGCTGTAGCTATCTGCTTCAAGAAAGCGGTTAGCTAAATCCCAGGTATCTGCCCATTGGAATTTGGGAAATTTTATTCCCACTTTACTTGCGTGGGCTGTCACCATTTTGATGTCAAAACCGACATTATGCCCCATTAACAACGCACCCTCGGCGAAGTCAAAAAACTCACGGAACACCTCAAAAGCAGGTCTACCATTTGCAGCTAGGAACTCATTACTATAGCCATGTACCGTTATAGAATCTCCTACACTTACTGTGTTGGCAATATATGCATGAAATTCTGCTTTAAGCTTGCCATTTACCAACTTCGCTGCTGCAATTTCTACCACTTCATCCTTACTAACTTCTAGTCCAGTTGTTTCCACATCAAAGACAACTAAAGTTCCAGATGCTTTTGCAGCAAGTAGGTTACTAAACGGGTCTCCATCAACAAAGGTTTGGCTTGATACCATATCCGTGAGCCTAAACCCACAAGTTTGTCCTTCCTCTATTACGTTCTGAATGGTTGCAAGACCAATTCCACGGCTTGGACGCAGCAACATGCGGCGCATCGCACCTGTATCAAAAGGATTTAACATTAGCCGCAGGTAAGCCAACGCATCCTTAACTTCCTGACGGTTAAAAAATCGGTACTGTTCTACGGTGATACAGGGGATACCCAGCTTTTCTAGGACACTACTTATTTTCTCTATACGATAATTAGTGCGTGCCAAAACTGCCACTCGGTTATAAGCAAAGTTTTGGTTATTTTCTGCCAGTTTTTGAATTTTTTTACCAATCCATTCTGCTTCTGTAAATTCAGTTTTTGCTAGATGAACTTGAATTAATTCTCCTAATTTACAATCAGGGGAGGGAGTAATATTTGTTTGTCTTTGATTAAAAGACTCTGCAAAACCAGAAGCAGCTTTTAGTAAGATTTGAGTAGCTCGATGATTATAAGTTAGAGGATATATTGTTGGGTTAAATTCTTGGCGAAATGCGGAAATTACATTACCTGGTTCAGAACCTCGCCATTCATAAATAGTTTGGTCTAAATCGCCAATCATGGCAATATTTACACTACGTAATGCCAAATTGCGAACAATTTCATACTCTGATAAATGAGTATCTTGTACTTCGTCTACCTGGATAAAATCAAAACGTTCTTGCCATCGCTGCTTAATTTCTCGTTGATTATTGAACATTGTACGCACGTAGAAAACTAGGTCTGCAAAGTCTAGTGCGTGGCGTTGCTGTAAAATTTCATGGTAGCGTCTGACTCGTTTAGCAGTATATTCCCCTAGAGGTCTAAACAGTTTATCTTGTGGATAAATAGAAGATAAGTCAGAAGATGCGGCTTTGCTTTTACAATTAGTTATATCAAAGAAAGCTTTTTCAATATCTTTATCTTTTGAATAACCAAAAACTTCTTTAATTACCTCTTTACAATCAGTGTCATCATAAACTACAAAATCTGCTGGCAACCCAATTTGTTTTGCCTCAATTCGCAACATAGTAGCGCAAAGGCTATGAAATGTTTTTATAGTGATGTAGCGAAATTCCGAAGGATATACTCGCGCCAATCTCTCAGACATTTCTTTTGCCGCACGATTTGTGAATGTCATGCAGAGAATTTTTTGAGCAGGAATACCACTTTTTATAGCCTGCACAACTCGCTCTGAGAGAACGAGAGTTTTACCACTACCTACCGGAGCAAGCACTAGAATGGCTCCGTTTATGTGGTTGATAATTTTTTGTTGCTCTAAATTAGGCTTATATTGAGACATAAAATTTTAATTCAAATTAAGAGTAACGATGTTTATCTTCACTATCAGATGTTACCTTCACAGTATAATATTGTCGAATTATCGAAGGCTCCGAATCCTTAAAAAGCTCTGATACTTTCCCATTTTGAGCCAGATTTAGCGCCGAGGCAATAAGATAATCATCAAGCTCTTTAGGTGAAATTGAGACGTTAGTAAATTCATCAGGAGCGTGCATTCCCAGAATTAATATGTAGTTTTTCTTGAGTCTGATAAATGGCTGCGGTTCACCATTTAACGCATTGACAACAGCTTGGATATGTTTAGCTTGCACAAATTGCTTGGCAACATCACCTAAATACAACCAAGTTTCTGTAGCTTTTAACCTTTCAATATCTGATGTACCTTCTGTCGCTGCTTCAAATATTAATTCCCAATCTTGTATATTAAGGCTGGGCAAAAATCTCAGAGCTTCAAGAATAACAGCACGAAGATATTCACTGGTTTTATTAGAGCTATTTTGATAACATTGTTTCAGTTGATTAATTGCATTTGTGTAACCTTGACGCGCAAGACTAATTACAACATCAAGTAAATCACGGATAACAAATAAGTCACTACAAATTAGGTTAACAATTTCTTGCCATACCTCGTCAAGACCTAAGATAATTAGTTTGTTAATAGCGAATCTTATACGAGTTTCTAATCTTCGGCGTTCTACAATAAGTTTGCGCTTTACTTGCGTATTTATTGTACTATCAGTTTTCTTAATTACCTCAGAAAAATTTTTGAGCATTAGTAAACTTTGAGTGAAAAGATTAACTATTTCTTCTTTTAAACTATTTTTATTATTCAGCCATGTTTTTTCCAATTCTTCAAAATGTCTCGCCCAATTTGAGATAACACTATAATTATCACTATTCGGGAAAGAAGGTAAAGTTAGTTCATGGTTTTCTCTTTTATTTTGCCAAAATAAATATTGATATATTTTGCGACTTAGATAAGTTTCTGTAACGTGGATATTGATGGAATACAAGCATTGTTGATATAAACTTATAAGATTCCACCACAATTTTTCATTTCCACTCTTGTGAGCGAACTCGAATTTAGTGCGATAGTCAGCATTGAGTACCCATAAATAATAGATAGTAAAATTAAATTTTTCACTTAATTGTTTTAGGATTTTATCATCTTGTATTGTGTCTAAAAAATCAGACACGTTGTCATAGTGTTCTGTCTTATCTTTGTTGAGTTCAAGTTCAAGTATTTTTAATTCATTTTTCAAAGCAGATTCTACATCTTCAAGATAGCTAACACTTGGCAGTATAATAATCATGTCATCAACATAGCGATGAAATTTGACCCTCCATGTTTTATCATTTTTGAATTTTTCATCTACCTTACTTAAATATAAATTTGCGTAGAAGCCAGATGTGGTAGTTCCTTGCGAAATACCTCTACCTGATTTATGTCCATCCAAATTTACGGAATATATTTTTTCTAGTAACCAATAAATGCGTTGACTGCTTATATTTAATTCGCGTTTAGTGATATCAAGTAATTGCTCTCGCACAACCATTGTGTAATATGATTTAATATCTGTGCGAATGACTGCTCCATCTTGATATTTTTCTGCACTTTTCCGTGCTTCTGCTATATATCTGTTATAACCACCTAAATAATTCTCATATAAATATTCAGTAGCCTCATTCAAAGATTCTTTTTGAGGACAATACGAATAAAAGTCAATGTTAGCTTTTTGTCCTATTGTTTGAATAATTGCAGCCGCTAATATCTCCTCTTCCAATCTTGATAGCTGTTTGGGACGGCTAGCAGATGAACTTTTGACAATATTGTAATTAATAACTTCCTTGCCATCAATAATTTCATGACAAAGGGCAACCAGTTTTTCTTGTATAAGCCGTAAGTTATTGTCTAAGTTATGTTCAAATAATTTTATTTCTATTTCGTCATAACAAGATTCTATATGTAATAAATTTCTTCTCGCTCTAACCCAAGCCAATTCCAAATTTTTTAGACTTGTTAGTGTCTGCCAGTCTTTGTCATCTTCTACTTGCTTACTAAAAATCGTGTGGAAATTAGCTAAAAATTTCGAGCTATAATTAACTTTATGCTGTTCATGCCAATAACTATCAACAGGATTATGAAAGTTAACTTGCTGCTCTCCTGACAATGGAATGGCAACACGATGGCTATTACCAATCACCTGATTAAATTGTTCACTTATCTGCTGAATTGCATCGCTAAAATTAGCAATATTAGAAGTTGCTTTCAAATGAGTTTCAAAAATTTTTGTACCAATTGTCGATATATATAAGTTGTCTACTGGTACAGCTTCCAACAACTGTTTATATGCTAAAGCTTCTTCTTGCCAAAAAACGAGAACATTTTCTATAGCATCATCTAGTTCTAAACCCATTTCTTGCAGTTGAGCCTTTTGCTTTAATCTTGAAGCTATATTTTGGCGAGGTGGAGAGGATGCAACATCAAGTTGCATAAGCAATAAATTGGATAATGTTGGTTGTTTCCATTCCTCGCGCTTTTTCTGAAGATGACGCATTGCGGTAATAATCGCTTTGGAAAATCCCTCTCCATCAAATATAGGTATATACTGAAACTCGACATTAATATTCAAGTGACTCACATTATTCTTAATTTGCTGCATTAACTCTTTATAGAGAACTAATCCACAAATATTCAGGTCTATACCTAAACAAAAAATTTCTATAGTTTGAGAGATACTTTCACTCTGTTTTAAATTTACTATCTTTTCTATCAACGCAGCAGAAGCAGCCCCCATCGCACAACCAACATCTAAAATACAAATGCGCGGATTATATTTAAGTACGTTCGGTAGCCTGGTTGAATTAATAACTTTATCCAAAACATGGACACTTTCAAAGAAGTAACGAGGGAACAGAGTATAGTATTGAAAAGCCATACTTTTTAAGTCAGCTTTTTCTAATGTTTCCTCAAGGTCTTTAGAATAATCTAGTTCCTTATATCCCTCAGTTTCTGGTTTTGTCGCTAACCATTGATGAACCGCAGAGTAAGCAGATTCAATCAGAGAATGCATGGAACTATATATCTTAGTTTCCTCTGCAATAACTAGCTCTGTCAGCCTTTTTGGTTTTTGGGCTGGCGCCCCAGAGAGCGCAAGCTGCAAAAGTTGTTCCGCAACTTGAGATACTGTAGTGCCTTCATTTTTCGCTCTTTCCTCTAAGGCAGCCCGAAGCTCATCAAGAGGCTGTAGCGTAATAACTCTCTCTGGCTCCCATAGGATTCTTAGCTCTCCATTGAGAGCCTGAACTATACCTTCGATAGTTTCGAGTTTCGACTTAGCTGGATTTTCTAGAGCTTTACCAATGGCGGAATGGTAGCGTGTAGCAGGAGAAGCGTCACCCGAATTCGTCTTATTTTCTGAGTATTGCTTCGCCAATTTGTATTGCGTCCAACCCAATTCTTTTAGGCGCTGCTCTAAGTCTTCCTTGTGTATCATATGACAGTTAACCAGGCGAATATTGCGTAATAGTACGACAACCACTTTTAGGTGAGTTTTAAATCAAGGTTTATCTTAAACCCTCATCTCTCTTATATCATCGTAGCGCAATATATCGCGATATAAAAAACAGGGATATAAAGTCTTGACTTTCAAAAAGCTCTTTGTTAACATCTAGAAAGTCTAAAGGGACACCTCTAGAGTACCAGTCCAGAGATGTCCCCATGAAAAAACTTCTTAAAACAGGCTGAATTTACGACTTCAGACCATTTCAATCAAAAATTAACTTTTTAGCGGCGATGAGCCGAAGGAACGAATAAGTCCATGCTAGGAACGAATACGCCTATGAATAGTTATTCTAACGTAAAAACACCATTTGGCAACCCCCTGATTACAGACAAAGACGGTCAAACTGTCAAGAATGTGCAGTTGGAGTTGCTAACGCAGAAAATCCGTTACCTAGAACAAGTAAAAGAACTTACTGCAATGTATGGAGCAGAACGGGTTCTGGAATTTATGCAGCTAGGCGGGTTTATTTTGACTGCACCAGATTCCGAGTCGATTGGCACCGCTTCATCGGATACCAAATCACAAGAGGACAGCGGTGCAGACCTAATTGAAGAGGTCGAAGCTTTAGGACTAGAACTTAATCCCCAGCTAATTAACTTAATTGCTAAATCCGCAGTTCAGCATGTCAAAACTGCGATCGCTAAATACAAGACATATCGCCAAGTGACAAACCCAGAGGGATTATTTTACCGCATCTTAAGTAACGAGCATAAGTAAGCTATTTCGCTGCTGAAATAAAAACGTCGCTCGAATAGTAACAATTGTGTAGTCAGCCTATAAAATCGGCTTGACTTACACAACCAAGAAGCGCGCAAAGCCTTACGATACATAAACGCTTTTTTTATACCGGAGGGAATAGCCCTTAAGCAAAAGGCTTATCCCACGCAAGTAACGCCTGCGTTAATCACTAAACTTAAAGAGTATTGGTAAAATCTATACCATTTTCGGTACGGCTTTCTCTACCTATACAAATGTTCTCTTTTATCCGAAAAAGCATTAAAGTACGTATTCATCTGGCGCCCTCCCGTTTGTAAGCCAGTTTCAACTGAATTTATTTAAATTCAGTTGCGAGGGCACGCTAATTCCAACAAGTCGAAGTGTATGATGTGGTGGCAGAAAATTCATGAATCAAGCTATTCAAAGCTCTAATACAAGAGAAAATGTATTTAAAATATTATCAATTGATGGTGGTGGCATCAAAGGGATTTACTCAGCTAAAATTCTTGAACGCTTTGAAAAAAAATTTAATTGCCGTATTGCCGACCACTTCGACTTAATCTGCGGAACTTCCACAGGAGGTTTGATTGCTCTAGCTTTATCTCTAAAAATTCCTGCCAGCCTTCTCACTCAATTTTATTATAGGAAAGGAGAAGTAATTTTTCCTTCGTCAGGTAATATCTATAATTTAATTAAGCATCTTATACTAGGCAGTAAATACAGTAACCAAGAACTCAGAAAAGCCTTAAGAGAAATATTTGGGAACCACGTCCTTGGAGATTCTTCTTGTTTATTATGTATACCTGCTTTTTCCATCACAAATGGAAGACCATTTATTTTTAAGTACGACCATCCAGAAGGAAGTTTAGGTAGAGATAACAGAACTGAATATATTGATGTGGCTTTAGCCACTAGCGCGGCGCCAACTTTTTTACCAATAGTATCGATTCCTAATTATGATAACAGACAATTTGTAGATGGAGGAATTTTTGCCAACAATCCAACAATTGTTGGTGTAGCGGAAGCGCTTAAGTATTTTGTTGGCGAAGGCAAAAGGTTTCAAAATCTAATGGTTATGTCTATTGCTTCATTGGAGGCTACTCCAGGTCGGCGTTTTCGTATTAAAAAAAATCGGTCAGTATTTGACTGGAGTAAGGATTTAGTTCAGACTTTTTTTGAAGGGCAAGCATATTTAAATAATTATATTGTAGAAACTCTAGCTCAAAATTATAATCCACCCTTTGAATACTTACGGATTCCCAGCACATCACTTTCTCCAGAGCATTCAAGAATTATTAGTTTAGATAATACCTCCAAAGAATCCCTAGATATTATGTTGTCATACGGCAACGACCAGGCAGATTTATACGAAAAACGGTTGGAAGTAGCGAAATTCTTTCAATACCCAAAACAATACATTATTAGGTAGGTAAATGGCTAATTGTCACGATTTATTTATTACTTTTAACTCGGTAATTGAACTAACCGATAATCGTAAACAATCTTTACGGACATCGCGTGATGCCTTGCGTGACCGTATCAGAAATTATTTTAAGGAGAAGCAAAATGGGTTTTCTCCAAAGTTTCACGGTCAAGGTTCATTTATGATGAATACCATCATCAATCCGCTTGATGGAGAGTGCGATATCGATGATGGAATATATTTTATAGTCAAGCAAGAACCTACACAGTCAATTGCAACGTTTCATCGTTGGATTTATGAGGCAGTAGATGGTCATACAAAAGAAAAGCCTATTGATAAAAATACTTGTATTAGGGTTATTTACAAAGGGAATTACCATATTGATTTGCCCATCTACTGCGTTGTAGGTAATAGTTGTCCATACCTCGCACATAAGGAAAAAGGATGGATACTCAGCGACCCTAGAGAGTTCATTCGATGGTTTGAATCACATACGGATGCAAAAGGACAATTGCGACGCATTGTTCGTTATCTTAAAGCTTGGAGTGATTACAAGTCAGCAAATTTACCAAGCGGTCTAATTTTTACTATTTTAGCGACTGAAAATATTCAGTATGACAGCAGAGATGATATCGCCTTGTACAACACACTGGTAAATATTAAGGGTCACTTAGACTTTAGCTTTACCTGTTATCGTCCAACAACACCAAAAGGTGAGGATTTGTTGCAGAAATATAGCTTATTTTATCACCAGAATTTTAAGAATCAGCTAATCCGCTTTATCGACTCCGCAAAAATAGCTTTGGACGATAAGACAAGCCGAAAAGATGCTTGTAAACAGTGGCAGAAGCATTTTGGTGATAGATTTCCTTGCCATATACTTGAAGATAAGGATGATGGACTTTTAAGTGCAGCGTATAGCGCGTCCTTAACTTTTCCCAACCGAGCTGTCATTCCTAATAAACCAAAGGGGTTTGCATGAACGATATTTGGTTTTTTAGAGATTTTCAACGGTTAGCAGTAGAGAGAGAAGCTATCCTTAACCTACAAGAAAGCGTTAATTGGTTGACTGGCACTAACTGGCTGATTGATAACGCAAAGCTTTGCCTTGAGGCTATCATCCATGTTCACGGACACGATTATGCAGTAAAGCTGGTGTATCCAACTTTGTTTCCCACAGTACCTCCTACGGTCTACCCGCAAAACCCGGATGAAACATGGTCAACGCACCAATACCTAAGCGGCGCTTTGTGCTTGGAATGGCGCCCAGATACATGGCATCCTGATGTTACTGGAGCGCAGGTTTTAGAAAGTGCCTACAAACTCTTGGAGATTGAAAATCCACATGACACGCTTAACCACACTGTAGCCACAACCGAACACAATCTCTCAATTGGTCAGACTCTACGGAGTAGCTACGGTCGTTTTTGTACGCATAAGGAACTAACCAATTATCTAGCCCAACTTCCCAATAGTGCTGATGGTTCAATTGAATTTTCAGTACAGTGGCAAAATTCGTCTTTTTTAATACTTATTCAAAAAATTCGAGTTAACAACGAGGTAGAATACTCAGACACATTGATTCCACAAGGTTTACGCGGAACTACAGATAATCATAAACTTGAGATTGGTGCTTTCTACAAAACTGACATAGCTCAAGAGCCATTTGAAGAAATTACAACTTTGTCAAGTCTAGAATCGTTATTACAAACAGCAGGTTTTGAAACTACTGCTTTGATAAAAGAAAAAGAAATTGGGGAGACAAAGGAAGCAAGCAGATTATTAGGAATTCTTGTAGCTGATAACGTAGGAACGCTTCATTTCTTTTTTCTATTTTCTGCTGACAGTGAAAAGATTTTAAAATTAGCCCAAGTTGAATCTTGTATTGATTCAAATAATCCTCGCTTACCAGCAGAATTGCGTACCTTACCAGAAAAAAAGGTTGGAATTGTGGGATTGGGTTCTACTGGTAGTAAGATAGCTGCATCCTTAGCTCGCAGCGGCGTAGGAAAATTCTATTTGATAGATGAGGACATATTTCTACCAGAAAATGTTTGTCGCAACGACCTTGACTGGCGCAATGTTGGAGAGCATAAAGTTAATGCTGTTCAAGAAATTATCTCTTATATTTCCTCGTTTGCACAATTTGAAGTTTCAATCATTAACTTGGGTGGGCAGGAATCGAGCGCTTACTTAGACAGCATTTTGCGTAAATTAAGTCAGTGCGACATACTAATTGACGCTACTGCTAACCCAAGAGTTTTTAATTTGTTGGCATTTGTAGCGAAAACATTCGCACTTCCTTTGGTTTGGGGAGAAGTGTTTGCAGGTGGAATTGGATGTATGATTGCTCGTAGCCGTCCTGGCAAGGATATTAATCCAACTAATATGCGTTCGGCTTATTATCAATTTATTTCGGAGCAATCAGTATCTTTTTTAAACTCCGAAACTCATCAATATACATGGGAAACTTCTGATGGAGAAATAATTGCAGCAACAGATGCTGAAGTTAGTATATTTGCTGCTCACCTAACACGATTTATCGTTGATACTCTTATACTAAGAGAGCCATCTTTATTCCCTCAATCAATGTATTTAATCGGTTTACAATCAGCCTGGATTTTTAAAGCACCATTTCATACAATTCCAATTAAAACTGACCATCTCCTACCGCAAACAACTAACGATTTAACATCTACTCCAAGTTTATCATCAGAAATGATATTAGAAAATATAAATTTTTTGAAAAAGTTATTGGAGGAAATCATTGATGGAAATCTTCCTACCTAAAGAAGTTGCTTACAAATTAACTAAAGCCTTGGATAAAGCAGGTTCTAAAGAGATTGGTGGCATCTTAATGGGGGAATACATATCAGAAGCTGTTTATAGAATTAAAGACCTTACTATTCAATCGGATGGTGGGACATATAGCTTTTTTGAGCGTATTGTAGAAGGAATTAGTAATCCATTACAGCAATTTTTTCAAAAAACCAAATACGATTTTACTCGTTTTAACTATTTAGGAGAGTGGCATTCTCATCCAAATTTTGCACCTTATCCAAGCAGTACTGACTGCAAAAGTATGTGGGAGATTGTTGAGGACTCTAGTGTCGGTGCTAATTTTGCTATTTTAATGATTGTGCGGCTAGATTATATACAGTGTCTAGAAGGTACTATTACAGTATTTCTTTCAGGGCATAAGATGTTCAAAGGTACATTAATTCAGGAAGAACCTTCATCTTAAAACACTATTTAATGGCTCTAAAGTACCTGGGGGGGTGACGAAAAACTCTGAACCTGAGATACAGCAATGGTTTTAAACGCGCTTGCCATAAAAAGATAAACACCATTTTCGGGCTTTATTGATTCTATTATCAATACGCTCCGTACAAAAGTCTTATTTTTCGTTCGACTTGGTTCTAAATTTACTTTTATCTTTTTAGCGGTCACTCTTTTATAACCCTTGCTGCATAAGCCTTTGAAGCTAGATTGTCACCCCTTCAGCTAAAGTACAGCAGTCTTACTGTGCGCTCTAAGTTTAGAACTTACGATATTGTTACAATTGAGAGGAAAGAAGTGGCGCCACAAGTCTGATTACTAAGTTGAAATTTTTTCGTAGCCGAAAACACCCTACTCAATTTGTGTGCTAGTTGCTCCCGTTCTAAGGTTGACAGCACATAATTAAGGCATAGCAATAATAATCTGTGATTATTTCCTGTCACTATGGCAACTTTTATTCTCTATCACGCTAATTGCTATGATGGTTTCGGCTCTGCTTACGCTGCCTGGAAAGCTTTAGGAGATAGTGCCCAATACATTCCTGTTCACACAGGAGAGTGTCTTGCTCAATTGAAAGTGGATATTCCCTTTGGTTCCAATGTTTACATTCAAGATTTTGCCTACTCTCGCGCCGAACTTTTAGAATTGAGTAAGCGCTGCTCCCTTACTGTTTTAGATCATCACTGGACGGCTTTAAATGATTTGTCAGGCTTGAGTTTTGCTGTCTTAAATTTAAACAAATCAGGAGCGATGTTGGCTTGGGAGTGGTGGCATCCCAACGAACCCGTCCCAGAGCTAATGTATTACTTACAAGATAGAGACTTACAGCAATTTCAACTGCCGAATAGCCAAGAAGTTCACTATGCCCTTCTCAGCTATCCAATGGACTTTGAGGTATGGGATTCATTAACGGTAGAACGACTGAAAGAAGAAGGTTGTGTAGTTTCGAGATTTGCGAATCAAATGGTCGAAACTATTTGCTCTCATGCAACTAGGCGAGAAGTCTGCGGCTATAGCAACATTCCTACCGTAAACACTCCAATTCTAATGTTGGAAGTCAAAGCCAGGTTATGTCAGCTTTACCCAGAAGCACCTTTTACTGCCTACTACTTTGATAGAGAAGATGGAGTAAGGCAGTGGGGCTTACGAGCAAATCGTGATGACCTCAATGTTAGCGAGATTGCTAAACGATTTGGAGGAGGAGGGCACAGGCTAGATGCTGGCTTTCAAGAAGCGTTGAATTAGTTCAAGCAGCCTTTCAAATAACTATATATATTTGAATGTAACTCAACAGGTATCCATAACTGGTAAAATTTACTGATAGCAATTTTGATATCATTTATGAGCGAACCTGCACCCAAAAGCCAAATGCTTCGTGTACCTACTGCCTTGATTCCAGCAGTACGCGAATTATCACGGTTACATCGAGAAGGACACACAACCGCCCTCCTGCAAAGGCTTCAGGATGTAATTGCCGAAATTGATAACAGTTTTGCTATCAATTTTATCCCTACAAACACGAATACCAGGCGCCTGGAGGAAAAGCTCGACCAACTCGAAACTCAACTAAAAAGCGATCGCCAAACCCTGCTGCAACAGTTAGAAAAAATCGAAACCGCAATTCGCACCACCAGAAGCAACCAAAACTCAAGAAGTCGCTCAAATTCTTACAACCCGTTCCAGCAACCAACTGTCGAACTTGGAGCATTCCCTCACGAGAACTTAGCTCAACGGTTAGGACTAAACCCGGCAACCCTGTTAGCAGAAAGAGAAAAACTCACCACCAAAGAATTTATTAGTTATACCCGCAACCGAGACCCGCGTTCGTTTGGGTGGGAGTGGAATGATAAAGATGGTTTGTACCATCCAGTATCGTAATAATAAAAATATTTTTTGTGAGAAGCATTTTAAATCTAAAAGTTCAAACCATAACGAGGATATTGATAAATTTAAGAGAACGTAGTAGCGGTAATGAGTATGGCTAAAGCGAAGAAATCAGAAAATGTTCTCAATGGTATATATGTGCTGGATGTGTTTTTAATTGACGGTCCAATAACAGAGGAATTTATTGCTGAAAATCCAGTGATATCTCGAACCATCGAGATTAAAGGCAGCAATACCTTGGAGGAGCTTCATAAAATTATCTTCAAGGCATTCGACCGCTTTGAAGAGCATATGTACGAATTTCAAGTGGGAGGTCGTGGACCACAAGACCCAAATGCAAAACGGTATGGCTTGAAACAAGCATTTTCGTCGAGTGAGGCGCCTTTTTTGGATGTGTCTAGCACCCCGATTGCTTCTCTGGGATTATCTATTGATGATGCTTTTGGTTACTGGTTTGATTTTGGTGACGATTGGTGGCATCAAATTAATGTAACCAATATTATAGACAAGACTCAATCGGGCAAGTACCCCAAAGTTACCAAGCGGGTTGGGGCTAGCCCTCCTCAATATGCAGATTTTGATTAACAAAAACGGGCGTTGCTGATTCGCGGGACGATTCCGCCGGTATAGCAACGCCCGTTTAATTAGGGTTCTGATATTTTGTGTAGTATATTTTCAGCTTGTAACAGCATCTTTCAGTTATCTTTAGAGATATAATCTAACGTTTCTTGGTGTTTTTTAAAATTTTTAAGACGAAAAACCCAATAAATTATGTGTCCAGTTGTTCTATCATAAGATTTTCCTTTTTTCTCCCAACCAATAAATTTTTTTGGAGATATCGAATAGTCTTTTTCTTTAACATTATAACCATTGGGATGTTTGACAAAATTTTTAACCAATGCTTCAACTGTCTGATTATATAGAGAGCATAATTCTAGTAACTTTTTCTCTTCAAAAGTCAAACCAGGAAAAGAAGAATCAAAATTTCTTTTTACAGCTTCATGTAAAGCGTTAGACATTGACTTTTCTCCTTGTATCTTAATCCCATTTTACTTGTAAAATTATGCTTATCGCCTCCTTATTTTCACTGCAATTATCATCAAGATATAATAAAGATTATCTACATTCCTCTGTGATGAAAGAGACCTGGAATACAGGAAATTATAGGTATCTGTTGAAAAAAGGCATTGTTGCTATTAATAGACTCACGTTCTATTTTGCCGCGTCTGTACTGCGTATAGACAAGCGTATAGACAGGTTACAATTTTTTTGGTTATCACCCTTGTGTGTGTCGGTTTAAACCAGTATACGTTTTTACCAGGCGCCGCCAACTATAGCTGTTATGGCTTTTGGATTGTGGCGTCAGTAATTGTACGTTAAAGATGCGAGGAATTTCGGGTGACTTTTGAAAAAAATATTCGTGGAGGTCAAAAGTGCGGTAATGTAAATAAGTGTTTACATTAGCGTGCTATGTTAACTACTCAAACTCAATCCGCGTTATCACTTATTGATGCTGTCCCCCAAATTAGCGAAGCCAACTGGCGTTCGGAATTGGTAAAGGACACCAGGTCAGCAGAAACCAAGCGTGCCTACGTGCGTGATGTGCGGCAATTTTTTGTGACAATGTGGGGTGTGGAGCCTTCTTTAGAGATGATTAAGCAGTTTTTTGCTTTAGATCAAAGGACAGCTACCCACGTCATTCTTGATTACAAAGCGCGGTTGATGGATGCTGGGTTAAAGGCTAACACTGTTAATCGTTACCTCTGCGCGATTAAATACCTTGTGGAGTGGGGCAAACGGCTGGAGTTTTGTCAGTTTGTTTATGATTCGGCTGTAATTAAAAAGGAGAAGGTTAAACCTTACCGCGACACCACCGGGGTGGATGTTGATACTTATAATCAGGTATTTGACGTAATTGATATTAATACACCTAGAGGTAAGCGCGACTACGCTTTGTTTCTATTACTGTGGACTAACGTTTTGAGACGCGGCGAAATTGCCAAGCTTTTGGTTGGGGATTTTGACTTGAATAGCTCTAAGTTGAGAGTGTTTGGCAAGGGCAAGGGTGTTGATTTTGAATGGATAGACTTGCCGGCACCTACAACAGAAGCAATTAAGGACTGGCTTGATTGCCGTGGTAAGCTCAAACCAGATGACCCTTTGTTTATTGCCTTAGATTTCCACTATTGCGGGCATCAGCTAACGGGTGATGGAGTTTACAATATTGTTACCAGAACTTGCGCGCGCGCGGGGATCAAAAAGCGTATGACCCCTCACAAAATCCGTCACAGCGGCATTACTGACAGCCTTGAAATTTCTAATGGGGACTACCGCAAAGTGCAAAGCCTTAGTCGCCATGCTGACCCTAGAACTGTGATGATTTACGACGATAACCGCAAACAGTACCAGGCGGAAATTAGCCGTAAGTTGGCAGAACGAGTGGGTAAGCGCAAGTCTTCATGAACTACTTTGCCAGTCTTCATTCGGCTGCTATTAGAGGTTTCTGTGACAGGTATTAAAACCCTTACAGTGATAAAGTTCCCTACATATCATTTTTACTACTAATGCTCTCTATCATTTCCCCTAATTTGTGAATTTCAGACGCACTGTATATTTTTTGGTTAGGTCTGGCATTGAGCTTATCCATTAATATATGAAAAGCTTCAGTATCTCCCTGATTGTGCTTTAAATAAGCTTTTAATTGCGATTGGACTCATGTTCTGAAAATCACTCATTGCTCAAACCTCCAATTTCCATCTTTAAATATACTTATCCCTAAATTATCACCAGCCAGAATAAAGATACTATCTGTACGCTCATCTAGCCTAATAATGTGTATCGTCAACTGATAGAAGCAAGTAATATTTTGCGCTAGCCCTACGCAAGTTTTAGTTTGTTGACTTGTAAAGTAATTGTCCCAATTTTGATTAAACACCCTTTTTACGTCCTATTTTTTACGGACTGCCATGAAGGCGCCTGCTATTTACACACAAGAACACCATTTATAAATTTTTACCTTTCTTATATTGCTCTACAGCTGATGCAATCAAGTTTCGTGTGAAATTGCTGGTACTTCTATCTTCTTTAGTAGCAAGGGTTTCAAGCTCTTGGAAAAGCTCTTGAGATACATATACTACTAATCGCTTATCGTTGCCCTTCGAGTCTCTCACCATTTGGTCTACATGTACTACTAAGGTTTTGAATTCCTCCTCAAGTTTATCTTACTAGGCACATAATAACGTTTAACCATGCACATACTGTACACTATGTGTATCACTAAAATAAGTGGCACATACTGTTATTATACTATTGCCATACTGTGTATGGTATGTGTACATCAATAACTGATAATCCCGCTTACCATGACTGAGACAACCCGTCCTTTTACTCCCGATTGGGTATCTCAAGAACGGTGATACCATTGCTGATTTGTTGGAAGAGCGTGATTGGACACAAGTACAGTTAGCAGAACGTTTAGGTTACACAACAAAACATATCAGTTTGCTCATCAATGGCAAAGCACCAATAAATGAAGAAACAGCCCTGAAGCTAGAACGGGTTTTGGGGAGTACAGCAGGGTTTTGGTTCAATCGTGAAGCCCAATATCGTGCTGCTTTAGCGAGGAAAGAAGAAGAAAATTGATTAACGGGGTGGGCGCCACAGCGGCATTACTGATAGCCTTGAGTTTCGCTCTGGGAACTATCGCAAACTGCCTTCCGAAGCGCGCGTCGCCATGCCGACCCCAGAACTGTGATGATTTACGACGATAACCGCAAACAGTACCAGGCGGAAATTAGCCGCAAGTTGGCTGAACGTGTGGGTAAGCGCAAGTCTTAATGAACGCCTTGTATGACAGTGTAGGGGTAGTTGAACGATTTCACTGCTCATATACTAAAAAATGCTACATTATACCTGTGCTATATATCTGTGTATTTTATTTAAAAAAAACGCTGGTTTGAAGTGACTCGATGCCTAGCTGGTGAATTCAAAGCTATCAGAGAAGAACTGAGTCTGATTTTGATGCGGGTTTTAAACGTATATTTACTATTGCTAAAAGTATAAATATAATATAAGTGGTATGGATGAGGCAGTGTAAAAGCCTAAAAAACTTTCCCAGTGATATAACAATGGCAACATCTGGGCAAACTAATCTAGGAAATAGTACTGAGATTTACAGCAATCTATTCTCTGATACTGTGCCATTAACATACTTTACTGGGTAATTGAATAGAAGAGGCTTATGCAGGAACCCCAAAAATTTGTTCAAAATATCTTTGATGAAACAGGGAAGTCAGAAAGAGACGCTGGAAATTTAGCTAATGCATTGACTCGGTTAACGGGTGATTTATATACAGAAACAGAAAGATTTATTTTTGAACTATTGCAAAATGCTGACGATTTACCTAATGAAACAAAAAAAGTAGATGTAAAATTTGTTGTTCTCAAAGAGCATTTCCTTATTCTGCATAACGGACAGCCTTTTGATGACCAAAACGTAGACGCAATTTCCAGTATCTCCAAAAGCACAAAATCGAATAATCCGGAACAAACAGGCTACAAAGGAATTGGATTTAAATCTGTTTTTGCTGATTCAGAGTGTGTATATATTAACTCTGGTTCCTTCTCCTTCAAATTTGACAAACAGGATAAAACACACACAAATGTCGATGAGACTCCTTGGCAAATAAAACCTATCTGGGTGGATGAAAAAGATTATCCTTCTGAGATTAAACAATACGAGGAGTTTTTTAAATCTCCTGTAGCTACAGCTATTCAAGTAGGACGAGAAAAAATTGAAGAGTATAAAACTAAATTATCTAGACTATTTCAAGACCCAAGACTAGTCTTATTTTTACGTCATGTAGAAAATATTTATGTTATTGGTTTGACTGATATTCTCAAAGTTGATATTAAAATTACTAAGAGTAAACAAGGTGAAAAATATCAAATTAGTAGGAATCAAGAAACTACTTACTGGCTAGTTCAAGACTTTGAATTTGAGGTTCCGCAACAAGTGCGGGATAAGATGGAAGGAGATAAGAAAGTTCCAGATAAACTTAAATTAGTCAAACGTTCTAAGCTTAGTTTTGCTGCTCAGATTAAAGATAAAAAATTAGAATCAGTAGACGAAGATAATTCAGTATTGTTCACATATCTACCAACTAACGTCAAAGAGTACGGTTTTCCATTTTTAGTAAATGCTGATTTTCTCACTACAGCTAATCGCCAAGAAATTCACCATGACAATGTTTGGAATATATTTCTTTTTGAAAAAATTGGTTATTATATTTTTTCATGGATTGCTCAATTAGCTAAAAATCATACGTATAAAAATCAAATTACAAGTCTTATTCCACGTAAATATACTTCTTACGAGAGTGAAACTCAAACTGCATTTAATGAGGGATTTGACTTAGCTATCAAAGACATTGCATTTCTTCCTTGCGAGGATAATGATTCTAGACTACTAAAAGTTCATCAAGCTATAATTGATGAAATAGAAATTACTAGAGTTATACCTGCTGAAAGTGTAAGGAAATTCTTCGACGCACAACGTTACTTTATCAGTAACTCTTTAGCAAACAAAAGGAATTTAAAGCATCTAGAATTAAAAATATTTAACACCACAGCACTCTGTAGATTTTTTGATGATTCACAAGAATATAAAAATATTATCAAAAATAATTCTCAGTTAAATTTTAAAGTTATTGAGCATTTGTTTTCTAAAGATGTCTCAACGAAAGACTTGGCTTCCGTACCTTTTATATTGGATGATAAAAAAAATATTATCAGTCCAAATGCTCTGTATCTTCAGATAGATGATTCGGAGAAAAAATTATTAAATTTTGCTAAGTTTCATTTTATTCATCCCTATATTGACCGGGCTATTCAGGAAGACGAGAAGTTGCTGGCTTGGGCGAAAGAACATCTAAAAATCAAGTTTTTTTCTGGGGTTCAAATTATCAAGGGAAGAATCAATGAAGGTAAATATCTTCCCGATAGTGAGCCAGATTTAGATAGCTGCTTGAATTATGTGAGGTTTATTTTTAAGTATTACACTAAACTAAGCCTTGAGCATCGTCAAAAATTAAAGAATTTAGAATTAATTTATCAAGAAGAGGAAAATTACTATTTAACTTCTGCTGAGTCCTGTTACTTATCTGCTTTTTATAAACCTCAACACCCCACAGAAGACATAGCAAGTTTAATTGGAAGCCAGTATTTCAAATTTGTGATTTCTAATTACTGTGAGAACCTAGCTGATATTAGTGCATGGAAAGAATTTTTCATTTCCATAGGTGTATCTGATTCCAATGGCTTAGAAATAGTCCACAACAAAATTATTCCCATGATTGCTAATAAAGCAATCAACGATAATAACACCATTAATATCACAAGGTTTATTTTTGATGTTTGGAGAACTTTTACTTTAAGTAGTGAGTACAGCGAAGTACTCAAAAAGTTACCTTTAATGACGGATGAAGGTTTGCAAATAGCTAATCAATGCAATTTGTCTGATTTTTACACCAATAACGAAACAGAAACACTAGCAGATATTTATTTACCCAATATTGTTACTCAAAATTATTACCGTCCGGGAGACAGTCTGGCTGACTGGAGACGATTCTTTACTAACGTTTTAGGAGTTGCAGATTCACAAGGAGTTGAATTAATTCAAAAGAAAATACAACAATTGGCAGACGAGCCTGATTTAGTAACTACGCATAATGCTGTGGCAGTATGTCAGCAAATATTTAAGTTTTATGACTCTTTAACTAAAGATGACCTAAATAAATTACGTAAATTGAATCTGTTATTAATGAATGGCAAATTAGCAGCAGCACACGAGTGTTATCTTTCTAATCACTATAAACCAAAGCTCAATTTAGAGTCTTTTTATAAGAATACAGATTTTGAATATTTCGTAAGTTCTAAATATTGTGTTGGTGGTACAGCAGAAAAAGAAAAATGGAAGCTTTTTTTAAAAGATATCGGTGTAGAAGATGAACTGAGATTTATAATTAAGCACGAATATATCTTATCAAATACAAATCACATACTCAAAGTATATTTTAAGAGCCTTGGTCTTAATTTACATGGAGAAAATTATCAATTTAAAAATGTAATTGCCTTCCTTCATGTGCAATATCTTAAACACTTTGATTTTGCTAAAATATTTTGGGAATATGTTAACTATCACTGGGATGAACTCAATTTAGGACTGAACTCAATAGTATTGATTAATAACACACCTAGACAAGTTGATTCTCTGTTTAAATTTGCAATAAAATATCTTCCTTCTATACCTTGTAATGATGGTAATAGCCATTCTCCTTATTCTAAAAGTATATATTCTAGCAACCTGAAAAGAATTGTAGGCGATACTTTTCTTATTGCTAATTGCAATCTCAAGGAAGAAATAGAAAAATTTATAGGTTTAAAGCAACAGCTTAACTTACAGGATTGTTTAAAATTATTAGATGATATCGCTCTTATTTATCATGATAATACGAATAAAGAAGAAAATAGATTGAATCTCATTTACGAGCAACTTCTCAAATGTATTCGAGAAGGTTTAAATGATGACGATATAAACATAATTGCTGACTGGATGGAGACAGGAAAATTACTTGCTTGCGATGAGCAATTTCATAGTGCTTCTCAATTATATTATTTAGATTTAGTGATGGAACTACCCCCAAAGCGTAATCCAAACTTAATAAAGTTCCCTTCAGCCAATCTCAATGGTTTTGAATTTGAAGAAATACTTAGAGCTTTGGGAATTAGAAAAGTCAGTTTAGATGATATGCAATTTGAGTTATCTAAGGATGTAGTTGATGACAGTCTTCCAAATTTAATTCAAAATAGAGCTATTTTTATAGGTATCTTTCTTAAAGGCTCACGTCATCCTGAATTAGAAGATAAAATCAAGTTACAGGTACAAAATATTAAATTCTACAATCCCAGTAAGATAGTTATTAATTGTACGGCTATAGGTTACAAAGAATCGATTGATAATTACCATGATAAAAATGACAATTCTATTTATTATGTACGGAAATGGAATAGTAGAAAAAATATTAATCTCGGTGATTACTTGATTGATGCGCTTGCTCTAGATATAGGAAAAATTCCGAGTTCAGTACTATTAAATTTATTAGATGATGACATTGAAGAAGTTATAAGTTATTTATTAGAAAGTGGCTACAATATAGACGGTATTCCTGATGATTATGGCAAGCAGTTACGCTTAGAAAATGAACATGAGCTAGATATCATATCAAGCGAAGAGACTGAGGCAGATCAAAGTAATACCTCTAGTATTGTATCTTCCCCTGATGGTACAGGTTATAACATAGACTATTGGGGTCAATGGGGAGAAGATAAAGCTCAAAAACTTTATGAACGTTTGGGTTATAACGCTATTAAGCAAGATGATTGTTTAGCTCTAGGATATGATTTTATTTGCACAGGCACAGACCATAAACGGAAAAAGTTGTACTCAGAAATTAAGACCATAAGCTCTAGCGAACCTATGGTCAGGCTCAAACAAAGCCAATGGATGTCTATGTGTTCAGAGGATAAAAAAGATAATTACGAACTTGTAATAGTAGTTCATGAAGGACATTCGGTGATAGAAATAATTCGAGTAAGTTCTGCTTGGGCTACTTTAAAAAATCTGTTCTCTCAACTTGCACAACAACACATAACCGAGGCAGAATATACAAAAAATGTCGAAGTATTACTTGGGTTTCAGCAAAATTCAAAGCAGAACGCAAATGAAATTCTTTTCAATTGGCAAAGGTTCTTAAAATCTATAAATCATTCCCATATAAATATATATCCCCAAGGCATAGTTAATTCTTAAAGTTAAAATCAACAGCTATAGGAATTCTTCATCCTTCATGTTTGGACAAGTCCTGCTTGGGTATTGCATTGTACGCTCGATAATAAAAAGCGATTCTGAAGGCGCTCCGAGTCCTATATAGCAGGAGCGCAACCGCCTTCTGGTGGCGCCCGTAAAACGGAAGCGGACATTATTGAGGGTCAGGAGCGCTTCGTGCGGAGGGGCTAAGACTGCCCATAAAATTACCCCCTCGCCCGCGAAGGAGCGCGGGGCGAGTCCACAACATTTTTCCAATAACGTTATTGGAAGCCATCGTAAGAAAGTTTGCCATAGTATACGTGCTATAGAGCGCGAGTCTTACAAAATTTTATCCCAAGCTGAACAAACGGTTGTATGACAACTCTGACAGCAATAATCCAAGGACGTCCATTTTAACGGGAGTACGCGGTGCCTACAGCTTTATCTATTCAAGATTGACTTGATTGCCGTGGTAAGCTTAAACCAGATGACCCTTTGTTTATCGCCTTAGATTTCCACTCGAAGCGGGCATCAACGCTCCGGGTGATGGTGTTTACAATATTGTTACCAGAACTTGCGCGCGCGCTCTTATCAAAAAGCGCATGACCCCTCATAAAATCCGTCGCAGCAGTATTACTGACAGCCTTGAAATTTATAATGGGGACTACTGTAAAGGTGTTGTAGGTCGTTACACATAATTTATCAATAATCAATTTATTATTCGACTTCTAAATTTGTTTTTAACCAAAACAACCAAGGTGAAAAAAATTGTTCATGAATATTTGCTTTAATAAAGTTTAAAGCTCGTTCGGCTAAGTGCAGAGATGCCATGCACTTTGGAGAACAAGGAAGATGGCAAATTAGCGATTTTCCCTCTATATAACCAGTCGGATTAATTAAGCGAAAACGTCCAACAAATGACCAAGTGGCAGCTTCTGCTGCAAGGGTATCTATATTTGCTTCTCCAATGTTTGAAATGAAATTACAACAACAAGGGGGATAACCGAGAAGACTACCCAACGTTGATTCGTGAGGTTCTGCGCTGCCGTCGAGCAACAAAATCATACGAGCCAATTCTATATCGCGTGCTACACAAACATAGTTTTCATCATCGACTTGGAAAGCAAACCCATATTCTCCACACCAATCTGCTAGTTTTACCAAGTCATTTCTTTGTTGGATTCTTACTCTAACAGCAGGTTTATTACACGCAAAAAAGTAAAGAAAATCAACATTTGTAGAGGGCGATAATATTTCTCTAGGAAGTGAATATAGTGCTGGAAGTATATTCATAGTTTTGATTCTCGTCGCCAAATCATAGCAAGTTGTGGAATACTTGTATCTTCAACAACCTCAAAGCCTGCTGCTTCTGCTGCTCGCCGAGAAGCTGTGTTCGATTTCCGCATGTGGATAATTACTTCATTATGTCCGCTTTGTTCGCAGGCTTGACGATATGCAGTGCGACCAATGTGCCGCCCCTGATATTGTAAGTTAACTTTAATCTGCAACGAAGCATGTTGACCAAAAGGTGCTTCATCAATAATGTTAATGTACACAAATCCAACACGTTTTTCGCCCAAGTGAATATGCCAGTAGGCGCCTCCTAAGCCTCCTCCACGTTCCTTGCTACCTTTGCCCTTGACCAAAACAACATCAGCCTGATTAATTGGCTCTCCTGCTTGTTTTTTTTGTGCTGGCTTTGGAGTTTTACGTTTCAGAGGTTTTCGCTTTGTCGAACGCTTTTGGGTTGCCATAGGGTATCAATTTTAAAATTAAGCCGCAGAATCTATCCATAATTTGCCAATATGATAATCAATACGCTCTATTGCTTCCTGCCAAAATTCAGCAGGAAAAAATCCAGGCGATAATGCCACAGCAATATTTACAATTTGCTTAAAAATTCCTTGAGAGTTTAAAGCATAAAAAACAGAATCAATCCCGTTTAATACCTGGTGAATATTTGGATCGTGACGAACAGTATGGAATTCCCAATCCGAATCGCCATTAAATCGATTGTTAAAATAGTCTAAATCAATATGCAATAAAGTCGGTGTGTTTGGCAACCTGTAGAGCCATTCGGACAGTTGCGAGCTAACCATGTAAGCACTTGTATCCCCAACATCATCTTTAAAGGTTTCCGAAGCTAACTGTAACCGCGCAGATGGTCGTAACATATCTGGCTTAAGTAAGTCGTCAACAACATCCAAGGGTTCGAGTTTATATACTCCACGGCGAGTATAACTATACTGCGTGGCACATAAATGACGAATATGTACGTGAGGAATTTGATAAAGCAGGGGAACAATAAAGCTTCCAATTCCAATAGCTCCACTCTTTATAGCGGGTAGGACTGTTTCTGGTTTCAATAAATTTACAGGTTGCTGAGTAATCACATCATTCCATCCATTATTGCTTAACCAAAGGAGAGGACTCATTAAGTCATCATGGTCATCTATATGAAGCAGCACTACCTCATTTGGCAATTCATTTTGTGCTGCTAACCATTTACTCCACGAAAATAACGTCCATGAATCGTTGAGCGACAGTTGCCATTGCTGTTTTTGTTTTACGGCAAAAGGGATGTCTTCTACACCTAAATCTTGCGACCACCAGTGCAAACCTTCTGTCAATTGTGGGTCAACATAAAAGTCAATTTCTTTCGCCCATCTGGGAGTAATTGACCAACCTTTATCTGTTAAAACGCTTTCAACAATTTGATTCGGAAAATAATGATGAAGACGTTTTGCGCGAGCTTGTTGCTCATCGGGTAATAAATGGCGTGGGATAACTGTCATTAAGCAATCTGAAGTAGTTGGGTTTTGTGGTGTTAGGAAACTTATATAATTTACACTCCAATTGCTTCTACATTTAATGCAATACATTCTAATTGCTTAAGCAATTCTCTACCTGCTGGCGTAAGACGGGTATTTTTTAGTGTGGGTATAGCAATAAAAAGACGCTCGCGTATTATTTCAATTTGATTTTTAGCACGGATTTTTATTTCATATGGTCCTTCTGTATGTAAATAAACCCAAAATTCCAGTAATTGCGTAAACACAAAAATTGCATGTAATAAACCACTGGGAGGTCTCAAATCTTCTCGCCACGGCGAAGGTACAAGTGGTGCATCTAATTCAACAAGCGGAACAGAACGCTGTAGTAAGTACAATTTTTGATGCCTATGTTCATGTATGAGGGAGTCAGCAAGGTCATACTTATCGATATATTTACTACCTTGTCGAATAGAGACATAAAGCGCACCCGGTACAGAATTATCACTAAACGACACTACCTTATCTGGGTGAGCTGTCAAGTCTTTAATAAATTGAATTTCAGGGCTAATTTCCCTAATCTCTGCTAGTAAGCTTGGTCGCCAAGATTCAATTAAATTAAGACTTTCGCGCATAATCATCGTACCAATCCTTACGACTTCACTGCTTTCAAATACGATTCGCTTACCAAATGGAAGTCTCAACCAAATATCATCTCGATGGATGTATGGTACATCCTGGGTCAAAGGTTTTAACAATTCTGAAACGATTGTCTCCAAATAATTTGTATCCGGCGTTATTAGTTCGTCATCAATCGAACAAATTCTTGAACCTAAGAAGGCTTGCTGCATTACGGCAGTCCATAAAACCACAGATGGGCAAATTAGAAGCCTGTTCAAAATTTCGGACTTATAAGAATAAATTCTATTAATAAGGTGGTGTTTCTCTGGCTCTTTTTTTAAAACAGATGCTAATACATCTTCAAATTTACATCGTGCATCAACAGTCCAAAGACCTAGAAGCTCTTTGATGCTGGAACTTGATGTCAAAGACGATTCAAAAGCAACAATATCAACACCCGTGAAATTAGCTATTTTTAGGCTAGTATGCTGCGTTTTAATTTCATCATCCAACTGTTGCGTAAAACGCTTGCGTGCGTGAGAAATAAGCGCAAACATTTCACGACAATATACTGTTGGATTTATAAAACCATTTTGTGCATATCGGTGAGGTACTGAGCCTCCACCGCAAATTTTAACAATAGAACAACTTTGGCACTCAGCAGCTAAATTTTCACGGCACAGTAACTTCCTATGCTCAAGCAACTGTTGGGAAGCTGCGGCATCAGCAATAGAAGCATTTTCCAACCCTATCCCTAAAGATGTTAAACCTTCTGACGTAATTTTTAAAACATCCAAGTCATGGTATGTCCCATCGGTTTCTATATTTAAGAGGCTGACATCTCCAAACCCAAATGCATCGGTTTCGCTTGGCAAACCAGCTAGCGCATTGAGAATAGCATCAAAGCTTCTAATACTTAAGTGGGAATACTTATCAAACCAAAGGTCAAAGGCTTGGATAAGCCAATGCACGTATAGATCGGAATTAGATTCCCGACCAGGCGGGAGTCGTAAATAGTTAGCATCTGGCAAAAGAAAATCAAGACGTGGAGGCTGATGGGAATTAAAAAATTCAAATAATTCTTCTGGCTTTACAGATGCATCTATAACAGCAATCAACCCTGCATAAATTTGAGGGTAAGTCTTTAAAAGCTCTAACGATGCCTCCACTGCTTTAAAAGATGGTTTACCCTGATGGTCAAGACGATGTAAATTATTTACTTGTTCTGGACCATCAATACTTAAAGAAATACCAATATCCTCCGCTACAAACAAATCCAAAGACGCTTTATCAATAAAAACACCATTCGTTTGCAGCGAAAAGCTGACTTGGCACGAAGATGGCAACGCTGAACGAATCCAATTCGCGGTTTCAACAATTCGTTCGGCACCAGCAAGAAGTGGTTCGCCACCATGAAATACGACAGCAATCTCCCGTAACCCTTCATTTTGAACATAGTCCGCAATACGTTCTGCAAGCAGATGACGATGCTTGTCCGACATGATTACAGGTTGATACCGCCAACTCTGGTCGGCGTGTTTATACATATAACAGTAGTCACAGGCCAAATTGCAACGCGAAGCTATTTTGACTAAAAAGCAGGTTATACGGGGGTTGCTTTGCATTTTTTGTTACTAGTACTTACGAACGGTTATGACGATGATGCATCCGGTCATAACTCGTAATAGCTGTTTCAATTTTGTCAGAGGCTACTAGTTTAGCACGAACGCGATTTAATGCTGGATGTTTGAGGCTAAGGCTCTTTAAAATCTGCGACATCTCTTCAGCAGAAATATTTTGAAGAGCTTCAGGATAATTCAATTCGGGCTGTAACGTCTCCAATTTCATAGTTTCAGTTTTGTGATATTTACTACTGTTTTTTGTAAAATAGCCGAGAACAAACTTTACAAGCTTATCTTGAAGTTACGTAACATTATGGCTACTATTATGATAAGAAAATTACTTTAAAATGTGTAGCAGTACAAGAAAACTATAAAATCAACTTTGATGTTTGTAGTGTTGGGCTGAGAGATTTTCCATTAAATAAAAATACAGGAATATTACCAGGCAGTAAACCCCGAACCCTGGAATTAAGTAAGTCGGCGCCCTCCCTTTGGTTTGACTCCGGGTGTTATTGGGGGTCATATAATTCCCGAAGGCACTGACACAATGCCGGATGCAGGCATAGGAGAAATAGCGGCTTCATTTACCGTTACTCCATAGAACCTAACCGCGTTAAATTTCCTCTAGGCGCAAAAAATGCACTCTACCTGATGCCTCACCTGCGACAATTGTTACTCCATCCGGTGCAATTGCACAGCACCATAAAGCACTTTCAGCAATGAAACTAGCTATCGCTTCTCGACGCTCCAAGTCCCAAACCTTGAGAGTGTTGTCCAGCGAAACTGAAACCACTCGCTTACCATCTAGCGTAACTGCCACACCTGTTACGGTATCGGTGTGACCTGTAAGGGTAAAAAGTTCCTTGAATGTTTCCAAATCCCAAACTTTGAGTGTAGTGTCTCTTGAACCGGAAATCACCCAATTGCCGTCTGGTGTAACTGCTACAGCTTCTACCCAATCAGTATGGCCTACTAAGGAAAAAATTTTTTGTTTTGTTTCTAGACTCCAAATTTGAAGTGTTTTATCAGATAAAGCAAAAATTACTAAGTTCCCGTTGGGTGTAAAGACGATAGATGTCACTATCCCCGTGTTTTCTGATGAAGCAGAAATTAACCTGCCATCCAGTGTCAGTGCTACAGATGTGTTCATTTTGGTATTACTTTTAAAAGTGCAAAATTTCTCTCTTGTTTCCAAGTCCCAAACACTGAGAGGCTTGTCCCATGATCCAGAAATCACTCGCTTACCATCTGGTGTAACTGCTACAGCTTGTACGCAACTACTATGACCTGTAATGGTTAGAAGTTCCTCTCCTGTCTGGAGATTCCAAACTTTAATATTCTTATCCCATGAACCAGCAGAAACTATTCGTTTTTCGTCTGATGTAACAGCTACAGTTGGTATGTTTCTATCATGACCATTAATAGTGTAAATTTCTTCTCCTGTTTGCAGATTCCAGATTTTGATAGTCGTGTCGCTTGAACTAGAAATAGCCCTGTTTTTAGTTACTGCTATAGATTTTACCCTATCACTATGACCTTTAGATTTCAACAATTGTTTTTCTATTTGTAAATCCCATATTTTAACAGTTCTATCAAATGAAGAAGAAATCAATTGCTTACTATTTGGTGTCAATGCTATAGATGTTACTAAACCTGTATGACCTTTAAGGGTGAAAAGTTTTTCTCCTGTTTTGGAATCTAGAACCTGAATATTATTTTCAGATGATCCAGCAAATATCCATTTACCATCTGGTGTCACTGCTACAGTTTCTATCGAGCCACGGTGACACTTAAACGAGAAAATTTCTTCTCCTGTTTTTAGTTCCCAAACTTTGAGTGTTCTATCGCTGGAACCAGAAATTACCCACTTACTATCTGGAGTAACTGCTACAGTACGTACCCAGAAAGTATGACCTTTGAAGGTTAAAAATTCTTTTCCTGTTTTTAGATTCCAGACCTTAACTGTTTTGTCTCTTGAACCAGAAATTACCCACTTACTATCGGGTGTCACTGCTACAGCATTTATTGAGTTGGTATGACCTGTGAGGGTAAAAAGTATCTTCCCTGTTTTTATCTCCCAAACTTTGATTGACCTATACTCTGAACCAGAAACTACATACTCGCCATCAGGTGTAAATGCCAAAGCTTGTATTGGTTTACTATGACCTGTAAACGTGAGGAGTTCCTCTCCTGTTTTTAAGTCCCAAACTTTAATAGTACTGTCAAATGAACCAGAAATTATTTGCTTACCATTAGGTGTGACTGCCAAAGCTTGTACTGGTTTACTATGACCTGTGAAAGTGCGAACTTTCTTTCCTGTATCTAAATTCCAAACTTGAAAATTCTTATCAAATGAACTAGAAATTATTTGCTTACCATTAGGTGTTACTACCATCGCTAGTACCGGACTATTTTCTAGGATGGTGCGTTGCAATTGGCTTCCTGGGGGTATTAAGCTAGGTGTTAAGAGGTACAACCAAGGGGAAATTTGTCTTTGCTTTGCTACTTCTAACATTTCCTTGATTTCTGGTATTTCAAAGCAGCTCAGGCGCCCCAGCAATTGCGCTGCTAATTGTTTTTTATCCTGCTCTAAAATGTAGACTGAAAGCTCAAACGCATCTCGGATTAAGGTTAGGCTATCTGCAATAGGCTTCAATGTTTTTTGAGAGCTTGTTATGTCAGAATTCAAAGCCAAATTATAATCTTCAATAAGCGACTGCGTTCCTAGTTCAGAAACTTTGGCTTCAATAAAATCAAAATTTGTTAGCAGAGTGTATAGGCGGTTTACTTGAGAAGACTCTGCTAGAAGTGTTGGTAGCGCTTGTAACTTGTACACCCGCTGTCCTTTAGGTAATTGCTTTAAACGTTCTGTTAACTCACTCATTACTCGTTGATCCTATTTTTAACGCCATCACAGCCCTTCTAGGGTCATGAAATGCACGTGCCCTAGGGAATCACCTGCAACAATAGTTACCCCATCTGCCGCAACAGCACAGGCTGAGAATATGCTGTCTCCTGTGAAAGTGCAAATAATATGCCCACTAATTAAATCCCAAACCTTCAAGGTACGATCGCGAGAGGCTGAAACAGCTAGTTTCCCATCTGCTGTCACTGCCACTGCAAGAACTGAGTCAGTATGCCCTACCAATGTGCGTAGTTCTTTACCATTAGCTAAGTCCCAGATTTTCAAGGTGTGATCCACAGAAGCAGAAACTACTCGCTTGCTGTCTGCTGTTATTGCCACTGCCATAACTGATTCTGAGTGACCTTTTAAGGTGTTTACCTCCCTCATGAAGGTTAAATCCCAAACTTTTAATGTGTAATCACCAGAAGCAGAAATTGCATATTGCTTGTCTGCTGTTACTGCTACTGCATAAATCCAGTTGGTATGATTTAACACTAGCGTAAATAGTTGATTGCCGCTGGCTATATCCCAAATTCTCAAAGTGCAGTCGTCAGAAATAGAAACTATCCATTGCCCATCTGTTGTCACCGCCACTGCGTTAACCCAGTTAAAATGACCTACCAAAGTTCTCAGTTCTTTACCAGTTATCAAGTTCCAGACTTTTAATGTACTGTCTTTAGAGCTAGAAACAGCCCATGCTCCGTCTGCTGTGACTGACACCGATTGAACTGCACCCCTATGGCTGGCCAAAGTATGCAGTTCACAACCAGTGGCTACATCCCAAACTTTTAAAGTACGATCCTTAGAAGCAGAAACGGCTCGTTTTCCATCTGTTGTAATTGACACTGCTTTAACCCAATCGGCATGACAGATTGAGGTAAATAATTTTCTATCAATATTTAAATCCCAGACTTTTAAAGTGCGGTCAGTAGAAGCAGAAACAATCTGTCGTCCGTTTGCTGTGATTGACACTGCCCTAACCCAACTGCTGTGACCTATTAGGGTGCTTAATTCACAACCAGTAGCTAAATCCCATACTTTTAAGGTACTGTCTTTAGAACCAGAAATTATTTCTTTCCATCTGCTGTAATTGCCACTGTACTGACTCCATCAGTATGCCCTACCAAGGTGTGCAATTCTCGACCACTTTCTAAATCCCAAATTTTTAGGGTGCAGTCGTCAGAAGCAGAAACCACCCACTGCTTGTTTGCTGTGATTGCCACTGCCCAGACCCACTTATCGTGACCCGCCCAAGTGAACAATTCACAACCGCTAACCAAATCCCATACTTTTAAGGTACTGTCTTTAGAACCAGAAACAGCCCGCTTCCCATCTAATGTCACCGCCACGGCGCCCACCAAGTCAGTGTGACCTATTAGGGTGTGCAGTTGGCAACCATTGGCTAAGTCCCATACTTTTAGGGTGCAATCACGGGAAGCAGAAATTATCCTCTTTCCATCTGCCGTTATTGCCACTGCCCTAACTATATCTGTGTGACCTATTAGGGTGTGCAGTTCACAGCCATTTACTAAATCCCATACTTTTAGGGTACAGTCGTCAGAGGCAGAAACCGCCAACTTGCCGTCTGCCGTAATTGCCACCGCCCAGACCCATTTAGTATGACCAGCTAAACTGCGTAGTTCACGACCATTAGCTAAATCCCAAATTTTTAAGGTGTGGTCGTAGGATGCAGAAACTGCCAACTGTCCACCTGCTGTCACTGCCACTCCACTAACCCAGTCAGTATGACCCTCTAAGGTACGCTGTAAAGGATTACCAGCGAGCGTCAAGCTGGATGTCAAAGGACATAACCAAGGGGCAAACTTCCACTGTTTTGCTTGCTCCAGCATCGCTTGAATTTTTGGTGCTTTATAAGACCGTAGACGACCGAGTAATTGTCCAGATAGTTGTGTCTTATCCTGCTCTAAGATGTGTGCTGACAGTTGAAGCGCAGCTTGAATTAGCCTAAGATTGTCTACATTCAACTTTGCTTCCTCCCCAGAGGTAAGGAAGTCGGGCATGAAAGCTAAGTTGTAGTCTTCTATCAGTGGCTGCGTCCCTAATTCATAAACCTTGGCTTCGATAAAATCAAAATTGGTTAGCAAAGTATACAGGCGGTCTACTTGAGAAGATTCTGCTAGAAGTGTTGGTAGCGCTTGTAATTTGTACACTCGCTGTCCTTGAGGTAATTGCTTTAAACGTTGTGCTAATTCACCCATCACCTAACAAATCCTGCCATATACTATTTGCCATAAGGGCTTTGATTTCCTTAATTTTTATCCCCGCTTTCTCCACAATTTCCTTGCGGTTGACAAAACGGCGGTAGCTATCGTGATAAAGCCTGTAAAAAGTTTGCTCGTACAGGTATGATTTGTGTAAGAACTGTTTCCATTTATCCAGTACATATTGTACGGTAACTTCGGCTTCTTGTTCTCCCGTATATTTGATAATTCCAATAATCTCGTCATAAGGAATAGGTTTAGGGGTTTCCGATAGAATGTAGACAATCCTAAGCTTAGTAAGCTCAGGCGGATCGGTGGTCATACCCATGCGCTGCCAGTGGTCTTTATAGTATTGTTCTAAACCTTGAGGTAAGCTTTCGATGCTTGAGTCTTTGTAAATGCCATCCTCAATGTCTCCCAGCACACAGCGCAGATACATGAAGTTGTTTTCGCTCTTATTGGCAAGTTGGGTAATAAAATCCTCGACTGTTAAATTACTAACATTAATCCACTGGCGTAGCCGCTCACGCTCATTGACGCGCTGCCGAATGTAAGTCTGAATATCTTGTAAGCTAAGGTCAGCGTATTCCTCTGCCATCAGATCAAACAGGTGCTTTGGAGTGTCAACCACAAACTGAAGCTCAACCCCCCGTCGTCGTGTCATTACAAAGTAAACATTCTTGGGCAAGTAGCGGGGAAGGTAGAGGATGTTGGCATCCTTGTCTTGGCTGTCCTGGTCAACTTCATCCAACGCATCGACAACAATTACGAGCCGCTCATCTGGCTTGAGTTGTTCGCTGATTTCTTCTAACAGTTGTACTAAAAAAGCATTATTTTGGTTTGCACCTTCGGGCAATTGCGAATAAGGCAAGTGGTACTTAGCAATTAGTTGCGTGCAAACACTTTCTAGGAATTGGCTAGTGCGATTGATATTTCCTAGATGTTCATTGAAATGGGCTACACAGTTATATAATCGGACGTACTCGGCAAGTATTGTACTTTTACCCATACCTGGGTCTCCTTCGATGGTGAAATAGCCCTTTGGCTTATTGGTCAGGAAATCCTCAATAGCATCGAAGACATACTTACGACCTACAAAACCCTCAGTCTTAGTATCGAGTAGGGCTTTGAATTTTCTACACCAGTCCATGCCGAGAGCAGTCGCACCGTCAGGTCTTTGTTGTTGAAGCCACTCTGGAAATTTTATTTCCCACAACCACTTAAATGCTTTTTTCCAAGGCTCTTTGCCTTTAGGAAGCCGACCTGGACCACTTGGTTTTACACTAGGACAACCATCGCAAGCCAATACCTCACAGACCTTAGCCAAGTGGTCTTGGAAGGTCTGCCCTTGATTGACACTTTCCTCCGAATCCCACAAGGATTCTGCTATTACATTAGAATTCTTATTTACATTCTCCTTATTAAAGCGATTTAAAAAGACATCCCGTCTCTTATCAAAGAAACTGTAATGGGTAGCCATTTCTTCTAAAAACCTAGGTTTTAATTTTCGCTCCGCATCCTGAAAATCCATAGCTTGCCTTGCAATAAAGATAGTTTCTTAAATTCTTACCAGTTATTCGGTCATCTTAGCCTAACATCTAATTTCACAGACAACTCTGCTTGTAGAAAAACTCTATTTAATTCTATTTATTCTCTATTTTTAAACACTTTAATTTTATGTTCAACTTTTTTAATCTAAATTCAGCAGTTAATGAATTGCCTAAAAAGTAGATTTAAACAAACACAGATGAACATACAACTTTCACTTTTCCCAGAAGAACCAGGTTCCTCAATTTCAGAATGTCAAAATTCAAATATCACTCGCAATTCAACCTCTAAATTGCCTCCCAAGAAAACAAAAAAGGTTCAACCAGCTAAAAAACGTTCAAAACCTTATATCTGGGTAACTTGGATTTCCAGCTTAATGGGCGAAGAAAAGCAGTGCAAGTTTACAGCATGGTCTCATGCTCACTACAAGTTTCCTAAACAACTCAGTGACTTCGACTCAAGAACGCATGACGATATGGTGAGACAAAGGGCAGCCCAACATAAATCTCAAGGCTTCGCTGTGTACGTTGAGGATAATAACTCTTTCAATATCAATGGCAAAACTTGTGACATTGGTGGCAGACCCGATATTGTAGTTATTGAAAATGGTCAACCAATTATAGAGGACTGTAAATCAGGCAAACGTAAAACAGCACATCGAATGCAAGTTTTGATTTATATGCTGCTGTTTCCGCTCTCGCCTATAGGTAAACGCCTTTGTCAAGGTCATACCCCCGCAGGGCGCCTGGTATATCCCGATAGCATAGTGGAGATTTCTCCATCAGAGATTAACGCTCGCTTCAAGGAGTTTTTCCGTCAAACTGTTGCTATAATTAGCAGTTCCACCCCTCCTCCTCAAGTTCCTAGCTTTTGGGAGTGTCGTTATTGCAATGTTCTTGGTGGATACTGTCCTGCAAAGGTTGACCCAGAAGCGGATACAGACAATCACGACCTTTTTTAAATCATAGGCTTTGGCAACACGGTGGGATTATAGCAATTGAGTCCGGAGCGCTCGCAAACAAGCAGGCGCCGACTCACACTGAAAGAGTCCGCAATATTTTTTCCAATAACGTTATTGGAAGACGAATGCAGCAACACGAGCGCTCGCGTTGCTGCCACCCAGATAAAGGTATGAAGTGCGAAACACATGGATTGTGGCGAGATATTTAAGAGTTAAAGGGTAATGCCAAAAAAGAAGCTAAGTAATGTAAACGTAAACATCCCATAGGGAGAGCTTGTCTAACTGCTCTCCATTTGAAGTTTTTACATTTACACGATTATTTGATTTACTAAACCCAGTTATTTCCCCCCTAGTTATTGTTTTTGTTCCGTCGTCAGTGTAGTCTCTTACTTCAACTTGGTAGCCAATAAGTTCTTCAACATCAACATTACCGTTCTTATCTTTAGGCATGGTATCTATAATAAATTTTAATATTTTCGGCAATCCTAACTCCTTAGATAATTCAGGATAATATATAGCTTCATCCCAATTTTTAGCTTCTTTTAGTTGTTCGACTGTCAAATTTTCCGCACCTTTCAAATTAGTAGATACCAGGTTCGCACTACATAGTTTTGCTCCAGAAAAATCTGTCTTATAAAATCGTTCATCTTGATAAGGAGGGCTAAATTCATCTCCATCTACTTCTATCAACTCACAATTTAAATATATATCTTCTTCATCCCATGTTTTGGTTCTCACAAGTATTGCATTACTGAAGTCAGTATTTTGAAACTTTGTCTCTTGAATCCATGAATTTTCAAGATTAGCATTGGCAAGATTAGCATTAGTAAAATTAGCTCCAAATAGTTGTGCATTACTAAGGTTAACGCTACTAAAATTAGCACGGCTAAGATTAGCACGACTAAGGTCAGCACCACTAAGGTTAGCACCGCTAAGGTTAACACCACTAAGGTTAGCGGTTCTTAATATAAATTGAAAAAGTTCAGTATCGCGTAGGAAACTTAAAACTCTGTCTTGACGTTCTATATCATTTTCTAACCTTCGTAATATAGTTACTGTTCTTATACGCGCTACATCTCTAACGCAATTATCTTTATGATTACTACCATTTTCATCCAAATATAATTCAGACCGACTTCTCTTATTAATTAATATTTCTGACATCCGGTCAATATAAGTTTGAAAAGCCTCTTCACGTAAATTAGCTTCAGCAATAGCTTGTTCAAATTTTTCTCGTTGTTCAGCCTGTTCTTTTTCAACTTTAGCTAATTCTTCAGCTTGCTCTTTTTCAACTTTAGCTCGTTCTTCCGCGCGCCGTTGTTCGCTAAGTTGAAACATGTAAATCATAACGGGAATTGCAATTGTACCACCTAAACCTAACCAATCCCAAAGTGTTTTACCTGATTGAAAGTGTTCAGTTTCACTTTCCTTAATACTAATAATCTTTCCATCTTTTATTGTTTTCTCTATACTTTTTGATTTATTGGAATCTTCTCCAAAACCGCTCCAATTATATTGATACAGCTTATATATACCAGTAGTGCCTATCAGTAGTAACAATAGACATAACCATACCTTAACAGATAAGAACTTATAAATACCCTTACTTGTTTTCATGAGATACAAAAAAGCATCATCATTTTTATACACGCTTAAAAACGTTTATTCCGTAAACTCTACGAATACAAATTATCTATTTTCAGAGAATTTACTAGTTGGTACGCGCACCAAAGTTAAGGAATATTACTCGGAGAGTCAAAGCTCTCTACAATGCGGTTAAAAAGAAAATCATTCTTCTTGAAATAAATACGGTTGTTACTGTAAAGTGGCAGGCGCCTCTCCAAACCTATGAGGCATAAGCAATTATCATGCTTACCACACCTCTCATAAAGGCGCCGATGCGAATAACTATAATACGGCGCCTACTCTACGCACTTAGATTTTCGATTTTTTGATTAGCCAAATATATATTAAGTGCCTCGCGTATCAAATCTGGCACTGTACAATTGCGCGCGGAGGCAAGTTTTAAGAGTTCTTCTTTTACACATGGACTAACCACCGCCTTTACCTGTTCGGTAAACGGTTCATTCCTTCCATAATCAAAACGATATTTCACCCCAAAATCAGGATTGCGGATTTATGGGCGAACTGTTGAAAAGATTACGGCGCCTGCACCAATTACCAAACCACGATTCTTCTATTGATTGGCAGCTTGTAGGGTTAGGAAAACGCTCAGAAGCTTGGCTTACTGATGTGCAACAGGAAGTATTGCACACGCTTGAAAAAGCATACGGTTTGATTGAAACTTGACAGAAACAAAAAATTTAAATTTTAGCGTTTAAGAATCGTAAAGAGATTTCAAGTGTGTCGGTAAGTCTATTTCACAAAATTCTGTAGCAGGAGTAGTGGGTAAACCACTTAGCTCAAATAAATCTCTGATTTTTCGCGTAATAATTTGGATTAAAGTGCCATTTTTATCCAGTTCAAATATATCGCTTTTGTCCAGAACAACTATTATCTTATTTGTTTTAGCATGAAAAATTATTTGGCGAAGCCTACAGTCACTAACTGTTCTTTGCCTAGAACTCCCTGCTTTAGGAAAACCAGTTGCTCCGTTAAGCGTAAAAAAAATACCAAGACCTGAACTTGTTAGGTTTAAATCCATGATGCTACATAAGCGAGCAAATTGCTTATCAGGTAAGGGGGACTTTGTTGCTTTTGCTTCAACTACAATATCTCTTTTCTCCGTATTCAGGTATAGCAACTTACAAACATTTAACCAGGCAACATCATCTCCACTGACTAACAAGTCATATTGAGGACCTGCTGACTGGAAACTTTTGATGCTTTGGACACCCTTTAATCCTTTAAATACTAGTACAACAATCTGTTCTAATAGCTTTCCTGCTTCTTGTGTTTGTTTAAGTGTCGGTTTTGTTACCTGTATGTACTTATCTAATTCGTCTAAATAATCAGAAAGCCTTTTATCTGCTATATACAAATAAGAAGCTAATTTATTTGATGCCGGATTATCTGGTTCAAGGAGGGAGAGTGCGTTGATCATGCTTTCAACAAGTTGCTCTTGACTTTGCATAAAGCATTTCTATTAATTAAACAATTTCTATTGGCTGCTTGAATTCTGCCATTAAATCAAAAGATAGCTCGTCATAATTGTCTATACTTTTATCACAATTTGGACAAGTCCAAGGTAAATTAGGAAAACCTTTACCATATGGAATTGCCCCAACTGGAACTTCGGGTTCACAGTTGTGATAAATAAGAAGCTTCATCTCACAAAGTCCTTGAGCTTCGAGAACGGACAATACAGCGAGAGCTTCAGAATGTTCTATTCCCAACCAGACAGCAAGTTGATGCGGCATTACTGTTGTCCATGCCTTAAGCTGCTTGCTCAGTTCCGCCTTGTGTTTTTCAGATAGGAAGTCTAAACTTCCTTTTAACATGAAGCTAGTCATAACCCATAGCCTCAAAGTCCCAGTTCCTTCAGTAGAAACTTAAGAACCCCAGTACTACCACCATAATACCCCATAAAGCACTTTAAATGCTCAAGACAATCTGGAGTTTTGGAGTTGGGTTTTAGTCCAAAATAGCAGTGTGCTTTAAAAAGATTTTTCAGTTTATATTTTTTTAACTTATTTGCCTCTGTCTCTATCTCTAGCTCTGTCTCATTAGAGACTACTTCTTCATCTAGCTGGAATTCGTAGGATTTTGTCCCCCATTCTTTTATGAGTGTTAGCAAAATGGTGTCTTCTGTATCCACCATTTTACTTGTATCACCAGCCAAACCCAGCTTATTTAAAACTGACTTGGCTATATGCTGTGATAGAGCCTGTAATCCTTTTACATTTACATCTTGTACTCCGGCACTATGAGCATTTATAACTAGTCCAGCAGCTTCGGCTCTAACACGCAGGTGCTTCCACTTATAAGAAGGTTTATTAAGATATTTATCCCACATGTCATGCAAAATTATTTTTTGAAGATTTGGATGTTTCCATTGTCCATCGCATATGCGCGCTAATTCATCAAAAAAAACAGGTATGTGCTGCCAAAAAGGAAATTGAGTATTCTCTACATGTTCATTAGTAGTTGGACTAAAAGTAAATCCATCCCAGGATAGAGCAACATAATTTTCGGACACTTCCGCTATAACAGACCACCTAATATTTTGTACATTTATCTGACTTGTACCTCCGTTTCCTGCCAGGAGACGATCAATAATTTTATAAGTTCTTATGTACCATTGTTTCGGTTGATTTAGCTCTTGAATTGGACCGTACCAGCCTTCTTCTCCAAATTCACTCAATAGTAATGCGGGAGAATTAAGAGTTGGAGTACATGAGTGCGAACCTGTTTTTATACTTAACCATGTTCTAGGCTGCTTCACATACGCAAGTAATACTTCATCAGGGGTTAAATTACCTTTTTCAAGTGCATCAGCTAATGAAGAGGCTGCTTCATCTTTTTTTAAGTTTCGTTGTCCCGACGAAATTAGTCCTCGTAGGATATCAGCAGTAAATTCTTTGCTCTCCAAAAATTTTACACGGAAATCTCTACCAGGTGAAAAGCCACAATCAACGAAAGCATTAATATCCATAGGCTGTTGTCTTAAGTTTCATACTGACGAACTTGAAACTATGTTAGAAAAAGAGCATACCATTCGGGGCAAATGAATGTGAAATACTTACAAGGCTTATTTCAAGTTTCTTAACCAAAGTTTTTAGTTTTGATTACTTAAAATCTCAATTGACCCTCGTCTACTTTGAAACCCGTAGCTTTTTCTCTTTATAATAATGTGTTTTGCTCGCAACTCCGATTTTCAATATGGGTGCAGTTTATGTAGCAGAAATATTTACTCGGAACCGAGTAGAGGGCATAAAAGCTACGGTTGCACCACATAATCGAGTTCATGAGCAATTATTTTATCTAAGAGGAGTTGGTTTACTTTTTATTAGCTTATTAACTATAAAGGCATGAATGAATGTTTAGTATGTGTGAGAACCAGTCATCCGGTACGTTGCGAGTTTCGCTCCTGCATTGTTGGCGCCGACTTTCATCAAACCACGTTCTCCCCTTTATGAGCGCGGGAAATTTTCCTTATAATAAATAGTTAGACTGCTCAAGCTGTCGGTAGAGACGCGGCTTAGAGGTCATATGTTAATGTTAAAAATTCTTGATTGCGGTTGCCGATTATTTCGCGGGTTTGGATAAATGAGACAGGTTATCAATCAACACTACGTTCCTCAGTCTTATCTCAAGAACTTTAGCCCTGACGGAAGTCAGGTTTTTGTTTTCGATAAGTTCAACAAAAGAAGCTTTGTTAGTAATGTCAGAAATGTTGCAAGCGAACGCACGTTTTATGATTTTCCTCAAAGTGTTACTCAGCCCCAAAATATTCAAATAATCGAACAATTCTTTTCTAAACTGGAATCAAGGCAAGAGAGATTTCTGCGTCATCTCCAAAGAAAAATAAACAAAGTTTTTGACTTAAGATTTAATCCTGAAAAAGCAGGCAAAATTTATACCTTACCTATACTTACAGAAGATCAAAAACAGGATTTGGCTTGCGTAGCTGCTGTTCAATTTCTTAGGACAAAGGAGTTTAGAAACTTTCTAGTTGAGATGCGTCAGGCAACAGAACCTCTGGCAAGTCATATGCTTGAAAGTGAGATTCTTTCAAGAATCAATCATTTTGAGTCTGCAACCTCTATTAAACTAGATGAAGATATAGCCGATTTTCTTAAGTCCCTACTTCTTTATGAGTGTAATTCAACTTTGTCTCATGTGTATGATGATGGTTTGGCTGTAGTACACGCTAAAGCTATTTTTGAATATTATGAACAGATTCTAGAAATTTTTCGTAATCACATTTGGATTATTGGTGTCAATGATATGCATCAGCCATTATTTACCTCGGATCATCCTGTTGTTCGACGCTCTCATCTATCTTCCTGCGGTCTAGCATCCGAGGGAGTTGAAATTGCTTTCCCTCTTAACAGTAAGTCGCTTCTGATCATGAGAGAGAAACAGTTTTTTCATAAATACAAAGACAAAGAAAGTAAGCTTTTTCCACTTACTTTGGAGGATGTTGAGTATTACAATATGCTGCAAGTTTATGACAGCAATCGTTTTGTCTTTTGTGCTGAGGATCGATTTGATTTAGTCAGATCAATTTGTCAAGAACACCCAGGAGTCTGCTCAAAAGACAGAAGTAGAGTTCAAGTTAGAGTTACTAAACCAACATAGTATCTCGGCTCATCAATACAAAATTGGGTTTTTGTCAGGTTTTAATAAATTCAAATAAATGCCACGCAATTCCAAAGTAATTGATAGTATTTGGATTGTGCTACTCCTTCCATACCCCCAAATATTCTCCCCCACACCGCGCTTATATAGTTCCCATCAACGACAAAACTAAACAATTAAGCCACAAAGAAATGTTTAGGGGTTTCGGGGTGCCAAGCCAATATAAGATTATCTGAGTCTCCTGCACCAACCTGCTCGCAGAAGTGCAGGCTAGAGCGGAAGCCCACCCTGATGAGTCATGAGTCCACCAGCTTGGTGGACAAATTAAGAGGCTGCTGCACTCACTTGAAGCTATGAGCGCGCAGCAGCAACCTGTAGCGAATGGACATTCGCGTGGAAAGCAATGCAGTGGTTTTCCTGTCGCAGAAGGAAACCTCGAATATAACGTAGTTGACGAACAAGGTGCAATTCGCTCTTATGTAGATAAAGGAATCCTAAAACATATTGAGTATCGTTTACAAGAGATGCTGGAATTATTTCCAATCTTGGTAATACCAATATGGAAAACGCGGAGATACCTCATCAAGTTCTGTAAGAATGGTTGCGTCTAAAAAGTCTTGTAGTACCGCATTTTAATCGTGCGTGCGTTCTTTTCCAATAACGTTATTGGAAAACGAATGAAGTAACAATTGCGTGCGTCCTCTCGTTAGGCGCCTGACTCGGCAAGGACTTGAATCTATTCCTCCTTATATCGATAAACAAACCGTAGTTTAAAGTATAAAATTAGTCAACTATCAAACGCGCCCTATACTGATAAGTGCCTAGACAGAAATAATTACACGTTGCTTTGTAGGCTGGGCAGGCAATTCAAGCCCAATTTTGTGTAATTAATTTTGTCTGACTACTTATAACCTAACTACAACTATGGTGACAGCCTAATTTAACCCAGGTAACACTAAACTTAAGCAAAACAGTCAAGAACTGCGACTTGAATTACTTTTTTCATTTAAAATCATCTGATTAATAATAAGTAAGGTGACAGTTAGGTTAAACCCTGGTTGAAGTACAGCAACTGGAATTATCTCTACATGAAAACCAATTAATTCCTTTTAAGAGAGCTTCAACCGGGATAAGAGCGCGCGTTGCCCCATCTGAATCAACTACAATTTAACTACATTTATAATACATTTTGGAATATTTTTACAGTATAAATACTCAATAATCGGGTGAGGGAGTTGCATAGGGATAAAAAAGGGACTAATCGGGAGTATGAGCGGGAGTAAATCGGGATAAAACATGGCTTTTCAGTAAATTAATACTAATTATCAGTGATGGTGACTCCCGATTTAGTCCCCCTTTTATTACTTGATGCTCATGAATTATATTTACCCAATCGAAGCGTGTCTGGTCTCCTTTCAAAAACAATTTCGGGTGCCTGAGTTAAATTTATGTGTAAAAATAATTGGTTTGAAATTTCCCGTGCCAACTAAAACAAATTGTGGTTTTCGTCGCAGCATCAATGTGTCATAACTTGGCTTATATGTCAAAAGGCATAGATTTATCTACCAGGAAAATGGCAGGAATTTTGTGTCCACAAGCATGTTGATATCAAGCTCGTGGTACACACCAATCCTGGCATTTTCCTGCCAAATTCCTACTGTGTCGGCGCCGCTCGTCTCCTCCAAAGCAATTTCGGGCAGCTTCGATATAATCGAAGTGTACTCACTTCACTTCTGTGCCCCTGCGGGGTGGGCTGCGCCCATCCTCGCTCGCCTTTCAGGCTCTCTCGGACACAGAAGTACGTTCGCCCTTCGGGTCGTGTTCCTAGATTATTAGTGGGGGTTTTTTCAATGACCGCAAAAGCAATTATGCGCGTTGGGAAATTAAAAAGTTTGGGTAGTGTGGGCGGCAGCGAAAAACATACTGCCCGTCTCCAAGATACACCAAACGCTGACCCCTATAAAGAAAATATTCGGCTAATGGGTTTGGACTCGGACCCTGAATTAGAAGAAATAGTTTTATCCAAAATAGCTGACCATACTAAACACAAGCCGCGTAAAGATGCAGTACTGTGCAGCGAAATATTTTTGAGTGCATCTCCAGAATTTTTTCGTCCCCATGACCCATCTTTAGCGGGAGAATGGGATGAAGAATTGATGTGGAACTTTGCCAATAATTCTAAGAAATGGTTACAAGAAAACTTTGGTGATAAATGCGTCCGCGCGGAGTTGCATTTGGATGAAGCTACTCCCCACATCCACGCTTATATAGTTCCCATCAACGACAAAACTAAACAATTAAGCCACAAAGAGATGTTTGGTGGTGATGGGCGCCAAGCCAGTATAAAATTGTCCAAGTTTCAAGATTCTTATGCCCAAGCACTGGCGCCTTTGGGTATCGAACGTGGGGTAAAAGGCAGCAAAGCCACCCACACCAAAGTTAAAGAATATTACCAAGCAGTCAATTCTGAACCCCTCACCCTGGAATTAGATAGACTGGCGCCAAAGCAGGGAGAGACTGCACAGCAATTATTTAAGCGTATAAAATCAGACCCCACAATTCAAACCATCAATCACCAACTAGCTGACCACCGTCGAATTATAGAACTTGAAAAACGGGCATCCCAAAAAGCAAACGCTTCTGAAAAATTACGCTCCGAGTTAGAAAACCGTGTAGCTGAATTGGAAGAAGAGAATTTTTACTGGAAGCAGCAAGCTGACCAATTAAGGGACTTGCCCCTAGAAGATGTGGCGTGGCATTTGGGACTAGATAAAGCTGATAAAGGAGAGAACCGTTGGAAGGGATTGGGGCAAGTTATCAATATTAATGATTCTAAATGGTACGACTTTACAGCAGAAAAAGGTGGCGGTGGGGCTATTGATTTGGTAATGCACGTTGCTGGGTGTAATTTTCGGCAAGCTCTAGCCTGGTTGCATGACCGTTTTGACTCCGAGGGAATGCTGCGTGCTACCAGAGCTTACACACAAACGCAAGCTACTAAAATTGTTGCAGAAGAACCTGCACCGCAATTTGTACCTCCAAAAAAGGATGATGAGAAGTGGCAAGCAGTACAGAATTATTTGACCAAAGCTAGGGGACTGCCAGAAAATTTTCTCACTGCCCTTCGTTCCAATGGATGGCTCTATGCTGACAACCAGCAAAATGCTGTATTTACAATGCGCCAGCTTCCAAATGAGGCGCCATCACTCAAAACCACAGGGGCATTTCTGCGAGGGACACGCGGAGAAGACAATTCGTTTATGGGATACGCGCAGGGCACGAAGCGAACTACTGGATGGTTTTACTTCCACTTGGGTGGCAAACCAACTGATGAATTACAAAAAGTAGTTATCTGTAAGTCTCCCATCGATGCGCTTTCATGTGCTGCGCTATCTGTTTCTGCACATTCTGGTATGACCCCAACAAGGACAATGTTTTTAGCTGTCGATAGCCCCAAAAGCTTACCGTTGGATTTTCTTAAAAACATCACAAATATTACTGTTGCCTGCGATAACGATGAAACGGGGCGCTCTATGGGGCAAGCTATTAAAGAGTTACTGCCACAAACAACTATCGCGCGGCCAAAAACATCTGATTGGAATACGGAATTGTTGGAGTATTCGCGGCAAGAAAGTACAGGGCGCCCTAAAGTAGAAAATAAAAAGAATCGGGGATTGGAACGTTAGTAAATAACCTTGCAGCTAACGTAGTACTAATGCAGGCAAAGTTTCTCACGTCAAACCTTTATCTATAGTTGACACCAATAGATAACACCGAACAAATTACCAAAAATATTTCGTCTGTCTGCTTCAACACAGTGCTGGATTGCTGACAGGGCAAAAACTATTAAGTTACTCTGCTTGGTTGCTCGTTAAGTAAGCAGCAAGTTCCTCAGAGATGACGAAACGAGGGGTGTTATTATAAGTTATTTCATAAATCAGAGCATAATTCTCTAAAATTCTTAGTTTACTCCTCAGCCAAGGATGATCTTCAAAGTAATACTCAAGGATTAAATTATTAGGGTCTCCGTTGTAAATTGCGCCTTTGGGTATAATAATAAACTCGCGTGCAAATGGATATTTACACAGATCATTTCTCATGTCTGCTAAAATTTCGGGAATCAGCTTCTCAATCGTTATAAATATATTCTCCGATGGCTTGGATAAACTAAGGCTAGGCTTAACCGTATTTTCTCGTGAAATCGTAAGCTGTAACAATGCCTTATTAATCGATTCAAGTGCTTTTACCATCTTCGCGGGATTATCGTTTCCAATAGAAATTGGTGGGACTGACCCAGTTACTTCAACTTTAGCTTTATAGGGATAGAAGTTTCCAGCGAGGTCATAATACTCTACTTCAATATATATATCCTCTCCAAAATTCTCTTTTGCTTTAAAGTAAGTTGCTACATCAAAAAAGAATGGATTGTTTCGATCTATAACAGATAACTGAAAAGGAAGAAGACTCTCGCAATTTTGCATCGTTTTGGGCAAAGGTGCAATATTAATCTTGACATCGATTGCTGGTGCATCTGTAAGCGCAAGAATTCCAAGTTGTATAGTTTGCTCTTTATCTGGTTTTAGTCGAAATAAATGTGTCAACCGTGGCTTTGAAAAATGTCTCTTAGCCCAAATAGCATCGACAATAAAATGTTTAGCTTTAACTGTATGAGCGCCTGCTCGAATGTAATAGTGATTATCTGGAGCCATGTGCGGTCCAGCATAACTTTCATGAACAGCAACCAGTAAAACTGCTGAATCTAGCTGGATAATACCCCGTCCCATTGGATCCTGTATTAGTTTGATATCATATCTGGGAACTGGTTCTACTTGATTGACGATTTGATCGACCCAATCACGCAAATCCTGCTTCCCAATTTTTAGAGGAAAGCCACCATCCGCATCTCCATTGCCATCAACACCAGCAATAAAGTATCCACCTCCAGAATTTGCAAAGCCTGACACGGCACAGCTTAGTTTCTTCTTTAGGTCATTGTGTGGAGTAACACTTGATTTGAATTCAAAATCGTCATTTTCCGCGTTTGGAAGTTGTGTTAGGTCGAAAGTATTTAGGTTAATTTTTGACATAAGCTTGGAAATGTATCAGGAATCTCAAAGCAGCACCCAACAAATGATATTAATGTAACGCAACTGGAAACCGCTACGCTAAATCGGGCGGGGGCAGGCACTGCAAATAAATCCTCATGGACAACATATTCCTTCATGGCAGCGCCTGCCCCTCCGCTGGCGCCGCCCGATTTTTCCCAGTTGCTAGCGTGCGCGTCTACCAGGCGCCCTCACAACTATTGCTAACAAATGAGTTCATTCAAGCCGCGAGCGAATTTCTCCATATAGCCTAATGTGTTCAACTAAGCGCTTAGTTTCACCACCAGCTAATTCCAGTTCCCTGAGATTGCCCACCAAAACAAACAATTCTCTTGCCCTACTAACGGCAGTATTTAGTAAATTAGGTTTACGATTAAGGAACCAAAAACTATGCTCTTTTTGGCACTGGTAAGGTGAGAAGATAATGGCTGCTTTTTCTCCCCCTTGGAAGGTGTGAACTGTGCCAACATCATCCCAAGAAAAGTTTCGCCAACGGTTAGAAAGTCGATATCTCAGGGCATTGGCTTGCTGCGAAAATGGGGACATCACCCCAATTGTCTTTGATTTATCGGCGCCGCCAAGTCCATAACCGTTTTGAAGCAAGGAGGCAATAACATTTTCTACGGCATCGATTTCTTCGGGATTGGTGTGATTTAAGTGGCTCCCATCTACGTGGTAAGCCAGCAGGTGTTTAACTGTTGCTTCCCCGTTATAATCTGAAAGGATTTGCAAACCACCGGGATAGTTGGGGCTGCAAAACTGAATAATAGGTGGCGTGCAGCGGTAATGATTTCTAAGAATAATGCCGTTCCCTAAGTCTGATTCTGTACCACTAGCGCCAGCCGTGCGATGATAAGCGGTAGCTGTGTATTTGGCGGTGGGGGCATAGCGATAGTAGTCTTCATTCCCCATTCCCACATCCACAAAGGCGGTTTTCAGATATTGTTTGATGGTATCGTCGCAAAGGTTAATAATTGGCTCAATTTGTTGGGGGTCGCCTGCTACTACTGCTCGTTGTGAACGCACCAGCAAGGGAAATAATTGATGTATAAGTGTAGTACCCGCCTCATCTACCAGCGCCAGCTTCACGATATTGGAATGAAGAATGGGCAGCATATAGCGTACTGATTGCAGGCTGGAGCTAATGACGGGGAAAATCAAACTCAAGTCTCGGTAGATGGCATCACTATCAGTTTCCAGTTTGAGCAATGCATCTCCATCTCCCTCCAAGACGCTGCCGTAAGTTTCTAATGCCCGCATGACGCTATCCTTACGTCGGAGAACTTCTTGCAACAGAAACGCCCAGGCGCCTTGAAATAGTTCTAGATGTAATGAGTGGTAGTCGCGGTAAAAACGACTATAGAAATCTCCTTGTGGGTAATTATCAAGTTGTTCTTGGAAAAGTTTATAATCTGCTTGCTTTAACTCTAATTGCTTGTTTAAAGATGTTAGTTGGGTTTGAATAGACGTTACTTTTTGGTTAAGACGCTGCCATTGTTGCGATAAATCCAGTTTTTGGTTAACTTCAGTCTGGGCTGTGGTTAAACTAAAGCGGTCAAGGGGCATCTGAAAGGGATGCGACGATGCCAAGGTGTTTAAAACAGCAGCGTTTATCCGATTTGCTAGACGCTTAAAAATTAGCTTATCAGTAGTAAAATTAAGCCAGTCCAACGCGCGTTTAGTGATGGAGTCAGACTGTTTTGGTAGTTCGCGTTCTGCTTGGGATAAAGCTTCTTGTATTTGCTGGTAAGCATTGAGAGGAAAATTTGCATAATCTCCCAAACTTGATAGCTGCTCTTGAAGTGCTTGTAACTCGGAATCCTTTGCTGCAATATCGTCATTGAGCGATTGGATTTCTACATTTAGTTGAGTTCTTCGTTCGGCATTAGCTGCTTGTTGGCTATTATTAAAGCGGTCTTGCTCTATTAATTGCTGAATTTCGTTTTCTGCTCTTATCAGGTTGAGTTTGGCTTGTTCCCAAGACTCCTGGTTAAATTCATTATTTCTCAGCCAATCTTGACTAGATTGTAGTTTTGGTAAGGTTTCTCTACGGATGATGCCTAGGTTCCCACCAGGTAAATAAAACTGTTCTGTAGGGAAGTTATCAGTCAACCGAGAAAGGAATTTTTGGATGGCGCCGTTATTGGTGCTGGCAAATAGTATTAAATTATTCTCATCCTCTTCCCCGCGAACAAGTCGTAACGCCCTTGTCACTACTTGCTGTGCTACCAAGTGCAGAAACACTTCTGTCTTCCCAGTTCCCGGAGGTCCACAAACAGCAGTGAGCAAATTCTCTTGAGTGTGTTTGAGGACAGACGCTTGATATTCATCGGGAGTATGGGAGGGGAAGGCGCCCCAAAACATTACCTCATGTCTTGGTAATTGTGGCGCCGACCAAAGGTACTGCATTGCAGGGTGAGTTTCAGTTAGCCAGTCGCTATGGGGAGTTTGTTGAAGTTGCTGTAAAATAAGTTGCAAATCAAGCTTGAGCAGAGCATTATAGGGCGTAAAGTCGCAGCGCAGTAAATAAGGTTGCCGAAAAGTTTTATATTTCCCTTCTGGCAAGTCCACCTGGTCAAGAAAGTCTCGCAGGGTGGGAAATCTCCCTTTAAAAGTGTCTTCCAAGAATTTCAAAATCCCTGACGCAACAATCAGTGATTCGGCTTGCTCCTCCTCTAACCCATACAGTCGCATCAAATTAACAACAACAGGCTGAAACTCGTATTCCGTCAAATCCCAGCCAGTCTTGCGATAATTACCTTTGAATATAGATGAAACATCAACCGTGAAGAGAGGCAGATATTTTAGCTTTTGTTCTTTCCCCTTCCCCTGTATTAGATAAATTTGCGGGAAAGCAACAGCCATTTGAAAATCATTAGGTCTACCCCTCTTAGCTGCCGCTTGTTGCTGTTGCTGGAACTGTTTAAATACTTCGCTATCCAACATTAGCTTATTACCAACAAGCTGCACTCCCTTATCTATAACTTTCGAGTAAACATCCGAAGAACGCTCGACCTCAGCTTGGGTCAGTTCCTCTAACCTGATATAGGATAACCAAGCTTGTACTATCTGGATAAGTTTTTCTGGCTCTAGCATGAGATTAAAAGGGAGCAACTGTACCTACTGGTATTAGATACAAGTTAATCTTTTTTCTCGCTTGGCGCCAACCTACCAGAGTCATAAATAGTTTTCGATTTTTCATTTTTTAACAATTACAGATGCCTATAACGTTATAGGCAGTGGGAGCGCGTTCCGAGGATGCTCACTCAATTTTTGTTAGCATTTCTAACTGTAAAAGCAATTTCTCTACCTGTTTGCGCTTAGATGGGTCTGACCAAATAGGCGACTTTCTTAACTTGGCAGTCGCGGCAGTAAAGCGCTCTTTGTAATTGTTAGGCTCAGTTTTTTCGGTATTTGGGGTTTTATTCTCACTGATATATCGCTTAATTTCGCTTAAAGACCAGTTTTCGGCAATAGCTTGTTCTAAAAAAGCCGCGCGCTCATCCTTATCCTGAATCTGGGCGATGGCTTTGGCTTTGGTGTACTCAACGGCGCCTTTTCGTAGTGCATCAAGAATATCGGATGGAAGGTTTAACAACGGCAAGCGGTTATTAGCAAACGATTCCCAAGTCATTAACCCCAAGCCATCAAAAACTTCTTCAACAACAGTAAGGTCTGGATTGACTTGATTGCCATCTTCTGGTTTTTCGTCTTCTTTGACAATAACGTTATTGGAAGTTTCTTCCGAGTCGAAAACATTTGACTCAACTAAGTTATTGTCGGACTCTAACTTCTCATCTCCATCTTTGACAATAACGTTATTGGAAGTTTCCTCCGAGTCGAAAACATTTGACTCAACTAAGTTATTTTCGTCATCTAATTTATCCGGTGCCGACTCTAAGCTAACGTTATTGTCAGCATATGAAGAGTCTAACTGTTTCTTTCCAATAACGTTATTGGAAGCTTTAGCCGCTGCTTTACGCTCGTGTTGCAGGCGCCGCAATAATGGTGGAATTTCCTCAATATTTCGACCTAGTTTAAGAGCCAGCAGTTGCAGGATGCCTTCGGTTTCCTCGACTGGGTTAAGGTCTTCTCGCAGTAAGTTTTCTATCAGTGCCAGTTGAAAAGCAGCGTTGTCGTCTAACTCTCTAATAACGACGGGAACTTCTTTTAATCCAATTTCTAATGCGGCACGGTAGCGTCGCTCACCTGCTACTAATTCGAGTTTTCCTCCATCAACAATGCGTACCAATAAAGGTTGCAAGATGCCATGCTGTTTTATAGACTCAGTTAACTGTTTTAATGCCTCGGAGTCAAAGTAACGGCGCGGTTGTGTCGGTGGCAAAGAAATCTTGTCTAACGAGATAGATACTTGAGAATCGGAATTAAGGGCGCCTGTAGTGTCCCAAGGTACTTCAATTTTGCTTTTCAGGGGTTGGCTGGTTTTAGTGCGTCTCATGGTAATGACTCTAAGCTAACGGCTATATTTTTCAAGATTTGAACAGATGGATGCTTTGGCTCATACACCGCAAGGGGCATTCGCTCTTCTGACGCATCAACAAAAGCTGTAGAGCGAGGAATGGGGGCAAAGACAGTCCCGGCGCCTGCTAGTTGTTCCGTGATGGCTGCTAAAGTACGAGTGTCCTGAGAATTGCGCGCGTCATATTTTGTAGGCACAAATCCGGCTATTTGCAGTTTGCGGTTCGGTTTGTTACGAACAGTAGCCACCGTTTTTAACAGTTCACCAGTGCCCTCAAAAGCTTTGAAATGGGTTTCCAGGGGCACAAGAACATGAGTGGCAGCTACAAGCGAGATGTAAGAAAGCAGCCCCAAGCTGGGAGGGCAATCTACTAATATAAAATCATAATCTTCTTGAATTGGTTCGATAGCTTCTTTGAGGCGGAAATCCCGCATGGAAGCATTAACCAATTGCATTTCCGCCGTACTGAGAGAAATATTAGCAGGGGCTAAATCCATACCATGAATTTTCTCAACAATAGGGAGGGGTTGTTCCTCCACAATGGCATTATTGACGGTTTGTTCTAATTCCCTCGGAACCAAGCCCATAAATATAGTTAAACTGGCTTGGGGGTCTATGTCAATGAGCAGGACGCGATGTCCCAGCTGCGCTAGGTGATAGCCCAGGTTCTGTGTAAGGGTGGTTTTGGCAACACCTCCCGCCTGGTTAAAGACTGCGATGATTCGGCTCATATGTGAGTTTTGTTTACCTGCCCCGTTATACATAAAGATAACTGGTTAGGGGACAATTGGCGCCGTTTTTTTGGAGAGAGGGGGCGCCCGTGTTTTATTTCTAGCATTAATCAAGTAGATACAGATGAGCCTCTTGTGGAGCAGGCATCCCTGCCTGCCCTTGCACACAGCATTTAAATAGAAACTGCTATCCTATACAATAAGACTTAAAACTCTGTGAGCTTCCATGAAATCAATTGAGCAACTGACAGAAGAACTCCTAGCACTGAAGAGCGCATCTAGGGCGTTATTAGCCCAAAAGCTAGTTGAAAGCTTAGAATTTGATACCGAACCAACAATCCAAGCAGCTTGGATGACTGAAGCAAAAAAACGGCGTTCAGAAATTCGCTCTGGTTCTGTGCAACCGATTCCAGGAGTGGTAAACATCACTATGGATAGCCGTACAAATAGTCTCAAACCCAGATTTCTAATTGTTTAGACTTCTTGCATAAGTACTTATTTTTGTCTCATATAGAGAGGTAGAAAAAAAATTAAAATCACATACCAATTTTCCAAAATTAAGCAACAGATGATGCGGAGATACGGATATTTATCTGTTGCCAGATTTTAGAGAAACGGTATTAATACTTTTGCAAGTAGTCTAGTGAATTATTAATTAAACAAAGTCCCTAAGAAATTGACAATTGGTTTCCAAAAGAACCCAGTTAATACATAAGGTGCATATTCTAAGAGTGGCAGTTTTTTTGGTTTTGGCTGCTTTAACGGTAAACACTCGATCAAAAACGGTACAATGCAAGTCAAGCCATAGGCTGTTGCTAAAGCTGTACTCAATTGTGGTAAATCTCCTGGTATGGGGCTATAGTAAATGCCCAACAAAATAAAGCAGATCATCAAAAACTGATGCCAGACAAACCAAGACTGAGGCGACAGAAAATAAACTAACTGGGGAAAGCTTTTATCAACTTTTTGCCGCATTCCTAACAGAACTGCCCAAGTTGCTGCCCCAACAATACCGTCGCTTTTTAATCCATAAACTCTTTGAAAGCATTTAACAGCCCTTTCTGTTTCCCAGTCAAAATATCCATTAGGTGGTTTTTTCAAAAATTCTTCTTCATGGAGAATATTTTGTAGCTCTTTAACTACATCTCTAAATTCAGATAAATTCTTTTTTTGACTACGGTAAAGCTTGGGATATAACAAACAAGCCCAAGTTAGCGGTCCAACTACTCCATCTGACAACAGATGATTGCTGTTCTGAAAGTCTTTGACTGCTGCATCTGTTTGTAAATCAAATTTACCAGTAATCTCGATCGCTAAACCTTGAGTTTTTAAAAGTTCTTGAAGTTCGTTGATTGATTCCTGTACCGACTTCTCGGTAAAGTCTCGGTAAAGTATGGGACGTTTATTGAAGACGCAGACTTGTTTTTCTTGGGGAAAATAAAGTCTATCTTGTTTCATGCCAAGCAAAAGACTTAAGGATTGAAATATTCTATTCATGCAAAATTCCTCTTTATTAAGATGTAACAAGAATCGTCAAGATAGTTTTTTGTGTATGAGAATATATTTGATATCCCCACTTTGTTAATTACCCAACATCGAGAACTTACTAATTACCTTACTAAATCCCCCTGATTCAGCCAGTGACATAGTTAAAAATTTGTTAGTGATTTGTTATATTTTTGTTTTTAGAATGTTGCTAAAAACACCTGTAGCTAATTCTTCTGAATTTTCTTCGATACAATGTAGCTATTAAGACATTTTTGACAGAGTTATAGGGTGATATTTATGTCAGATAAGTCAGAAAGTTGGAATCTGTCTAAAACATGGCATCGAAAGCTCACAAAAGACTGGGAAATAGACCGTCTACTGACTGACTTAGAAGCTAGAACCCAAAATCGATACAGGCAAAATACTAAAAAAGACCTATTATTAGGGTTACTTTGTGGACATAGCTTAAAAAAGATTGGTAAAGATTTACATAAAAATAATGCTGTTGTCAGAGCCGGATTAAGCAATATTTATCGAGATATTGAAACTTTGACAGGAGAAGATGAAAATACTGTTAGAGCCAGTAATCTGGTTTACATTTTGCAAAAACATGGATACCGCAAAGGTGTAGAACCATCTTCTAAACATTCCCTCACAATTATTAATAATCTGCCATCGCCAACCTACACAGAATTTATTGGCCGCGAGGCAGATATGAGAATCTTATTAGAACGCCTTTTGCCAAATCATGGCGCTCACATGATTACGGTGCATGGTATCGGTGGTGTTGGTAAAACGGCATTAGTCTTAGCAGCAGCCTACCTCTGTTTAAAAGCTAGTCGTGAAAATTTGAATGTTGCGCCTAAATTTGATGCGATTATTTTCACGTCTGCGAAACAACAGGAACTTATTCCTCCTAACGGAATTTTGCAAAGACAGCAGGGACAGCGTAATCTGCGTGAGATATTTCGAGAGATTGGCAATGCTGTTGGTGATCCTACTATTATTCAATCTCCTCCTAATGATCAGTCTGACCGTGTGCGCCAAATTCTCTCCAGACAGCGAACACTATTAATTGTGGACAATATGGAGACTATAGAAGATAGAAATGGGGTGATAGAGTTTCTTTACAATTTGCCGATTTGCGTCAAAGTAGTCATTACTACCCGTGAGCGAATTGCGTTACTCCCAATTAGCCTGCAAAACTTGACACTAGATGATGGTTTGCAGTTAATTCAGCAACAAGCAGGAGAAAAGGGTATTACTCTTGACGATCCAGAATCGAAGGATCTCTATCAACGCACAGGTGGAATTCCCCTGGCTATTGTCTATGCGATCGGTCAGGTATCCAGTGGTTACTCTCTCAAGTCCGTGTTAGAAAAATTAGCCTTGGCTACTGGTGATGTGGCTCGTTTTTGCTTTAAACAATCTGTGCAAGGAATTTCTGGACAGCCAGCCCACAAGTTGTTGATGTCACTAGCTATTTTTCCTAACTCTCCTACTCAAGGGGCTGTGGCTGAGGTAGCAGGGTTAACAACTTCCCCTGATTCTAAAAATGATGGCTTGGCACTTTTGCAGCAACTTTCTTTAGTGAATCAAAATCCAGAGACGAAGCGATATGAAATGCTGTCTCTGACACGTGAGTATGCTTTGGCAGAATTGGCTGCTAACCCAGATTTTGAAAGAGAAGCACGGCGGCGTTGGGTGAGATGGTATTTGGATTTTGCCAATATTTACGCTGGGGAAGATTGGGAAAAGTCGAAACATTATGAGAGGCTAGAAGTAGAAGAGGTAAATTTACGGGCTGTGCTTTATTGGTGTCGAGACCAAGACCACTATGAAGAAGTGAGAGATTTAGGTCTGCTGTTGAACCACTACGCTAATCTCTATGCTTATTGGGACGATCGCCTAGATTGGTGGCAATGGCTGGTGGAACAATCCGAAAGACGCGGTGAATGGTCATTTATGGTGAAATTCATTATCCGTAAAACTTGGTTACTGATTCGAGAATGTTCCGAGAAGAGTTTGCAAGAAGCTGAAGAAATGTTACAGAGGGCATGGGTACTACATGACCATGCAGATTTATGCGATCAAGCTGACTTAGCTGAAAATATGGCTAGGCTAAAAATCAGACAAAAGAATTATCCCGAAGCGCGTGTATGGCTTGATAGCGAACAGAAGTTAGTGACTCAAGCTAATTTAACGGAGCAAAAGCACATCCGTTATTATATTCCGGTTCTTTACCATCGAGCAGTTATCTTACAAAAAGAAAATAAATATTCGGAAGCAAAAATTCTTTTTCATGAGGTGATGCAAAGCGCTAAAAAAATTAACTGGTATCGGGTCATTAATTCGGCTCAAAATTGGCTGGCAGATATCGCTATTGAACAAGGTGATCGTGATGGCGCTCAACAGTTATTAATTAAAGGTATCATTGTGGCTGACAGTAGCAAAAACAAGCGGCGTTTAGCCCGCTACCAACGCTCTCTAGCAAAATGGCAGAAAAAGTGGGGCAGTCCCGAACAAGCTGAGAAATTAGCCAGAGAAGCAATGGATGCTTTTGAACACTTAGGTATGACACAAGATGTCGAGCAAATGCAGTTGTTACTTAATTCATGATTTAGATATTAAGATATACAGCGCTTTTGAGGTGAGTGAAGTACACCAATTGCAGAGGTGATAAACCTTGGAGTTTGAATTGGTTACTCCCGGATTTTTCATAAATGAGAAATCCGGGGATCGCTGCATAAATCTTCGGATGAGGTCGAAAGTTTATTGCTTGCTTAAGCGGCTGAAATCCTTGAAAATGAAAGGTCAGTAAATCACAAAGTTTTTTAGAAGCTTTACCACGTAAGCATTTGAGCGAAACACTAGTTTCCTAATAAACCAATACGGGTGTCTGCCGAGAGATAGACACCCAAAAAGGCGCCCCAATAATTAGGAGCGCTTTTTTGTTATTTATTCAAACTTGAGATTCTTGTAGCTCTTGACTTATCTGTCCTCTACTAAGCGGTTGTAACTCTGACATTATTGGGTTATTTATTATCAAGGCGAACTTCAATTTTTAGTTTTTATAAAAAGACAATTGACCGTCACATGCCCATTGGTTGAGTAGGTGCAAGTTGTACAACGGTTAGTACCATTTTCTCCTTTTCCATTAGTGGCAGGTGCATTAGTAGTTACACAATCTTTCTTTTCAGTTCCACCACCAGAAGGCGCCGTAATTGGTAGGCTAGAATTGGGCTGTACTGGGCGTGAACTAGCTAACATTGTCTGTTTTGTAGAGTACACAGCATCGTTACAACTGTGGGATATAACTTTTGCAGTAGGTTGTGCAGCTATTGCGGTGCTGGAAACTAGTGCGGTTGCTAAAATTGTCATGCTTACCGTAGCGTAAATGCGTTTAATCATATGTAGTTGATTTAAGAAAAGTGAAAGTGTTTGTGGGGGCTTGATTTAACCCTTCATTCTTCTTGTATGTCTAGTTTCTATTTTTATGCACAAATATTTTTGTACTATTATATTTAAATTATTAAAGGCGCCACGTACAAGAGCGCGAGAATGCAAAAAGCACCCCTATTTCTAGGAGTGCTTTTTAATTATTTAGTTGTATTAGCCATTAGCCGTTGATAGCAGGCGCCGATAATGCTACTGGTGCTGCGTCGCCACTTGCTAAGTCTAAGGGGAAGTTGTGAGCGTTGCGCTCGTGCATTACTTCCATACCTAGGTTCGCACGGTTGATGATGTCTGCCCATGTGTTGATGACGCGACCTTGGCTGTCAATTACTGATTGGTTGAAGTTGAAACCGTTCAAGTTGAAAGCCATTGTGGAGATACCTAAAGAGGTAAACCAGATTCCAACTACTGGCCATGCAGCTAAGAAGAAGTGTAAGCTACGGCTGTTGTTGAACGAAGCGTATTGGAATATCAAACGACCGAAGTAACCGTGTGCTGCAACGATGTTGTAGGTTTCTTCTTCTTGACCAAACTTGTAACCGTAGTTTTGGCTTTCGGTTTCGGTTGTTTCACGAACTAAGGAAGAAGTTACAAGTGAACCGTGCATAGCAGAGAACAAGCTACCACCAAATACACCAGCTACACCTAATTGGTGGAAGGGGTGCATTAAGATGTTGTGTTCAGCTTGGAATACCAACATAAAGTTGAATGTTCCACTGATACCCAAAGGCATACCGTCAGAGAATGAACCTTGACCGATTGGGTAGATTAAGAATACTGCGGTTGCTGCTGCAACTGGTGCAGAGTAAGCAACACAGATCCAAGGACGCATACCTAAGCGGTAGGAAAGTTCCCACTCACGACCCATGTAGCAAAACACGCCAATCAGGAAGTGGAATACTACCAACTGGTAAGGACCACCGTTGTACAACCACTCATCTAAGGAAGCTGCTTCCCAGATTGGGTAGAAGTGTAAACCGATTGCGTTGGAAGAAGGAACTACGGCGCCGGAGATGATGTTGTTTCCGTACATTAAGGAACCAGCTACTGGTTCGCGGATACCGTCGATGTCAACTGGGGGTGCTGCTACAAATGCGATGATGAAGCAGGTGGTTGCTGCCAAGAGGGTTGGAATCATTAGTACACCAAACCAACCGATGTATAAACGGTTTTCGGTGCTAGCGACCCAACGGCAGAACTGCTCCCATACGTTAGCGCTTTCGCGACGTTGTAAAGTTGCGGTCATTATTTTATAAGTGCGGTTAAAAATGTATGTATCAGACGTTTCTGCGTCTGTAACCATATATTAACGTGCTTTACATTTTGTTACAATACTTCTTAGGGTGAGTAATTCTTACCTAGGTGATTAGGTTTACTTATCAATTTTTGTATTTATTGCCGCACGTGTAGAGACGTTACATGTAACGTCTCTACAATCACGTTTGTGTTTAAGGGCGCCTGCTATATATATAGTGAACCAGAGTGTGCGCTTATAGTATGGGCTAATATTTTTTGTTAATTGTCTTAAATTTATATACGCACCATGTCGTATTATATTAAGAGATTTATGGAAGACTTAAAATTACAAATTCAACATGAGTTGTCATTAGCTGCAAATTGCGCGCGTCAAGCTCGGACGGCATTTGCGCTCAAATAACCTTGCTTATGGTGGAGAATTAATGCGACAAGCACACGCGGTTGGTAGGAGATGCCAACAGCTAATACAACAATATCAATCTTTATCTAGCACAACTAAAAGTAGTCAATAAGTTGACGTGGATAAGTAAGGGCGCCAATACACATATAAAATAGTATTCATTTTAGACGTATCATTTCTGCTAGGATCAAGAGCAGGTTCTGCTTCATGAAGTACATTCACGCTTTTACTTCTTGCTTGAGATTTTCTGTTTGTCGCATAGCAGCTAGATGCTCTAGGTAAAAATTGTCTATTTTGGCAATAAATTTATCCTTTAAATCAGTATTAGGAATCATTGGAATTAATTTGATTTAGGACTTTTGTCAATCTCTGACGACAATCCTCAGTCTTGGGATGATTTACTCCAAAATTCTGCTCAATTTTTTCCAATGCTTGCTGTAACATGTTCTTTGTTTCTATGTAGCGTTCTTGAGAAATGTATAATGATGCTAAATTTATTAAGATTGGAGACCAAAAAGGATGGTTCTTAGGCAAAATGTGGTCACTTTTTTCTAATACTTGCAGATAAAAGTTTTCTGATTCTGAGTAGCGTCCTTGTAACGAATATAACTTTGCCATATCACTCATACAAGCAACTAAAGTTGGATGTTGACCTCCCTCAAGAGATTGACTCAGTTCCAGTGCTTGAAGATACAAGGGTTCGGCTTCTGAATAACGTTGTTGATCACAATAGAGTCCTGCTAAGTTGCTCAATGTACTAGAGAGTTTAGGATGCTTGTCTCCCCAATGTCGTTTTTGCAATTCCAGTGCTTGCTGATACAAGGGTTCTGCTTCTGAATAGCGTTTTTGGGTGCGGTAGACTTCTGCCAGGTTGTTTAAGGTAATATTGGTACAATAATAATCGAGTCTCTTAAGCTTTTTTTCTAATTTTAATGCTTGTAGTAACAGTATTTCAGCTTCTTTTGTGCGTTCTTGATAATGGTAAATCGCTGCTAGATTGTTCAGACTACTAGCAACATTGGGATGATTTTCTCCAAAGCGAATTTTTGTTTCAGATAAACACTGATTGCACAATGCTTCTGTTAACATATACAAACTTTGACTATTATAAATAAATCCTAAACCAGCAAAGATCCATATAAAGTCCTCATCTGGCACTGCGTCAGTCAAATTTTGTACCACTTCTATCAGATGAGGAATAATGTATTCTACTGAATCGATAAATTCATGATTAGGATGTGGGGGAATTGTACGGGCAATACCTGACATTGTTGCAGCGAATGCTTGTTTAAGGTCATCGGCAGATATTGATACCGCTAGCTTTGCTTGCAGAAATTTGCGTATGAGATGATGAATTTTGTGGCGCCGTTCTTTGTCTTTCAACCACTTAATGAAATAATGTTTGTAAAGCTGCTTTTTATCGGCAGATGCCAAAACTACTAGCTTTGCTTGCAGAAATTCACGTATGAGAGGATGAATTTTGTAGTACCCTTCTTTGTCTTCTTTGTCTTCTAACCACTGTATCAGGTTATGTTTGTAAAGCTGACATGAAGCTTTCTTAACATCTGCTTCACTCCAATTTAACCTCTGAGCAGCAGATTCTACTAATTCCCAAGGAATAATATCTTGTGCAAATAAACTTAATAACATAGCTACATGCTGCGTTATTAAATCGAGATTTTCCCAGCTTAATTCAAAAGCAGCTTTAACTCCTCGCTGTGCTGTACTCAAAGTTGACTGTGAATACTCAAGCGACTCATCTTCTAGTCGCCGTGTTTTTAGGGATTCCAAAATAGTTGTTAATGACGTACCTGGGCTATCACTTATATAACGTCCTACCAAATCTAAACCCAAGGGCAAATAACCTAACCATTGACATAACTCTTGAGCAGTTTGTTTTTCCCTCTGTATACGCTTTTCTCCTACTAAAACTTTCAGTAGTTGCAGAGAGTCCTCTGGGGACAGTACATTCAGAGACATCTCATCCACAACATTGGGATCGAGGTTGCGTAGGCGTGTTGTGATTAATACATTAAAACGGTTATTAGTTGGCAGTACTTCTCGGCAACTTCGCAAATCGGTGACATCATCTAAAATCACCAATACTAGCCCAGAAGATGGTTTCCAGTGATTCCAACACCAAATGGCTTGTTCGTTAGGATGAAGCAGTTTTCCATCAAGATTTTGAGGGACTTTTGCGCTAGTATCTACATGCATTTGGTAAAAGCGTACAATCTCCGCCCCCAAATTAGTATTCCTAGCGTTTATCCAGCAAATACCGCCTAGGTAATAAGCTTCATGCTGGCGTGCATACCGTGTTACCAGTTCGGTTTTACCAACTCCCCCCATCCCCGCAACGGCAGAAATTGCTATTAATCGCGGTTGCTTTAATTTTTCATGTAATGTGTTAAGTTCACACTCTCGTCCAACAAAGTGGGCTACTCCTTGATACGGGATATATTTGGGGGGTTGGGGTGGTGGTGGCTGGTTGATGAAAATCGGATTGTTAATTTTTGGACTTCCGCCTTTAATATTTAACCCAAACCAGTTTTCATTGTTACTAGTCATGTTATTCAGGTTTCTCTTGTCTTCAGCTTTCTATGATTTACCAAAGTTAAAGTTAGGGTTATTGATAATAGGACTACCACTTTTAATATTTATCCCCTGCCAATTCTCTATCACATGGTTTATTTGCGGTTTTAAGAAAGCAGCATCTGCCAAAGCTTGAATCGTTGCAGCAATTTCTGCATCTTCTTCAGCAGCTTTTTTAATTTTTTTTTCTAAGACTGCTTCGCCATAATCTAGTGGCTGTTGTTTAGCTAATTCTGGACTTTCTGCCACTTTTTCTATAGCACTTGCAGTATCAGGAGCTTTGCGTTTGAGTAGCGATAATAACTTACCAGCTCGCTCAAGTACCGCTTCTCCCAACTTTTCACCCGACTTTTCAATAGCTTTGGTTAAAATCAGAGTGGCGATTGCGGCAGCTGTCAGTTCTACTGGTTCCATAAACTAACAATCAAATATATTTTTAAATTTTATCAAAGTGAAAACTGAAAAATCAGTACAATTAAATACTTTTTAGGGGTAAGGTTGAGGTAAAGCTCTGAGGGGGCGACAAGCGCCCCGTAAACCTGGTTTAGCATTGGGATGCTTTTCGTAACCTTTCTTGAGCGTTTTAACTCTCTTGACCTTTGAAGCGCTTCTTTTGCTCTGGTTATTTGTTCTTTAAGTTGAATTGACATCATAATTTAAATAAAAATTTCCTTAGTGCGGACATTTAGTTTGAGATTTGATGAGCTACTGTCTTTGACCATAAATAGCAGGTGGCACCGAGACTTTGCTTCTTTATCCATCGGAATTCCATTAAACAAACAAGGAAATTCGTGTGCAGCATCACAATTAGTGGACAATGCAAGCGTTAACGGTTTGAGGGCATTTGTATTCACAAATAATGGGGACTCTCTGGGGGTTTGTTTGAGTTCTGAAATAGTAAACCAGTTAAAAATCACGTTATCGGTAGCGCTAGCTCATACACACCTATCAACCGTCTATATGCTGTATCCATCATGTTTAAAAAACCTCTACCTTGCTCATGGTGTCTCCGGATGCCAAGCTTTAAGTAAGTCGGCGCCTTATTTTAGAGGCGAACAAAAACGTATAGAAAAAACCGGGCGCCGTGGTCGGAGGCGCCGATCGTTTTTCATAAGTAAATAAATTTAATAGCTGACTAGCTAATTATGGCTTATCATTTCTAGCTGGTATATCTTACAACATTTCTTTGGTTATGCCTATGAAATTTAGAGAAAAAGAGCCATTGAGTTATAATGGTTAAGCTGTGTGTTTTTGCAGTTAAACAATGTTAATTAGTAATCAAAATTTTTACGTAATCAAAGAAGCTATCTTAACATCGGAGCAAGGAAACTTAACGTTAGGAGAAGCAGCTAAGGCAAAAGTTTACCGAGTATTAACTAACGATGCAGGGCAGATTTTACTAGACCCCATAGATTTAGAAAAGATTCCTGAAAATCAAAGATGGTTGTGGCAAAATCCAGAAGCACTAGCTATGGTGTTACGTGGTATACAAGAAGCAGCAGAAGGAAAGGGACGTTACTTAGGTTCATTTGCTCAATATGCTGATTTGGAGATAGATGATTAAATGCAATTTCGGCTCATCTACCAACCAACCGCAGAAGCAACTCTAATCGACCTTGAGCAAACTGACCCCAAAAAGTACCGAAAAGTATTAAAAACTCTGGCTTTAATGGAAACCAACCTCCGTCATCCTGGTTTACAGACTCATAAATTTGATGACTTATCGGGTCCTAACGGCGAGGAAGTTTTTGAAGCATACGTGGAAAATAAAACACCTGCTGCTTTTAGGGTGTTTTGGTACTATGGTCCTGATCAAGGAGTTATAACAGTATTATCTATTACTCCTCATCCTTAGTATTTATCCTTGTTGACCCCATATTATACTCAAAACAGGTTAGAACTTTGGCTTCTACTTCTGTTAATTATTAAAGTAATAAAAATTTCTCGTAGCCCTGCCATTATTCTCCCAATTTTCTAGATTTTTGGGAGACTTTTTAGTTTCCGAATCGCTTTTTTTGATAGCACGAACACGTCAAAAAATTGACAGCACAAACTGTACCGTGTCGGTATGAGCGCGCGGCGTTTGATTGGGCGAGCGTTGTCGTTTAAGTGAGTATCAATACATCAATTTATTTGAGTATAAACTGAGCCATAATCTGTTTCAAGTTACGTAGCTCGCGTTCTATTTTTCTTCTTTTTCACTGTATATAAACAACCGTTCGGAAGTTTAAGGGGATATTGGGGTGAGAATTTATCCATTTGGGACGAAATTTACCCCTCCTTTCTCGGTAGTATCTACCCCTCCCAATGGGGGTTCCCCTATACCATTATGGGGGGGGGTAGATACGGGGGTGTTAGGAGGTTCAACACCGTACATGACAAGCATTCCAGCTTGGTATCGGCGTTGTTCTTCGGCGCCTTGACGCGCGCGTTCTTCTTTTTGGGCGCGTTTGTTTTCCCGATGTTTGATTACAGAAGACGCAAAATCAAATTCCTCCTTGAACAATGAAATATGTTTTACCTGTTTACCCCTTGGGCCAACTTTATGGTCAACTAGTTTTAATCCCAACTGTTCAAGCAGGGTTCCCAATAACCATATTGGTTCGCAGTCAGGGGGAACTGTAAACCCTAAAATCGCTTTAACGTGAGCAGCCGCGTGTGTAGCAATTTTGGTCATCTGCACCAAATCAGGGTCAGCAGCAGTAATTTCCTCCCCATCAATTAAGCGTTTGAGGATTTTTGGCAGTCCCAAAATAAATCTTGCCAGCCACTTTGGCGAATAATTCCCCCAGTCTATACACAACGGCAAGTGCAATCGCTCCTGGCAGTCTTTCTCTGTGACAATGGCTGGTGGTAAGGGGAATGTTTTACCTGTGCGTGGGTCAGTAATTGTTCCTTTTGGTTCTAAGATTATTGCCTCCAATGCAGCAATGTCTCGATGTAGTTTCCCACCTTTATCTTTTGCTACCAACTCCTCATTAACCTCCATACCATAAGCGTCTTTGATACGGAATTTCTCGCATTCAAAAACTTCTTCTGGCTTGAGGTAATCTTTACTTTCACGCTGGCGATACTCAGTAGGAGAAATATCTTTGGCTTTAGTGACAGCGGCACAGTAAGCAGCATCCAAAGCTAATTCAGCTGCTTTAAGACGTTCCTTAGCCTGAGAATCATCCTCGGTGCCCATTGGGATAATTGTGTTACCCATCTCTGTTAACAAATTGCGTAAATCTGCGCGCAGGTTGTTAATTGATTGGTGACGTTTTGCTTGGATTTGGCAGTATGCGTCTAATGCCCAGTCTTTTTCGGCGCCTCGCTTGCCAGTTTCCCGGTCAATTTTTAGCAGGAAAGCTGTCATTTCATTGGTTTGCAGCAACCTTTCTTTGATTTTGGTAGCGTTGGTGTCTTTGTAGCCAAAAGGAGGTCTTGGCGCCACCCAAACGTTAATTGGTACTTTGGGACGGTAGCGGTACAGTTGTTGTACGCACTCGGTCGCTGTTTGCGATACTCCGTGAAAAACGCCAAAAACGGCATCAAAATGATAATTAGGTATATCAACCCCCGTACCCAAGCTAGGGGATGTTAAAAGGGCATCTAGACCCGTTACAGCGTTAGTTATGTCTTTGATAAAAGCAACATTTTCTTCGCTGCCAGAGTTTTCGGAGTGAATCGCCCAGATGCGTAAGGGAGCTTCTGAAGCTTCTGAGACTTTTGAGACAAGGGGGTTATTGTTTAATAACTCTTCTGTCCCCTTGCTTTCTTCCTCGGATACTCGCAGTGGCATAGAAAGCGACTTTTCCAGGTTCTTAATAAACCTCTTGGAGTCGGAAACCACCATAATTTTCTCACCCGTCATTAGCGATGCCGAAATTTGGGCAACTATGGCAGAAGAATTATTGCCTTCGTACCAAAAAACTGGGCGCCCGCCATTTTTCCAGTCGTTTACGATAATCAACGGCTTTTCACGTTTTGGACGCATTGCCCGGAAGAAATTCACGGTTACGTCGTCCATATGCGCGTCGGCGATCACAACTAATGGCGCGTTGTAAACTATGTATTCCAGTACTTCTAAAATTTGCGCGCGGTGTTCTCTACAGGTTTTGCTATGTAGTAGGTGCGTGAGGTACTGGCAAGCTTCATCGATAAACACGCAGCCATAGGTAAGTGCGTCGGTATTGAGCTTGTGCAAGCTGTCGATGGTGATGCTGAGAGCTTTGGTTTTGGCTAAGTCTCCATAACCCAGGTCAGAGTACATCTCGGTTTTGAGACGTTCTGCGAGGTTTTTCAACAAGTTAACTCGGTGCCCGTTGTTGAGAAAGCGCGCTTCTGGGTGAGAAAGGCGCCATTTTGCGAGCAATTCGGTTTTACCAGTGCCCATGTCGCTTGCTATTACCACCAGCCCAGCATCTGGTAATCTCACAGCTTCAGATAGGTACTTGACGTTAACGCGAATATCTGCGGGATATTTATTACTTAATCCTCGGTGCCTGCCGAGGAAGAAGGAGCGCTGGTAATCTTTGAGTGTTTTGGCGTCGTTAATAATTGCAGTTAACAGTTCGTTCGCTTTGGCGCCCTTCGGGTTCGCCACTTTGCTTATGCCGGGGAACCCGTCCACCGCAAGTGGCTCACCACGGGCAACAACAAAATCATCAACACCTTTTTCTGGTCCTGGTAGTAACGCTACCTCGCAAGCGCAATTAACCGCCTCAATTGTTTCGCCAGTACGCAGGGTGGCTTGGTGAACCGACCAACGAGTACTAAGTTTTGTGTCGTAGTCGAAAAGGATGATAAACTTGCGTCCCTTTTGTGCTAGTGGCATCAAGTCGGGGTGTAGACGCTCGTCAAAGTCTTGTTTACCAACCCGTCCCCCCCAAATACCGGGGAGGGCAATTGCTACAAACCCCAAACTCAGTAGGCAGGCAGCTTTTTTCTCGCCCTCGCACAGGATTATTGGGATTTCTGGGTGAAGAATAACCCACTCCCAAAACGTGAGCGGACGCAATCTGTCTTGGAGGCGTAGGGCTAGGGAAGAGTTATACCGTTTGATTTTGTATCGCTGTGCTACTAAGTCCCAAATGCAGTCAGGGACATCAAAGTAGGTGACGCGGTTGGGTGCTTTGGGTGGCGATTCGTATTTGATGGGCTTATCTTTTTCCCAATCAATGCGGGGAACGCTGGGCTTGAAGCGTCCCCACTCCATCGGCCGCCAGTTGTTTTTGGGGTCTAACCCACTAATCCACATTCCTCCGTGTTCGGCGTGCTGGTACTGCTTTAAGTAACCATCCGTGACTCTCCCAGTATTTCGGCGCTTTATTTGGTCGGAGATAAATAAGTATGTGTAAACTAAGGGACCTTCAATGTGGATAAAATTAGCCTCGATGAGTGCGGGGTGGATGGCACTCAGTACCGCTAGCTCGTGGTACTCGGCTTCTGTGAGGTCGTTGGGGTATAGGTTTGGAGCATTATCTTTCATCAGTCTTCACCCCCTTTTAAGCTGGAATAGCTGGAGAGTAAGTATGAAATATTACATGTATCTGTGTAAGGGTGTAAGGGAAGAGAATTGTGATTTCCGCTACCTGAGCTGAATTCAGCGATTTTTTTCTCTTCTTCCTTACATAAGGCGAAGAAAATAGGGTAAAATTGTAACATTAGTTATTTAAGAACCTGCCCTCCCTGTTAGTCGCAGGGGGGGTTGTCCTTTTCTATAGGTCAGAGTGATCTTACAGCTCGATGTGACGCAAAGATCCAGCAGAGTTTTGAATTTATTTGAAGAACCTAACCCCCTAACCCCCTTCCCTACGAGGGAAGGGGGGAAGGTGTACTCCCCTCTCCTCGTAGGAGAGGGGTTGGGGGAGAGGTCTTTAACATGCCGTGAAAAGTCAGAAAGTGAAAGGCGCCACTCCGGGGTGGCACATAAACCCAGAGGGGGTTTAGAGAGTTTTAGTAATTGGCGAAATGTATATAGCATTGCAAAATATTGCCAGAACCGCAGAAACGATTTTGGCAAAGTGATCTAATTACTTAATTACTCCCCCTTGTTCTAAAGGGCTGAAACTCTTATGTAGTAATGATTTTAAAAATGGATTGTCGGGGGATACGGGGGTTTTTGTCGGGGGATACGGGGGTTTTTGTCGGGGGATACGGATGCGTTTGTTCTAAAGCTTAAAGCTATGCTGGGTAAGCTTTTGAAGCCTATTTTTTGAATTATTTTTTTTAGAACAAAACGAGAACAGAAAACCATTGGAGCCAGCAGTAAGGTTCCTTTCACTCGTATTGTCCGGGGATACGGGTTTTTATCCTGGGATACGGATGCTTTTGTTCTAAAACTTAAAGCCATATATGGCAAGGCTTTTAAGCTCTTTTTTGGGGTGATTTGTTCTAAAACAAAACGAGAACAAACACCATTGACCACAGGTGATAATCGACTAGTTGTAGCGAACTGTTAAGTGCAATGCTCAATCTTGGATATCTAGAAGCGTTCGGATTTGGGCGCCTAGCTCTGAATTGACGGTGCGCTCACCTCGTTCAATCAAGGAGATGAGCTTTTGGGACACGCTGAGAAAGCCGGCTAATTTAGCTTGCGTCCACCCTTTGGCAATACGCGCGTCTCTAATTTGGTTACTAGTCAAGCTGATTTTTGGTGGCGCCGTAGGCTTGGCTTTGAGCCGTGGTGGTTTTTTCTTTGGCTTTGCTTTGGATGCTATAAGTTCTGGGATAGGGGCTGGAGGTTTAATGGTTAACTTGGCCGAAAGCAGTTTCTCTAGGTAGCCTTTAGGCTTTTTATCTTTGCATTCTGGTCTTAGCCAATTCGGGTAACTTTCTGAGTCAAATACAATCTGCCAGCCCAGTTCGAGTAGCAACATTATGGCATTATCCCAGCGCTGCTTTAAGTCATAGGCTTTGCGACGTTCTAACTGGGCTTGCTCTATTGCCGTTTTTGGGAATGCAATTTCTAATAACTCAATTACTTTGTACTTTCCATCAAGGCGAACTCGGCTATCCAATGTTAGGTATATAGCCAGTCTTAGAGCAAGCTCGTCATGATAGGGGTCAATTTTTAAAACTTGCTGGGCTAAGTAGCCGAACTGATACAAAGCTTCCCGCGATTTGGCGCCTGCTCGGTTCAAAAAATCATGAGTCCATAATCCTGGCTGTATCGTGATGTAAACTTCATCAGGATTATCTATTTTACCTTCCAAATTAAACTGACCAGTGGCTTTAATCTGGACGTTCCACATTCTCCCTATAGGAGCGCTACCTATAATTTCTCCTTTTTTATTCCTCCCCTCCACCCAAACAGTTTTGACTAACAAACAATCAAGTGCAAAAGCTGTGCTAGCAATCTCTAACAGCTTTTCTTGTTTTGGTTTATCGTGGTTTTTATCCCAACCAAATTCTTGGATAATATCACTTGCTTTCAGGTTGAATGTGCTTTGCCAAGGGTTCTCCTGATTCATTGTATGTGCTGCAAAAATCAGGTGTAATTTGGCAGTTGTAAAGCCAAATTTATCAATAATTTGTTGAGCTTCATTCCAGGGAAGCATGGTAATATCCCCTGGACTAGAGATGTAATGCTCAATGTAATTGTTAGGGTTGCCTTTGGCTCTGTGCTGTAAAAAAGCTATACCCTCGGTATCCTGGCGCCATAAGTCTTTTCTCGTATAAGCTTCCATACTAGAAAACATTAGGGCACTGGAGGGTACAGGAACTATGGGTTTTAGTTGTGATTCTGGAACGGGTTCAACTGAGGAAAGTGCATTATCCGGTACGCTTTCCAATTCTGTGTTGTTTTTTAATTCTGTTGTAAAGCTTTCTACTATTTGCGTGGCAACTTCTTCCACATAGCGAGCATCAAGCGCGCGCTCTGGTTGTTCTTGTGTATCTTCTATTATCCGAATAGCCGCTTTTATAGCTATTTTCTTAATGCCTTCTGAGAAGTCACTTTGTAGCACAGTTAATAATTGTTTTTTATCAAGAAGTAAATTGGGGTCAGCTTGTGTCACCAAGTTACTAAGATTGATTATACCAGAGTTATTGGGTTTACGACCACTCTGATTTTTATGATGTTTATTGTTAATATTATTATCCTGTGACATAAAGTTAAAAAATAAAAAGTAGTAACAAGGTTTTATTTCATCGTTATGAGGATTATTGCACTAATAAATACACTAAAAATAATTATTATACGCGATGCGCGTAACTCATAAATATGAAATATTTACTGCGCTTATTGGGTTTCAACCAGTGTCAATCAGGATGGAATACTTTAGCATCCGGCGCCAACGATGATTGAAAAAACAAGAGAAACGATTAGCGCTCAAGCTTTTTCAGGCACGCCCGGAATGACAATTGGCGCCCAGCCTGCGTGCATAGCGCGTACAAAAAAACCGGAGCAGGTACAGTCCCACCTTTGATGCTTTGCAGCGTAGGTCGATTCTAGAAAAACCTGTCTACCTACTTCTAGAGTTGTCTACCCACTTCTTCGCTTTGTGGAGTAAGCGTTTGAGGTATTTTATTCGAGGGAAGAACAAAAAAATATTACCCGATTTTAGAGAAGTAAGTAGACAAAATGTAAGGTGATTTTAGGAAGGGTAGACAAGCAGGGTAGGCGCCGTTATCCGGTGTGTTTTCCAGCAATATAGTTTGAGAAGTCTTTTTCTGTAAGCGCGTGCATAGCGATTATTGTATTTTGGTGTTTGCGTCGTTGTAATGCTCCCGATTTTAGGTAAAATTACTCAAGGTAGTTTCCCAATCAACTACCTCTAACTCGTTGTTTGCTGCAAAACGTTCTATATGTTTAACATTAGTCGTAACAATAGTAACCTTGTCATAGTATTCAAACTGCTGTAATGCTTGTGCTGCAAGAATCGCATCGCAATCTAAGCTTTTATTATCGGATGTTGGTTTTCCTTGCTTCCTCACGGAAGCCCAAAATATAGCAGCTTGTTCAAATGTTTCTGAATCAATAGGTATTAAACTGTGACTTATAAATCGGTTAAGTCGATTAATGCTTTTGTTATTATCTAACCTTATTAACTCTCGCCTGACCTCGTAAACAGAGATTTCTGGAGCTTTTAAAGCAATATTATTGTCTCGCAAATATTGCATCCAATTTTTTACTTCTGGCTTGATTTTAGGATGAGTAACCTGTGATAAAGGATTGGCATCTAGTAAAACAACTTGTTGCATGTAAAAGATAAATTTTAATCTTGATTTAAAGCAGCTTCTATATTTGGATAGACTTCCTCATCATATCCAGATTCATCTTCTTGCCACTCAGAAACGAGCGCAATCATTGAATCTAAAGCTTGCATATCGTTTTGGTTGTTTACTTGTTTTACTGATGAAACAACAATGTCAATATCTTGGGCTGAACCTGAAACTTCGGTTGCTCCTACTTTTGACCCCTTGATATTTACTTGGAAATTATTAGGAACAGGATGCTTAGTAACAGTATAATAACCCGCTCCAGTATCCCGATATGTATTTCCTCCTTCAGCAGTATTTAAGGTTTTTGACTGTATTAATTTATCAACCTTCTCTTTGACTTCTAATAATTGTTCTAAGCTAAAATTATCCAACTCAGCCAGAAGTTCTGATGATGTGTAAAATTTCATAGTCTAAAAGTCCTAAACACTCTAACTATATAGTAAAAGGCGATAAAGCAAGAAGGCTACTCAAAAAGAGGGGTAAGCTACCAGCCGACCACCAACAGTATGACCTTCTGGGCGCCAAATAACTATAGGTGATGTGTCACGTTCCTACAATCACCGTCAATCCCAAAGCTAATGGTGTAAGTCCTCACGAGCGAGGACTGAATTCAAAAACATAATTTTTGCTACATAGTATTAGCTTATTCGCGGTTTATACATAAAGGTGCGTTTCCAATAAGTAAGCGGGTCGATTTCAGCAATATTCATGAAACTCCCTTGTCCTTTTTAGACGGTGAGGGGTATTCGCTGGGATATTTTGCCCTTACCGCTTGCTCCACTAGGAACGCTGCAAGGTTAGCTGTTGGTCGTCCTTCCTCCTCCGCCCATTTTTCTAAGTCCGCGAAAACTTTATCCGGTAACACAATAGTGGTTCTTTTACTCATAGCTAGAATATCTATTTCTGTGGGAATTCTAGCCTGATTGCATAGCTCGTTATTCATAAAACATAGAATCCTATGTTGTTCTATGTTAATTATATGCTAATATGCCACTAAAGACCACGAAAAGTCTAAAACACTACTCGGAAGGCGAAAGTGCCATTATCAGCCAACGGAATCCCGTGCGGCATCTCCTGACTTTGCTTTTGCCCAAAATCAAGCTGCGAGCAAGTTTCAGAACCTTGAAAACCCAAAAAACAGCTACATATAGTTAAGAATTATTGCTTATGTCACTTTTGACAGCATCAGCCAGAAATGCTCAAACCTTCCTGCCAATAGGGTTTGACGGTGGGCACGGAGGCGCCAAAGCCATTGTCAATGGTGGTAGGTGCTATGTCCCCGCTTACTTTAAACGCCTGACATTTCGACCCCACGAGTTACCACCTACGGGATTTGTAGAGTATCAAGAAGGCACTTCTAATCCCAAAACAAAATGCTGGTATGTGGGTAATGCAGCCTTGGAACAAGACCCAGAAGGGGTTCTGCGAATTGGCGACAACCCTAAAGGTAAAGTTGAGTATGCCCTAGAAGCATTGCTAGGTATACTCTCCCATCTGCCGTACCAATCACATTATTCGCTCTTTATCGCCGCATCAATCCACGATGCCAAAACCCTTGGGGATGAACTATTGACGGCACTATCGTTTGAATGTATTGCCAAGTTCAACAATTACCCCACAGCAACCAAAATTAAATCAAAAGTATTGATTGTGCGCGAGGAAGGACATCCCGCCCTACTCACCCACAAACATGAAGTGGATTTAAATGCCCAAAATATCACTTTGGACATTGGGAATGGGACGATTATCGCGTCTCTGTTCGGGACTAAGGGGAGATTAGTTGACCGCAAACCATTTGCCCGTGCTGGAGTACAAAGATTAATTGCGGATATCGCCTCTTCGGACGAGTTTACCCGCTATCTCGGTGGCGAAATAGCCAACGAACAGTACATTCGCACAGCACTGGAAAACCCAAACTATGACCAAAAATTTCAGTACGGCACAACAGGGTTCAATTTCAAACATATTTACGATGCCAAGTTGAGAACTTGGGTTGAATCATCGTTGGCGCCAGCGGTGAAATTTCTCAAACCTTGGAGGGCTAACGCCAGTTGTGCCCTAGTTATTGGTGGGGGCGTACTACTCCCAGGCGTTAAGGATGCCTTAGAAGCTTCGGGATTTGTTGTTAGTAGTGACCCTGTGTGGGCTAACGCCCAAGGATTATATGAGTTAACACAGATGTTGAAACTTCATGAGGTGGCATGATTCGAGTCGTAATTCGCAAGCCCCTGCACTTATTCCTGACTGCAAAAGCAAAAAAGATGGGTGTAGACGACATGGGCGAAGTAGTCAACTATTTACTGCTGCAAATGATGGAACACGGGCAAGAAGCTAGTTCTTGTCAGCCATATAGCGAGCAAGCACAATTGCCCAAACAAACTAACGATTACGCGGATTTATCAGGATTTTTAACTTAGCTTGCATTGTTTTGAGGACGATCGCCCCAGTTTGCCGACCTAAGCAATCGCCTCAAAACCCGATAACGGAGCTACCTACCGCCGCAATAGAACGATAGACAACAAGGAAATTATCTCATGAGTAGCAATAATCCTGACTGGCGCATTACAGTCAACAACCACCCCGAACTCGAAGACCTGCGGACATACCACTTCGATGACCCTGGTGATGTTGAGAGTTTCGCTCAAGGTCTCCTGTGTGAGGGAATTACAGAATTTTCTCTCTACCACAAAGACGGGGAGGAGTGGGTAGAGCAAGAAACCAACCCCTACGATTTTTTTACAACGATTGATGATACCCCTTTTCCACTCGCCCACGGTCAACTATTACCAAATCTCTCAGGAGATGTGGCGCCAGAAATCATCTGGAGTTTAGCACAGGGCGACAAAGACGCACTTAATTCGATTGACAACGAGCCAGCGCGCTCCAAAGCCGAGCGTATTTTTGAGCTTTTGACTGAATCAGGTGCATGGGACGAGCCAGAGTCCTTATCACAAGAAGGTTGTGGGGAAATGTTTGGGGACGAGGCGCCGTGGAGGTGGGAAGGCTCTGACGGTATCTCCGGTATCGAAATAGACACGCTCACGCTCGAAGAACTGTAAAAACTAGGTAAGAGAGAGAATCATGACTTATCAAGACCCTAAAATCAAAATTCACGTAGCGGCGCCTGATGTTTCTCGTGCTTCTCAAACCATCTTTGGTTTAGATACCGAAACGATTATTAAAGCCATGATGGGCGATGAGGAAGCAACGACCCACCTGGCTGATTATGCCAACATGACTACGAAAGCGCGGAGGAATATCAAACCCGTACTGAAACAGGCTGCCACAATTTACGACGGCACAAAGGATATTAACCAAGCGGTGCTGTACCTGCTCAAATCGGCAGCCAAAAACGGGGGTCAAATTGTCCAAATGAAAGGGCAGGGGCTGGTTTTAAACAAGCAGTGGATGAACTTTTTGGAGCAGCAAAAACAGAAAGTAGCCAACGACCTGACCGAAGTTGATGTCAAACACGCCCAACAAATGAACCTTTTAACTGCCCAGCATCAAGTTAACCTGCGGCTGGGGGACATTGCCTACCGTGATAAGTTAACCAAAATGGGCAACTCCGCGCAGCAGAAACTAGCTGCAATGCAATCCCAAGCTGATAAAGAGTATGAAGCCGCGAGACTTGCAGCAATTCAGCGTGATGGTAGCCAAGCCAACCTGGGAGCCATCCCCCAACGCACTTTACCTGGTTCGGTTGGTGGTGTTAGCGGTGGTTTTAACTTGTCCAATATCACTGGCGCCATTGGTGGTTTCTTCCGAGGTGTCGGTAACTTCTTTGGGCGCCTAATTCGCTCACTGTAAAAATAATTCTCCCTGGTAGCTCAATACCTGCCAGGGTAATTCTGTGAATTCTTACCACTCCTTCAGGGAGGTGTTCGATGAAACGATTTGAAAGTTTGAATGATTTACTTGGCTCGTTATCTGACATTGAGCTTGGGCAGTCCCTCTTTTTTATTGATGACGATTTTAATAAATGGCTACTTGAAGTCGAAGAGGACTGGATAGCAATTGATGATTCGATTCCAGAGGATGATTTAACCTATGAAGACCTTGAATTTTACCCTCGCAGCAAATTATCGATAGAAGATTCGTATTTATCGTTTACCTCAAGCGGCGAAAGCATAGAAGACTCCATCCTCTCCGTTCTTTACGATGCGGATTTAATCGATACAAGCACGCTTAACAAGTTCAACCCTTAACTTCCTGCTTTATGCAGAATCCACAAGATGACATGCTATTGCAGCTATTTCAGCAGCAATCGTCCCCGGTTCAGCCAACTGAAAAAGGGGCACCGGAAAGCTTTACAGAAGTTACCCCCAAAGACAATGCACGGGTTGAGGGTTTCCTAGATGCTCTTTTTAAAAATGCTAATACCCTTGCTGTAGCGTCTAGTACGTTCACAGTTGGCTCAATCATGGCAGGAAGTTTCGCGGTCGCGCGGATTATCGCCATCCCTGCCTACGTTTGTACCATTGGCTATGCCGTCGCGGTGATGACTGCCGCCATTGCAGCATTTGAGCAGTTTAGCGGCGCCGTATCAGAGAAAGGTTTCAGCATTGAGTTAAATCCGGACTTCTGGAAATCTGTAAGTCGTGCCACAACCATCGCCAGTGTAGGATTTTTCGCCCTGCGTCCCCATTGGGAAGCTCTTGACCGCGCCATCAAAGGGAACGAGCGTTACTACAGCCAACAACAGGAATTTACTAACCCCGTGCAGCAAAACGCACCTGATTACATGGGTTATGGGGTTGCAATAGCAATCACCGCGATACTTGTTTTCTTACTTAGACGCAGAAAGTAGTCATGTCACAAAACGAACAGTTTCAACTTGAACAAGATGTGATTGACACGGTACTGCCCAGCCCAAAGCAATCACGCCAAAATCTGTTAAATATAAGCTGCATGGGTATTGGTACTTTACTACTGACAGGCGCCTTCTACGGTACTGACATCAGATACTACGAATACTCGTATCAACCCACACCCTTTGAACTACGCAGCCACATCCAAAAGCACCGCGACGAGGCTTTCAGGCTAGAGCAAAAGTATAAAAAGCAGCTTACCAACTGGCAGCAAGCTAAAAAAATGGGTTGGTTTATCCCCAAACCCGTAAAGCCCAAATACCACGTCCCAACGCCAGAAGAGGCGTTAAACCAGCTTAAAAACGATAAATCCAACTACTACCTAGTTCCCACCTGGGCAGTAGAAGCAGAAGGCGAAAGTTTACCAACCAATCCTGAGTACCGTAAGGGCAAGTTACCAAAATTACCGCGAGAAATTGCTGAGAAGGATGGTTATGGCAAGCCGTACCTAAAAACAGTCAATGACGCGCCTTACAACCCTTACAAAGCGCTTCTCGGTTTCGGTGCGGCGGTGTGTTTCGGGTATGTTTCAGTACAAGCAAATGATAGGGTACGTAAGTTGGCGTTTGCTATCCCCTTGTTCCGTGCCAAGATTAACGAATTTTGGGCAAAGGGCATTATTCAGCAGCGCTTAAACCTTGAAGCTTGGGTAGATTACGGGCAAGTCCAAGCGCGCGTGAACGCAGGTAGAGCCTTCGCTGATGCGCTTTGGGCAGGAGATATCACTGAGGCTGAGTATACTGAGATACGAGAATCGGCTATAAAGCAAGCCCAGATGCTTTACGAAGCACAGGCGCCTAAAGCACTGCCAGGAAAGTCGATGGATGAGGTAAATAATCCTAAAGACAAAATTGGCGCCGTGCAGCAATTGCGGGACAAGTATTTAAAACTCATGACCGACCATGAGGGCGGTTGGATGCTGGCATTACGGTACAAACCAGTGATGCTGGTTGGTGGGATGGGCAGCGGTAAAACCAGTTTTTCTGCCGCCCTCGCCCTGGTGCGGTTCATTGTCTGGAGCATGAAGCCAGCCTTAATCCTCGACCCCGACGGACATCAAAACATGGCTGGTAAGTGGGAATTTCTAACCAAACTAAAAGCCAGTTTATATGGTTCCAATGATAATTGGGACGAAATGAATCAAGGGATTGAGGACATTTTTGAGCGCTGGAAGTATCGCACAGAGAAAGACGCTTGGGAGACTTTAATTCTTGATGAGCTAACAGAATATTCTGCCCATGAGGAATGCGCCAAAAATGCGCCAAAACTAATGCAAGGAATTGTTGGTAATCCTCGCAAAGCACACGACGCTATTATACTTCTCACTCACTCAGATACTAACTCTGGAACTGGTGGAAGTAGCGGTTTCTCCGAATCTAAAAAAGAGGCGTTTATTAGGGTAAAACTAAAATCTACTAACGACATGACACCCACCTATAAAGGCAGCTTACACGGCTACAAAGACGCAGAAGGTACGGAAGTAGATGCGATGCCAATCAGTGTTCCCAAATGGTTTAATCCTAAGCTGATTTGGGCAGATATTGAGACGGAAGCTAAACGCAATATCGATGCTAAAAAAACAGCAGATAGCAAGACAGAAACATCGCCAAATGACCCTGATATTCCCGCCAATATGCTGCGGAGTTTTATCGATAGATTCAATAGTTTAATCAAACAGGATACCCCAGCATCCTCAGCTAAAGAAGAGGTCAAATTATCAGAAAAGTCCCAAAGGCTGATTGAGTATATTCAAAAGCGAATTGCTAAAACAGGCGTTCAATTTGTTACCAAAGATGAAATTAACAAGAATTGTAGATGGATAAATGCCGATGAAATTCAGGCTGCTTTTGAGGAGTTAACTAGCGCGGAAATAGGAGAAGTCGATTCGGAAGGTAAATTTTATTTTCTAACATAATCTCCGGCATCTGGTTCCCGGCTTTTTAGCCGGATAGCCAGTTAAACCGCCAACGCACGTTGGCGCCGGAGTCTACCTACCAATGCCGGAAAGCCATATATAGTAATGCCGGAACCCTCCCGGCATTTCTCCGGCTTTATACCGGCTCCCAAGAACCTAACAGCAGACTCCCGGCAGTAAAAAATAATTTACAGCTATCTATATATCGTTAATTATTGTTAATTAAATAATCCGCACAGAAGCAATGAGTACTCCCGACTATCTAACTTTTCACGCTATGTTAATAACCTCTCCCCTAACCCCTCTCTCTTGCAAAGTTGGGCGGGACGGAAACCGACACCGCCCACTTTGCGCTCCTACGAGGAGAGGGGAAGTATATTTGCTCCCCCTTACCTGTAGGGAAGGGGGTCGGGGGGCTAGGTTTTCCATACAACGTGAAAAGTCAGATTGACCAACACTGATTTATAGCTTTATTAAAAAGTATCTTGCTACTGACCAAAGATAGAAAAATCTAAAAATAACTAATAACTAAATCATAATTTTTTTGTGTAAATTTAAAGATAAAATAGATAGTGAATATAATCGTTTTCTTTGAGGATGTGAGGCGTGAAAAGAGACTCCATTTATTACCAAATATTTAAGCGCTTTCCTGGGTTACTTTTTGAATTAGTTGATGAACCTCCTGAACAGGCGCCGAACTATCGATTTGAATCGGTTGAGGTAAAAGAAACCGCTTTATGCCTCCTTCGTCGGCAAGCTGCGCTAACGCATCGA
>JAHHGX010000008.1 GCA_019359675.1 Calothrix sp. FI2-JRJ7
TGACTATCTTCTACTATGATTCCAGGTAAATTTAATAACTTAGTTATTAAAGTTTTCATAATTCATTAATTATTACTTATTTATAGTTATTATATAATACTTTAGCCCACTAAGTACGGAAGAGCCTAAAGATTACTCAATACTTAATGGTAATTGAATAATAAATTCGGCGCCTGCATTTGGTGATGAATATACTTGAATTGAACCTTTATGTTTTTCAACAATGATTTGACGGACAATTGCTAACCCTAGTCCTGTTCCTTTGCCTACGGGTTTAGTTGTAAATAAATGGTCGAATATTTTTGCTTTGACATCTTCGGGTATACCAGTGCCATTATCTTTGATACTAATTGAAATCGATTGCTTATCTTGATTTAAATTTGTTGTGATTGTAATGGTATTTGATTTTTTTTCTATTTCCTCAAATTTTATTCCGGCATTTGATTCTTCTAATGCATCGATTGCATTAGCAATTAAATTCATGAATACCTGATTTAATTGACCAGGGTAACATTCAAATTCTGGTATATTACCATAATTTTTATAGACTTCGATTTGTGGGCGATTTTGTGATGGTTTCAGACGATGTTTGAGAATTAACAATGTACTATCAATACATTCGTGAATATTACATATAATCGGTTTTTTATTATCTGAACGTGAAAAAGTGCGTAAACTAATGCTAATATCATAAATTATATCAATACTTTGCTTCATCGATTCTATTAGTTTTGGCAAATCCTTACGAATATATTCTAGGTCTGATTTTTTTATGTAATTAGAAAGTTTTGCACTCGGTTGAAGGTGTTCGCTTTGGTACAAGTCTATAATTTCAAGTAAATCATTTACATACTGTTGTGCTGGTTCTATATTTCCTGTGATACAACCAATTGGATTATTGATTTCGTGAGCAATACCAGCAACTAAACTACCTAACGCGGACATTTTCTCACTTTGTACGAGTTGCAGTTGCATTTGCGTGAGATTTTCAAGTGAAGATTCTAACTGTTTTCCATAATCTTGCGCGCGTGCGTAAAGTTGAGCATTTTCAATAGATATTGCCGCTTGCGAACAAATCATTTGTAGTAACTCAAGGCGCGAGGTTGTAAATACATATGCTGTATTGCGATTTTCTAGGTATAATAACCCTATTAATTCACCTTGCAAATGGATTGGTAGACATAATATACTTTGCGGTTGTTCGCGTTGAATGTAGCTATCGGTGAGCCAGTTTTTCTGTTTGCTGATATCGTTAATGAGTAAATATTTCGCTGAATTTTTAACATAGTTCAGTATTGACACTGGCGCCACTAAATCATTTACTGCAACCTGTGTTATATTGTTCGTGTGCGTAATTTCTCCTGTCGGCGCCACATATGCTTCGACCTCAACAAACATTTCTCCTTGTTTGAGTAATATTAATGCACTTTTACTGGCGCCTGCATTTTCTAACACTACTTGCATTAATACTGCCAGCAAACGCTGTAAATCAATTTGACTCGAAATAGCCTGCGATGCTTTTATGATTGTTGCTAAGTCGAATACCGAAGCGATTAAACTACTACTTGAGCTTATTGTTTGCGCTGTTTTGATTAATAATGTTTCAGTTGTTCTGACTTCAGCTCCAGTACGCATTGTAATCGAGATTAGTAAATGTGAGTACTGCTTTTCAAGCTGAATAACTTTAGCTTTGGCGCCCCAACGCGCATAAGCATAATAAGCATCAATTAAATAAACCTGTGCAATTTTAGGTTTGTGCCAATCGAGGTAAAATTTGGCTGCTAACTCACATGCAAGCGCTTCTTCTTGAACAAACTCCTGAAGTTTAGCTTTTTCAATTGCCTGGTCGTATAACTCCATCGCTTCAGAGTATTTACCTATAACCCGTAACATTTCAGCTTCAACTAACAAATATTTGTGTAAAAAGTTCTCTGCACAACTCGAAGCCCAAATTTTCATTTGAGCTTGATTTTTTTCTAGTTGCTCGTAATATTCCGCTTTCTCCTCTAAGTTATTTGATTTAGCATACTTGCTTACTAATGCTAACGAGTAGTAAAAATTATGTAGCGCAACTGAAATTAGACCTGCTATATACGGAAGATAGGCTTTTGATAAGAGCGCACATTGAAAAGCGCTATCATAATCCTCATATATATATAATGCTTGAGATTTCAATACCAAATAGCAGCAAATAGCCATTACACTTTGACGCGATTTATATTGATGCAAGTAAACTTCATCACTAATAGCATCAATTGAAAAATCATATTGGCTTGTTGTAATTCCTAACAAGTTTTTAGTTATTAACTCGAATGCTGTAAAAGTATCAATTATTACTTGATTTTGAGTATTTTTCGCAAAATCCATATAAGCAGGTATGCGAGATGAAATATCACCCAAATTTGTACCTTGACATAATAAATTTAATGTTTTACCAAATAGTGCATATCCAGCATTTTGCAATTCTCCAACTTCTAATCCATACTGGTATGCTTCGTCGTTTATAGTATCTGCTAGACGAATATGTTTATACCAGTGGTTAATAAAACTCCCTAAGATAAAGTATGTACGGCATTTCTGAACTGGATTATTAAGTTTATTACTCAGATTTACTGCTAGTACACCAAATTCATATCCTGATTTATAATCCTGGAAAAACGAACCTACAATTACACCATAGTTTGAGTATCCTTTTGCAGATTCAGGTGTATTTCCATACTGGAGCGATAATTGGACAAGTTTAAAGGATACAATGGGGTATAACTCTGGAACTGCAATATAAGTTAAGGGGTCTAAAGTCATTAGTAATTTTGCAGCCATAATATTTTCCCGTGACTGCATTATTGGTAAATCAATTAAAAATTTAATATCTTTTTCTGCCAAAGATTCTTTTATTTTTGTGTAATCATTTATAAATTCTTGCTGTAAATTAACCTGGGGTAAGTCAATACCAAATAGATTTAGCGCTTCTCTTCCTATTGCTATGCCATCATTATATTTGGACTGAAGTGTATAGCTTACCATTAGTATATTATACAAATCAGCTTTATCTATATTGTTCTGTAAATGTGGGATAGCTGTATTTATAGTATTAGTACACTCAGTAAAATTACCGTTTAAATACTCGATTTCTGCCTTTTCACGGTATAGTGAAAAACCTAATTCGTATTTTTCCCAGCAATGTAAAGAAAGCAATTCAATTCCTCGCGTTACGTATTCATTTGCTAAAGCAAACGCTGTTGCCTTTTTCGCTTTCTTGGCTGCAACTAAATTTAGCTGTGCTAGTTGTTCTCTTTCTGAAGCTGCTTCAATTAATTCAACCCCAAGGTTGAGATGATTAACAATATCAAATATTCTTTCTTCTCGTTGTTCATCTGGAGTGTTTTCAAGTATTAACTTACCAATTTTTAAATGCGTGTACTTTCTTTGCTTATCTAAAATTAATTCATAAGCTGCTTGCTGTACTCGATCATGCAAAAACTTATATTCAATTGTAATTTCTTGAAGTTTTTCTACATGAATACTATCTATTTTATTAAATTGGTTGATTTTATTTTCACTATCAAATTGGTCAAAATTATAAGTTTCGTTTACTGGTAAAATAAAACCTTCTTGCAATGCTAACCATAAATCGGTAGCTGCTTCATTTGGAAGTTTTTTTGAAACTATTGCAATAGTATTTAAATCAAATTTGTTGCCTATACATGCAGCTAATTTAATAATATTCTGAGTTGAAAGTGGTAGTTTTCTTAACTGTTGTGTAATTAACTCGACAACATCATCTGTTAACGTTAGCTCTCGAATTTTAGAAATATTGCACTGCCAATAATGCTTTTCATGATTAAAATTAAGTAGTTTTTCTTCATGTAACATTTTTAAAAATTGTGTACAGAAAAACGAATTACCTTGTGTGTTTTTATATATTAAGCTAGTTAATGTGTAAGCTGTTTCTAGCGAACAATTTAAACTTTCCGCTACTAAATGATTGACATGATTTTCTTGAAGTGGCTTTAGTGTAATTTCATGAACTATGTCATTAGATTTTTTCCGAATATTTTCTAGTGTTAAACTTAATGAATGAGTTGCAAATACTTCGTTACTACGATAGGCGCCAATTAATAGCATGTGTTTTGTATTTGCGTTACCCACTAATAATTGTATTAATTTGAGTGACTCTAAATCAGCCCACTGTAAGTCATCAAGGAAAATCACAAGTGGATGTGTTGCTGTCGCAAAAACTTTAATTAAATTCTGAATCAATAAATTAAAGCGATTTAGAGCGGCGTTACCTTCGAGTATCATTACAGGAGGTTGAGACCCAATAACTGCTTCTAGTTCGGGTATTACGTCAATAATAACTTGAGCATTCTCTCCCAATGCTTCTAAAATACTACTTTTCCAATATTGAATTTGGGAATTATTCTCACTTAATAACTGTGTTATCAAATCGCGTAATGCTTGTACAAACCCGGAGTAGGGTGTTTGACGCTGAAATTGGTCGTACTTACCTTTTATAAAATACCCGCGTGCTTCAACGATTGGTTTGTGAACTTCGTTAATTACGGCTGTTTTACCGATTCCAGAAACTCCTTTAACTAACATCAATTCGCACTTACCGCTGCTAACCCTTTTAAATGCCGAAAGTAGTTTCGCAACTTCGGTATCGCGACCATAAAGCTTCTCCGGTATGATGAAACACTGAGGAATGTCGCGTTGCCCTAATTTAAATGGTGCAATTTTGCCACTTGACTTCCAATTTAATTCACACAGTTCTAAGTCGTATTTTATACCTGATGCACTTTGGTAACGGTCTTCAGCATTTTTTGCCATCAGTTTTGCGACAATATCTGAAAGTGCCTGGGGAATTTCTGGGTTCAGATTAGTAACGCTTACAGGTTGCTTGGCTATGTGACAGTGTATCAGCTCTACAAGGTCAGTACTTGTAAAAGGCAGTTGCTGTGTAAGTAATTTATAAAATGTCACACCCAAAGAATAAAAATCTGTACGGTAATCAATACCACGATTCATTCTTCCAGTTTGTTCTGGGGAAATATACGCAAGCGTTCCTTCTAGAGTGTTGGGGTTTTTAAGTTGTTGCGTTTCGCGTGGTAGTAGTGACGCAATACTAAAGTCGATTATCTTAACTTGTTTCGTGTGAGGATTAATTAAAATATTTGCTGGTTTGATATCTTTGTGAATAATGCGCTTGCCGTGAAGTGACAAGAGTGCTGTTACTATTTGGATTGCAACATCAAAAAAATCATCTATGACTCTTGCCTTCGACTCTTGGAAATACTGGTCTAGCGAGATTCCACCAAAGTCCTCCATAACTAATGCGTATAAATTTTCATGTGTCAATATATCTAGAGGATGAACTATTCCATCTATGTTTAGATTTTTACTAATTATATATTGATTGCGAAACTGCACCAACTCGTTGAAACTCGGATACTCATTTCGCATCAGCTTGACGACAACAGCTTGTCCATCTTTCTGCCGCAGCGCGCGACAAACAACCGTTCTCGAACCTACGTAAATTTGTTCACCAATCTGATAACCAGGAATATTTATATTTGCGCCCATCATAAATAGTACTACCTATACCTGTAACCCTTAGTCTTTACAATATTATTCCCAGCTATTTGGGATTTGTATCATATCTGTTGGCGCCTTTAACAAACTAAATTAAAGCTTCACGAAAGCTCTTTATTCTTGGCGCCGCACCGTTGTAACTTATACTTGGTTGCCATGCGTGTTTTTGCATCATGTTGATAAGTTCATAATTATGCAGTTACTAGCAGCATCATCTTTAATATTGTTTTAAATAAAGTTCAGTAATTTTTGTAGGATGTCTTTCCGCTCTACCAGGAAAAAAGGATTTGATTATATTTGACCGTGAATGTCATGCATCAATTATTGATGGAGTCAAGTTATCCGGCAAAAAGTGGGTAACATTCAAACACAATAACTTGCGTGATTTAGAACAAAAATTAAGCAAGTATTCATGTGAATATGAAAATATATTTGTGGTTGTCGAATCTGCTTATTCAATGAGTGGGGAGCTGGCGCCATTGCAAGAAATAGTTGCTCTTAAGCAAAAATATAAATTTTTAATTTATGTTGATGAAGCGCATACTTTTGGGATATATGGCGAAAATGGCGCCGGTTACTGTTCGCATCTAGGAATTGTTGAAGAAATTGATTTTATTGCTGCAACTCTATCCAAAGCTACCGCATCAATTGGTGGATTTGTTGCAACAAAGTCAAAATACATCCCGTTACTACAATGGCGAGCTAATACATATATATTCCAAGCTTGCCTAACTCCAGGTGATGCAGCAGCGATTCTAGCGTCTCTTGAAGAAATTGAAAATAACCCGTACTTGATTAAGTCATTACATGATAAAAATCAGTATATGCGGCGTTGTTTAACAAATTTAGGATTTGATTTAGGCACGAGCCAAAGTCCTATTATTCCTATTTTTATACCTGATGTCGAAAAGCTACAAGCATTTAATAAACAATTATTCGCACGTGGGATATTTTCTGTATCAGTTGTATATCCAGCCGTAAAAGCTAACGAAGGAAGAATTCGCTTTATATTAAGCGTAGCGCATAGTATAGAACAAATTGATACTACTGTAAGCGTGCTTCACGAACTAGCTTTAAAGTACGGTGTGATTAAACAGGAACTGGTTGCTGCGTAATAATACAATGATTAATAGGGGAAAAGGGTGGAAATATTATTTGCCCTTTCCCCTTTTTATTACTTTTTCTTGGGTGGTAATCTCGATGCATTGAGTGAGGAGCGCCCATTACGAATGATGCGTGTCATTTCATTTAAATCTTGCTCGATGTGTTCGAGAACACTATCAGCATAATCATCGGCGCCTTGTTCTATTTGTTGGGCTTCAGCCATAGCTTCGGCTCGCATTTGTTCTATTTCTTGTTGACATTGACGACGTTTTAGGTCAATTTCTTCGAGAGTTTGCTGCATTAACAATTCACACTCTTGCTGAACTTTCCGCTTTAACTCTAAAGCTTCGTGTTCTGCGGAGCGAATAATATCACTTTCTTCTAAAATTTGCGCGCGCTTGGTTTGAGCAGCATCGACAATACGCTGTCCATACTCTTCTGCTTCAAGCAAAATTTCCTCTCTTTGCTGGGTTATCAGCATTGCTTCGTTAAACGCTGCTGGTAACGTCGAACGAATATAATCAAGTAGGTCAAACAGTTTTTCCTCATCTACTACGGTACGTTTAGTAAATGGAATGCGGAAACCAGCAATAATCATTTCCTCAAAATGGTCGAGTGATTGCTGAATATTTAAACATCCATCTCCGTCTGGTTGTGAATTTCCAACAGTGTGTCCATTGGAGGATTCGTGAGGGATGGGATGTTTTCCGTTATGCTCTGGTTCGATTGGTATTTGTGGGCGTAGCATTGGTATATATCTAGGGCAACGTGCGGAGGAACAAGGTGATTGATAGAACCACCAAACTTTGCAATCTCTTTTACCACACTACTACTTAAAAAACTATATTCATTTGATGTTGCCAAAAAAACAGTCTCAATTTGGGTCGAGAGCGTTTTGTTGGTATGTGCCATCTGAAGTTCTACTTCAAAATCAGAAATCGCGCGCAATCCCCGCAGTAGTACTCCCGCTCTTCTCATTTGGGCATAGTTTACAGTCAGCCCATCAAAGCTATCAGCTTCAACGTTTGGTAGATGCTTGGTTGATTTACGAATTTGTTCAATTCGCTCTTGCACTGTAAAAAGAGGTGTTTTGTTCGGGTTACGCAGCACAGCTACAATAACCTGTTCAAACAGCTTCGCACCACGCTGGATGATATCGAGGTGCCCCAGTGTTACGGGGTCAAAACTTCCGGGATAAATGGCAATCACAGTTGCAGGCGCCTTTAATTGCTGGAGTGATAATTATACCTAAAGTTTCTTGATTTTGACTCAGGAACTCATGTAAATTTAATCACTCTTCGTATAGCTTGACATTTCTGCGTCAAGCATTGGATTTCTCGTTAATTACGTAGAATTAAGGATAATTGGTAGTACAAGATATGAAGGCGCCTTTTGGTAGTGTTAGTTCTATTTTGACCATCTATCGTTTTCCAGTAGTCATCTTTTTCTGGATGACTTGCCCAGTCGTTGAAAAATGGAATATCTTCGACTGCTCGGTCATCTGCTTTAATTAGGGGAAAACCTTTATATCCTGGTTTTAGAACTTCCTCAAATGCAGGATTATCCTGTTTGCCATAGCTGGTGACTGCCCAATATAAAGCGCTTTCTAGAGAAAAGGCGCCTACCAAAAGAGCGAACAAATGTGCTTAGTATTATTAATATACTTTTCTAGTATTTCATCTTTAACTTCAATTCCTAGTCCAGGTTTACGCAATAACCCACCTTTACCACCATTACCAAAACGAATGCTTTCACGACTAATATCTTCGCTGAGTAATAAGTCACCGTAAGAACCCTCAACGAAAGTTACACATTTGATGTAATTCTGCTTGTGATGAAGCTTCTATTTGTACTTGCTTGGCATTATCTAGTCCTACTGCACTTGCTAACTTTCGCAATAAATCAGGATGGCAAATTCCTTCAGCGTCAAGTCCCAGTTCTTCTAGCATATTATGCTGAATGGTATTTGCAACACTCGGAGGCGCCGCTGCGTAAAGAAATGCTAGTATTTGAGGACTCTTAAGGTGGGTTTTACAAAGGTTGGCGATAAATTCATCATAAAATTTAATATCTGCTACACCTGATACTAAGTGTTGAAAGCCTTCGGACTGTTCAAAGAACTTACTTTGATTAGCATAGCGCGATTCTATTAAATTACGTATCAACATAGTTTAATATGTTTTGTAACCTGACAATAATTAATTATACTTAAACTAATGTATATGTTGGGTTGCGCTTCACTTCACTCAACCTACGAACTACGAACTACAATCTAACCTGTACAGACCCGAATTAATTGCGTCTCTACGACTTTTAACCCCTGTACGGGCGGGTTTACCTATATCCTGGTTAATAATAAAAAATTTCGTGAACCCGCCCCTACTACTCCTAACTATTGATTATGCTATTAGATTTTTCCATTAGCCCTTTGGCGTTTCAATTCACTTCCCCAGGTCCAATTTGGTTTAAATTTCAAATTGGACCAATACCAATTACGATTCGCTGGTATGGTTTGTTAATTGCTTCTGCGGTGCTTATTGGTGTTACGCTGTCGCAATATTTAGCGAAGCGTCGCAAGGTAAACCCTGACTTACTCAGTGATTTATCAATTTGGCTAGTGATTGGCGCCATTCCAGCCGCGCGTTTATATTACGTAATATTCGAGTGGTCAGAATATGCTAAACATCCTGAGCGTATTTTAGCTATATGGCAAGGTGGTATTGCTATTCACGGAGCAATTTTAGGTGGAACGCTGGCTGCACTTATTTTTTGTAAGCTCAGACAAGTTTCGTTCTGGCAAATGGCTGATTTAGTGGCGCCATCACTTATTTTGGGACAGGCAATAGGACGTTGGGGAAACTTCTTTAACTCCGAAGCTTTTGGTAGTCCTACTAATTTACCTTGGAAACTCTATATTCCACCCGAAAGGCGCCCAACAGGATTTACTAATGTTGAATATTTCCATCCTACGTTTCTTTACGAGTCGCTTTGGAACTTAGGAGTACTTGCTTTATTGTTAACTTTATTCTTTCGAGGTTTGAAGGGTAAACCAAGATTGAAAGTTGGTACATTATTTCTGACGTACTTGCCAGCATACAGTTTAGGTCGCTTGTGGATAGAAGGACTGCGAACCGATAGCTTGATGCTGGGTCCATTACGAATGGCGCAAGTTATTAGCTTGATAGGAATTGCTATAGGGTTAGCTGGACTATGGTGGCTTTATATTAAAAATCGTCCTTTACCCGATGTTGTCTCAAATGTAGATGAGGTGGTAGAAAACAGGGAGTAAGAGTTAGGGGTCTCGTCCCCTAAAAATAAAAAATGCCCCAGAGTTTTTTTCTCTAGGGCTTAACCAGGGTGCATCTACCAATCACTTCTACTATATATAGGGTCATCATCCGGAAAGGTACTGAGAATTTCTCAATTTTTTTTTTCTAAAACTTCTATTTTTACAAAAACATGCGCGAATATACGCTAGATATATGTAACAAAAATAATAATAAATACCAAAAAAATACTGTATATATTATTGGCGCCGGACCAGGAGACCCGGAACTGTTAACGATTAGAGCGAAAAATTTATTAGAACACGCTGATGTTGTTTTATTTGCAGACTCTTTAGTTCCACTTTCTATCCTGCAATTTTGTCGAGAGGATGCTGAAATTATTCCTACCGCGCGTCAAACTTTGGAAGAGATTATCGAAGTGATGGTTGATAGGGTAAATTCGCAAAAGTTAGTAGTACGCGCACACTCTGGAGACCCCAGTTTGTACAGTGCTATTCATGAACAAATGCAGCTTTTAGCTGAAGCTCATATTAATTTTGAAATTGTACCGGGTATTAGTGCTTTTCAAGCTGCTGCGGCAAAGTTGAAAGCTGAGTTAACGGTACCTGGTTTGGTACAGACTATTATTTTGACGCGCGTTAGTGGGCGTACAGAGGTACCATCATCTGAGGAGTTGGGTTCGTTGGCAGCGCATCAAGCTTCTTTGTGTTTGTATTTGAGTGCGCGTCATGTTGATGATGCTCAAGCTAAGTTGCTTAAATATTATCCTGCTGATACGCCTGTGGGTATTTGCTATCGGTTGGGATGGGATGATGAGAAAATATTGGTTGTTCCTTTGGAGCAGATGGCTAGTTGTACGCGCGAGGAGAATTTGATTCGCACGACTTTATATATTGTTAGTGCTGCGCTTGGTTCGGTTAATGCGCGTTCTCGTCTTTATGATGCTGAATATGGTCGTTTGTTTCGGGATTCGTAAGGGGGGGGCGGGTTTACGAGATGGTAAGTTCAGTTTTAGGATATTGGTTAACCCGCCCCTACGGTAATCGACATGCCTTTCATTAAAATTCAAACTTCTGTTTCGGCGCCTGAAAATAAGAACGTTGAAATGATGCTCAAGGGTCTTTCGGCAAAACTGGCAAAACATACGGGTAAACCTGAATCTTATGTTATGACTGCTTTTGAGCCTGATGTGCCTATGACGTTTGCGGGAAATACTGACCCTGCTTGTTATATTGAAGTCAAGAGCGTAGGCGCCATGAAATCAGAACAAACACAGGCAATGAGCCAAGATTTTTGTCAAGAAATTTACCAAGCTTTGGGAGTGCCAAAAAACCGTATATATATTGAATTTGCTGATGCTAAAGGCTATATGTGGGGCTGGAACGGCTCAACATTCGGCTAATTCATGTTCTTTGTAGCATAGGCATCTTGCCTGTGCAAATAATCTTAATTAATGTTCGTTTTAGCACGAAATTGGGAACCCTGAAGTAGAGAAATGGAACATTTCAGGAAAAACATATGTACGGGTTGGTCAACAAAGGTATTCAAGAATTGGTATGTAGCCGTTTTGGTGAAGAAACTTGGCGCCAAATAAAGCAAAAAGCAGAAATTCAAACGGATACTTTTTTGAGTATGGAAGCTTATGCAGATGATTTAACGCATCGCTTAGTTGTTGCAGCTAGTCAAGTGTTAGGTATATCTACTGCGTCCGTGATGGAAGCTTTTGGTGAGTTCTGGGTAAGTTATACGGGTAAAGAAGGTTACGGTGAGATGATGGATATGGGTGGGGACACTCTACCTGAATTTTTGGAAAACTTGGATGAACTGCACGCACGTGTTGGGATAAATTTCCCTAAACTTGTACCTCCTTCGTTTGAGTGTCACGAAGTTGAGGACAATCAACTTGAATTGCATTATCATTCTAGTCGCGAAGGTTTGGCGCCGATGGTTACAGGGCTAGTAAAGGGTTTGGGGCAAAAATTTGATACCGAGGTAACGGTTACTCAAACTACTAGTCGTGAGCAAGGTTCAGAACATGACATTTTTGTGATTGAGTACAAGCCCAACTAGTATTATTAAAAAACATGATTGTTCCAGCCTTTAGCTTGGCGCCAGAATTGTTTGCGCGCAGTTTTCCCTTTCATATTATTCTTGACTGCGAATGCAAAATTTTGCAGGTTGGAGAGGTATTGCTGCGTATTCATCCAGAAAATTTAATTGGTTGCTTTCTTGACCAACATTTCAAAATTATACGTCCTGCTATAAAGGGGGCGCCTGATTTTGCTGCAATTTCTAAACAGTCGCGTTTATTGTTTTTGCTGGAATCGTTACATAATGGAATACAGCTAAAAGGACAAATGATTCCTGACCAAGAACAGGGTGTCATTTTTTTTCTATGTTCGGTTTGGGTTACAGAAACAAATGCACTTGCTAAATTTGGCCTAAAGTTAAAGGATTTTGCAATTCACGACCCAATTGTTGATTTTTTATTTTTGCTGCAAGCTCAAAATACAGCTTTGGAAGATGCTAAAAAGCTCACTATTGAATTAACTAAAAAACAAGAAGAATTACAAAAAGCACTTACAATTAGAGAAGTATTAGCGCAGACTGCTGAAGCACAATCGCAAAAATTAAAACAGTATTTATTAGAATTACAGCGAACTCAATCACAGCTAATTCAAACCGAGAAAATGTCAAGTTTAGGTCAACTAGTAGCTGGGATTGCCCATGAAATTAATAATCCAGTTAATTTTATTCAAGGTAATCTTAACTACGTAGAAGAGTATATTCAATCTTTACTTAGTTTACTTTCTTTATATCAAAAATATTTTCCTTCGCATCCAGAAATTGAAGAATTTATAGAAGAATTAGATTTAGAATATATGGTTCAGGATTTATTCAAAATTTTGTCTTCAATGGAATTAGGAGCGGTTAGAATACGCGATATTGTTTTATCACTAAGAACTTTCTCACGTCTTGATGAAGCTGAGATAAAAAATGTTGATATTCATGAAGGCATAGATAGCACATTATTAATTTTCTCACATAAATTTCAGAAACAATTAAATTATTCTGGTATAGAGATAATTAAAGATTATGGTAATTTACCATTAGTTGAATGTTATGCTTCTGAACTAAATCAGGTGTTTTTCAATATCATAACTAACGCAATTGATGTATTAGAAAACAATATAACTTTAGATTCAGCGAAAATTATTATTAAGACTTGGTTAGATAAGAATTTAGTTTGCGTAAGTATCAAAGATAATGGAATTGGAATCGATGAGAAATTGCGCTTGAAAGTATTTGACCCATTTTTTACGACTAAACCAGTGGGTCAAGGGACAGGTTTAGGATTATCTATTTGTTATCAAATCGTCGTCGATAAACATTATGGTCAACTTGATTGTATTTCAAAATCTGGGCACGGGGCAGAGTTTATCATCAAAATTCCTTTACGCCAAAGTATTCAAGCAAACCACGTTCATTTTGTGCAAAAAGTTCTACCATAGAATATGCAACGTGTTAACTAGTGATTTGTTATGTCTGTCTCGGTAAAAGGTTCTACCCAAGAACAACCACGAACTATTATATCTATTCCACCACTACTCGGCGCCAATGTGGACGAGTTGACGAATTGGGTGGTTCAACAAGGGCAACCTGCATTTCGTGGTAAGCAGTTGCATGACTGGATTTATAATAAAGGTGTGCGAACGCTAGCTGATATTTCAGCGTTTCCTAAACAATGGCGTGCAGAACTAGCTAATATTCCCATTGGACGTTCGACGGAACATTTCCGTTCGGTTGCTTCGGATGGCACAATAAAATATTTACTGCGATTAGATGATGGGCAAATAGTTGAAACCGTTGGTATCCCTTCTGATAATCGTCTCACGGTGTGCGTATCGACTCAAGTCGGTTGTCCTATGGCGTGTGACTTCTGTGCTACAGGTAAAGGTGGGTTTAAGCGTAACCTTACACGTGCAGAAATTATAGACCAAGTTTTAACGGTACAACAAGATTTTCAGCGTCGCGTTAGCAATATAGTATTTATGGGGATGGGTGAACCGCTATTAAATATAGATAATGTTTTAGGCGCCATTCATTCTATAAATAAAGATATTGGGATTGGACAGCGTAACCTTACAGTATCAACAGTTGGTATTCGTAACCGTATTCGCCAATTTGCCCAAAACAATCTGCAAGTTACTTTAGCAGTAAGTTTACATGCTCCTAATCAAGAACTACGTACACAATTAATTCCTAGTGCCCATTCGTACCCTATTGAAGATTTACTTGCTGAGTGCCGTGAATATGTAGAAATAACTGGACGCCGAGCTACGTTTGAATATATATTACTTGCGGAAGTGAATGATTTGCCTGAACACGCATTGGAATTATCAAGGCGCCTGCGCGGTTTCCAAAGCCATGTAAATTTAATACCTTATAATCCAATTAGTGAAGTAGATTATCAACGTCCGAAAACTGAGCGTATTAATAATTTTGTAAAAGTTTTGAAAGATAAGCATATTGCTGTGAGTGTTCGTTATTCGCGCGGTTTGGAAGCTGATGCTGCTTGTGGGCAGTTGCGGGTTAATAAGGTTGGTTGAATATTAATATAATTGTGTTTGGGACGGGCAGGATGCCCGTTCCACAAGAGATTCCACACATTCCACATTATGTTTCATTAGCTTGTCATTTCTAATAGTCCTTGTTGGCGTGAGATAACTGCTTTGTAGCCAAGTTCGCGTCGTGCTTTTGTATCATCTACGGTAACTTCAGAACCAATCATAGATAAGGCTGTTCGGGTTATGGAAGGTGAACCTTTGAGGTTTAACAAGTTCCAAGCTGTCTCTAAGCTCCATGCCAATTTCCAAACTAACCAATGTGGTATGCTACGTGTTCCTGGCTCAACTCCTTGAGTTCTGACTAGCTCTGTAATAAAGCTGCGGAACTCTACAGGTACACCGTCGGTAATAAAGTAAATTTCACCTCCCTTTCCTCGCTCTGCTACACAAATAAGTCCTTCACACAAGTTTTTGACGTGGCAGGTAGAAATAGGATAGCGACCTCCAGATATCCAAGCAAAGTCACCATTACGCATAGCTTTGACAAAGCGTGCCATTAATGTTGTGTCTCCTTTTCCCCAGACAAAACGGGGACGAACTACCATTGTTGTGAGTTCATCTGAATTTGCTTCAACAACCTTTTTTTCTGCAATTGCTTTGGTGAGTGCGTAATAACCTAATTGTTTTGCGGGAAGAGGGTGAGTTTCCGAGGCATTGATGATTGGTTTTCCTCCTATCAAAACAGCGTCGCTACTCACATAGACAAGACGTGGTACACCTGTGGCTCTTGCTGCTGCAATGGTTTGCTCTGTTCCATTGATATTGACTTTCTGGAAATCTTCTAGAACTCCCCAATCATCTACCTTTGCAGCTGCGTGAAAGACTATTGCACATCCAGACATTCCAGACTTCAGTGCTTGTAAGTCATTAATATCCCCGCTTATGGGAGTGGCGCCACAATCCAAGAGGATAGGAATTTCTGACTCCCATTTGACGAGCGCGCGCACTTCAACACCTTGTTGAACAAGATTTCTAATTAGGTTACGTCCAACAAATCCAGAACCACCAGTTACAAAAACACGCATTATTTTATCTCCTAAAATTTAATATGCTTACTTTTTTGAACTTATTTTTTACAATTTATTGCCCACCTACTTACATGAAAGTTATTTCACGGTTATTGCTCCCCAACGCAATTAGCCGTAAAATCAATTTAAATTCTAGAAAATCGGTTTCTTCGTTGAAATGTTGTAATCAAAATGAATATTTTGCGTAGAAACCGGGTTTCTATATTTGAGTAGTAGGAAATTGTTCCTATATAAAAACAGCTAGAATTTTGTATGAAGTTAAAGTCTATCTCAACACTACTTATTACGACCGCAGCTATTGTTACAATTGAATAATTAATACATGTACGAATATAACAAAGTAATTGTGAATTGTCTGGAAATAGCCTTTTCCAGGCGTTGGCTATACTAAAAATTACTGAGTATTACTTTGAATCTTGTATTTGATTGAAAAATATGACGCAAAACTCCAAATTAACATCTCGTTTTGAAGCTGCATTAGTATATGCAACCCAACTTCATGCAACTCAAGTACGTAAAGGTAGTGGTATTCCTTATATCAGTCATTTGTTAAGTGTAGCAGCATTGGTACTAGAAAACGGTGGTGATGAAGATGAAGCTATCGGCGCCTTGCTTCATGATGCAGTTGAAGACCAAGGTGGCGCCAAAACTCGTGAAGAAATTCGTCTTCGTTTTGGTGATGAAGTAGTAAATATCGTGGATGGATGTACTGATGCGGAAGTAATACCAAAACCACCTTGGTTTGAACGTAAACAAAAATATATTGATAACTTACGGTATGCTTCACCGTCGGTGAGAAGAGTCTCGCTTGCAGATAAATTACACAATGCGCGTTCGATATTAGCAGATTGGTATAAAACAGGGGAAGCAGTATGGAGTAAATTTAAAGGTGGTAAAGAAGGAACGCTTTGGTACTACCGTAGCTTGCTAACTATTTATAAAGAAGCTCAACCAGGTTTTTTAACTGATGAACTGGAGAGAATAGTGACGCAGTTAGAAAAAGTTAGTGGTTTGTGTAATTAGAAAGAATGAAACGAGGTGAAATTGATAGATGCTCACAAAGTTTGACTTAATTCAATAAATTAGCTAATACTTTTGATGTATATATTTAATATATAAATATCACTGCAGACAGAGGATTAAAGTTTATATTTTTAGTCAAATGGAATGCGAGTTTAGTCAATTTTAACTGATTTTTCTTCACGACAGTACACGCATAGGAATGTAGGCATGTTTTTTCATAAGAAAGACCCGATTCATACTGTAAAGATTGATGAACCAAACCCTCGTTTTGCTCAATTACTTTTAGAGCAATTTGGTGGTGCCACTGGAGAATTAACAGCAGCTTTGCAATATTGGACACAATCGTTCCACTGCGAAAATGCAGGGATTCGGGATATGCTACAAGATATTGCATTAGAAGAGTTTGGACATTTAGAAATGGTGGGCAGAATGATTGAAGCTCATACCAAGAATGTTGACCAAACCGAAGCATATAAAAGTACTCTATTTGCGGTGCGCGGTGTAGGACCTCATTTGCTAGATAGTCAAGGTAATACTTGGACTGCCAGCTACGTTAACGAAGGTGGTGATGTAGTGCGTGATTTACGAGCTAACATTGCCGCTGAAGCTGGCGCCCGTCAAACTTATGAAGAGTTGATTAAGCTATCTACCGATGAAGGTAGTAAGAAAACATTAGTGCATTTGTTGACACGAGAAATTTCTCACACGCAGATGTTTATGAAGGCACTAGATTCTTTAGGTAAGCTAACTGACCCGATGTTTGGTAATATTCAACCTGATAATACAGTTGATATTTACTATAATTTGTCTTCTGGGAGTCAGGAGAATGGTGTAAACCAAGATGAACGCGGTCCTTGGAACTCTGAGCCAACATTTAAGTACATCGCTGACCCAGTTAAGGCTGGTTCGTAAGTTAATTGTGGAATGGGCATCTTTGCTTGTTCCATATTTAAGGGCGGGCAAGGATGCCCACCCCACAAGATAAAAATTTTAGCAACCTTTAATTGGTGGGGTTCCAAATGAATTCACCTTGCTTATTAATGTAACCGGCGCCACCACGGGCGTACACTAAAGCTAATTCATCTGTGAATGCGAGTGCTAAATCAAATTGCGGTGAAATAACCATTTTTCCGGTTTTGTCAATAAAGCCATATTTATCGTTGACTTTCACTGCTGCTAACCCTTGCGAGAAATTTGTGGTTTTATCATATTGTGCTGGAACTACCATTTCACCCAAGGCATTGACAAAACCCCATTTTTGCCCAACTTGTACTGCTGCTAAACCTTCGGTAAATTCCCAAGCATCGTTGAACAGAGGTTTTATAACATATTTACCTGATTGGTTAATATATCCGTATTTATCGTTTACTTGTACTGCTGCTAAACCTTCGGTAAATCTCAAAGTGCTTTCAAACTCAGGTTGAATGACTATTTGACCATCAACATTAATATATCCCCATTTATTACCTATTTGCACAGCAGCTAGTCCTTCGTTAAAATGCAAAGCTGCTTCAAACTGCGGTTTAATTACTGTTTTACCTGTGTAATCAATATATCCCCATTTATCGTCTATTTGTACTGCTGCCATTCCATTTCTAAAAGCTAAGGCGCCGTCATATTGCGGTTGAATTACAACTTTTCCTTCAGAATTAATAAATCCGTATTTATCTTTAATTAAAACTAATGCTACACCGTTTGCAAAAGCATATGACAAACGGTATTTTGGCGAAATTACTTTTTTACCCTTCGTATCTATATAACCATATTGTTCGCCAACTTTTACTTGTGCTAACCCATCAATAAAACCCCAAGCTAAATCATACTGTGGAGGGATGACTATTTTTCCATTTTGGTTTATAAAACCGTATTTACCATTTTGGACAATACGATATAGCGGGAATGACGCTTTATTATTTCTTGATGAGTAACTGGTTTTATTTTCATAGTTGTTTTTGAGAGTCGATGCTGTTACTTGCTGGTCGTAGCAGCTAATATTTATGGCGCCGAAAACAGCCATATATATTGATAATGCCCTAATTTGCTTCATAATTAATTACACCAGTCCAGAGATACTAAGATATTGATTCTGCTTCTCAACAGTGACATGATGTGTAAAAAATTTGTTTCTCACGGAAGAAAAAAGAACAGTCTGACATTAGCACAGGTGAAGAAGGCCTGTGCTACATAATTTTCTTACAAATCGTTTTTGGGAATTTCTTGACGTGACTCGATGATTAGCTGCATTGTCTCTATTGCTAAATCACGTAAGTCCTGATTGATAAAAATTGTACCTTTGGCGCCAAATGAGCGGTCAAATATTGCTACGTTACGAGGATTACCGTTTATGACTCCTTGCATAAATTTAATTAGCGCAAAGTTCACAGAGTCCAGAAATCTCGAATTGTTCTCTGGTACCATACACGCAATACCTTCACGCGAGAAAGGACGGTCGGGTACTATTTTAAAAGCATCATGATTTTTCTGCAATTGCAGCCACCCTTCAGAGAGAATACCATCCGATGCAAAAGCGTCTATTTTTCCTTGTTGCAATGCTGTGTATGCTTCGTCGCGACTTTTGAAGTTTACAAGCTGTGCTTTAGGTTGCACTTTACGAATTACCTGTTCGTTTGTAGTTTGCGGCAATACTCCAACCCGCTTACCTAACAATGACTCAGGTGTACCCAGTGTGCTATCTTTTTTTACTAGTAGCTGTGTACCTGTGACGGCATAACTGACGGAAAAATCTACTAGCTTGTCACGTTCCCAGGTAAAGCTGCTAGCGTCGCACACTATATCGACTTTACGAGTTTGAATTTGCGGGATTCGCTCTCGCGGAGTCAGTTTAACTAGTTTGAGTTGAATTTTTCTGCCTAGTTGTTTTTGCAATTGTTCCTTAACCATTACCAGCATGTCTATCGAGTAACCCACTGATTGCCCTTTGCTATCTACATAAGCAAAGGGAATTGCGTCTCTGCTAGTACCTGCTGTTAATACTCCTGTGCGCTTAACTCTTTCCATGACTGTTTCTGCTTGTGCTGGACTCGCTACAACAGTACCGCTAACCAGACTCAGTAATGTGACGGCGCCAAGAAATAGCGATTTATGTTTATGCATCCGCATCTCGGACATACTATATGTCGCTCCTGTGAGTGTTTTTTGTTGATGATGCATTAAAATACCGCATTTTTACTCGTTTAGTACATCACAATCTGATACAGATTATCTACACTCGCTCGTGAAGGCGCCTATTTCTCTAGTAGCCCATCGCTTTACATATCAAGGAAACTATTTATTGATTATGCTTTTATCAATGCACTTGCTAATACTTTTTACTGATATTTACATATTACCTATAAATCGATTTATAAGATGTTTTAAAACTATACAGTGTTTATTAACTTGTAGAGGTATGTTACCAAATAAAATCAATTTAATTGTTTTTATTTCAGATTTTCATAACTTTTTCCCTTTACTTTCACATAAAAGTAATTACAATAGAGAGTTAACAGCGGTATGAAGCATCAATAACTATTTTTAGCTCAACTGACAGGAGAGTTGCTACACAATTGGAATAGTTAGTGTTGCATGACCTAAGTGCTAGCTAAAATTAGTCTAATTATCATTTATATGCTTCTGTACGTGTAAATGTACAGAGACATTTGTTGTGTAGAACTAAATTATCTAGATAGATATTATTACGTTAATTTTTTTGAGGATGTCTGAAAAATACTCGGCTAGTAATATAGATTGTTGTAATCTCCTAAAGTTCCCATTAAAAAGGGAATTGCGTATTAAATCTCATAGTCCCCCTTGTCGGGAGTATTCCAATTTCTGCGTAGATTTTAAGTGAACAAGAGCAGAACAGACAATTTTGGCTTTAAAAAATCTATTATTCCTTAATTAGAGGATTAAAAGATTCAAGAAACCTGGTTTCTACGCAAAATTGTTGTTGTGATTCGGATATATCGGTAAAGAAACCAGGTTTCTACGGTTTCTACGCAAAGTTGTTGTTGTGATTGCGGTTATCGATAAAGAAACCCGGTTTCTGGTGTGAGAGTAAGTATCAGGTTGCCGTTCCCTATTGCCAATTCCCTCAAGTATCAATAATCTAAAATAGACATGCAAAATTCTAAACTGCGTACCTTGGTGACAGATAGCAATTCTCAGTGGCTAACTGCTCCGGCTGAATTATCCTTGTTGCAAGACGAGATTCATGTTTGGCGAATGGAGCTTGACCAGCCAGAGTCTAAGTTGAAACAATTTGGTAAGCTTCTTTCTGAAGACGAACTCGCGCGCGCTGAACGTTTGTACTTTCAACAGCACCGACAACGTTTTACAGTTGGTCGCGGTATGTTGCGAACCATATTAAGCCGTTATTTAAATGTCACACCACAAGAAATACAGTTTGCTTATGAAGCATTTGGTAAACCAGTACTAGCAGAACCATTTAAAGACAGCCAAATTTGGTTTAATTTGTCTCATTGTCAAGGGATGGCACTGTGTGCTGTATCTCTTAACCGACCAATTGGGATAGATTTAGAGTATATTCGACCAGTAACAGATGTTTTAGTACTTGCTCAACAATTTTTCTCAGCAAATGAGTTCGCGGTGATGAAGTCGCTTCCTCCCAACCAAAAGCAAGAAGTATTTTTCCGTTACTGGACTTGTAAAGAAGCGTATCTTAAAGCTACTGGCGCCGGAATATCCCAGTTACAACAAATAGAAGTTTCGTTAACTCCTAACGAAGGAGCAAAAATTAACACTGCTTCAGATTGGAGTTTGCTGGAATTAGTACCCGCACGCGGTTCTGTTGCTGCTATCGCTGTACAGGGCGCCAAGGGTCATCTAAAGCGCTGGCTGTATAATTAGCAACTCCCAAAATTAAATTAACCATCTGGTGGAATGGGCTATCTTGTGGAATGGGCATCCTTGCCCGTTCCAAACTGCTTGTCTTATTCCAAAGGGCGGCTCGTTCCAAGCTGCTTGTTTTATTTCAAGGCAGGCAAGGATGCCCACCCCACAAGAAAAACCCACCCCACAAGAAAAAACCACAAGAAAAATTTTGCCTTTTACCTTAATCCTTGCGTGCGTAAAAGTGTATCTAGCCAATCAAAATCTGTTTTAGACAAGCCAGGTATAGGTTCTTGATGATAATCAATAACTAAATCATAGCTAGCACGGTCGTATAATTCGTTTAATATAGTTTGTAAATCAAGTATCGGTTCTACATCTCCAGTACGTAAAGGTAGCAAAAAAGATGGAATAGAATTTTGGATATTAAAGACATATAAATCAGCTTGGGGACGGCGCTCACTGCGACTAACTAAAATCCGATAATGGCTTTTAATCGTAGTTTCCATAATTGGTAATGGTACTCCACCGCGTAATAAGTCTATCTCCACTAAATGCGTATTACTACTTAATACTCGTTGCCGTTTAGTTTCATAACTTATACGCTCTTCATCCAGTCGTTTGTTTTTGGAAGATAAAATCTCAATTGTAGTGACTACTTCTTTAGTTTCTACTTGTTTTACTTCTAAATATCTTTCCTTCACTTCTTCAATAATAGGAAGGGTAACATTTGTTGGTTGAATTGTAGGTGTAGCAACGGTAGTATTAGTTGTGTTTGTGCCTGTCGTTTGACGTTGGATTGAAACATCTGGAATACCTACAAGAATCCTATCATTAGGCGCTGATTCATAAATTCGCTCTTCAACTGCCACAAAATACTTTGGACGTAATAGCGGTGAAAGAATATCCGCTATAGCTACAATTAGGCGCCCATGTAACCCTGACCATAAATCAGCAGCTTCAAGATAAGGATTCATTCCTGGAAATGGTGAAGGCATAGCAGTAACCAGAATTACTATAAATATATATTAGTAACGAATTACCATAACTAACTTTATCATGTTTAATATATCAAAAATTACAGAACAACATCCGTGGTTATTAAATAGTTGTTATAACCGAAACGTAGATTTTTGTGTTTGGGTTTTGCAAGTTGCTGGTTTAGATGCCCAAGCGTGGTTAACCTGGCTGACTTTGGTTGTAGCTACTCAGGACAATCGATTACACTGGCATGTAGAAAATGTCTCTGGTGAGGTGGAAAGGCAATTATCCCGAACTGTAGAATTGAGGAATTTTTCAAGCTACTGATACCTTAGCATCATTTAATTAAGCTCTAAACACAAAACTAAAAAAGCGGGCAATTTTTTATATACCCGCTTTAATATAATTCTATGCAGTAATTGCCTGAGATTGCATTTGTGATATTTCTAAAACTCTTGATAGCCATTCCTCTGTTTGTTGAATGACTTTAGTTTTTTCTGTAGCATCAGACCAAATTTTTTCCCAACTAGATAGCCATCGCGTCAAAACACGCTGTAAATCAATATCAGTCGCCAAGTACTCAAGAATATTCAACGGTGTATTTGGGTTTGTAGCAATTTTTTCAATAACTGTTATATCATCTGACTCTCTAGCTAAACTTTCTAATATGTCAGAGGGTGTAGCTGGATTACCTGCAAGGGCAGATTTAACGCTTCCCCATTCAGGTTGTTCTTGCTCAGTTGCTAGTTGTCTTAATATCAATACAGGTGTATTAGGATGTTCCGCTACTTTAAAACGTACAAAATTACTTGGATGGTTAGCTAGCAACTCTAAAATACTTGGTAATGTAGCTGGTAATTGGACAATTGTTCTACAAAAATCTTGATAACTCGACTCTTGCATCCAAAATTTCACAATGTATTCCGGAATTGGGCAAATTTGAGCAAGAGCTATGTAACTGCGGATATCAACCTTGTGGATAGAAGGAATTATTTTTAAAATTAGCTTTTGTGCTTTCTCCTCATACCCTTGTGTTAGCTCCCCAGCTACATTCACATGTAACCCTGCTGCTTCTACAACTTGAAAATGTGTGCTTTTGGTTAACCGTTCCAGAATTTTTCTCTCAGTTTGAGGATTTATGGTGAGCGCTAGCTGTAGCTCCACATCTGCTTTGTCTGCTGCCTGTTCTAGAATAAAACTCGGCACATTGTCTAGCTTTAAAACACTTTGCAATGTTGGTAAAGGAATTTCTTCAAGTAAAGCGGGATTTTCTAACAGTAGCAATGAAAATACAGGATTTTCAATTAGCTGCCCTGGAAATTCGGCGCCTAATTTCAAAAGCACGTCAGTTGGAGTATTTGGGTTAGCTGCTACTGCTTCGCGCGTTGCTTTATATGCCGAAAATGATAACGCACGTAGTAGTTCAGGGTCAGCGTTGATGTCCTGCGCTGAAATTAATTCATCCATTGTCGAAAATAAGTTTTTATGATAGATGCTAGCTTATGAAGAAGCTATTGCTACTTAGAATAGATTTTTGTCTAAACAATGTGTATCCTATTTTACAGATGCTTTGAGATAAATCATAACCATATAAATACTGAAATTATATTTTATAATATCTTTGTTTTATACAGAGTGCGACGTTATATTAAAAAAGGGTTACGATTTTACTTTTAAAATAAATGAAATTCTTAAAGATGCTTCGTTTCTGGGCATGACATTATAGAGATGCTTCGTTTCTGGGCATGACATTATAGAGATGCTTCGTTTCTGGGCATGACATTATAGAGATGCTTTGTTCCTGGGCATGACATTATAAAGATGCTTTGTTCCTGGGCATGACATGAGTCCGTATTTGATCTGTTTGCAGTATACGTGTTAATGGATGTAGAGACGTTACATGTAACGTCTCTACATGGTGGGTTGTTTTTGTGTGAATTTTAAGCCAAGCTTAGGAAACCAGATTGAATTAAGTAACTTGCGTAGGTCATAAATAACTTTGAATCAACTGGCGCACAAGTTATTGAACTATCTGCAAGTGCTTTTTGTGTTGCTTCGCAGCTAATTATTGGTCGGTTTTGTTTTAAGTATAAATCGGGTATAGTGAGTTGTTTTTCTGACCAGCGTTCAAGTAGAAATGGTCGCAGTGTATATAGGGGGTTGTCGGGAGAATTTATGTTTAATAGTTGGTTTTGCCATTCTTGGTAAGGAACGAATTTGATGGGGATACCAAATTGGCTAATCCAGTTTACCAAGTCTTTTAACGGCGCCGGTTCGGGATGTTGTAAGTTAAATGCTTTGCCGAGTGATTCTTTTTGCAGTGAGAGATAGACGATAGCTTTACTTACATAGTCTACAGGGGACATATCCATCATGTAATCGACATCGGGGAAACACCCCATTTGGATACAACCTTTTGCCATTAAATTAATGAAGTCATCTGTGTTGCCGACACCTGTTTGGCTATGTCCTGCAATTAATGGGGGACGATGGATTGTTACGGGAAGTCCACGGTCACGGGCAATTTTGACAAGTTTTTCTGCTACCCATTTAGTTTGTGAGTAGCCAAGAAAGATTCCTTTTGATTCGTTAAATTCGTCGTCTTCTTTGACAACTTTACCCGCGTATGCTGGAGATTCAAAGACTGCAACACTTGAAACATAGTGCAGTGGTTTGGTTTTTATTATGCTTGCCAAGCGTATTACTTCTTGAGTACCAAGTACGTTGGCTGTTTTTAGCGCTGAATATGGATATACATAATTGAGTGTTGCTGCACTGTGGTAAACAGCATCCATGTTTGCCGCGAGCATTTCAAACCCTTCTCGGCTAATTCCTAGTAGCGGTTGTGATAAGTCTCCTAGAATGGGTGTGATTCTGCTGTCAAAGTCATCTGACCAGATTGCATATTTTTGTAAATTTTGCTTGAGTTTATTCTTTCCTGCTGATTCATCTGCCGCGCGCACTAAGCAGTAAACGTCAGCATCTGTTTGTGTTAATAGTTCATAAATTAAAAAGGCGCCTAAAAAGCCAGTACCACCTGTTAAAAATACGTTGTCTGGGTAGGATATAAAATCACTAATGTAAGGTGAAGCTGGGTAAATACGCGGGTCTAGTACTACTTCTGCTTGTAAATCTACAGTTACGCTTTGTGTTGCACTACCTGAATCTTCAGTATTTTCTTGGCAATCTTCGGCTAAACGTTCTGCTAATGCTTCAATTGTTGGGTAGTGCCATAATAATACGGGTGATATTTCTACACCAAACACTTCTTGTGCTTGTGTGACTAACATCATCGCGCGGGATGAGTCTAAACCGTAATTCTCTAAAGGTAGCTGTACATCAATTGTATCTGGCGCCACTGATAGCAACTCAGCGAGTTTCGACACCATCCATTCTTGAATACCTTCTGCGGTAAACAACTTGTTGGGAGTAACCATTTATTTGCCTCTGTTTAAAATGTTTTTTTTAGTAGAGACGTGATTAATCCCTGCGGAAAATCCTCCGGATTACACGTCTCTACGGAGATATTTAATTTAAAGTTGAATTGACTGGATAGTATTGAGTGTAGGAGTCGTGGAGTTGTAGACCTTGTAGTTTTAGGCTTTGGATACGGTATAAGTAGCCTGCTCCTATCATGATATGGTTGGCTATATCGACTACATGACGGTTTTTGACTTCTTCTAAGTAAGAACCTCTTACCCAGTCGTTGAAACCACCCATTGCTGGTCCACACCAAATTTGATAGTCTGCTTCGCGTCCTTTTTCTCCTGAGTTTGACCAGCGTGAAGATAACCCTAAGTACCAACGGAATATCAATGCCATTTTAAATTTGGGATTGTTTACCGCTTTGGCTAGTTTCTCTGGGTTGCGTTGTGTTAAGTATGTAACAGTTCCTTCCCAAACTTCGGCGATACTTTTGCGGAAGACTTGCTTTTCTAATTTTTCACGTTCGGCAAGGGGTATTTCTTCGATTGAGTTATAAGCTCTATATAGTTCATAAAGCTTTTGCGCGCGCATGGGAAACATTGTGCCGCGTTTGAGTACTTGTAGTTTGACGCCCATTTCAAACATGTCTGCTGCTGGCGCCATCATTACGTCTGCCATTTCTGCTTGGGCAAGTAGTTTTTTTGTATACTCACAACTACCTGATTCTACGCATGATTGATTGATGGAACCTGTGACGACGTAAGCGGCGCCCATCATGAAACCTGCTAGTGCTGATTGGGGATTGGCAATTCCACCAGCTACTCCAATCCGAATTGGTTGTTTGTAGTTATACTGCGCTTGAATTTCATCGCGTAAAGCTAACATTGAAGGCAGTAAACATACTAATGGTCTATTATCTGTATGACCACCTGAGTCTGCTTCGACGGTAATGTCATCTGCAACAGGTACTTTTTCGGCGAGTAATGCTTGATGTTCGGTGATTAAGCCTTGTTCAACTAGCTGTTTGAGTATACGTTGAGGTGCAGGTTGCAGAAATTTGCTTGCTACTTCTCGACGTGATACTTTCGCTATAATTTTGTTTTTGATTTCAATTTCGTTATTAGTATTTAATCCTAATCCGGCTGCACGGTAATGAATAATATTAGGAGTTAAATCTAGAAATGCTGAAGCTTCGATGGTTCGTACACCGTATTTGAGGTATAACTCTACAGCGCGACGTTCAATAGAAGGTTCGTTAGGACTATGAATTAAATTAAATGCGTAGGGGCCATTCGGTAATGCGGTTTGAATGGTGTTAATAGCTGCTTCTAGTCGGTCGGGAGTTAAACCTCCGGCGCCAAATGAGGCTAGTATTTTTGCTTTACCTAATGCTATTATCATTTCTTCGGATGCAATACCACCTGCCATTGCACCAGTGCTATAGGCATATTTGACACCGTGAAATGATAGAAAGTTGGGGTCTCCTAGGTTTGATGTTGTAGTAGGCGCCACTACTGCAAGTAATTCTATTGATTTATCAGTGTTGTCTGTGGCGTAGGTGTAGCCATCATTTGTAACGCCTATTTTCCCCTCATGTCTAATAATATAACAAGGTTGATTTAAGCTTAAGAGTTTATTTCTAATGCTTTGAGGGTCAAACGATACGCACGAAAGTGAACCTTTCCATGTTTGGTTTTGATAAAAGGAAAAGGCGTGAAAGTTTAAGCCGTTATCGTGTAAATTTGTGACTGTCTCTACAGTTTTCACGTATTTATTCCTTTGAGGTATTCAAATTGACGCAGAGGGGTAGGGTGTGTGACGCCTTGCAAAAATTCCACTCTTTACGAAAGAACTTGTAGCGTCACGCACCGGCATTTGTCGTGGGTGGTGCGTGAAAGCAGCGATTTATGTTTCATTTCATTGTAGTAGGGTGCGTGAAAGCAGTTTATTATTTCCTTTGATTGTAGATTGTAATAGCTTTCACGCACCGTACAGCTTTCACACACCCTACCCTTTCAATAAATTTTGAGCGCAAGCAATTTGTAATTCGATTATTTCGCTCATTTGCTTGCTAAATTGTTGTCTGGATTGTAAGAAGGCTGCGTGATTTTTGCTGATGCTGGAGTTGTTTGTATTGAGCTTGGATAAGTGCTGCGACATGCGCTGTGTTGTAATGTTAGAACAAGGTGTTATTTGCTCTAATTTCTGTATGGTAATGGGTTGGTTATAAGATGGTTCTGGAGCTTGTTTGGTTGCTTCAGTTAACTTTTCAAATTCTATTGCGGGGGTGGAATTTAAACTGTTATTCGTAACCTTTTCCATTATGAATTCCTTTTGTGTTATTTGAGGCAATTTTGGAGGTTGGTTAGTGATGGGGTAATTTTGGAATTTTTGACGGTTTTGTGGGTCGAGAATTTTTTCGATGATGTTTTGTCCACCCGTGGTGACGGTTTTCATGGTGACTTTATTGGTTTTGGCGGTTTCTTGGGTGTAGAGGGGTTCGAGGTTGAGTTGGACTTGATGGGAGAGTAGTTTTGCTAATGCTCTAACTATGGATGTGTGGTCGTCTACTCCCCGACGGTTTAGGGGAATGGTGATGTGGGGTTTGTTTTCTAATATCTTGTCTATCCAGCGTGAGCATACATTCCCTGAACCTGTTTCTAAGAAGATTTTGGCGCCGTTATTATAGACTTGGTTAACAAGACGGGGAAAATCAAGTGGTTCGCACAAACATTTGCCAATACTTTGAGCAATTGTATCGGTGTTTAATGCTATTTCTTGGTAGCTAGCACTTGAATAGAATTTTACATTTGGTAGTTGTTGCGCTGGTAGAGTGTTGAGTTTGACGATTTCTGAATATTCCGAACGCATTGCTTCGTTGTGAATGGCATGGTTAAATGGCGCCTTAAATGCGTTACAACCAAGTGCTTTGATGGTGCGTTCTATAGCTTGGGTATCACCTGCTATTACAACTTCTTCGGGTGTATTAATTTGTGTTAAATAAACGCGCGGTTCGTTTTTGAGGTATTCGCGCACTTTATTCGGGTCTGCCATTAATAGGTAAGTACTCCAGAAACTGTCATCGTTTGCTTGGTGTACTGTGGGCATTCCCCAATATTCACGCACGGCATTTTTGGCGCCTGATACTCTATCACTAAATAATGATGAAGTGTGAAAAGCGTTGATACCTTTACTAAAGTCACTCCATACTCCAGAAGATGACATCATACTTGTTTCACCCAAGCTATAGCCAAATACATGCTTTGGTTTCACCTGAAATTCGTCGCACATTATTGTTGTCATTAAGCGCGCGAACCCCATATCTGTCTCGAAAATAGCAAGTGAGTCTTCGAGAAATTGCTTTTCGAGGGTTTCAAGTTGACGGGTGGTAAGTTTGTTGAGACTACGTGGAAAGACTAATTGAGCAATATCAGCTACGAGACTATAAAGACTTTTGATTACTTTGTCTTCGTGAACGTGCGGAAACAAACGGAATAAATTGCGACTAATCCCAATATAAGAATTAATTGCAGCCGGGTAAATATAGGCTACTTCACCGTGTTTACCGAGTGGTTTTGGAGTAAAATAACTACCTAGAGGGGTTTGCCAATCTTCCCCGGTTTCAAATGCTTTTTTAAGTCCTGTAATCGCGTTGTCTATTTCTTTGCTTACTTCTACTTGGTTACGTCCAACTATTGCGAGAGTGTAGTCTGGGTTGTTGCTGGTTTTAAAGGTTGTGAAAGTTTGACTAGCAAGTTTTGCGAGATTGATAGAATTATTGCCAATTTGGTTTTGCAGATGATTGAGTTTTTCAAGTAAGTCGCTTGAATTAGTTCCTGCGATTGGGAATAAGTAAAATGGCGTTTGTTCTAAATACTTACTTGGACGCTCTACTTGTTCGGGTTCTTCAGATAAGATAACGTGAGCATAAGTACCATCTATGCCAATACTGTTAACGGCAGCAACTCGCTTTTTGACATCTTTGTTTAAAAACCAAGGACGTGATTCGGGAGCTACATAAAAAGGACTTCCTTGCCATACTGCTTGATTTTTCACACCCGTCCATTTGGGTGTTCCAGGAATGTATCTATGATATAGACATAACGCTGTTTTGATTAAGCTGGCAATTCCCGATGCTACAAACGTATGACCAATATTAGATTTGACGCTTCCCAAAGCACAGTTCAATCCATGCTTACCACTATACGCTTGTAGTAACCCGTCAATTTCTGCTTCGTCTTCCTGTGCTACACCACTACCGTAAACTTCTACATACTCAACTTCGTTTGGTTGAACGTTAGCTATTTGTAGTGCTTGCTGTGAGACTTTTTGTACTTGTGTTGCATCTGGAGTAGTAAGACGCTTGTCTAAAATATCTGTTGTGGTGGTGTGCTGCTGGCAAAGACTAACTGCATCAATTACTGCATAAGTACGATGTTTTTCTTTACTATCATGACGCATTAGTACCACGGCGCCTGCACCTTCACCAACATTCCAACCGTTGGCTTTTTGGTCGTAGCTTAGAGTATTTGCACCTGTGTTAATTGGCGCCATCTTGTTGCGTAACAATACATGCTCTAAACCACCAGCTAAATCAACTGCTCCTACCAATACTGCATCAACTTCCCCAGTTGTTAATAAATGCTGGGCAATCTCCAATACTTTGAACGTGGAATTTTCACCCGCAGTTATAGTAAAAGTTGGACCCGTAAAATCCCACATAGCACTAATTCGACTTGCCATGATGTTAGATATGTAACTAACATGCTCGCTGATTTCGACGGGGTGGTGAACTGCGTCTTTAACAACTGTTTCAAGCTCATTAACTGTATCTTTATGTAAGCAAATGTCACTTGCTGCTAAACCATCTTTAACTTGCCAGTCTAAATTCCACCTTTGCTGCAACTGATGCACAGAATATTCGGTTTCCGTGGCAATTAACACCGCAACATTGGCGCCTTCAGAGATTTTCGCATCTTGTAACGCCCGGTCAGCGACTTTCAACAGTAATAGTTGCTGCGGATTCAATTTTGCTAATTCATTGGGTGGTATTTTATACCCTAATGTATCAACATCAAAATTCTGAATATATGCTCCCTGTGGTGCTTTGCCATCAGTTAGACCGTATTGAGACAACAAATCATGTTGCTGTTCGATACCATGCCAGCGCTCTTGAGGCAAAGGAACAAACTGCTGCGTACAGTCATAGATACTGCGGTCAAATGCATCTAAACCGTTACAATTACCGAAAATGCCATCCATTCCCACAATTGCCATCTTCGTAAGTGGAAGTGGTTCAGAAGAATTTGCTGGATGTGTAGTCATTCCTTGTTCGAGAATGATATGGGCATTTGTACCGCCAAACCCAAATGCACTAATTGCCGCACGCTTAATATTTGCTTTACTCGACCAATTAGTAGCACTACGAACAACATTTTTGGCAGAAATGACGTTATTTGCTGTTCCCGTCGGTTCTTTAACATTAATAGTGGCAGGAATGACACCTTTGGACATACTCAAAAGTACCTTAGCCAAACTAGGAGCTGCTGCTGCTGTTAAAAGGTGTCCAATATTAGCTTTCACCGAACCTACAAGCGGTGAAGCTTGATGCTTACCGAAAAAAGTTTCAACTGAATTAAACTCTGTTGTGTCACCAAGTAAAGTACCTGTAGCATGACACTCCATATAATCAATATCGCGTGGGTTTAAATTCGCTTCACGATATGCGCGCTCGAAAGCTAAAACTTGACCTTTGGAATTTGGACTTAAAAGATGTTTACCACGTCCATCATTAGATAAACCATTTCCAGCAATAACCGCATAAATTCTGTCACCATCTCTTACAGCATCACTATAACGTTTGAGTACAAACATTCCAGAGCCTTCAGCAGTAATCAACCCGCGCGATGACTTATCAAGCGGACGACTAATATCATTATTTTCGGGATAACCTTGAATAGTCGAAAACAACATCCTGATAAATAGTGGGTCAGCAGCACTAATACCACCAGCCAGCATCATATCTGCTTTATGCGTCCATAGATAATGCGATGCTAACCGTATCGAATATAAAGGTGAAGAACAAGCTGCGTCTATACTCATATGAATATTCGATAAAGATAGCGCTTGGGCGATCACAGCCGCTGGCAAACCCGATATCATGGCATTATGAGTTGAGGCGCCACCGTTACCAAGTGAAGGTAAATCGAAGTCTGTTTTCAGCAACTCACCAACAGCGGGCGCCAAAATTTGCTTATAAATAGGAGCAAACAAACGATTGGAATACTTCGTAGGTAAAGAAAGAGTGCCTAATATGACTCCGCACTTTGCGAGTATTTCAGAATTATTTAAATAACCACTATCTCGGAGTGCTTGCTGTGCAACATAAAGCGACCATTTAAAAGTGTTGTCGAGACTGTCAAGAAAAGCTGGAGGAAGTTTGTAACCTTTGCTATCAAACTTAAAATCGCGAATAAAGGCGCCTCGCAATGAGTAAAATTTATCAGGATTACCTTTTACTGGGTTATAAAATACACTTGGCTCTACACCAAGTTCTTCAGCAGTAATTGTTGAAGTAGAGTCTTTTTGCTCAATTAAATTATGCCAAAACTCATCAGGGTTTTTGGCATCGGGAAATAGGCAAGAGTATCCGACAATAGCAATTTTTTCCACGATTTATAGCTCTGTTAAATAATAGTGAAATGACAAGTTGATTAACCTAACCCCCCAACCCCCTTCCCTACTAGGGAAGGGGGAGTATTATTTGCTCCCCTCTCCTTGCAGGAGAGGGGTCGGGGGAGAGGTTTTTAACCTAACAATTTAGGCAAAATAATTCCTTTTGTTCCAAGCAATCGCAGGAATACTTTACCATTAGCATCATGAATGATAAAATCAGCACTTATTCCTGTTGCTGTTTTTTGCTTAACTTCGCAGGAGACATAATATAGTTGATTGACAGGAATTTCTGCAAACTGTTCAAATTTATCCATTTGGCCAGGTAAACAGATTTGATTATGGTAGTGATATAACCAAATCCATAAGGGATGTGTACTTAAGTCAGTTGCATAAGGATTAAGCCAATCAATTGGAAATTGACCAGTAACTTCGCGACTAATGGGTTTCCATAGACATTCAGCGGTAATTTTTTCAGGGGAGATATTTAGTATACGTTGGATTTCTTGGAAAGTGGCGCCATGAAACAACGATGATGGGTCTTGCTGGTAAAATTCTTTACCACGCAATGTAATTATATTGTCTTCCTCAAAGTTGAAATTATTATAGATAGGACAAGGAGGAAGTTCACGAACTAACTTGATTGCTGCACTAAAGTGATAGTTAAGTTTGCCATTGGGAAGTTCGCTGACAATTTGGGCTTGTAGATTAACTTCTTGCCCGTCTACCTTGCTAATTTCTTTTAATTCTACAATATGGGATGGCGCCATAGCTGGGTTAAAAGTTATACCCTTTAGCACCTTGAAATTAGAGTCATTAAAAAATATATATCCTGGATAAAGTTCCTTACAAACATTAGAAATCCAAGATACAGCACAAGTTGCAGGTAAAACTAAATTACCAGAAATTGTATGGTCGAGTAAAAACGGATTAGCTTCAGCTAGTAGACGACGACGTACTTTATAACTGCGTAACTCTGAACCAAGAGGTACAGGAGGTAAAATCATTGGACTACCAATAACCACCTGAGTACTATCGTGATAAATGGGGTTAAGTTCATTAACCAACATTTGAGTACCCGCATCTACAGGGATAATATCAATACCTCGACGTGCAAATTCTTTCTTTAACTCCGGTGTCACCATACCGCTATCCCAACCACCCCAGTTTATAGCAACAACATGACATTCAGGATTTTGCTGTTTAACTAAATGAGCAGACTTATTGAGAATTTCATTTGCAATAGCGTAATCAGACTGTCCGATGTTTCCATAAAAACCCGTTACAGACGAAAACAACACCAAATGCTGTAACTGACTCGCTGGAATACTATTAAGGAGATTTTCTAAACCTTGAACCTTAGCAGTATAAACCTTCTCAAAATCCTCGCTAGTCTTTTTCTCAATCAACTTATCAGCTAAATTACCCGCACCGTGAATAATACCAGTAACAGCACCAACCCTAGCTGCTGCTTGCGGAATCTTCGCTTTCAAAGCTGCAACATCAGTTACATCTACACTTAAATAGTCAGCATTGCCACCAGCTTGTTTAATAGCAGCTAAAGTCTCCTTAATTTCGCGACTCGAAGCAATCTCGTTATATGACTTCTGAATACTCATTGGAGTCGGTTTACCACCAGTGGCAATAAAATCCTCCATAATGCGCTTCTTCAAAACAGCCTCATCAAAACAACCCTTGGCAAAATCAGGTTCATTTTCAATTAACTCAGACCGACCCAACAAAATAAACTTACAACGGTGCTGTTGTGCCAACTTAATCACGCATTTAGCAGTAATACCCTTGGCGCCACCACTAACAACAAAAACAGAAGAAGGATTTACCTGAACAAGTGTTGTCATATTTAAAAGTTAGGAGTAGGGTGTGTGACGCTGCTAAAGAATCTCAAACAAAACTAGTGAACTGGTGGCGTCACGCACCAGCGCAAGAAGTTGTCACAATTAATCGTCGGTGCGTGACGCTACAAGTTTTATCACTGAAGTGAATTTTTTTCATAGCGTCACACACCCTACCTTCTTAAATCATCAAATGAATCACTACGGGGAGTTCTATCATAAACAGGACTACGACGAGGAGAACTTCTAAGGGACAGCGAAAGCAAAACGAAAAATGCTATTATAATTACAGCAATAACAGGCGTTAAATTACTATCACTTTTACTTTGCCGACTACTTGATTGATTAGTTTGTTGATTAGTTTGTTGAGTACTTTGTTGATTATTCGGCGCCCCCAATCGAATATCCCCTAAATCTTTCTTATCGGGCGCCAAATTAATAAAACCCCCATAAGATTTATGCCCAGAAGCTTCAACAAAAATCTCAGCGCGTACATTTTTAGATTTATCAGGACTAATCTGAAATTTATAAATCCCTTCCAAATCAGTGTAAGAAGTCAGAGAAATATCATCAGTTCTCAGAGAAACTTTGGCGCCGCGAATTGGAGCTTCTTTTTGATAGTCGATAACTCGACCAATGTAATTGATTACATTTTTCTTAGACATGTCACACACCGGAAGAGAAAATGTAGAGACCGAATAAAATCTTAGAAACCGGGTTTCTTAATCGATAACTTGTGATAAATACAACGATTTTGCGTAGAAACCCGGTTTCTTTGCTCCCAGATTTATTTAGCAATTAACGTCACGCGACCCTGACTACCATAAGCGACTTCAGTAAGATAACGATTTGGGTCATGCAGTTCAGCAATAATGCAACGTGCTGATGTATCAGCATCTAGTTGAGGACTAAGGTCAATTGCTCTACAAAAAACATTTGCCCATTCCCAAATCATTGTTTTGGTTAGTCCAAATAAACCGGAACCAACGGCGCCAAAGTTTACTTGGTTAGTTAGTCCAAATGCTCCATCAAGACGGGCAACAGTGCAAAAACAAGCGCGTTCAACTTGTGCTGCGGACGTTAGCGATTTCTTCAAGTATTTTGCTATAAAGAAAATATGTTTGACGATTGCTTTTTCTCGTGGACTGTAGAAAACACCTTGGGAATTACTAGTTTGAAACAGTGGGTGAATATGAATGAAGGCGCCAACAGAACCGTATGTAGTTGCGATTTCGTGCAGCTTTTGTTGTAAGTGCAGTTCGCAAACGTCTGTCAGCATTACTCTGTCGATACCTTCTGGTAAAACCGATTTTTCGGGGACGAGTGTGGGAGGAAGGTTTAAGACTACAACCTTCCATCCCTTCTCGTTTAAGCTTTGAGCAACTTTTGCTGTTGTCGCTGAACCATCATCAGTAATTAGAGCTACATACCCCTGTGGTAAGTTAAAATCTAACCAATCTGGCTCGTTCAACTTTTTGAGTTGAGCAGGTAGTCGTTTAATACCTACGTCAACTACGTCTACTACTACTACATCGGTTCGTCGGTCAATCGTATCAAACTGATACTTTTTTTTTTCACTTCCAGATAGCTTCTGGAGATACTCAACTATTTGACCTATCGTTCGGAGTTCCGCCATTTCCTCCATGTTACTTGGTTTGGGCAAGTCGGGTAATTGTTCTTGTAAGGCGCCCATTATTTCTACCCGTTTAATCGAGTCAATCCCTAGGTCAGCTTCCATATCCATGTCGAGTTCAAGCATTTCTATGGGATAACCTGTTTTTTCACTTGTAATGGCAAGTAATGTTTGGTCGAGACTTTCAAATTTAAATTCAAACTCAGATTTTGTGCTTGATATTGTTTCTAGTTCTAAAGTTGGAACTGCAACTTCTTGGATTGTTGTTTGGGTTTGAGTTTGAATTAAAACGTTACTTGGCGCCTCCTTTAGAACTTCTGAGATAGTAGGTGCTGTTACGGGGGTAATATCTGCGGTGGTTCGCAGTTCGACTTTAGCAACTTCTACTGATGCTGTTTTGGAAGAATTAGATTGTAAGTATTCGACGATTTGACCTATGGTGCGTTTTTCGCTCAGTTCTTCGAGGTTTGGTTGAGGTAGTTCGGGATACGCTTCTTGTAAGGCGCCCATTATTTCTACCCGTTTAATCGAATCAATCCCTAGGTCAGCTTCCATATCCATGTCGAGTTCGAGCATTTCTATGGGATAACCTGTTTTTTCACTCGTAATAGTTAGTAATTTGTTGCTCAGGTTTGATAGGTCAGGTGTAGCTGCTACAGAAATAGGGGCTGTTACTTGCTGCTCTACTACCTGATTAATAATTGCTGGTTCTTGTTTTGGTTGTACTGGTGGTGTTGGAATTTCGGGAATAGTTACTTTTGGTGCAACTGGTTCTACTATTTTAGTTACAGGTGCGACAGGTGTTTCGATGCGGGCAACTTCTGGTTTTGTTGAAGGCGCCAATATAGGTTGAACTTTGGCGGAGCTTACCTGTTTAACATCACCTTCTACAACAGCCGCATATTCTTGCTGGATGAGTTGGAAGAAGTTTTTGCTATGCTCAACTTGATGTTGAAGGTATTGTTCGTGAATACGTAGGGTTTCACTTTGCTGTGAGTGGAACTGCATCATGCTTCGCTCTAAGCTTTCCATGATGACAGGTTTCATTTCTGGGTTAGGGTTGGAAGTTGATGGTGCAAATAATGTGTTTTGTTGTTGCATCAGTTGGAAGAAGGTTTGTGCATATTCCTTCTGATGGTTCAAGTACAGTCCGTGAACTTGTAAGTTTTCACTTTGGTTTTGTTGGAATTGTCCCAGGACATATTCTAAGCTTTCTAAAACCCGTTGGTAATAAGCAAGGTTGTTTGCTGTTGGTTGGATTGGTAATAAGCTTGCCTCTTTAGCAACGGGTGGTGTTGATTGTACTGGCTCTTGTTTTGGTTGTGGAATGGGGGATGAGGCGCCATTATTAGTAATGGGTTCCATTTGTGGTTTGTGGTGATGCCCATTGGTTTCGGGTAAGGAAATTTCTGTTATTGCCATACTCTTTGTGTCGATAGTTGCTGGTTTAGGAAGTGATACTTGATGTTTGTCTTGCAGTGCTTCGATACGACTTTTTTGGGTTTTCTCTGATAAGTAGTTAACGCCGTTGATGCGAATGTTTAAACCTTTGTTGGTTTCGGTTGTTAACTGTTTTGGAATTTGATATGGGTCGAGGTCTTTAAGTGGCATTCCTGCTACGCGCAATTGTACGGCAGCTTCGCGTAGAGTTCGGTAACTATTTTTTTGAGGTGAACCGTTGAGGGCAATAGCTAGGTGAGGACGGTTGCCAAGAATATCTTTAACAAGATTGGTAAGAATTTTCTTGGGTCCAAATTCAACGAAGCAGTAACCACCAGCAGTATAGATATTTTCGATTTCTTGTTTAAAGAGTACCGAGTTGGCAAGGTGGGTTTCTAATAGACGTTGAATTGTCTTTGGTTCGTTTGAGTAAATATTACCAGTCACATTGCTGTAAACTGGAATTTTGGGAGTTTGGAAGTTTACAGATTTTAGTGCTATTGCAAATGCTTTCTGTGCGAAGGCTATTTGCGATGTATGGAATGCCGCTGATACTGGTAGTAAGATTGCACTGTAACCTTGGTCTTGCAAAGCTTGTCTAACTTTGCCTATTTCTACCGTTGGCCCTGCTAGTACAATTTGATTTTGAGAGTTGTAATTAGCAATGCTTACGTGTGGATGTTGTTTGAGTATTGCTTCGACTTTAGATAATTCTTCTCTTACAGCTAGCATGGCGCCTGCATCGTAGTCAGGGTCTTGTGGTGGAGACATTGCCCGACCGCGCGCTTTGACTAAGAAGCAGTAATCTTCATCGCTAAATACACCTGCTGCCCATAAAGCTGTTAATTCACCAAAGCTATGTCCAGCAGTAAAGTCAGATTTAAAGCCAGCTTGAGTGAGAATTTTATACATCCCCGCACTTAACATACCAATTGCTGGTTGAGTATATTCGGTGCGTTGCAGTGTAGCAATTTGAGTTTCCTTCTCTGTAGCATCAAATACAGGATGAGGGAAAACGATTTCCGACAGTGGTTGACAGTTGTCTTTTAGTAATAAACTATCCATGTAGCCATAAAGACGCTGCATTTGGGGGAAGTTCATTACTAGTTCGCGTCCCATCTCTAAGTATTGCGAACCCTGTCCAGAAAACAGTGCTACAACCTTACCGTTTAATTCCATCCCTGTTGCACGGTAGTAAATACCTTGGGGATGTTCCCATGCTGGTGTTGCTTTGGAACGTAGTAAATCTACAGTTTGTTGTAATAACTTAATTGCTTCTGCACGTGACTCAGCAACAAATCCAACTCGTGCCGCATTTAGAGGAATTTCTTTGGTTTTACATTCCTCAACTAATTCGAGATACTGTTTTTCTCCAGCTTCTGATTGTAATTTAGTTAATACTTCTTTGCAATGTGTAAGTAACTGTGCTGGGTTTGGCGCCGAAAGTAATATTTCTGCTGGTGTTGTATGAATACGGAAAGGAGATGCTATAGGTATATTTTCAGGTGTTACCGAGGCGCCTGTATATTCTTCAAGAACAACGTGATAGTTAGTACCGCCAAATCCAAACGAACTTACACCCGCGCGTCGAGGAGGTGTACCTTCTGCACGTACCCAAGGACGAGTTTCAGCGTTAAGGTAAAATGGCGAATTTTTGATATTTAATTTGGGGTTCGGTTCGGTGATGTTAATTGTAGGTGGCAATACTTTGTGGTGCAGTGCTAATGCTGTTTTGATTAAACTCGCGGCGCCTGCAGCAGCTTTAGTATGTCCAATTTGTGATTTAACGCTACCAATAGCAATATACTGTTTTCTGGTATTGTCTTCGCCGAAGAAGTCGCGTAAAGAGCCGAACTCCGTCGGGTCTCCTGCCATTGTGCCCGTACCGTGTGCTTCAATTAAACTAACGGTAGCAGGGTTAAAGCCAGCATCATCATACGCGCGTTGTAGTGCTTTGACTTGTCCTTCTTTGCGAGGTGCATAAATACTCTTATAGCGTCCATCACTCGAAGTACCAATGCCTTTAATTACCGCGTAGATTTTATCACCGTCGCGCTCGGCATCTGCCAGACGCTTAAGAACATACATTCCAATACCTTCGCCCAGCATCATCCCGTCTGATTTAGCATCAAAGGGTCTAACATTATCGCTAGGTGAAACTGCTGGAGTTTTGCTAAACGAGATGTAAGCCATGATGGAGTTGTCGGTATCTACCCCACCTGTGAGCATCATATCGCTACGCCCTTCGGTTAATTCGCTAATCGCCATTTTGAGGGCGCCGAACGAACTCGCACAAGCTGCATCAACAACGCAGTTAATACCACCAAAGTTAAGACGGTTAGCAATGCGTCCAGCTACAACGTTTGCTAACATTCCTGGAAAAGCGTTTTCATCCCACTTGATGTAAGCACTTTTAAACTTTTCGATGATTTTTTGCGTATCTTCTTCAGATAACCCGCAACTTTTGAGTACCCTTTCCCATACAGGATATTCCAAACGGGCAGCGAGGGGAGTTGCGAGTTGTTTTGAAGCAGCAACACCGAGTATTACTCCAACGTTATCGCGGTTAAATTCACGGGATGCACTATAACCCGCGTCTTCCATCGCTTCTTTGGCTACTAGCAAACTTAATAACTGCGAAACATCAGTTACTTCGAGGATATTTGGCGGTAGCCCAAATTCCATCGGGTTAAAATCAACATAAGGAATAAAACCACCGCGTTTACAGTAAGTTTTGTCTTCTGTTGTGCGCGGATTTGGGTCATAATAATCTTCGACATTCCAATGTGAATCTGGAATATCAGTAATACAGTCAACTTTATTAATAATATTTTCCCAGTACTCGCGCAGAGTTCTTGCCTGTGGAAACAGACTAGCCATGCCGATAATAGCAATAGGATTATCTTGCAGCTTTCTGTTTAAATGTATCGGCGTAGTTTGAGCTGTCATCCTCTTTTTATCCTCAATAAACTTGAACAATACCTTTTCACAATTACTTATTTCGTCGTTTAACTGTGACAAGGCTGTATCTATCCAAGAAGCAGACATAGGCTAATCTTTGGTAGTGTTGATAAAAAATTGGTAATGTCTGTTACCAACCAAAAACGAGCTATCTGTTCTTTACAGCAGCTATTTATTTGCAATGACCAAAGTTTTTCGCGTCAACAGAATCGTCATTTGTTAATGTTACCTACTAATAAGTAATAATTAATAAGTAAAAACTCCTAACTAATGACGACTAACTTTTAACGCTGTTTAAGTTCAATCTAACAGCAATTGTAATACCATTTGGTTGAAAATTGACACAGATTTTTGTATTGAAGAGTTGTCGAACTATTCTACTTTATATTTACTACATAATAAATAATGATAATGTTACCCAATAACTAAGCGGACGAAAATAACTTGCACTAAGTAAATGATTTTGGAATAGTGATAAACTATTTACAATCGGCATTTTTTTGGCAAAGTTAAATAATCTCATACATCCCTAATATATTGGTGTACATCTATCTAAAATTGAAAATAGTAAAACTACTCCAGCACCTGTTACAAGCTTCAAACAAAATGATATTAATCACAGAGCGTGTTAAATAACACTTTTTTGATATTGCGGTAACAAGTCAATTACACTAAGAAACCGGGTTTCTATGTAAAATCATTATTTTTTTGCGAGATTTCAATAAAGAAACTCGGTTTCTAGGATTCGCGCGTGTTCATAATTACATACTCTTCACTAATTAGCATATAGCTATATCTGGTTTTGAGCTTTACAATTACTTCAAACACTAACACATATATAAAATTTCGGATAAGAGTTTTAGAAAATTTATAAAAATGTGTAATAGTTATTATGCGAATGTTAAGGATAATAAAGCTGTATATCTAGTAACTATTTATTGATATATATTTAGGTTTGTTCGGTTATATATAGACACAATTTGTTACTGGGGTATTCATATCAAATATGGGAGCGGACATCCTTGCCCGCTCCACAAGAGGGTTAATTGTGTTGTTAGGTTACAAGCTGGTTTTTCTGGCTTGTTTATTAGTGAATTTTTGCCAGCGCGCGATTCCGCGATTAATTAAGTCAGGACTTTCATCACCGACAAAGCAAATACGTCCTAACCTTTCACAAGCAATGAGTGTTTCGCCATGTCCCATGAATGGAGATATCACAAAACTGTTGGGATTTGTGTACATGTTTAACAAATAACTAATAGCTGCTTCGATACCTTCGATACAAATTGTTGGCTCTGGCTTGGTAATTGTGTGATGAGAAAAAACACTTATATAAAGTTGATTAAGCACTAATTCATACTGGAAAGGCATTTTGTTGTTACGACAAAAATTATTGATGTGTCCTTGAGAACGTAATACTGCGACAACACGCGCTTCGTTGATAAGATAATCATGTTCCCAAAACGGTGATAGGGTAGCAATTGCCAGCGCTGCATCTGATGGTAATAAGTTAATAAACTGCTTGCCTGTAGTTTTGCCACGGTAAACTAAATGCTTGTGAAGCATCCATTTTTCACCTGTGTCTATACTGATTTCACGCTTGGTAATGATAGGTTTGATAATCGGTTTATCGTTTTTGCTGCTTGTGGTTGATTTGTTTGATATTGCTTCTTCGAGTGCTTGTAGCTGTAGTTCTTTTTGTTTGTCTCTAGCTTGTTTTGCTAGTTGAGCTTGATGTTCTGCTTCGGTTTTATCTCCTTTTGCCATTGCTTCAGAGAATGCTTTTTCTGCTATTTCGGCACAATTACGCTCCGAAGTGGCAATTCTGGCTATTTTGAGTTGAACGGTACGACTTTTTTTGAACGGAGTCGTAATAATTTTCTGTTTGACATCGGGGTGAATATCTCTTGCGATTTGTTTACCTTGTTGAAAAGAGCGTTCGCTGTATCCAAATCCTCTGGCTAGTTCCAATGTTGTTCTGGGAGGTAGCGAAACCGTTTCACCACCTTTTTTTGTGTATTGGTTATCCCCTGGTTTGAAGCGTAGACCCATACGCTCAAGAATTCTATCGCGTTCTAACCAGAGTTCATACCGCTCTAAAGGTTCCAGCTCATTACGAATAAAGTTCTCATCGATTTCTGCCAGTCGCGCTTGGTCTGCGTCTTCATAACTTACGACTTTACACTCTACATGCTTATAAGAAAGCATTTTACAAGCTGTGAGTCGATGTAACCCCGCAATTAAATTAAAGTTTTGGTCAATTGTAATTGGGTTCAACAATCCGTTGGCTCGAATTGATTGCATCAACTCAACTACTTTGTCATCCTTGACTGGACGACGATTGGCGCCAACGTTTATTTGGTCGATTAATACTGCTAGCACTTTAGGCATAATTCTTTTTCTTTCATAGTGCTAAATTCTGATTGACATGTTTTAGAAGCTAGAAACTTTCTGTTCCCTACTCTGATACAGTATGTATATTTTGATGTTTAAATTCTACTGTACAGTTGTTTGCTGGTTAAATAACTGTATTAGCAGCAAATATAATTACTGCTTTTAATCAGAAATATTGGCAATTACAGTAGAAATTCTGTAATTAACCTAACGCTTTGTTAAGCTATTTCTGAATAAAGTAAACAAATGAGTATTAAATCAAGTGTTTACCATGATTTGTTGATTATCTCATGAAACACATGGTTTTTACAATCAAGTATTTCATGATAACTTTATACTTGCAACAAGAAATGGTATACCAATAACATTTACTTACATTTACTTTACATTTGCTTGACAATATTTAAATTGTTTGCAATATTTAAAAATAGGTTTATTAGCTTACTGCTATTGATGCTTTATTAATTGACGACAAGCCTCTACATTTGTAGTCATTTACAGCAAACCTCAATTATTTGTCTTGTGGGTCAGGCATCCCTGCCTGACATTGTATTATTCTTTGACAGGTTACACAGGCTTTCTATGCCTGTGTCACATTAATAATTCTTTGCGTACTTTACATAGAGAACAATATGACTGTAGATAACGACAGCCAGTTTTACACGAAGCCTCGTTCTCGTGTTCCGATAATTTTAGCTATTTCTTTGGGAATTAGTGCGGCACTTATCTCTTTTTATGCAGTTACGCGGTACGTGATGTCGCAAGGTGAAAAACAGGTAGTCCGACCTGTTAAAACTACTCCTGCTAGAGTTGCTGTTACTGCATTAGGTCGTATTGAACCATTAGGTGAAGTCAGAAAGTTATCGGCGCCAAGTTCATTAAGTGGAGTGAGAGTTGAGAGAATTTTTGTAAAAGAGGGTGATGCTGTACGAGCAGGACAAGTTATTGGTTGGCTGGAAGGATATGCCAGAACATCAGCAGCATTTCAACAAGCATTAGATAAAGTCGAAGTTGCGCGTGCCAAACTAGTTCAGACCTCTTCAGGCGCCAAAATTAGTGATGTAAATGCTCAAAAAGCCACAATTTCACGCTTACGGGCTACTATTAGGGGCGAAATTGCAACGACACAAGCTACTATTGCCCGTTTACAAGCACAATTAAATAATGCACGTACTGAGAATAATAGATACCAACAGTTATATCGACAAGGCGCCGTTTCTGCATCTGTAGCAGATGATAAACGATTACAATCACAAACTGTCACTCAACAAATTCGCGAAGCTCAAGCTAGTCTAAATCGCACAACCAGTACACTTAACGACCAAATTAAGGAAGCAGAAGCAAAATTAGCAAGTCTTAACGAAGTACGTCCTGCTGATGTTCAACTAGCTATTGCTGAAGTTAAAAGCGCAACAAGTGCCGCAACTCAATCGAAAGCAGAACACGAATTAACTTACATAAAATCTCCTATTAGTGCCAAAGTTTTGAAAATTCATGCCAAAACAGGAGAAGTGATTGGTAGTGATGGAATTGCAGAAATTGGCACTATATCACAGATGTACGTATCAGCAGAAGTTTATCAAACTGACATTAAAAAAGTTCAGATAGGACAAAAAGCAAAAATTACTAGCACAGCATTCAACGGTGCAATTCAAGGAACCGTTAGCGAAATTGGTTTACAAGTAGAGCGTCAAAGTATTTTGAGCGTCAATCCTTCTGCGGATACAGACCGGAGAGTAGTTGAAGTAAAAATTCGGCTCGATAACCCTGTTGATAGTCAAAGAGTAGCAGGTTTAACTAACCTACAAGTTGATGTTGCCATTCAAATCCAAAATCCTAACTCGTAAGGTGCGTGACGCTACTAGATTACTCGTTTTGTTTCACAATTGTTATAGCGTCACGCACCCTACCTCCGCTCCTCAATACTCCTAACTTCAAATAATGGTTTTTAAAACTCCTCTAGCTTGGCTACAGCTAATTCAGCAGAAAGGACGTTTCACCGTAGCTGTTGCGGGTATGGCATTTATTGTATTATTGATGTTCGTACAACTCGGTTTTCAAGACGCACTTTATTCGAGCGCTACCGCAGTTCATCAACGCTTACAAGGTGATTTATTCCTAGTTAGTTCTCAGTATAAAGCACTAACATCAAATCAAAGTTTTCCCCGCGCGCGTTTGTATCAAGCATTAGGATTTGATACCATTGAATCTGTCAGTCCAATGTATTTGGAGTTTGCCAAATTTAGAAATGAAGTGACTGGGGAAAAATACCCAATATATGTTATAGGAGTAGAGCCAGGAAAATCCGTAATTAACCTTCCTGAAGTTGAAGGTAATATGGATAAGTTAAAAATTCCTGATGTGATACTTTTTGACAGAGACTCGCGTCCTTACTTTGGTAATATACCAGAACAGTTTGCAAGCGACAAAACTAACCCAGTGATGGTAGAAGTTTTTCCTTTCAATAACTCTACTGGTTATCGAGTTAGGGTTGGAGGTTTATTTAGCATTGGTCCTTCGTTCGGAGTTGATGGAAATTTAATTGTTAGCGACTCAACCTTTTTGAGGATTTTTGCTAGTCGTCCATCTGATAGAATTGATTTAGGTGTAATTACTTTAAAACCAGGCGCCGACCCCGAAAAAGCATTGAAAAACCTACGTCAAAACCTTCCTAGTGATGTAAGGGTTTTCACAAAACTTGGATTTAATAGCTACGAAAAGCAATATTGGGCTGCAAGAACACCTATAGGCTTTATTTTAAACCTAATGTTAACAATGGGTTCAGTAGTTGGGGTAGTAATAGTCTATCAAATTCTTTACAGCAATATTTCTAGCCAATTTGTTGCTTATGCGACTTTAAAAGCTATTGGTTACGAGAATAATTATTTATTAACGGTAGTTTTGCAGCAAGCAATAATCTTAGCTATTTTAGGTTATCTTCCAGGCTTCATATTTTCTCTCGGCTTATATGACTTTGCAATGGATACAACCAAATTACCAATAATGATGACCTTTGAAAATGCGGTAATTGTGTTCGTTTCCACAATTTTAATGTGTCTCATCTCTGGTATTTTAGCCATTAACAAACTACGTCTAGCTGACCCTGCCGATATCTTCTAACAACTCACTCTTTTTTATGAATCAAACCATACTTATCACTGGCATCAACGAATGTATTGGTCAGCGTGCCGCAGAACTCGCAATTCAGCGAGGAATGAAAGTCAAAGGATTTCAATTAACACCAGATAAAAATAAACAAAACCAACTAGGAATTGACGTAATTACTGGTGATATTAATGACTCAGCAATACTTGAAAAAGCTTGTCAGGGTGTAGATATAGTTTTACACGCAGCCGAAATTACCAAAGAAGGAGGTAAGCTCAAAGATTTTCAGAAAGTGAACGTCGATGGTACCGTGACTTTAGCACGTGCAGCTTTAAAAGCTGGCGCCAAAACCTTTATTCACATGTCGAGCGTTTTAGTGTATGGGTTCGACTACTCGAATAACATCGCTGAAGACGGCAAATTAAAAGGTGATAATAACCCCTACTGCCAAACCAAAATCGAAGCGGAAGATGCCATTCTCAAATTTAACGACCCATCATTTGGGGTCATCATCATTCGTGCAGGAGATGTATATGGCCCAGGCAGTATACCTTGGGTAGTTCGTCCTGTCACAATGATGCGTCAAAACATGTTCGCTTGCGTCAACGATGGCAAGGGTGTAATGAACCACGTATATATAGATAACCTTGTGGAAGCTGTATTTCTTGCCATCGAAAAACAACCATATGGCGAAATCTTTAACATCACCGATGGAAGTGAAACCACCTGGAAAGAATATTTTACCCGTTTGGCTGCAACAGTAAACTTGGCGCCTCCATATTCACTACCCAAAGACGAAATCAAATTATTCTTACAACTGCGTCACCAAGGACAAAAACTCTTCCGTAAAGAAGCTGACATATTACCAGAGTCAGTAGACTTTATGACTCGTCCCTATGCTTACTCAATAGCCAAAGCGAAAAACATTCTAAATTACCAACCCAAAATCAACCTCGACGAGGGTATGCAGCTAACCAAACAATGGTTACAACAACAATAAGTAAAAAAACGTAGGTTGGGTGTAAGCGTAAACGTAAACGTAAACGTAAACGTAAACGAAGTTTTCCCGCAGGGTAGTTTTCCCGTAGGGTAGTTTTCCCGCAGGGTAGTTTTCCCGTAGGGTAGCTTTCCCGCAGGGTAGCGCAGCGGAACCCAACACACATTTCAAACTCTGGGAATCTCTACAATCCGAAATCATTAAATATGAATAACCAACCTAAACTCAGCATTGGACTACCAGTATACAATGGTGAAAAATTCTTGGCTTTCTCATTAGATTCACTTCTATCACAGACATTTCAAGACTTTGAACTCATCATGTCAGATAATGCATCAACCAATAGGACGCAAGATATATGTAGAGCATATATACAAAAAGACCAGCGTTCTTAAATTTTAAGGCGGGCAGGGATGCCCGCTCCACAAGAGAAAATATTTTAATAAAAGTGTGATTAATTATGGATTCAAATAAAATCAAAGTTGTGATGTGTGCTGATTATCTTGGGACAGGCGCCGTTGAAGGTAGTACTACTGGTTTCCAACAAATGGTCAATGACTGGATTAACCAATCAGCAAAAGATATTGATATTGAGTTAATAGTTTATTGTCTTGGTACAAAGACACAGCAATATCATCCATTTCCTAACGTTACTATTAAACAAAGTAAACCTAATATTACTAGTCGCGCGCTTTTTCCATTATCTCCACCCAGTGTTTTCCCCTTCTTAGTTGATTTAATTCCAATTCATGCCAGTTTAATTCAAGATATTATTAAAGAGAATCCTGATATAATTCATACATTTGGAACTTTTACAGCTACCGAAACTTCAGGATATATAGCTGCTAAAATCATGAAATCTAAAGGGAAAAAAGTAAAATTAGTTAATACAGTATTCACTGAAGTCGATACTTATTTTCCTAATTATCTTAAAAGTATTATTTTTGACTTTTATAAGCTTATAGATTCAAAATTTATATTAAAAATAATTATAGAAAGTGCGAGAGGTGGTATTTATGCATCAACCAAGTTAAAATACTTAAGTATAACATTCTTGTTGAAATTTTGGACTTACTTACAATCTGGTTTATCTGCATTTTTGTTCTTTAGATTATTTGAAATACTGGGAATACTGCAAGACTCAATAGTCAAAGCTATAAAAATTATACTCAAACTTATATTTCCTGATAAGTATAAGCAGTTAGAAGTAGAAATTGGTAAGTATGTAAATCATCTTAGACACTCAAGGTCGCATAATTTAATACAACTAACATACGATTTTATTAGAAGAGGTGATGAATGTCCAAAAAGCCCATTAGTCGGTATTGGTGGTCTTCTAGCTAATATTTTAAGATTTTTTCTCAAACGACAGGTATCTCTTTTTGTTAACCGTTGTGATGCTGTGACTATTTCACGGCCAGAGGATATAGCTAGATATTGTATCAAGGCGCCTGTTTGGGAGTTACCATTAGGATGTGATTTATCGCGGTTTAAGGTTTATCAACCATCTGTAGAGACTTTTGTCGAACGAGTCAACTACGCACACGAATTAGAAATGCTTTCTAATAAAAGCGCTTTGGCATTAATAGATATTGCCACGAACCCAGAGAAAATATCTAAAAGATGTATTTTATACGTCGGTCGGTTAAGCGACGAGAAGAATATTTCGATTTTGATGGATGTTTATGAACAGTTGCTTCAGTGTAAAGGCATGAAAGATAAAGTTCATTTTATCTTTATCGGCGCCGGATATGCTGCATCTGAGTTAGAAAAAAGATTTGGAGACAGCGTAACAGTTACAGGACTAGTACCAAATCATCTCTTACCAAGCATATATAACTTTGTTCGTTTACGTCATGGTTTCTTTGTCAGCGCTTCAGACACAGAAACATATGGCATTACACACGAAGAAGCAGCAGCTTGTGGAGTCCCATTAGTCGCAATGGAAAAAGGAACTAGGAGACATTTTTACTGTCCAGGAGACAGAATTGGCAACTTCAAGATTGAAAAAGACGAACAAATAGCTAGAACAATCGAAGATTTAATTGTAAACGCTACTAATAACTTCACTGTTGCCCTCAACGGTTTGTGTATTCCTGATTATTCTGAAGATAGAGGTTTATCAACGTTATTTACAAATAATACAGTTATAGAATCCGTACAAAAATCTTTACTGTGTGCAATGTATTGTATGGCAGTTATACCAGAATCTACTTCAATAAAAATGTCAGAATACGCATCTGAGTTAGCACAACTAGGTCAATTTGGCTCAGAAGGAACATGGCAGTTGCTACGTTATATATATATCAATGATTGGAAATCATTCTATACCTCATATAACAAAAAACAGCACTCCTACTTTTAATTTGTAATTTTACTTGTAATTGTAATCGTATAACATAAAATTACAACTATATATGTCATTCTGAGCGTAGCGTAAACGGAGTTTTCCCGCAGGGTAGAACCTTATAAATTTCGATACTTTTGAGATGCTTCACTACGTTCAGGATGACGTGTTGTTAAGTTATTAAGTAATTAAGTAATTAAGTTAAAGGTGAAAAGTATGAAAATAATTATATGGAGTCTTTATTCGTTAGTCACCATAGCAGCGTTTAACGTTACTAATATTGCGAATGCTTTGGAAACTCCAACGCTAACAGTAGTAGTAAATGGAGTACGTCAACATAAAAGTCGTGTTTGTTTGCGAGTTTTTTCTAACGAACAAGGATTTCCTTTAGATAAAAAAGGTGAAGTACAAAGTGGTTGTACTCCAATTACAGGTAATGTCGTGAAAAAACAGTTCCACGGTTTAAAACCAGGAAAATACGCTGTAGCTGTAATAGACGATGAAAATGGAGACGCTAAACTTCATACAGATTGGTTAGGCATTCCTACAGAAGGATTTGGTATTTCTCGTAACCCAACCGTATCAGTCACAACAGGTATACCAAAATTTAAAGATGCTAGCTTTACACTCGATAAAAGCACAACCATTAATATTAAAATGAAGTATTCGCTAGATTAGGCAACGGTTGAGCGGATTAACAAATGATTTATTTGGAGTAAGCAAGTTAGGTGGGTACTGCCCACCTAAAATTATGGGAAATAAAACCGTTATCATTTTTTGTAGGTTTTAAATGTGTTAGGCGTCTAGGAGTCAATGCTGTATAATAATTCGTTAGTCAAATCGATTAACTTCGAGTCGGTGAAGACTTATACCTTCCACAGGTTATTACAGTCATTGTTAAAGAAGCATTAAGCAAATGACCACAAACCCACCAGAATCAATTAATGACCGCTTCAACGGTTTCCCCATCGAAATTAAATTAGGGGATTTACTTGAATTTTTCAATGAGGAATTGCGTGAGTTTGATGTTACCGATTATGGTTATGTTTCAGGTGACGCGCGCAAGAAGCCATTGAAGCAAAAAGATAAAGATGCTCCGGTTTCGGAGGATGGTAAAATTGCGGCGTGATTGTAATCAAAGGTTTTATCTTAATCTAGTAAGTAAATGCTCACCGACACGCAGAGCATTTGCCATAATAGTTAATGATGGATTTATTGCAGTACTCGATGGGAAAAAGCTGCTATCTACAACATACAAATTATCAATATCATGTGTGCGGCAATTAATATCGAGTACCGAAGTTTTAGGGTCTTCCCCAAATCTACATGTACCACATTGATGTCCGACTTCTTTTATAGACATTTTTTCTGCATGATATATAGATAATTGTTTTGATTTATATCTGTCCTTAATAGATTTTAAAACTTCAACCCAGCGTTTGATCAAACGATTAAATGCTTTATCATTATTACTGGTATAGTCCAAACGTATTTTGCCATTTTTAAGATAAACACGATTCTTAGAATTAGGTAAGTCTTCTGTCATCAGTAACCAAGGGACACAATGATTTGCAATTTTTTCTGCTACAAAGCGAGGTAGAAATGAAGCATTTGCCAGCACTCTTTCTTTATGAATGTTACCTAGCATCTGTACGCTACCCATTGGATATGGAAAATCTTTTTCACCCCAGTAAAAATCATTGAATCCCATTGTTTTTTGAAATACTGCCGGATTCGGTTGTGTTGATAATGCTAAAACGACTCCAAATTTATGTGCCATGTAATTCCGTCCAACCAAACCTGAGCTATTCGCTAACCCATTGGGGTGTTGGTGGTTAGCAGATTTTAACAGCAAAATCGCACTATTAACGGCGCCGCAAGCAAGTACAACTATATTGGCTGAGTAATATATTCGTTCTCCGGCAACTTCTACATTCACACCAGTAACTTCTTTCCCGGATGCACTAGTATGTAAGTGTGTAACTTTTGCACGAGTTATTAAAGTTACATTTGAATGTTTCATTGCTGGACGCATACAGTTAATATCCGCGTCAGCTTTGGCATTAAGAAAACACGGAAAACCATCGCATGTGTCACAGCGAATACAAGCACTTTGTAACGGATTGGTTTGATTAAGTTTGATTGATAGGGGTAAATAAAAAGGATGAAAGTTTTTATCTTTTAAACCTTCATAGATAGCTTGAATATGAGGTTCATGGGTAATCGCAGGAAAGGGGTAAGCTTCTTGTAATGGTTCAGTTGGGTCTAAACCGCGCTGTCCATGTACTTCATAGAGTTTTTCTGCAATCGTATAGTAAGGCGCCAAATCACGATATTTCAATATCCACTCTGGGGAAATACCACCGTGGTGAGTGACTTGCTCAAAATCTTTTTCCCGAAATCTAAATAAGGCGCCACCGTAAAACTTGGTATTTCCACCAACATAATAATGTGTATTGGTGTTTATAGGTTTACCATGTTTATCATACCAAATATCACCGTTACGATAAGTAGCTGCTTGTAAAACTTGTTGCGGATTCCAGTTTGCTTTTTCTCTCGGTAAAAAATCACCACGTTCGAGTACTAAAATTTTTTTACCGCTTGGCGCCAGCTGATATGCTAAAGTAGCTCCACCGGCGCCTGTACCAACAATAATTACATCATAATGATTATTGTTCATATGCTTTTTAACCTTTAGTTCCCATCCGGTTAGTAGCACATGTTTGATTAAGTTTAGTTAAGCCAATCCATCTATAAAGTCTGTCACCAAAATCAGGAACAAGCTGTATATACGCAAAAAGTATTTTAGTCAAAAACCCATCTAGCATGACTTCACCATAATTTCGCTCAATTGCGTGTAATATTGCATTTGCTACATCGGTTGGCTCAGAAACGCGCGCCATTTTTGGTGCAGACAAACCGAATGCCAAAAACATTCCCGCATTCGTATATCCAGGACAAACTACTGTTGCACGAACATTGCTACCCGCAAGTTCTTGACGTAAAGAATCTGTCCACATAATTAACCCAGCTTTAGTCGCTGAGTAAATGCTGTTATATGGCGCCCCTTTTTTACCCGAACCTGAAGATATATTCACTACATGACCGCTATCACGCGCTATCATTCCAGGTAGTAATAACCGCGTTAACTCCATGCCAGCCATTAAATTGGTTGTTAAAATTGAACGAATATCATCTAAGCAATAATTCTGAAATGCAGAGTACTTTTCGATAGCAGCATTATTAATCAAAATATCGACTCCCCCGACAGTTTGAGTAATTTGCTCGATTAATTTAGGTAATTCTTCGAGTTTACTAATATCAAATGGAAAACTAGTTGCTTTACCACCATTGAGCTTTATTTCTGTAACTACTTTTGAGAGTGCAGCTTCTGAACGCGCTACGCAGATGACATTAGCTCCTTGTTTGGCTAATGCACGCGCTATATATACACCGATACCTCCAGAGGCGCCTGTCAAGAGTACGTTTTTCCCGGCTATGCTTGTCATAATTATCAGTTTTGTTTACGCTCAAAGTTTTCATTCAATTTAATAGCTAATTTAACTTATGCAAATATTATTTCTGTGATGAAATATACTTTATTTGACCAATCAAATTGAAACAAATTATGAACAGTTAATCACTAACTATATAAGTTTCGTAAAATATAAATATTGTTGCTAATAATTCAATTCTTTTTTAGCTAACAATTAATATATCAGTAGGGTGGAATGTTACTTAATTAAGAGTTGTAGGTTGGGTGAAGGCTTTGCGTTCACTTAGTGTTCCGTAGGAAAACCCAACGCTTCAGTAAGAAAATTTGTTGGGTTCCGTTCCTCCACCCAACCTACGAACCTACGTTATATTTATACACGGAAATTTTGTTGATATATGAATAGCGTTAATATTATGAGTAAGCGACCACTTAGAATTGCAATAATTACTAGTTTGTATGCTCCTTTTTTAACGGGAGTTTCAATTGGTGTACACCACCGAGTTCATTGGTTACTCAAGCAAGGACACAGTGTTTTTCTTATACATCCAGAGTGTAATGATAAATATCCGCAAAAGTTATCTAAGCGTTCAATGCCGGGACTCGATGATGTAAAATCTTTCCCAAACTTTTCACATTATGCTTTTCCTACTCAACCTCTCATATTTTATAAATCGCTTCCTCAAGCATTAAGTTATCGGTATTGGAGTGATACTGAGTTATTAAAAGAGTTTAAACCTGATGTTGTCGTAATTGAAGAAGCTGCACAGTTACGAGGGTTTTATTCGCTATATCTTCAAGGTTATGGTCGTCCAATAGGCGCCGAATATGGTAAGTTAACAGGTACACCAACAGTCTCATTATTCCATACTGATATAGTCGCTTATATCAAATATTACTTAGGTGATAAATTCTTTAACTTAGTGCGCCCAATTCTACCAATAACCATCAAGAAATTTAGTGAAGCTTACGACTATAATTTTTTCTCATCGCGTGAACAGTTAGCTCGCTACCAAGAATTTAAATCACAGCGCAGCGAATATGTACCTTATCAAGGTGTTGACTGTCAAAAGTTTCAACCTGCAAATATTGCTCACGACCCGATACCTGACGACAAACGACCCACATTATTATTCGTCGGTAGAATTACCGCAGAAAAGAACGTCACCCAACTTATTGAAGCATTTCCACATATAGCTGCAAAAATCCCTGATGTTCATTTGGTAATAATTGGTAGTGGTCCACTAGACGAACAAGTTCGCACCCTAGCAGAAAAGTACGATAGTATCACCATTTGGGGTGAATCATACGGTGCCGAATTACTGGGATGGTACGCACGCGCGGATGTATTCGTCAACCCATCAACTACCGAAAACTTCTGTACTTCCAATAACGAAGCACTCGCATCGGGAACACCTGTTGTTTTAGCAAAAGCTCCTTCAACATCCGAACAGGTATCTCCAGGAGTTAATGGTTTTCTTGCAGAAGCGAATGACCCTGTAGACTTTGCCAACAAAGTGATTACCATTCTCTCTAACCTAGAGTTAAAAGCGCAAATGAAACAACAAGCACGCGAGTCTATACTCAAATTTGATTGGCCAGCTTGTATGCAAAAATTTGAAGACAAACTCTACGAAATCCTCAAGTAGGTTGGGTGGAGCGACAGCGCAACCCAACATATCAATGTGGACAATGTTGGGTTCCGTTCCTCCACCCAACCTACATATTAATTTGTGGGGATTTTTTGAATTTGCTCTGAGAAGTAACCATCTTCGTATTGTAGCTGTCGGGCAATTTTGAGTCCTTCTTCAAATGCACTCCGAGCTTGAGGAAACTGCTTACGCTGCAAATACATTTGTCCAATTTGGTCGTAAGCAGTCATCATTCCATAAAAATTACCAGCAAGTTCTTCGCTTTGAAGTAAAATTTGGCTCGTTTGCAGTGCTTCATCGATTTGCCCTTGCGAGCGGTATAATGCTACTAACTTTTGTAACGCTTCACCCGCACGCACGAATTGCTCTTGTTCCCAAGCGATGGTATAAGCTTGTTGGTAATTTTGAAATGCATTCTCTAATTGACTAGGGTCTTGTTTCGCTAAAGCTTCGTAACTATTAGCTATAGCCATCTTTAATGTCGGTAGTTCTGCTAAATTATTATCTTTCGTGTAAATTGCTGCCAGTTTGTTGCGAACAGTAACTGACTGCTGCGGTAGTCTCGCTTGGTCATATATATAAGCAAGCTGTTCTAGGTATGTTATTTCATTGGTTCGGTCATTTCTAGTTGAAGCCAAACTCAACAACTCCTCATAATTCGCTGCTGCTTGAGGATAATCAAACCAACTCATATGAATTGATGCAATTGTAGTTAAAGTTTCTACTTCTGCTGTAGTATTTTGCTGTTGTCGCACTTGTGTTAGCACTTGGTTGTAAACTTCAATTGCTAGTTTAGGCGCCCGCACATTTTGGTAAGCTTGACCTAGCGCTCGTAGCACTTCTAAGTCAGTAAGAGGTTGTAATTTCTTCGGTTTTTGAATCGACTGTAACCGTTGTGTAATATATTGCACTTGTGGACGGTCATTTTCTCGCCAAGCAATTTCACCAACTCTTGACAAAGCTTGTACTTCTGCCAAATTTCCTAAATATCGACGTAAACGTAGCTCTCGGTTCCAAGTATCAAAAGCTTCTTCCCTATTACCTGCTTGAAGTTTAGCATTAGCTTCTTGGTTAAGATTATTTAGTGCTGCTTCTAACTGCTGTTGTTCACTAGGAGTTAAAGGTTGTTGGTCGAGCTTGCGTGCAGGTAGTAATGGGTCAGAAACTCTTATTTCTAAGGGGTTGGGAGGAAACTTATCAGGTGACTGCGGTTTTTTAGTTTGTGCCAGTACAGAAGAAGTTGATATTAAAGATAAAGCCAAGGCAGCGATAATACTTAAACGACGCATAATTAGTTTCCCTTATTTTTAACTATATATAGTCAATGACGGCATTAATGCAAAAATTCTCCTGCCCTGGAAGTAGCCACAAGCTCTACAATAAAAGTAGCAATATGAATCAATTTTGACCTGATTATATTATCCGAAACTGGCATAATGACACATTCTACAGATGTTGCATCTTTAGCGCGCTTGATGGCAGCGGACTTTAGCAACCAAGAACAAGCTTACGAAAACCCGCCTTTTTTTGCTCACATCCGTGTTTGCATCCGCCCTTTGCCCCAAGAACTTTTATCTGGGGTAACATTGTTTCTTGAACAAGCTTATCATTTTGCCCTAAATCAACCTTACCGAATGCGGGTAATGAAGTTGATACCATCTGATAACCATATTCAGATTGAACACTATACCCTTAAAAACGAAGAAAAATATTACGGTGCCTCGCGCGAACCAGAACGTTTACAATCACTAACACAAGACGAACTCGTAAAAATGCCCGGTTGCAACATGATAGTTGAGTGGACAGGTACAAGCTTTAAAGGTAAAGTCGAACCAGGCAAAGGTTGTGTAGTCGAACGTGACGGCAAAAAAACCTATCTAGACAACGAATTTGAAATTAGCGAAAAAGAATTTTTCAGCCTAGACCGAGGACGAGACTTTGAAACCAACGAACACGCATGGGGTTCCATCGCAGGCGCCTTCCACTTCGTGCGTTGGGCTAATTTTGCGGATGAAGTAAAAGTTTAACCCTATTAAGCTGCTGCACACCCAAAAACAACATTTGTCATCTGAACGCAGCGAAGAATCTCAAGGTCTCAAAATTTAAACAAGACTGACGAGATGCTTCACTACGTTCAGCATGACATGCTTTATAGAGCCATATCAGGAATTGTATCTATGATTAAATCAATTTACGGGTACTCAAACAATAAGTCAAATTGTCAATATCCGTGTGCAAATTATTACAATGGTTTAATATAAACTTTACTAAATAGGTGCCTTACTAAGCTGCTCGCATTTAAGGGTAAAAGCCCAAGCTGGTATTAACAGGCGCCTGTAAATCCAACAGTGCCGCTTGTATAAAGGCTCTCTATTATAAAATTAATCACTACTGCTTTGTTTATGCCAGTAGTTTTTTGCGAGACTTGCTAAATTAACCGCTGCAAATTTTTGTACACTTGCATCTGGGTCATTATTTTTTAATTCTTCTAGAGGTTCTCGAAATTGAAGCCAACCTAAATAAGTAGTAGAAAAAATTGCTGCTTTTCTAACATCTACGTCGCTAGCATACATCATAGTTTTCAAGTCATGAAAAATTTTTGGATCATAATCTTGAGTACTTGCAGCAGATAGACGAAGAATGACATTAATACATTCATTTTTTTCTGTGACTTTTTCTAATTTCTCTTGTAGCTCATAAGTACTGTAAGTTTCTAAAGACGCACGAATTTTTTCAGCTATTTTCTCTTGATTTTTTCCTTGAATCAGTATGTACCGTGCATTAATGTAAAAATCTTCAATATAGTGAATGCCTGTTTGTTCATCTGGGGTTGTCCAAATTTTGGTTAGAGGCGTTTTTTCGGTACGAGGACAAATATCATCTAGTTCCCAGCTTTGTTGCCAAGCCAAGCGGCTAATATCATCATTGGAAACAGACTCTTTAAGTACAATTCGTAAGTCACTCATTTTTTGCTATCCTTCTACTCAAGAGTAAAGAATTTTTTCGCATCTATTATAAGTATATCTGGCAAGTTATCGAGCGCGCGTTGCAAGTCGGCTTCACTTTTGATTAAAGGATTATCTCCTTGGCTCTTCGATAATAAATAACGAACTAACCATTCTCTTTCATTGCTGAGAAACCTTTGTACTTGCTGGTCGGTTGCTTTTTGTTGATATTCTCCAACTCTTACAAACCCTAAATATATATCGGCTTCATGTGCGACTTTGGCTATTTTTTTAGGTGACATCAGGTTGAGGGTGACAAATGCTTCTTCTGGCGTAATCGCTCCTTGCTTCATTAACTCAAGGTTAATTGGAATTGTAACTGTTGCTGCTAATCCCCGTCCTGGTTCTACATCGAACATTAGCCTGGTAATAGCTTTTACTTTCTCTTTGTACTGTGGATATTTTGCAAAAGCTTTCGGAACGCGTCCTATTTGAATAAGCATCTCCATTGCTTGTACAACATCAATCGGAGTTAAACCTGTGTCTTCTTCCAACTGCCTCAATTCTGACATTAATTCTTGATATTTACCTCCTTGAGTTACGAAAATACTACCTGGAAGCTTACTTCCAGTTTGTACCTCTCTTACTGGTTTATCATCTGGAGAATTTTCTCCAAAGGCAAAATACTCATTAGTCCAAGGCAAACGCTCTGCTGAAGCTACGTCTATTTGTGCAGCAAAATGACCTTCTTGATTGGGAATAATGATGGGTTCATCTAGCGTACCAGCTTGTTGTCTTTTTTGTCGCTGCTGTTGTGGTGTTTCAAATTTTTCTTGTTCATCTTCACTTGCTTCAAGTTTTCGCTTGTAAAGTTCTTGTAAGCCTTTACTACGAAGTAATTGTGCAGCTTGCCGTAGTTGTCGGTTGGGTTGTTCTCCCCGTGCATTAACAAATTTTCTAATTGCACTTTCTTCCATTCCATCAACTACCACAAACGCTTGAGAAGTTTTGCCAGCCGCAAATCAACAATTTTAGGCAATTTTTCTATCTTACCAAATCACAGCAGAAAATTAGCATTCGGGAGCAAACCTGTTTTTTAGACCTTGGAGACTATATTTTAAACGCGGAACGGTGCCTGTAAATAAAACGACTTTATAAAAATAATATTATAGTTTATATCACGGGGGCTTATACTACTGGCGCCAAAACTTAATTATTAACGGTACTACTTGTTAGCTTAACCAGTAGTACTATCTAAATTACGCATAAACCGTATATTAATTTGTTGTAAATATAACTAACTATTACAGTCCTCTAAAGAGGACTTTGATTATTAGCATTGGGTTCGCAACCCGATGCGGGTAGGAACGCTGAGTTGATTTATAACATTATATTTCACCACAGAGACGCAGAGAACACAGAGGAGGGGAGTATAAGCATACGATTGGGAATAAGAGTGTTAAAATCCAAATAATTTTTAGTTAATATTCATACACAACTATATGAGTGATACTATATTATCCGTTCGCAACCTACGTGTTGAGTTTCCAGGCGATGGTAAAACCGTCAAAGCTGTTGATGATATATCGTTTGACCTGCGTCGTGGCGAAACTCTCGGCATTGTAGGAGAATCAGGAAGCGGCAAATCTGTTACTTCGTTTGCTGTTATGGGTTTGTTACAGTCTCCGGGACGGGTAACTAAGGGTGAAATTTTGTTTTCTGCCCAGCCAAATACCCCACCTGTTAATTTGGTGGAACTACCTGCGAAGCAAATGCAGCTTTACCGGGGTGGTGATATTGCTATGATTTTCCAAGAACCGATGAGTTCGCTTAACCCTGTATTTACTATTGGTTATCAGCTTATTGAAGCTATTTTACGTCACCAAAATATTTCTGCTGGTGAAGCTAAACAAAAAGCTATCGCTGGTTTGCAAGAAGTTAAGCTTCTCCCTAGCGATGAGCAGTTACGTGAGCAGTATTTGGAAACAGCAAAGCAAACTGGTTCATCTGTGGAACCTCAAAAAATTTCTGAGCTAATTAACCTGCACAAAGATTCAATGCTCCAACGTTACCCCCATCAACTTTCGGGGGGACAACTGCAACGGGTGATGATAGCGATGGCTATTTCTTGTAACCCGTTATTACTAATTGCCGATGAACCTACTACTGCGCTTGATGTTACTGTACAAGCAACAATTATTGATTTGCTACGCGAGTTACAACAAACGCGCGATATGGCGTTGATTTTTATTACTCACGATTTAGGCTTAATATCAGAAGTTGCTGATAATATCGCTGTAATGTATAAAGGTAATGTTGTTGAGCAAGGCGCCTCTAATCAAATTTTTAACAATCCTCAGCATCCATATACTAAGGGATTAGTCGCTTGTCGTCCAACACTTAATAGTCGTCCTGTGAAGCTTCTTACCGTTTCTGACTATATGAGTGTTGAAGAAACACCAACAGGAGAAATGGTTATTCAAGGTAAATCACCCTCGGAACCTATCGAAATTAGTTTTGAAGAAATTAATCGGCGCCTAGATAACCTTGACAAAGAACCAGCACTCGTACAAATCAAAAATCTGAAAGTCGGTTTTCCCATCAAAGGAGTATTTGGTGCTACTAAACGCTACTTCTGGGCGGTAAATGATGTATCGTTTGATATCAAACACGGCGAAACCTTGGGACTTGTGGGTGAGTCGGGATGTGGAAAAAGTACGCTCGCTCGTACATTGTTAAGACTTATTGAACCAACTAGTGGGCAAATTATCTTTGAAAATAAGGATATAACTGGACTTAAAGGTGAAGAATTACAAAAATTGCGGCGCCAGATGCAAATTGTATTCCAAAATCCATTTAGTGCCCTCGACCCACGCATGAAAGTTGGGGAAGCAATAATGGAACCGTTAGTAATTCACAGTATCGGTAAAAGCAAAAAAGAACAGCGCGAACGTGCAGCATACCTTCTCGAACGAGTTGGACTTAGTGCTGACGCAATGAACCGCTACCCGCACCAATTTTCTGGAGGACAACGGCAACGGGTTTGTATAGCACGCGCTCTAGCTTTAAATCCTAAGTTTATTATTTGCGATGAGTCAGTGTCCGCACTCGATGTATCTGTACAAGCACAGGTATTAAACTTGCTCAAAGAACTGCAAGAAGAATTTGGCTTGACTTACATATTTATTTCCCACGATTTAAGCGTAGTCAAATTTATGAGTGATAGAATTATGGTCATGAACCGTGGTCAAATTGTCGAAGAAGGCAGAGCCGAAGAAATTTACCGCGAACCCAAACAAGAATATACGCAAAAGCTTATTGCATCAATTCCTACAGGTAGTGCTGAAAGAATTAAGCAACGCCAAGCCTCATAAAATTTAATACAGTAGTAGGGTGGGCACTGCCCACCCTACTATCTAGTATGTGACAACTCCACACACTGACACCCTACGGGGTACAGTGTGGGCTTCCTTGCGAAATTAAGGAGCGTGTCATTAGTCTGAGTAGCTCGTTATACCAGAGTTACTACGTTTTTTGAGAATACATAGGCACTTCAATGTGTAGGTCTGGTAAACCGTTTTCTAGCATTGAACACTGCGGGTAGTAATTAAACATGGTTCTGGAGTTAAGGACAAAGTGTTGCTACTTTAAAACCTCAAAAAACATTGACAAAGAAAACCACCCACAAGGGATGAACTCTTTATTAGTTCAACAACGACAAAACAATGAAAGTATTAGTTATCAACAAACATGGTCAACCATTAATGCCAACATCACCTCGAAGAGCTAGGTTACTTTTATCTTCAGGAAAAGCCAAAATTGTTGGGCGTGACCCTTTTACTATTCAATTAAATTACGGTTCTAGCGGTTACAAACAAGAAGTAACACTTGGACTTGATGCTGGTTATCAACATATAGGATTTAGTGCAATTACTGAATCACATGAATTGATTGGTGGAGAATTAGAATTATTAGACGGAGTGTCAGAACGTATTACAGAGCGTTCAAAATATCGTAGACAAAGAAGAAGTAGATTAAGACATCGCGCACCTAGATTTGACAATCGTATACGTAATTTGGGGTGGCTGGCTCCATCAATTCAACATAAACTTGATGTTCATTTAAAGATTGTTGAACGAATTAAGTCAAGATTACCAGTAACAAAAATTATTGTTGAAACAGCAAACTTTGATATTCAAAAAATAAAAAATCCAGAAATAGAAGGCAAGCAATATCAAGAAGGCGAGCAACTAGGTTATTGTAACTTAACATGTTATATTAGACATCGTGATGGTTATAAATGTCAAAATCCCAACTGTAAAGGTAAGTCAGAAGTTTTACAAATTCATCATATTGGATATTGGTTTACGAGACCAGACAGAAGTAATAGACCAGGAAATTTAATTACGCTTTGTGAGAAATGTCATGTTCCAGCTAACCATGAAAAAGGTAAATTTTTATTTGGTTGGGAACCAAAGGTTAAATCTTTTAAAGCAGAAAGTTTTATGTGTACAATTTATAAAAAGCTTTTAGACATCTTAAACGCAGAACAAGCTTATGGTTATGAGACTAAGTTTAATCGAGAACAGCTTGAACTACCAAAGAGCCACCACAATGATGCTTTTATAATAGCAGGTGGACAAAATCAAGTTAGAATTAAGCCTTTAATATTAGAACAAATACGTAGAAATAAACGTTCAATGGAGCAATTTTATGATGCAAAATATATTGATACTAGAACAGGTAAAAAAGAATCAGGAAGCATACTATTTTCTGGTAGACGCACAAGAAATAAAAACTTAAATGCTGAAAATTTAAGAGTTTATCGTGGTCAAAAATTGTCAAAAGGTTCTAGACGTATTAAGAAACAAAGATACCCATATAACCCAAATGATTATGTTGAGTTTGAGAATAAAAAATATCGAGTTATTGGTATGCAAAATCTTGGCACTGGTGTTAAAATTGCAAATTATCCAGGTGTGGCGAATAAAGTAGTAAGTGTTTCCAAGGTTAAACCAATTAAACGTAGGTCAGGAATATGCGGAAAATAAATAAGAAGAGGGTTTGTTTTACAGGCGCGAACACTGGGATCTGCGACTTCGGGATAAGATGGAAATTCAAACCTTGACCCAAACCGAATAAGTTATAATAGATACGGTTTTAAATACCTATATGAAAAAGTTTGAATAAATTGATGTCGAAGTTTATTGATAAATATTTTGGTAAAAACTCAAATAAAGAAACTATCTTTTTCTGCAGAGCAGAAATTTGATAGTTCCAAGGTTTCTTTTTTACCTCGCATTCATCTTAACACCAAGCGGAGTACCGCTATGGTGTAAGGCTTCTGCTGTTCCAGCTAAAATAAAATAATGTTTGCCAAAATTAGAGACACAGAAATATTCTTTGATATTGAAGGGTGTAGTGTAGTAGTTGAAAATAACCGTACCTACACAAAGCCCACTGCTTTTTTAATTCACGGTGGCCCTGGCGCCGACCATACTGGTTATAAGCCGACTTTTTCAGCTTTAACACGTAGATTGCAATTAGTATATTTTGACCACCGTGGACAAGGACGTTCTAAACGTGGCGCCAAGGAAACTTACACTCTCGATAATAATGTCGAGGATATGGAAGCTTTGCGTCAATATTTAGGACTTGACAAAATTGTCGTTATCGGCACTTCGTATGGTGGTATGGTTGGGTTGTCCTATGCTATCTGTTATCCTCAAAATGTCTCGCATCTTATTATTATTGTTAGCACTGCGAGTTATAAATTCTTGGAGCGGGCAAAGCAAATTTTAGCTGAACGCGGAACTGAAGCACAAAATATTATTGCCCAGCGACTTTGGGATGGTAATTTTGAGAATGAAGAACAATTGCGCGATTACTTTAAAATTCTGGCGCCGATGTATTCACTCAAACATGACCCAAATACATCTGTAAAAGTTTGGGATAATAAAATTCTTTCTATTGATGCGATTAATGAAGCATTTGGTGGATTTCTACGAACTTACGATGTGCGTGACCAATTATACAAGATTACCGCACCTACATTGGTAATCGGTGGGCGCCATGATTGGATATGCGCTCCTGAATTTTCAGAAGAAATTGCTAAAGGTATTAAAAACGCTGACTTAAGAATTTTTGAGAATAGTAGTCATTTAATCCGTGCAGATGAACCAGAAGCGCTCTTTGACGCAATAAATGGATTCTTAGTTTACAAGAATTAATCAAGACGTTTGGAAGCTTCTAATATCTCTAAACCAACAACATTTCCATGAGAGTCGTTAAATATAATTCTCAGTATATCTACTTCTGGGTCATACAGCAAATTTCAGGTACGCGGAGTGTGCATAAATAATGCCCAAACCCTTGTAGAGACGCGACATGTCGCGTCTCTACATGTACTGTATGTAATTTTCATTCTGGTTGCCTTCGTTAACAGCACATTTTTATTATTAATTTATACCTTTCACTAGATGACTTAGTTTATAAAAATCACCTTTAAGCTAGGTGGTTAAGTTAGTCGTATTCTGCTAACTTTTTCTAAGCAGTGTTGTTGAGTTTTAAACACATTGCTGTAAAGGAGAAAAAGATAATGCCCAATCATGATATAATTGTTGTAGGAGCATCAGCAGGAGGAGTTGAAGCACTTAGTTATTTAGTAAAGAATTTACCGTCTGACCTGAATGCTATTATATTTGTAATTCTTCATGTACCTTCTAATAGTACGAGCGTATTACCTAGAATTCTGAACCGAGCTAAACGTCTACCAGCGCATCATGCAACAGACGGAGAAGTCATAGAACCGGGGCATATTTATGTGGCGCCACCGGGTTATCACTTACTGGTAAAATCTGGTTACGTTAATTTAGTTCATGGACCAAAAGAAAATAATCATCGTCCAGCTATTGACCCAACGTTTCGCACCGCAGCGCGCGCTTACGATGGCAGAGTAATAGGTGTAGTGTTGACGGGTGCGCTTGATGATGGTACTGCTGGATTAGCGGCAGTAAAAATAAGAGGTGGTATAGCAGTTGTTCAAGACCCTTCGGACGCCTTATACAGTGGAATGCCCCGTAGCGCAATTGAGAATGTTGACGACATCGACCATGTTGCACCTTTATCGTCGATTCCATCTTTACTAGTAAATTTAGTAAATACGCCAGTCGCAACGAAAAAGGAACAGCATGTTCCCGAATTAATGAATTACGAATCTGATATGGCAGAATTTAGTGTAACAAGGCTTCACTCAGATGATAAACCTGGGATTCCATCGGGTTATGGTTGTCCAGATTGTGGTGGTACTCTTTGGGAACTACAAGAAGAAGGCATATTTCGGTTTCGCTGCCGTACTGGTCATGCTTATTCTCCAGAGACTTTGCTTGCAAAGCAATCTGATTCACTAGAAGATGCTTTATGGATTGCATTTCGGGCTTTGGAAGAAAAAGCATCGCTAACTCGTCGTATGTCTAAAAGGATGCGAGAGCGCAACCAAAATTTATCCGCACAACGTTTAGAACAAGATGCATTAGACACCGAAGCGCACGCTGAAGTTATTCGTAGTGTAATTATTCAAAACGGTGGCGCCCAAGAAGGAGTAATTGTAAACTCTAAACATCAACCGTCTAATAATCTAAACCCAACAAATGAGTAACCACTACTTAGTGGTGCTAGCAGCGTCTGCTGGTGGTATCAAAGCCATGAGTGCAATTTTGTCAAACTTACCAGCAAACTTTGCTACACCTATCGCTATAGTTCAGCATCTTGACCCAAATTATCAGAGTTACCTCGCCGAAATTCTTGACCGACGTACACCTTTGTTGGTTAAACAAGCGGTTGACTTAGATATCTTAACTCCTGGGGTGGTGTATATGGCGCCTCCTAATAGGCACTTAGTTGTTAACGCTGATGCGACACTATCTTTATCAAACGCTGAAAAAGTACGTCATGTGCGTCCTGCTGCGGATATATTGTTTGAGTCAGCAGCTAATAGTTTTCAAGAACGTGTTATTGCTGTAGTCTTAACTGGTATGAATGGAGACGGCACAGATGGAGTTATGGCTGTAAAACGCGCGGGTGGTCAAGTTATTGCTCAAGATCAAGCAACTTCGCAATTCTTTAGTATGCCATCTAATGCTATTAATACTGGATGTGTAGATTTTATATTGCCTTTAGAGGAGATTGCTCCTAATTTATTAAAATTGGTTGCCGATTGATTTTTTATGACCTCTACCGAACAAGAACCAGATTTAGAAGCTTTATTAGAGTACATTCATCGTAACCGTGGTTTCGATTTTAGTGGCTATAAACGTACTAGTTTAAGCCGTCGTATACATAAGCGAATGCAAGTTATAGGTTTAGAAAATTACAATGATTATCTTGATTATTTGGAAGTACACCCAGATGAGTTTATAGATTTATTTAATACTATATTAATAAACGTAACCGCTTTTTTTCGAGACCCACAAGCTTGGCAGTATATTGCTTCAGAAATTATTCCTAATATTATTAACAGTAAGCCTGTGTCTAAACCTATCCGTGTTTGGAGTGCAGGTTGTGCTTCGGGAGAGGAAACTTATACTGTTGCCATGTTACTCGCTGAAGCTCTCGGTATGGAAGAATATTCTAGGCGCGTTAAGGTCTTTGCTACAGATGTGGATGCGGAAGCTCTTAATCATTCACGTCATGCTGTTTACAATCCCAAAGATGTACAAGATATTCCTGACAATTTACTCGACAAATATTTTGAGCGCGTTAATGGACGCTACAGTGTTATTAAAAACCTACGTCGTTGTGTTATTTTTGGGCGCCATGATTTAGTACAGGATGCACCAATCTCTAGAATTAATTTGCTGATTTGCCGTAATACTTTAATGTATTTTAATACCGAAACTCAATCTCGTATTCTTGACCGTTTTCACTTCGCGCTCAATGAGGGTGGATTTCTGTTTCTAGGTAAAGCTGAAATGTTATTAACTCGTAACCACTCATTCACAGCAGTAGATTTAAGGCACCGACTTTTCACCAAAGTAGCAAATGGTAACTTACGCGATATGCTTTTAAGGATGTCTAATTCTGATAATCAGCCAAATGCCCCAGAAATAGTTGACCAAATTCGTATTCACGAAGCTGCTTTTGAAATTGACCCAGTTGCTCAAATTGTAGTTGATTTAAATAATTCTGTATTACTCGCCAACAAACAAGCCAGAACTACATTTAATCTCAATCTTCGCGATATCGGGCGCCCTTTACAAGACTTAGAGCTTTCTTACCGTCCTGTTGAATTACGCTCGCATATCGACCAAGTTCGTAGTAATGCCCGTAGCATCACTTTAAAAGATGTTGAACATCCCGACTCGGGACGAGAAATCAGATATTTTGATGTACAAATTATACCATTATTGAATAGTGAAACTGATGAGTTACTCGCTGTAAAAATTATATTTACCGACGTTACCCGTTTCAAGCAGTTACAAAATGAATTATTACACGCAAACCAAGAACTAGAAACCGCTTACGAAGAACTTCAATCGACAAATGAAGAATTAGAAACAACCAACGAGGAACTTCAATCGACTGTAGAAGAACTTGAAACTACTAATGAAGAGCTTCAGTCAACGAACGAAGAACTCGAAACCATGAACGAAGAACTGCAATCGACCAACGAGGAATTGCAGACAATTAACGAAGAATTACGTCAGCGCAGCGAAGAACTCAACCGCGTTAACAGTTTTTTAGAATCGATACTTACCAGTTTACGTGCGGGTGTAGTTGTTCTTAGCTCTGATTTTTATATTCTAATTTGGAACCGCAAAGCAGAGGATTTATGGGGTTTGCGTGACGATGAAGTTTTGTTACAACACTTTATGACCTTAGATATTGGTTTACCGCTCGAACCGCTGAGAATACCAATACGCGAAATCTTTGCTGGAAAGTCTAATTATTACGAAATTTTACTAAATGCTAGAAACCGTCGGGGGCGCCTGATACAATGCCATGTCACCTGCACCCCGCTACGTACAGGAACAGATATTCAAGGGGTAATACTGTTTATGGAAGAGCGCGAAAAATTAGATGATTAATATACGTACAATGACTACATAACTTCCTCTACAGATAGATATATTAAGCCACAACTATTAATAACTTTATAGATGTTGGGGGTGAGTAAGGTAAAATTAAATTTATGCATGATTTTAATCAAAAAATACAAAAAGTATACAAAAATACACAAATAATCAATCAACAAATTAATGAATCGCGTTTGCACGAACCAGATTTGTTAGTCCAAGCTGTTGAGGAACTTCATGTTGCCTTAGAAGAGTTGCAGGTGGCAGAAGAAGAATTACGCGCACAAAATCAAAGTTTAGCAGAGGCACATTTTTCACTTGCTCAAGAACGAGAACGTTACCAAGAGCTTTTTGACTTGGCGCCGGATGGTTATGTAGTAACTAACACAGACGGAAAAATCCAAAAGGCAAACAATGCTGCCGCTGAAATGCTTAATATTCCCAAGCATTTCCTTGAAGGCAAAGTTTTGGTTAATTTTATCCCAGAATCTGAACGTCGGGCGTTTCGTTCTTTAATGTTGCGGCTGCATGAGTGTGAGCGAATTTCGGAATGGGAAGCTCGTATACAACCACGCGATAGTAGTATAATTTACGTTTCTGTCAGTATAACTACAGACATAAACAAAAATGGTAAGGTTCAAGGTTGGCGTTGGATGTTACGAGATATTACAGAGCGTAAGCAAACGGAAGAAAAATTGCGTGCAGTAGAAGTACAAAATTTGCAACTCGAAGAATCTGCCAAATTGAAATCGCAATTTATGTCAATAATATCTCATGAATTACGCACACCCTTACACGCAATTTTAGGATTTTCTAGTTTACTTCAGCGTCAAGTTCAAAAGCAGTCTTCATCAAATTGCTCGATGATGATAGAAAGAATTATTAATAATGGGAAACAATTATTAAATTTAATCGAAGATATGCTCGATGTTTCTAAATTAGAGTCAAATCGATTGCAATTACAACCACAACAATTTAATTTTCCAGAATTAATAACATCGACTATAAATGAACTGCGTCCAATCGCGCAAACTAAAGATATAACACTTAATTTAAATATTGAAGTTCAAGATAATTTTGTTGTTAACGACAGCATTCGCGTTAAGCAAATTTTAGTTAACTTAGTTTCTAATGCAATTAAATTTACAGATAAAGGTAGTGTAGACATTAACGTCAAAGAAATACCACAAAATAAAATATCTCTTTGTGTTCAAGATACTGGAATTGGAATTGCCGAAACAGATTTAAAATACATTTTTCAAGCGTTCCGGCAAATCAACCAAACTACTGTACGCAAATACAATGGTACTGGAATGGGACTAGCAATCGTAAACCATTTAGTTAGGTTGATGCAAGGTAATATCTCTGTTGATAGTAAAGTTGGTGAAGGTTCTATTTTTTGCGTAGAATTACCCAAAGTGGTAGTCAACAACAAAGTTTAATTCTGCTATACAAAAATTTTCTACCCTAAAGCACTGACAATAGCTTGACTGTAGATAGATTAAATCATTGGGTAAACCAACTACGCTATTAAATGAAGGGGAAATAGCGGTATGTGAGTTATGGACAGATTTGCTCGACAAATTAATGCAGTGCAGCGACGAACGGAGACACTTAATCAAAGTCTCGCTGAACCCTCATCGCTACAACCAGGTTTGTTGGTCCAAGCTTTTAACCAACTCCACGATGCTTTAGAGGAACTGCGAGTTACACACAATGAGTTACTAAATCAAAAAGAACAATTAGCCAATTGTTATCAGAGCGCAGAACTTGAACGTCAACGCTATCGCGATTTGTTTGACTTCGCTCCCGATGCTTATTTAATTACTGACCGTGATGGCAATATTGTAGATGCCAATCGTGCTGCTACTAATTTGTTTCAATTACAAATTCACTCACTCAATGTTTGGTCAAATAAATCATTGATTGATTTTTTACCCCAACATCAACATCATGCATTTCATTATCAGTTACAGAGACTACCATCCGAAGAAACACTTAAAGACTGGGAAGTTATTTTCTGTAAACAAAACGGTCAAACATTTCCTGCGACAATTAGTGTAAACACAGTCAAAAATCTTGATGACGAAATCCATTTTCACTGGTTGATACGTGATATTAGCGCACGTAAGCAAGCAGAAGAAGTGCAGGCAATCAAATCTGAAAATTTAAAGCTTCAAGAGACAGCACAGTTAAAGTCACAGTTTATGGCGATGATGTCGCATGAACTGCGTACTCCTATGCATATAATATTAGGGTTTGCTCAACTGCTTCTACGCCAACCATATCAGCTTTTGGCGCCGCAGTTGAAGAACATGGTGGAGCGAATATACAATAATGCCAAGCATTTGCTGGCATTAATCGAAGATATTCTTGATTTTACAGCGTTAGAATCAGGTAAGTTAAGTTTAAACTCTCAACAATTCAACTTAGCTGAACTCATTCAAACGGTTACTCAAGAACTACAACACCTTGCAGAGCGCAAAAAATTATCATTGTTAGCTCATATTCAGTTACAAAATCCCACAATAATTGGTGATAGCGACCGTGTTCGTCAAATTATAGTTAACCTTCTCGATAACGCTATCAAGTTTACTGATAAAGGTAGCGTAATACTTGAGGTATATGAAGTATGTGAAAATCGCATTGCAATAGTAGTGCGAGACACAGGTATAGGTATTTCTAAAAACGATATTCAATTTATATTTCAAGAATTTCGACAAGTAAATCAAACATACTGCCGTACACATGGAGGTACAGGTTTAGGACTTGCGATAGTTGACAAATTAGTCAAACTAATGCATGGAACTATCACCGTTGAAAGTCAACTTGGAGAAGGTTCAACTTTTCGTGTTGAATTACCAAGGTAGGGTGCGTGACGCTACCAACAATCACGAACGAAGCTATAATCTAATAGCGTCACGCACCCTACTTAACGTATTAATGGTGCGTAAAAGCACTTTAATATACGTTATATTGATTGGTTGTAATAGCTTTCAGGCACCTTACTTAACGTATTAATGGCGTAATATAATTCATAACTCAGCACTCATAACTTTTTGAGCGACTCGTAACTTAGCAGAACGAGAACGGGAATTTTTGATAATTTCCTCTTCAGTAGCAATAATTGGCTTTTTCGTTACAACTTTTAACAAAGGTGATTCGCGTAGAGAATGTTTTACCAAACGGTCTTCGAGACTGTGAAAGCTAATTATTACGAGTCTACCATCAGGCGCCAATCCATAAGGCGCCTTTGCTAAAAAGGTTTCGAGAACTTTCAATTCGTCGTTAACTGCGATGCGTAATGCTTGAAAAACACGGGTGGCAGGATGGATTCGTCCGTGACGGTATTTTGCTGGTACGGCAGATGCGATAATATCGGCTAATTGTGTAGTTGTGTAAAATGGACGTTTTTCTATAATGCGTCTAACGATACGTCGTGATAATCGTTCCTCACCGTATTTAAAGAAAATATCAACTATGTGAGCTTCACTCCAATGGTTGATAATATCCGCAGCAGTTAAAGATTGCTTTTGGTTCATTCGCATATCTAAATTAGCTTCTTTACGGAAACTAAAACCACGTTCGGGTGTATCGAGATGATGCGAACTTACACCTAAGTCAGCCAAAATTCCATCATAACTAAGAGGTGGGTAGTTAAAAGTTGCAAAATTGGTATGAATAAATTTTACCCTGTCCCCAAACTCCGACAGTTCTTTTTGTGCAGCAGCCAAAGCTTCTTCATCTTGGTCTAATGCTGTGACTCTAACGTCAGGCGCCGAATTTAATATCAAACGAGTATGACCACCACCACCAACTGTAGCATCTAAATAGTGACCACCCGCACGCACTGCCAAACCTTCGACTACTTCAGCTGGTAAGACAGGAATATGGGAAAATGTCAGTTCTTCGGGAGCAAGCGATTTTAAAGAGTCGGGGTTCATTAAATAGAGATTATTTCAAAAAATAATATAGCTAATTATCTATATATTTACCACAGAGAGAACTTGGCGGGACGGAAGCCGACACCGCCAAAGTTCGGTAGGCGCAGAGGGCACAGAGGAGAGCGAAACTTTCTCTCTGCGTACTCTGTGCCTAATTAGGTAAAATTCTATACTTAAAAATCAAAATTCACAATATAATATTGACTAAAAGCGACTTGTATGTTGATAGTTTACAGGTAAGTATTTTCTAATGCTTGTGATTGGGAATTGAGATATTAACTTCAACAGTGTATAGCTGTAAAATTGGTAAATTTGGTTTGTGCGTCTTTACTGGTCGATTTTTAAGCCTTTTGGGACAACATTCCTAAAAAAATCCGGCGCCGCTCGTTGGTTCAATCTCAATATCAATATAATTGAATATGTGCAACAAAACTAAACATCTTATCTTATTCCCTAAGTGCCTACACGTTGGGACACCATAGCATAACTAAAGCAATCGTGCGCGGTTCAATTTGAAATTTTTACAAACTGGAGAACGCTAAAATTTATGGCAAGAATTGAAACTAGAACCGAACCGATGGTGCTGAACATGGGTCCGCATCACCCCTCTATGCACGGGGTTATGCGGTTAATTGTTACCCTCGACGGTGAGGACTGTATTGACTGCGAACCGGTGATAGGTTACTTACACCGAGGAATGGAAAAAATCGCAGAAAACCGCAGTACTATAATGTATGTCCCTTACGTGAGTCGTTGGGACTATGCAGCTGGTATGTTTAACGAAGCTGTTACTGTAAATGCACCAGAAAAAATTGCTGGTATAACCGTACCCAAGCGCGCGTCTTACATTCGCGTGATAATGCTGGAATTAAACCGCATCGCTAACCATTTACTATGGTTCGGCCCATTTCTTGCGGACGTTGGCGCCCAAACTCCCTTTTTCTACCAGTTCCGTGAACGCGAGTTGATATATGACCTGTGGGAAGCTGCTACAGGTTATCGGATGGTTAATAATAACTACTGGCGTGTTGGTGGTGTTGCTGTTGACTTACCCTATGGTTGGGTTGACAAATGCTTGGAATTTTGCGATTACATTGTACCTAAAATAGACGAATACGAAAAATTGGTGACTAATAACCCAATTTTCCGGCGCCGTATTGAAGGTATTGGTACTATTACCCGCGACGAAGCAATAAATTGGGGACTTTCGGGTCCAATGTTACGTGCTAGTGGCGTAAAATGGGACTTACGTAAAGTTGACCACTACGAATGTTACGATGATTTCGACTGGGAAGTACATTGGGAAACTGGTGGTGACTGCATGGCACGCTATGTAGTGCGGATGCGGGAAATGCGCGAATCAGTTAAAATTCTTCGCCAAGCATTAAAAGGACTTCCAGGTGGACCATATGAAAACCTGGAAGCCAAGAGAATGATGGAAGGTGCAAAATCTGAGTGGAACGGTTTTGATTACCAGTTTGTTGCGAAAAAAGTCTCTCCATCATTCAAAATTCCTAAAGGTGAAGCTTACGCGCGCGTTGAAAGCGGTAAGGGTGAATTAGGGATTTATATGATTGGTGATGATAATGTATTCCCTTGGCGTTTTAAAATTCGTCCAGCTGACTACAATAATCTCCAAATTCTGCCTCAACTGCTACGCGGTGTTAAAGTCGCCGATATCGTTGTAATTCTAGGTAGCATCGACATCATCATGGGTTCCGTAGACCGATAAACCGACGCGGAGAGCTAGGAATTAGGATACTAACTCCTAACTCCTAACTTCCGTAATGGTTCCTACCCATTCCCATACGTTGCCATTCACATCGAAAACGGGTACCCCAACTGCTAGCATTTCTTGGTATGCGCCATCACGCAAGCGAAGTCTAAATAAAACTTCTATGGGATGTTTTATTTCAAGCGCATCTATCCACAGAGTTAAAGTTGGGTCGCGGTCATCTGGGTGCAGTGCATTTAACCAGCCATACCCTTTATACTCGGCAGGAGTTTGACCTGTAAATGCTTCCCACATCGGTACATCCTCTATAATCCGACCGTCCGGCGCCGCAGTCCAGACAATTGCCGCAGTTACCATTCTCAAGCAGTTGTAACGTTCCTGGCTTAAACGTAGCGCTTCATCAAATTGTTTACGCTCAGTAATGTTCATAATGTAACCCAGTAAACGAGCCGCATCATTATTTTCGGTAGGTGGAATATATTGAGCGCGTGAGAGAATCCATTGTTGGCCTTTTTCTGGGTGGTTGATACGAAATTCAGTATCCAAGCCTAATTCACTATTCACGGCTTTCCAATGGGCCGCTTTAATTCGCTTTTGGTCATCACGATGTATACACATAAGGAACTTTGCAAAGCTCCAAGCTTCATCTTCTTCTGGATATCCCATTAGATGGCGCCATTCTGAAGTCACAAAACCCGTATTTGTCTTTAAATCGTAGCTCCATAATCCTATGCCCGCAGCACGTTGTGCATAAGCAAATTGCTCCTCTTTTTTTTGTAAAGTGTCATACAACTGACGATATCGCTCCTCAGAAGCTAAAATTGCTTGTCGGTTATATTGCCGAATCCGGCTAACCTCAAGCTGTGCGACAACGCGCGTTATTAGTTCGCGTGCCCCAAATGGCTCTACAATAAAATCATCGGCGCCTTCAAACAAACCATTTACAGCGGTTTCTTCGTCCGCTTGTGCTGTCAACATTAATACAGGTATGGCATTTCGATTTGCACGAATCTCTCTAAGCAATGCTAAACCATCACTTCCCGTCATATTCATATCTGTAACAACAAGGTCTGGCGGGTTGTTAATTATAGACATTACTGCTTGTTCGCCATTATTTGCGACTTCAACGCTCCAACGTACAGAAAGAATGCGCTGTAAGTAATCACGCATATCAGCATTATCATCAACAACCAGAATTTTGCCACCTGGTAGTATTGGGCGCATAAGTTAAGTCGGTGCAAATAAATGTAACTGTATTAAAGGGGTTAAGGTGAAGTAAAAGCGAAAACCTTTACTCACTCTTACAAAACTTTATATAGTTTAGTTTTAGTACGCCAACTTACTTATGGTATATATAATGAATTTGCAAAATTATTGTCATATTAAAACTGCTAAGTTTATAACCCCACCCTACATATTTGAATGAAATCTATAACTTGTATTAATGAAATTATTGCCTGTATCACCTCCAAAGTTGAACAGAGAATTACTTTTTCCGAATATATGGATATAGCATTATATCATCCTAGTCACGGTTATTACACTCAAAAAGCAGCGAATATAGGCGCAGACGGAGATTTTTTTACCTCGGTTCATCTCGGCGCCGACTTTGGTGAAATATTGGCAATACAATTTGTCGAGATGTGGGAAATTCTTGGAAAACCAACACCGTTTACGCTTGTAGAAATGGGCGCCGGACAAGGTTATTTAGCTGTTGATATTTTAAATTACCTACAGACGCATCATACTGATTTATTTTCTGTTTTGAAATATACCATAGTTGAAAAATCAACCCTATTAAAACAAGTACAGCAGAAAAAATTGCAAGCTTTTTCTGTAAACTGGTGTGATTTAGGAGAGATAGAAAATAATTCAGTAGTTGGATGTTTTTTTTCTAATGAACTGGTAGACGCTTTGCCTGTACATCAGTTTGCAGTAGAAGAGGGGCAATTAAAAGAGGTTTATGTTGGAGTATCTAACTCAGTAAAAGAAGTAAATAAAGATATTTTTATAGAAATTATTGATGAACCTTCAACGCCAGAACTAAGACAATATTTTGATTTAATCGAAATCGATATCAGTAATTACCCTACAGGATATCGTAGTGAAATTAACTTAACAGCACTCGATTGGCTAACGCAAGTCGCTGATAAATTACAGCGTGGGTATGTACTTACTATAGACTATGGCTACCCAGCACATCGTTATTACAATCCTCGTAGAAATAAGGGTACACTGCAATGCTATTACCAACATCGGCGCCACGATAATCCATATATAAATATAGGAGAGCAAGATATCACCACACATGTAGACTTTACTGCTTTAGAAAGATGGGGTGAAAGCTGCGGATTGGCTAAAGTCGGATTTACACAGCAAGGTTTGTTTTTGATGGCATTAGGTTTAGGAGAAAGAATTGCTATCCTTTCTCAATCTAATCTTTCAGTATCCGACATGCTGCGGCGCCGTGACTCATTACACCAACTAATTGACCCAATGGGACTAGGAGATTTTGGTGTTTTGGTTCAAAGCAAAGGATTTACTCCCACACAACCTCTCAAAGGTTTGACGTATCCTTCGCTTTGATAGAGTAAAAATTAAAACATTGTTAATCTTTTTGTAAGACTAGACGATTCAGTGTTGCAACGTTTAAAGTCTATTAATAGGCTAAAAATAATAATCACAAGGTAAAAACAATGAGTACTCACGATTTATTAATGTTAGTTGGACTACTTACCCCAGGTATCTTACTCTCGGTGATAATAATGGTAACATTTGCAGCAGGTGGCTAAATTAAATCTTGTAGGGTAATCTTGTGGGGTGGGCATCCTTGCCCGCCCTTTATATTAAATAGGCGCTCTTCATATTAAATAGGCGCTCTTCATATTAAATAGGCGCCTGAAAAATCCCCCCTAGCCCCCCTTAATAAGGGGGGGACAAGAATTATTATTGTATCTTTAATAATGCCAGAAAATACCTTCTAAAGCCCCCCTCCAGAGCGGGGGATTGGGGGATTAAATGTTAGATAATAACAATTTTAATTAAACATCAAGCTCATTAATAACTTTTGAAATAATTTATTAATTAAGAAGTTATTGTTCGTAGCGATTGTACTTTCAAACATAAATAATTAACAATTAGGATAGAGAATATAAAGAACAAGTATTGGGATACAGTATGAAGGTGGCATTTCTGGGAACAGGACTAATGGGGTTGCCGATGGCACAGCGGTTATTAGAAGCAAATATAGATTTAATTGCTTACAACCGTACAAGAGAGAAATTGGCGCCACTCAAAGCTGCTGGTGCAGAAATTGCTGAACACCCACGTCATGCGATTCGTGCGGCAGACTATGTAATATTGATGTTAACTAATGCTCCAGCTATTTACAGTGTTTTACTTTCGGATACTTCTTTTAGAATGTTAGCTGGGCGCACTGTAATTCAAATGGGGACTATTACCCCGACAGAAAGCAAAGAAATTCGCGATACTGTTGTTGCTGCTGGAGGAGAATATATTGAGGCGCCTGTTTTGGGTAGCACTACCGAAGCGACTCAGGGTAAACTAATTGTAATGGTTGGCGCCTATCGCGAACAGTATCAGCGTAATTTAGAATTACTAAAACACTTTGGTCCAAAACCTGTATATGTAGGACAAGTAGGAACTGCGGCAGGTTTACAACTAGCATTTAACCAGCTAATTAGTTCACTAACAGCAGCTTTTGCGCTCTCATTAAAATTTGTACAGCGTCAAGATATAGATGTAAATGTGTTCATGCAAATTTTACGTGAAAGCGCTTTATACGCACCAATTTTTGACAATAAGTTACAGCGAATGCTTGATAACGATTATGACAATCCTAGTTTTCCTACTAAACATCTACTGAAAGATACAGATTTATTTATTGATGAAGCAAAAAATGCGGGTTTGAATATCAATGGCATCGATGGTGTCCGTAGTATTCTAGATACAGCAATTCGCATGTCATTTGCCCAAGCTGATTACTCTTCACTTTTTGCTGCAATGACTTCATCCCCTGATGCTGAGTAGAGACCGAATTAATTCGGTCTGTACGAGTTAGGAGTTAGGAGTACTTTTAAATCTTCTACCAAACTTGCCAATAAATTTACAGCATCTACCTGTAACGCTACCCAAGCATTTACCGAAGCTTTCGCTACGTGTCGATTATCTATAATGGTTTGACCTTTGGTAAATTTACCTGCTGTTTCGATATCAACTTGCGCGCGTTGTAGTAAAAGAGTCTCTGGATAAAACAAATAAGCAACAGTCGCAGCATCATGAACTAGAAAGCCTTTTATACCTTCTGTTTGACGGTAGGTTAACGAGGTATAAGTCAAAAACTCACATAACTGCACGATAAATTTCGCTACAGGGTTTTGTGAGTTAGACAAATAAACTTCCTCTGCCATTTCTTTCGTAAAAATTAACTCGTTAGTCACATCTAACGACAATACAACAGTATCATTACGACTATTAAATACGAGTTGTGCAGCGTCAACATTAAAAGCGATATTAAATTCTGCTAGTGAGGTGACGTTTCCTGGTACTTCAAAGGCGCCACCCATCACTATAATTTCTTTAGCCTTTTTCAAAATACCAGGAGATTTCATTTCAGCAGCAGCAAGATTTGTTAATGGCGCCACAGCTAATAAAGTTATTTCTCCAGGGTGAGCATTTAGCTTGTCTATTATAATGTCATCAGAATAGCGTGCGCTCTTATAATCGTGCTTGACCGAAGGTAAACTTTCTGATAAACCTCCCATACCATCGGCGCCGTGAATATAAGCTGCATCCTCGATATCAGTAGGTTCTATAACTCCCTTACCTAACTCTATTTGTGCAAAGTCAGTAAAATTAAGCACCTGACTCGCACAAGCAAACGTAGTCTTAGCATTCACATTTCCTTCAGCAGTAGTAACAGCTACCAACTCCACAAAACCTTGTTTCACCAAACTTAAAAGCCACAGTAACGCAAAAATATCATCGCCACCTGGGTCTGTATCTAAAATGATTTTGGTTTTATTCTGCATGTAAATGATTTGGTATATTTAAGTCAAAGCTATTTTACACCAAGTTATTGAAACAGATATGAAATTCGACCTTTCCACAGACAGGATTATTAAGCAAAAGTCAGCTTTAATGTTAGAGTAAATTAAAAGTCATGCTCAAAAGATGGGTAAGCAGATTGATACGCAAAAAGATTTAAAGCAAGTAAACAAGCAGGGATTTTATAAGATAAAAACACAATTAAAGGAGTTAAGAAAAGATATTTACCTTGGCGGTTTATCAATTCGGAAAGCCAGAGAAGAAGGACGAAGATATTAATTTTATTTGTTTTTGATATAAAGAAAAATCCCCCCTAACCCCCCTTAATAAGGGGGGAAAAGACTTTAAAATTTTCTATTATTAAAATATAGAAGGAAAATACAGCAGATTGCGGGTAAATGAGGTACAATTATAATTGGTGCATCAATTACGATAATGAAAGCTTACTCCATCGACTTCCGGTTAAAAATTGTTCAAGCCTACGAGCAAGGGGACACTTCAATC
>JAHHGX010000009.1 GCA_019359675.1 Calothrix sp. FI2-JRJ7
GCGTTTCAAACTATATTCTCACATTTAGCAGTGTTACTTCTTTTACAAGACATTGAACGCCTAAGAGAACTGGCACGCTCGTCAAGGAATTGACATTCAAATTTTCAGGTGCAAGATATGAGCTACCGCGCACAGTTGGCAATGCAATTAGTAAACGCCGTTAAAAGTTATACCAGTAACGATATAGCACCGTTGCTAGCTTCGGTGACGAATCCAGAATCGCGTTTTTTTCCCGAAACTGTCCCAAGTTTGAGTGGGAGAAGAGTTTTTGAGCGGTTTAAACAAGATTGGAAATACAAAGACTTAATATATAAGGATGCAGCATTAAACCCTACAAACCCCCATGATAAAGCTGATTTATTTGAAGCTAATTTAGTCGAAAAGTTTGAACAGAACAGAGATACTAAAAATCTTTCTGGGTTTAGGTTTGTAAAGGGTGAACAATTATTTTACAGCGCACAACCACTAACCGTTAATAGCCCCACTTGCTTAAAATGCCATTCTACACCAGAAATGGCGCCGAAAAGTCACGTTAAGCTGTACGGTACTAAAAATGGATATGGATGGAAACTCAATCAAATTATTGGCACACAGATAATTTATGTACCTGCTAGCGAATTATTTGAAAACGCACACAAAGCACTTTTAATGTTTGTTGGCATATTTATCATAATTTTTGCATTAGTTATAGTCTGTATTAATTATTTACTTAAATGGAGAGTAATTCAACCTTTAAAACCAATGGCTCAACTTGCTTCACAAATGACTCAAGATGCAGCAATGAAAAGCGAAATTTGGGCACAAGAGCGTTCTGCACTAACTAAAATAGCCAAACGCACTGATGAATTTGGATATTTAGGAAGAGTATTTCAAAAAATGATGTATGAAATTTACCTGCGTGAACAACAATTAACACAACAGCTACAACAATTAAAAGTTGAAATAGACCATAGCAAACGTCAACGCGAAGTAGCAGAGATTGAAGAAAGCGATTACTTTAAAAATCTTCAAAAAACAGCAAAAGAAATTCGTAACCAGTGGGATAAATAACAGGACGCTCAGGACAATGACTAAAATTATATCAATTCATTCTTTCCGTGGTGGTACAGGGAAATCAAACATTACCGCTAACTTAGCAACAATGATTGCGCGGTCTGGCTACCGTGTTGGTATAGTAGATACAGACATTCAATCTCCAGGTATTCATGTTCCCTTTGGCTTAGACGACACCCAAATTAAATACACTCTCAATGATTACTTGTGGGGGAAGTGTAAACTCGAAGCAGCTACCTACGACGTTAGCTCAGTTTTTACCACTCGACAAAAAACTGGCTGGTTCAGCAATAATAAAGGCAAAATATATTTAATCCCATCAAGCATTAAAACCAACGAGATATCCAAAATTTTACGTGAAGGATACGACGCGCGTTTACTTAACGATGGGTTTCGTCATCTTACACAACAACTCAAACTAGATTACTTATTTATAGATACCCACCCAGGAATAAACGAAGAAACCCTGCTCTCAGTAATTATCTCCGATATACTAATAGTCATCTTGCGTCCCGACAAGCAAGACTACCAAGGAACCGCAGTAACTATAGATGTCGCACGCAAACTAGAAGTCCCAAAAATGCTTTTAGTCGTAAATAAAGTATTACCAAGCACCAACCAAGAAGCACTGCGAAATCAAGTACAAAAAAACTATAATGCCACCGTCGCGGGAATTTTACCAGTATGTGATGAAATGTTTCAACTAGCAAGCAGTGATATCTTCTCACTGCGTTACCCCGAACATGCTTGGACACAAACCGTAAGTTCAATAGCCAAACAATTAACTGATAAACAACTTGCTACAAAACTTTATAAAGAAGCGCGCTAAAATTGAGTGCTAAAATTGTGGGCTAAAATATTGTGGAATGGGCATCCTTGCCCGTAATTAATATCAAGGACAAAGCTTATTAGTCCAAACTTGGCTGACTTTTCCTCTTGCACACTTATTTTGCTCCCCAACCCAAACAAACCGCCATTTATTTTGACTACGTTGCATCTCAACCCTTCGTCGTATAGCAGCTACAGAATCATCTGCCAAACCTTCTTTAGTCATCACAACTACTGCTGTATCGCGCGTTGGGTACTTAACTTCAACATTTTCTGATTTTCTTCCCTCTGCTTCATCAGTATCAGCAAATAATTTAACCGCAACTTGATTTGGATTTGAGGTAGATATTTGATTTTGAGCAACAAACTTTTTCACGTCTACCACCCGATAACCAGAACGGGCAGAACTTTGAGCAGTTGCAGCAACAGAAACAAGAATAACAGCCAACGTTGTTAACACAACTGATTGTTTTAACATAATATACACGTAATTATTTGAGTTTATATACAGTAGCTTTAGAAACTACTCAGAAATTTAAGTTATACAATATACTACCAATACTGTAGCAGCTTCTAGACATCTCTTGACAAACGTGTGACACACATTGGCAATGTAGTAAATGTAACGCTCGGCGTCTCTGTGGTAATAAAACTTCACTAATTTAAAGATACTTGCATTCCAGGCGCCTGACATGCCACCAAGCAACAAGCTGAATTAATCGAAAGTGTTTTGTCTATATTATAGAATCTTGTAGAACAGGCTAATTAACAGAAATCCCCTAACCAAAACCAGGGGAGTGTTCAAAAAGAATAAACAATCCCCCGTACTATTATGAACATACGTACTGTAGCAACAACGCCATTTAGCGACCAAAAACCCGGTACCTCTGGGTTACGCAAAGCGGTAACAGCTTTTCAAAAGCCACATTATTTAGAAAACTTTGTCCAATCAATTTTTGACTCGCTAGAATGCGTTGGGCAAACTTTAGTGCTGGGTGGTGATGGTCGATATTATAACCGTCAAGCCATTCAAGTCATCTTAAAAATGGCTGCTGCCAATGGCTTTGTGCGTGTGAAAGTTGGACATCGCGGAATTTTATCTACACCAGCAGCTTCATGCGTTATCCGTAAATATAAAACATTAGGTGGAATAATTCTCTCTGCCAGCCATAACCCAGGTGGCCCAAATGGAGACTTTGGCATCAAATACAATATCGGTAACGGTGGACCAGCACCAGAGAAAGTCACAGAAGCTATTTACGCGCGCAGTAAAGTTATCGATAGTTATAAAATAGTAGACGCTAACGATATTAATCTTGATACGCTTGGCGAATCGAAAATAGGTAACATGACAGTCGAGGTTATCGACTCAGTACATGATTACCAAGAATTAATGGAGTCACTCTTCGATTTCGACCGCATTCACCAAATGCTGACAAACTCCAAATTTAAAATGTCTTTCGACGCAATGCACGCAGTAACGGGACCTTACGCACGTAGCATAATCGAACAGCGGTTAGGCGCCGGCGTTGGATGCGTTCAAAACGGAGTACCATTAGAAGACTTTGGCAGTGGACACCCAGACCCCAATTTAGTATATGCTCATGATTTAGTAGAAATATTATTTGGTGAATTTGCTCCTGACTTCGGCGCCGCATCAGATGGTGACGGTGACAGAAACATGATATTAGGTCGTAAATTCTTCGTCACTCCCAGCGACAGTTTAGCAATAATTGCCGCCAACGCAAAACTTGTACCCGCATATTCTCAAGGAATTAAAGGAATAGCGCGTTCCATGCCAACTAGCCAAGCTGCTGATCGTGTTGCTGCGGCGATGGGTGTCGATTGTTACGAAACACCAACAGGTTGGAAATTCTTCGGTAACTTACTTGATGCAGACAAAGCGACACTTTGCGGAGAAGAGAGCTTTGGTACTGGTTCAAATCATATTCGTGAAAAAGACGGATTGTGGGCAGTATTATTCTGGTTAAATATATTAGCCGCGCGTCAGAAATCGGTAGAAGAAATAGTTCGCGAACACTGGCAAACTTATGGTCGTAATTATTACTCACGTCATGATTACGAAGAAGTAGATTCCGACCGAGCAAACACACTTGTAAACAAAATACAAGCAATATTACCTAATTTAAAAGGTAAAAAATACGGCACCTACGAAGTTGACTACAGCGATAACTTTAGTTACACAGACCCAATAGACAATAGTGTTAGCACCAACCAAGGAATTCGTATTGGTTTTACCGATGGTTCACGTATTATCTTCCGTTTATCTGGAACAGGAACACAAGGCGCCACATTAAGAGTTTACCTAGAAAGTTATGAAGCAGACAAAACCAAGCAAAACATCGAAACACAACAAGCATTAGGAGACTTAATAAACATCGCCGATGAAATAGCACAAATTCGCGAAAACACAGGCATGGATAAACCCACCGTCATAACCTAACCTAATACCCAAACCCATGTAGAGACGTTACATGTAACGTCTCTACATAATGGACAATCAACCAGACACGGCATAATGTCATGAGTCGCGAACGTTAACGCAGTTTTCCCGCTTTCTTAGCATCTTAAAGATTTAAATGCTTATTACACGTAAAATTTTAATCTATTTTTAATATATTCACCTAATTATGTACACAACCCGCTTACAAAAAAGGTTTAAATATGAAATTTGATGAATTAGACTTATTTATGTTGATGGATGCTTCAGATATAGAGTATACTAACTTACCAGAGAATATGTTGGTAAAACTTGCTTTATGCGATGAATTATATATTGCCAATTATGCCTTAGCAGAACTATCTGCGCGCGATAGTAATCAAGCTTCTGTTGTCGCTTGGGAAATTTTGTCTACTTTAAAAGGTGATTATTACTTACAAGCTGCTGCATGAGAAGTATTATTTGAGACAAATAAAGAAAAAGCTTTAGATTATATAAACAAGCAAGCACAGCACTTTGATTTATTCATATTGAATGACGTTATGCAACTAATGGTAGAAAACTTCTCTAACTTTGCAGCTAATAATTCTTCTAAAACAGTTAGCATTATTTCTGATAAATTAAAAAAATTAGACGATAAGCAAGGATTGATTGATAAAGAGGTAAGAGATGGATTTTTATTACTCTATAGCGTTGCTAAAATGACGGTAGCAGATGTATGACAGAATTAATTAATGCCTTAGAACGAATTCTGAAATGGACAAAGCAACATAGACCCAGGTACGTTGACTATTTGCAACCAGGCTTATCAAGAGGTGAGATAGAAGATTTAGTCAAGGATTTACCGTTTCAAATTCCATTAGAAGTTTATGAGCTATATCAATGGAGAAATGGTGCTAGAGATGGAGATTTAGGTCAAGAAACAGCTTGAATTTTTGGTAATTGGACTAAAATATTGCAAAATAGTGAAAGTCATCTTAGAACAATAGCAGCTTGGGCATTGGGTGAGGTTGGAGATGTTAAAGCAATAGAGCCACTTTCACAACTTATAGAAGATAAAGATGATAGCGTTAGCGAAGCTGTGAAAGAAGCTTTATCAAAGTTGAGAAACATTAATGATAGATAAAAGGTATTAAGCTCCTTTAAACAACATCTCTGTTTGATATTCATCCTTGGACTGACGATGCATTGCTAAAAAGGCGCCACCAATTTTATCAGGGTCAAAAGGTGTATCAGGAGCAACTTGACCCATAATACTAACCAAACCAACACGTATATTTGTATTAGCAAGTTCTTGTGAAAGGGTAAATGCTAAACTACGCAGTCCAGCTTTACCAATACTTATAGAAGCAGCTTCATCCCAAGGATAATGTGCCCAACCACCACCTGTAAATAAAATACTCCCATGTCCTTGAGAAACCATACTTGGTACAACAGCTTTTACAGCAACCAAGGCGCCCACAACATTAGCACGAAAATCTTGGACAACTTGCTCGGCGCCTAAGCTTGTGGGTTTACCATATGTTGGAGATACGACATTGTAAATTAAGACTTCTGCCTTTTGAGATTGCTGAAGTTTAGTGATAGCATCTGTAAGCGATTTTTCATTACTCACATCAGCAGCTTCAAAAGTCGCATCAATAGCTGCCTCTTTTAGAGATTCTAAGGCGCCAGTATATTTAGAAGGATTTCGAGCAATTAATCCTAATTGAAAACCCGCTTGACCAAATGCGCGCGCAATACCCAAACCAACACCTGTACCAAATCCAACAATAATGCAAAGTGGTTTCATTTGATTTTTACCTATTTTAAAAAAGCAATGGAAGTTTGGTTGTAATGCTGCATTTCTTCTATCTGTGGACATTTACCCCTAAATGTCCATCAAAGGTTTTGGCAGCTTCCGTCAATCCTAATAAAACATCTTCAAAAGCTTCTTCGCAACCTGGTTTTACCTCCTGAATTACATCAACAGTTGTTGGTGGGTCGTTAGGATTTGAAATCATGGCGCCACCTACGGTTGCAATCTCAAAGGTAAACCAACGGCGCCTACATCAAGACACACAACTTTTCCACTTTCAATTCCGGTAGCAGGTGGCAGCGACATTCCACCATTAGTTACAACATATACCTTTGTTTGCTCACCTTCAATTCGACCAAAAGCTAAAGCAGTAGTACCAATCATTCCTTGTTCAGCTTGAGCAATAGTAGTAATACTGCCACTTGGCGTAATTTTCACAACGCTATTGTAAACATGAGTAGTACCGTAAAGATTACCATCAACATCAAAAGCAAAATCATCAAGATTGATATTTTGCAGAAATATCTCTGGTGTACCAGGTTGACCATTAGATTGCAATGGTATTTTCACCAATTGCATCTTTTCAGTAACCGAAGCGTATAAAACATTATCATAAATCTTCAATCCATTTACTGCTGGAAAGACACTCCCAGAAGAACTTCGCGCCAACATTGGATGTTCTAACCAAATCTCCACTGTTTTAGAAACTACATTCAATTTCCAAATGGCGCCGCGATAAGAGTCAGCAATTAAGTAAATATCGTCTTTCAGATAAGTAAGTCCATTTAAAAAGATTGCATCGGGCAATGTTACTAAAACCTGTGCTTCTCCTTGAGGAGAAATAGTAAACACAGTTGGAACATCTTGGTCATCCCAAGCACTAAGTAATAAACTTTCATCTTCTTTAACAGCTAGCCCAGTTGCTTTTCCAGCAATTGCTGCATGTAAAACAGGTACACCATCTGCACCAATCCGAAACACTTTGCCATCATAATGACTACTAACAAACAGAGTGTTATCTTTGCCAACAGCAATGCTTTCCAAAAAAGTACTGACAGGAAACTCAGCAACTCGACGTGCTGGAACCTCCATAACTGGCATTTCTGCAAATATTGGTGGTAATTCTGGTGAGGTAGACATTGAAACTCCTACTTCATGGCTAAGTAAAGACGCTCCTGAACCGGAGCGTCTCTACCTATAAACTTACCAAGACGTGACACATTAATCAAATCGATTGTAAAAATACTTTTCATCAATGAGATTAATTAGTGAGGCGCCTGTTAAGCTGAATGTAGCTAGATATTAAAATACATTTAAACTAGTATTGTAATACGAGCTTACTGATGAGTCTAGAAGAAGATTTATTAACAAAATGGCGTTCTCTTCCAAAAGATAAACAAGAACAAGTGGAAGACTTTGTAGAATTTCTGTATTTAAAAACTTCTCCAAATAAACCCCCTTTAGGAGAACGCTTGCGGCAATTACGTGCCGAAATAGTTGCTTCTGGAGAGCCATTATTAACTCAGGAAGAGATTGAAAAAGAAGTAGCGAGTCGTCGTGGTAGGTTTCAAGACAACGTATGATAATGCAGTCCATCAATGAAATCAATTGACCTAGCGTCCATCGATCTGAATTTGCTTGTTGCTTTTGAAGCGTTGTTCGAGGAAAGAAGCGTTACAGCAGCAGCCAAACGTCTTTATCTCGGACAACCAGCAATGAGTGCTGCATTGGGGCGCCTAAGAATATTATTCAACGATGAGTTATTTATTCGCATTGGTCGAGAAATGCAACCGACCAGTAAAGCAGTAGCAATTGCACCAGATATTTTTGCTGCACTTAGACAAATTCGTCATACTATAGAATTTAGCCAAAGTTTTAACCCTATTTCAGCACAAAGAAATTTTGCAATTGGCAGCGCTGATTATACTAGCTTTGTAATTCTGCCAAAATTATTAGAATATTGTCGCGAAAAGGCGCCTTCTCTGAACTTTCGGATGATTGGGTTTGATAAAGATAATGTAGGCGAAATGTTAGAACACGGTACAATTGAATTAGCATTAGGTGTGTTTCCTAATTCACCTAGACAAACAATTTGTGTACCACTATTTCAAGAACGTTTCATTGGAATCGCGCGTAAAAAGCATCCTGCCATCAAGAATAAACCTATTTCTCTAGAAACATTCGCCAATTTATCCCACGTACTAGTTACTCTTCGCCAAGATGCAACTGGTGAAATTGATAAAATCCTTGCAACTCACAATCTCCAACGTCGAATTCAGCTAACAACGCCACATTTATTAATATTACCAGCAATTATTTCATCAAGCGATATGATTGCTGCAGTACCGTATCGAATTGGCGCCCATTTTTCTAAATTAGCTAATATAGAGGTTTTTGAACTGCCACTGGAAACACAACCTTGGACTGTTTCACTGATGTGGAGTCAATTAACAGACAAAGATGATGCAAATACCTGGTTGCGGCAAACACTTAGAACTGTATGCGAACAAATCTAAGATTTATAATTTTATTCTATTATCAAAAAATAATGGGAAAGATACGGTCGATCATTATCAGAAATATGAATTTCCAGAATTCGCTCTGGATGAAGTTTCAACCATCGCAGTTTTTCTTATATCACTACTGTGGCGCCACATAAGATGTGCCATATCAACCACTATTTTGATTTAGGGAGCATCCTTACAAAACTGCTCAACTTCCTCATTATTATCTAAAAGGTTCTCAAATCCGCTACTAGACACAGTTGGATACATCGTTTCAACACCCAGAACATTAAACATTTGGAGGCGCCAATAAAATTGGGTAGGGTGTGTGAAAGCTATTACAACCAATCAATGTAACGTATATTAAAGTGCTTTCACGCACCATCTAATCGTTAAGTAAGTGCCATTCGACGCTAGGAGGCATTATCTCCAAGATACTTACCCCTGGCAACTCCAAGAAAACCACGCGAAAATAGAATTTGGTTATAGTTGAATGGTGGGGGCAGTATGAAATTAATCAAGCGGACGACACTGCATTATCGCGAAGGTACATCTGATAAAGTTTACGAAGTAGATATTTGCCAAACTGGTGAAGCGCAGTATGTTGTTAACTTTCGTTACGGAAAACGTGGCGCCAATTTAAAAGAGGGTGTAAAAACGACTCAAGCTGTGTCATTACAAGAAGCAGAGCGAGTATTCGACAAGCTTGTTCAAGAAAAAGCTAAAAAAGGATATACTGATGTATCCACTCCCGCACTTACAACTCAGACACAACCAGTAGCGATAAACAAAACTCGTGAAGAAGCCATATTAACTCGTCTTGCCAACAACCAGCCAAGTAAATGGAAGTTAGAAAGAGCAATATGGCGTGCGGGTGAGCTTAAAATTAAAGAAGCGGCGCCTTTACTCATCAAGCTTATGGGAACAGGTGAGCCTTTACGCGATTATTGCATAGCCTGGTCATTGGGATACTGTGGAAATCAAGAAGCTATCCCCGTACTTATTCAACTTTATCAAAATGCATCTTCACCAGAGTTTGTAAGTCGAATAGCATTTGAAGCGCTATTGCAACTTAGTGACGCTAGCACCAAAGCTGAGTTACAAGCAGAAATGATAGAGTTTTTGCCCAAAAATTTACAAAAGTTAGCACGTAATGGTTCCGCAGAAAGCTTTGCCTTAGAACTCGACCATTATTTTAAGCGTGGAGATTATAAGAGTTTTGCTGTTCTTGATAAGCTCTATCAAATAGATAATAATCATGTTCGCCCAGTATTACTAGAAATATTACGTACAGCCCCATATAAACCTAATTACTTTAAGTATTTGCGACATATCTTCAAAATGGCAGAGTATCGTTATGATGCTGAGATATTCAGTATTTTTGCTTATCGATTTGAGAAAGAACAAGGAACATTTGATAACGATAATAACTACTGGGAATGGAACCCTACTACTCAAAGATATAGCAAGGTTGAGAAACGGCGCCATGAGGAAGAGTTAAAAAGTCCGACATCAACAAAAGCTTATAGCAACCAAACTCAAGCGTACTTACAGCGAAGAATTTGGCGTACACTCAAACAATTGGGAGAAGAAGGCGCCGTAGAATATGTAAATATGGCAGCTAGCGTCTTGCTTCAATATTCTGATGCAGACGCAGAACCAATTAGAGAAACAAAATTTTATCGTTGGAACCGTTCTAATTGGACTCGAACGGAATTTTGCAATACATGGGATGCATACGCTGGTTACATAACTTTTAATCATATACTTTACGAGAACAGCACACGTTACGAATTAAAGACAAACTCCAAAGCATGGAAATGTCAACCAGGATATAAACCAGGTACACCAGAACCGAAACGTGAAGAAGCATTTCCACAATTGTGGACACAACACCCGCAAGTATTACTCAAACTATTACTAGAAAGTCAATGCTCCCCAGTTCACGAGTTTGCCGTCAAAGCACTGCGGACATGTATTAGTTTCCATACATCTATAAATATAGATAATATTATTCAACTCCTTCAAAAGCCCTATGAAGTCACCGCACAGTTTGCATGTGAATTAGCACAATCTAATTATAATCCACAAGAACCTAATATCGAACTCGTCTTAGCTGTAATTAACAGTGCATCTCAAACAGCAAGAAGTGTAGCGTATCAGTGGATAGAAAGCAACCGCGAGTTTTTCTTACAAGATACTAACTTTATTACAGCTATAATCGTCAGTACACACGATGATACTCGTAACTTCGCGAAAAAACTCCTCAGTGCAACAGTAATTAATGACACAACCGCACGAGTTTTATTAGGTAGAATAATTATTGAATTGTTAGCATTTACACCCGAAGTACCAACTGAAATTATCAAAGAAATTAGCGAAATCTTACTTATAAGCTTTGCTCCCCAACTGCGAACATTAGGGATAAGTGTAATTAATGACTTACTAGCACATCCAATATTAGAAATTCAAGAATTAGGCGCCCGTATTTTACTCAACCACCAAACCAGTGCAGAAAATTTACCATCCAACATTATAGAATCATTACTAGCATCATCATACGAAACATTGCGAGTTATTGGAATTCGATTATTTGGACAACTACCCGATGCCAAACTGCTAGAAGACAGTACCTTAATTATTGCAATGGCAATAAATCCCAACCCTGAAATACGCAACGCGATTAAACCAATTATCCATCGATTAGGCGCCGCTCATCTAGACTTCCAAATAGACGTAGCGCATGAACTTATCGAAATATTACTTACTCCAGAACAACACGAAGGAGTCCATAGTTACCTACTCCACCTCCTCCAAGAACAACAAGGATGGATGACAAGTATTACTAAAGACACACCATTATCTTTACTTCAAACCAAATCATCAGCAGCACAAGAACTTGGAGGAATACTACTCCAAGCCAACCTAACCGCATGGGTATCTCAATTTACAACCAGCGAAATAGTCAAACTGAGTAACCATGAAATAATGGCAGTTCGACAAGCAGCGCAACAAATGTTATCGCAAAACATAGAAGAACTTCGCAACAACCCCCAAGAACTAACTATCGCCGTCAAAACACTAGAAGCAAAATGGCAAGACACACGCGACTTCGCATTTAATATATTTACCACGCAATTCGGCGCCCAACAATTCACCCCCCAAGTGCTAATCTCCATCTGCGACAGCGTAAGAGAAGAAACCAGAAAATTTGGTAGAGATTTACTAACGCAAAACTTCCAAACCCAAGACGCAGAACAATACCTACTCAAATTTAGTGAACACCCATCTTCCGACATGCAAACCTTAGTCACCAACTACCTAGAAAACTACGCCAAAGACAACCCACAACGCCTACAGCAACTAACACCATACTTCACAACAGTACTATCAAACATCAACCGTAGCCGAAAAGCCAAACAACGCATCTTCCAATTCCTCAAAACCGAATCACAAAAAAGCGAACAAGCAGCGCAAATAGTAGTAGAAATAATGACCCGTCAATCCCTCACCATAGCCAAACAAGACAAAGCCACCACCCTACAAATAATGCTAACAATCCGTAAAAAATACCCCCACCTTTCTCTTCCCCTCCACATCCTCACACCAACCGAAACCAGAATATAAAATTAACCTAAAACAAAACCAATGCAATTGAACTACACTTACAAAAACAACACAACCGTTCAAGAAAATGGCGCCAACACCCAAATGTCATTTTCACCCGATACCACCCGTCCTCCCACATACTTCATCGGAGAACTACGACAGAACATTGCATTTCGCGAGGCCATTAGTGCCCTACACGATGTCGTCATTTCCGACCTACGCTTCAAACCCAAAGACAAAACAGCATACAAAGAATGGCGCCAACAACAAGAAGGCCTTAACTGGGACTTAATAGCGGCAATGCGTCAAGACGTAACAGCAAAAATTCAAACCCTGCAACAAGAATACAACCAACTAACCAAACGCAGCTACGAAAGAATGGCGCCATTTTACGCAGCCAGACAAAAATACTTTAACTACCTTTACGAAAAAGACCGAGACGCATGGTTTGTCCTCGACCCAGTAATCACAGTGCATCCCGACGAAGTATTCTTTGAATGTTTTAGTATAGACGAGTCAAGCTACGGGCGCCTCAGTGCCAGCTACGAAGTCTTCAAAAACATCAACGAATTTGCGTGTGGAACAACAAACGTAGACTACTCAGCAGCACTATACGAAGAATTTCAAAAAATCCGTACCTACAAAACCACCGAACTCAAAGTAGACCCATCTGGCTTTGAAGTAGAAACCACCAACGAAGAAGCATACAAAGAAGTAAAAATAGACTTACCCGACACCTGGGTACGAGGGTTTCTACAAGTAAGTTCAGCAATGTGCTTACCCACAATCCAATTCGACCTACATCCAACCGACATCTATAATATGTGCTTCATACTACGGCGCCACAAAGAAAAACAAGGCCCCCGCAGTATGCGCTACCATCTCGAACCAGGAAAACCCATCCGTATCGTATTTGAACCGTGGAATATCGAAGTAACCTGTCCTCGTTCACCATACCTTGGTTCCGAACCACAAACAATAAGAGCATGGGGACGTAGGCGCCTCTTAATCCTCGAACGTCTCATACCCATAGCCAAAAAATTCACCGTTCATTTACTAGGAACAGGAATGCCATCATTTTACATCGCTGACCTAGGCGACATGTCATTTACCCTAGGATTATCAGGATGGACAGCAAACGACTGGTCAACATCAGGAAACTTCGACTTAATGGCGCCGCGTGCAGATGTAGATGAATGGACACAAAAGCAAATATTTGATGCACTGCGTGAAAACTGGGTAGAAACAGCAGACGATTTAGCAAAACGATTAAAACTAAGTCGTGCAGCCATTACAGGGGCATTAAGTATTTACACACAAGCAGGGCGTGTAATATACGACTTAAATAAAAAAGTTTATCGCATTCGCGAACTTAGTCGTGACCCATTACCAATGGACAGACTACGCTTTGCCAACGAACGCGAAGAAGGCGCCACAAGCTTTATAACTAAAAACGCCGTCCAAATAACATCAGTAAACGACAGCAACAACAGACTCACAATAGAAGGCAGTGTCAAAGACAAACAAAAAACTTACACACCATCTTTGACGATTGATAATGACGAGCGTATAATTGGAGCAGAGTGTACTTGTAACTGGCACCAGCAAAACAAACTGTTCAAAGGGCCATGCGAGCATATTCTCGCCTTACGAATGCAACATAGTCGTGGGCGCCAATAAATGAAATAATCGTGTAAGCGCGCTGGTAGAGATTCCTTGCAAATTGGGCGGTGTATCGCCGTCCGTGCATTCAGTCTATACACACATCACTAGTCTACTCTTGACTGTGCGGTCTTACGACTAGTAGGCGCATTCCTGTTTGACTTTTATAAAGTGAATGGGCGCCTACTAGTCGTGACCGCTTGAGTTGAGTAACCTAGTCCCCAGAGATTTACGAAGGGAAACCAGCACGCAAGCACGAAATTTTCGTAATAAGCACTTCAGTGCTTACACTAACACCCACCATAATAAGTAGCAAAACAGCTATCAACATGAGAATCAAGCTTAATTAAAGCATCCCAGGACTTGGCGCCAACAACACCATCAGCAGCCAAACCAAAATGAGCTTGAAAATCTTTCACAGCTTGCACAGTTTTAGCACCAAACGCACCATCAAACACACCATTATAAAAACCAGCACCAGACAAAGCTTCTTGAAGAGACTTCACAACACTTCCAGTACTATTTAACTTTAAAACAGGTAAACTAGCGGCGCCATTACAAATAAAATTCCAAGTAGCCGCATCTGTAATACCAGTATTATTGATAAAACCAAGACATTGTAAATATCTAACAGCAGTCTCAGTTCCGGCGCCAAAATCACCATCAACATCAATTTCCAAAGCCGGAGTATAAATAGCAGCCAAACGTTGATTCAAACGCTTTTGCATCTCCTTAACATCTTGACCATTATTACCAAGTCTTAAAGTAGGCTTAAAAGTAGGGCATTGAATAGCAGTCATGGTTTTAATCTCTCTACGAGTATTTTATTTACATAACGAAACTTCAACCACCATCACAAGAATTCCAGAATATTTACGGTACCCTCAAGGGTACCTTTTTAACTCTTGTGAAATGGGCATCCTTGCCCGTCCCTTTATCTAAATTTATCTAAATTATTTTTCCTACACATCTACCCAAAATAGAGAAAGTGCGAATACACTAGATGAAGCTCACGCGGATTATCAGCAAGTAAGAACTTGCAACCCGGACGGTGTATCGCCGTCCATGCATTAAGCCCTAACATGCTTCACTAGTCTGTTCTTTACTGTACAGTGGAAGGTTCCTACCAGGGATTTTCGGTGTGACTTCTGTAAAGTTAATCCCTAGTAGGAACCTTCCACTGCTTGAGTTGACCAGCCTAGTCCTCAGTAACTTACGAAGATAAACTTGCTAATAACCGCGTCAGCCTTATTCTATGTTTGCCTACATATATATGTATCTTTAACTACTAACTCCTAACTACTAACTCCTAACTCCTAACTCGTCATTCTGCACTACCGTTATGTCTGACCAACCTCGCACCCGTCAGGAACTTTACGACCGCATTCGTCAAACAGGAAAAGACGAATTTATCTTAGAAGAAATGATACGTTTTGGATTTTGGGCGCCCCAAGGTACAATACCCGAAGACCCAGCAGACGAAATTCGGCGCCAAGGAGAAATACGACGTGAGTTAGAAAAACTGCGCCAACAAAGCAGTCAACTTCGCAATGAAAAAGAATTGCGAAAGCAAATGTTAAAGCAGCGTTTAGAAGAGTCGCGACGCAAGCAGAAAGAAACCAAAGAACGACGTGAAAAAGAACGACTCGAACGTGCGGCAGCATGGCAAGAGAAAAAACAAAAAGATATCATCTACCTTGGGGAAGATGTATCAGGCGGTTTAAACAATACCGAAGCAAACATCGAAAGATTGCAAAATCATAACTTACCACTTTGCAACACAGCCCTAGAAATCGCAGAAGCAATGGGGGTAAGTATTGGTAAGCTACGTTTCTTAGCCTTCAACCGTAAAACTTCCACAATATCTCATTATATTCGTTTCAAAGTTCCCAAAAGAACAGGTGGAGAAAGACTAATATCAGCGCCAATGCCCAACCTCAAGCAAGCACAATACTGGATACTAGAAAACATACTCAATAAACTCGAAGTTCACGATGCTGCACATGGGTTTCGCGAAAATCGTTCTATTATCACCAACGCAACCCCTCACGTCGGCGCCGATGTTATTATAAACTTCGACCTCAAAGACTTTTTTCCCTCAATATCTTACAAACGTGTCAAAGGACTATTTCAAAGCTTTGGTTACTCAGAAGCAGCAGCAACAATCTTTGCCTTAATTTGTACCGCTGCCGACATCGAACAAGTCGAACTCGACGGTAAAACATATTACGTAGCTTTAGATGACAGGCACCTTCCCCAAGGTTCACCAGCAAGTCCAGCCATCACTAATTTACTCTGTCGTCGTTTAGATCGACGTTTACAAGGTATGGCAGAAAATATTGGATTTACCTATAGTCGTTACGCTGATGATTTAACCTTCTCAGCCAAAAGTGAAAATCGGCGCCACATATGTAATATCATGAGACGCACCGAATCAATAGTAACCCACGAAGGTTTCAACATAAATCACGATAAAACTCGCGTCCTACGTAACACAAATCAGCAAGAAGTTACAGGCATTATCGTCAACAACAAACTAAATATATCCAAAAAAGTTTTAAAAAAATTCCGCGCCACCCTACACCAAATCGAACAAGAAGGACTTCAAGGAAAACATTGGGGCAACTCCCATGATACACTCGCAGCAATCACCGGATTTGCCAACTTCGTCGCAATGGTCAACCCCGAAAAAGGCGCCGAATTTCAACAGCAAGTGCAACGCATCAAAAAGAAACGTAAATAACTCATATAAACTCAAATTTCTCAATAACTTACATGAGCTATTGGAGGTAATATAATCAATCCCAGAATTAAAGTTACTGTATTAATTAATACGTTTAATAGTACTGCTTGTTTGATTGAACAGGTATCACGATTAATTCGATTAATTAACCATTTAGATGATATGGGTAAACAACCAGCATCCTTACAAACGCCACTTTGCTTAAGCAACTAAGGTTTTTCGCATTTTTTGCTTTCACAATGTACTAACTGTACACCATCAGGCGCCGTATCAAACATAAACCAGGCATAATTTGAAGGTGCAGGTGCATTGGCAAAAGCAGGTAAATAAAGAAAAATATCAAAGAAAAGCATCATAATGGTGCTTTCCCAAAACGTGCTTTTATTTACATATAGTTTAATCATCACTAAGTATACCTCATTTAAACTGTGATGATAATAACTCAATTTTGGCTTAATTAAGATATACTTTTCCTAATTTTTTTAACTCCTGATAAAGTAATAAGTGTGATGACAACTGCTGCTATAAGTACAAAAGGATGATGTAAAAGTTGAGAAACAAGTATTGTGACGGTTGTGAGGACAAAGGCAACAAAGAAGCTTAAACTTACTGTTATGTTTTCTATCCATTCACCGAAAAACGGTATTAAGTTGAGTAGAGTATTTATTGGTTGTAGTGCGAATATTATTCCAAAGGACATTGCCGCAAACCCGATAAGTCGAAGTACCCATGTCCAAACAGTATACTCAGAGTTTAAAATTTTTATTGCTTCATTTCGACTAGTGGCAAATAATTGGTAAAATTTGGTGTTTTTGGGAGCGTTATAAGCAGTTATTCGGTTTGATGATGCAAGTTTACCAAAAACTGTTACGGTTGAGTTAGACGGTATTACATTATAGCAAATACGTACATCTCCAATACTAGGATTTTCAGGCACCCCTTTTCCTTTGAAAAGATAATTATTCTTTAATTTAACGTCGTCACCACTTGATTTAATTAACTGTGCAGATAATTGTAACCTACTGTTACTATTTAAATAAATACCTTCTGCTGTTGGATATGACAATGCAGTTGAGTTACTATCGCATGAGGTTTTACGTTGCATTACCTCTTTAAAATCAGTCATGTTAATATCGTATAACCCAACTTTTGCGCCGGATGTAGTGTAATATTGGTCTGAATATGCTTTCTTAGGATTGTAATGTGTTTGCGAATAGTTAAAATCACTTGAATCGCTAGGCTCGTTTGTCCATCCTTTGGTATATTTATAAGTAGTCGTCTTAGTGACTTTACCATCTAACATACTTTTTCTTTCTTCCGTTCGCTTCTCCTCACTCCAAGAAAACATTTCAACGGTTCTATCGACAACACTATATGAACCTGGGATTAAAAATAAATTATCACCTAAAGCTTGATTTGATGTAATTGTTCCAGTTGTAGAAATAAATTTTCCTATTGCCTTTTTATTTGGTTGCGTTGCGGAAATTTCCACAGCAGTTTTAGCAATTTCTGATAAATTTAATCTACCCTCGTTCCAGAATAGCAAAATAAAAGATCCAAAAAATAAGATAAGCCCTAAAATTACTGCAAATAGAGAGCTACCGAACCTATCACCCCAACTATCGTCTACGACCTCTGTATATTCTTCGCTCATTGATAACCTCCTGTCAATATAACTAAAACTCTAAATTATATCTACACAGCGTCAAAATAGTTTTTAGCATAACTACCGAAAACTTCTACAAACTTTATAATGTTAAGTATTATTGCGCGATTCACCTTAATAAGGGAAAATTATTAAGTTAGTTTAATTACACTTCAAGGAATATACTGATAATGCCTCGCCTTACTGCAATTATTTTTGGAATATTTTTGATTTTGGCAAGTATAGCACTTCCTGCTGATGCTTTAGGAATCAACGAGGGTCATCTTGAAAATTGTCCAGCTTCTCAAAACTGTGTCGTTAGTCAAGATGCTGACATCAAACACACAATTGACCCAATTTCATATCATATAGATCGCAACAAAGCAAGAGAAACAGTATTAAAAGTTTTGACAGTTGTTCCACGCACAGAAGTTGTAGAACAAACAGATAACTACATCCATGCTCTTTCCAAAAGTCGTATCTTTCGTTTTGTCGATGATGTAGAATTTTATTTTCCTGAAAACGAAAATTTAATTCATATACGTTCAGCATCTCGTTTAGGAGAATCTGACCTTGGAGTTAACCGCAGACGTATGGAGCAAATTAGACTTGCGCTACGCGACCTAAATATTTAACAAACTGCCATAAACTTCCATCTCTTTCTCTGCCTCTCTGCGTCTCTGTGGTAAAAAATATATCACCACAGAGACTATTAGGACACAGAGGTTAGAAGTTACATCAAAATATATTTATACAATTTCGTAATTTCGTAGTTTCGTTTTTATGATTATGATTTACTTTTTTATTTACTAGTTATTTGTACTTAAATACTTAGAAACATGTAATAAATATCTAAAAGATATTCGTGGATATTACTCAGGTTACTATAATAATCATACGAATAAAGTAGCTACATTGATTCTCACACACTCAGCTACTATGAATTTCAAATCGCTTCTCAAGCAAGTAAATTATTCAACCGTAGTATTACTAAGTTTAATTAACATTTCTCAAGTAAACGCACAAACATCGGCGCCTACCAACACTGCACCACAAGTTATATTATACGTGAATCCACAGGTAGGAACAGATGGCGCCACTGCGGGAAAAAGTGAAGCAACACCCTACCGAAGCATCTCATACGCACTCACACAAGCAACTCCAGGAAGCATCATCCAATTAGCATCAGGACGTTATTACAGCGAAACTTTTCCACTCATCATCAAATCAGGTGTCATTCTCAAAGGTAATGAAAACACCCAAGGTCAAGGAGTAGAAATCATCGGTGGAGATTCCTACATGAGTCGAACCTTTGCAAAACAAAACGTAACACTCGTTGCACAAGACAACTCCCAAATAGCAGGTATTACGGTTACCAATCCAAACGTGCGCGGTACTGGTGTTTGGGTTGAATTTGGACAACCCATCATTCGTAACAATAATTTTATTAACAGTAAACGCGAAGGAGTATTTATTACAGGTAACGCGGCGCCTACAATAGAAAATAACCGATTCTATCGTAACGATGCCAACGGAGTTTCCGTCACCTCCGAAGCAAAAGGTGAAATCCGTAATAACATCTTTGATAATACAGGTTTCGGCGTTGCAATTGGTGGCAAATCAACACCCTTACTATTCGACAATCAAATCCGTGGAAACCGCAATGGTATAGTACTAACAGACTCATCCCACCCCAAATTATTCTCAAATCTAATTGAAAACAACAGCGATTACGGTTTAGTAATAATTGGACAATCTCAACCCAGCTTAGACAGAAACACCTTCAAAGACAACAAAAAGCAAGACCAATTTCGCGTTATCCCAAGATTACAACCAGAGGCGCCAATCGAGCAATAAACCTTATTCCCCCCTCTTAGTAAGGGGGGTTAGGGGGGATTACTTACTCGCAGTAGAATTAGAAGAACACAACGAAACAATAAACTTATCACGTTGTTCTACAAAAGAAGCAGAAGGTTTATCAACTTCATACAACGACTGCAACGCATCCGACCAAGGAAGATAAGTTCTATCGCTGTTTTGATGCTTGATTTGATAATCTAAGAAATAGTGTGCTTTTTTGAGCGCAATATCTTCCGGTGATAATTTAGCTAACTTTGAGTTTTGCTCTAATGCTTGTAATCCGCTTTGAATTTTAGCACGTTCAGTTTCGGACATAATTTGGAATGTTACAGACTCATTAAGTCCTCGTGATTTGTTGACTAACTGCCATTGATAAAGCTTACCTGGTTCCAAAGCTTTTTCGGTGCCATACACAAGCTTTTGTGCTGATGTATTAACAGGTTGTCTCCAAACTTCGGTTTGACTATCGTACTCACGTACCACTAAATTAGCGTCTTGGTTTCCTGATGACTTCCATACAAACAGTGGACGTTCGTGCCAAAGTAAATATGTTTCAAAGATACCCGGTGTTATTGGGCAAACTCCACCAGAACGTGATGTTCTTAAAACTTTGCGCTCATCTTTCCGGCGCCATAACCCAAAGAAATCTGCTACTCTAACTTGGGCAAATGTTTGAGTTGATGTCAGGTTCGTAAAGCTGTCTGTGGTGACAAAACTAGTTGCAAACAGCAAAATCAACATGAACCGTAGATATTTTTTGTTAAGCATGGTTTTGTCTCCTTGTCGCAGATAAAACATAAGCTAAGAATACCGATGATGGTAAAAACCAAGGAAGTAAAAGTGCAGCAGTTAAATATAATTGCAACGCTGCTACTCCGTATAACACAACTCCTATTAAGCTACCTGTGAGGATTTTCATCCTAATTTTTGGTGTTAAAGATGACTTGGATTTGAGAGTAAGCACAGCAATCTTACCGACTAAAATCGCAAGCGCAATTACCCAAATATCAGGTATTGGAGTAATTAAATGGCGCCGCATAAAATGGTGAGTTGTGTATGCTAAAGATTGACCCCCTGTCATCCAAGTCTGTTCCGTCCAATATTTCATTGCTGTCGGTATTGGCATTCGGTCGGGTTGACCTGGTGCTTTTCCTAAACGCTCATCGTTTCCTGTTGCTATTAATACAGCTTGTTTTGATATCAATGGAAACTTGTTCGCATCTGGATTCTCCATTAACTGCCAAGCAGGTATTTTGGTGTATACTTTGTCGGGAGGTATAGAAAAATCTATTATCGGTTGCTGTCCAAATAATGGGCGCCATTGTTTTAAAGCTGTTAAATCACCTTTTTTAGGTAATTTTGTTTTAATTGTATCAAGCAACTGAGTTCTTAAATCAATAGTTCCACCTGTGTTGGGTTTGGGTAAATCTGTTATTTCTTGGGTCGCTAATTGAGTTAGTGCCATCAAATAAGAAATCGGACATGTTTCGCGACACTCATTTTTAGGTAATTCCACGTAAGAAGGAAATGATTCTGTGTAACCTTGTAAAGTCCAGTTACGGTTTCTAATTCCGTTAGCATCATTAACACTCGCTTCTTTAGCTTCGTTTAAAATAGTCCCAAAAACAACCCATTTATTTTCATTGACCGCACGACTTACTGCTGTTCCTAAATCTTTATCTGCTGTCGGTGGATATTTTTGCGGTGTATCAATTAAAAAATCTAAACCAATAACGGGTGCATTTAATTTTCGTACACGTTCCATTAACTCCGCTATATAACTACGGTTCATTGGTAAAATTTGTGAACTTGGTAGCTTACGTTTGGTAATGGACTCACTATCTATTTCTACTAATGCTACTGGTGGCGCCTCATCAGATGGAATTTGATTCGTTGTGTTACGATAAACTGCTTGGGTAAATACTCTCCCATCAAGTAAAAAGTCCTGAACAGGAATCATTGTACCAACAGCAATAGTAACAGCTAACGCGACCCCTTCAATAATACTATTGGGTAAAACCACCTGCCTAATGCACTGATGCCAAGGTAACGATAGTGGAATTTTATATAACTCGGCGCCTGGATGACAGAATAAAGAAGGCAGTAAATAAGATGATGGATAAGTATGGGTTTTGTCTAAACGTAAAAATTGCCGTGCTTCCATCATCGACTCGTACACATTTAAGTGTTTACCTAATGAAAGCAAAAACTTAACTAAAAATTCCTGTGCGACCCGGTTGTGGACTGGTTCACGCATCACCATTACTTGGCTAAAGCCTAAATCTATCAAAGATTCAGCAATATTTAATCCACTGCACGAATTAAATATAGCAACTTTTAACCGACGTTGACGTGCTGTATTCAAAAGCGTTGCTATTTCTTTTATAGATATTGATACCCCTGGTGCAATTCCTAACTCACCCCCAGTTAAATCTGTTTCATTGCTATGTCCAGCAAAGAACAGCACATCCCATCCACGTTCATCAGCTATTGCATTTGTAATATTTTCAATTACTTGTAAAGCTGTTTGCTTAGGTTGCCACCCGACAAACTCCACATCAGCAATCTTTGATAATTCTTTTAAAGCTTCTCGTTCTTGTTGAAAGTCTAACCCAGTATCATCACCTAATATCGTTAAAATACGAGTGCGTCCTTTTTGCTGTAAAGAATGGTTGGGAGCGCTTATTTTTTGAGGAGAACGAATAATTTGGATTTTTCCAGCACTTTCCCAAGCTTCCCACGGAAATCTATCTAACTCAATAGGTGTACAAGTTAAAAATACCTTTATCGCTTGAGCTTGATTTAAATTACTGCCTTCTTGATTCAATTGTGCGCGAATCTCATATAATTCAGCGCTTCGTAACCAACTATTAAATTCATAAGTCAACCTAGACTCAGCTTTAACTAGTTCTGCGTGCCAGTCAACCGAAAGCTCCGCAACTCCTCCACCAACTGCTTTTCCCCGCATTTCATCTGACTGGTAAAAGTTTAAATACGCTTTCTTCCAATCTTGATATATTTGAGTTAAAACGGTAGGATAATCAACTTGTGCAGCTAACCTTTGTCCCTGTCCCCAGGACAACTCAAACAAGCATATTTGTTCTACTTTTTGAATTTTTAAACTAAATGAATGTTCCATAGCTCAGACGTAAAGGGGAAGGAAGTATCTTATTATTATGTATTTTGACTTACAGTTATATAACTAAAGTTTAAATTTTAATTTAAATTTCCGGTAAGAATTATAATTAATAGTAAACAGAGCGTTAATTAACCTTCTAAGCCAAAAGGCTCAATTTCAAACACACTAGTATCATCAGCAGTCACCGTCACCCAGAAACGGTCATTCGAGTCACCAAGAAGACGAGCGAAAAGAATTTCTTTGCTGCTGTCACCTTCTAGAGTTTGGTCAAACAATTGTTGCGTTTTATCACGAATTTCCAATCTTAAGGTTTGCGGGACTAGTGAACTTGAAATTGAGCGCACAACTATTAGTAACATCCACTCTGGGTTATCTGATACTTCATTTAATTCCCATATAATTGCATAAAGTCTTAAAGCCGCACATTCTGAGTTTAAATCACGTGAGGCGCCTTGAGCATTTGAAGGAATGTAAATTTTTTGTTTTTCTAATGCTTCTCGAATTGGTTGAAAATCTTCACTTCTTCGTAATGCTGATGATGCTAAAGTTGGCATTAACATCCATCCTAACTCCTCGGCAACTGTATCAATTTGATTAAGTAACCAACGTCCAACATTGATAAAAGGTTGTATAGACTGACTTTTTGGCACATCTGTAACAACTTCTGCGCGTGTACATGCATATAACCAATCAATTAAATGAGGGTTACTAAACAGTGTTTTCGCTTCATCCACCGTCAAAAACTGTGAAGGATGCTTTCTTAATTCAGATGGTAGCCTAGTTAACTTTTGCTGTAGGGCTGTGGATGTGTCAGTTTGTGTAGTTGCTATACTAGACTCTATAGGTAGATTAATTGCCCTAATATCTAAACACCGTAAATTTAGTAGCAGTGCATCAACATCAAAATTAAGTATCTCATTTGGCAAACTATAAGTAAAATCTTCCTCAACTTGTAACAAAACTTGTTGTTTATAGCTTTGAAGCTGTGGATAACTCATAAATCCAAACACATTAGCTTGCTGTAATTCTTCCTCAATATGCATCAACACATAAAAATGCGCTGCTAATTTAGGAACATCGACAACAGCAAAAGGAATACTTTGTAAATCTCCAACCTTACTTGCCGTAATTACACAAACCTTAAAGGCACCGACTTGAACATTACAGGCAGCAGCAAGTATATTTGAGTAAGCAGGTTGCCAAATAGTTGACTTAGATACATCAACTTGTAAATCAGGCGCCCGTTCAACCATCCATTGTTCAAAGCCAATAGTACCTAAAGCATTCAAGTAAACTTGCCAACTTTGCTCAGGAGTAGAAATTCCCAAACTTAATTGTGCCGCACGTTGAATTTGTTCAGGCGCCAACTCGGTGCTATCATCACCAAGCGAGCAGAAATCGAGCGAGTCAGTATCAAAAAAAGTATGTTGGTTCATAATATGCTGGTATATTGGTTCATAATATGCTGGTAGGGTGCATGACGGTATTAACAATTTTCATACGAAGCTAGCCATCTAGTAGCGTCACGCACCAGATTGACCAGTTCCCGTTAAACCTCTTTTATCTAAACAAAGACAAAGACGGTGTGCAAACAGACTCTTGAGAGGTTGATTCCGAACAGGGTTTCTAGCTTCAGATTCTGCTTGTGCAATAATTTTATTAATTTGCTCATCTAGTGCTTCGTCAATTTTTTGGTCTAAGCATTGTAATTGTTCGATATCGATAAATTGTTTTGCTATATCAATAACCTTGCTACGTAAAATCATTAATAATCTTTGTCGAACATCCGCACGCAAATCATTAAGTTTTAATAACCGTGTTACTTTATACTGTTGTTCGACTCCAATTTGCCGTGCAATTTGAGTCATAGACTCACCTCGACAGTGAAACAACTCTAAACCTTTAATAAATGCTTCAACTTCGGACGGGCGCCGACGCTGCACTTTTATGATAAATTCTTCAATAACTTGAGCAAGTGCTTGGTCTAAAGATTCTATCAATTGTTGTTGATATAAATGAATAAACTCATTTTCTTCTTGGTCTTCATTATTGGACATTACTTGTTGACGCTCAAAAATAGGCTCAACTTCCTCTTGGTGATAAGATAACGTTTTAATGGCGCCACCTCGTGCAATAATTCGGTACTCTCGTAACTTAGCAGCAACAAACTGTAATTGCTTTAAAACACCTTCATTACTAAAAGTTTTTCCTATTCGAGTTTTTAAACCTTCGGCAATGCGAGATAGCTGCTCACCAGTTGGAGGTTGACAGGGTAACGTCGAACCCGCAAGAAACTGTAAACGGTCTGCACGGTATACTGCATGATAGCTAACCAGCAACTCACAAGCTTGTTGAACCTCAAACGTAGCCAAATGATACATCCCTGCTAAAATACGCTGTAATTCTTTAAGACTTGTATCATTCAACAATGCCCAATCGCTAACTAAAAACACACCATGCTGAAGTAAAAAATCTTTCAACTCTGAATGCTGTTTTACATAGCGACTCACCCAAGTATTAAGCAAACCTTTATCAGGGTTATAAGTTTCTAATATTGTCGTTGCCAAAGACTTATAAGAACCAGTTTTCTTTTGATACTGAGAATTTTGTAGTACCTCATCTCCCAATACAATCGGTAATAAAGCTTTATAATTAAAACCGTGTTGCCTACCAAACTTGGCGCCTAAATCAACGCAAGCTTGGTAAATTTGATGAGAGATATAGCAGCGCAAACAAATTTCAGCCATGCTGTTACTTGCTTGCTGTTCGCGCATTAAATGCCAAAATTGTCGCTGTAATGCAACATCCGAGTCATCAGCAAGTGTAGGAAACTGTTCGTGTAAGTAGTCTTCAGCTGCGTTAACCATTTCCCTAGAGGGACTACCATCATTGGATAGCTTGACAAATTCACAATACTTAGATATAAGAGCCACAGTGATTTTACTCAACGCTAATCATTATCAATTGTTTCACCTCCTTCTAAGAATTGCAATTTGTACTATGACACCCTTGTGGGCGCCTGTTAATGCTCTATTTCTGGCAACATTAAGCTTATGCAGTTTTTTTCCAAGACATTTTGTAGCATAGGCATTCTGTCTGTACAGTACATATGTTTACTTTTACACCACAGCAACAAGCCTAAAGAAACCGGGCTTCTGTACAAAAAATCAACGTTTTATCGCAACATCTTTGGCAAGAAGCCCGGTTTCTGTTCAAGGTGCAAAATGTAAGAAGAGGCAATTCCGGAATTTAAGCTAAATTAGGCGTAATCAGATTTTACCGATTTTAACTATTTATACATCTATGGCGCCAGTTCTGATATTTTGGCTTGCTAACAGCTTTTTGAATTTTTACACTGGGGGATTGATTGGCATTGGATTTATGAGTAGTATTACATCTTTACCAAAAGTACTCGTGGCGCCTGTCATTATTTTACTAGGAGACCTGATTGGAGCAGCTTTGTATTGGTTGTTATTAATAATTTGGGAAATTGTAGAAAATAAATTCAACCTGCCAAAACCACCAGATAACATCGGAACTTTCTTACTTTTTATCATCGCAATTGCAGGTTTTGGGCTGGCTGGATTAGCTAGTGGTGGTTTTTTAGCTATCTCTTCGCATCCTAAACGCCGCATCTGCTTAATTTTATCTGTAATTGCTTCGTTTATCGTAGGATTAGCAAATATATTAGAATATGGTATTAAGTAATTACAAGATGTCAAGTTTTATGTCAAAACTTATACTTACCAACCAGTCTAATATCCAGTTCATATGGTAATTTAACAGATATTAGGACTTACGCGATTGGCGCGTAAAAACCGTAGGGTGTGTGACGCTATGAACAAATTTGAACGTAGTGATAAGACTCGTAGCGTCACGCACCAGTTCCCAATGTAACAATATCGTAAGTCCTGAGATATGTCTAAAGAGGCTTTTTATCAACAAGTCAAAAACGCTTTAATTAAGGATGGGTGGCAAATCACTGGCGACCCATTCGCAATTTATATTAGTGAAACAATTAAAGTACAGATAGATTTAGCAGCAGATAACGCAATCGCTGCTGAACGCGATAATGATAAAATAGCGGTTGAAATAAAAAGTTTTATCTCAGGCTCAGATATTAGCGAGTTTCATGCTGCACTGGGTTAATATCTTAATTATTGTCAAGCATTAGAATTAAATCAACCTGACAGAATAGTTTATTTAGCTGTTCCAGGTGAAACATATAAAGATTTTTTCAACTTACTTTTGTTCAAATAGCAGTACAACGTCATCAAGTTAAGTTAATAGTTTATGAACCGACAAAAGAGGAGATTATACAATGGATAAGTTAGAACACTATCGGCAAGTTATAAAACAAATTTTAACAGAACATGCTGAGATTAGTTTGAATTGCGATATCGTCAAGTCACAACTAATTTTTGATAATGAAAATGACCATTATCAATTAGCTTATGTAGGTTGGCAAGGTAATAAGCGAGTATTTGGTCCAGTAATGCATTTTGATATCGAAAATGAAAAAATATGGATTCAATATAATGGTACAGAAGATATTGTTCCTCAAAGATTAGTTGAGTTGGGTGTACCTCCTTCTGATATTGTTATTGGATTTTATTCACGTTTCAAGCGTCAATTTACAGGTTATGCTGTTGAATAGATGTTATTAGTCAAGATGGTACATTAAATATTGCATCTAATAAATATAAGCCTAAGTCTTTATTTAATGGTTCGTTATGCTGCGGACACCCTGATGCGTGTAAGCATCTAGGACATCCAGTTTCGCAGTCACATCCGGACGCTAGTGCATATGCTTTTGCGGCAAATTTACTTAGGTCGTGAAATATTGCTTCTGCGGCGCCGTTTCCTCCTTCGCATGTATCATAAAAGTAGTTGTATGTTCTACCTTCTTTCTCTGTAACAATACCATCTACATCTAGGCTCGATGATAATACTACCAACGGAACGGCTTTAATAATTTGATGTTGCAAACTATGAAGTGCGATAAAGTCAGAGGCGCCTGTCCATAGTGGTTGGTACATTTCAGGAATACTATTGCCATATTTTTGAATTATTTCTTGTTTTAATATAGAAACTTGCTCACGAAGTGCTTTTTTAACTCCTTCGTTCAAGTCTATTAATACACATGGCGCTTGATATTTGGTAACTAATGGTGTTTCAAATACAATTTCATCTTGCAGCGTTATAACTTCTGCTGCATAAATTTGGCGCCGACATTTGGGACAAGAGTTTCCTTCAAGAGATTTTTTAAAGTTTGCACATTGTTGATTTTTACAGGTTTTACCGTATATACGCTTCATTAAACGGTATCCTGTAACGCTAGTAGTTATTTCTCCCCAAGCAAGCGTTAATCTAATTCTACCATCATCAATATTGGTATTAATAATTTTAGGCTGTGCGAGTGTAGATAAAGGTACTATATCTAATTCAGATTCTGCTTCTGTATATAAAGTTGTTTCTTTACCTAGATATGCAAGCTGCGCTTCTCCTTTCTCCACATTCAAACTTTCGCTACGGTAAGCGATAATATCACCGTTTTCATCTTGAACAAAATAAATTGCTTGGGGAAATACTTCGCGATACGCAACTTCAAGAGACATTTTTTCAAGAATATCTCCTGAATGTTTATCAATCAAATTTATCGAAGTATTTGCAGCACTTCTTAAATTTACCTCTTTATGTGGATAACCGCGACCCCACAACTTACCCCCATTACTCAAGTAAAGTTTATTTTGCTGTAGTAAAGAATCTGCTATTGTACCAGCGACATGGCCAAAACGGTGATTAATTTCTCTTAAAGCTAAAGCACTTTCTATACACCCACATTCCAAATGCTTACCCAATATAGTTGGATAATCAGGATTAAACGCACTACACTCAACGTCTCCCGATAAAAGCTGCTGAGGATTCTTAGCGTAATATACATCAATTGGATTTTGTGCCAACGGTAAATATATTACTAGTCCATGCTGCTTGCGTCCTGCCCTTCCTACTCGTTGCCAAAATGACATTAAGCTACCAGGGAAACCACGGATTAAACAGCAATCAAGTTCAGGTAAATCAATACCAGCTTCCAAACTAGATGTAGAAATAATGACTTTTATTTGCCCCGACTGTAACTTAGAAATAATTTCCCGGCGCCTTTCTCCAATCAACGAGCTATAAAATAAAGCAACCTGGTTTGCTAAATGTCCGCATCCGGTACGTTGAGTTTCCCGTTGAATTAATCCTAATAAACCTTTCACAGCAGCACGCGAGTTACAAAAAACAATCCCGCTCAAGTTATGCTGTAACCAGGAAATAATCATTTTACTAGCTTCAACATTCGCAGCACTACTTGGTTCGAGACATAATAAAGTACGTCCTGCACTATCAGCACCACTTTCTCGAATTAAATATGACCTATTAGGTTGTTGTGTCCTACCGCTAAATCTCAACGCCATTTCTTGAGGATTGCCAATTGTCGCACTCGAACAAATGAACTGTAACTTATGTGAATTACCACCAACAGCATCAACAGCTAACCGTAATCTTCGCATCAAGTTAGCAAAATGGGCGCCGAAAGCACCAATATAAGTATGAGACTCATCGATGACTACATACCGTAACTGTCTCAAAAACAGGCGCCAACCTTCACCTTCTTGTGGGCGCCGTATGTTATATAGATAATGATGAAGTAAATCGGGACTCACAGCCAAAACATTGGGAGGATAAGGAATAAACAACTGCTGTCTTTCATCCCTTGGAGTATCCCCCGTCATCAAAGCAATTTTAATGCGGTGGTTTGGAATAGCTTTCACTAACATTTGTAACTTCCGCATCTGGTCAAGCGCCAAAGCCTTGAGTGGAAAAATATATAATGCTCTAGTATCAGGTTGTTTAATACAAGCTTCAATAATCGGCAAATTGTAACAAAGCGTCTTACCCGAAGCAGTGGGAGTAGTAATAGTCAAATCATAACCCGCCCGTAGCTTCGCCAAAGCCTCCAACTGATGCGAATAAACTGTATTTACACAAATATTCTGCAAACCCAAATGTAAATTAGACGGTAAATCTTCAGGTATCGGGTGAATACTACCACCAACACCAGATTGAATATTAACCCTAGTAATAGTCGTAGCAAAATCACGCGCAACAGACTGAAAAGCAACATTAGGAATCTTATCAATCTCCTCACCAATCGCCGCAACATCACTACCAATATCAGAATTATCTAAGTTACTTCCTAAACTGGCGCCGCTTTCCTTAATCAACCCCTTCTCAACAACATCTTCCCAATTATCAAACTGAGTCGGGTTAACCTCTTCAATAAACTTAACAATTAAACGCCTACCCAAAACAGCCATCACCTCTCCCACACCATACTCAGGAGAATAGACAAACTTAGAAGGCGCCAACCACTCAGGAGGTTCATTAATTTCTTGGTTAGCCGCACGGAGAATAGCAGCGTAATCAGTAGGCTTTTCAGTCACAATTATTACAAATAGGGTGCGTAACTGCATTAACCAACCACAAACAAAACGAAAAATCTCAATGCAGTTACGCACCATCTTAATACATTTCATTCAATCAGATAAAATGTTTTCTCCTGTGGAGCGGGCTTAAGATTGCCCGCCTATTAAAAGAGGACAGGCAGGGATGCCTATCCCACAAGAAGGATAATTTAATTTATTCAAACCAAAAATATAGTCGGCGCCTAGACAGCATGATGATAATCCATTTTGTTAATTTTTCTCCTGTTACATCTGTCTAAAAAAAGAAAGCACACAATTAACCCACAGTCATTAAAAACTAGACAAATTAAAATCTGTTCACAATAAAAATGATTATAAACTATATAACCATATAATCAAAAATATACTATCTATTGCATCACCAGTATGCCACGTAAGAAGCGCGAACGCGCCGACAATGACTCACCTTGGAAGGAAGTACTAGAAGCATATTTTCCACAGGCAATACAGTTTTTCTTTCCAAATACAGCTAAAACTATTGACTGGACACGTCCCCACGAATTTTTAGATAAAGAGTTCCAAAAAATAGTTCGTTCTGCTGAAACAGGAAGACTTTACGCAGATAAACTAGTTAAAGTTTGGGATATTAAAGGAAAAGAAACTTGGCTTTTAATTCATGTTGAAGTTCAAGCTGTAGTTGATGATGATTTTGCTGAAAGAATGTATGCTTATAATCAACGAATTTATCAGCGCTTTGGAAAGCATCCCATAAGTCTTGCGATATTGTGTGACAATGACCCAAAATGGCGCCCGTCCCAATATAAATTTAAACATCCAGACACAAGTTTTGTCTTCAAATTTGGAATAGTCAAGCTATTAACATACTTAGTACGTTGGCAAGAGCTAGAAAGCAGCGACAATATTTTTGCCATAGTTGTGATGGCACATCTGAAAATGCAGGAAACAGACAAGCTACCACAGGAACGTAGTAGTAGGTCAACTCTGGCTAGTTCGGCGCCTTTACGAAAAAGGTCTACAACAGCAAGATATACGTAACCTTTACCGCTTCATAGATTGAATTATAATATTACCACATGCATTGGAAGAAGAGTTTGACCAAGATTTAGAAAAAATTCAGCAGGAGGAAACTATGCCTTATATTACTTCGTATGACAGATTTCAGTTTAAGCAAGGACAACGTGAAATCGTTTTTAGTCTATTACAAGAACGCTTAGGAGACCTGCCAGAAAACGTCATATTAGATATTAAAGCTCTTTCTCGTCCTCAATTAATCTTATTAGGTAAGGCAATACTTAATTTTACATCAATTGATGACTTAGTTAACTGGTTGCAAGCAAATCCACCATTACCTGATGACCTCACTGACAGATTCATATAAATAATATTTTTCTGCTTCTCTTGTGGAGCGGGCATCCTTGCCCGCCTTTGTGTAATAGGAAGTGGGACGGGTAGGCATGACTTTTATTAGAGGACGCTATGGGATGCCCATCCCACAAGAAGGATAATTAGATTTATTCCATTCAATCAAATAAAAAATATATTCGGCGCCTCAGCTAGTGCAATTTATAATTCCTACAGCTTATTTAACATCTTGCATAATTCTTTCTTTTTCTAGATATGAGATACCCTATCCATTGAGGAAGCTGAGAAATATTATTCTCCTAGAAACGCGGATATTTATGACCCAAAATGCCTCCCATTCGTTTCGTATGAAAATGGTTTGCTAGTCATTCTTGGTTCGCTTACCCCAACCGAAACTTCCCCTGTACTGCAACGAGAAGACGCAAATAATGACAAGCTATGGTTTCCAAGCTTGACAAACATGATGTTAGCAATTGCAGAGTCTTTAGAAAAGGTTGGGTCAATTCTACCAGCGTTATCCAGCAGGTATGATGATGAAGACTATGCGGCTGATGAGTATGATAAGAAATTCGAGAAAATTGTAAAATCGTCGGAGCGATTGCAAAAAAATATGGTTCTCCTAGGGGAATAATTCTTACTAATTAAGCTTATTTATCAAAAGATAAATATTTAATGCAATTATTGCAAAGCATTTAAGCAAAAGTCATCAAAAATTTAATTGCTTCAGCCTTATCTTGAAATATCGCGTGAATTACATCACCATTATTGTAACGAATATCAATCTCATACTTTAATATGGGTATAAGTGTAGTTTGAATAGTTGAATAATTTTGAACATACGCAATTGCATTTTCAATCGTACTTACTTGCTGCATCAATCCATGTAAAACTATAATACTTACACTCTGAATTTGTCTACTAAATGATTTATTTATTTCATTTATAAAAATATCTATACTAGGTTTTTATAAGCTGAGTAACTGAGATTTTACATTAGCTATATCCTGAGCAGACAAATTATTCCATCGATTAATTTTATCTTGGAACTCTTCCTCAGCAGTACTTTCATTAAAAGATGCATTGATGTTAACAAATGTAAATGCTTGAACAATCTTTTCGTATTTTAAGTAAAGAATCTTAAAACTTTTTGATTCTAATTGCTCAAGGGCGCCTTTTGTAAATACTCCTGCTAAAATAACACCCAAGAAAGGATTGAGATTACTGTAAGTTTCCGATAGAGGAATTAATGCACCTTCAATTTCTTGTGCTTTATTGCGAGAATGTTTAGTATAACGGCGCCATGCTGTTTCAATAAACGCTACGGGAAGTCCACGGGTATCTTCATTTCCACCTCTTTCTAATACATAATCAAGGTCATGAAAATTACCATACCTATCTTGCCAAGATACCTTTTTGCTAGTTCGTGCTTTACGTTTTTTCTGATAGTCTAAGTAAAAGCCATGTTCATTGGCAACTTCTTGAAGTGTTTCCCGAATAAACTCTTGAATAAGATTTCCAATAATTTGCCCCCATTTATGAGAATATGATTCTGCCATATTTGTTTATAATTAACCCTCAACCCATAAATAACCTTCACAAAGAGGAACTTGATGTTTACGATTTTTCCATTTAACGTTACGGTCACGAATTTTTTCAAATTCAAAGCATTTAAACCCTGCTGACTGCGCTAATAATCCTAACCATTCAATTACTGGAACATAGATACCATAAGGAGCAGAATCTCCAATCACGAAACAAATTTTTGCGGGTGATTGACAAACTCTACGCAATGCTATCCAAACTTTAGCCATATCTAAAAAATAGCAAGCAATCATTAAATGATAATTCTTTTTGCCACCATGTAATAGTCTTTCTTGAGATAATTTATAGCATATTTCTGTAATCGCTGGTTGAATTGCGACTAATTCCGGCGCCGCTAATACTTCATCTAAGTTAACATTTTTGGATGTTACATGTTGTGAACATGAGCGAATCAAATATTGTCGTACAGCAGTTTGTAAATCACCCCAACCTGAAATTTCCCGTAAAAAGCACATTTCTAACCTTGTTGCATCTGCATAATCATAGTTATTCGCATAAGGTGGTGAGGTAATGACTAAATTAAATTTATTATCAGGTATTCCTTGACAGTAGCGCGCGTCTGACTGAATAATTCTTGCTGTTACAGATGCGCTATTTTTGGTAATCCTCATGTCAGAGGCAATAGTTTCTGCCATTAATGTAAATGCTACGGTTGGTTCTAAGTAAGATTGCTTGCTTTTATTTGGTAAAACGTATTGCCAAGGAGCAGTACCAACATGAGAAACATGACGAAGAATAGCTACAAGTGTTAACCAAGCTAACTCTGATTGAGGAGAATTATTTGCTAGCTCTAAACAACCTTTTCGTAACTTATCTAAACATTCTAATGAAGAATGTTTAAAACATTTATGAATTAATTTTGGATAGCCTTCTACACTGCCTTGTATATTATCAGCTATTTTTATAATTTTATGTATATGTTCTTTGTAACTCTCTACATGAGTTTTATATAATAACTTTGCCTTTGCTACACGTGCGATAAAAGGATGAGCTTCAACACCATAACATTCTACTCCTAGTTTTTCACATGCGAGTAATGTTGTTCCAGAACCCGCAAATGGGTCTAATACTGTAACATTTCTTTGCTGAAGAGATTGAGAAACTAAATTCTCAACCCACATTGCCGAAAATCCTGCACTATATCTAAACCAACGGTGAACTGGTAATTTCATATTATCAGCAAACGTTGAAGAGGTGTTTATAAGACTTGTAACCATGTCATTAAACTTGTACTAATTGTTTGAGAACTTTTAATATTTGTAATACCCTGTATAGTCCATTTTCTTGATTCACAATTGTAAATTCGTCTGATAAAGCATATTGAGGAGTGCCTTGCTTTATTAACTTGATAAATTGAAAGTGTTTACCATTCGTAACAAAACCAAATACTGGTTTTTCATTATTGTCATCGGTTGCCATCATATAAATTAATGCTTGTGGTAAGACAACATCAACACTAAACTGCTTATTTTTTGCTTCAATGACGACTGCACACAGATGTTTAAGTAAAATTCTTATGTCAATTTTGCCACGTATAATTTCTTCCCCATCTTCTACAGCAATTTTTATTTCTGCTTCTGCTTGCGGGTAAAAAGGGAAGCGCAACAGACCTGCCAACGATAATAATGGCGCCAAAATTGAAAGCTTTACGACTTCTTCATGCAAAGGATACTTCATTAATGATAAAAAGTCATCGCGACTTCTATCTAAACATTCTTTTTCATATTTGTTTAACTCAGGTAAATCAAGTTGCCATTCTGAAAAAAAAGATAGCGTTTTAACCTGCACTAAGTTAAATTTTTCTTCTACTTCATACAATGATAAATCACTTGCTTGAGTTGTTTTAACCATTTTATGCGTGTAAATGTGACTTTTGTATTATTATAAAACATTAGTACCTCATTTTTGCGTTTTAATTATAGATTGCTAATGCAACCCCTCTTACCTCTGTTTCTCTGCGTCTCTGTGGTAAAAAATATTAATACCCTATTCTCAAACAGCTAATTTATGAAAATACAACGATTTGAGGACGCGCGTCAATTTTACCAACAAGTAAAAGATTACTTGTTGCAACAAGAAGCTATGCATAATCTACAGTTGGGGATATGCAATCGGCTTATTAACGACCCCGACTATTATCTTTCACAAAGCTATTTTGCAACCGTTGTTAATGAAAGTAAAGTTATTGGAGTTATTATGCGTACTCTCCCTTTTCCTTTAATAGTATCCCTAATGCCAACTACTGATATTATGCCTTTAATTGTTGCCGATGTGCATAATTATTATCAATCGCTACCAGGGGTAAACGGGCCAATTGTTGAATCACAAGCATTTGCTCAAGCTTGGTGTACTTTTACTGGTAATAAATATAACAGTAAAATAGCTACGCGCGTATACCAGCTAGAACAGGTTAAAACACAAATTCCCACCCAAGGAGAATTGCGTTTAGCAACAACTGCTGAAAGAGAATTACTTAAAATTTGGTACGAAGCATTTTGTTACGAAGCATTAGGAAAAATTGATGTTCCTGCTGAAACATGGTTAGAAAGACAGTTAAGCCGAAATAATATTTATTTTTGGTACAATAAAGTCCCTGTTTCTATGGCTTGTCGTACCCGTTCTACACCTAATGGCATCGCAATTAGTATGGTTTATACACCGCCGGAATATCGGCGCCAAGGTTATAGTTCTAATTGTGTTGCTGCTCTGAGTCAGGAATTGCTCAACCAAGGTTATAAGTACTGCTTTTTATTTGCAGATATTGACAATTATACATCAAACCATATTTATCAAGAAATTGGTTATCAACCAGTTGGTGAATGGCAAGAGTACAGCTTAAGTTGATAAAAGCTGGTTAATAGCGAATTGAGATGTTGGTTTTAGCTTTGCGCTTTCTCCTTGCACAATTAACACTGAGCAAGACGCGTTACATAAAACATAATTACTAGTTGAACCGAGATTAAACTTACATAAGTCACTACGTCCAACTAGAATTAAGTCGGCATCCCAGCTATAAGCAATTTCGCAAATAGTTTTTCCTGGGTCGCCAAGATTTTGTGCTATTTCAACGCTGATACCTAATTCAGTTGCTTTTTGACAAAGCTGATATAAATAATTTAAACCTTTTTCTGTTAATGATTCCCATGCTCGTATATAGTAGTCAATATTATGCATGTTAACGGGATACAAATTGTCAGAACAAGCTTTTGTTGAATTTAGGTAACTAACATCGAATGGAGAAAGAACGTTCAGCAAGATTAAATGGGCGCCTGTTGATTTCGCCAGGAATAGAGCTTCTTCAAAAACCTTTTCACTGATTGGTGAGTTGTTGACTGCTACCAGAATTCGATAGAACATAAAAATTCCTAGCTATTTAAAATTATTTTTGAAAATCGCGTGTCGTAGAGACGCGATTAATCGCGTCTCTACATCATTATTGTTTATGCGATTGAAGATACTTCTAATAGGGTTTTGAGAACAGAATCAGGGTTGAGACTGATTGAATCTATTCCTTCGGTAATTAGAAAACGCGCGAATTCTGGATAATCGCTCGGCGCCTGTCCACAAATACCTATTTTGCTTCCGTGTTTCTTGATTGTGTGAATGGCTGAAGCAATCATCTTTTTGACGGCTTCGTTACGTTCGTCAAATAAGTGCGCTACTAATTCAGAGTCTCTATCTAGTCCTAATATTAATTGTGTTAAGTCATTAGAACCTATTGAGAAACCATCGAAGATTTGGCTGAATTCTGAGGCAAGTATTATATTACTGGGTAATTCGCACATCACGTAGATTTGCAAGTTGTTTTGTCCCCGCACTAACCCATTCTTCGCCATTTCCGCGAGTACACGGCGCCCTTCCTCGGGTGTTCGACAAAATGGCACCATTAAAATGACGTTTGTTAAACCCATTTCATCGCGAACTTTTTTCATTGCTTGGCATTCTAGTGCAAATGCTTCGCGATAACGTTCGTCGTAATAACGTGATGCACCACGCCACCCTAGCATTGGGTTTTCTTCTTGAGGTTCAAATTGTTTACCTCCTAGTAGGTTTGCATACTCGTTGCTTTTGAAGTCACTTAAACGTACAATTACTGTTTTTGGATAAAATGCTGCCGCAATAGTACTAATACCCTGAGCAAGTTTATCAACAAAAAATACAGCTTTGTTTTCGTACTGTGGTGTTAATTCTGCAATTTTATACTTCGCGAGTTCGTCTTCTAACTCGTCATAATGAATCAAAGCTAGTGGATGCGCTTTAATGTGGTTGGCAATGATGAATTCCATTCGCGCCAAACCTACACCATCATTAGGTATTGCACTCACACCAAATGCTTCTTCAGGATTGCCCACATTCATCATGATTTTAGTACGTGTACGAGGCAATTTTTCTAATGAAATATCTTGAACTTGATAGGATAATAATCCTTGATAGACTTTTCCTGTTTCTCCTTCTGCACAAGATATTGTAATTTCTTGTCCTGTTTTTATTCGCTTCGTCGCATCCCCAGTCCCTACTATGGCTGGAATACCCATTTCTCTGGCAATAATTGCTGCATGACAAACGCGACCACCCGTATTTGTAACGATGGCGCCTGCCTTCTTCATTATCGGCTCCCAATCAGGGTCTGTACGATTTGTTACTAGTACTTCTCCCGGTTGAAATTCATGTATTTGGCGAGTGTCTAATATAACTCTGGCTTTGCCTTGTCCAATCATTTCACCAACGCTACGTCCTGTAACTATAACTTCACCTTTTTTTTGTAGGTGGTAAGTGCGAAGAACGTTTTTAATTTTTTGCGACTGTACAGTTTCTGGACGTGCTTGCAATATAAATAATTCGTTCGTTATACCGTCTTTTGCCCATTCAATATCCATTGGTGTGTAAACACCACGCACTTGAGAATAGTGTTCTTCTATTAAACATGCCCAGTGTGCTAGCTGAAGAATTTCGGCGTCAAGAAGGGCAAATTGTTGGCGCTCATAATGTGATACTGAAAGATTCTTAGTTTGTTTGGAACCACCTGTGTCATAAACCATTTTTATCTCTTTGGTTCCCAAACGTTTATTGAGAATCGGCCGATATCCTTGCTTTAATGTTGGTTTAAATACTAAGTACTCATCTGGATTTACGGCGCCTTGAACTACAGTTTCACCCAAACCGTAAGCAGCGGTAATAAGTGCAGCATCTTTAAAACCTGTTTCGGTATCAATAGAGAACATTACACCAGATGCTGCCAAGTCAGAACGCACCATTTTTTGCACACCAACAGAAAGTGCCACTGTCAAATGGTCGAATCCTTTGATTTGACGATAAGAAATTGCACGGTCGGTAAATATAGACGCGAAGCATTTGTGACAAGCTTCGAGTACCGTTGATAATCCATGAACATTCAAATAGGTTTCTTGCTGTCCGGCAAAACTAGCATCGGGTAAATCTTCCGCAGTCGCACTCGAACGAACTGCAACATCTATATCAGTTCCATATTTCTGACATAGTTGGTAATATCCTTGAGCAATTGCATTCTCCAAATCTTGAGGAAATGGGGTAGAGAGCATTAATGTTCGTGCTTGTTTACCTACAGAACGCAAATTATTTATATCTTCTACATCTAAATCAGCAAAAATTGAGCGCAGTTTGTTCTCTAAACCAGCACTTTTAATAAAGTAACGGTAAGCATGGGCAGTAGTTGCAAAACCTGTAGGAACCTTAACTCCTTTTTTGCCCAGTTGCTGAATCATTTCTCCTAGAGAAGCATTTTTACCACCAACCACAGATATATTTTGAATCGTAACTGCTTCAAAAGGCAGTACTAATGACTCTTTAATATTCAAATCTGTTTGTAAATCAAATTCCAGCATATTTAAAATGTCCTTCCACGCTTGCTTCAGGGACTTATTACCCAATTCGCTTTCGCTTTTTGGCTATATTCCTAAATCATTTAGACCCCATGTCTTATTTATAGCCATACAATTTGAGGAAATTGTGAGCATCGATTTTTAATTCATATTAGACGTGATTAATCGCAAACGCTTATTATTAATCGACATTTAGCTATATTACGATATGTTGCGAAAAGTAATCTTCTTCACAAGTTTCTCATATTTGGAAAATATGTTGAAATCAGATTATCACTGCGTGCCACACTATGAATTACTGTCCTTGCTGTTCTCACGTCTTACTGCGTCACATTCGCTCCTCACACATTTATTGGTTCTGCCGTAATTGTTGGCAAACTATGCCAGTGCTAGAAGAAGAGGTTTCGTATCTTTCGCATAGAGCAACAATTTTTGAATCTCACCCCTGTATCCACATCAGAAATAAGCAATGGGAGATTTATCACGCAGTATAAAATGCTATTTTTCAGGGCTAGATGTAACATCCGTTTTAATTACCAAGTTTCACAGTTGACATTTTTGATTTCGTGTGAGTGTAATTGTGATAAATTTGGGTAAGTTTAAATCAATCCCTCGATTTAAATAAATTGCAACTGATGCGATTATGATTGAAGTTCTAGCCGCACTATCTGCTTCTGCGGCAGCAGGAATCAGAACTGCCTTACCTTTACTGTTCGTAGGGTTATTGCAGGGTCATAGTCTGTGGTCACAAGTCCCAGTTTTATCGCGAATTTCTTCGCCACTTTTATTTGGTGCTTTGACTAGTTTATCCATTATAGAAGTACTTGCGTCTAAAAGATTGACAGGACAAAGGGTTCTGCAAGTACTTCAACTGATATTTAGCCCAATTGTAGGCGCCATTATGGGGTTAGCTTGTGCAAATGTTACAGAAACTCCGCAGTGGTTAGTAGTGTTATTTAGTGCCAGCTTGGCATTAGTTCTCAAACTCGTGCAAGTGGGTTGGTTTTTTCGGTTGCGAGGGTTACCCACATGGGCAGTTTTTATTCAAGACTTTTTATGTGTCATCTTAGTCGTTTTTGCTTATAATGCTCCTTGGCAGGGCGGTTTAATTGCTTTGTTACTACTATGGTTTGCGATTCGTAGCGGTACAAGTTGGTACAATTGGTATCGCTATACACCTCGTCCGTAATTACTGTTTTCTACGTGTTTCAGAAAAATGTAGAGACTAAACATGTTTAGTCTCTACAGTTTGCCATTGGTAGAATTATTTTATGTTACAGATGGAAAAATTAAACGACTTGTACCTTTTTACTGGGATACTGCTGCTGTATTAAAAGTTCTTGAGTAATAAAGATCTACTATTTCCCACAAATCTTTTTGGCGCCTAGTAATTCGGTTCAATTCTCTAAACCCGTCAAAATTAATTACACTTCTCTCTGTGTCTCTGTGTCTCTGTGTCTCTGTGGTAAAAATAACTATGTTACTGCACAGGCGAAGAAGGCCTGTGCTAAAACTTGCCAAAAATATGTTGGGTGCTAACCCAACCTACTGTAAGATGCCAATGAAGTGGAGTAAACCGCGACCTGTTATCATTTCTACTACTAGGGCGATGAATCCAAGCATTGCAATTCGACCGTTCCAAACCTCAGCACTTGTTGTAATTCCCCATTGCCATTGTTCTTGAGGATACATTTTGATGCGCTTCTTCATTTGCGTGACTTGTGATAAGTCAAGGTTTGGAGATTTTAGCGCGTTAACAACTAAGTCAGCTAATGCACGAATAAATGTTGGATGTGTATTTAACGCTGGAACACGACGGAAGTTATGTATTCCCGCTTCAAGAGCAAGCTCACGATATTCTATATCGATTTCTTGGAGTGTCTCAATATGTTCGGATACAAAGCTAATTGGTACAACTACTAAATTCTGAATACCTTTGGCGCCTAATTCCTGAATTGCATCTTCTGTATAAGGCTGTAACCATTCTACTGGGCCTACACGACTTTGATAAGCTAACGTGTAAGCATTGGGACGGTTGAGGGTACGCATTATTAATTCGGTACATTCCTCTATTTCCTGCTGGTAGGGGTCACCTGCTTCTTCAACGTAACTTTTTGGTACACCGTGTGCGCTAAAAAAGATATGCGCTTCTGAGGGGTTTGGCAGTTGGTCAAGTTCTTGCGCGATAAGGTCTGCCATCGCCTTCAAATATCCAGGTTGCTTGTACCAAGATGGAATGACAGTATACTCTATTTGTTGAAGCTTGGGGTCTGTTTTCCACATTTGTTCGAGTAAGCGGAAACTAGAACCACTGGTACTAATGGAAAACTGCGGGTATAAGGGGAGAATAACTAACTTTTCTATCTCTGTATTGTGTGTCAAACTAGCTACTGCTTCTTCTGTATACGGATGCCAATAGCGCATTCCTACGTATATTTCAGCATCTTCCCCCAAAGTTTGCAGTTCTTGTTTAAGAGCTTCACCTTGAGCTTCGGTTATTTGCCGCAGTGGTGAACCTCCACCAATTTGTTTGTAATTTTCTTGCGAGGTTTTTGTACGTCGTGAAGCAATAAACCATGCCAAAGGTTTTTGCAGCCAACGAAACGGTAGGCGAATAATCTCTGGATCTGAAAATAAATTGTACAAGAATGGCCCTACGTCATCCAGCTTGTCTGGACCACCGAGATTTAGCAGTAATACGCCTACACGACCCATAGCAGTTACTTTCTCCCAAGCACTTATCTAGTTTTTTTACTAATAATAGCAATATATCTTTACTTAATATATAGTTTATTTGTGAACTTTGAAGCAATTATTTTAAAAATTTTTGCTTCGGAGTTACCACTAACAACAGTCACTCCACACCCACCTACACGCTTCCATGATTCTGTTCGCACTATCGCGCTCTTGCCAGTTACCTCAATTATAAAGTTTCTTAGCAACGCTTAACAATAATTCTCATATATTAATCTAAATTTTGATAAACTCCCCCCTAATCTTATAATCAAACATTTACAGGGTAAGGCAACTGCTCACCTTTCAACCCAAACATTAAATTTTCAATCGCCATATCTGCCATTTTTTTGCGTGTCTTGTAGCTTGCGCTACCAATATGTGGTGCAATAACTAAATTATTTAGGCTTAATAATGGACTGTCGCTTTTTATGGGTTCGGGGTCGGTGACATCAATAGCGGCGCCTGCGATTTGTTTATTTACAAGCGCATTATATAATTCTTCTTGGTTCACAATGCAGCCGCGCGCGGTGTTGATGAAAATAGCACTTCGTTTCATCAGTTCAAACTGCGTTTTCCCGAACAAATGATATGTATCACTAGTTAATGGTGTATGAATTGTAACAAAATCTGATTCTTTTAATACAGTCTCAAAGCTTACGAATTCAGCATCTAACTTCTTTTCTAACTCTTTATTACAGCGGTTGTTACTGGTATAAATAATTTTCATATCAAACCCATTGGCACGACGAGCAACAGCTTGACCAATACGTCCAAACCCAATAATCCCCAATGTGGCGCCAGTAATATCTGCACCCAATAATAAATCTGGTTCCCAAGTTTGCCACCGAAGAGCGCGAGTAAATTTATCTGCTTCAACGATACGACGTGCAGATGCCATTAACAATGCCCAAGTCAAATCAGCCGTTGCGTCAGTTAATACACCAGGAGTATTACCAACAGGTATTTTTCTAGCGGTAGCAGCAGCAACATCTATATTGTCATAACCGACTGCCATCTGACTTATTATACGTAAATTTGTCCCAGTTTCGATTAACTGTTCGTCAATTTTGTCTGTTAACAAACATAACAAACCATCAATACCTCTAACTTTAGAAAGCAATACTTCATATGCAGGAGGTTGACGTTCAAGCCATACTTCAACGTCAGCAAACTCCTGTAATATACTTAAATCAGTAGGAAGATTACGAGTAATAAAGACTTTGGGCTTTGTCATGGCATAAAGGCAACTAATTAAAATGGCTAGCTATGGCAGCAGCAAATCCATCAAAAGAGCTAAAATCGTCAGCGATAATAGAGACGTTTAACCCTAATTTTCTTGCATTGGCGCCTGTATATGGGCCAAAACAAGCTATCACGGTATTTTGATAATCTGTTGGGTCACACATATTTAAGAAAGCGCTAACCTCCGCACTGCTACTAAAAGCAATTACATCCACTTTACCCTGACGAATCAAATCTAACTCAACGTTATATATCTCTTTGTCCAAACTCCGCGTTTGATACGCAGTAACGCTAGTTACATTCATTCCCAATTTTTCTAGTCCAGCTACAAAGTTCGGAATAACATCAGGTTCAGGAATGCCAATCACTTCGGATGCTGGAACTAAAATATTTTTACCCTCAATATCAGATATTTTTGCTAGTTCCCGAATTATACCTGTTGGACTTGGTTCTTCTGGTATTACATCAACTTCGGCACCTAAAGCTTCCAAAAGTTCAGCATCTTTGCCTATCGCACATAAATGTATCTGCTGAAGCAATGAAGTATCCATTTTTAACTCTCGCATCCGCTTACTAACAGCATCGATGCCATTTCGACTAGTGAACGCAATGGAATCATACGTATTAATTTTTCTCAGATGCTCATCTAATATAGTAAAATCTTCTAGCAAACTAGTTTCAATTACTGGCATAAACAGTGGCAAAGCACCTTGATTAATTAACGCTTGCGATAACCTTACCGCATAAACTCGCGGCGCCGTTATAATTATTCTTTTTCCGTACAAAAGTGATTTATTATACATTTGATTAATGATGTTAGCTTCTCGAATCAACTTCAGCATTACAATAAGCTACATTTTAAATAGAAGCAACTTGAAGAATTAAAAACGTCTCTACTGGGAATAAATTGATACATTATAATTTTTAAATGATTGTTAATGATGCAATTAACTTTTCTTAATCACCAATTTAGCACTAACAGGGTATATTACAGGTCTGTAAGCGTAATTTTTAACAATAAAGTACTTAATTAAGCCGCAATGACCAGAATATTCGACGCTTTTCTAGCGGGTGGACTTGTTATGTACCCTTTGCTAGCTTTATCAGTTGTAACTTTTGCTTATGCTATAGAACGGGTATGGTATTGGTTTAAATTAATTTTTCAAGAAAAACAGGTTGTACATGAAATCCTTAGAGCAGCAAAAATAGACTTAGATGAAGCTTTAAGTCTTGCCGAACGCTCGGAAGATTTGGCTATTGGTCGTGTACTTGCGGCGCCACTCAAGTTAAAATTTGCATCACCAGAAACATTTCACCTCGCTCTCTTAGCTGCTTTAGACAGAGAATTTATTGAAATGCGTCGGGGTGATAAGCTACTCGAAAGCATCGCGGCTGTGGCGCCTCTATGTGGTATCGTCGGAACTGCAAACGGTTTAATTACCATGTTCTACAATCTTAAATCTGGTGGAGCAGATAGTACTAACGTTTCGGCAGTTACAAGTGGTATTGGGCAAGCTTTGATAGCTAGTGGTGCAGGAATATCACTAGCGGTAGCAGCATTTGTATTTCTTCGGACTTTCGTGATTTTGCGCGCACAACAGATGGACTACTTTTCCAAAGTTGGTAGCGAACTAGAGTTAATTTACTTGCATTCATTAAATCATCCACTTAAAACCAATTCTACCTCCATTTAAAAACAGAATCACCAGAACTATAAAACTGTAGGCGCCCGTATCCGAGAAATTGTCCATAAGCTTTTTCTCCTGCGGGAAATGCCGTTACACCAAATAGATAAACACCAGGAACCGTAGGGTTTTGCACTGGTTTCATGGCAACAGTAATAGTTTTTCCTGGTGGGATGGCAGGGTTAAAAGTCATGGAAACGCTTCTTTCTGTGCGTTGAGAAGTTACATCAGAGAGTCCTAACTTTTGACCTTCCCTCCTGCGTGTTCCTTCAAAAGCGTAAGTTTTCTTGAGGTCAAAACGAATATTATCAACACCTTCGCGTTGGTTGAGCGTAATCCTTTGTAGAGGTTCAACGGCATTATCTGGAACACTAATCGTAAAATAATACGTGGCCCCCCAAACATACACATCATTATATGTAGTTGCAGCTTCGACAAGACGCGGCGGTTGATTGAAGTAAACCGTTCCGCGTATTTCTGCCGCATGACTAACTGATGCCATCATTGAAAATAACGCTGCACTAATTAAATATCTAATTCCGATCCGCATGTTCTTCCTATAGAGGACAAACCCAAGCTGTTAGTTGCCTATACATGTAAATATACGTAATTTCAGCCTGCTACTCTAACTCTACATTTACTTCCCCTGTAGATAATTAAAGTTTTGACAAAATTTCTTGTGGAACAGGAAAGATGCCTGTTACTAATATAAATGTATAAAACAATTTTTCTTTCAAGAAATACTAAGTAATTATGCGTAAGTTGGCTGTACTTTGTATATTGTTTCTAGGGGTAATGTTACCCTCAGAAGCTCAATCTAAAAAGCCTAAAGCACAAGTAGTTCGGGGTAACTGTGGCAAACGCGGTTGTAGCGAAGTTCTCAAAACTTTGCGTAAAACATACCCAACGTATGTTCAGGACTTTGAAAAACAATGTCCCCGTCCAAAAAATCTTGGTTTACAAGTAATAGCTGATGAAACAAGAGGACAGCGTGCTTTATTTAACTGCTGGGAAGCAAAGAAACAAAAGCGAACTCGTTACGGTGACTATTTGGGTTCTTTACCCATGCCAGGTAACGAGCCTAAGTTTTTAATTCCCTTACCCAAATCAGCATACACCCAAGAATTACAAAGTCGATACTCAGGAGAAATTAAACAAGCGCAATTTAAGTGTGGAACCAAAAGCGGTGACTTCAACTTTATAGAAGATAAAAAAAATAACAGCGTTCAACTACAATGCTATTTTACAGCAGGTGTCGTTAGCTTAGATGAAAACGGTGACTTTGTATCTGATGGAGAAGCATCTAAAGGCGCCTTCGTTGATGAGATACTAGGTACATTCTTAGTAAAAACTAACTAAACTCCTCTCTGGAGTCAACTCTGTGTCTCTGTGGTAGAAAACAGAGACACACAGTTATGGTAACGAAAATTGTTTTTGATAAAGCTGTATATCTTGATTTTGCCAAAAACTAGAAATTTTGGTGCCGACTTTTTCAGGGTAGAAGCAGTGAAAGAAGTGACCACCTTGAGGACACTCCCAAAGCATATCTTGTAATTTCAGATATTTTTCCCAGTCATGTAGTTCAGGGTAACTTACAATAGGGTCAGTTTTGCAACCACACACCATCATCGGGACTGATACTCCTCCCTTAGTTAAATTCTCCCTTTGGTACATAGAATGCATCAATGGTAAATTTTCTAAATCTTTATTTAAGTTATTAATTAATTTATTTGCATGACACGGTAGTTTATCGCGGAATAAGTTATACACTGTATTGACTAAAACTTGGGTACGAGTCAAGTTGAATAACTGACGCTGCTGATAATAGTGTACATGCCAAGTATTTGCAGGTTGTCCTGCAACTGCCAATAACGTCAATGAATTTACATACTGTGGATATTTACGAGTAAAAATTAGTGCAATTACTCCACCTATGCCATGTCCAACTAAATGCACTGGACGACTAGTTTTGAGAAAATTATGCAGCAAATCTACTGCAACATCAATTGAGGCGCCTTCATCAACGGTTTGAAAATACTCCCAGTGTGCAATTCTTTTATATTGATTTAAATTTATTAGCAAAGGCATGTGTAGACATTTCAAAGAGGGACTACCGCTAACCCAAAGTGCATCAAAATCAGCAGACATTTTATCTCCAATATTAAGTACAAACATGTGTGGCGCAGTTATTCCCCTTAATCATCACCACCAGGTGTTATTGCTTAATGATTATTTATTTCAATAATTCCTAATTAACATCATACTCGATACCTATTGAATAAAAGTTCAATCCTAACAAAATAAGTTTTTATTAATGTTTTCTAGAAACCTAGAAACCGGGTTTCTTTTTTGACATACTCAAATAAAAACGACGATTTTGCGTAGAAACCCGGTTTCTTCGTTAAAAATAAAGTTTTGCATTATGGTTTGTAAGGTTTCAAAATAAATTTTCAAAAGCCTCAAATTAAAAAAAGTATTGTATAAAGGGTATTAGAGAGTTATCCAAAATTTAAAAACTCAATTACGAGGTTTACTATGAGTGCATCACCAGCAGTTTTACGCAATTTTGGTCAGGTTTACGATAATCCTGTTTTATTAGATAAAAGTGTTACTGAGCCTGTTTGTGAAGGCTTTAACATTGCATTAGCAAGCTTTCAAGCGTTGTACTTACAATACCAAAAACATCACTTTGTAGTAGAAGGTGCCGAGTTTTATTCGTTACACGAATTCTTCAATGAAGGTTATGAAGCTGCTCAAGAACACGTTCATGATATCGGTGAACGGTTAGATGGACTTGGAGGTGTACCTGTAGCAAGCTTTACTCAGTTAGCTCGACTCTGTTGCTTTGAACCAGAAGCAGACGGTGTTTTCTCTTGCCGTCAAATGGTAGAACATGACTTAGCTGCCGAACAAGCGATAATTGGATTAATTCGGCGCCTTGCTTCGCAAGCAGAAAGTTTGGGTGACAGAGCAACCCGCTATTTATACGAAAAAATCCTACTTAAGACTGAGGAAAGAGCTTACCACCTATCTCACTTCCTTGCTAAAGATAGTTTAACTTTAGCTTACGTTGAGTCTAGCAACAATTAATTAACGAGTGTAGAGACGTTACACGTAACGTCTCTACAAAAATAACCAGTATTTATCTACCCATATATTGGCTTGCCATTCGCATTGCGTCTGCTATGTCAACGTCACCATCTCTATCTGAGTCTAAAAAAGTATTTAGAACTGAGTTACCACCACCAGAAGTACTGGCACCTGATTGTAAAAAGTTGAGAACCATTGGTACAATCATTGGTAACATTTGTTGAATCATGTTTGCATCTACACCTGTACGCTGTGATGCCATTTGGGCAACTTGTTGTTGCATTCCGCCTGAAAACAGCGATGATACTGCGTCAGGGTTATGAGAATTTCCAGCAAATTGACTTACAATATTTTGAACTGCATCTGGACCTTCGTTTGCTTGCTTGTCTTGCAATGCTGAACGAACTTGACCACCAACAATCGACATTATTGTTTGCATTGTTGAAGAGTCAGTACCAGCATTACCGCTCATTTGTTGCACTGCGTTTATGATACCGCCAAGTTGACTCATGCTGCCTTGCTGGTTTGGGTTGGCAACTGCACCGAGGATTTGGTCGAAAAGTCCCATATCGTCTCCTTTAATTATCATTCCACATGATTAATTTAATCAAAAAATAACTAGTTAGAAACTGGGTTTTTATGCAAAATCTTTATTTTCATTACAAGCTACCAACAAAAAATTAGGTTTCTAAGGTTTATGAGTAACTTTACCTAAGCCTAAAGGGTGAAGCGCTTTTTTACTTATATATGCCAATGTATATAGAAAATATTAATTTAGTTACAATTTGGCTATATAAGTGTATGGGTAAAAAATTAGAACAGTCTAAAGATATACGTCTTGCTGCAACAACTCGTATTTGGGGATTTACACTTGGAATTTTAGCAATTAGTGTGCCTCTGTCAATACCTCTACGTAGTTCATTAATTCCCCTCGCCGCTCTCACAGGCGCCACAGTTGGTACAGTAGCAGTATGGCGTTCTGATGATAAAAAATCTAAAAGATATAATTTGGCGCCACAGCAAGTAGAATTACTCGAACAGCGTATCCGAGATTTAGAGGCAATTGTCAGTACTGAGGACTATGATTTAAAAGCTAGGCTTAAGCAACTGGAGTCCAAACGGTAAGGTGCGTGAAAGCAGCTTGATTTTTCACTTCATTGTAGATTGTAATGGCTTTCACGCACCCTACGACAAATCTTTATGGAGTAATGGCTTTCACGCACCCTACGACAAATCTTTATGAAGGGATATTACGAAAGTTTTCAGAAATATTTAGAAATCGTCAAATTTAAAAACATGGCTTTAAGGTAGAAATTAAGGCAAACTCAAGGGAAACTTATGAGTAATATTCAAAAATATCGATTTGTCTGTACATTAACTTTTGGTGATATCTACGGTCAAATCATTGTTTGGCTAATCACCATTACAATTAGTTTAGCTGCTGCACTAGCATTGATGGGCGCCAGACGACCTATTTACGCGCTAGCAACAGTCGGACTTATTGTGCTGTTATCCTTACCGTTCTTACTATTCGCTTTTGTCACTACCTTATTGAACCATATCGAAGTGGCGCCGATGGAAGCTGGCGGCAAAATGGAACCAATACCTGGTAACATTTCTCAGCAACAACCAGTGCAATTAACAAATTAGTTGTATTTACTAGGGAAAAGGTTTTCCTCTTTTCCCTTTCCCCCTCGTACAATAGAGATTTGTATGCCAGATTACTTATGCTTGAACATGATGTAATTATAGTGGGTGGTGGATTAGCTGGATGTCGTGCGGCAGTTGAAATTGCCCGTAAAGACCCCAGTTTAAATGTTGCAGTTGTCGCAAAAACTCATCCTATTCGTTCACACTCGGTAGCTGCACAAGGGGGAATGGCAGCTTCTTTAAAAAATGTTGATGCACAAGACAGTTGGGAAGCACATGCTTTTGATACCGTTAAAGGTTCTGATTATTTAGCTGACCAAAATGCTGTAGAAATTCTCACCCGCGAGGCGCCTGATGTTGTAATAGATTTAGAACATATGGGTGTGTTATTCTCGCGTCTTGAAGATGGAAGAATTGCACAGCGTGCTTTTGGTGGACATTCACACAATAGAACCTGTTACGCTGCCGATAAAACAGGACACGCAATTTTACACGAGTTAGTTAATAATCTGCGTAAAGATGGTGTCAAAGTTTACCAAGAATGGTATGTAATGCGCCTGATATTAGAAGAAGGTCAGGCGAAAGGTGTTGTAATGTTCCGTATAGAAGACGGGCATATTGAGGTAGTGCGGGCAAAAGCAGTGATGTTTGCCACTGGTGGTTATGGTCGCGTTTATAACACTACTTCTAACGATTATGCATCGGCTGGTGATGGGTTAGCGATGACGGCATTAGCTGGTTTACCGTTAGAAGATATGGAGTTTGTACAGTTTCACCCCACTGGATTATATCCTGTTGGTGTGTTAATTTCTGAAGCAGTGCGAGGTGAAGGCGCCTATTTAATTAATAGTGAAGGTGAGCGGTTCATGAAACGATACGCTCCGAGTCGTATGGAACTGGCGCCACGCGATATAACTTCACGCGCAATAGCTTATGAAATTCGTGCAGGTCGGGGTGTTAAACCTGATGGTAGTGCAGGGGGAGTATATGTATATCTTGACTTGCGTCACATGGGTAAAGAAAAAATTATGAGTCGTGTGCCGTTTTGTTGGGAAGAAGCACATCGATTAGTAGGAGTTGATGCAGTAACGCAACCAATGCCAGTTCGGCCAACTATTCATTATTGTATGGGTGGCATTCCCGTTAATACCGACTGTCAAGTTCGTAGTGGCGCCGATTCGATTGTAGAAGGATTTTTCTCAGCAGGTGAAACTTCGTGTGTATCAGTACACGGCGCCAATCGTTTGGGTAGCAACTCGCTATTAGAATGTGTTGTATATGGAAAACGCGCAGGTGCAGCTATTGCACAATACGTCCAAAATCGCAAATTGCCCAATATCGACGAACAACGTTACATAACAGAAGCAAAACAGCAAATACAAGCATTACTCGATCAACCAGGAGAATACCGCATTAACCAAGTCCGCACAGCATTCCAAGACTGTATGACCGAGTACTGCGGTGTATTTCGTACCGAAGAATTAATGCAACAAGGTTTACAACAACTACAAGAATTCCAAAATCAATACTCAAAAATATATTTAGATGACAAAAGTAAAGACTGGAATACCGAACTTGTAGAAGCATTAGAACTACGTAGCTTAATGATAGTTGGACAAATTATCATGACCTCAGCAAACCGTCGTAAAGAAAGTCGTGGCGCCCATTTCCGCGAAGACTTTCCCCAACGCGACGATAATAACTTCCTACAACACACATTCGCTTACTACTCACCCGCAGGTATTGACATTCAATATGCGAGCGTAAGCATCACCATGTTCCAACCCCAAGAAAGAAAATATTAAAGTAGGGTGCGTGAAAGCCATTATTACCTACAATAAAAATAAAAATTAAACTGCTTTCACGCACCTTATCATTAAAAATTCTATGTCAAATATCGAAGAAACAGATTTTGATGAAGCTATGTCAAATATTCAAGAAATAGCGTGATTGACTTATAAACATGCTCAAAATTGAACTGACTACGATGAACAAGAACGAAAGTGCTTTAATCGCAGGAATAGAAGCAGAAGCTAGTTTAGAACAGCGTTTATTCGCACTTGGATTTCGTCCTGGTCGTAAAATTACTATGTTACGTTCTTCACCTTTTAATGGTCCTATTCACGTTCGTGTGGGGACAACCGAAGTTATGTTGCGTCGTCGTGATACAAAATCAATTCAATTAATTCAAATATCTAATCAAATATCTGAGCAAATATCTGAGGCGCCTAAATGACTCATTGTAACACTTGTAATCCATCGGAAAACCAAATTATTGAAGGAGTTAAACAAATAGCTGTTTTGGGAATGCCCAACACAGGTAAGTCTACCTTTTTTAATCGACTTACAGGCGCCAACGCGAGTGTCGGTAACTGGCCGGGTATTACGGTTGACTTGATGACGGCAAATATTAAAATGGGTGGTCAAGAAACTCAAGTTGTCGATTTGCCTGGTATATACGATTTACGAGGGTTTTCAGAAGACGAAGAGGTAGTAAGGACTTTTTTAACCTCTACACCTATTCATTTAATACTAATTATTCTCAATTCTGTTCAACTCGACAGACAAATTAGTCTAGCTCTACAAATTCAAAGCTTAGGCGTGCCAGCACTGTTATTATTGAATATGGCAGATGAGGCGCCTGCTTTTGGTGTAGAAGTAGACCATGAGAAAATATCAGAATATCTAAAAATGCCCGTTGTTCCTTTCAGCGCAAAGTTTGGACAAAATTATGGGCAAGCGTACAAAACAATTCGTGATGAATTAGCAAAACAATATCAATCAGTAATAATTGGGGATATTGAAGCGAAACTTCCAAAAGAAGCTGAAATAACTCTTGAAATGGAGAAGTTATTACAAAATGCAGTTAGTAATGTTGAGGATGTCAAAGAAAACTTAACAACTCGCTTGGATAGTATTTTACTGCATCCAGTGTTGGGGTTGCCTATATTCTTTGGCGCCATGTACTTAATGTTTCAGTTTATTTATGCTTTTGGTATACCCATGCAGGATAAATTAGCTGAAGTGTTGGCTTGGGTCAAGGATACAGCAATTGAACCGCTACTTGCTAGATTAATTGATTTGGGTACGTGGGGCAAATTTTTCCATGACTTTTTGATAGATGGTCTTTATCAAGGTATCGGAACAGTCGCAGCATTTATACCCGTTATATTCTTATTCTTTGTTTGTATGGCAGTTATCGAAGATAGCGGTTATCTATCTCGTTCCGCGTTTCTAATGGATGCGTTTATGGAACGGTTGGGTTTAGATGGTCGCTCTTTTGTAATGTCGCTGATGGGGTTTGGGTGTAACGTTCCTGCAATTATGGGGTTACGAGTGATGCGTTCTCCCGCTTTGCGAATGCTGTCGATGCTGGTAATTCCTTTTTCTTTGTGTTCTGCGCGTTTGAATGTATTTGTTTTTATGACTACTGCACTGTTTACTCAAAGACAGGCACCTGTCGTTCTATTTAGTTTATACTTATTCAGCTTCTTAGCAGCAATTTTTACAGCAGCAGTATTTAAAGGTCAATTTCCAAATACAGAACCGTTAGTGTTAGAACTACCACCCTACCGTTTCCCAACCTTTAAACAAATGATACTGCGTGCTTGGCGTGAAGCAATGCACTTTTTATTCTGGTCGCGACGATTTATTATCTTTGGAGTTATAGCAATTTGGTTTTGTAATAACTTCCCTACTAATGTACCACCAGCCAGCGCGCAAACTATTTCTGGGATGATAGGGCAAATTACACAGCCAATATTAGCTCCTCTGGGAATCAATCCACAACTCGCAGTCGCATTGATATTTGGTTTTATTGCCAAAGAAATAGTCTTAGGTGGTTTAGCTGTAATATACGCAACTAGTGAAGACAGTTTAGGAACTGTTATTGCTCAACAAATCAACTGGGTACAAGCATATAGCTTTATGCTATTTACTCTACTGTATGTTCCGTGCCTTTCTACAGTAGCAGCGATTAAAGCCGAATCTAAAAGTACTAAGTTTACATGGATGTCAATTGCTTGGTCAGTCACTTTAGCATGGGTTACTAGCTTTATATTCTATCAAAGCGCTAGATTTTTTTTACATGCTAATTTATTGTAGAGGCGCCTTTGTATATGCGTCTCTACATGATATCAATCTTCATCCCATTTTTCGTTGCTTAGAAGGTCAATGACTTTATCACGCAATAAAAAGTCATTCCTTTCTAACTCGATTTCTAAGCAATTCCAGTCACAACTGGGCATAAACCTACACAAACTATAAATCGGCTCGTTACGCCTTATATCACCTTTTTTAACCAACTGACGAGCTGACTCTTTGAAAATTTCTAAGTCATAATTCACAGATGTATCCATTTGTAACATCTCCTTGTGCATTATAAGACAATATAAAGCTAAACTTAAATTAATCTAACCTTTACTTTGAGATATACACTACTTTTGATTCCCCATTCACTAGCTATTATCGCTTCTTTTATTAATTACACAAATTCCCTAAAATGTCATTCTTGCTTGTATAAGATGTTCTATTTTATCTAATTTGTACAAGTTAGAACTATTTCAATCAAGTTAGAATGACGATTGAGGCGCAGTTCGCCAATTATATCAGATTTACCTCCGGGATACATACAACTTTTAGTAATGAAATTTAAAGAAGTTTTAAGATATAGGCGCCTTTGAATGGTTACATTTACTTATAATTCTAAAGTTAGTATAAAACTAACAGGTAAGTTGACAATCGTCGCATATTATACAGTTCACATCTTTCAATTGTCGAAAGAATGAGCTAATGGCGCGAAACTTCATGAAAAAGGCTAAGAGCGTTAATCAACTGACTCTAATCGCTCGTCGGTACCCAGGATTTGTTGTCCAGTGTTCATATGGGGTAATGGTTGTAGCGTTTACTGTGCTATTGAGTTGGGGAATTTTCCAGTCATATGAGCAGCAAATAGTACAGCAACAACAAGAAGTATACACAAAAGGGTTAAAGATAGATAAATTTTTGGAGACTACCTTCAGCAATGTTAATCTATTGCGCTCTCAAGCTGAATACTTTTTAAAGTCAACACCCTCAGTTGAAACTCAGTTAACTACTTATAACTATCTAAAACGATTAAACAATAAGCATAATTTTAACTTATTTGTACTCAAAGATGCTGATATAGGCGCCGTCAGTCCTGTTTTTACACGAGGAAAACATACAAATTTAGGGCACGAGGTAGAGATGAGTTTGTCACTAACTCCGCTCCTGCGTCCGATTTATGAGCAATTACCAATCGAAGGACGCATACGTTACACTTCGTTAGCTGCACTTACAATGACTTATCCAGCGACATCCCAAGTTACTGATGATGATGAAAACATAAAAATATTCCAAAATGCCCGAAATCAAGAGATTATCACAGGTGGGATGCAAAAAAATAATCATACACGCGAAACTTATTTAACTCATCCTTATAAAGATATATTTGGCCAAGGACTAATGGTGACAGCGACCAGTCCCATTTATCAAGGAGATAAGCATCTTGGTAATATCGGTATCGATTTTAAACTAGAAGCATTAAATCGTTTCGTCGAACAGCTTGGTGGTGAACATTCCTTACTCTTAACTGTTGACGGAAAAGTATTAAGTCACCATACGACGAAAACTACATCATTAATAAGTTTAGAACAGCTTGTCAAAAACCCTGTTGTTCGGACAAAACTGCTCAAATTATTCAAAAATGCCAGAAATAGCCAAGTTACGATTGATGGATATGTTTTGACGTATTATAAATTACAGAATGTAACATGGGGTATTGTTAACGTTACACCAATAAACGCTCTTGGTAAAAATATATTAATTAGGCATTTACCTGTAATTTGCGGAGTTCTAATTGGGTTTACAGGTTTACTATTGGTAAGCATACGTACTATAGATAAAATATTTAAGAAATTAAACAAAGCACGTATAACCGCAGAGCAAACAAATAAAAAATTACAAAGGGCATTAAACGAATTAGAAGTTTTGGCTTTAACTGATAAACTAACAGGTGTTTGGAACAGGCGCCACTTTGAACAAGTAATATTAGCCGAAATGAGTCGTGCTTCGCGCCATAATCAACCATTATCGCTTCTAATATTAGATATTGATTACTTTAAAAATATCAATGATACATATGGGCATCAGATTGGAGACGCGGTGCTAGTTCAATTAACTCATATTTTAAAAGAAAACATTCGTACTTCGGATGTATTAACACGTTGGGGTGGTGAAGAATTTGTTATTCTTACTCCTTCTACTTCAGTTAAAGAAGCCACAGACTTGGCTGAGAGACTACGATTAAAAATTGCCAGAGCTAGCTTTAACATGGTAAAAAATATTACAATTAGTCTAGGTGTAGCTCAATTTCAAACAGCAGAAAATGTAAGCAATTTCCTCAAACGAGCGGATACTGCACTGTATCAAGCCAAACATAGTGGACGAAATATGGTTGCTGTGGCGCCTTCAACGTTAGATACTTGGATACAAGGAGTTGAAAAGAATATGTAGAAACCTGGTTTCTTCATCGATATTTTGTAATAAAATGATAATTCTGAATAGAAACCAGGTTTCTCAGGTTTTTTTAATTTACTGATTTGTGTTGAGCTAGCAACCCGTGTCTTGGTGCGAATATCATGGCAATGAAAAAGAGTATTGTTAGTAAGACAACGATACAACCACCTGTGGCACCATCTAAATAATAGCTAATGTATGTACCAGCAACGCACGATATTACGCTGGCTGAAACGGCGGCGCCAATCATATAATTAAATCGGTCGCTCATTAAATAAGCGATGGCGCCTGGTGTTACTAACATAGAAACTACTAAAATAATACCAACAGCTTGTAATGCTGCTACTACTGTCAATGACATAAGTGACAGAAACATGTAGTAGAGGAATTGTGTATTTATACCGATAGAACGTGCGTGGTTTGGGTCGAAGCAGAATAGTAGTAGGTCTTTACGAAAGATATATACGGCAATAAGTGTAATTACGCTGACTATTACGGTTTGAATTATATCTTCGTTAGAAATACCAAGCACGTTTCCAAATAAGATGTGAAATAAATCAATATTGCTACGTGTCCTAGAAATTAATACTAAACCAAATGCAAAAAAACCAGTAAAAATTACGCCAATAACTGCATCTTCTTTAACACGGGTTTTTTCTTTAACGAAACCTATTGTTACAGTTGTCCCATATCCAAATATAAAGGCGCCGATTGCGAAGGGTATTCCTGCCATGTAAGATAAAACTACCCCCGGAACAACAGCATGAGAAATAGCATCTCCCATTAGTGACCAGCCTTTGAGTGTAACGTAACAAGAAAGTACGGCACAAACGACACCAACTAAAGCGCTAACGCATACCGCTTTCACCATGAACTCATATTCAAATGGAGCTATTAACCATTGCCAAGCAGATAGAAGCATATAGTTTGAAATTTTAGATTAAATTCTAGATTCTTTATTGTTGTAAAAACTGCGATGATGTAAAACTCCACCGAAAGTCATGGCTAAGTTATCGTCTGTAAATACGTCTTCTACCGAACCATAAGCAAGAATAGTTCTATTGATAAACACTACTTGGTCACAGAAAGTAGAAATTGACCCCAAATCATGAGTCGAAATTAAAATTGTATGTCCTTGTGCGCGTAATGTTATTAGTAATTCAATAATTTCTTTTTCTGTATTCGCATCTACACCTGTAAATGGTTCATCCAAAAGCATAACTGTTCCCTGCTGTGCTAATGCTCGTGCCAGAAATACCCGTTTACGCTGTCCACCCGAAAGTTCCCCTATTTGGCGCCGTCTTAAAGAGTACATACCTACTCGTTCGAGTGTTTGCTGAACAATTCGATGGTCTTCAGCAGTAGGTATTCGTAACCAGTTCATATGACCATAACGTCCCATCATCACAACATCTTCGACACTGACAGGAAAATTCCAATCTACTTCTTCAGACTGAGGTACATAAGCAACCATTTGCTTTTGCTGCGCTTTCCTTATTGGTAAATCTTTAATTACTACTTTTCCTCGATGTGGAGTTAAGAAACCCATGATTGCTTTAAATAAAGTAGACTTGCCACCCCCATTCGGTCCAACTAATGCAGCAATACATCCAGGGTTTAACTCGAAACTCGCATTATGCAATACGACTTTTTCGTGGTAAGCGACATTAATATCTTCAACTAAAATACTTATAGGTTCGACTGTCATATATTTATTACGCATAAATTACACAGCTAAAATAAATGTAAGTTAATACAATATATTCTTCATTTAGATTTGCCTAATAATCCCTGCACTAAGGTATAAGCGTTATACCTCTGAAGGTCTAAAAATGTTGCAGCAGGTTTTCCAACCTCAGATAACGAGTCTACGTATAACACACCCGCAAAAGTTGACTTACTTTCTCTTGCTACTTGTCTTTGGGCTTTATCGCTAACGGTTGTTTCACAAAATACTGCCGGAATTTTATTTTGCCTAACAGTATCAATAACTTTGGCTATTTGTTGCGGTGTTCCTTCCTGTTCAGAGTTCACTGCCCATAAATATGCTTCTCGCAAACCATAGTCGCGTGCCATATAAGAAAAAGCTCCTTCACAAGTCACTAAATACCGTTGAATTGGCGCCAAAGTAGCAAGTTGCGTTTTTACTTCTTGACTTACCTGCTGTAACTTCTGAATATAAGCTTTAGCATTCGCGTTATAGGTTGCTTCGTTTGCAGGGTCAAGCTTGACGAAAGATAAGCGAATATTCTCTACATATATAGCTGCATCATTAGGAGACATCCAAGCGTGGGGGTTTGGTTTATTTAGATAAGAACCACTAGATATTTCTATGGGTTTAACTCCATCACTGAGATTTGCAGAAGTCACATTTTTTACAGACCCCATGAATTTCTCAAACCACCGTTCTAACCCCAACCCATTGAATAAAACTAAATCAGCTTCTTGTGCCCGTTTAATATCGCTAGGTGTTGGTTCATAATCATGAATTTCGGCGCCTGGTCTTGTGATAGATTCTACAACTAACTTATCTCCTGCTACATTGCGAGCCATATCAGCCAATATAGTAAAAGTCGTTAGCACTTTTTTCTTACCATCAGTTTTAGGTGACGGTGAAATTTGCGCTTGCGTAGAATTATCTGAAGCATTTTGAGATAAAGTACACCCAAAGACTGTTGTCAATAAAAGCATACTCAATATAATGCACGCTGGCGATTTTAACTGGTTCATCACACCCTTACTGCCATTATCATTTAACTTTATTCATTTTTATCTCATTATTTTATCATATTGTTCTCATAATTCTGGCAAAGGATGATTAATTATCCGTTACATCCGTTATATCCGTTGCCAGTAATTGCTTCTTGGATGGCTTTTGCGACCCATTCGCTTATTACTAATCCAGATGCTCTGGCAGCGTCTTGTATCAAAGGTTGTAAATGTGAGGGAAGCTGAATATTTAAGTTAAATGTTTCTGGTTGTTGACTTTTATTCTCTGCTGGGGTGTTGCGGTGATTCCAATGCTGACATTCTGCTCCCCGTTCATTACCGTTTTTCTCTAATAAGCTTAGTTCTCCGAGTTTATTGCAGTAAAAGCTTTGAGGGTTTTCTGGTAGTTCTTTACTACAGTACGAACAGTTCCAACAGCTACGAGTTTCTTCAGTCTCTATATATATTATATTATCTAGATTCGATTTTTTATTTGGCACGGCGCCTTTTCTACGGTATTCATTTACTACACAGGCTACATGTACTGCTGTTACCTTTCCGTTTGGCGCCGTGGAAACAACTTGATTCCAAGCTTCTTGCTGCTGTTTGGGGGATAATGCTACTAGAGGACGAATTTGGCGCTCGTTCGCTGGTAGGATTTGAATTTTTTGTCGTCCATAAGCGACATTCTCAGGTTCATCGATAATATTCTCTGAAATATTCCTGTAAATAACTGCTGCATCAATTAACTGGTAAGCAGAACGTCGGGACATTTCCCAACGTGTCATGCAATATTCCTCAAACGTTTTGTAGTTTTCACGGTACAAACGCTCATCTCTAATCCTAGCTAGCGCACGTCCTATTTCCCAAAAAGACTTTAAACACTCTTCGACTCTTGTCTCTAAATACCTAAATTCTTCTGCTTCGGCTATTGTTAGCACATCTTCACTATCTTCACTAATGTCATCATGCAAAGGCGCCAGATGTTGGTTGGAATTATCCAAGCTAGATAATATGGGTGGCATAAATGCTGGTATTCCTCCTTTTTACGGCATAATGTATGATGTCGTTGCTAGGTGATACCTAGAGGCGCCATCGTCAAAACACGCTTTTTTCACCATGCAAGTCCTAAACTTGCAGGTTGCAATATCTAGGTTTGCACAATGCAATGCAATAGTACATCAATGCTTAACATTTCTTAATATTGAAAAAAATGTAGTTAAGAATACAGAAAATTCAGTGTAAAAGTGATACGAGAAAATAATCAAGAATTACTAAAACCCTTGTAAATATGGAAAATTTGGTTTTAAACTAGTTACTAGGGACTAATTCCTGAACCTCACAACCGCTCCCAAACAACAGAAGCATTCCGCTTTGGTTGGTAAACAGTGGTATAAAGACTACACAAAGTAAACTAACTATGGAAAACAGGGCAACACTAGTGACTTGTAATTCCGGGTCTTCTACCATCCAGGAACGCCAACGACGATTAACAGTGTTGCTTGAGCATCTTACGGATGAAGGTTGGACTCAATCAACTATAGCGGAAGCGCTGGGTGTCGATTTTACAACTGTCTATCGATGGTCGAAGGGTAAAACAGTACCTGAAGCTGAATCTCGTAATTTCCGGCGCCTAGCTGCATTGACAGGGGGTGACGGTGCATCATTGGAACTATACTTAACTGGAAAAATACCGCTTGCAGCATATCGTCAAGGCAAGCAAACCTTGCAAAGCGACGACACACCACATCAAATACTTCCTCCAGAAAAAATTAAACAACAACTACTAGCACAAATATACTTATTAGACCCTGCGGATATCGCGGACGTTATTTCTAACAGTGTCGCTTTCTTAGCAAAGCGCGCGTAACCCTAGTAGGTTGGGTGGAGAAACGGAACCCAACATAATGTTAACTAAATAATATTAAAGTGTTCAACAGTTGCGTGTTAACGAAATACATCTAGGGACGTTACATGTAACGTTCCTACACGCACCTGAAATTTACTCTAATTACTGAGGCACCTTCTTGAGTATAGCTAGTAGACTTTCTTATAGATGAGTTCTACAAAATTCCTAACAATGGACTTTTCCCCTGCATTTATATATGATGATAATGACGTTGAACCGGAACTCCAAAAATATCCGTCGTTATGAGTGCTGTAGTTTATATCCAGAAGTTTACTGAGATTTATACAGGTTTATCAATAGTTTACTAGTAGTATATTGTTATACTTTTGATGTGAAATCCAATTACTGTCAATGGTTGAAAATTTTGTGCGCCATTGGCGCACATTTTGAAATTGTAAAGTTTTTGTATGCTTAGTCTCTTTCGGTGACTTCTGTGCATATGTGGTAATATATCTTTTCACCACAGAGATACAGAGAACGTAGAGGAAGAAGTTTTTGATGGATATTTATCTGTTGACATAAAACATAGGATTTCAGTGGTTTATTCGTCTTAGCTGGTGCGTGACGCTACAAGGCTTATAATTTTATTGAAAGCGAGTTCATAGCGTCACGCACCCTACGGTTTTAATGTCAATTGTTCCCATAAATCATTCAACGGGAAATTGGACTCGATGCAGTTGAAAGTGATTCTAGGTAAATGATGCTAATTCTAGAACACGATATTGTACACCTGTTTCAAAAATTCTAGTTCCTCCTCCTTCAGCTATGGTTTGTTTTAGTGATTCTTTCTGAGTAACTGCGACACCAGCTAAATAGTCAATTCCCATTTCTGCTAATTCTGGTATCCAAGGAACGGTTGGTCCCATCAACACGAGTTTAGCGTTTTGTGATAACTCAACTAAACGGGGAAAGGTTTTGTTGACTATTGAGGTTGCCGTTAAAAATACCCAATCTGCTTCTGGTAAAATATACTCGCAAGCTGTATCGGGAAGGTCTTGTGAAGCTGGTTGACGTTCGAGTACTTGCAAGTCTATTTCTTGTTCGTACTGCGATAACCCAGGATAACGTCCTACTACTACCACTTTCTTCCCCCGAATTAGCGGTAAAAAGTGTTCAAAAACTGCGAGATTTGCTGAAACTTTGGGATATAATGGCGCCGATGCTGCTATAAGTGGAGAGGAAGCGTTAATTACAGCGTTGATAGCTGCCATACCTATAGTAGCTTGATAACTATCCCAAGATTTTAACCAAGGCGCCAAATCTTTAATTTTTTGATTTACTAAGGTTCCCGACCAAGTTAGGGTACGGGTTGGTTGACCAGGACTCATACATAACCCTATTCCTTCTGCTTGGCAGTATGTCCAAGTCAGTCCAATAATTATTTCTTTTACTGCTGTGTCTGTTGAAGCTGACTGCAATAGTAAATTATAAATTTCTCGTGGGTGCATTTGGCAACGGATGATGAGCGAATAATTGATTTTAGACGATTAGATTTTGTTTGTAACCCATAACTCATCCGTTACATCCGTTACATCCGTTGCCAATTTCCGCTGTCCAATGTAACTCAGATGATTGGTAAACTTTAACACCTATTATTCCAGCAATTTCTAGCATTTCTTCAACTTCTGCAATAGTAAATGCGGCCTTTAGTGAGTCTCTAAATAACATTCTTTGGTGTTCATTATACTCAGTGCTAACACTTTCAACTATGCTATTTATGGTCGCTTCATTTACAGGTCGAAGTAAATCGCGAATAAAAATCGCTCCGTTTGGTTTTAATACTCGTTTAATTTCAGTAAAGAAAGGTATTGGGTCGGGTAGGTGGTGAACTAAGCTGTTGGACATCACCATATCAAATTGTCCATCTTGATATGGTAAATTTTTAGAATCGACGAGTTCAAGTGATATTTGTTGTTGTAACCCTGCTGTTTCTATATTTTTGGCGCCTATTTTCAGCATATTCTCCGCAAGGTCTATACCAATAATTTGTAAATTTGGGCGCCGTTGACGTATTAGTTGACATATTAATATAGGTATACGTGCTGTCCCTGTACCCGCATCTAAGACTAAACCAGAGGCGCCTAAGCTAATTGCGTGTTCTGCAAATGCGGTGTTAACATTAGTAAAATCCATTGCATCATATTCGATAGCCTCTTGTAAGGTATCCATGACTTCTGGTTCGAGTACTCGCTGCATCTAAAATGTCTCCACATCTTGACCATAAGCAACGCACGGACTTTCTACCTCATGCATTGGTTGAAAAGAACTACAGAAAGTCACATTATAACAATTAATTTCAAACTCGTAACTGATCTGTACACTCGATGGCGCCTATCCTTGAAACATGAAAAATACAATCATTACATAGAGTTTTATTTTGTTTATCAATAAGTTCTGACATGTTACTAAACTTCTCCTAGAGACTTCTAAGAGTATGGTGCCATCATTGCATGAATATTTTCAATCAAATTATCAAAATCAAATGGTTTAAAAATCAATTTATTAAAACCATTATTTGTTTCATACTTGGCTAACTCAGTTTCAGCTAAGGCAGTTACACCAATAGCAGATATATTACTAATTTTTTCGTTGACGTGCGTTCTAATTTTCTTAATTAGCGAAAAACCATCCTCCACAGGCATGACTATATCAGTAATTAATATATCTGGCTGAACTTGTGTGACAATTTGCCAAGCCTCACTAGCTGATGTTGCCGTTAACACATTGAAGTTAACTGAGCTATCGAGAATCATTTTTAGTAATTCTAAACTATCGGCGTTATCATCAACTGCCAATAAAGTTAATTTACTCATTTTTAACTGTGCTAGGTAGTTGTGAACTTAGATAATCGAGTCTTAAGCGTCTATCTTAACACTTTTTTAATATTTTCACCAAAACAGATGCACTAATTAAACATTTAATAGATAAAATGTGCTTATGGTTACAAAATGAACCATAGTTGTTACCAAGAATTTTTGTAAGCTCGAAATTTTTCGGTTAGCTATCCTACGGGATGATTAATTTTTGGGTATATTCTTGATATTGTTTATCTTTAGATTGCCAATAGGTATCTACAGCTTTTTTGGTAGCCAAGGCGCCTTCTAATTCATCTCCACCTTCATCGATAATTCGTTGTTTGACTTGTTTACGTAGGTCTGAGACAATTTTACCATTAATTTTACGTGTTTCTGACCAATCTAGCATTGGTTGTGGATAAGTGCTGCGTCCCAGATATGCACCTTGAATAATTTCGGGTACACTATATCCTTTTAGTTCGGGTATCCAATACGAAATAAAACGCAGGTCTGAGTCACGTTCTTCAATATTTTTAGTTGGGTTATAAATACGGAACGTATCACTAAGAGGGTTGGTGACACCAGCTTGCATTTGCCATTGCCAGTTATCAATAGCTAAGTCACCATCTACTAAATAATTCATATAATGCTTGGCGCCGTGATGCCAGGATATACCACAATTAATAGTTAGGAATGTGGCACACATCGCGCGCATCCTAAAATTCATCCATCCCATTGTCCTTAATTGTCGCATACTCGCGTCAACCATCGGGAATCCGGTTTCACCCAATTGCCAAGCACGAAATAATTCTTGTTTCTCAGGTGTTAATTCGTCGTGTGTATACAACTCATCAAACTCTCGAAAACGATTTGTATGTGCAATTTCTGGATGAAAATATAATCTTTGGCTAAAACTATCATGCCAACGCAAACGGTCACGAAATGCTTTGAGTGAAAAACCTGCTTTTGGGTCTTGCGCTAACTCTTCCGCACGTCGCTTAGTGCTTTGATATACTTGGCGTACAGACATTGTACCAAAAGTTAGATGCGGTGAAAGATGCGAAGTGGCGCCTTTTTGAGCTAGCCAAGGACGCGATAACTTCCAGTGATAACCATGAAAGCGAGATGTCAGAAAAGAATCGAGTTTTTCAAAAGCCTTAGTTTCTCCCCCTGGAAAATAAAGCTTACCAGTTTGCCAAAACGCGCGGTACTTCTTCTTCAATTGTCTAAAAGTAAGCTGCGGAATATTAAAAGATAACTGAGGGGTATTAATATGTTTTGGCTGTGGATAAATAGGATGACGCTGGTAACTATAATACTCATTAAACCACTCATCACGGTGATTATCATCAGCTTGAAGGAAATTGGCTAAACCAACATGATAATCAAGATTGAGCGACTTATAAAAATCAATAATATGATTATCGCGCTTAATACCATACTCAACCTGAACATCACGGTTAAAAAACAACTTAGGTTGACCAAGATTTTTTTCGAGCAACTCATGAGTCAAATCCTTGATAACAGTCGTAGCATCACCTTCAAACAAATAAAGTTGACTACCCAACATCCGTAAATTCGCATCAAGATTTTCCAAAGACTCAAACAAAAACCTAACGCGCGCATTACCAATATCAGCCCACCGCTCATAAAACCAGGGGTCAATAACAAAACAAGGCAACACAGAAGCATCCCAAGCACAAGCCAACGAAACGCATTCATTATCAGTCAAACGTAAATCACGACGAAACCAAAGAATATGCATGAGAGTTATGAGTTAGGAGTTATGAGTTATGAGTAGGGTGCGTGACGCCATAACAATCACGAAGTAAAACTAATAAACTAGTAGCGTCACGCACCTTACCAGGAACGGAGTCACGCACCTTACCAGTTAGGGTAATAAATCTAACGACAAGTAGGTGTGTAAGTCTACCGTCCGGGTTAATCTGAAAATGTAAAGAAATAATAACTACAAGTTAACAAACAAGACAAAGAACTTAAAGGAGGTTTACAAGTAATTATCTACAGTAATTACCCCACCGACCCCTACTCAAAACCCTTATAAAACAACCTTTTTAATCAACGTGTTAATCAATCAAACATTCACCGTAAACCAAACACAGGCGCCTAAACATGAGCCAACAATTACAAAACTATGCTTAGAAATGTTACTAGCCGCACCGTTAGGTTACATAGGAGTATCACTAAACCTAGGTGGAATAACATGGATACTCTCAGGGATAGGCGCCGGAGTGATAGTATGTCGAAGCTATCCACCTATATATAGATACTTCTTCGGTGACACTATCCTTATTAAACCAAACCGAAAAATTCGACAAATAGGAATGCTGCTAGTTGGTCTGACAATAGGTTTCTCGAACGCACGTGCGGACTTTACCAACATAGCAACAAGTATACCCATTTATATAATTCTCACCTTATTCTTACTCTTGAGCGGCGCCTGTACAGGTTACATATACTCGCGGCTAGCAAAAATAAATCTATTTACAGCAATGCTAGCAACAGTACCGGGTGGAGTAGGAGTAATGGCAGCAATAGCAGCAGACTACAACCGTAACGTCACACTAGTAGCACTTTCGCAAGTATTTCGCGTTACATCCGTAGTTATTCTTATACCATTAATAGCAAGAACATCAGTCAACACATATTTACCACCAACATTATTAAATAACCAACTAGCATTCAAGCTAGAACCCACATATATAGCCTTACTTTGTTTAGCATTACTACTAGCAGCACTATTTTCAAACTTAGCACTTCGTATAAAACTACCAGCAGCGCACTTTTTTTCAGCTTTACTAGTCGGTATAATCTTCAATCCAATTATTAACCTATTACCAATTCAAGAAACAAATCTTATTCCACCGGCGATAATAGGAATCATCGGACAAATATTACTAGGAATTACAATAGGAGAATACTGGGGAGAAAAGCCAACCTTTGGAAAACGCGCGCTCTTATATATGATAATCACCACAGCCATGACATTAATATCAGGCGCCGTAGCATCATTAATCGCAATGTCTTTAACAAACTGGGACTGGTTAACATGCTTATTAGTAACGGCGCCAGGAGGAGCAGCCGAAGTGATATTAGTAGCATTAGCAATAGACCACAACGTAGATATAGTCACAGCAGGACATTTAGTTAGATTAATAGCTATTAACAGCTCACTCCCAATATGGCTGTATTTATTTAGGCGCCTAGAACAAACCAATCAATAATGATTATATTTATCTACAAAACATAAATAAATCATTAAGAAAGATTTTTATACCATGACAAATAAAAAAACACGCTGTTAAGATACAACTTAACCAGTACAAGCGTGCATTTCATGTTTGATAACACATGTAAATTTTTGGCAGAAAACTTTCCAGATGATTTTGCCACATGGTTACTAGGCAAACCCGTAACACTGACGACATTAAGTCCCCAAGAACTTTCAGTCGAACCAATTCGCACAGACTCCCTTATATTACTGCAATCCGAAGAGCTAATACTTCATATCGAGTTTCAAACCCTGACCGATGAAGAAATTCCGTTTCGCATGACAGACTACCGCTTGCGAGGTTACCGACGCTTTCCGTATAAAGATATGTTACAAGTAGTGGTATATCTGAAAAAAGTTACAGGCAAAAAAGATTTAAAACTAGTTAAAACAAATACATTTAAACTAAAAAACACAACTCATCGATTTCAAGTCATCCGCCTGTGGGAACAACCTACAAGCAAATTCATGACCAATCCAGGCTTGTTACCATTCGCAGTTTTGAGCGATACTAGTACTAAAGACAGCATATTGCAGTCTGTAGCAGCCCAAATAGAAAACATTACCAACCCAAGAACACAAAACAACATCATCGCATCTACGGCTATTCTTGCCGGGTTGGTACTAGACGAAGCACTTATTTAACGTTTGCTAAGGAGAGACAATATGCGCAAGTCAGTAATTTACCAATCAATTTTACAAGAAGGCGCCGAGGAAAAAACACGGCAAATAGTCATTAACCTTCTAAAAGAGCAAGCTTCACTGGAATTAATTACAAAAGTAAGTGGTTTAACAGTAGAGCAAATCCAGCAAATACAAGCAGAACAAGAAGAAAATCAGCAAGAGTAGATACGTAGGGTGCGTGAAAGCTTTTAAAAATCATCATTAGGACGCAAAATCTTGTAGCTTTCACGCACCATCTCCAACATCAGGCAAGGAAAAATATTATGCGCGAGTCAGTAATTTACCAATCAATATTACAAGAAGGCGCCTGATTACCATAACACATTCTTCATAACTCAGTAAATTGAACTATATGAATGTTTCCGATAGTACCGATATCATAGTAGAACATAGAGAAATCGTCAAAAACGTTATTCTCCACCATGCCAGTTCAATACCAAAAGGCAAAACAATAGATGTAGAAACAAAATTTGATGACTCTAACAACCAATATTCACTCGTAAAAACTGGTTGGAAAAGAGGACGAGAAATTAACCAAATAATTATTCTTGTAGTTTTGAGAGGTAAAGGAGTCGAAATTAGAGTTGATAAAACCAATAAGAAAATAACAAAAGACTTAATTAGGCAAGGTATAAATAAAGACTATATAGCATTACCGAGAAGATTTTTAAGAAGCATTGAACTCAACCCGACTGCTTCAATATCCGGCGCCCCCCTGAACGGATACTATATTTCGTCAAGTAAATCGGGTAGAATATCTATATATATAATTTTCTTCTTATTCTTGCTAATAGTAGGAGTAGTATTAGCTTTCTTACTAAGATACAACTATATACTTGATAAATTTAGCTTTTTTGGAGCTAGCATAGTCCTGGCACTTGGAACAATATTAAGCTTAATAATTTGGACAATCTTAGATAACCTACCAAACCAGCTAACATATATTACAGAAAGTAATTATCAAGCTGCTGCAAAGTTAACATCTCAAAGTCAAGACAAAGTAAAACCAGCGTGGGATATATCAACAGCAACACTTTCAGCATACTTTAATCGAAACCTTCAACAAATAGATTGGATATTTCGATTAAGTGTTATCACAATGTTATGCGGCTTTGGGTTAGTAGCATTTACAATTGTACTAGTATATCAAAAACCAAGTTTAACCTTGATACTAGTTGGCTCTATAACAGGTACGTTAACTCAAATCATCAGCCTTATCTCTTTATTTATATATAGGTCAAGCATTATACAAGCTAACAGACATATTGAGACGTTGACCATCACGAACTATATTGGCACAGCGATGCAAATATTAGATGGAATTAATCAACAAGATTCTTTAGAGAAATTAACAGATATAAAGGTAGAGATTGCAAAGTTATTACTAGTCAATGCTCAAGAAATTCAAAAATATCATGAAAGTCAGCCAAGAAGAAGACGTAGGCGCCGTTTGAGAGAATAATCTCACTTGTCTTCCCTTTATGTCAAGCCACTTGCGTGACTCAGAGTAAACCCCAGCATGGTAGTTGCTTGTTTGTGTCCTTTGTGGTTTTAAATATTTTACGACTCGTTGCGAAAAAATAAGAACTTTGTAAATAGGTTTTAATAGAAGTAGAAAATCGCGTAATATGAGTGATAACTCAAGTGCTTGGGGGAATTATATGACTATTTGGGTAAACGAACAAGTTGATGCGTCTGGTATGATTCATGCGTGTATTGCTACAAGTAGCGAGTCCCATGCTAAGGACTGTCATGAGTCTTTTCGGGAAAATTTGACCGAAGTCCAAAAAGCGTGGGGTTGGGAGGCAAGACTACGTAAGGTTACTTCTTGGGATGAAGTACCTGTAAATGCACTAACGCTTAATTAATTTATTGTTGATGTGTTTGTAGAGACGTTACATGTAACGTCTCTACATTTATGTTTCTAGAACAGCATACTGTGTTCTGAGTCCCAACATTTTTTGTTACGCCATTCTTTACCTCGATGTTCGCAGTCTGTTTTTGTGCTTACCCAAGGAAGCGATGTTGGGTACGTATTGGCAGTCTGCTGGTAGTAGTTTATCCAAGAACCAACGAATTGACAGCTAAAGTAACCTGTCACTATTAGCTTTACCACAAGAAAGGCGCCGATTACTTTGTTAGTTTTGCTACATGGATTATGTTGATGCATTTTTAAACCAATTTGTCCTGATGATTTAATTAAAAACGTTTGTTAAGCGCAAAATTGCTACCTGCAAACATTGCACAATCTGCCAGAATCTTTTTCAAGATTCAAGCGAGGTATAAAAATACCTTTTGCTGTATGAGTTTAAAACTTGATTTTTGATATTTCGATTATTACTGACGAGATAGGCAAGTGTGCAGGGTCTTACTTAAGGCAAATATAAACTTTGTACTAATTTCTGGTAAATCTACCTAGCGCTTCGCTACACTTTAGATTTTATAGATGCTACTTTGCGGGAAATACGAATGGATTACACTACGTGAGCGCATGACATAAAGTTCGGATATTCGATTTTTTGGTAGGAGATGGTACCAAAATATTAAGAAAAGATAAAATTGATGTTAAAAATAATATAAAAATTTTAAAATTCAGCATATAAAGTATGATTTTGCAAAAAAATCGTGTTTTTTCTTAAAAATTAAGAGTTATTATTTTTATCAAGGACAAGTTTGTACTCTCTTGTAAAAAACAGTATTAAATAGGTGGATTATTTCAGAGTTCGGACTTCGGATGAAAGCTACCCCATTCATTTGGTTGGCAAACTGGGACAAGCTATTCAAATTTCAATTCATTCTCCTAGTCAATATATCTGTACCAACCGCGAGCGGATATTTCCAGACTGGAAGGATAAGTCAATGTGGGTTGCAGTTGTTCTCGCAAAAGCACGTTACGAAATGCTTGAGGACAATGATGTTGTTGAAGCTGAAAAGCAAGTTTTGCGTGAACAATTTATTCGCTATGGGTTTGATGTTGCTTTCAATTTACGTGATGGAGGGTATTTTTCTGATTTAGTTGACCCTCGCACTGGTTATCCAATTCTGTCACGTCCCGGTGAGTTTCCCCATGATGATACTGCCGTTGTCAAAGCTTTACTGGGTTATCCAATTATTAAAAATAAATGTCGTGTTGTGCTTCATCCTACTTGGGGTACTGCTGTTTATCCCGGTATTCTAATTAGTGAGGCGCCTCCTGTAAGAATTGAGTGGATGTTGAAAAGCGTTGCTTCTATGCATGGTTGGCAAGAAGTTGACGTTCAACAACCAATCGTGAATAGTTAACTCCTGTTTAATGCTTGCATAATAACTCGTTAGTTTTATATTAAGTTACATTAAGTCTGCTGGGTCTGCGGTGCGTAGCTTTTGCATGGCAATAATACCAGACACAAAGCACATTATTACCGTTAACACAAAAACACTGGTGCCTCGTTCTATCGTCATAAATACGGGCAGCTTTGTCGTATTTGCTGCAAGTTTATAAAATGCTAACGCAGTTATTACGCCTGGTATATATCCTAAAACTGCTAGTAGTAGAGCTTCTTGTCCAAGAACTGAGAGTAAGTAATTGTTTGTATAACCTATTGCTTTGAGCATTGCGTACTCGGCTAAATGCGCTGAAATATCTGAGTACAGAATTTGATAGACGATAACGCAACCGACTATAAACGATACCATAACACCAACTCCAAACATAAAACCAATGGGAGTTGTTTTTCCCCAGTAGTTTCTCTCCATATCTATATATTCGTCGTGTGTTAATATCAAAACATCGTCGGGTAAACCTAATTTTAAATTGTTTTTAACCTGTTTAATGTCGGCGCCTGTTTTCAGCTTAATCAAGCCTGTACCAATTTGGTTAGGTTCATGAGTTGCAAAAAGTCTTAAAAAAGTAGAATCACTAGTAATAATATTTCCATAAGTGGCAAATGATTTACCCAGAAAAAAATAACCACCAATACGCACTTTGATTTTATTTACCTCTGTCTCTGGTATGGTTTGATTTTCAAATAACGAAGCAATATAGCTGTTTGTGGGTAAAGCAGTTTTATCAAATAATACTTGGTTCTGAATTTGCAACTCGCTCAAATCACGATTGAGTTGGGAATTGGTGAAAATTTTATTTGCTGGGTCAGTACCCATAATCAAAATTGTTTGCAGTCCTTGAGTTTCGGGGTTACTCCATCTACCTAAACCTATATACACAGGATTCACTTCAAGAACTCCCGCAAATCCACGCGCTTGGTACAATCGTTCAGTAGGAAAATCTTTGATTGAGTAAATGGTTTCAAAATTACGACTCACCAATACTAAATCGGTATCGAAACTTTTATGAGGAGCAATTGCGCTTTCAAACAATGCTCCCTCAAATCCCATTTGAGCAAACATCAGTATATTTGCAAATGTTATACCCGCAACAGCTACAGCCAAACGTGTTTTTTCTTTAACTAACAGTTGCCAAGCGAGGGGAATCTTGGCAAAAAATTTACATATCATTTACGCAATTATCCGTATATTATATTATCTTCACTTTCTTTGGGAACGGCGCCGAGACTTGGTATTTATGGGTTCGAGAATTTGGTTGAGACTTCGCAGTTGCTCTGCTGTTCCCATGCAGATGAGTAAATCCCCTGGCAGTAATAGCGTATCTCCCGTTGGACCACCAATTACAGAACCGTCCGCACGTTGAATAGCTAATACTAATGCACCAGTTTGAGCGCGTAAGCAAGCTTTCTGCAATGTTAACCCAACAACGGGACAAACTGCGGGGTCGAGGACAAGTTGTTCCATATAAACTTGACGGTCTGCACCAGTCAGGACACCTTCCACAAAGTCCATAACTTGGGGTCGCAGTGCTGCTGCTGCCATACGCTTTCCACCTGTAATATAAGGGGAAATTACCACATCGGCGCCGCCACGCTGCAATTTTTGTACTGCTTCTTCGGTACTAGCGCGTGCAATGGCACGAATACTAGGATTTAAAGTTTTAGCAGAAAGTACAGTATAAAGATTTTCGGCATCAGATGGAAGAGCGGCAACAATACAAATTGCTCTTTCAATTCCAACTCGCAGTAGAGTTTCATCGAGGGTGGCATCTCCTTGATAAAAAGTATATCCTTCTTGTTGAGCCTGCTGCATTGAATCAACGTCTTTCTCGATAATTACAAACAATACGCCCTCTGCCTGGAATTCTTTGGCAATTTGACGACCTGTTCGACTAAAACCACAAATAATATAATGACCTGATAACGAATTCATGAATAGGCGCCGTTGTCTGAGACGAAGATTTTCTTGGAAATAGCCTTCGATTACAGCTTCCGTAAATCGATTGACTATATACCCAATGGTAATTACACCCATTAAGATTAACGCAATCGTAAATAATCTACCTCTATTTCCTAGAGGATGTGTTTCACCATAGCCAACAGTGGCTAGTGTAATAACAGTCATATACGCTGCATCTTGCCAAGACCAACGTTCTACCAGCGAGTACCAAGCAGTACCAATGAGGAAAACACCTACCAGTGCTAGTGTCCCTGCCATCAGTTCTTTTTGGATGCGCTGATATTTTAGTTCAAGCGTTGAGTATACAGTTCTTTTTTTCACACCGCCACTCGCATTTGAGATATTTAAGTATTTGAACTAAGATTTAGTATTGGTAAAAACTGCTATAGAATTTGGATATTTTTAGGGAGGCAAGACTAATGAGTATTGAGCTAGCAACATTAGAACCAACATCATCCACATCACATAGTTTTGATAATAATGGCTTTGATAAAGCTGTAATGTCCACTTATGGACGATATGCAATAGCTTTAGAACGAGGTGCTGGTTGCCGTGTTTGGGATACAGAAGGACGCGAATACTTAGATTTTGTCGCAGGAATCGCTACTTGTACACTTGGACACGCTAACCCAGTAATGGTTGAAGCTGTTACACGTCAAATTCAGAAACTACACCATGTTTCAAATTTGTACTACATTCCTGAACAGGGAGAATTAGCCACATGGCTAGTTAAACATTCTTGTCTCGACCGAGTTTTCTTTTGTAATTCCGGCGCCGAAGCAAACGAAGCCGCAATTAAATTAACACGTAAATACGCGCATACAGTATTAAAAATAGAACGTCCAATCATTCTAACAGCACATTCAAGTTTTCACGGTCGGACTTTGGCGACAATTACAGCTACAGCACAACCAAAATATCAAAAGAATTTTGATCCCCTAGTACCAGGTTTCAGTTACGTGCCATATAACGACTTTGCAGCAGTCGAAGCGGCAATAGGTGAACTCGACGAAGGAGACTACGGAGTTGCGGCAGTATTAATCGAACCATTACAAGGAGAAGGAGGAGTTCGACCGGGTGATGTTTCCTACTTCCGTAAACTCCGCCAAATTTGTAATGAGACAGGGGTACTATTAATATTTGACGAAGTGCAAGTTGGCATGGGACGTAGTGGTAAACTGTGGGGTTATGAACAGCTTGGAGTAGAGCCAGATATTTTGACCAGTGCTAAAGGTTTGGGCGGTGGTATTCCAATAGGCGCCATGTTAGCCAAAAAATTCTGTGATATATTCCAACCGGGAGAACACGCTTCGACATTTGGGGGAAATCCTTTTGCTTGTGGAGTGGCGTTAGCCGTATGCGAGACCATAGAGAAAGAAAATATACTTGCAAACGTTGAAGCGAGAGGAGAACAATTACGCGCAGGATTGAAGCGATTAGCTGCTAAATACCCACAGCTTATCAGTGATGTCCGAGGCTGGGGTTTAATTAATGGTATGGAATTACACGACAATGTAGAATTAACTTCAAGTGATGTTGTTAATGCTGCTATCAAAGAAGGATTATTATTAGTTCCCGCAGGACCAAAAGTAATTCGTTTTGTACCACCATTAATTGTCACCGAAGCTGAAATTAATTTAGCACTCGAAGCACTCGAACGCGCGTTTATAACAGTAAACGGATAGTTGGCAACGAATGTAACGGATGTAACGGATGTCCTTACATGTGATGCTGAACGTAGTGAAGCATCCCAAGATATAGTTAGAACATTAGATTCTTCAGATTCTTCGCTACGCTCAGAATGACAATAATGCGCGACTAATGACAATAATGCGCGACTAATGACAATTAACTTTGACATTGAGGACAATAATAAATTCGTCTGGCGCCCATTACACTTTTAATAATAGTCGTACCACAGACGTGACAAGGTTGATTATCTCGATTAAAAACCCAGTGACGATAAGCTTTGCGTGGTTTACCAGCAGCTTTAAGCTTCGTCGCAATGGCGATATCATTTGTTATTCCCTTAGTAATATAAGACTTACGAGGAATTACAACTACTGCTTCTGCGAGTTTCTGAATTTGCCTACTAGTACAGTCCATAGGACGAAATGAAGGATTTATACGTGCTACAAACAAAATCTCACTACGAAGATAATTACCTATTCCACAAATAAATTGCTGATTGAGTAATAACGGCGCCAACCCTCTCCTATAAAATTGTTTGTCAAGCAACCGTTCTTCAACTTGTTCTATAGTTGTAGCTTCATCCAATACATCAGGCCCAAGACTTTTTAAAAATGGATGTACAGCGATTTCAGCATCATTGAGAACAGATATATCTGATGCGCTGTATAATAAAGCTGATTTTTGATGCGTGTGAATTGCCAACCGTAGTTGTCTATTTGTTTTAGGATAAGTATTTGCGTCACGTATATACCAAAGCCCATAAAGTTGGTTGTGACTATATATACTTAGGTCATTACTAAATCGAATTAATAATGCTTTGCCTCTGGGTTCGACGGACACTACTTGCTGACTTGCCAGAATTTTTTCAAATTCTTTCAGTGCGTCAAAAGCAAAGAATATATCAGTTATGGGTACGTTACAAATAGCTTTGGCAATTTTGGCTGCTGCTAATTTAATCTCAGGTCCTTCGGGCATTTGATAATTTCATCTATAGAAACAAAATTTCGCAATTGTCTTCCCTCGTAAGGCATAGAATAACACCCCAAGGATTTTAAATATTCTACTGCCATCGCTGAAAGCTCCCAAGCTTGCTCCTCATTCACCTTAACTACTGGAGTTTAGACTAGTTCCCGGTGCGAAACTCAAAGATAAATTTAGTCTTTAGTTTTGATTATTAGGGGAGATGTCCCGCTTGAGTTAGATTGAGTATTGAATTTCCATAAATAGATAATTTTT
>JAHHGX010000010.1 GCA_019359675.1 Calothrix sp. FI2-JRJ7
CTCTAACTCGGTTAATGATAGGTGTGACTCTATACTAATACGTTTTGGCATTGATAATGTAGATGCTTGTAAAAAAGATGTACTCAACTTATTTTACTATGGGTGTGCCACCGGACATGATATAATACGTTAAGTAAGGTGCGTGACGCTACTAGATTAATCGTTTTGTTTCACAATTGTAATGGCGTCACGTATATTAAAGTGCTTTCATGCACCATTAATACGTTAAGTAAGGTGCGTGACGCTACTAGATTAATCGTTTTGTTTCACAATTGTAATGGCGTCACGCACCCTACAATTCTTGTTCTAAGATTGAGGACATTGTGTCTTTTGCGTCGCGTTGAAATTCACTGACGTTGACGCGCGCTAAAAATGATAGCGCTACTATCATACCAATTGCTTGGACTGTAAAGACTAAGCTATATGACATTAGGGGTGTACTAAATAAGTATTTGCCAAAGTTCAATACTGCCCCTCCTGATACTGTTGCTAGTGCCCGTGACATTGCTTGTGCTAAACCCCAGGCGCCTACAAATGTTCCTGCGGCTTCGGCGGCGGTTAAGTCTAACATTAAACTAAGGGCGCCTGTTGTGGTGACACCTGAAGCAAACCCAAATAATACTAAACACAATTGCAGGACTTTTGGGTTAGCAGTTACTCCAGCAAAGATTAATAGTATGAAGCAAATAGCAACGCCAATACATCCAAGTTTCGTAGTAGTTTTTTTACCAATACGTGGTGCAATTAAAATACCTGTCAGCGCTAAGCCAAGCAGTGTGCCGGTTCCAAAAAATGCATTTAACTTAGTTGTCTCGGCAATGGTCATTTTAAATACTTCACCACCGTAGGGTTCCATCACTGCATCTTGCATAAATAAGCTGATGGTCATTACCAGTAAGAAGGTAAAAAATATTCCTGTTTGGCGACTGGCTGTTAATATAGTCAATGCATGACCTATGGTAATTTTATCTTCTCTAACAGTAGGTGTAGAACGTGTACTCATACGCGAGTATTTTTTCTCAACACCAACTGTCCCAATAAGGCACAGCAAAAATGCAACAAGAGGTATTATGGTAAATAAACGGTTGACTTGGGTTTGAATAACTTCAATTGGTGCGTTTAGTTGAATTTGTCTAAGTAAGCCACTGCTAGTTATGGCGCCGATAATAATGCCCACCATCAACATTGACCAAACAATACCAACTATTTTGGAGCGGTTGTCTTCGTCGGAGATATCTACTAATAGTGCAGTGAAGGGTGTAGAACTAGCACTTAATGCAACTCCATATATGGCAAATACTAACCCTAAGAGTGCTACCCACATTGTAGTTTGACTTGTCCAGGCGCCTCCTGGTTGTAAACTATTACCAACTTGCCAAACAACTTGTACTGCTAAAAAAGCTGAAGAAGCAAATAAAGCGGCGCCTAACCATATATAACCCGTGCGATGATATCCTAAAAATGGCTTTGAGTCAGAAATCTGTCCAAACCATATGCGAACCGGAGCAACAAATTGATGCATTGCAATAGCCAGTGCAGTTATAAACGCTGGAACCTTCAACTCATCAATCATGATACGGTTAAGCACACCTAACGTCAAAACCGACATTATCCCCAAAGCCATTTGAAAAAAGCCCAGTCGAAACATCGTTAAAGTATCGACCTTTGGTAGACTGTGTGCATCGGACTGTGAACTTGATAAATTTCCGCTAGCCATTTTGCTTATAAATTCCAAGGAATAAAAGTTTTATCATCTTTTTCCTAGGATAAACGTTCCCACGCACGCATTGGAATCAGAAATCAACTTTTTCCCTACTCTTGCCTCTGTGTACAGACGCTCCGGTTCCTCGCGTCTCTACGCTTCTGTGGTAAATATCTATACAAAAAAACAGGTAATAGATAGTAACGCTTAGAACTATCTACTACCAGTAAAGCAGAAATAGGAGAACTTTGTTGTAATAAGGGAAGCTTTTGGAAGACCGAAAAAAAACTAGCTCAAGGAATTAATTACATAATCAATGTAAGAATTTGCTTCTACAGCAGGGTCGCCACTCAGACCATGATTTGCTTTAATGTATTTCAGAGCTTCGACATACCAGCTAGGTGACAATTCAAAAGATTTGTTGATTTCAGCTAAACCAGCAATCAAATAATCATCAATTGGCCCTGTACCACCTGCAACTAATGCATATGTAATGATTCGCAAGTAGTAACCAATGTCACGCACGCATTTTTGCTTACCACGCGCATCTGATGCATAGTTGGGACCTTGTAATTGAGTCGTATAAGGATATTTCTGGTACACAGCGTTTGCTGCTGCTTCAGCAAGACTTTGCGCTTTACCAGACAAAGTTTTCACTGCTTCGAGTGATGCTGCTGCTTGTCTAAATCGTCCAAAAGCAACTTGGAATTCTGTGCTGCTCAAAAAGCGACCTTGTGAATCTGCTGTTGCAATTGCTTCTGTTAAAGGTGTTTTGGACATGATTTGTAATCTCCCTGCAAAGTTTGTGTACAAAGAAAAGAAGGTTTAAGTTTCTAATTAATTTATGCAACTGCTGATGCTGCACGGTCAAAGTAACTAGCCACTTCAGCAAGTAAAGCGCTGCAATCTCCACGAGTAATTCCATTTGGGTCACCTGCAATTGCAAGTGAAGCTTCTTTGAGCTTTTGAATTCCAACTGCTACTGAAGCTCCTGGAGTTCCAAGTGCCAAATAAGTTTCTCGCAAACCGTTTAAAGCACGGTCATCTAACACGCTCGTATCACCTGCAAATATGGCATAAGTCACATAGCACAAAATAATTTCTAAATCTCGTAAGCAAGCTGCTGCACGACGATTAGTATATGCATTACCACCAGGAGCAATCAGTTGGGGTTGCTCTTCAAACAATGAGCGTGCAGCATTCGAAACAATTGCTGAAGCATTGCTCGAAATACGATTCACAATATCTACACGCTTATTTCCTTCTCTGACAAGGTTGAGTAAAGCATCCAACTGCGAATTATTCAGATACTCCCCACGTGTGTCTGCTTGAGCAACAACCTTGGTGAATGCATCTAGTACCATTGTTTCAATCTCCCTATTATGAATCTCTAGTCACTAACTTATAAATACAATATCTCTATCGAGTTACCGTATTTTTATAAAAGCTAGTATGCCACATGAAGTGTGCAAACACAACCACCTCTTTTTGTAAAGTTTTATTAATGAATTTGTTTTCAATTTGTGTTGAAATGGCGCAAACTCACGAATAAGCAAGACTGGCGCCATCTAGCCCTGAATATTTGTTGATTTTATCTACTTGCGTTTTAGAGAAACTCGTGACAAAGTGAATATCATAAAAATACTTAAAGTCTATCGATTAACTGTACTTTAATGAAGTGATGGGCATTGTGTATAGTCAGGGCGCCCATTATCTTCGTCATGTCATCAAACTTACATTCAAGGAGAATCGTCAATGGTTAGTCAGCACAGAACTATCGAATTGTCTTTGGCAGAACAAGCAGGATGGCTGAATGAAGGTGTATCTGGGTGCAGTGTTGCTTCATCACTCTCACTGCTTTCTTCTTCAGGACGGTTAGCGCACGGTGTAGCAGAGAATCTTGGTGGTTCAGGTGGAACATTACTAAGCGCAGTCGAAGAAATAGCAACCGTTTCAGAGCAATGCTTAACAAGCGGATTTGTATTTTGGTGCCAACGAACATTTATTGAATACTTAATATCAAGTTCCAACCGTTGGTTACATTTGCAAATACTGCCCAAAATTTTACGAGCGGAATGCTCAGGCGCCACAGTCATAGAAGATTTTGTGGACTCGGTGCCAATACATGCATCATTGCAAGGAGACACAGTAACTCTACAAGGTTTCTTACCGTGGGTGTCTAATTTGCAACCAAAAAACTTTTATGTAGTGGTGACAGCAAAAACTGATGATGGAAAAAAATTGATAGTGGCTGTTCCCTCCAAAGCTAAAGGAATACAAAGGGGAGATGATTTACAACTATTAGGGTTGCAAGCATCATGGACAAGTACATTGCGTCTCAATAAAGTATGCTTATCTCGTCAATGGATTATTAGTGAAAACGCCGATTTATTCTTATCACAAATTCGTCCTAAATTAATATTAATGCAATGTGCTTTAGGACTAGGAATAACGCGACGGTCACTACAAGAAACATTACAAAGTACAGACGGAGACAACGAAGAAGCATTAATTAATCGTCTTAGATATAATGCTTTTACATTAACTCAATTAGAAGCTCAAATTTGGAAACTAGGTACTTTGCAAAACTTTAACTCATCAAAACGTGAAATATTAGAACTGCGAGTAGCTTTAACTAGATTAGCACTAGACTCAGTTTGGTTAGAGTTAGAAGCCAAAGGTGTAAATGCTTACTTAAAACCCAGTGGAACCGCCCGAAGACTACGCGAAGTCGCATTTTTACCAGTAATGGCGCCAACTCTTTTACACCTTGAACAAGAACTCCAAAAAACAACTAATATTCTTCCTGGACTCGGCGCCAGTGCATTCAAACAAATCTAAAACTTTCACCTCGTAACAAATTTAAAACTCCATCAAAGTATAAAATGTCATCCTAGTAAGCCAATCAAAGTATAAAATGTCATTCTGAGCGTAGCGAAGAATCTTACAAAGTTTTGATATTTATAAGATGCTTCATACAGTGAGTATGACATTATTTATACTTATAAAACATATTAATATATAAATTAATAAATACATTCATCTAACAACAAATTTTTAACATAAATTATTAAAGATTTTTAGATAGTTATTATAAACTACAGTACTATAATACTTAAGCCAGGTGTGAGACTAAAAATGACCAATAGTACTGAGACTACAAACACTAATCTATCAGAAGAAGATTTAATTTATTTCGATTTATTTGATTCACTGAAATATTGCTATCGTGGCATATATCAAGACTTAAATTTAGATATATTTATATATAGTGAAAACATCCCAAAAATGAATTTAAATTTGTGAAATGGCTGTCCTCAGCCGTTCTATACTTTTTCCTATAATTACTTATCCAAATTAAATACAGAACGTAACTTAACACCAATAAAACTTCCTAATAAAGCAAAAACAATCCAAACCCAACCGTGTAAACTAGTAGAAGCAATACCGCCAAAAAAAGCATTAACATTACAACCAAAAGCATTTAAGGCGCCATAACCCATCAATATTCCACCTAAGAATGTTGATGCAATGACATTAAAATTTATTTGATTTTTGAGAATTAATCTACCTGCAAAGGCTGCTGCTAAAAATGCTCCTAGAATAATGCCAATATTCATAACTGAGGTAATATCGGCAAATACGCTTTGCGATAATGCTGCTTGCTGTACTTTTCCTGTCCAAAATGGAGTATTAGATGGGTTCCAACCAAAGATAGTAGCTATTTTCGCACTCCATAAAGCAAAACCCCAAGTTATTCGCCAAGGTTGACCAGAAATTATTAAAGTGAGAAAATTTAGAACAGCTAAAGCAACGGCGCCATATAAAAGTGAATTCGGTATTTGTGGTTTATTTCTTTGGTTTCTACTCCATACCCACAGTAAACCAGCAAGTAATATAAATATTCCTAACTGTAAAAAGACGGCGCCTGTCCAACCCAAGCTCTGTCCTAGTACAATTGGAGGAACAGATGGTAAATTAGCCCATACATGACGATTTAAACTTGCCCAAAACGACCCAACACAAAAAGCTATCACGGTAAAAATCATTGAGAGACTACCGCTACCAACAGTATAGAGAGAACCACAACCACAACCAGAAGCTATCTGCATTCCAATACCAAATAGTAAAGCACCAATAGCTCCTTGAATTCCAACGGGAGCTATAGACCCTTTAACTTCTTGTCCAAAAGCTGTTCCAGAAGCAAGAACCGGAGCAAATAAAACTGTTGCAACTGCCAACATTAATAACTGAGCGCACATTCCATTGACTTCCCGTTTAAATAAAAACTTTCGGTAAGCTGAAGTAAAACCAAAACTCGAATAATATAAAGTTATTCCAAATAACCCACCAATTAAAAATAATACACTTTGGCGCCAACCATAACGACTCAAAGCAACTGTTCCAAAAGTAAATAATAAAAGAGCGAGCAAAACAATTGACTTTTGCGCGCGTCTCTTTGGTGGTTCTTGCGAGTATTGGGATACTCCTAATGGATTTGATGAAAGATTGCGATTAAGATTGCTGCTCATGATTAGTATTTATAAAAATTAACTTGATTTGATCCCCCAACCCCCTTAATAAGGTGGCTAAAAACTGTTCTGCTCCTATTATTAAAAAGGGCTAAAAACTGCTCTGTTTACCCTTATTAAGGGGGTTAGGGGAGATTATTCCTTTCCCAAACTATTTACGTGTCCTTATTGCCTCCACTATTTTTCTGTGGAGGTGGTTCGCTAGTAGTGCAACTTATTAAAGTTTGATTGGCGTAGTCTGTAAGTCTTATATCTTTGTAAGCAAAGCTGATAAGTAATAAGAGCGCTAAAACTCCTAGCTTCATGTAGATATTCTCCCTTTTATTTCATTTCAACACTATTAACTTACTTGTCCGGCGCCTGTTGCTATTGGTAAATCAGGGTATGAGCTATATTCAGTCCAAGAACCTTCGTAAATTCTGACTTTGGGATATCCAAGCAAGTGCTTCAAGACAACGTATTGCAATGTAGCTTCTCTGCCAGTGCTGCAAGTGACGATAATGTCGCTCGATGGGCTAATTCTTTTTTGCGCTAAAATTTGCTTGATTTCTTCTAATGACTTCAATTTGTGAGGATTATCTGGTTGTGTAAATGTCACCCAAGGAATATTTACGGCGCCTGGAATATGTCCATTCCGAATAAATACATCCTCTTCTCCTCGAAATAGTTTCTCTGGTCTAGGGTCAATCATTGATACACCTGGTTTACCAATTGATTTCTTGACTTCATCAAGACTTACCCGAACAGAAGGATTATCTCGGACTACGAATTTACCTGGTTTGTACTTAGGAAATTCTCTCGTTACAGGTTGTATTGCTTTATAGTCTTTGTAACCTCCATCCAATACTGCAATATCACGTAGTCCAGAGCGCTCTAACAAATAAGCAACCATTGTGGCGCCTAAAATATCTCTACCATCTGAGTAAACTAAGACACGACTGTTGTTATTTACTCCAGAGTTAGTAAAAATTTCTCCCAGCTTTCGGCTATTCCAATACTGTACTGGTAATCCGGATTGTGGCCCTCGAAAAGCACTGTCTGCAATATTTACTGCGTTCGGAACGTGTCCAGATATATAGTCTAACGGCACATTTCGCACATCCAGAATTCGTAAATTCGCGTTTTTACTATTTTGAGCAACCCAAGTTGGTGAGACAAACTGGATACTTGCTTTTTGAGTAGCAGAGAATGCAGGAAAAGCGATAAATGGAATGATTACAAGACAAGCGATGAGAGTCGATAGAAGCCCAAAAAACTTAGGCTTCTTCAGTATTTGTAATGACTTTAATTTCATAATTATGCTCTAATCGAAGATATGAACTTTTTCAACAAACTACTGCAAATCAGTCGGAATACTGCACTTAGTATCTAGCATTCCATAAAAAACGACTAAATAGTACGATTTATATATCAGTTTTTAGTATTTAAAGTATATATTTTTCTTATACTACGGTTGTTGACTTAGACGGCGCCTAATGTTTTTGTGCGACCACATGACGTTATAATAGAAACTTCAAGAATAGAAGGTGGTATACCAGCTAAGATAAGTCGTTTAATTCACTAGGTTGGGAAATTCTAGCTGAGTTGGTATTCGATGATGGAAATATTATCACCGCTAACTTATCGCGCGAGCAGTATGATAAATTGAATTTACAACCGCAACAAAAAGTGTTTGTTAAACCAAAAGACGCAAAAGCTTTCCCGGCAGCATATGCAGCTTAATTTTTAATATTTATATAACATAGCGCGTGTTTTCTATCCACCATTCACGTGTGGTCGAAAAGTCAAGTTAATACGTTCTTCTACAGGTTGAGTAGTTTTCGGCAACTGATGAACCCAGCTTTCCTGACATCCTGGGTGCATTAGTAATAAACTTCCATGTTCTAACCAAATATTTACTGGTTTACCTTTCTTTCCTTGTCGCATTTGGAATTTACGTTTTTGTCCAAGCGTTATTGATGCGATAGCTGGAGATTTACCCATGCTTTTTTCATTGTCTGCGTGCCATCCATTCGAGTCGCGACCATCTCGATAACGGTTACATAGTACTACATTAAATAAGTAACCCGTACTTGATTCGATATGTAATCGCAGTTGTTTAAGTTCTGGTGTCCAAGGAATTGGCTGTAGTAATACTGATTTTGAGTAAATATAATCACATCCTTCATCACCGTACATACATTCTAATCGCGGTACGGGCATAGTTTTACCAATAATTTTAATTGTGTTCTGGCGCCATGCTAAGGTTTCGCAATGATTATATAGTTCCGAAGCCTGAGTTGGTGTTAAAAAGTTTGATATGTATTCGATTGGTGGATTTATGTCCGTTGATGATAAGACCATAAGATAAAATCTATGCTAACAGTAAATTAATTGACATTCTCGTTGTTTTGATACCAAAAATATCAAGAAAAGTTAAAAATATTTCTTTACATACAAATACTTACCTTCAGGTACGGCACACACCTCCAGCAAACAAACAAGTACTGCGACCAAACTAAGAAATGGCTTAGTGACTACATTTGGGGTTTTTGATGATGCTAAGTTGAAGCCATTTTTAATTATACTTAAAGCGTTTGTCAATACTGCATAAGTTGTACTTTTATAAAGTATAATTAAGGATGAAGATATATATACGTAGGTAGTTAATTTTTGTTACTTACGTCTTGTATATTACCCGGAAATGTACATATTCAAGTTGTTTTAAAAAAAAGCAGCGAGTATCCTTCGGGAGAAGCGTGCGTTTTGTCTAGTACGTTTTGTTAATTGTAAATTTATTGGTTTGAGAGGCAAAGGTCTTTGTGGGTCAGTATCAACCTACTCAGCTTATTCGCTACAGTCCGGATGCTGTAGCTAGTTATTATCGGTTCCGTCCTTGGCACGTTTGGGCAAGGGCAATTAAGATAATATGGAATTTTGTTGGGTTTATTCTTGGTTTAAAGTCCGATGAATGGTTTGACCGTGTTGAACAAAATAAGTTGAAGCGGGCAACCCAGTTAAGGATGATGTTGACAAATTTGGGTCCAACTTTTATCAAGGTTGGTCAAGCCCTTTCAACTCGTCCTGACTTGATACGTAAGGATTTTCTCGAAGAATTGATAAAACTGCAAGACCAGTTACCACCATTCGATAGTAATCTCGCTTATCGTATTATTGAAGCTCAACTTGGTGAGTCAATATCTAAAATTTATAGTGAGTTATCACCTACTCCTGTTGCAGCAGCTTCTCTAGGTCAAGTATACCGTGGGCGCCTAGCTTCTACAGGAGAAGAAGTAGCGGTAAAAGTGCAGCGTCCCAACCTTCGTCCCACACTAACGCTTGACTTATATTTAATGCGGTGGGCAGCAAGTTGGCTATCTCCGTGGTTGCCTCTCAACCTTGGGCACGATTTAACTTTGATAGTAGACGAATTTGGCACCAAGTTATTTGAAGAAATTGACTATCTTAACGAAGCACGCAACGCTGAGAAGTTTGCTAGTAATTTTCGTAATGAACCCACTGTAAAGGTTCCAAAAATTTACTGGCATCATACAACGAACCGCGTTTTAACTTTAGAATGGATAAACGGGTTCAAATTAAACGATACAAAAGCTATTCGTGAAGCTGGTTTAGACCCAGAAGCAATAGTTCAAATAGGTGTAACAGCAGGGTTACAACAATTACTCGAACATGGTTTCTTCCATGCAGACCCTCATCCAGGTAACTTGTTTGCAACTCCCGATGGTCGCATGGCTTATATTGACTTTGGGATGATGGATCAACTCGATGAAACCACAAAAGAGACCTTGGTTGATTCGGTGGTACATTTGACTAATAAAGAGTACACAGACTTAGCCATCGACTTTGTTAATTTAGGTTTCTTAACACCCGATACTGACATTCGTCCAATTATTCCTGCACTCGAAACAGTATTGGGAGATGCTATAGGTAAAAACGTCGGGGAGTTTAACTTTAAAACTGTTACCGACCAGTTCTCCGAGTTGATGTATGAGTATCCCTTCCGAGTCCCTGCTAAGTTTGCTTTAATTATTCGTTCCTTAGTAACACAAGAAGGTATTGCTCTGAGTCTCAACCCTAACTTTAAAATAGTCGAGGTCGCATATCCATATGTCGCACGTCGGTTATTAACGGGTGAATCACCTCAACTACGGCGCCGACTGTTGAATATACTATTTAAAGATGGTAAATTCCAATGGGAACGTTTAGAAAACTTAATTAGTATTGCGCGTACCGATAACAGCTTTGACGTATTACCCACAGCAAAACTTGGTATTCGATATTTAATGTCGGATGAAGGTAAGTTTTTACGGCGCCAGTTGGTGTTAGCGTTAACTGAAGACGACCGTTTACACACCGAAGAAGTACAACGTTTGTGGAATTTAGTCAAGGATGATTTACAACCTGACAAGATATTAAGCGCAGCTATTAGTGTATTAACAGAGTTTTCACGCGAAGGTGTTGCTGCTATTTTACCAAAGGCGCCGATGTTTGCCGTGTTTGATAAACCTAAAGCTAAATAGTTAAATCCCCCCGAACTCGCGTTCTTGTTGGGGGGATTATATCTTTGTGATTGAGATATATTAGGTGTAAAACTAAATATTTACTTAAATATGTCTCCTGTCAGTGTAGGCGCCAGTACTAAGCGTAAGCAAAATACAACTCCCAAAATATGGCTGTTGTTAGTGGGGGTTAATCAATATATTGATGAAGAGTTACCTTCTTTGCGGTACCCTGCACTCGACTGTCAAGGTTTAGCTGAAGCGTTAGAAACTGCCATACGACAATTTTCTGATATTTATATTGCTACTTACCATGACTTTGGTCAGTTACCTGTTTTAGAAAATGTCCGACAGTCTTTAACGACGATAAGCAAAGGCGCCAAATCATCTGACACTATTTTATTTTATTTCTCTGGACATGGTATAATAGATGCCGCTACACAACAAACTTATTTGTGTTTACGCGGTACTCGTAAGGATAATTTAGAAAATACTGCTTTTGCACTTCAGGAATTATTACAGCTTTTAGAAACTTCGTCTGCACGTCATCAGCTTGTTTGGTTAGATGCTTGTCATAGTGGAGGAATGACACTACGGGGAAGTACTTTAAACCCAACACCTCAATTATTACAGGTTTTACAAAATGCGGCTTCTGCTAGTAATGGTTTCTACGCCATGCTTTCGTGCGATAATAACCAACAGTCTTGGGAATTTCCTGAGTTAGGACATGGTGTGTTTACATACTACCTCATGCGGGGGTTACGAGGTGAAGCCGCAGATAATCGTGGTATTGTGACAGCAGATGGACTTTATCGCTACGTTTATCATCAAACTCTAAGATATATAGATAAGACTAATCAACAGTTACGTTTAATTAACCAGCAACGACGCAGTAAGGGAGACACACATCTATATAGTGAATATCCCCTGCAAACACCAAAGCGTATAGTCGAAGGTGTTGGAGAAATTATTTTAGGGAAAAAATCAATTATCGAAAACTCTCGTCGAGTTGCTTTGGTTATCGAAGGTTTGACGAATAATACAACGTTGACTTTGAGTAAGTTGTTACGAACTCAAGGTAGTTTCAATATTGAATATCTATCTGCACATGATACTACACACTCTCCGGCGCCTATAAATATAACCAGTTCTATCCAAGCTTGTTTACAAGATAATCTCAACACTACTGTACTACTATATTTACGCGGAAAGTTAGAGGATGCAGTATTAACGGTTGGGGAAAATATTTGTTTGAGTCGTGACTGGTTACGACAAGAGTTACGTCATTCTTGTTGCCTACACCTTATTATTATCTTAGATTGTCCTCACAGTGAAACGTATATTTCTGATTGGGTCGATGATTTACAGATAGATACAGACAAAGGTTTATGTATTATAGCAGGCGCCTCTCCCAATCACGATTTTGCTGATTCTTTAATTGAAACTCTACAAGCAGTTGACCAAGACACCGGGTTAACCGCAGCAGGATGGTTGACACAGTTACAAGTTATTAGCACTGCTCCACTATATATATGGTTATCTGGTGTGCAGGGTGTTATCGAAGTTGTCCCTGTACAAGAACATATATTAATTCAAAATACAGACTTAGGAATTTGTCCTTATTTAGGTTTACACGCTTTCAGTGAAAACGATAGTCAATACTTTTATGGTCGTGAAGCTTTAACGCAGCAGCTACTTAATCATATCGCGTCGCAGTCATTTCTTGCTCTTGTCGGTGCCTCTGGTAGTGGAAAGTCTTCGGTCGTTCAAGCTGGGTTAATTGCACAACTACGACAAGGTAAACATTTTCCTTCTAGTAACTGGCTTATTTATTGTATACGTCCCGGTGCCAATCCTCTCGATACTTTAGTCAAAAAGTTGGAAAACGAAAATAATATCCTCGAAGCACTACTTTATCAAGGTGTGGAAGGTTTTGTTTACTGGTTGCGAAGTAGAGAAGCAATGGTAGTCTTAGTTATAGACCAGTTTGAAGAACTTTTTACACTGGCGCCAAATCAAGATAGACAGCATTTTATAGAATTAGTTTTGGGAGCATTGGAATATGCCAGCGATAAGTTTAAACTCGTGATTACACTGCGTGCTGACTTTATCGGGTCTTGCTTAGAAATCCCCACTGTTGCTACATTACTCCAGAAATCGAGCGTATTTGTACCTCCGCATCTCAACGACGACGAATATCGTAGCGTTATTATTAACCCAGCAGAAAAAGTTGGACTACAAGTAGAACCCAGCTTAGTTGAAGTTTTATTACAAGAACTTCAGCATTCAGCAGGAGATTTACCTTTATTAGAATTTGTTTTAGAAGAGTTATGGCATCATCGTTGCGAAGGTAAATTAACTTTATCAGCATATCAGCAACATTTGGGTGGAATTGCAGGCGCCCTAGAAAGAAAAGCCAATTGCGTTTATGCTGGTTTAGATGATGAAAGTAAAGAATGCGCTAAATGGATTTTTCTTGCTTTAACTCAGTTAGGTGAAGGTACCGAAGATACGCGACGACGTGTATTAAAATCTGAATTAGTAGTGAAGAAGTTTTCACAAGCTTTGGTAGAGAGTACATTACAAGCTTTAACGACAGCAAAATTAGTAGTTGTAAATGTTGAAGAATCATTAGGTGCCAGTAAAGGGGACGGCGCCGAACCAGATATAATGTCATTACAACCGAGCGTTGAAGTTATCCACGAAATCTTAATACGTCACTGGTCAACTTTACGATGGTGGTTAGAAGAGAATCGCAGCAGAATCAGAACGCATCGTCAAATCGAACAAGCTGCAAAATTATGGTTACAAAATCACGAAAATAGTGACTTTTTACTTCAAGGTGTACGTTTAGCAGAAGCAGAAGATATTTATATTAAGTATACAGATGAACTTTCGTTTGATATTCAAAGATTTATCGAAGCTTGTTTAGTTGAGCGTAAAAGACTTCAATATCAAGAAAAAAGAAGACTTCGACAAGCACAAAGAGCAGTTATTGCCCTCAGTATATTAGGTATTGCTGCATGTAGTTTTGGTGGTTTAGCTTACTGGCAAAGACGTGAAGCACGGATAAGCGAAATTCAAGCATTAAATCAATCATCAAAAGCAAATCTATTATTGAATCAACAGTTAGAAGCGTTAGTTGCCAGTATCAAAGCAGGAAAACAGTTAAAAAACACTTTCGCATTACCACCTTATCTTAGAGTAGAGACAATTGCCACACTTGAACAATCTATTTCGCAAATGCAAGAACGTAACCGTTTCGAGGGACACGAAGACGGAGTTATCAGCGTTGCTTTTAGTAATGATAGTCAAATTATCGCAAGTGGCAGTTTAGATAAAACGATAAAGCTGTGGAATATTAACGGTAAGCTTCTCAGAACTTTAACGGGACATACCGAACCAGTATACAGCGTCAGCTTGGCGCCTGATGGAAAAATTCTCGCTTCTAGTAGCGTTGATAAAACGGTTAAATTATGGAATGTCGAAGATGGAAGTTTGATAAAAACCTTGGAAGGACATACTCAAAACGTTAATAATGTGGTTTTTAGTCCAGATGGACAAACTCTTGCATCTGCGAGTTCAGATAAAACGATAAAAATATGGAGTCGTCAAGATGGGCGCCTGCTCAAAACCATTACAGGATATAATTTCCCCATTATAAGTATTGCATTTAGTCCAGATAGTAAAAATATAGCTGCGGGTGGTGAAGACAAAACGATAAAAATCTGGGATATTAACAATGGGCGCCTGCTGAAAACGCTATCAGAACACCAAGGATGGGTAAACAGTCTTAATTATAGTAAAGACGGTAAAAGCCTTGCTTCTGGAAGTGCCGATAAAAATATTATCCTATGGAGCGTTAGTGACGGCAAATTAATCAAAACCATATCAGGACATACAGCTTCAGTATGGGGTGTTCGCTTTAGTCCCGATGACAAAATGATAATTTCAGCAAGTCGTGACAGAACGATTAAACTTTGGAATCGTAACGGCAGTATATTAGAAGAATTCAAAGGACATAATAACGGTGTTTATAATGCAGTCTTTAGTCCAGACGGCAAAAATATCGCATCCGCTAGCTTAGATGGTACACTAAAACTATGGCGGCGCCGAGACATTTCACTATTAGATGTATTAAGTGGACACAGTAACGGAGTTTATGCAGTTGCTTATAGTGTTGACGGTAGTAAAATAATATCAGCCAGTGGTGATGGATACGTCAAAGTATGGAACCGTAATGGAATATTATTCAAAAGTTTTGCTGCACATAGTAAAGAAATATATAGTATAGCTGTTGGTAAAGATAAATTTGCCACCGCAGGTAGTGATGGTGCCATTAAGATATGGCAAGATGATAAATTAATTCAAACTATAAACGCTCACAATGCAGAAATTAACCATATAACTTTTAGTCCAGACAACAAATTAATTGCCTCTGCAAGTAAAGACAACACTGTAAAAATCTGGGTAGTTAGTACAGGTAAATTATTTTTTACATTAGAACATACAGCAGAAGTATATGGGGTAAGCTTTAGTAGAGATGCAGAAAATATAGCATCTGCGAGTGTAGATAAAACAATAAAACTTTGGCGCCGTAGTGATGGTAAATTATTAAATACGCTTTTGGGTCATAAAGACTGGGTGTATAGCGTAACCTTTAGTCCAGATAGTAAAATTATAGCTTCAACGAGTGCAGATAAAACGATAAAACTATGGCGCCGTGCCAATGGGAAATTGCTTCGTACTCTCAGAGGACATATGGCAGAAGTATATAAAGCAGACTTTTCTGTTGATGGTAAAACCATAACCTCAGCATCTGAAGATAAAACAATCAAACTTTGGCATATCGATGGGCACCTAATGACTACATTACCAGAATTAGGCGCCGGAGTTATGAGCATAAATTTTAGTCCTGATAATAAAACAATAGTATCAGGTAGTATAGATAATACTGTAAGAATTTGGCGGTTTGATAATAATCAAATAAATACTTTAGAAGTTAATCAGTTAATTAATAATGGGTGTCAATGGGTCAAAAATTATTTAATCAATAATTCCAAGGTTGTAGTACAAAATATTTGCAATAGATAAAGTAGGGTGCGTAAAAGCCTTTACTATTTATCAATGAAACGCAAATTAAGCTGCTTTTACGCACCATCTAGAATTTGCTGGTCGGTTTAAAAGCCAACAGAATAGAGAGACGTAACATGTTACGTCTCTACATTTCCTGTTCTATCGTGCCTGATTAATCGAATTAATTTGAGGTAATGCTTCAGTACCACCGGGGCCTTTTGGTTTTGGACGTATTCGTGTATTAATATTTGAATCTATTCCTGGTCGTGCTTGTAATGCATCACTTCCACCTGGGCCAGGTGGTTTTGGTCTTGTTGTATCTGATATTCCACCACCTAGCTTGGCGCCTGTAGATGTGGGAATATTTACATGGGTGCCAACATTGACTTTTTGTACTTGCTGCAATGTATTGGTTTGAGCGACTTCACCAGCAAAACTTACTGTAGCGCTTCCTAGGAGTACAACAGCTCCTATTGCAAAATGCTTAATCATATATGAGCCTCCTTGTATCTTAAGATACTGGATGTACTTTTTTCGATTTCACTTGTCTATATGTTTGGCTTGTCGTGTTTATGCAGCCCTGTCATATATTTATATACAGTGGCGCCTATGAAATTTCGGAATTTTAGCTTGGTACTTGGTAAGGTGTGGTGCCTTGTACAGTAAACTATTGTTACAAAGGCATAATTTATTTAACGTTCAGAATTAAAACAGGAGTCCTGCGTGTATTATTATCCAACCTACCCGCCATATTTTGTACTTGCATTTGGATTATTTGCGGCTATAACATCGGGTGCAGCACTCGCTGGAACTCTAAAAACAGTTGTAACTAAATGGCAAAGCGGTGGCGCCGAGAAGTCTGGCACTACTTTATCGAAAAAAGCTTTATTATTTCCATTTCTGGGTGTAACCATTGGTCTCGTGTCGTTTTTAGTCTCAGGTTTAGAAATATTTGGGTTTCCTCCAACTCTCGCTTTAGCTATAGGTTTACCTATTGCGCTGTTGACATGTTTACTAATGTGGGTACAGCTTGGCAGCATGATGACCTTTGTTGAAACACGGGGAATGAGTTCTTTAGATTTAGATTCAATGAGCTAGATTTTAAATTAGTATATATTCTAAATAGAGGTACTTAATTTAACTACCTCTATTTTTATGCCTTGTTTTAAAAAGTATCGTTATTAATTATAAATTAAAAATACCAAAAGCACATATTATTGATGAATTACCATTGAAATTAATAGTGATAAATTTAGAAACAGCAGAGATAGTACAATGGATAAGATGACTAATTATCGAGAAATCGTTAAACAAGTAATTAGCCAATATTCGCGCTTTGTGCCTCAAATTTGTAAATTTTTTGTAACAATTGGCGCAGACTTACTTATTTAGAAACCGGGTTTCTTGGTTGAGAAATTGCAATAAAAACGAGGATTTTGGGTAGAAACCGGGTTTATTTGAAGTTTTGTACTACAATTAGATATATGAGAAATAGTAACATTGGGAACTTGCTGCGCCAATCTCTGGGTGTCTTTCGCTATAGTGGGCGTGCTGTAAATTTGGTATGGACGACGAGCAGAAATCTTACTATTATTTTTGGAGTATTGACACTGGCTGGGGGTATATTGCCTGCTGCAATGGCTTATATCGGTAAGTTCATTGTAGATGCAGTAGTTGTAGCATCACAGTCAAATAATGATATCTATCGTCCGTTGATCTTTGTTGGGTTGGAAGCTATTGCTGTTATATTACTGGCAGCAAGTCAACGTGGACAAAGTATTTGCCAGTCTTTATTACGGGCAATGCTTGGACAACGGGTTAATGAGCTTATATTAAGTAAGGCTTTAACTTTAGAGTTACCCCAGTTTGAAGATTCAGAGTTTTATGACAAGATGACTAACGCACGTCGTGAAGCTTCATCGCGTCCGCTATCTTTAGTGACTCGGACTTTTGGGTTAGTTCAAAATGCTCTTTCGCTTTTAACATTCGGTGCCTTATTAGTCAAGTTTTCGATATGGGCTGTAATAATATTAGTCATTGCCGCTATTCCTTCATTTATTGGTGAAACGAAATTCGCTTCGCAAGCTTTTCGCCTTTTTAGTTGGAGGGCGCCGGAAACTAGGCAACAATCTTATTTAGAAACTTTAGTAGCACGCGAAGATTTTGCCAAAGAAGTAAAATTGTACCAATTGGGAGACATGTTGCTGCGACGTTACCGCAATAACTTCCACCAACTCTTCTATGAAGACAGAGATTTAACGTTGCGACGAGGGTTATGGGGGTACTTATTAGGGTTGCTGAGTAACATTACTTTCTATATAACTTATGCGTGGATAGTTATCGAAACGGTTGCGGGACGAATATCTTTGGGAGACATGACTATGTACATCACCGTGTTTCGCCAAGGACAAGCAACTTTTTCCGGCGCCTTAACTTCGATTGGTGGAATGTACGAAGATAATTTATATCTATCTAACTTGTATGAGTTTTTAGAAGCGGAAGTTCCAACGCGAATAGGTAAAGCCACCAAGGGAGTTAACCGAAACGACGGAATTAGATTTGAAAACGTCAGCTTTACTTACCCAGGAAATAATCAGCCAGCGCTACAAAACATATCTTTTCACCTCAAACCAGGAGAAAAGCTGGCAATTGTTGGAGAAAATGGTTCAGGTAAGACAACTTTAATCAAACTTCTAACTCGACTATATAATCCTGACTCTGGAAAAATTTTACTCGATGGTTTGGATTTACAAGAGTGGGATGTAGATATATTACGTCAACGTATTGGAGTTATTTTCCAGAACTTTGTCCGTTACCAGTTTACAGTCGGTGAGAACATCGGTGTTGGAGATGTGCAGCGCATTGATGATAAAGAACTATGGGAAATGGCAGCATCAAAGGGTATGGCGACACCATTTATCGAAAAATTGCCCGATAATTTTTCTACCCAGTTAGGTAAATGGTTTAAAGACGGGCAGGAACTATCGGGTGGGCAATGGCAGAAAATAGCCCTTGCACGCGCCTTCATGCGAACCGATGCAGATATTCTAGTATTAGACGAACCAACTTCTGCCATCGACGCCCAAGCAGAATTTGAAATTTTTGAACGACTGCGAACCTTGACCAAACACCAAATGGTCTTTTTAATATCACACCGCTTTTCCACCGTGCGAATGGCAAACAAAATCATCGTTATCGAAGGTGGAGAACTCATCGAAGAAGGAACCCACGAACAACTTCTTAAAAAAGGCGCCAGATATGCCGAATTATTTACATTACAAGCATCCGGATACAGATAACGTATACGGTATACCGTCGTATATCGTAGGGGCAGGTTAACCCATAAATTCCAACAAAATAATAACTCCGAAAACCTGTCCCTGCCCCCTGAATTGTTCATGAATATTGTAGATTGTAGAGACGTGATTAATCACGTCTCTACATTTGTTTTTGGGTTAAATTAAAAAATTATTACTAAAATCAGTTGTAATAAATCTCATCGAGCGGTACAATCACCATTTGTCTAATGCAAATGTTCTAACTTAAAACAGTGTCCACAACTCGCATTCTGGCTTTATTTAACCAAAGTGGAGGCGTTGGTAAAACAAGTTTAACCATGAACTTGGGTTATCACCTTGCACAAAGAAAAAAAAACCGTGTCTTACTTGTAGACATGGACCCCCAAGCAAGTCTAACTACTTTCATGGGTTTAGACCCTGATTCTTTAAACAAAACTGTATATGAAGCAATTGTTGGAGAAGAGGATTTACCTATATATCCCGAACTGATTCACAATATGGCACTGGCGCCTGCTAATATCAACTTGAGTGCAGCGGAACTTGAGTTGGTTTCTGCTTTAATGCGAGAAATGCGTTTAAAAAATGCATTGGCGCCAATATTAGATAATTACGATTACGTTCTTATCGATTGTCCACCATCTTTAGGTATTTTGAGTGTAATTAGTTTAGTAGCTGCGACTCATGTATTAGTTCCAATTCAATGTCAATTTAAATCATTTCAGGGAACTGATTTATTACTCAAAACAGTCGCAGCATTAAAAAAAGGCGCCAATCGACAATTAGCTATTGCCGGATTCATTCCAACAATGTATGATTCCCGTACTGCTCAAGAAAGCAGAACTAGTAAAGCAATTTTTGAACAGTTATCACCCCTTGCCACGGTCTTTGACCCGATACCAAAAACAATTGCATTTGCCGACGCTAGCGAAGCGCGACTACCTATTGCTTTATCTAGTCCTAAAAATCCCGCCGTTGAAGTTCTCAAAAAAACAGCATCCAAATTAGAGAAACTCAAGTGAAAACTAAAAAAGAACTACCTTACACAAGTCAACTCAAAGGAGTAGCCGCTTTACTCAGTAACCAAAGCGGCGCCTATGATGATGAAGTACAAGAAATCAGAACCAACAGCATTTCCATTTCTCTCATTAACCTACCACCTTCTCAACCTCGACATTACTTTGACGAGCAAAAGCTATATGAACTAGCTCGCTCAATCGAAAAATTTGGTGTCCTCGAACCATTATTAGTTAGACCGTTAGCTAATAATAGATACGAATTAATTTCTGGAGAAAGGCGCCTGCGAGCCTCCAAAATTGCCGAACTCACAGAAGTACCCGTCAACATTCTCGACCTCGACGATTACACCACCGCTCAAGTCCGTCTCGTTGAAAATCTTCAACGCGAAGACCTCAACCCAGTTGAAGAAGCGAGTGCGATAATTTCACTGCTTGCAATACAACTTCACAAACAAGAAAGTGAAATTACAAGCCACTTCTATAAAATGCGTAATGCATGTGACAGAGGTGACGATTCCCAGAAGGAAAACGTTTTCTCCCAACCAGAGAGTATCGCAATTCAAGAACTCTTCAAAACCCTAGGGCGCCTGACATGGGAATCATTCATTAAAGTTCGCTTACCATTACTCAACTTACCAGACGACGTATTAAAAATACTCAGTAGTGGTAAATTAGAATATACAAAAGCGCTAGCAATATCTAGAATCAAAGACCCAGAACAGCGAGCATCATTATTAGAAAAAGCAGTTGCCGAAAATTTATCATTGTCAGCAATAAAAAATCTGATTCGCGAACTCTCGGCGCCTGCAACAAGTAATAATGATGTAACTCTTAAAGAACGCTATAAAACCCTATCAAGCCAATTTCTGAAAGCTAAATTGTGGGACAACCCCAAAAAGCGTAAGCAACTAGAAAAAATGCTCGCCACCATCGAAACCATGCTAAACGAAGATTAACAACGGATAGAACGGATGTAACGGATGGGTTATTTTATAGAACAAAAATTTGTTCCTAACTGATAAATTATCCGTTACATCCATTTATCATTTATCATCCGTTGGCGGGATATCTATCTTAAGATAGTAAGCATAGTTACTTACCTCTCCTAAGATTGACGGTGGAGGTTCTTTATCTTAAATATTTGTCATGAATCCCACAGTTCAAATTAATCGGCGCCTCCTGAACAGTTACATCAAATAGGTTTAAAATCATACTGGTCTTGCCCGTCTTTGTTGGCGGCAATTTTTTCAACTTTACCTATGACACCAAATTTGGAGTTTGCATCAATTTTACGGTCGCCCTCTTCAAATCTGATATTGTCATTGAAGGCGCCTTGTGCAGAAAAGCCAGGAGCAGATATAATTCTCTGTAAATCTTGGCGAATATTTTCTTTTGAGTTTTGTAACTGCTGAGTTTTATCTAATGCTGTGGTAATTACTTTAGTTGCATCATATGTTGTAGCAGTGCGCCAGTTGATAGGAGCATTTCCCCAAAAAGCTTTAGCTTGTTTTTCAAATTCGGTTGGCTGTTGACGATTTCTTAACCAATGTACCGCAATAACTAAATTTTTAGATTTTTCCTTTAAATCTAAGGTGTCTGAGCTATACATTGTATCTCCACCTAAAACTTGAATTTTATCACTGTCATTCAAAGCTTTTAATAAATCCAATGCTTTTGGAGACTCATTTGAACCAGGTACTACTAACAAAGCTCCTGCTTGACCTCTAATTGCATTTAGACAATCAGTTGGGTCAAAAGTACTACTATTAAAAATACACTTCATATTGTCATTGAAATAAAGACTTTTATCATTTAATTTGCTTATAAAGTCGTTCCGATAAAGCTTACTATATTCGGAATTATTACTATAAGCAATAGCAAATTTTTGATTAACGTTATTTTTCCAGTAATCAAATAATGTGTCAATGGCAACCATATCATTTGCTGGAGTGCGAAAAATATATTTACCTAAAAAATATGTGCGAGGATTTTTAACTGAGTCTCTAACCGCAGTACTAATAGGAGATATTGCCACTATTCTATTTTCGTCGTATACACCACCCGCTTTGGCTGTTGTGTTACTGGTAGAATGACCAACGACTGCTAGAAAATCTTGTTGAACTATTTCTTGAGCAACTTTGGTTGCTAAATCATCTTTACTTCCATCTCCAAAAACCGCTACCTGTAGCATTCTATTTTTGATTCCGCCTTTACAGTTTACTTCGTTTTGGACTTGTGCTACTCCTCGCAACATTTCTAAGGCAATATCAGGTTTAGCTGCTTCAGTAAAACTAAGTGGAATTACAACAGCAATTTCAAGAGGATTATTTTGAGATTGTGGTAAAGTGCATTTATTATTATGTACATCAAGTTTTTGACTCAGAGATTTAAATTTACTTGAATATTCTTCTTTGGGGTAGTAGCTGATAGCATTATTTAAATAAATTCTTGCTTCTGGGTCATTTGGATTGTTTGAAAGTGATGTCGAAAAATAATTAATAGCTTCATCTAATTTCAACATTGCAGAGCTTTTATCGTTTTTTAACAAGTCTAGTGCTTCTTTGAAAGCTTTGGCGCCGTTTTCTCTGGTATTATTGTTATTGTTTAAAACGGTAAAAAAGTTTTGCCCGTAGCTTGATAAACTTACTTGTGCTTGTGCTATTGGTGTCTGAACTAGCGTTTTAATCGTAGGTATTGGTATTGGTGGCACCGGATTTGTTACAATTTTTGGATGATTTTGTAAAAGTAAAATTAAAACAAACGACAAGAGGGATAATGCCATTAAAGCTAATAAAAGCTTCGTGCGACGAGAAGTACTAGCAACAAAACGTTTAATACTAGATAGCCATGAAATAATTTTTGACCTTTTAGACCACCGTAGTGGTTCGGCATTACGATTTTGATAAATAACAGGTAGCCAAGAAGCACATGGGTAACGACCTTCTAATGCTTCTAAACGTTCACAAGCTTCTCGCACTGCTGAATACAGTGATTTTCCTGTGGTAAAACATTCTAAAAAATATTGTAAAAATTTGCGTGCTACTTCATCGGGCACTAGTTCCCGCATTACAATAATTTGCGGTACTTTAACGTTATCTAGAACTGCCGCTAAACCAAGTCCATCACAAGAATTAAAAATAGCTAACTTTAAACCCTTTTTGACTGCTTTCTTTAAACTTTGCTTTAAATCCCTAAGCGATAAATGCTCTGTATCATTAATCGCTAATTCTCCACTTTTTAACCCTGGATGGCTAGAACTATGACCAGCAAAGAATAATACATCCCACTTTTGGTTCCAAAGCTCGTCACTCAATTGTTCTCTGGTTGGTTTTGTGATTTGTGTAACTTCTGCCCCTTTCGCTCTTAAACTATTCAATAACTGTTTATCTTCTTTTAGCTTTAGTCCCTCATCGCTACCACCGAACACAGCCAATATTCTCACTGGATATCTTAGCGGTGGATTCGCTGGAGTATCTTGAAGACTTAATGCAAAATATGTATTTTCCCGATTTTCAAATAAATCCCACAAATGCCAAGGTAGCTTTTTTAAACAAGCACTATCTATTTGCGAATTACCAATTTGGGTATTATTTTTCTGAATGTTATCAAAGTGAAATATAACCCGAAAAAATTCATCGCTTTTAAAAGTATTCTCTATTTTCAGCCTTATTTCTTGCCAACCAAACTGAGCCAACCATAAAATAAAGCTGTCTTGCAATCTCTCTGCTGCTGTCTGACAGTCTTCCACTAACGAACAATTCGTAATTTGAGCAGGGGGCATGGTAATAGGAGAGAACTTAAACTCGCTCCCTAGTTGGTGGTACGATATGGCAAACTCTTCATATAACCTAGGTATATCTGGCGCCGCAGGTACATTAAAATGATAATCAAAATCATTTGTTCCCTTACGGATGCGTAAATCAACTCTAAATCCTCCATCAAAGCTGCCGCTATTAATGATAACTATAGCTAAGTTGCTCATATTACATATATATAGGTATTTAAAGGCACTGGTCTTTTGGAGAGATTATATATATGTATCTATTTTATAGACGTATTGCTTGTACTGTAGCTATTTTCTTAGAGTTAGATTACGTATTTTCAGGTAAAAAGAGACTGATTTGTCAAGGTTTGTTGACAAATCAGTCAAATTATACTTACCTATCAAGATGAAAGTGTTATGTGCATGTTTTAAAGTAGGGTGCGTGACACCACGAAAAAACTTCAACTAACGCTATAAGACCTGTGGTGTCACGCACCAAGTCCTAATTGTAACTTCAACTAACGCTATAAGACCTGTGGCGCCACGCACCAAGTCCTAATTGTAACTTATAACAACGCTATAAGACCTGTGGCGCCACGCACCAAGTCCTAATTGTAACTTCAACTAACGCTATAAGACCTGTGGTGTCACGCACCAAGTCCTAATTGTAACTAACGCTATAAGACCTGTGGTGTCACGCACCAAGTCGTAATTGTAACTTCAACTAACGCTATAAGACCTGTGGTGTCACGCACCAAGTCCTAATTGTAACGAATATTTATGGTGCTGTGGCGCCACGCACCAAGTAACGAATAGTTTATCGTGCGTACATTTTTAATTCACTCTAAGAAGAGTGAACACGTTTACCCTCAAAATGGTAACTTTTGGTAACTTTCCCCACAGTCTACTTTTCGTCTATCCAAACACATTAAGTGATACCTCCATTCCCGGTTTTCTGCCATTAGTGCGGCGTCCGTAATAGGCACTATTTTGATCAACTTGTCAAAAATTGGAAGTAAGCACCGCGAACATAAACAACCGGGACCGGCTTCACGCCGCACTAAAAAACTAACGTCAGTACATCTAATTTGATTCATTTGTTCTAGTCAATTCACGAAATAGCATTTTTATAGCTTTAACCGCAACGCGCGAACGAATCAAGCGCACTGGTTTACCGCTTAATTTTTCTTTATCTAAGTACTCACAGAGTAATTTAATTACCTCGGTATCACGGCGCCGCGACCTTGGTTCAAGTGCTGTAAATACCCACTGCCAAAGCGCTTTACGGCATAGCTTCGAGCCATTGTGAGTCTTTGTGCCGCGCTTATCACCCGATGATTCTTGTACAGGCGCCATGCCCAATACTTTCTGAAATCGTCGTAGTGATAAATGGTGTTTGGTAGGTTTCCCTGAGTTGCGTCCTCTGCATATCCGTATCTCTGGCTTACCATCTACCAAGAACTGTTCGATTGGGTAAATGTAAGCGATTACTACCCACTGCAATCGCTCACCAAAATTAAATACCCCAAACACTTTTTTGTAGTGTTCAAAGCCAGCATCATTCAATAATTCCCGTAATTCTTGCTCAACTAACACTTCTTGACGTTGTAATGAGCAAATTATTTTTGCTCGTTCGCGTGTAGACGTTTCAATGCCTGTACCAATGCTTTGGGCGTATAGATAATCGTACTTTTTAGAATTACGCTCCTGGGCTATCCAACCCCACAACAGAGGGACTAAACCACTGGCGCCGCGCTTAGATTCAACTAATGCGACTTCTGGAAACTGCCACGCTAATTCCTGACGCAACTTATTAATTACAGGTGATTGAACGCGGTTAAGGTGTTCTAGTCTAAAAACTAATTGCCTAATTTTGGTGATAGTTTCGTCGTAGCCAGCTACAAATCTATTCGGTTGTTCGAGGTAATCGAAATAGTAACAAGCAAGGGCAAGAGCATCGGCGTTATCGTCTTTGTCTGGTAAATTTAATTGATATGCCCGGTAGTGGCGTAATTCCTTGTGCCCGACGAATAACACCTTTACTCCCGCGTTGGCTAGGTGGTGTTTCCAGATATGCGAGTAATTGTTCCCGGTCGGCTCAAGTATTGCTATGTCGGGTTTGAGTGCGAGTAACTCCTTTATTCCCGATTTGTTAGCGTGTAAATTTAGGAAGTTACATTTGTAATAATAGTTACGTGGTTCGTTAGGCTTTTGATTGATTAGACATGCAGAAACAGAGGCTTTGCTAACGTCAAGCCCTAAAATTCTTAATTGTTTTGTCATGGGTTACGGTGGAACGTAAATTAATATGCTGCGAATGCCTGCGAATCACCCAAAAGCCCGTATAGAGCTTAATTCACTCTCAAGACAGCAGGTTATCAGTATCAACCAGTAACCGAGCTTGCGAATTAAAAAAAGCGATAGCTTGCTTCTTCCTAAAAACCCTAAATTACTTTTATTGATACTGGCGCCTTAGTTGCCCAAGTCGCTACACTGCTATAGAGGGCAGTGTTTCGCCGGCGGGACACCCGGCTCGTCAGGCGATACTATAACGGGTCGAGTGCTATTTCAGAAGCAAGTTTCAACCAAGCAGAAATAGCCTCTACAGAGTTTATATTTTTGGTGTCTTCCCTTAACCTGGTAAGTGTACCGTTACCATCGTCTTGCCAGCATGGCGCCATAATGTAGTGTTCAAAGTAGTAACGTATCAGAAATATTTGGGTTTCATTTGGAGGGACGGTAGCATGTTTAGTTACAAATTCGAGATATGCGAATATTGCATTTTCTAACTGTCCGCTTTGTTCATCCCTCCAATACAAAGGGACTCCCATAGGTGGACTATAAAAGTTTGGAATCGGATTTTCTTTCATTGCATCAGCCCAAAAATTAGTTACCATTCAGACCCGCAGTTGTAGCACTTTCTTGGTTCATCGGTACTTGGGGAATCATCGTAATACCCACAAACAGGACATATGTCGTCTGTTTCTTCATAGTCCGGGTCATCTTTGTCATATGCCCAATATTCCCCACAGGTTTTACACTTGTAAAACCGATACTCTAGGTCGTAAACAACTGTAGATGTGCCGCATTTTTTGCACCCCGCAGGAGTATTCATAACTTGAACCCTCTATTTTTTAAATAGTTGTCAAGGTTCCCATTCGTTGTGTCTTCATAAGTTGCTATTACTATTTCAGATTGCTGCGGTTGAACCGTTCGATAGTCCACGGCTCTAGCCCTAACGCCACGGCGCCTAAACTCCCGCTGCACTTCCACTAAGTCAAGCGCGCTTCTGTAGTCAGCTAAGTCTTGCGGGAGGCACGGATAGATTATTTCATCCATACCGCTATTTTCCCGAAGTATTCTTAAGATATTTTCTTTGGCTTGCTGTATTGGTGGTTTCACATTCATTGCTCCCATTAAAAAGGGGGGCAAAATGCCCCTAAAAATTATTCTCTCAACTGTTCGAGCAGTTGCTTACCCGACTGGTAACGATTACCGGAGCAACCCAAAATATCTTTAATGATTTTGGAATCGCTCAAACCCGCTTCAGCACAGGCTTTTACGGCTTTTTTTAGTGCTTCTAAATCTTGGTTCGGGGGCGAATCTTGGAGCTGAAATGCTTGCTGTGCGGTCGTTTCAGGCGTTACCGATTTTTGATCAACCGGGGGCATGAGTAACCGTTGTGTAACCGATTTCATTTCCCGGTAAGCAGGTAATTTACACGGTTCGTCGTCGAGCAAGCAGTGCGAACGGTCGAGTTTTAACCACTCAATTAGGTCATCACGCTTGAGCGATTTTGCGTGTGCAACCGCTTTTTTACCTAACCGTAAACGGTAAAAAGCATCAGCTAAATCAGCCTTCCCCTCAATTCCCCAAGCTGCTACACGGTCGTATTGAGAGAGAAGTACTGTAAATCGTCGAGCTTTGCGACCTCTACGCGCGTGGCGTTCGAGCCATTCCCCCGATGCCTCGACCTTGGAAACTAGCTCTGGGTATTCCTCACAGATAATCACCTTTTCTGTTCCACTCAATGCAGCTTCACCCTTTTCGTTGCGTAACTGCATCTGGCTTGATAGGTCTTCAAGGTCGGCAAGCATCCCTTGATTAATGCTTTCCCAGTCCTCACCCTTCCCGATTACCTCTAAACCTGCCCAATCGTCGGGGGTTCCCTCGCATTCGTATACCTTCACCCTTCCACCAACTGTGTAAGCGAGGTACTGAGCAATGGTGCTTTTACCCGTGCCCATTTCCCCAATTATCATCAGCTGTTTACCCTCAATCGCGGTGATGATATCGGTAATGGGTGTTACTTCCCCAACCTCGACAACAGAAGCATCTATATATTTAGCTTCTGTTATTCCCATATGGGGGAGTTGTTCGTAAATTTCGAGTAGTCGATATGTACCCTTTTCGGTCTGGTCAACAACTGCGATAACTACCTTGCAGCTAATACGGACGGTATTAAGCCCGAACAGCCAAACAGAAAAACATACTCTACCAACCGCCCAACCAAAAAACCTATCAAAATCTTTCAGGGACGGGAGTTTTAAATCCACCCATTCAATACGACGTAAGCGGTTATTTTCCATAAATCACCCCGTCACGAAATCCCTTATATTCGGCGTTACAGGTGTTTAATTTATCCTGTAATTCGCTTTTCCCAATCTGTAGAAATGTAGTAGCAGCAATGGCCGCTACTACTAAATACAAAGTAGTAGCGTCATTCATTAGCTTTGCTTATCCCTTGCTGTATTCAATATTGTTTCCCGCTGTTCATTGGTAAGCTTGTCCTCTCCGCATGGGATGACTTCCAAATGCGTACCAAGTCGATACAGCGCATCGTCTTTAACAGCTTGAGAATCATTAGAATCGTGGATTTGTAGTTGCTTTTCTGTGTATTTATCTGCCATATTTAGGTAACTCCCAGTGAGTGAACGAGTAGTCGGCATAGCGCATCAATCATTATGCCGACTTGGAATTTTCGCTATTACTAATAGGTTTGAAGTTGAGGTAATTAACTCGGTAAACCCGACCTCCACCCGTTAAAAACGGCTTACCGTCAAGCAACCTTGCAGCTTTTGAACAGGTGACTTTAATCATCACGTCGTTACCGTCCTCGACTGTTGAAAATAGTTCGTACAAGTCGAGTGCGCTAAATTCCGCAGGCGAACGATTTATAGCTACCTCAATAACACCTTTATTGGTGTCTTTGGCACTACTGGCTATAGGTAAACCAGGTAGATACCGTGCCTTCTTAGGCTTTTTATCTGGCTTATTACCGTTGCTTACCAAGTCTTTACTGCCATTTAAAGCGGTGGATTCAGTCATTTAACTTATTGAATACCTCCTGTGTTAATGGTGTTTACTGAGGTTTTTTTATTTAATCCATTGCTTGCAACGTAGACAATGCAAGGGTTTTAACTGTTTTAATGCTTTCAGTGTATAGACTCGCTGCGGGATAAACCACTAGTCAGCGGACATCAGTCCTATACAAATTGTTTCATTAATCTTACACACAGTCTTGTGTAAGATTGAAATTATGATAACATCTTGTGTAAGATTATCAAGTCTTGTTGTGTAAGAAATGTTAAACTTCTTGTGTAAGATATGGAATCAACTTTAAATAATGAAGAAAAAGCACGGGAGATACGACGAACCGAAGGAGAGAGTGAATATGTCGCTGACACTTACAGCTATAACTCACCTAGACTTGAAGGCGTCACAGATGGGATTGAGCCGCTCCGAGCTGATAGAAACGATAGCGAGAGAAAACTCTATACCGAAAAGTCAAAAGCTGTTACTGGGAAAGTCATCGACCAACTTATAAGTGAGTGCGTAATCCAGATTGAAGCAAAGAAACAAGAAATAAAGCAGCTTGAATCTAAGTTTTCTCAACTAAAGTCATTACGCAGTGAGCTAGTAGAAGACGAAAATCAAAGCTTATAACCGCCGGTCAAGAGACGCGGCGGTTTGTTTTATTGCAAAAAAAAACCAAAAAAGCATCTCTAGAGAACGTGAAGGGAGCAGCTTTAATGGTTTTTGTTTCTTTTAACTTATTTCTATTATGCCAAAAACATCAACAAAACAAAAGAACCTTTGGACTGAACAGCATGAAGTTTTCTGCTTAGAAAACAAAGTACCCCACGCGGCTCAAAGATTGTGGCAATGGCTACTGTGGGAGGCAAAGCTTACTGAAGAAGTAGAGCCAGACTTGACAGATTTTAACGCATGGATAGAAGAGACACGCGGTAAAAAATATGCGAACCAATACCTAAAGAAAATGTTTGAGTTACTGAAGTCTTTAGGGGTAATTGGTGTACTAAAAAAATTCTGTTGGAAGATATACCGAGTTGTTATTCGACCTCTCGAATGGGTGCAACCACTTAAGAAAAAAAAGTTACAAAGTGGAAACTCTAGTTACAAAACAGAGGCATCAAATGATTGCAATGCGGCGGTCGCCTCTTTGCAGCAGCAGCATTCTGACTTAAAGCTTAATCAAGAGACGTTGGCAGAAAATGATATTAATTTTGATACTAAGGAGACTGAAGTATTGAGCAGGCCTCATTGGGAGATAAGAGCATCTATTGTCTTATTTCAGATTAGACAAGCTAGGAAACATATCGAAAATCCTGAAGGGTGGATGAGGGAATGTCTACGTAATAGGTATTGGGAATCACGTCGTAACTACCTAGCAATTGTATTCAAAGCCTCTGGATTAACACCTTATGATGATATTACTGGGGTGTCTCTAGATACAATGTTTGAGGAATTAGACTCATTGCAACAAAAAACCCTCTAAATATAGAGGGCATTCAACATAAAACCTTAACTTCGATTGTTATATGAATAAACCTAAAAGGAAAGTTAAAGCAGGACAGTTTGAGGAGAGTCCTGGACAGATACCTTTGTTTAATGTTTTACCCATTCACCCAATAACAACAGTACATGATACCTATTGGGATGAAATAGTTAAATCTGCACCCGAACACCTCGACAATAATGAGGACAGTGCTTTAACGCAAAACTCTATTCCATCTCAGGAAAGTGTTCGGGTGCAACTTCAAGCTCCACAATCTGCACCCGAACACTATGGGAGTAATGAGGGGGGTGTTTTATTGCAAAACTCCACTCCATCTCAGGAAAGTGTTCGGGTGCAACTTCAAGCTCCACAATCTGCACCCGAACACTATGGGAGTAATGAGGAGTGGGAGGCGCTACAAGTAAGCACTCTTTCAGATGAAAGTGTTCGGGTGCAATTTCTACCATCTAAAAATCTCAATCATCAACCACACGGTAAGAAAAAACCAGAATGTAAACAAGATACTCATTGGGTCGAGGTTTATTGGGTGAAGCGCGGACAGAAAAAACATTACTACTATCGCTATTGCTGGATGATTGGGCGTAAAACTAATAAACTACACCTTGGTTCGGTTTCATCGAACGATGGAAAGATGCGGCGCCGTGAAGTACTGGAATTAATTGATGCAGGTGCATTGCCTACAAAAATAGTGGAGTATGTAAAGAAGTCCAATAACTCTAGAAATTAATAAATAAGCCGACTACGTGGGGAAGTCGGCTTTTTTGACTTCATATCCTATGCTGATGATTATGCTGCTTTGTCAGCAATATTAGGAGTTTTACCGCACAATCCAAGCACTATTGCATTGGCCATATGTTCGGCTTCGTATAGTGCAATATCTCGCATCGAATCTATAAAACAACCCTCAACTAACACTGCTGGCATCGACGTACTACGAACTACGTAAAGATGTGAACCATCTTTTACACCTCGGTTGATAAAACCTAATGCGCTAATTTCATTCACAATTTTTTGAGCAAGTCTACGACCGGGCAAGCTCATTGCAAATACTTCTGTACCATTAGCTCTACCGTTTGCGGCATTGAAATGTAGGGATACATATATATTAGCTTTGGCGTCGTCGGCCGCGTCGCATCGTTGTTGTAGGGAGTTGGTAATCCCAGCACAATTCTTGGGTCTAACCTCTATAACCTCATGTCCCAATAATTTCAACTTTTGAATAACTAAGGCGCCTGTTTCGTTAATCAAGTCTTCCTCGTCTCTAATGCCAGAGGCGCCTCTATCTCTACCTACACCATGTCCTAGGTCAATTGCGTATTTCATCTTTATCAATTCCTTAAATTAAAGCTATAGCGTTAGTGATTCTACTGGCTTCGATTTCCACGTATCCGTTCAGTGCTTTTAAATCTTGATGCCCGGTTATTTTTTGCAGTGTGTAAAGGTCAACTCCCTTGCTATGGAGTTTAGTAATGAACGAGCGCCTGGTGCTATGGGTAGATATCCCCTTGTCACCAAGTCCCGCGCGTTCGGTAGCGGTTCGCAGTATTTTATCTGCAAGCCTCAAGTTGATATGAGCTTCCGGGTTTTGAGCGGGAAATAAATAGCCGCTACTACTCACAGTTTTGTATTGCCTCAGTATTTCTTTTAGCGTTGGGTGAGTAGGAACCTGACGTGTTTTGCGTTTACCGTCGGGTGATGCCTTACGGGTTACAGCCCTAAAAGTAATAATTTCGAGCGGTTTACCGTCGGGCTGATAAATATCTTCAAACTTTAGTTGAACCAATGCACCCCACCTTTCACCCGTGAACCAGGCCAAATCTAAAAGTAATTGGTACTTTTTATTTTTGATTTGAGAACGAATTTTAAAATACTCACCATCGGATAGAATCGCGGCTTGTCCATTGCGGTTATTCTTTGGCATAAGGATTATTCATTGCAGTCCGGTTTAACCTCTGCGAAAGGTTATTCCGGTATCTTTTTTTTTGAGCTAATAAGCGTAATCGCTGTATTCTATATTTAGCAATACTTTCACTGCATCCGTAAAGTACCGGATTTACATAAAAGCGGCAGTTTACGCAATCTTTAATATTCTCTAAATTCAAAGAGTAATTATTAAATTAACCTTGACTCAAATGGCAGAACCTACACTTACCCAAGTCTTTGGAACCAACGCAACCCAAGATGCTACTACTATTACTATTTATAAGGCTGATTTAACTGGACTAACTGCTACCGCGAACAACTCAGCAGAATCGATACTAGCTGCAATTGATTTAAAAGCTTCGAGCTATTTAACTCAGACTAATCAAGACTTGAACCCTGACCAAAGTATTGTAATTGAGCAAGGTACTGGCAGCATAACAACACGAAACAATTTAAATTACCGCGAATACAATCTGACAATTACGTTGAGTAAATTAGATACTCAGTCAGCAATCGACCCTAATGACTTTTAATTATGCAGCTAACCTTACAAGAATTATTTGGTGAGGGAAGCTACCAGGATATTAATAAGGTAGTGATAAATAAAAACTCATTGCCTTTATTGATTCCTAATAGCAATAACTCAGCACAGGCATTATTTGCCGCATTGCTTGAAAAAGCACGAGTTAATTATCATGCTCAATTGTCAACTGGTACTACTACATTAACCATCGACGGTTACGAGCCTATTGAGTACGATGCTTCTGTCAATTATGACTTTTTGAACGTTTATTACTCTAGAAACCAGATAAATACTGATACTTTTAACTTTATATACAAAGTAGTTATTAGAGAGCTAATTTAATGGAAGTTAGATTATTAACAGAGGCTACCTCCGCAGAAGATACAGATTGGATTTACTTGCAAAAAATAAATGGATTACCTCGCAAGATTAAAAAATCTAATTTAGTTCCACCAGTCCAACCGCAAAGTACAGCGATTTTAACTAGTGCAACAATTCCATCAAATCCACAGCAAGGAACTAGATGGAATGAGTTGGACAGTAATAGTAATATCCTTGAAACTTGGAATTACATAAACAATCGCTGGGTATCTGATGAAAAGAAATTTATATTAGATAGTGTCACAAATTTAGGTAACGGAGCTTTTCATGTTATACCACTCAAGTTAAATCATCGATATTTAATTAATAAAATTGATGTTGCTATTTTTTCTAATGGAAGTTTCAATTCTAATGATTTTTGGAGTCTTTTTATAGAGCATCAGAGAAATAATAGCTCTGTTGTTACTTCTGTCTTAAACAGGGTTTATAACAGCAATATTAGCAGCTTTAAATACTCTTATACTTATCCACTCAATCTAGAAATCAATCCAACAAATACTACTAGTTTAAATTTCAATGATGGTACCAATAGTAGTCAAGTACTGAACGTTCGATTTTCAAGAACGGCAGGGGTACAGAATACAGGTATTGCTTATTGTGTTGAAATTTTTTACAGGCTGATTAGATTATGAATGTTTACTGTGACGGTAGCGCGGCGGCTGAAATTTTATTTTCACTCACTGGAGGTAGAGAAGGGAGGTTGATATCTTACGCGCCTCCGGTTGTTATCGACTACGGGCAAGACGGATACATATTGAGTATCTCAGAATTTTTTAATCCAGATGGTAATCCAATAATTACAACTTTAGCAACGCTTTTTATCAAAGCTAATGAAAAAAGCAATGGAGGGTATGATTTTTTTGGCACTGAGGGAATATATAGTACTTGGTATGATTCAGAAATAGAGCTAGTACAAGTAGGAATTGCCTTTAAACGTCAATTTACGATGTTTAAAAAATACTATCTATTGAGCGATGGTAGTTTTGTTAAATCTGAATTGTTTTATCAATCAGCATTGGTAGAAGATTTTCAGATAACAACTTCGTTTAAAAGAAATAATTTATTGTTAATTACTGACAATGAGGGTGTTCTTTATGCTTACGAATACCCTGAAGGATTCACTCCTGCATGGCAAGTTAATTGTATTGGATGTAACGAGGGTGAATGTGCTGGCAGCGATGGTAAAGGGGGTGTAACTTGTATGGATTGTGTGCAGATGGATAGAGATATACAGCAGATTAAAAAAACCCTAAGCAATTAAAGTTAAATATGGCTGTACCAGATAACGATGTAAAAAAGCTTTACCAGCAGATTAACGAGCTTAAAGCGATAGTTAGTAAATATGAAGGTAGGTTAGAAGCAGTTGAAAAGTATATTGTTAAATTGAATGAATATGGGAAAAAGCGTGACAAACAGCTTGGTAATTACATGAGGAATCAATCAGTTTTTTTTAATGAATTATTTGATAGCGTCGAAACAGTACTTAGTATAGTAAAAGGGTTTTTACCATGAAATACGCTATACCAGACCCTTGGGTAAGTGATACTAACCCTTTTGATTTTGACATTGAAGGAGAGGGTAGGAGAAGACAAGCTAACGCAAGAGGATTAAACAAAGTAAAGCCCAATGCAGCCCAAAAAGCAGCGACTAGGAGAGAGATTGCTAAGTGGCGGGAAGCTGCTAAATTAAGTAGGGAGTTTAACAAATTCAAAAAAGATTATGGCAAGGCACAGCACGAAATTAAAAAGTTTCAAAGGTCTACTACGCAAACAGTGACTAGGGTACAAAAAGTACTTAAACCAATACAAGATACTATTAAAAAAGTACCAGCATTAGAAAAAGCAGGTAAGGAAGCTACTAGAGTAATTGATGCGATTAAAAAGAGTCAGTTTGCTAAAGTTAGCAAAGCTTTTGGCTCTAAGATGGCCGGATTGTCAGGCGCCGCTAGTTTAGCTTTTGGCTTGGCTGGTGTAGGTCTAGGGTTAGCTAACCTAAAGCTAAACGAGATAACCGACGAAACACAGCAAAACCAACTTGATTTGTATGGTAGAGAAATAGGTAAACAATTACAAATACTTATTAAAAACACTCTAACTATCCGAAATCTAGAAAAGCGTACTGCTGCTAATGATGCTGCCATTGACGTAATGAGTGCCGCTATAGGTGAAAAAACTCGTTATATTGATAGGGTTATTAATGAGTTTCAAATTAAAGTAGAAGGTCAAAAAACTATTAATGATAAACAAGGTGAGTTGATAGTCAACCTTGTAAAAACGGTTTTTACAGATATTGCGCCGACCGTTAGTCAACAGAAAACAGAGGTTAAAAATTTACAAGCTCAAGTTAAAGCGTTAGGTGGTAGTCGCCAACCAAATCAACAGAATAATCAGTCTCAGATTAATCAGTTAAATACTAAGGTCAACAATGTAGAAAAAAAAGTTGAGCAAAATGTTAAAGATATTGAGCAACTAAAGAAAGTTCCTAACTTACCAGGTAATATACTTCAAAAAGTGCAAGACGCTGTAAGTACTGCTAGCAACGCTTTAGGTAAAGCTAGTAAGCTTGAAAAGGAGATACCAGGGATTATAACTAAATTAGTTGACGGTAAGGTTACAGAAGTAGTGCAAGCTACTAACAAAGTGCTTAAAGATGAACTTGGTATTGAAATTACTAAAAAGGTTGACAAGGATAATTTAGTAACTGAAATCAAGCAACGTAATGGTGAGGTTATCAGGGTATTAGAACCAGCGATTAAAGAGGCGACTAAGCAGATTGTTGACCAGAAAGTAAAACCTCTAGAGGTAGTGAGTGAAAACGTAAGTGCAGCAGTTGGTAATATTTTAGAAATTGTTGGCGGTCATGGTAAAAAAATCAATGACCATACTAAAAGGATAGATAGAGAGGAAATCGACAACAATAAACAAGCTATTGATATTGAGATACTTAAACAGAAAAATAGAGAGCTTGATAAAAAAATAAGGGAACAAGAAAAGGTGAACCAAGAGGGTAATAAAAAGTTAGACGATTTATTAAAATGGTCGCTAGGAATACCTCCAGCACTGGCATTAATACCCCGCAAAACGGCTGACTTGGTTAATCCCAATATTCCATCCAAAAACGATATTAAAAATATAGTGAAGGATAATACACCGCAGTCTAGCTGTAGGTTTACAGAGGTACCCATATATGATGCAGCGAACCGCGTCAATACGCATACAAGCGCGCTTGACGTGGTGCAAACAGGGCTGATAACAGCCAATACCGCAATATCAAATACTATTAATGACAAATTAGGTGCGGCGATTCCAGGCGGTGGGATTGGAGGCTCTATAAAGCGAATATTTGAAAACTCTGTTGTTGACAGAGCAATTAATATTTACGCGCTGATTTTATCCTTTCATAATGCGGCTATGCTTTCTAATTCTTTATTTCAAAGTATCCTTAGTGCTGGTGATTTAATTCTTCAAGCATTAGGCTTTAAAGTCAAGGATGCGGAAGGAAATGAAACAGATTTGAACCAAGCAGCACGGATACTTTGGCAACAATTTTTAACTAGTATATTTGGTGCCGAGACTGTTAAGCAAATTAACGAGAATTGGGCACGTTGGAATCGTATATATCAAAGTGCAGCCAATTTACTAAGTCTTACACAGTCGATGTTTGACAGTTTAAGGAGTGTTTTGGAAGTTACTTCAAAATACACAGGACAAATCGGCAACGCACTTAAATCTGCGGGTGTCGTATTCGACAATTCCTATGATTGGATGAGCGAGAAGTTATCAAGCGCGCGCGGACGATTAGGTGCTTTCCAAAGATTTTCTGAAGGTTTAGAAAGTGCTGAGAACATTACATCTAATGTCGCCTCTGTCGCTGGCTCAGTTGTATCGGTACAGTCCGAATTAAATGAGTTTAAACAAGAGCAAGATAATTTTACTAAAGCAGTTACAAACCAGAAAGACGAAAAAGATAAATCAGAAAAAGCTAGTACTGAGGCTAGTAAATCACCATCTATATCAATAGTTCAGGAACGCAACCCAAGTAGTTAAATATATGACATTACCCGCAAATTTCAATAAGTGGAGACACTTTCTAAGTGTCGTAACACAGATTCAAAACCGTATTGTTAAAGAAGATTTTCGAGACGTTAGTGATGATGAAGAATGGCAGCCAACTATCGGGACTCCTAGAGCTTCATTACGTACTGCTTGTACTATTCAGGCAACCGATTCTCAGCCAATGGTTATTTTAAAATTGGTTTTGTATTACATAATTTTGCGTAAAGCGCAGGATTTACAAATACCTTACTACGGGATACCAGCAGGTGCGCTACAGGCACAGCGTAAATTTAGACCCCAAGTAACGCTTTACTTTTTACAAAGTGCTTTGACTGTTGGTAAAAACGAAACGCCTGTAACGGGTGAAATATCATGGCGTATTATGAACGAAACAAGCGAAAGTTTAACTAAATCAGAAGTTGAACGCATTGCCAACTTAGTCAAACTCAATTTTGGTGGTACTACACCTTTTACTTGGAAAAAGGGCAAGGTACTTGTTTCTTATACAGACTGGAACCAGGGCTTACAACTACAGCTATTGTGCAGGACAGATGAAGAAGGGGAACGTGTTATACGCGAAGTACTTAAGGTACACGGAGCATCATTCATTAGTAAAAAAATGAACGTAGTAACAAACGCCGACCCCACCGATAAATACCCCACAACACCGGGTAACGAAGTAATTCTAGGAGAAACTATCAAGCAACAGCGAGAACGTCCGAATGAGGACGTAATTTTTCAGTATGCGACCTTAACCCTACACGGTCGCCCACGTCCCGTACATTTGTACGACAGAACCCTAAGATTGTCTGATTGCGTTGTGCGCTAATACCCTAAAAATTCCTAGAAGGGTTTAACCTGTCTAGGAATTTTTGGGGCTTGCGGGAATCTGAAACCCTTTGATACAAAGGATTCAACTACTACAACAAGCTTTTATTATTCTTCATGGCAAACGAATATACTACCGTTAGTATGGATATCGGGTCAAACCGAACGGTATCCATCCAGATGAGAAAGGATATCGCTACATACTTTGGCTTTACCGCAGCTACAACCACAGAAAATACAGTTACACGACGCCGCAAAGCCCATACTCGTGGGGTATATGGTGGTTTAGCTGATACCTCAGCAACGACAACCAACGTAGAAGCCTCTACTTGGATTGCAGTTAAAAAAGCTGCGGAGATTGGTTCTGGTAAAGCTGTTAAAGTCCCTACAAAACTTAAAAATGCCAAAGGTGGAACTCGCTACGTTACCCTCCGTTTTCCTGGTAACGCGAACGTAGCAAGTATTTCAGACTTTTTGTATACCTCAACAGTTGAAAAACGTCCCGAATTTTTCATTATGCCTAGCGGCGCCAAATATCCAGTGGTCAATATCACTGGGGACGTCAACCCAGGTGAAGGTGATACACCTCCACCAGCTTAAGCTAAGTGATAATTGATACTCAAAACCCCGACCTATGGGAGTCCGTGTGGTCGGGGAGTTACGAGCAGCAACCTGTACCGGGAGAGTTAACCCGCTTTTATCCGATTGCGACTATAAACGTCCCAATATTATTAACCTCTCCGGTTATTCTTGTTAATTGCACAAGTGTTAATGCTCCCCTCAACTGGAAATTTGCAGGTTACTTACGTCAGGTTATCCCCTCTCCCCTACTTATCGGCGCCGCGACAACCGCGAACACTCGACAAGAAAGAATTTATTTAAATCGGTTGTCACTAATTCAATTTGAGCGATTGGTTAGTACTTACCAACTGCTAATCGATATTCCTTACTGGATTATTGATGTGCAATTGAGCATTTTTGAATACGTTGGTATTGTTGCTGATACAATCCAGCGTCTGGAAACAATAGAAGCCAAAATTGACAACCTTAATTGATGGTTGATGATTTTGCTTTTTCAAGATATTTAATGGCAGCATCTATATTTTTATCAAGCTCGGTACTCGCAGATTCGTCCAATGATTTGGCGTATTTTACAGATTGCCGAGCTTTGTCTAAGCTTGCTTGAACTTTATGCAGTGAATGCCAAGGCAAATAATAGTCCCATGCGGGGCTAGGGTTAAAGTCGTCTTCCATCTTTCCACCTATTAAATTTTATAAATATACCATCATGATTGGGATTGATATAGCGGCCGCAGGCTTTGCACTTTGCGCTATTGGGATGTTCAGCAAACTTTTTGCATTTGTTCGTAAGGAAAGTAAAGACGCTGCAAGTGAACGTGCAATGTTACAAGGAGAATTGAAAATTATCAACTGGCGAATTATCCGAATTGAGCGAAACTTGGGAATCGAACAACTCCCAAGCGAAAAGTAACTACATGTCCAAATGTCCAAAATCAAAGACGTAGCCATTATAGCTACGTCTTTGTGTTGTTTAAACAAAGTCTGTTTCAATCCCTTACAGGGATTCGTTTGTGTTTAACCCCAAAAAGGGCTAGGGGAAAAATCTTCTTCCACCATAGAGTTTCAATCCCTAGCAGGGAGTTTTTGTGTTGCAACTCCCTAACTATACCATATTGGGGATTCACTCTAAGAAGAGTGAACACGTTTACCCTCAAAATGGTAACTTTTGGTAACTTTCCCCACAGTCTACTTTTCGTCTATCCAAACACATTAAGTGATACCTCCATTCCCGGTTTTCTGCCATTAGTGCGGCGTCCGTAATAGGCACTATTTTGATCAACTTGTCAAAAATTGGAAGTAAGCACCGCGAACATAAACAACCGGGACCGGCTTCACGCCGCACTAAAAAACTAACGTCAGTACATCTAATTTGATTCATTTGTTCTAGTCAATTCACGAAATAGCATTTTTATAGCTTTAACCGCAACGCGCGAACGAATCAAGCGCACTGGTTTACCGCTTAATTTTTCTTTATCTAAGTACTCACAGAGTAATTTAATTACCTCGGTATCACGGCGCCGCGACCTTGGTTCAAGTGCTGTAAATACCCACTGCCAAAGCGCTTTACGGCATAGCTTCGAGCCATTGTGAGTCTTTGTGCCGCGCTTATCACCCGATGATTCTTGTACAGGCGCCATGCCCAATACTTTCTGAAATCGTCGTAGTGATAAATGGTGTTTGGTAGGTTTCCCTGAGTTGCGTCCTCTGCATATCCGTATCTCTGGCTTACCATCTACCAAGAACTGTTCGATTGGGTAAATGTAAGCGATTACTACCCACTGCAATCGCTCACCAAAATTAAATACCCCAAACACTTTTTTGTAGTGTTCAAAGCCAGCATCATTCAATAATTCCCGTAATTCTTGCTCAACTAACACTTCTTGACGTTGTAATGAGCAAATTATTTTTGCTCGTTCGCGTGTAGACGTTTCAATGCCTGTACCAATGCTTTGGGCGTATAGATAATCGTACTTTTTAGAATTACGCTCCTGGGCTATCCAACCCCACAACAGAGGGACTAAACCACTGGCGCCGCGCTTAGATTCAACTAATGCGACTTCTGGAAACTGCCACGCTAATTCCTGACGCAACTTATTAATTACAGGTGATTGAACGCGGTTAAGGTGTTCTAGTCTAAAAACTAATTGCCTAATTTTGGTGATAGTTTCGTCGTAGCCAGCTACAAATCTATTCGGTTGTTCGAGGTAATCGAAATAGTAACAAGCAAGGGCAAGAGCATCGGCGTTATCGTCTTTGTCTGGTAAATTTAATTGATATGCCCGGTAGTGGCGTAATTCCTTGTGCCCGACGAATAACACCTTTACTCCCGCGTTGGCTAGGTGGTGTTTCCAGATATGCGAGTAATTGTTCCCGGTCGGCTCAAGTATTGCTATGTCGGGTTTGAGTGCGAGTAACTCCTTTATTCCCGATTTGTTAGCGTGTAAATTTAGGAAGTTACATTTGTAATAATAGTTACGTGGTTCGTTAGGCTTTTGATTGATTAGACATGCAGAAACAGAGGCTTTGCTAACGTCAAGCCCTAAAATTCTTAATTGTTTTGTCATGGGTTACGGTGGAACGTAAATTAATATGCTGCGAATGCCTGCGAATCACCCAAAAGCCCGTATAGAGCTTAATTCACTCTCAAGACAGCAGGTTATCAGTATCAACCAGTAACCGAGCTTGCGAATTAAAAAAAGCGATAGCTTGCTTCTTCCTAAAAACCCTAAATTACTTTTATTGATACTGGCGCCTTAGTTGCCCAAGTCGCTACACTGCTATAGAGGGCAGTGTTTCGCCGGCGGGACACCCGGCTCGTCAGGCGATACTATAACGGGTCGAGTGCTATTTCAGAAGCAAGTTTCAACCAAGCAGAAATAGCCTCTACAGAGTTTATATTTTTGGTGTCTTCCCTTAACCTGGTAAGTGTACCGTTACCATCGTCTTGCCAGCATGGCGCCATAATGTAGTGTTCAAAGTAGTAACGTATCAGAAATATTTGGGTTTCATTTGGAGGGACGGTAGCATGTTTAGTTACAAATTCGAGATATGCGAATATTGCATTTTCTAACTGTCCGCTTTGTTCATCCCTCCAATACAAAGGGACTCCCATAGGTGGACTATAAAAGTTTGGAATCGGATTTTCTTTCATTGCATCAGCCCAAAAATTAGTTACCATTCAGACCCGCAGTTGTAGCACTTTCTTGGTTCATCGGTACTTGGGGAATCATCGTAATACCCACAAACAGGACATATGTCGTCTGTTTCTTCATAGTCCGGGTCATCTTTGTCATATGCCCAATATTCCCCACAGGTTTTACACTTGTAAAACCGATACTCTAGGTCGTAAACAACTGTAGATGTGCCGCATTTTTTGCACCCCGCAGGAGTATTCATAACTTGAACCCTCTATTTTTTAAATAGTTGTCAAGGTTCCCATTCGTTGTGTCTTCATAAGTTGCTATTACTATTTCAGATTGCTGCGGTTGAACCGTTCGATAGTCCACGGCTCTAGCCCTAACGCCACGGCGCCTAAACTCCCGCTGCACTTCCACTAAGTCAAGCGCGCTTCTGTAGTCAGCTAAGTCTTGCGGGAGGCACGGATAGATTATTTCATCCATACCGCTATTTTCCCGAAGTATTCTTAAGATATTTTCTTTGGCTTGCTGTATTGGTGGTTTCACATTCATTGCTCCCATTAAAAAGGGGGGCAAAATGCCCCTAAAAATTATTCTCTCAACTGTTCGAGCAGTTGCTTACCCGACTGGTAACGATTACCGGAGCAACCCAAAATATCTTTAATGATTTTGGAATCGCTCAAACCCGCTTCAGCACAGGCTTTTACGGCTTTTTTTAGTGCTTCTAAATCTTGGTTCGGGGGCGAATCTTGGAGCTGAAATGCTTGCTGTGCGGTCGTTTCAGGCGTTACCGATTTTTGATCAACCGGGGGCATGAGTAACCGTTGTGTAACCGATTTCATTTCCCGGTAAGCAGGTAATTTACACGGTTCGTCGTCGAGCAAGCAGTGCGAACGGTCGAGTTTTAACCACTCAATTAGGTCATCACGCTTGAGCGATTTTGCGTGTGCAACCGCTTTTTTACCTAACCGTAAACGGTAAAAAGCATCAGCTAAATCAGCCTTCCCCTCAATTCCCCAAGCTGCTACACGGTCGTATTGAGAGAGAAGTACTGTAAATCGTCGAGCTTTGCGACCTCTACGCGCGTGGCGTTCGAGCCATTCCCCCGATGCCTCGACCTTGGAAACTAGCTCTGGGTATTCCTCACAGATAATCACCTTTTCTGTTCCACTCAATGCAGCTTCACCCTTTTCGTTGCGTAACTGCATCTGGCTTGATAGGTCTTCAAGGTCGGCAAGCATCCCTTGATTAATGCTTTCCCAGTCCTCACCCTTCCCGATTACCTCTAAACCTGCCCAATCGTCGGGGGTTCCCTCGCATTCGTATACCTTCACCCTTCCACCAACTGTGTAAGCGAGGTACTGAGCAATGGTGCTTTTACCCGTGCCCATTTCCCCAATTATCATCAGCTGTTTACCCTCAATCGCGGTGATGATATCGGTAATGGGTGTTACTTCCCCAACCTCGACAACAGAAGCATCTATATATTTAGCTTCTGTTATTCCCATATGGGGGAGTTGTTCGTAAATTTCGAGTAGTCGATATGTACCCTTTTCGGTCTGGTCAACAACTGCGATAACTACCTTGCAGCTAATACGGACGGTATTAAGCCCGAACAGCCAAACAGAAAAACATACTCTACCAACCGCCCAACCAAAAAACCTATCAAAATCTTTCAGGGACGGGAGTTTTAAATCCACCCATTCAATACGACGTAAGCGGTTATTTTCCATAAATCACCCCGTCACGAAATCCCTTATATTCGGCGTTACAGGTGTTTAATTTATCCTGTAATTCGCTTTTCCCAATCTGTAGAAATGTAGTAGCAGCAATGGCCGCTACTACTAAATACAAAGTAGTAGCGTCATTCATTAGCTTTGCTTATCCCTTGCTGTATTCAATATTGTTTCCCGCTGTTCATTGGTAAGCTTGTCCTCTCCGCATGGGATGACTTCCAAATGCGTACCAAGTCGATACAGCGCATCGTCTTTAACAGCTTGAGAATCATTAGAATCGTGGATTTGTAGTTGCTTTTCTGTGTATTTATCTGCCATATTTAGGTAACTCCCAGTGAGTGAACGAGTAGTCGGCATAGCGCATCAATCATTATGCCGACTTGGAATTTTCGCTATTACTAATAGGTTTGAAGTTGAGGTAATTAACTCGGTAAACCCGACCTCCACCCGTTAAAAACGGCTTACCGTCAAGCAACCTTGCAGCTTTTGAACAGGTGACTTTAATCATCACGTCGTTACCGTCCTCGACTGTTGAAAATAGTTCGTACAAGTCGAGTGCGCTAAATTCCGCAGGCGAACGATTTATAGCTACCTCAATAACACCTTTATTGGTGTCTTTGGCACTACTGGCTATAGGTAAACCAGGTAGATACCGTGCCTTCTTAGGCTTTTTATCTGGCTTATTACCGTTGCTTACCAAGTCTTTACTGCCATTTAAAGCGGTGGATTCAGTCATTTAACTTATTGAATACCTCCTGTGTTAATGGTGTTTACTGAGGTTTTTTTATTTAATCCATTGCTTGCAACGTAGACAATGCAAGGGTTTTAACTGTTTTAATGCTTTCAGTGTATAGACTCGCTGCGGGATAAACCACTAGTCAGCGGACATCAGTCCTATACAAATTGTTTCATTAATCTTACACACAGTCTTGTGTAAGATTGAAATTATGATAACATCTTGTGTAAGATTATCAAGTCTTGTTGTGTAAGAAATGTTAAACTTCTTGTGTAAGATATGGAATCAACTTTAAATAATGAAGAAAAAGCACGGGAGATACGACGAACCGAAGGAGAGAGTGAATATGTCGCTGACACTTACAGCTATAACTCACCTAGACTTGAAGGCGTCACAGATGGGATTGAGCCGCTCCGAGCTGATAGAAACGATAGCGAGAGAAAACTCTATACCGAAAAGTCAAAAGCTGTTACTGGGAAAGTCATCGACCAACTTATAAGTGAGTGCGTAATCCAGATTGAAGCAAAGAAACAAGAAATAAAGCAGCTTGAATCTAAGTTTTCTCAACTAAAGTCATTACGCAGTGAGCTAGTAGAAGACGAAAATCAAAGCTTATAACCGCCGGTCAAGAGACGCGGCGGTTTGTTTTATTGCAAAAAAAAACCAAAAAAGCATCTCTAGAGAACGTGAAGGGAGCAGCTTTAATGGTTTTTGTTTCTTTTAACTTATTTCTATTATGCCAAAAACATCAACAAAACAAAAGAACCTTTGGACTGAACAGCATGAAGTTTTCTGCTTAGAAAACAAAGTACCCCACGCGGCTCAAAGATTGTGGCAATGGCTACTGTGGGAGGCAAAGCTTACTGAAGAAGTAGAGCCAGACTTGACAGATTTTAACGCATGGATAGAAGAGACACGCGGTAAAAAATATGCGAACCAATACCTAAAGAAAATGTTTGAGTTACTGAAGTCTTTAGGGGTAATTGGTGTACTAAAAAAATTCTGTTGGAAGATATACCGAGTTGTTATTCGACCTCTCGAATGGGTGCAACCACTTAAGAAAAAAAAGTTACAAAGTGGAAACTCTAGTTACAAAACAGAGGCATCAAATGATTGCAATGCGGCGGTCGCCTCTTTGCAGCAGCAGCATTCTGACTTAAAGCTTAATCAAGAGACGTTGGCAGAAAATGATATTAATTTTGATACTAAGGAGACTGAAGTATTGAGCAGGCCTCATTGGGAGATAAGAGCATCTATTGTCTTATTTCAGATTAGACAAGCTAGGAAACATATCGAAAATCCTGAAGGGTGGATGAGGGAATGTCTACGTAATAGGTATTGGGAATCACGTCGTAACTACCTAGCAATTGTATTCAAAGCCTCTGGATTAACACCTTATGATGATATTACTGGGGTGTCTCTAGATACAATGTTTGAGGAATTAGACTCATTGCAACAAAAAACCCTCTAAATATAGAGGGCATTCAACATAAAACCTTAACTTCGATTGTTATATGAATAAACCTAAAAGGAAAGTTAAAGCAGGACAGTTTGAGGAGAGTCCTGGACAGATACCTTTGTTTAATGTTTTACCCATTCACCCAATAACAACAGTACATGATACCTATTGGGATGAAATAGTTAAATCTGCACCCGAACACCTCGACAATAATGAGGACAGTGCTTTAACGCAAAACTCTATTCCATCTCAGGAAAGTGTTCGGGTGCAACTTCAAGCTCCACAATCTGCACCCGAACACTATGGGAGTAATGAGGGGGGTGTTTTATTGCAAAACTCCACTCCATCTCAGGAAAGTGTTCGGGTGCAACTTCAAGCTCCACAATCTGCACCCGAACACTATGGGAGTAATGAGGAGTGGGAGGCGCTACAAGTAAGCACTCTTTCAGATGAAAGTGTTCGGGTGCAATTTCTACCATCTAAAAATCTCAATCATCAACCACACGGTAAGAAAAAACCAGAATGTAAACAAGATACTCATTGGGTCGAGGTTTATTGGGTGAAGCGCGGACAGAAAAAACATTACTACTATCGCTATTGCTGGATGATTGGGCGTAAAACTAATAAACTACACCTTGGTTCGGTTTCATCGAACGATGGAAAGATGCGGCGCCGTGAAGTACTGGAATTAATTGATGCAGGTGCATTGCCTACAAAAATAGTGGAGTATGTAAAGAAGTCCAATAACTCTAGAAATTAATAAATAAGCCGACTACGTGGGGAAGTCGGCTTTTTTGACTTCATATCCTATGCTGATGATTATGCTGCTTTGTCAGCAATATTAGGAGTTTTACCGCACAATCCAAGCACTATTGCATTGGCCATATGTTCGGCTTCGTATAGTGCAATATCTCGCATCGAATCTATAAAACAACCCTCAACTAACACTGCTGGCATCGACGTACTACGAACTACGTAAAGATGTGAACCATCTTTTACACCTCGGTTGATAAAACCTAATGCGCTAATTTCATTCACAATTTTTTGAGCAAGTCTACGACCGGGCAAGCTCATTGCAAATACTTCTGTACCATTAGCTCTACCGTTTGCGGCATTGAAATGTAGGGATACATATATATTAGCTTTGGCGTCGTCGGCCGCGTCGCATCGTTGTTGTAGGGAGTTGGTAATCCCAGCACAATTCTTGGGTCTAACCTCTATAACCTCATGTCCCAATAATTTCAACTTTTGAATAACTAAGGCGCCTGTTTCGTTAATCAAGTCTTCCTCGTCTCTAATGCCAGAGGCGCCTCTATCTCTACCTACACCATGTCCTAGGTCAATTGCGTATTTCATCTTTATCAATTCCTTAAATTAAAGCTATAGCGTTAGTGATTCTACTGGCTTCGATTTCCACGTATCCGTTCAGTGCTTTTAAATCTTGATGCCCGGTTATTTTTTGCAGTGTGTAAAGGTCAACTCCCTTGCTATGGAGTTTAGTAATGAACGAGCGCCTGGTGCTATGGGTAGATATCCCCTTGTCACCAAGTCCCGCGCGTTCGGTAGCGGTTCGCAGTATTTTATCTGCAAGCCTCAAGTTGATATGAGCTTCCGGGTTTTGAGCGGGAAATAAATAGCCGCTACTACTCACAGTTTTGTATTGCCTCAGTATTTCTTTTAGCGTTGGGTGAGTAGGAACCTGACGTGTTTTGCGTTTACCGTCGGGTGATGCCTTACGGGTTACAGCCCTAAAAGTAATAATTTCGAGCGGTTTACCGTCGGGCTGATAAATATCTTCAAACTTTAGTTGAACCAATGCACCCCACCTTTCACCCGTGAACCAGGCCAAATCTAAAAGTAATTGGTACTTTTTATTTTTGATTTGAGAACGAATTTTAAAATACTCACCATCGGATAGAATCGCGGCTTGTCCATTGCGGTTATTCTTTGGCATAAGGATTATTCATTGCAGTCCGGTTTAACCTCTGCGAAAGGTTATTCCGGTATCTTTTTTTTTGAGCTAATAAGCGTAATCGCTGTATTCTATATTTAGCAATACTTTCACTGCATCCGTAAAGTACCGGATTTACATAAAAGCGGCAGTTTACGCAATCTTTAATATTCTCTAAATTCAAAGAGTAATTATTAAATTAACCTTGACTCAAATGGCAGAACCTACACTTACCCAAGTCTTTGGAACCAACGCAACCCAAGATGCTACTACTATTACTATTTATAAGGCTGATTTAACTGGACTAACTGCTACCGCGAACAACTCAGCAGAATCGATACTAGCTGCAATTGATTTAAAAGCTTCGAGCTATTTAACTCAGACTAATCAAGACTTGAACCCTGACCAAAGTATTGTAATTGAGCAAGGTACTGGCAGCATAACAACACGAAACAATTTAAATTACCGCGAATACAATCTGACAATTACGTTGAGTAAATTAGATACTCAGTCAGCAATCGACCCTAATGACTTTTAATTATGCAGCTAACCTTACAAGAATTATTTGGTGAGGGAAGCTACCAGGATATTAATAAGGTAGTGATAAATAAAAACTCATTGCCTTTATTGATTCCTAATAGCAATAACTCAGCACAGGCATTATTTGCCGCATTGCTTGAAAAAGCACGAGTTAATTATCATGCTCAATTGTCAACTGGTACTACTACATTAACCATCGACGGTTACGAGCCTATTGAGTACGATGCTTCTGTCAATTATGACTTTTTGAACGTTTATTACTCTAGAAACCAGATAAATACTGATACTTTTAACTTTATATACAAAGTAGTTATTAGAGAGCTAATTTAATGGAAGTTAGATTATTAACAGAGGCTACCTCCGCAGAAGATACAGATTGGATTTACTTGCAAAAAATAAATGGATTACCTCGCAAGATTAAAAAATCTAATTTAGTTCCACCAGTCCAACCGCAAAGTACAGCGATTTTAACTAGTGCAACAATTCCATCAAATCCACAGCAAGGAACTAGATGGAATGAGTTGGACAGTAATAGTAATATCCTTGAAACTTGGAATTACATAAACAATCGCTGGGTATCTGATGAAAAGAAATTTATATTAGATAGTGTCACAAATTTAGGTAACGGAGCTTTTCATGTTATACCACTCAAGTTAAATCATCGATATTTAATTAATAAAATTGATGTTGCTATTTTTTCTAATGGAAGTTTCAATTCTAATGATTTTTGGAGTCTTTTTATAGAGCATCAGAGAAATAATAGCTCTGTTGTTACTTCTGTCTTAAACAGGGTTTATAACAGCAATATTAGCAGCTTTAAATACTCTTATACTTATCCACTCAATCTAGAAATCAATCCAACAAATACTACTAGTTTAAATTTCAATGATGGTACCAATAGTAGTCAAGTACTGAACGTTCGATTTTCAAGAACGGCAGGGGTACAGAATACAGGTATTGCTTATTGTGTTGAAATTTTTTACAGGCTGATTAGATTATGAATGTTTACTGTGACGGTAGCGCGGCGGCTGAAATTTTATTTTCACTCACTGGAGGTAGAGAAGGGAGGTTGATATCTTACGCGCCTCCGGTTGTTATCGACTACGGGCAAGACGGATACATATTGAGTATCTCAGAATTTTTTAATCCAGATGGTAATCCAATAATTACAACTTTAGCAACGCTTTTTATCAAAGCTAATGAAAAAAGCAATGGAGGGTATGATTTTTTTGGCACTGAGGGAATATATAGTACTTGGTATGATTCAGAAATAGAGCTAGTACAAGTAGGAATTGCCTTTAAACGTCAATTTACGATGTTTAAAAAATACTATCTATTGAGCGATGGTAGTTTTGTTAAATCTGAATTGTTTTATCAATCAGCATTGGTAGAAGATTTTCAGATAACAACTTCGTTTAAAAGAAATAATTTATTGTTAATTACTGACAATGAGGGTGTTCTTTATGCTTACGAATACCCTGAAGGATTCACTCCTGCATGGCAAGTTAATTGTATTGGATGTAACGAGGGTGAATGTGCTGGCAGCGATGGTAAAGGGGGTGTAACTTGTATGGATTGTGTGCAGATGGATAGAGATATACAGCAGATTAAAAAAACCCTAAGCAATTAAAGTTAAATATGGCTGTACCAGATAACGATGTAAAAAAGCTTTACCAGCAGATTAACGAGCTTAAAGCGATAGTTAGTAAATATGAAGGTAGGTTAGAAGCAGTTGAAAAGTATATTGTTAAATTGAATGAATATGGGAAAAAGCGTGACAAACAGCTTGGTAATTACATGAGGAATCAATCAGTTTTTTTTAATGAATTATTTGATAGCGTCGAAACAGTACTTAGTATAGTAAAAGGGTTTTTACCATGAAATACGCTATACCAGACCCTTGGGTAAGTGATACTAACCCTTTTGATTTTGACATTGAAGGAGAGGGTAGGAGAAGACAAGCTAACGCAAGAGGATTAAACAAAGTAAAGCCCAATGCAGCCCAAAAAGCAGCGACTAGGAGAGAGATTGCTAAGTGGCGGGAAGCTGCTAAATTAAGTAGGGAGTTTAACAAATTCAAAAAAGATTATGGCAAGGCACAGCACGAAATTAAAAAGTTTCAAAGGTCTACTACGCAAACAGTGACTAGGGTACAAAAAGTACTTAAACCAATACAAGATACTATTAAAAAAGTACCAGCATTAGAAAAAGCAGGTAAGGAAGCTACTAGAGTAATTGATGCGATTAAAAAGAGTCAGTTTGCTAAAGTTAGCAAAGCTTTTGGCTCTAAGATGGCCGGATTGTCAGGCGCCGCTAGTTTAGCTTTTGGCTTGGCTGGTGTAGGTCTAGGGTTAGCTAACCTAAAGCTAAACGAGATAACCGACGAAACACAGCAAAACCAACTTGATTTGTATGGTAGAGAAATAGGTAAACAATTACAAATACTTATTAAAAACACTCTAACTATCCGAAATCTAGAAAAGCGTACTGCTGCTAATGATGCTGCCATTGACGTAATGAGTGCCGCTATAGGTGAAAAAACTCGTTATATTGATAGGGTTATTAATGAGTTTCAAATTAAAGTAGAAGGTCAAAAAACTATTAATGATAAACAAGGTGAGTTGATAGTCAACCTTGTAAAAACGGTTTTTACAGATATTGCGCCGACCGTTAGTCAACAGAAAACAGAGGTTAAAAATTTACAAGCTCAAGTTAAAGCGTTAGGTGGTAGTCGCCAACCAAATCAACAGAATAATCAGTCTCAGATTAATCAGTTAAATACTAAGGTCAACAATGTAGAAAAAAAAGTTGAGCAAAATGTTAAAGATATTGAGCAACTAAAGAAAGTTCCTAACTTACCAGGTAATATACTTCAAAAAGTGCAAGACGCTGTAAGTACTGCTAGCAACGCTTTAGGTAAAGCTAGTAAGCTTGAAAAGGAGATACCAGGGATTATAACTAAATTAGTTGACGGTAAGGTTACAGAAGTAGTGCAAGCTACTAACAAAGTGCTTAAAGATGAACTTGGTATTGAAATTACTAAAAAGGTTGACAAGGATAATTTAGTAACTGAAATCAAGCAACGTAATGGTGAGGTTATCAGGGTATTAGAACCAGCGATTAAAGAGGCGACTAAGCAGATTGTTGACCAGAAAGTAAAACCTCTAGAGGTAGTGAGTGAAAACGTAAGTGCAGCAGTTGGTAATATTTTAGAAATTGTTGGCGGTCATGGTAAAAAAATCAATGACCATACTAAAAGGATAGATAGAGAGGAAATCGACAACAATAAACAAGCTATTGATATTGAGATACTTAAACAGAAAAATAGAGAGCTTGATAAAAAAATAAGGGAACAAGAAAAGGTGAACCAAGAGGGTAATAAAAAGTTAGACGATTTATTAAAATGGTCGCTAGGAATACCTCCAGCACTGGCATTAATACCCCGCAAAACGGCTGACTTGGTTAATCCCAATATTCCATCCAAAAACGATATTAAAAATATAGTGAAGGATAATACACCGCAGTCTAGCTGTAGGTTTACAGAGGTACCCATATATGATGCAGCGAACCGCGTCAATACGCATACAAGCGCGCTTGACGTGGTGCAAACAGGGCTGATAACAGCCAATACCGCAATATCAAATACTATTAATGACAAATTAGGTGCGGCGATTCCAGGCGGTGGGATTGGAGGCTCTATAAAGCGAATATTTGAAAACTCTGTTGTTGACAGAGCAATTAATATTTACGCGCTGATTTTATCCTTTCATAATGCGGCTATGCTTTCTAATTCTTTATTTCAAAGTATCCTTAGTGCTGGTGATTTAATTCTTCAAGCATTAGGCTTTAAAGTCAAGGATGCGGAAGGAAATGAAACAGATTTGAACCAAGCAGCACGGATACTTTGGCAACAATTTTTAACTAGTATATTTGGTGCCGAGACTGTTAAGCAAATTAACGAGAATTGGGCACGTTGGAATCGTATATATCAAAGTGCAGCCAATTTACTAAGTCTTACACAGTCGATGTTTGACAGTTTAAGGAGTGTTTTGGAAGTTACTTCAAAATACACAGGACAAATCGGCAACGCACTTAAATCTGCGGGTGTCGTATTCGACAATTCCTATGATTGGATGAGCGAGAAGTTATCAAGCGCGCGCGGACGATTAGGTGCTTTCCAAAGATTTTCTGAAGGTTTAGAAAGTGCTGAGAACATTACATCTAATGTCGCCTCTGTCGCTGGCTCAGTTGTATCGGTACAGTCCGAATTAAATGAGTTTAAACAAGAGCAAGATAATTTTACTAAAGCAGTTACAAACCAGAAAGACGAAAAAGATAAATCAGAAAAAGCTAGTACTGAGGCTAGTAAATCACCATCTATATCAATAGTTCAGGAACGCAACCCAAGTAGTTAAATATATGACATTACCCGCAAATTTCAATAAGTGGAGACACTTTCTAAGTGTCGTAACACAGATTCAAAACCGTATTGTTAAAGAAGATTTTCGAGACGTTAGTGATGATGAAGAATGGCAGCCAACTATCGGGACTCCTAGAGCTTCATTACGTACTGCTTGTACTATTCAGGCAACCGATTCTCAGCCAATGGTTATTTTAAAATTGGTTTTGTATTACATAATTTTGCGTAAAGCGCAGGATTTACAAATACCTTACTACGGGATACCAGCAGGTGCGCTACAGGCACAGCGTAAATTTAGACCCCAAGTAACGCTTTACTTTTTACAAAGTGCTTTGACTGTTGGTAAAAACGAAACGCCTGTAACGGGTGAAATATCATGGCGTATTATGAACGAAACAAGCGAAAGTTTAACTAAATCAGAAGTTGAACGCATTGCCAACTTAGTCAAACTCAATTTTGGTGGTACTACACCTTTTACTTGGAAAAAGGGCAAGGTACTTGTTTCTTATACAGACTGGAACCAGGGCTTACAACTACAGCTATTGTGCAGGACAGATGAAGAAGGGGAACGTGTTATACGCGAAGTACTTAAGGTACACGGAGCATCATTCATTAGTAAAAAAATGAACGTAGTAACAAACGCCGACCCCACCGATAAATACCCCACAACACCGGGTAACGAAGTAATTCTAGGAGAAACTATCAAGCAACAGCGAGAACGTCCGAATGAGGACGTAATTTTTCAGTATGCGACCTTAACCCTACACGGTCGCCCACGTCCCGTACATTTGTACGACAGAACCCTAAGATTGTCTGATTGCGTTGTGCGCTAATACCCTAAAAATTCCTAGAAGGGTTTAACCTGTCTAGGAATTTTTGGGGCTTGCGGGAATCTGAAACCCTTTGATACAAAGGATTCAACTACTACAACAAGCTTTTATTATTCTTCATGGCAAACGAATATACTACCGTTAGTATGGATATCGGGTCAAACCGAACGGTATCCATCCAGATGAGAAAGGATATCGCTACATACTTTGGCTTTACCGCAGCTACAACCACAGAAAATACAGTTACACGACGCCGCAAAGCCCATACTCGTGGGGTATATGGTGGTTTAGCTGATACCTCAGCAACGACAACCAACGTAGAAGCCTCTACTTGGATTGCAGTTAAAAAAGCTGCGGAGATTGGTTCTGGTAAAGCTGTTAAAGTCCCTACAAAACTTAAAAATGCCAAAGGTGGAACTCGCTACGTTACCCTCCGTTTTCCTGGTAACGCGAACGTAGCAAGTATTTCAGACTTTTTGTATACCTCAACAGTTGAAAAACGTCCCGAATTTTTCATTATGCCTAGCGGCGCCAAATATCCAGTGGTCAATATCACTGGGGACGTCAACCCAGGTGAAGGTGATACACCTCCACCAGCTTAAGCTAAGTGATAATTGATACTCAAAACCCCGACCTATGGGAGTCCGTGTGGTCGGGGAGTTACGAGCAGCAACCTGTACCGGGAGAGTTAACCCGCTTTTATCCGATTGCGACTATAAACGTCCCAATATTATTAACCTCTCCGGTTATTCTTGTTAATTGCACAAGTGTTAATGCTCCCCTCAACTGGAAATTTGCAGGTTACTTACGTCAGGTTATCCCCTCTCCCCTACTTATCGGCGCCGCGACAACCGCGAACACTCGACAAGAAAGAATTTATTTAAATCGGTTGTCACTAATTCAATTTGAGCGATTGGTTAGTACTTACCAACTGCTAATCGATATTCCTTACTGGATTATTGATGTGCAATTGAGCATTTTTGAATACGTTGGTATTGTTGCTGATACAATCCAGCGTCTGGAAACAATAGAAGCCAAAATTGACAACCTTAATTGATGGTTGATGATTTTGCTTTTTCAAGATATTTAATGGCAGCATCTATATTTTTATCAAGCTCGGTACTCGCAGATTCGTCCAATGATTTGGCGTATTTTACAGATTGCCGAGCTTTGTCTAAGCTTGCTTGAACTTTATGCAGTGAATGCCAAGGCAAATAATAGTCCCATGCGGGGCTAGGGTTAAAGTCGTCTTCCATCTTTCCACCTATTAAATTTTATAAATATACCATCATGATTGGGATTGATATAGCGGCCGCAGGCTTTGCACTTTGCGCTATTGGGATGTTCAGCAAACTTTTTGCATTTGTTCGTAAGGAAAGTAAAGACGCTGCAAGTGAACGTGCAATGTTACAAGGAGAATTGAAAATTATCAACTGGCGAATTATCCGAATTGAGCGAAACTTGGGAATCGAACAACTCCCAAGCGAAAAGTAACTACATGTCCAAATGTCCAAAATCAAAGACGTAGCCATTATAGCTACGTCTTTGTGTTGTTTAAACAAAGTCTGTTTCAATCCCTTACAGGGATTCGTTTGTGTTTAACCCCAAAAAGGGCTAGGGGAAAAATCTTCTTCCACCATAGAGTTTCAATCCCTAGCAGGGAGTTTTTGTGTTGCAACTCCCTAACTATACCATATTGGGGATTCTTCCTAGGGGATAAAATTATCCAATAGGATTTACATCATCAACAAACTTAAGCATATCAGCCATTGAAAATGTACCATTAACCTGTGCAGGCAACATTGGTCTCCATTCAGGGTTACGTGCTATAAACGAACTACTATCAGCTTCTAGCAATCCAACAAACACCTCAGCCAAAATACGACTCCCAACTTGACCTAAACGTAAACCCTTACCTTGAATTTGCGCTTCTTTAAGAATGTAATACCACAAAGGCGATTCTATATGGAAATTGTGCTTAACTGCAACGGTGCCATCTGCACCAGTAGCCATTTCAGCAGGAGATAATGGCTTAAATCTCATTAATCGAGCAATACTTTGACCCGATGGTAAGCCCATACTACGACCACGTAACAAATTTCTCACAGCTAAAGAATTTGGCGCCGGAACATTTGGTAAATTTTTGAGTGGGTCAACCAAAAATGGGTCTAATTTACGACTTGGATTAGTTGGTACATTCGGGTCAATATTAAAGAATCTTCTCCAATCGATAATCCAGTCACTAGGAAGTGGAACACTGATTTCGCCGTTTAGACCAGATTTGGCGGTAAAAGTAAATAATAATTCTAATGTTGCAGGAGTCAGTCCACCAGGAAGAGGAGTAAAAACGCGATTATAATCATAATCTGCACGTATCATGCTGTGTCCGAGACGGAAAGCTGCAACAGAAAATCCTTTTGGGTGCTATTTATGACAATGTGGCGCCATACAAACAAAGCAAGCTTTGGCAGGCTATATTTATATAACTGTTATTATTTTTGCGTGAAGATGCAAAATCGTTATTATCTGCCTCCTGCTTTTTTTATTCGACGCGCACGTTCGAGGGACAAATGGAAGATTAAACAATTATTGCTAACGTGGAATGAGGCTAATAATATTTTGCCTATCAATTTTTACTCGTTGACACTGATTTTATTGTGTTGTGTATTCTTATGGTTCAACGCGATTGTATTTGCACTTCTTATCTTTATATATTTATTATATGAAGTTAGATTAAAAGATTATTCAGATTTTTGGGTTATCGATTATAATGGCGCCGTAATTGGTTGTGCCGAATTACGTGTCTTTAAAAAATATTCCTTAATATTTAATCTTTGTGTGAAAAAAGAATATCGGTGTCAGAAACTAGCATCATGTATGATTCAGCATTTAATAAAAGAAGCAAGAGAACCAATATACTTATCTTGTTTCAAAGAATTAATACCCTTTTACACTCGCTTTGGTTTTATAGTTATCCACCCAGACGCATTACCCGAAGGCTTACAACTAGTACTAGGAGCAACACCAGGGGCGCCAGTAGTCCCCATGAAGCTAGGATAACCCCCAAACACCTTCGTAATAACCACTTCAGTGCTTCCCTTCATACTCTCCCCCCCTCAACCAACACATAAAACCATACACAGCCAAAAACAACAAAATCACATAAAGCAAAGCAACAAACTTAACCCCCTTAACATAATAAAGCCAAACCCCAACACCATCCACAATTATCCAATAAAACCAGCTTTCCAACCTCTTAAGCGCCATTAACCACATAGCAGAAAAACTCATAATAGTAGTAAGCGCATCCAAAAAAGGAAAAGAAGCTTTCTCAGGAAACAAAGCAGGAACCAACAAATGCACTCGACTCATCAAAGCACCAAATGCAAATGCAACTCCCACCGTTATCGCAGCAACTAAAACAATTCGGCGCCACTCACTATATTTAATCCTCAAAACTTTACCAGTATCTTTCAAAGGCGTACTCCAACGCCACCACCCATACACACTAACAATAATAAAATACAACTGCTCCAACATATCCGAATACAACCGGATTTGAAAGAAAAGCACCATATATAAAATCGAACTGACAATCCCAACAGGCCAATTCAGCATCTTTTGTTTAGCAACAAGCCAAGTTGCCCACAAATATAAAATTGTTCCAATAAACTCAATATAGCTCATTGGATACCCAATCACCTCAAAGGCAATATTATTAATACTCCAAAAATCTAGCATTTAATCTAATATTTATATATAATCAACTATATTACTGTACTTTCTATATTGACCCAATACATTTTTAACATACTGAACGCGCTCATCAAGATTCCCACATAAACGAAAAAATGGAATTTTCCTAATAATCAACTCACTCTCAATTTGTCTTTGAAATATTTTGCGGTTTGCCTCTCCTGAACGGTCATAAGTATCATCATACGGAATATCATCCGAACAAACAAACACCAAATCATAACGTGATGCCGATTCAATAGCAAGTTGCACCAACTCCGGCGCCGCTGCATTATGGTAATATAACGAAAAATGATAAGTAGTTAGTGCATTTGTATCTGTAAATAAAAATTGATTCGCTCGACGTAATAAAGCTTCTTCTCGTTCTAAATGACCTTGTGCAATCTCTACCAATTGCATCAACGAAAGTCTTCTATTAACTTGATGCTCTTCCCAATACTCGCGTCCATACTCCGGCATCCACACAGTATTATACTCTTGAGCTAACTGTGATGCAATCGTTGTTTTGCCAGTTGAAGGGGCGCCAAGAAAAACTACATTAGTAATCAAATCACGGTATACTAAAGGATGTAAATAAGAACGACATGCATAAGCATTTTCTCTGATTTGAGTAGCCGAAATAGGCACAGTATTACGCTCACAATCTACAAGTCTATTTATGGCGCCAAGCGCTTCACTAACATGCTCACCGTAAAATTCGCTACTATAAAAATGTGTAATTTTGCGACCTGCTAACTGCTTGATAATATAATCTTCGTGCATTTTCTTAATTTCAGGAGTGAGTCCAATTTCACTTGGCCCATCCCAAGCTTCAATCACCTCAACACTAGGATAAATAGAACGTAACCAATTAGCACGAACAGCAAGAGGAATATTAGTAACTTCAGGAGAATCATAAATCATTACAACTACCTCATCCATTTCTAAAATGGCAGTCTCAATGACAAACTGATGTCCCTTATGAAGAGGAGCATATTTACCTAGTGTTAACCCACATCGACTGTTCATCGGTATATTATTAAACTACTTATATACTAAACATCATGCCAGAAATCACGCGACGCGTTCACGGAGTGTCCCGCAGGGAATTTATTGCAACAGCTACCCTCGCTACAGGTTTTGCGCTCGCAGTGCAACCTATTTCAGCCAAAGTTATTACTACCAATACAAAAGGACTAATAGCAGGCGCCGTAAAAATTCCTGTTACAGATGGAGAAATACCAGCTTACCGCGCACAACCCAGTAAAGGTACAAATTTTCCTATAGTTTTAGTAATTCAAGAAATCTTTGGTGTTCATGAGCATATTCAAGATGTAACTCGTCGCTTTGCAAAATTAGGATATCTTGCCATAGCTCCAGAACTATTTATACGTCAAGGTGATGTATCTAAGTTGAGTAGTATCGAAGAAATTCGTCCAATAGTTGCTAAAGTTCCAGATGCTCAAGTATTATCTGACCTTGATGCGATTGTCAACTGGGCAGTAAAATCTTCTAAGGGAAATGCTTCAAGATTAGGAATTACAGGTTTTTGTTGGGGTGGTAGAATAACATGGTTATATGCTGCACATAATCCGAAAGTTAAAGCTGGAGTTGCATGGTATGGGCGCCTGGTAGGAGACAAAACAGAGATTACACCACAACATCCCCTTGATATAGCATCCACATTAACTGTTCCGGTTTTAGGATTATATGGTGGTAAAGATACGGGTATTCCATTAAACACAGTCGAGCAAATGCGCGCACAGTTGAATAATAAATCTAAAATAATTGTTTATCCTGATGCACCACACGCCTTTTTTGCTGATTATCGCCCATCATATCGTGAGAAGGAGGCAAAAAATGGTTGGAGACAGCTTCAAAAATGGTTTAAACAAAATGGGTTATGAACTAATTCGTCGAAGAAACTCGACATTTAACTCTAACTTATTCCCCAACCACAAAGCATGTTTCATGTGGTCTGCGACATCATCACCTGTGCTTGGATGAACGAGTATATCTAAATTTTCTCGGTTTAACATTAACCAAGGAACAACTTGAGCAAACTGTTCACATGCAAAGGCAACTTGATACATTGACTTTGGATGTGGACCAATCGGTTTCTCGTGCCAACGTCCTAATGTTACCTCAAAATTGGCGCCTAACCCTTCACGTACACGTGCTGCTGCATCATGAGTTTCGGGGTCAAAGTAAACATGTGCGTGAAAACCAGTAATTTCCATAATTTTTTTCATGATTTTTGCTTATGCTATCCTATAAATAAGAGTTACGCGATTAGAATGGCACTTATTTAATGTATTAATGGATTAATGGTGCGTGAAAGCACTTGATTTTGCGCTACATTCATTGATTGTAATAGCTTTCACGCACCCTACCAATTTTATTGGCGGCGATTACCGCGATTGTAAACAACATTCAACCGTCGGGTGGAATTGTCACATTGCTAAGGCGCCTATAAAATAAAGGCGAATGTACCCGATGTGGAATGTAGAGTTAGTATTAATGGTGCGTGAAAGCACTTCGATTTTGCGTTACATTGATTGATTGTAAACAACATTCAACCGTAGGGTGCGTGACGCTACAAGTCTTATCGCTACGTTGAAATTTGTTTGTAGCGTCACGCACCAGCATTCTACCGTTTTTCCACTGGTATAGCTCTCGAATATCTTGAGGTAATTGTAAAGGCAAATCTTCTAGAAGTTCGTTGATTTCTGCTTCAGTTAAACCTGGTTGTAAAAGTGCAACGTGAGATGGATAATTTTTTTGTAGCCAACTTAGTATTTTATCTAATGCATTTGTTAAGTCTGACATACAAGTTTTTATTTCAATTTACAATAATGTCATGCTGAACGTAGTGAAGCATCTAAAAAACTTGAAAGTTAAAGAGATTCTTCGCTGCGCTCAGAATGACAGTTTACTCAATATGACAGTTTATATTAAATTCCTAGTCTTTGATATACCTCATCTAGATGTTGAAGGTGGTGCTGTGGGTTAAAACAAGCTTCAATTTCTTGTGGTGATAGTTTTTCCTTTACCCGTGCGTCTTGAGTAATTAAATCACGGAAGTTACCGTCAAGTTTATTCCATGCGGTATGGGCATTTTCTTGCACTATTTTATATGCTTCTTCGCGTCGTACTCCTTTTTCTACTAATGTCAGCATGACTCTTTGACTAAATACAACACCCCCGTAACAATTCATGTTTCTGGCCATGTTTTCGGGATACACGAGTAAGTTCTTTACTAACTCGGTCATTTCCACAAGCATAAAATGCGTTATTATACACGCATCTGGTAACATGACTCGTTCTACAGAACTGTGGGATATATCACGTTCGTGCCAAAGTGCAACGTTTTCTACTGCTGCTACTGCATAACTACGAACCATTCGTGCCATTCCTGTTAAACGTTCTGAGCGAATAGGGTTACGTTTATGTGGCATCGCTGAAGAACCTTTTTGTCCTTTAGAAAAATATTCTTCGACTTCGAGGACATCGGTTTTTTGCAAGTTACGAATTTCTACTGCAAATCTTTCAATAGATGCTGCTAGTAATGCTAGTTGCTGTACGTACTCAGCATGTATATCTCGCGATACTACTTGTGTTGATGCTGCATCTGGTCGAAGTCCCAATGACTCACATGCTAATGCTTCTACACGCGGTTCTATATTCGCATACGTACCAACGGCGCCAGATATTTTACCAACGGCGATATTTTTGCGGACGCTTTGTAAACGCTCTTGGTTACGTAGTGCTTCTGCTAACCATCCCGCTAGTTTGAAACCAAATGTCATCGGTTCGGCGTGGATTCCATGCGAACGTCCTATCATTACTGTATAACGGTGTTCGCCCGCACGTTTACGAATTGCTTCAATTAAATCCTCTAGGCGCCGTAATATTAAATCTAAACTCGCCACCATTTGTACTGCTAATGCTGTGTCCAGTACATCGGAACTTGTCATGCCGAGGTGGATGTAGCGTCCAGCATCACCAACATATTCGTTAACATTGGTTAAAAAAGCAATCACATCGTGGCGGACTTCTGCTTCAATTTCGAGGATGCGTTCGGGGTCAAAATTAGCTTTTGCTTTAATTTCGGCAACTGCCTCACGCGGGATATAACCCAACTGAGCTTGTGCTTCACAAACGGCAATTTCTACCTGTAGCCAAGTTTGAAACTTGTAGGCATCAGTCCAAAGCGCGCCCATTTCGGGCAAAGTATAACGTTCAATCACGGTCCGCCATTGATTACAACGTTATATTTTACCACAGAGGCACAGTACAGACGCGATTCCGGAGCGTCTGTACAAAGATTTAGTTTCAAAATGTACAGATTTTATAGTTAATCGTTTCTAACATTACGACCAATAATGAATCCACTATATTAACGCTTCATCAATTGGTGTATGTTTGATACAAATTTGCCTGATGGTCCAATTATGCCGACTTTGTTACGCCAGATGAAACTAGTTTTTCAGCCTTTGGAATATTTAGAAGATTTTGCAAAGGTTTATGGTGATAATTTTACTATTAAAAACAAAAGTGGTAATCATACTGTATATTTTAGTCACCCGAAAGCACTGGAACAAATATTTACTGCTGATGCCAGTAAGTTAGACGCTGGTAGCGAAAATGAAATTTTAAGGTATCTTTTTGGTAGTCATTCTGTTGTTGTATTAGACGGTATACCTCATCGTAATCAACGCAAGTTGTTGGCGCCTCCTTTTCATGGCGATAGAATGCGTGCATATGGCGCCACTATTCAAGATATTACTCAACACGTTATTGACTCCTGGCAAGATACGAAACCTTTTAATGTTCGTAATGCTATGCAGGAAATTACTATACGCATAATTTTACGAGTTGTTTTTGGTTTGGATGAAGGTATACATTTAGAAAAGCTACGTAACTGCTTGATATCACTTTTAGAGTTAGTCGGTTATCCTGTAGTTTCTGGCGCCTTATTATTTAAGTTTTGGAAAAAAGATTTAGGTGTATGGAGTCCTTGGGGTAGAATTATGCATCTACTTAAAAAGGTGGATGAGTTAATTTATAGTCATATTCAAGAAACTCGCAAGAACTTTGATGAAAATCGTAAAGATATTTTAAGCTTGATGATGACTGCCCGTTATGATGACGGTCAAGCAATGACAGATGAAGAATTACGTGATGAATTGGTGACATTACTCGTAATCGGACACGAAACTACTGCTTCATCTTTGGTTTGGGCATTATCTTGGATTGACCAATTACCAGAAGTACAGGAAAAATTACAAACAGAACTTTGTCAAAATATTCATGAACCATCAGAACTTGCCAAACTTCCTTATTTAACAGCAGTTTGTCAAGAAACGCTAAGAATTTGCCCTGTTTTCACAACTTGCTTAAGTCGAGTAGTAAAATCTCCTTTAAATGTTATGGGGTATGAGTTACCTGCTAAGACTTTAATTATCCCTAATATTTACCTTACACATCATCGTGAAGAAGTATATCCTAACCCGAAGCAATTTATTCCAGAGCGTTTTTTAGAGCGACAATTTTCACCTTACGAATATCTACCCTTTGGTGGTGGAAACCGTCAATGTATTGGAATGGCATTTGCCATGTACGAAATGAAAATCATTCTAGGAACCATCTTAAGCCAATACCAAATTTCATCTTTAATACGGCGCCCTATCAAACCAGCGCGTCGAGGTTTAACAATAGTAGTTCCTCCCAAAATGCAAATGCAAGCTACACCCAGATAATATATTACGTTTCAGCAAACTCGCGTACACGTTCCCATCCCCAACGCCAAGCAGTTTCCACTAGTAATAACTTACCATTCATAAATAAAATAAACTCTTTGCCGTCTTCGTAACACACATCAGAGACAAGCTGGTTACGTATATCCCACCCCCACATTTTAGCGGCGCCGTTCCACCATTTTTGCCCAATAGACTGTACATCTGGTTTATCAAAATATTCAGGATGCCAATGCGAAGGTTTCCATTGTCGCTGCAACGCACTAATTAATACAGCGTTGGGAAACACTTCTTTATCATGTTCCTTCAACCATAATATATACTCAATCGCACTTCTAAACGCATCCTCTAATCCATACGTACACCCTTCAAGCACATCGCAAACATCTTGGTTACTAAAATCTACACCTAACGCTATCAGTGGACGTTCGTATTGTTTGAATAATTCATACTCTATCGAATCTTCTTCCCAAAAAAACATAATTATTAATTCCTACTAATTCCTTGACAAAACACAAAGTTATATTTTAACTTTATACTAGCATCCGAACGTTCGGACATAATGTATATATTAATAAAATCATAAAACAATGAATGAGAGTGCATTACTAACACCGGAAAAAGCAGAGAAACAAGATAGTCGAAGTAAAATTTTGGCGGTTGCGTTGAAATTATTTACAGTGAAGGGTTACGAAGGCGCCTCAATAGATGAGATTAGAATGGGTGCAGGTTTTAAGTCGAAGGCGAGTTTGTATACTCATTTTAAGAGTAAAGACGAACTAGCGCAAGCGTTGACAAGTGGAATATTGGGGCAAATAGAGGCTGTAATTATTGATGGTAATGATATAGCAGAACCATTAATGCGTTTTACAGTGGTGATTCGCGGTTTAATCAAATGGGCATCATTACATCCAACGGAGTGTATTTTTCATATGATGCAAGAGCAAAAGAAACTGGTGAGTGAGGTAGAGGGTAAAGAATTATCTAACACTGAACTGATGTTATTAGATATAGTGCAGCAACTACGTGTACAATACCCAGTTAGACCAATTGCAACGGATGCGTTATTGAGTATGATTTTTGTAATATTAGCTCAAACGTTACTAGATGGCGCCGCATTTGGAGACATTAGTTTTGATGAGAAAGTGGAACAAATAGTATCAATATGCTTCGGTGTAGTATTTAACGAAGCTGTACCTGTTCCTAAAATTTAAGCTGTAATTTTTGGTGTATGATTTATCACCATTATTGAGGTATTAAATATTGCCAGTAAATCTGTAAAATATGCTGGCAATATTAGACGTATAAGACGTACTTACTCAGTCATTTTTTGTACTGTGGGTGAACTTTAATAATTCAGGGTATTTGGGAAACGAGTGATAATTTTGATACTACTGAGCATTAATAAAATAATTGTGACAGGCGCCGAAATTTGTGAAAAAATGACCGGATAGCACGGGGTTGAGACTGAATAAAGAAATGTATAGTAAATAGCAATGTAACTCAGATTACTAAAATTATGTTCATAATAAGAAATTTTTCGTGATTAGTTAATCTAGTAATTTTATTTGTTAAGGTAAAAAAGATTGCGATGGAAATAGTACTTCCTAATGGCTCATACTAACCTTTGGTCATCTGAAAACCATGCTTTAGGCTACTTGGCTATAGCAGATACAATCCCGCATCGCACTGAGGCAGAGAAAGTGCTTTTAGAACTGGTACCGAAAACGGCAAGAAATATTCTTGACTTGGGAGCCGGTCACGAGAGGTTACTGTCTCTACTAAAAATAGATAGACCGGAGGTGGAAAGTGTTGCCGTTGATTTTTCGGCGACAATGTTAGAAGCTGCAAAAAAACGTTTTGCTGGTGATGCAAAAACGTCAATTATTGCCCATAATGTTGATGACCCTTTACTCAATATAGTAGAAGGTCGTTTTGATGCGGTTGTTTCTAGCAAAGCTATCCATCACCTCACACACCCACGCAAGCGAAGTATATACGCCGAAATTTTTGACTTACTCAATGATGGTGGAGTTTTCTGCAACCTGGAAAATGTGTCATCACCAACACCAGCAATTCACGCATATTTTCGGAAAGCAATTGGTATTGAAGATAAACCTTTATACCCATCAAATAAGCTGTTAGATGTGGAAACGTAGTTAAATTGCCTGCGAGAAATTGGGTATACCGATGTTGATTGTTACTGGGAATGGCTGGAGTTAGCTTTGTTGCTTGGGTATAAACCAAACGGAGAACCCCCTTAAATAAAGGTATTTGTAAATGAATTTGATTTGGTTATTATTGCGCGCGTCACGAATACAGGTTGCAATTGCGATTCTGACGGGCTTAATTAGCGGTGGAACTTCTGCCCGACTAATTGCGCTAATCAACAGTGCGATAAGTGGTAATTATACTCAAGATTTGGCGACGCAGTTCCCAATTTTGGCATTAGTGGTTCTCGTTAGCAGTATAGTCTCACAAGTTCTATTAATTAAGCTTTCGCAAAATGCGGTATATAAGCTGCGGTTAGGGTTGAGTGATGGTATTTTGTATTCACCACTGCGTCATCTCGAAGAACTCGGCGCCTCAAAGTTGTTGGCGACGTTGACAGAGGATGTATCAACTTTATCAAGTACAGTCTACGCCATACCATTTATTTGTGTGGATATAGCCGTCATTGTTGGGTGTTTGGCTTACATGTTATGGTTATCGGGTACAGTGTTTGCTTTTACCATCGGTTTTTTAATGATGGGAGTTGGAAGCGTTCAGATATTGATAAGTCGTGCGGATTATTTTTTGAAGCTAGCGCGTAGCGAACAAGATAATTTATTCCAGCATTTTCGTGCGATAACCGACGGTGTTAAAGAACTGAAGTTGAATGCAACACGGCGCCAAGATTTTTTTACTGAAGACTTGCAAGTGAGTGCAGCTAAGTCACGAAATCAAAACTCAGCAGCACTATTTACTTACTCAGTTTCAACAGGATGGGGAAATTTACTATTTTTTATTTTAATAGGACTGCTATTATTTACCGTACCGCAGTTTATTAGTATTGCTCCATCTGTACTTTCTGCGTATGTACTAACTTTGACGTATATGATGCTGCCGATGCAGAGTATATTAGATAAACTTCAACAGTTAGCAAGAGCAAGTGTAGCATTAGATAAAATTCAAACAATGGGGTTATCATTAGCAGCGCAGACCGAAAACAACCAATTTATACTGCACCCTATTACCCACAATTGGAATAAATTAGAACTAGAAGAAGTTACCCATACATATAGAAGCGAGAAAGAAGACAGTAAATTTACACTTGGTCCAATAAACTTAACATTTAATCAAGGCGAAGTCGTATTTATAGTTGGTGGTAACGGTAGCGGTAAATCATCGTTAGCCAAACTCATTACAGGATTATACACTCCCGAATCTGGTAAAATACGTCTAAATAACAAATTAATTACAGACGATAACCGCGAATGGTATCGTCAGCACTTTTCAGTAGTATTTTCCGACTACTACTTATTTGAACGTATCACAGGGTTAGATAGTAAATTAGCCAAAACACAAGCAAGTGAGTATTTAAGAGAATTACAGCTAGACAGTAAAGTTGAAATAAAAGATAATAAGCTATCAACTACATCACTTTCACAAGGACAGCGTAAACGTTTAGCATTACTTGCAGCATATTTAGAAAACCGTCCTATTTATTTATTCGACGAATGGGCATCAGACCAAGACCCTATATTTAGAGAAATCTTCTATAAACAAATTATCATGAATCTCAAGCAACAAGGTAAAACAGTGATTGTAATTAGTCACGACGACCACTTTTTTGCTGTTGCTGACCGCATTATTAAACTAGATTATGGAAAAATTGAATACGACAAATATAACCGTGTTTATAGCTAAATATATGTAATGGCGCCTGAACGTTAACTCTCAGGGACTTCCTGCCATATCTGACCCACACAGAAATTCATGCATTACCATGCCACGGTGCGATTATAGATACTCCTCGATATTTAGAGGCAAAGTTTGATCAACTAGAAATTTTAGAACGTATTTAAACTAATTTGTCGCCCATAAGCGACAAATTAGCTAGAGATAATTATTTACAAGCCGTTAAAGTTATAACCGACACCTAGAACTAAACCGACATCGGTCTCACTTAGAAATGCAGCATTAACTGTTGCATTTGCGGTAAAGTTTCTACTCAAGGGTACGTCAACACCACCTGTTAATAACAAACCAATATCAGCATCTTCGCTAGTTTCTATTGCCACACCTGCTCCAACAAAGGGTGCTATTGCTAATGTATCTTCAAAAGCATCTGCTGTGCGTGGAGTTAGGTCATATGTTAAGGGAACCAAAACTACAGGGTCATCCCCAATGACTACAGAAGGTCGTGCAGAAAATGTATTCGTCAATCCAATCTTACTAATTACAGTAAAGTTTGTATCACCTAACGCTGAATCTCCACCCAAACCAATATTACCTGCAACTCCGATATAACTAGACACCCCACGTGTTGGACGACCTGGGTCAATGGATTGTGCTACTTGAGTTTGTGCTACTTGTTGTTCTACAGGCGCCTGTTTAGTATTATTTGAAGGTTGACCAACTAAATCTGCTGCACTAGTTGAAATAGTAGCGCTTGAGGTTTCTGCTTTAGCTGCCAAGGAACTTCCAAACAGTGACATAGAAGCAAGAACTAATAATACAGAAAGCCGTTGCAACATAAATATATTCTCCAAAATAGTTGTGCGACAAAAATATAAGCCCCCGCTTGTGTGGCCGAGAACTGTGTAGTAATTACTATATAAACTCAAAAATTTGCTTAATAAATCTTTAAAATGGCAGATATTTGATTTAAAACTTTTATTACTAGCTGTATACTTAATTAGCTAAAATTTTTAATATAATATTTATAATTGTTGAAACATGAGTTTTTTCCTAGTCCAATAGATATAGGCAACGGATAATGAACAGATGTAACGGATAGTTTGTAATCAATAACTCATCCATTACATCCGTTACATCCATTGCCTGTGTTTGTTTAAGAATGGGGGAATAGGACAGTCTAGGGTCATTGAAATAGCACGTAACAAATCAGCTTCTTGACTGGTTACTTTACTGCCTGTTAATACTGTATGCGCGCAAGCATGGACAACTGCTTGTTTAAGCTGACCGTTGGCAAGTCGTAGACGTTCTAGGCTTTTTTTAAGTTCCGCAAAATTACAGCTAACAAGTGTATTAGGTTTTTCGAGTTCACTTTGATTGGGTAGTCTATAAATTCCTGAACGAAATGCATATGTTGCCGTGTCTATATTAGAGTCACCAATTCGTGCTATTACTGATAGTACTAGTAAACAATCATTCCAAACGTTTTCGATTGAATTAATTTGTGTTGTCATCATATCGAAATTTAGAGGTGATTGTAAGCGATGCCACAGTACTAACTGTAATATAAATAATCCTTCTACCGAATATACACAATTACTAAAAGAATATATTGATAACTTCTGCCAACAAACACCCAGCCAAAATTAATTTTATCTTGTGAAATAACATCTTGTGGGATGGGTGTCTTCTAGAGTCGCATTATTTAAAAATCACAAATTCCATTATCTAACAAATCACAGGCAAGGATGTCCTTTGAAGGTGTAATATAATTCTGTGCTATTTTGAGCCGACACATCCACACTTAAAGAAAGCTCCGCAATGACTGCAAGCGTTAATATACTAAGTATATTACGTTTCATATACAGAATGATTTCCATTAACTACTTGTATTTATTATTCCGACGATAAAACAGTAATCATTGAAATCAGCCGAACTTTACCAAAACCTTAAAAGTAACAACTAAACGTTCGCCTTGTTCGGTTTACCGTACTTATTCTTTCGGTTATTACGACAAAATAGCAAGAAATCAAGTTTCTCAATAATATTACTGATAAAATCGCAAGAAAGTTCATAAATTATTACAAATATAACTTTTAAACAATTGCAACTAAAGCCGAAATGCTGTAGTTTAACTTTGTATCTGGTTATTGCATCTACGTGTGTTGTTAAAATTGTTACCGATTATATTACGTGTTCCTGAAGGCTAGAGATTGATTTTTAAAGAAGAAGCTATTTAGTTAAGAACTACAATACTTTGTTCTACTGAACTGTGTAGGCGTCTTGTCAGCAGTTCTGTTTTATACATTTTTTAGGTTCTCGTTGTACGAAAGGTAAGAGAAAAGATGAAAACATTACCACTTATTGATTTAGCATATACCTATGTTGATTTAGAGGTTGGCGCCCAAGAAGATGCCTATTGTCTAGAATTCATGTCTGATGATATAGCAGACGAGTCTACTATTAAGAACTTAATTCAAGCTTTTGAGAAACTTACTTGTCCAGAAAATTATAGTTTAAGGGTTTGCGGTTATAATTTTCGCCGGGAGCATCATCCACGTTTAGTTAACGTTGCACCTCAATTATCTAATTGTCAAATAATTGATACTTTAGAACTATCGGTTTTAGCATTTCCTCTCGAACCTACATTTAAATTAAATAATTTCAGTAAATCAGGCAAATATTATTGTAGTAGTCCATTGGAAAATGCACGTGCGACTAAATTGATGCTACACGAACAAATCCAGACGCTTTCAATGCAACCCGAATTTTGTCAAGAATTGATAACTTGGTTACTTGGTTGTGGGTCTGACTCTAGCAGTATTGCGTATCGGCAACTATTTTGTGATATGCTAGATTGGAATATGGCGCCGATAGGAATTGAAAAACTGCCAGAAGAGATGCTAGCAGGAATAAATGAATCATATTTACAAAAATTCTTATTAAATCCACAGTGTTATGACTTTGATACGCGACTATGTGTAGCTGCATTACTAGTGTGGAATTATGAGAATAACGTGACTCAATCAAAAATAGCTTATTCTAATTGGCTTTCAAACTTGCCACCATTTGAAGAAGTGCTAGACAACCTGTTCGGACAAAGTTTTAATGATATTCCCATTCAATTTAATTTAAAACAAGAATCTTCTTGCATTTCTGACTTAGAGACTTTCTGCTATAGTTTGCCAGACTATATCTTTCAACCCGATAACGATATAGAAGATTATCAAAATATAATAGAGCCACTTGACGATTCTCAAAAAGAGATTGTTTTATCCGATGACCAAGCATTAGCTGTTATTGGTAATCCGGGTTCAGGTAAAACAATGACTCTTGTTCACCGCATTGCGTATTTAGTGAAAATAAAGCTTGTTGACCCGCAAAGCATATTAGTGTTAGCTCCTAATCGCAACTCTATTACAGAAATGCGAGTTAAATTGCAAAAACTAATTGGAGACTTTGCCACGCAAGTTCGTATTTTCACCTTCCCAAAATTATCTCTAGCTCTTTTAGGTCGAAGATTAAACGAAAATTATAAAACTCAATTCGATTGTAATAAATTAATAACTGAAGCTTGTTTGCTTTTTGAACAGAATGGTAAATTTAACTCTTTACAACACAGAATTGAATTGGTTGGTAATCTTGAATATTTATTTATTGATGAATATCAAGATATCAATGATAACGAATATCGTTTGATTAAATTAATTTCGGGTTTAAATGATGCTGGCGAATTATTACAAACAAATATTTTTGTTATTGGAGATAATGACCGCAGTGGTATATATCAGAAATTTGAGCAAGATTATCAAGCCAAACGATTACTACTTTATGAAAATTATCGTTCGAGTGAATCAATTATTTCTGCTGCTAATAAGTTAATTAGCCATAATCAAGGACAAGAAACTTTTACTGTTAATGAACAAGTACGGTTAGACAGAATGCGCCAGTCTTATAAAGGTTTTCCAATAGAGGCTTACATATTTGATAGTACAAAAAGCCAAGCAATATGGATACAGCAACGTATCTGTTCTCGTCTTGAACAAGGCGCCAGTTTAAAAGACATAGCTGTTTTCGCTTCGTCTTGGGATAGCTTAGATATAATTAGATTACTTTTAGAAAAAGCAGGCATTCCAACTTGTAATTTTAGGAAAGATGACATAGGGCTTGTGAGAAATCACATAACTTGCAAGCTAATTGAAGAGTTACAACTGAAGCGTAATCAACTTTTTATACCAGACAAATCAGTTTTAGAATGGTTTGAAACTTGTTTCCATACATGGGGGCGCCAATTAAATGAACCCACAATACAAATTTTGCTTAGAATTGCCCGTGATATTGATATCGAGCGCGGATATGGTATTACTGATTTTGCACGACCTATTAATACCGTTGAGGTTTTAGATGCACTGTTTGAATACAATGCAAACTTTGAAGCAGTTAGAGATGAAAATGCACTTTTAGTTACAACTTGTCACGGCGCTAAAGGTTTTGAGTATGAAAAAGTTATATTATTAGGAGACGGTTTTAGTACCGATGCTAAAGAGATTGAAGCAGAGCGAAGATTGTTTTATCTTGCAATGACCCGCGCTAAATCTGAACTTGTGATGTGTACCACTGAACAAGCACAGTTTATTAATGAGACAGGCGTCGAACTTGAGCATTTGAATGTCAAAATTGACTTCTTACCAGAACAAATGTTCTGTTTAGACTTAACTCCCGATGATATTTTTCCAGGACATTACAGCACCAAGAAAAATCAGGAAGTAATTATAAACTTAACAGAAGGCGCCGAATTATTAATGAAAGTAAACTCATATTTTAACGGTTGGGATATTTTTACAGTAGATGGGCAAAAAGTCGGCGCCTTATCCCAACAAGGAAATAGTAATTTAGCATCTATTGGGTGTATTTCAGGAGAATTTGAATTTGTCTCCGACAATGAACGTCCAGGTGAGGTAAAAGTCAAAAACATATACCGTCATTTAAAAATAGATGATGTATTAGGTGTCGTAGAAGATTGGTTTATTGTGATTCCACAAATTCGAGTATGCCGATAATCTTTCTTGTAGCACAGGTAGGAGAGCGCCTGTGCATTATTAAATAAATAATGTGCGCTTCTTTTAACTAGACAGGTACAAAAGCGCACATTCATAGTTATCGCACAATTAATCTAGCTGAGTCACGTCTTGCATTCCACACACAAGTCACAACATCACGTCTATCCCCTCTGCCTACTCTGTTTCTTCTGTTATTATTATTCCGAACATTGTAGACATAAGTATAGTTAACGACCCGTCCATTTCTGTTATAAACAGGTTCACCACCTCGTCTGCGAACTACAGAATAACCGTTATCTCTGACTAGAGAATCACAAGCAATCTCACCATTTGCTGCCATTGCCGGAAGTTGAGGTAACATACCTAAAGAAATAGCAGCAGCAGCCAATAAAATTTTTGCACTTTTCATTGCTTTACAAACCTACATTCATTAAAACTTGTTATGTAGGCTTATTTTATAAACTGGATTTATACCATACATGAATCGAAAGTTAGATTTAATAAGCATGACTATAATCATGTTACTCTGATGCTAATACGTGACTAAAGTCATGCATCACAACGAAAATTAGTAGAGACGTTACATGTAACGTCTCTACATGCGTTAACTATTTTGTCGGTGGGCGGAGAAAATAAGAGCTTCATTAATATTTAATGAATATTTAATATTTATATTACATATTTGTGCAGTGCGAGTGAATACACTTAAAATAAAGTTAATACTACCAATCGCTGTTTTCAAGTGACAACTTCTTTTAACTCGGTAGAAATAGTCAAAGCCTCAACTTTATCAGGAGTATTTAGAACACCTGATATCAAAATAGTGCAATATATAGAGGCTTTTTCGGTTCTGAGTTGTATTCAAGAGTTATCACAAACTATTTTAGAGCCATTCAATGCTGCCATTGCTTGCGCTGGTTTGAATGCATCTGCTAATCATAAATCCGCAGATTCTTTTACTGATAGTTCTTGGAATGCTTTTAAAAACAGCAAGGATTATAGAGGGTTTATTCATATACCTTCTATTGAAGTTACTTTCGCTAATGGCTTAATAATTAGTTACGCAACACCTACAAATGAATTTAGTTACGGTTATACTAATATATCCATTTTTGGGTACGAGGAGTCAGAACCTTATACTGCTTCAGCGTTTAATGGTTTTAGCATAACAACAAATAGTCAAAGCGATACGTTAGTTGTGCAAGAACAACGTGCAGCAAGACTTTCAATAACTTTACGAGTTGGGCAGGCTAATATTACTAATTATGATGCTCCATTTATTTATATTAAAATGAATGGAGATTTTAAATTTGATGGTTCAAGCGTTATTAATATACATAGCGCAACATTTCCAACTATAAGGGTTTACATAAATAATGAATTAAGAGCAAGTCGTCCGCAGGCGAATCTTGCTGATTTTATGAAAAGTGGCGGAAAAGTCAGAAATTTTGGTCTAGGCACCTTTGATGTATCCGCTCCAGGTGAAGGTAATTTGGCGCCTGCTGGAGAGCCAATACAGTTAATAATTCCTGCGTGTCGTTACCCTTAATTTGTTTACATCTATCTAAGGTTATGTATATTTCATTGTGCGGTATGAGTTTAGATTCTATCTTATTGTAGTGAAGTAAATAAACAATATTTCTTAATCTAGTTGAGAATCGGCAAAATGTAGAATTAATTATGTTGTCTTCTCCTAAATCTCAGCAAAGTAACGAATCTGAAACATCTAGTACTAGCTGGTTAAATAGTGCTGCATTGCGTCGAACTGCAATTTTGGTGTTTTTAATCTCTTTTATTGTATTTTGGGGTTTCCAAATTGATATTACACTGCCCAATACACCAAGTTTGCAGAAAATTTTAACACCATCTATTCAACCAACTGCACAAGAAATAGGTTCATACGATGTGTTAGGACAAACAGTTAGTAAAGATGAAGCTGCTAGTTTATTACAAACGGATGCAGGTAAAGCATTTTTATCTCCTGGTAATGGTGCTGTTGAAATTAACAAAGATTTAATTAAACTCGGACGTGACAGTTTCTATAAGGAAACTTTTGGTAATGAAGTTTTTTTGACGGATGTTACTGGTATATTGAATGGCCCTCTCAATATTGGTAATTTAACTAAAGCTATTTTAGCTTTGCGAGGTGGACATACTACTAACCTGCAAGTTGAAATGGACAGAGATATGCAGGTTGGTAATCGCGAGTTTAAGAAGGGTGATATTATCAATACTGGACTCGATGTTGCTGCTGGTTCTCTGTTTCCTGTGGGTGTTGTTGCTACTATCAATAATGGAAAAGTACGTATTGGTATTACTTGTGCATCGTGTCACGCGAAAGTTAATGATGAAGGCAAAATTATAGAAGGCGCCCCAAATAATGATTTAGACACTGGTACAATACTAGCGCTAGCAAGTAATTCTGCTGCTTGGTTTCGACAAACTGGTGTAAATCCAACACAAATTGCTAGTGGTGATAATACTTATATAGATGCCAATGGAAAAACAGAGCATTTACCTAATGTAGAAGCATTAGAACGTGCAGTTGATGAACATTTACTCAGTTGGGCGCCTGGTAATTTTGATTCATCGGGGGATAATAGAAATAATCCTGCCCAAAATCCATCATCCTACACATTAGGCGCCCATCCATATGGATGGAGTGGTTTCGCAGCAATTGGTTGGTTCAAAGGATTAACAACACTTAATAGTAACGTTCATGCCACAAATTCTGATTTAACAACAGGTGGCGATTCGAGTCAAGATTTACTAGGCATCGACAAAGAAACTTATTTAGGAATTCTGCTACAAAACTCGGCGAACTCCAAATTTAGATTACCATCCGGTGCCAAACCTTCGCAATTTCTAAATAAAATAGACCCAACACCTGGAACACCTGCGATAAACGAAGTTATCAAAATGCCAGGTTTTCCCCTTGGTTCCAGATTTATACTCGATGGGTTAATGGCAAACAGTCCCGGAATGCCAGTAGCTTCACAACTCAACGGGATGTCAGCATTCCAAAACTCACTCGCACCACCAGCTTATAAATCGAATAATCCAGAATCAATACAGCAAGGAGCTAAAATTTTTAGTAACGCAGGTTGTATAACTTGCCACAGTGGACGCTACTTTACCAATAATCACGTTATAGCCGAAGACGAAATTCAATCACAACCTTCACGTGCGCTTGCTTTAGCCAAATTTCCCAAGGTCTTCACTAAACCTCAAACTTACACACCAGACACAAAAACTCCACTACCAGCTAATTTATCTATACTCAACATCCCAACAGATACTGTATCTGAAGAAGATTACAAACTAGCATACGCAATTGGTAACTCAGGAGGTTATAAAGTACCTAGTATAGCTTGGCGTAAATAAGCCAAGTATCAGATAGCCAAAACTTTGCCCTTGTATGTCCACTTAAAAGGTTTAGCCATTGTTTTATTAAAATAGTCAATAAATTTGAGGATTTTAGTTTTAA
>JAHHGX010000011.1 GCA_019359675.1 Calothrix sp. FI2-JRJ7
TGGTAGAATGTTGGTAACATTTTCAATAGGTAGGTCTTATTGCAAATAGAAGACCTATCTTTTCTACCATGAAATGTTACACACTTTACCAGTACAGCTTTTCAGGCGCCTTTGTCACCCCTTCAGTTCTAGTCTACAGCTTCAGTTAACTTGTCTTCTTTCTTCTCACTAGTCTGGTAGCGGTAGATATTATTTTCAGCTTGTCTAGCTTGACCTTCAATTTCGGTTTCAGAAAGGGGATAAGTTGTACGAATTTCACCTTCAGCTTGTTTTGCTTTACCTTGAACTTGTGTATCTCTGTCTCCAGTTAGGTTGCCGTAAGTTTCCTGAGCTTTGCCTTGAGCCTTTTGAACAGTACCCTTAACTTGATTACCCAAACCTACTGAATTATTAGCTATATATACATTACCCGCTTCTAATGTACTCGCAAATGCGGCGCCGACATTTCCAACGACGATAATTACAGCCAAAAACGCAACTAATAAAAACTGACTTACTCGTTGAACCAATTTCATGCTAATGTCTCCAGTATCATCAAAGGTGACAATTCAGCCTCAGAGCCGTAAAGAGTCCGAGCAACCGAATGAACCCAATCATAAACATATTGGACACACACATAAATAACTTCTGCCTTTGGTTGTATATGTAGCTTACACCCGTGCGTGGGTGAGGCTATATAAACAAAGCCTGCCGGGAGCCGGCTAGAATACATGTTTATTAAAAGCTTAATGAGATTTTGCCCAATAAAAAGGCTTCTAATTTTAATGCTGTGATGTTTTTTAAGAATCAAAATAAGTCATGATAAAAGAAAATTTGATGAATTTTTCGATGTTAAAGCAAACCACTTTGTAGAATTATGCTCATATGGTAATATAATAAAAAATTAGATACTTAATATTTACATAATTTAACAATAATGCTAAAGAATAAATACAACATTGTAGCAATTGCAGCTAATGCCGTGTTTTTAACTCTTTGGTTAATACCGCGCGCTCAAGCTTATCAATTATTTACAGACCGCAATAGCTGGAACAATGCCACACAGAACCAATTACTTGTGACAGAACAATTTAATGAAGAGGACTTTATAACACCAGATACAGTTTTTGACAGTGGATTAAAGTATATAGACTCTGGATTTTTAGGTGGCGCCAGAGTATCTCAAGGCAGTTTAGAAGTAGGTTTAGGATTTCCTGGAAGCTTAGAAGAGTTTGCTTTTCCCAACCCTGTTAAAGGATTCAGCTTTGATTTTGATGTCAAAAAAGGTACGTTTGCAGTTGAAGATAGCAAAAGTTTTGGTAGTGTAAATTTAGGCAACTTTGGTGATTCAGGTTTCTTTGGAGTGCTAGCATCGAATTTAGAGGCGCCAATCTTGGGTTTTAGAACTGTGAGTAGTGGAGAAATTGGTTCTAATGTAGTTCGCAGTTTTAGCTTTACGCAAACAGACATAGTAACTAAAGTGCCAGAATATAGTAGTACATTTGCGTTGGGTGTTTTAGGCTTAGGATTTTTGTTTCATAAAAAGATGCTCTCAAAGTTACGTAATACCAATCTAATATGAAGCTGCATACAATTAAATCCCCCCAACCCCCCCAACCCCCCTTAATAAGAGGGGCTAAGAGTAATAATGTGCATCTTCATATAAAAATGGTATAAGGTATAAAATATCATTCTGAGCGTAGCGAAGAATCTAGAGTTTCATTAAATATTTAAATTGGTGCAGCGTAAACGTAAACGTAAGCGTAAACGTAAACGTAAACGTAAACGTAAACGTAAACGAAGTTTTCCCGCAGGGTAGTTTTCCCGCAAGGTAGGGTAAAATTTAGAGTTTCATGGAATATTTAAATGCTTCACTTGGTTCGTATTTGGCAATAATCGATTAGTTAGAAATAAAATTAATTTTTGATTTGGCTTATCTTGGTTTAAACGTTGCAAAGCTAGCTCAAATGCAAATACTGCGATAACTTGATGTTTAGAATACACCAGTTCCATAATAGTATTGATGTTGAGGGAAGCGCAAAAGTCTTTACAGTCACGCAAGACGTTAACTGCAAAATTAATAACAAGATAAGATTTACTATTCATCAGTAACTTTAGCACTGCTTCTGGATGCTGTTGCCAAAGTTCGGGAAATGCTTCTTCTCGTACATCTGGTTCTAAAAAGCTTGCGCTTACACCTTTACGTCGGCGCCAAGTTTTATAATTAAACTCGTATCGGTGACTGTTCGTGTAGAGAATATGGTTAAAAGTTAGATAATCAGCATAAGCATCCCAAGGATATTTAACTTGTCGCTGATAATAATCCCACTTATCAAAACTTGAACGTATAGCTGGAGGTGTATCGGTATCTGAATATTCTAACAAAACTGCTGTTGCCATTTTAATATAGTCGGCGCCTTTGCTTTGTGCAAGTGCTTTCAAAGTTCGCCATACTCTTCTTCGTAAATACTGCTGCGTTTGATAACTATATACGAATAATGGTTCGTCTTGCTGTTGTTCGTCACTATATATACGTCGTTTATCAGCTAAATATTTGCCTTGTTCTTCATCCCAAGAGTATGCTGGTAAGTCGTTGTTGAAGTTGCCTGGTGTTCGTTCAAAACGATAAGCGAGAATAGCAAATACTTCTGCATCACAACGGTATTCTGCGATTTTGAAGATACGACGAATGGAATGAAAGTAGTTTGGCTGAAAAGGCGCCGTGCGTAATATATTTAGTAGTGCAGGTCGTACATACTTGTTACCAACCTGATAAACCTGATCAAGAACAGCAAAGCAATAGTAAGGATGTTCGTTAACACACTGTGTAAAAATTTCTGTGGAAGTTGTGCGTGCGAGTATTCGTGTTTGTTGAGGTAAACTTTCTATCAGTTCATGTTTAAGATTGGTTATTATTTTTGCGTCTGCCAGTTTTAGGAGTGCTTCAAATGCAATTCGCTGTACAAATTCTGGTGAGTCTGAATAATATAAATCAAGTAGTGCAGGAACAGATTCCGTTGAACCGCATAAGCCTAAAGGCCATGAGGGCAATGGAGCTTATGATGTAAACCTAGAGGATTATCACTAAGAAAATGAAAAGTATAAATGAGGTTAAAGTCTTAATTTAAACCTTTTGAACTGGATAATACAGAAAATTAACTTTAGAAATAGTCAATTATGAAAGATTTACAAGAAATTTTTGTTAATAGAAAGGTAAGACCTATACACCCAGGTGAAGTTATTTCGGATATACTGGAAGACCTGGAAATTAGTCAAACAAAATTTGCTGAGATAATTGGTGTATCTCGTCGTAGTGTTAATGAGATTATTCAGGGTAAAAGACCAATTACTGTAGATATGGCAATACGTATTGGGAAAGCACTGGGTAATGGTCCTCAACTATGGTTGAATCTCCAACAAAAGGTGGATATATGGGATGCTTTACAAGCTCATGGAGAGGATTATGAGCGTGTCGTTACGCTAGTTGCTTAAATGTTTAGCTATATGGATAGTATACTATATCAATATAGCTAAATACCCGATGGTTCGTCTTGTTGTTGTTCGTCGCTATATACACGTCGTTTTTGATCAGCTAAATATTTGCCTATGTCAGGGATGCTTGTCCCACTCATTGTTATATTTATTTTTGTACTTTATGTACCTATAATTACGCACTAACTTGATATGTATATATGATTAATGTATATTGATTTTAGCGGTACTAAAAAAGACGCGATGTCTCACGTCTCTTTTAGTAGATTATTTCTTAGAGGAAAGTACGTGCTGCTTTTGTTGGATTTCCTTCGTAAACCGCTTGGGTTTATTTGTCTCAACTCCAAGCACTAAGGAACTCATTAATTTCACTTTACGAAAATCGCACAGGGAAAATGGGTTCCGTAGTGTGTCAAGTGAAGAGATAAATAAAGATGCGTATGTTAGCTGACAGCACGGATGACGATACACCACCCTAATTGCAAGGTCACTATACCAACTAGACAGCACGTAATTATTTGTTTGTTCTCTAATTATATTCAGACAAATATCAAGCGTCAAATATTATGTATTTATTAAGCTCTTCCTACGTTCCTCTATTACATCTTGAACGAGAATAGGTAGTTCAAGGTGTGGATAAGCTTTTTTTATTTTCAGCATGATTTGTATTGCTGTTGCTTTATCACGAGTAACCATTGTCGCTGATTGACGTTTAATTATTTCTGTGATAATCATTGCTACTTCTTCACTTTTTTGCGCTTCTTTGTCTAAAAAGCTTAAAACACGTTTTTTGGCGCCTCTATTTCGGTTAACGCTAGATAGTACATTATTAAAATATGGAACCAACGCGCGTAGATGCTTTGGGTTGTTAGCTACGTGAGTTTCTAAATAATTTGTTACAAACATTTGTATATCACTCGATGGATGTTCGCTGAACTTGAGAACATACTCTTCTATATCGGCGCCTTGCATATGTTGAGTTAATAAATGTAGTCCCAGCTTTCTAACTTCTTCATCAGTACTATCACAGATACTAATTAACATACTAGATGTATATTCGCTTTTTCCAAATTCTGTTGTAAATATTTTAAATGCGTATTTGCGTGTGTCTTGCCATTTACTCTCTAGTATTTTTATTGCGCTTAACATTTCTTGAGTATGATTACGGAAATTATTGAGATTTTCTGAAAATAGCTGGCGCCCAATTTCACGGACTGCAACAAGATTATGATTGGCAAGTTGGATAATTTCGCTGATAGTGAGTTGTAAAGCAAAGCGGTCAAAATCTGAATTTAATAAACAAAAACAAAATTCTTGTAAGATGGATGATTTTGCTTGTAGAATTTGAAATAGTAAATTTTTGTCAATATTTGATATCCAACCTTGTATATTTTCTTGCAATGCTTGCAACATCCGTTTATAAATACTTGGATGTTTTTGAAGTAATATTAGTTGTTGAATAAATGGAATAATTATTGCTGGTTCTTGTGTATTGTGCAAGTAACGTTTTAATAGGGTTAAACCTAGCATCCTAGCTTCTTCTTTATCTGTATCGCAAATAGTAACAATAATTTTAGGTGTAAGTTCATTAATTTTAATCTCATCTGTAAATATTTTAGCTCCAAATTGTCGTGAATCTTGCCAATCTGAATTTAATAGACCTATTAATGTGATGATTTCCTCTTGATGAACACGAATTCTTTCTAAAGATTGTAGTAATATTCGTTGTACAGCTTTACGGACGTTGAAAAATCGAGAGTTAGCAAGTTCAATAATTTCTTGAGTGGTAAAGTCTTTGCTGATATGCGGATTGATTTTTAGAACTAAACTAGCTAACTGTGCTAAATCATAATTTCCCAGCAGCAGCTTATAAATAAATTCTTTACTAATATCTTGTGCCCATATATTTATATTTTCTTGTACAATACTTACTAAAAATTTACATATATCAGTACTTGTTTTGGGATTCTCGATTATTTTAATAAATTCAACTGCAATTTTAAGTTGTAAACTTCGATTAAGAATTGCTAGGCGTCTGAAAATAGGTTTAATTACATTACGAATTTCAGGAAAGGGATTTTGTGCAATCGCTATAACTAACTTGCTTCCTATAGTAATTGCTTTTGGACTATGCCATTTATCTACTCTTTGAATGCTAATTAAGTAAACTATATCATATAAATTTGTGACTTTTGATGTAATCTCTTTATCGTACAAGTATATGATGATGAGGGCGCCTAGTTCTTGAACTTCTAAAATTGGATGTGCAAGCAACATGAGTAAATGATTATAATCTATTTCACCTAGCTGTGCTGCGAAGTTAGTGACTAAATCATCAATTATTAATTTTGCTTGCTGACTTTGATTTGGCGCCAGTGCTAAGAGTTTAAAGATTTTAAGTATGATACAATCTATGATATGTTTATTTATCAAAGAAGCTGTAGAATCACTGATGGTGTAAGAAGAGATGAATCTATTTGCAAAGTTACGTGTTTTGCTATCTGGGCTGGTTAATAGATTAGCTATAAGTTGAATGTTCTCTTGAATAAATTTATTTTCTTCTATTTTCCAAAAGTTTTCTTGCGTAGGAGTGTATTGAAATATACGGTTAGTTAAAGCATTAATTAATACTTGGTTTGGCTTATTTAAATTTAAAGACTGTAAAGCTAACTCAAAACCGAATACTACTGTATCTATATAGTAAGAATTGACAAGTGTAATAATAGTATCAACATTAAGTGAAGCGCAAAAGCTTTTACACTCACGTAGAATATTAACTGCAAAGTGCTGAACGGGACGACATTTACTATCCCTTAATAACTGTAGTAGTACATGTGGATGCTGTTGCCAAAGTTCCGGAAACGCTTCTTCTCTGACATTTGGTTCCGCTAAACTTGGTTGATAACCTTTACATCGGCACCAGCTTTTTGAAGTAAACTCGTAACGGTAGCTATTAGTGTAGAGAATGTGATTAAAAGTGAGATAGTCAGCATAAGCATCCCAATAATGCTTAACTTCTCGCTGATAGTAATCCCACTTATCGAAAGTTGAACGTCGAATTGGAGGTGTATTACCGTCAAAATATTCGAGCAGTATAGCTACAGCCATTTTAATATAGTCAGAGTCTCCGGCTTCACCCAGTTTTCTCAAAGTACGCCATACTCTTCTTCTTAAATATTGCTGAGTTTGGTAGCTATACACGAATGATGGTTCGTCTTGTTCTTGCTCATCACTGTAAACACGTCGCTTTGAAGTTAGATATTTACCGTCTTCCTCATTCCAAGAATATGCTAGTAAATTATTGTCGAAATTTCCTAGTTCTTGTTCAAAGCGATAAGCGAGAATTGCAAATACTTTAGCATCACGACGGTATTCAGCTATTTTGAAAATTCTACGTATAGCACGAAAATAGTTCGGTTGGAAAGGTACAGTACGTAAAATATTTAACAATGCTGGACGTGCTAATTCGTTATCAATTTGATATATCTGGTCGAGAACCGCAAAGAAAGAGTAAGGATGTGTTGTAGCAAATTCTTCAAATTCTGCCGAAGTCGCGCGTGCTAAGATTTGCGTATGTGTCGGTAATTTTTCTATTATACTTTGTTGCAAATTTATTTTCGTTTGTGCATCCACGAGTTTTAATAATGCTTCAAAAGCAATTCGCTGTACGAATTCAGGATTTGCAGAGTTTGATTGTAATGCTTGTAGTATGGGTATAGATTCTTCTGACCCGCACCAACCCAATGCCCAAGCAATACAGTAATCTCTTAGTGGTTCACCTGTACCAATAAGACTGATAAGTAATGGCGCCGCTTCTCTAATTTTCAGTTCTCCCGCACGCCAAATTGCCCTTTCTAGTTTCCATTTACTAGGTTTATTGTTGGCAAGACGTTCTAGAATAGCTTGTTTTTGGGCTTGTATATCTTCAGTACGTTTCATAAAAAGTTATGTGAAAAATCTATTTTGGCTTAAGTTTGAATAAAATAGGATAATTTAAGTGTGATTTCTAAAGCGTTTATTCAGGAACAGGGTAACGGGCGCCTGCGGGAGGAGGAACAGTTAGTTGTTGACTCACTTAATCAACGTGGAATTCCAATTACGCTTTATACAGAAAAACGTCTTCGTCGCAGACAACTTCCACTTGATGGTACGTCTTTAATTGTTGGAGATATGCTTTGCATTTCCCTGGCTTTGAAGCAGCTTTCCATCCCCGAACCGCAACCAAATGATTATCCTGCTTCATTAAGTGAGTTTTTACATCGTCGCATTTGGCGCCTAACGCTTGGAGAATTAGAATTAGGGTTAAGAAATGGTAGATATCCTGCAATATTTGCCAAACCAGCAACTCGTCGCAAACGTTTTACGGGTTGTGTTTTTGAGTCTGAGTACGATTTGTCTCAAGTTTATGGAGTGTCGCGGCAAGAAAAGTTGCTGTGTTCTGAGGTTGTGAGTTGGGTCAGTGAGTACCGCGTTTATGTTGTGCATTCAGAAATTAGAAGTGTTGATTATTACAGAGGCAATGAGTCTATTCCAATTGATATTCAAGAGGTACGAAGAGCTATTCAAGTTTTAGATAAAGCTGGTGAGTCTTATGCAGGGTATGCAATAGATTTTGGAGTTTTGGATACGGGCCAAACTGCTTTGGTTGAGATGAATGATGGTTTTGCGCTTGGCGCCTATACTATTGATAGTAAGAATTATACTGATTTAATTTGGGCAAGGTGGGAAGAACTTTTAATACAATGTGTTAATTAAGTAGGACGGAAGCAAGTGGGATATAATAATCGTAGGGTAGAATGGCGCTTACTTAACGTATTAATGGTGCGTGAAAGCACTTTATTTTGCGTTACATTGATTGATTGTTATAGCTTTCACGCACCCTACCTAATTTTATGGTGCCAAATTTTATTTCTTTGAAGTGATGCGTTATATATTAAAATGGTGCGTGAATCTATATATATTTGTTTACATTTTCACGCACGAAAGTTATTAAATTAATTGTCGCAATTCATCCAAGGTGTTTACGCTCTTTATTGCGTCTTTAATTATTTTAAGCTTTTCTAAATCTTGTACTTGAGAAACAGATTCCATTAATTCTAAAGCTTCGGCGCCGAATTTTATCTCTAGCCCTAACTCAATTGCAGATAGGATACCACGTCTCTCACCCCGTTTTTCACCCACTTGCTCACCTTCACCAAAGATTTGTTGATACCAAGGAGACTCTTGTAATATTGCCATATCCAACCTCATAATGTTTTGAACTAACGCCTTATCTAACATAAAGCTAGCAAAAAAACCTAAAAGCATGTCAAACTGCTCTAACTGCTCTGAGGTACGCATTACTCGCAGTGCTTGTGTAATTGTCGCTTCATTGGCGCCGTTTTGAAGAACTGGCACAAATGGTAGTAAACTGGGCACGGCGTTAAAGGCAACTTGTGCGTCTATTTCCCAAAGATTTATGACTCGATAGTCTTGACGCGCGGTTAAACCCATAAATTTAGACTTGAAAGCAGTTGGTATTTTAGCATCACTGGTTTTGAGTATATTTATAAGCACAGGATAAACTGGCAAATCATACTTTTCTTCAGCCAACGCTGTGTACGCACGCACTCGTTTTGGCATCTTCAATTTATAACGCAGTTGCAATTCGTTGAGGACAAGGAATTCCTTGTGTTTTGCATTCTCAACACGCATGAGAATGTCACTTTCACGACTTATCCATTCAAATCCAGTATTAATTACTTCCTTAACTTTAAGGTCAGAAGTTTGTGTAATCCAATTTACCCATTCTTCTGGAGCAAGGCTAATTAAACGCTTAGAACCGATGTCGGATGATTTTGCCATATATGATTGTACTTCTTCAAGGAATAATAATCAATATAGATGCGTATTTGATTAATTATTGTATAAAATATATAACTATATTGATTCATGCTGCCATTTATTCAATATAAATTACTTGAACATGACAATAATCATTCTCAAAACACAAGTAATAGGTTTTATGCTTTTAATACAAAGGTTGTAGTTGTAGGGTGCGTCAAAGCTATTACGGTCTTCGAGAAAACGCAAAATTAAAGTGCTTTGACGCACCACGCTTGAATGTCGGTGCGTGACTTCGAGAAAACGCAAAATTAAAGTGCTTTGACGCACCACGCTTGAATGTCGGTGCGTGACGCTACTAGTCTTTCATATTAAGTGGAGTTTTTCCATAGCGTCACACACCCTACCATAGGGTAACAGCAGGCGCCCTATAACAATACCTGTGTATTGAATATAAAATTTTACTGTAAGTAATAGTTGATATATCTTTTATGGTATTTTTGTTCTATACTATGAGAAGTACAACAGTAAGGTCATATATGGAAATAGCATTTACTGGAACAAGACATACAAATTCTGAGCAAGCTTTGATTATTAAGGATAAGTTGCAGGAGATTGCCCAAATAGATGCAACTTGGCATGTTGGTGATGCGATGGGGGTTGATGCACTGGTTAGAATTGAAGCTCGGCGCCTAGCTAAAGAGTTAAATATATATGTGTGTCAAGGAAAGGAGCGTTATGAATTTGCGAAACGCTCTAAATCAATGATTGATGCAATTGCAGGTACTTATAACAAGTTGTATGCGTTTGCGAATAAGTCTTGTCCTGCTGGATGTAAGCCATGTAGAAATCCTAATGGGCAAGGTTCTGGTACTTGGTTGACTGTTGCTTACGCTTATTACCTTGGTGTGCCTGTAGAATTAATTTTTTTGGAAGATGGGTTGGTGGCGCCAGATTGGTTAGATGTGCCTACATCAGCAAGCAAATATCAGCAATTATCGCTTTGGTAAACTAATTATCATGTAAAATCAGATGGTCTTTTCTGTACATACTGGATTATTCTTTGGTATGGCGCCAACTGGTAAGATTGCTGAACATTGGTCTGTTTCTGATGCGGCAAGTTTGATGTTACAGCTTCAAGGGTGAACTAATTATAGTGTGTGATTTGTAACTTGATTCGTTGAATTTAAGTAGTTTTTTTGACAAAAAAGCGCATTTTCATTTTTGGGTTTTGTATAAATTCTAATTTTATCCCGTAGAGACGTTACATGTAACGTCTCTACAAGAGGGGATTAAAATCAATCTATACTACTTGAATTCTATCTAGCTTTGCCCATTTTAAGGTTGCTAGTAGGTCATCACCTGCGGTTATTAAGGTGTCTTCTCCGCTGATGCTGGTTGATAGTATGCTGCTGGCGCCCAATGTACTGCCACGACTAATAGTATCATCGGCGCCGAAGCCGTATATAGTTAATGAACCTTCGCCGCTTTCGAGGAAGAATTTGTTAAGTCCACTGCCTACATATGCTGTGTCGTTACCGATGCCTGCGTAGATAGTGTTGTTTCCTTCGGCTGCGTAGATGGTATCGTTTCCGGCGCCTGTGTTGAAGAAGTCGTTACCTGCACCTGCATATATTAAGTCATCACCGGAACCTGTGATGATGGTGTTGTTTCCTTCGGCAGCGTAAATAGTGTTTTTACCGTTTCCGGTTGCGATGTAATCATTTCCGGCGCCTGCATATATTAAATTGTCACCATTGCCTGCACGCACCAAGTTGTCACCTTCAGAAGCATACACAGTGTTATTACCGCCCAAAGCGCTGATAATATCACTACCCGCGCCGCTGTAGATAATACTGTTGCCACGTCCGGTAGCAATGCGGTTAAAACCTTCACCTGCGTATATTTGTTGGTTGCCATCATCGGTACTAATTACGTCGTCACCAGCACCAGTGTATACGATGCTATCGCCAACTCCAACATACACACGATTATTTCCTTCACCTGCAAAGAAGGTATCTTTACCACCTTTACCAATGAATACATCTGCCGCATCTGTACCGTATAATTTATCATCACCCTCTGTACCGTTTATTGCACTTGGGTCGCCTAATTGCCCAAATAACGTTTGGTACATTTGCTTGTAAATTTCTGTGTTATCAAGGGTGCTTGGTAGTTTATCAGCATTCATCCCGTAGGTTTTGCTGACTATACTGCCTGGGAAGTCTGGTGTTCCTACCCAACCAACTCCAAAGTTACCCATTGGACCATCTAAACTTGGTTGAGCGTTGAATGCAGTCCAAGGCGCCGTTCTGCCGTTTTGTCCATCGAGTGGGTTTTGTAATCCTGCACCTGTTGTTGGGTTAACAGGAATTGTTGGTGCTGTGGTTAATGGTGTATCTGGATATCCAGGTGAGAAAGGTGTGGGTTGATATACTTGTAAACCACCCGCTTCACTGTCAGCAGCTGTTATTAACAATGTGTTGGGGTCTTGGTTGCGAATGAAATCCATTGCTACACCAATTGCCGCATCTGCTCTTAGTGCTGCGTCTATAGTACCGCGCGCATTATTAGAGTTTGCAAAGTTATCGGTTCCTTCTTCTTCTAATACAACAAAGAAGCCATCGGGGTCACTCGATATTGACTTTAAGGCGCCAGCGAGCATATCTGCAACGGTAGGAGGATTTAAATTTCCTGGTTGTCCGTAGGTTCCAAGTCCTCGTGCTGCGTTTGCTTCTTCGCTACGCGCGTTATAGGTGTCTTCCCAAGCGAATACACCTAATATTTTCTCACCTGCTTGAACTGTATTAAGTTCGTCTTTGCTATAAACAACTCGATAACCGCGTTTTTCAGCTTCCAAAATTAAGTTTAAACCGTCGGTTCTAGCTCCTGTTTGGTTTAATGAACTGCCAAATTTACCTGCAACTCCTGTAGGTAACATCCAGCGTTCTCCACCTGCCATTATTACTTGGGCACCAGATTCGAGAATAATTTGACGGACAATTTCGGTATTATCGCTACGCCTAGCAACCTCTGCTGCAAATGCTCCTGAACCAGGTTCGTTCATTGTCCCCGAATTTATTATCGCAACAGCTTTACCTGAATCGCGCGCTTCTTCGAGAATTGTAGAACCAACTTTTCCAGAAAACGGAGTTATCCGACTACCATCTTCATTCAAACCATAAGAGTCTTGGAATACCTTAACACCGTTGGCATGAACTACACCGCTACCATCTGAACTACCTGTTAATTGGTCAGTTAGGTGCCCTAGATATACACCCGTGTCACTCATTTTATCCCAGTTGAGGCGCCCATCTGGCCCTACACTTTCAAATCGTGCGGCACCAAACATCGATGGACTATGACCATCTGGGTGGATAAATATAACGTTACCAGTTTTTTTTGTAGCAGCAGGCGCCCGTTCTGGTTGTGGAACAGGACGGTCGGGTAAATCTGTTTCAAACAGGGTTTCGTACATCAAACGGTATACATCAGTATTATCTACTGTGGCATTCCATTTTTCGGCATTTAACCCGTGTGCTTTAGCAACAATTGAACCTGGAAAATCTGGAGTTCCAACCCAACCTACACCAAAATTGAATGAATTACCGCTTGCATCTGGCGCCGAAGTAAAGGGTAAAGTTCCGCGTCCGGTAGTTCCATCTAAGGGGTTTGCAAATGCAGCAGGTAGTCCACTTACATTAGTTGGGTTAGTGGTTAATGTTCCAACATTTCTATCTGCTCGTAATGGGTCATTAATTTGTAGACCACCACCGTCACTGTCCGCAGCAGTAACAATCAGAGTATTTTTATACTTCTCTGAAAACTCTAACGCTACACCAATGGCACCATCGGCACGGCGTAAGGCTTCTAGAGTTCCAGCCGCATTATTAACGTTACCAAAGTTATCAGTACCTTCTTCTTCGAGTACTGTAAATGAACCATTCTTAAAGTTGGGGTGTACCTCCATTAGTTTTTGAGATACAGCTAGCATTTCACCAACAGTCGGCGCCGTTTCTAAATAAAACGGAGTATTCGACGCTGCTAGACTTTCTTCGGAACGGTCGTTAAAGGTATGAATAGCGGCAAATACACCTAATACTTTTTCAGGTGGGTTAGGAGTATTAAGCAGTGCGTTTAACTCATCGCGTGTATATACAACTGTATATCCGAGACTCTTAGCTAAATCTATCAAGTTAGTAGCTGGACGATTCTGAATTGCAGCATCACCAGTACTGAACTGAGCATCAATAGCAGATGTGACGTGGCGCCCAGTAGTACCAACGGGTAGCATATGTAATTCACCACCACCCATAATGAAATTCACACCCGACTCAATTGCTTGACGAGTGATTTCAGCAAGATTATTGCGTGGTGCAGAACGTGCATCCGTTTCAGGTGGCGCCACTTTTGCAACGAAGGCGCCAGTACCAGGTTCAGCAATAAAGCCAGAGTTAATTAAAGCAGTCACCTTATTTGAGGCAACTGCTTCTTGCATAATAGTTTGCTGTTTACCAGAAAGCGCAGTAGTAGCAGTTTGATTATCTTCTTCTAAACCAAAAGATTCAGCATGAACTTTTGTACCTGTTGCGTGAGTAACGGCGCCGCCATTTGATGTACCTGTTAGCTGGTCTTGCATGTGTCCTAAGTAGACACGCGCTTCGTCCAACTTATCCCAGTTCAATCTGCCATCAGGGCCTTTATCCACAAAACGCGCGAGAGCATAATGTGCTGGACTAGTACCATCGGGGTGTATAAAAATTACGTGATTATTTGCCATATTCTTTCTACTCGTAAGTAAATAAATTAGCCATAAGCGTCAAAACTGCTTATAACCACGGGAAGACTTTTGTAACAATTTGTTACGAAAGCGTTATATAAATCAAAATTGACACACGAAAGTTAAAGATATACGCAGATAAAATTAAGCACAAGTTAAGATTTGCGTATATATACGTAAACAAATGATGAAAAAATTTTTATAATATTGATTTATGCCTTAATGCCACTGTATCTATACTTCACAAAAAAAACTAATTGATACTATAGAATCCCCCCTAACCCCCCTTAATAAGGGGGGGACAAGAAAGGAAGGAAATAAATTATAGCTTTCTAAAGTAATAAATCTCAACTCCTAGCCCCCCTTATCAAGGGGGGTTGGGGGGGATTAAAATTTAAAGTATGATTTTTACCACAGAGACACAGAGAAAGAGAGATTTATTGATAGCTGGTCTTAACCCACTGCATACTCTGTACAAGTCTTATCGCTACGTTGAAGTTTTTTGATGGCATCACGCACCCTACTTAAGCATTTCGAGGCGCCAATAAAATTGGTAGGAATTGGTGCGTGACGCTACAAGTCTTATCGCTACGTTGAAGTTTTTTGATGGCGTCACGCACCCTACTTAAGCATTTCGAGGCGCCAATAAAATTGGTAGGGTGCGTGAAAGCTATTACTATCAATCAATCTAACGCAAAATTACACTGCTTTCACGCACCATTAATATGTTATCTTTATGCACCGATGTGTAGGTATTATATTAGACCGACACACTCCAAATATTGATTGTTTTATCGTCACTGCCACTAGCAATAGTCCAATCATCAGGACTAATCGCAATTCCCACGCAGTAAGTTCACGCTTTGCAGCTTCAAGCTGGTCTTTTATTTGTGTGATTTGCTCATAAGATTAAGCCAAATAGCGAACTATTGTTTACACCCAATTGCAGATGTAAAATTGCATCCTAGCAATCGCGCATATCATGCTTTTTTGAACAGTAACTTAATTGTAGATTGTACTTTAGGGGAATGCCTATTTTGATACAGCCAGATTCTACTTCCCGAAAGCCTTAAAATATTTTACCAAAGAATCGGTGGGTTGGGTTACGCAAAGCCTGCACCCAACCTACAATCTAATACAACTACGCTAATTTATCGTAATCTTCTGGTTCGATGTCAGGAACTTTGTTTAGCGCTTGTTTAAAGTTATCCCAGCTACCACGCGCTTTTTTCGCTTCTATATAATCTTTAGTTGTCCAAGCTGACACCTGTGCTGATAAAGCAATGGCAACTAGCTGCTCGATAGGAACATTTTCTCTAGCTGCTAAAGCTTCTACTTGTTTATATAGAGAATCTGGTATTTGTACATTTAAATTAGTCATGGTATTTCTCCTTTTTTACTACTCCAGACACAGAGAAACAGAGATTTATGCAAGACCAAGACCGCTATCTTGCTTATCACTTTGTGATACAGATGTTGTTTCTAGTGGGATAACGTCGTGAAAGTAGGCTGAATTAAAGTAACGGTTGCCACGTGGGCAGAAGTAGATTATATCTCGAAAGTAATGGTCAAACATAATTTGATTGGCGCCATAAGCGTATTGGGTATTTATTAAGTAAGATACTGTGTTATCTACACCGCTTAATGATGCTACTATTTGAGTGTGACTATTTGCTAACGATTCCCATGTGGCGCCATATAATGGACTATCTTTATCAATAGCGTGCATTGCTGTCCATGTTAGCGTCAACGTTGGTGTTCGCTCTTGGAGTAATTTCAATTCTTGAATTTGGTAAATATATCTTCCTTCGCTTGTAAGTGAGTCTTGTAATAGAAATACTTTTAGTTGTGCATCTAATATCTCGTTTAATCGCTTATTCGACATCCGAAACATTAATGTCGGTAAATTATTATGCGGGGCAATTACTGCAACTTGACTAAATAATATGCGTGCGGTAGGTTTAGTAAAGCGTGCAAAAGATAATCCGGTAATAATTGCAACCGCTAACAACGCTGTTAATGCTTCTATCGCAACTATTATATTTGCGTAAGTCGTTTGAGGTGATATACTACCATAACCTATTGTAGCAAATGTTTGAACGCTAAAGAAAAAAGCATCTGTAAACGAACCAGGACGTGCGTGACTTAAATTGTTCTCCCCTACTAAATAAAGCAGTGCAAAAATACTATTAAGAATAAAATATCCAATTCCTACAATTGCCGCAAATCCAAGCCACGACACCGTTATAATTAAATGATATGGGTCTCCTAAGTACCTATACCAGGCGCCTGCACCATCTATTTGAAATTTACCATCATTCTTCGCAATCTGTACCAGATGACGCGAACGTAAATGTTTATCAATAAAAGGTCTCAAATTAAGTAACATAAAGTAATATCAGCGTATCCTTAATTACCTAAACATTACCATTACCTCATTCCCAAAACCTATATATTTAAATCCAACATCATATATCTTTACAATTTTTATTCAAAAGAATTATCAAAAAAAGAGATAAGAAAGACAAACCACAAACGCACAAAGGACACGAAGGAAGAGGTATGATGAAATTTTATCCTTAAATTTAAATGAGTTTACTAACAAAAGTTAAAAAGCAATTTAAGCGTTCAATCATTCAAAGTGTCTCTATTGAAACATTATTAAAAGATGATTCCAGTAAATATAATGTAGTGTTGCCAGAGACTATTGCCACGGAAGAAGCATCACAAATGGTTTTTGCTTCGGAAGCAACATCTTTGCAAGCAGTATCTCATTCTACTCCCCTTGCTTACACTACTGTTTTAGAAGATGTTTTTTACTGTCCTTTGTATTCAGTTATTCTCACCACAGATAGAAAAATTATTCGCGAATCGTTTAATATTACTAAACCAGTAGAAGATTTCAAGCTTGATTGTTTATTTACTTCCAAGGTTGAAGATATTTCTGGGTATTCTGTTATTTGGCATCAAACCACGAATAATTACTATCATACGCTTATCGATAATCTACCCCGTTTTTATCTCACTTGCTTACACGACATCATTCAAGATAATGATAATCACGTCAAGTTAATACATTCACGTAAAATTTTTGACATGGAATATTTTTACTTGTCGAAATTTCTCTCACCCAATATTCAAATTTGCCAAGTCCCAAATTCTACATCTGAAGACCGACCAAAGCTGTTCCGTCTCGAAAAGCTGATTTTATCAAAATTTTTAAATCATAATTTTAGCGGTTTTATTCCAAGTACACACCGCAATCAGATTTTTACTCGGTTTTTACCTCAACGACCCCGCATCAAAAACAAGCGCATCTTCATTTCTCGACGACAAGCTTATAACCAGCGTCATATTATCAACGAAGCTGAGGTCATTCAAACTCTTGCTATATATGGGTTTGAAGTTTATACTCTCGAAAAAATGTCTATAAAGGAACAAATTGAGCTTTTCTACGATGCTGATGCTGTTGTTGCTACTCACGGCGCCGGGTTAACTAATATATTATTCTCTGAGCATGTTAAAGTGCTAGAGCTTTTCCCTTACCCTTTCGTTATTCCTTACTTTTACTATCTCGCTAAATCGATGGGTCATACGTACCAATATTGGTGTGGAAATGGTGAGTATGATGCGACGCAAGGTTGGAACAGTAATTTTGTCGTTGATATTCTACAGTTACGGGAAGTTTTAGAGAAACCAGGCTTCTTTATATAGATTAGCGTTTTTTGTTTAGGTTATCTTAGAAGCCTGGTTTCTATGGCGCCAAAAATTGGCGAGCATATTCTATAGCTTCGTCATAGGTAGAAACCTTGCCCTCAATTTGCGCGATGGCAATTTCAGTCAGCATTTTTCCTAACAGTGGCGAAGCTGGTATGTTTAGTGCTATAATGAGTTTCTTCCCATTTAATAAGGAAATGGGATGAGCCACCGGATCATCAGGGTTAAGGTAGCGGGCGATAATTGGTGCAATGCCCTCTACCGAATTATTACATGCCATTGCCATAATGCATGTCGCGGGCAATACGTTTTCCGCTTCCTTATACAAAAAGTATTGTTCGCGCAATGGCATGTGTGGTGTGTTTAACTGTGGGTACAGTCTTAATACAGTTATTACGGCTTTAATTTCAGCACGACTATAGCTAAGTTCGATCAATTCACGTTCGGCTTGTTCTAAATTAGGATTTACTAGACATGCGAGTTTAGCAATACCTAGCCATGTTGTTTTTATAGTATCACGGATACACGTATTTAGCTCAACTTCTAGCTGGCGCCATTTTTGTGATAGTTCTAAGTAAGCTGCATCGACTTTTTGTAACCGTGAATATGCTTCTGGGGTTATATTTTGAAAGAATGGCGCCAATAATTTGTCTTGTATAGCTTTTATTATCCAGGGAGTTCCTTGAGGATTCAGAAGCATGTAGCTCAGTTCGGTACGCACTCTCTCTGTGGCAACTTGAGTTAGTAGTGGCGCCAAAGTCCGAATGGTATTTTGAGTGTGGGTTTCTATATCAAAACCAAGTTGTGCAGCTTGACGATATCCACGCATTAACCGTAAAGGGTCATCTTCGAGGTTATGTTGCGAAACCATTCGTAAAATCCCCGCTTGTATATCAGCATAACCAAAGAGGGGGTCGATTATTTCTTGGGTGTGAGGATTGAACGCGATAGCATTTATCGTAAAATCACGTCTATGCAAATCTATTTCTAAGCTGTCTCCTTCCTGCTGGGCAATATCTACCGTTGCATTGTCAAATACCACCCGTGCTATTTGTCTTTGTGGGTCGAGCAAAACAAACCCTGCTTTGTAATGCGCTGCAAGTTTCTGGGCAACACCAACCGCATTCAGAGGTAATATAAAATCTAAATCCAAATACTCCCGCTTTCTACCTAATATCGCATCCCGAACGGCGCCTCCCACTAAATAAATAGGTTGCGGTAATAAATCTAAATTAAAAGGATAATTTTCTGGAGATAAAGAAGGTAAAGGTAAATTATACATTTTTGTCAAAGAAACCCGGTTTCTACCCAAAGTTATCATGTTTATTACAATCTCGATAAAGAAACCCGGTTTCTCAAATTTTAAGCTAGATTAGCAATACAAGGTTATGGAGTTGATTCTGTTATGTGTGTTTGTATCAACTGCCACTATGTAGACCGCTGTTTTACCTACCACGCAGTAGAAGGACAGCACGAACAACCTCATTTGACCGAAACACCTGATTTCGAGCCAAATGAACCATCAATTAATGTTAACATCCGCCCGCGCGGAGATATTATTGAGATGGAATGGGACGTAGTTGGCTGTCTCAGCTTCAAAGAAGAAAAAGGTAAATGGTCGAAACTGCGTCCAGGTGAGTTAGTCCCGACTTGACGCAACATAACTTAATATTTTGATTTGAAATGCGATTACCTCAAAAGGGGTATGGTGCGTTATGCCGTCGCGCATCGCACCATTTTATCCATTTTTATCGTCACTCTCTATTATTTCCCTCTCAATAATTTCCTTTACTAATTGAGAAATATCTATATTAAGTATATTTGCTTCTCTTAACCTGTGATAAAACTTCTCTATAATCAAAAGATGTAAATACACATTTGCCTTTGAGTAACTTTGAAACTCCTTCGATATTCTTTAACATTTTTTCTGGCTGGGTTCCCTTTCGTCTTTTATCGGGACTTTGATTAAATAAACCTTCGTTATTATATCTGACTGCCCCTTTGACACATCGAGCTACAATGTATAAAAACAGTATTGGGTCATTATTAGTATTAAATTTATCTCGTATTTGATAATAATGTTTGATAGAATCACCAATTTGCTCGTTCCATACTTGTGAATATGCGTCTGCGACATTATAGGGATGCTCGATAATTAGTTCCAACAGTTGAATTAATGGTTTGTTTAGGTCATTTATCCAATATTGCTGAGAAACTCGTTGTGCAGATGCAGCAACGCTAATGGCAGCAGTCCCCGCAAATGGTTCTACCAATCTTTCTATCTTCTTGGGTAAAAAATTGAGAATGGTTGATGCAATACCTCTTTTACTTCCTTGATACTGAATTGGATGCGGCTGATTAGTCATGTTGCTTTCTGACTATTTATCAATGATAATTTTCAATATAAATATTCTACAGCATTCCTAAATTATCAGGTATTCCCACAGGCGCCAAATCTACAAAAATCGTTCTATCATAATTTCATCTATATAGAATCTAGATACTCGCTATTTGAGTCAAGCGTTTCAAAATACGAAGCACATCATACAACTCATTCCCAGGATTACGTGTTAAAAATCCCTTTGATAAAGCATAGCGAGGAGGGTTGCCTTTCTCTAATTTAACAAAAATAAAATCACTACCTGTTGCAATCATACCATAACAGGGTTTTTCAGTATTCGGACTAGCCAACATATAAGCAAGAATTTGTGCTAAACCCTCTTCAATTGAAAAAGAAGCATTTTTGGACTCAATAATCATTACCCATAATTTACCTTTGAAAATTAGTGTATCAATCCTACCTTTAATGGTTACATCTTCGTCGGGTACAGCAATATCTACAGATTCTTCTACTCTAACATAAAAAGGAGATAGATAAAAATCTCCAATAAAAAGTATTGGGTCAACAATTGCCATTCTGACAACATCTTCTAACAAAGGAGGGTAGTTGAGAAGGTTAACATAACCAGCTTTAACTTTATCTAAAAGCTGTTTATCTAAGTCTGTAAGTTCAGGTAAATCATCTTGCCATTCATGAAAAAATTGCTCATCTGAAACTAACTCAATACCAAAATTATCTATTAGGTAACGAAGGTCAACATCTCTCGCTTGTTTTACCTGTATCATAAATTAGCAATGAATTATATATTTATATTATTGATAACTTTATCTCAATATATTATATTATTGAGGCGCCGTAGAGAAACCTGGTTTCTACGTATTCATTGTCGCAGACAAATCGTCATATTTATTACATGCTACCAACGAAGAAACCAGGTTTCTATATCTAGTCAGTACATATGTTTGTAGCGAATGAGTTAGCTAAGAATGTTCTACCCATTTGCGTCCAGCATGTTCTGCTGCTTGGGCAGAATTATATACCTTAAGTTTTCCGTAAACGCTTCCTTCTGGACTAATCACACGGAACTGCCACAAATGCGTACCTGTATAGAAAACCATTAACACGAACTGGTTGATGCTTGTAACCTGTTGAATTATTGTTCTAGTCATGTGGTGTATTTATTAGCACATTTTCCACACTTTTATAACTTTGAATATACCTATTTTGTCAACAGTATTACAACAAGTTTTATTACAAACGGCACCTGCTGTTACTCTATATAAGTATGTACTTATATTACGATGGGCAGTTTACCTTAACTGATTTTGCCTTAAAATGCCATCTAACCAAGTAGCTTGTTAGTCGTGAAAGTGGTGGTACTGGCTCAATTGTATAATCTATTACTAAATCATAATTACCTCTATCATATAGTTGAGCGACAAGTGTTTGTATATCGAGTAGCGGTTCTGTGTCGTTTTCACGTAAAGGTAAGGGGAAAGAAGGAATTGGATGTTGTAGGTTGAATGCGTATAAATCAGCTTTAGGGCGCCTCGACGCGCGGCTAACTAAAATTCTATAATCGCTTTGAAGATTATTTTGTGCTTGCTGTACAGGTTTACCATCTCTAAGCAAATCAACTTCGACTAAATTTGTATAACTACCCAACACCTGTAAACGTTTTTTCGTGTAAGCATTGCGTCCTTCTTGCGAGCGTTTATTTTTGGGAGAAAGAATTTCAATCACGGTTACAACTTCTTGCGTAATAATCTCTCGTACTTCCAGATAAGTTTCTTTGACTGTTTCTGGCATAGTAACATCTACTGTTACAGCTTCGATTAATGGTAACGCAACCGCAACGCCAGTTTTTTCTTGTAAAGATGTTTTTTTGCCACTTTGTACTGCAACATCAGCGACAGCAATCAATAGGGAGTCTTCATCGGTTGTTTGATATACTCGTTTTTCGATGGCAACTTTGTATTTAGGACGCAACTGAGGATTGAGTTCATTAAAAATTGCTGCAATCAGCATCCGCATGAATCTCTGTCCAAAATACTGGATTTTCCAAATATGGGTTCATTCCCGGAAATGGTGAAGTCATCACAGCACCTTTATATAATAGATAAGTACTAAATTTATGTTTAGTATATCCCGATTAAATTATTATAGGCGCTTACAAACAATCCCTCTCACGTTCGTCAAAATCTTCAATCCAGTTTTCGTCTTGTTTCTCTGTTTCTGATTTTTTCTTTCGCTGGAGTTTTAAACCTATATATTCTGGTAGTTTTTTAGTAAGAAAATATACAATGTTTTTTAGCATGAGCTTAAATACCCTTGTTTAAAGTGTAAGTGGAAGAAAATATTACGTCATTATACTGATAGTGACTTATATTTGAGTATTTTAGTTTGCTCATTGTATCTATGTATGCTTGACATTACTTCTGTTGTAACTCATTCAAGCCATTTTGACTGTAGTCTAAGATAGTGTTAAATGGGGTAATTGTAATTTCGCGAGTTCCCTGTTGGGTGTGGGTTAAATGGATGTTTATATAACTATCTGGTTTGTAAGGCATTCTTTCTGCCCATTCGATTGCTACAATTCCTGGTGTAACTTCTATACCTTCCCAGTAAGTTTCTAAGTTTAGTGCTGAGACTTCGTTTGGTTCTAAACGATATAAGTCTAAATGGTAAAGTGGTATACGCGCTTCGGTATATTCGTTGATTAATGTGAAGGTTGGACTAACGATGGGGTCGGTAATACCTAAACCCTCTCCTATTCCTTTTACCAAGGTGGTTTTACCTGCTCCTAGGTCTCCGAATAGTAAGATGACGGTTGAAGCTGGTAAGGTGCTACCTAGTTTTACTCCTATTTCGTGTGTGAGTTCTGCGTCTTTAAGGGTGAGCTTTATCATTGGGGAAAGGGGAAGAGTTAAGATTATTTAATTCTTAATTGTTAATTTAACTTTAAAATTCAATATTTAACTCTATTCTTTGCTTTGGTGCGTGACTTTAAAATTCAATATTTAAGTCTATTCCTCGCTCTGGTGCGTGACGCTACTATATAAGCGCTTCGTTTGATAATTGTTATGGCGTCACACACCCTACCTTTTAAATTCTGGCGCCACTGTACCATTTGATAAGTACTTTTGCCAGTTTTTGCGAGTCGTGACGAACGCACCCTTTTTCGTCTTCGTGCATTATATTCGCTAAGACGATACGGCGCCCAAGTTTGGTTACGTCTTCTCGGTCTAAGAAAACGGGGTGTGAGTTTCCTTGAGCGTAACGTACTAATGCTCGTGGTGATGGTGATTTTTGATGGACGAGTACTGCGTTGAATAATGGTCTTCCACACGCTTTGTCTATCGCTTTTATATGTTCGGAGACTGAGTAACCTTGAGTTTCACCCGGTTGTGTCATGATGTTACACACGTAAATACGTGGTACGTCTGCTGCTGCGATTGCATCTGCTATTTGCGGTACTAGTAAATTAGGAATAACACTGGTGTAAAGGCTACCTGGACCCATTATTATATAATCGGCTTCTTTGATAGCTTTTATCGCTGCTGGCAAAGCTTTGGGGTCTATGGGTGTGCAACCAAAATCTGTAATTGTACCTTTGGCTTCTGTAATTTTTGATTCACCTACAATTCGGCGCCCATCAGATAGTTCTGCCCAAAGACGAATATCACTGAGCGTTGCGGGTAAAACTTGTCCGCGAATAGCTAAGACTTTAGAACTCGCAGCAACTGCACGCTCTAAGTCTCCTGTAATATCACTCAAAGCAGTTAAGAATAAGTTACCAAAACTATGACCGCTTAAACCGTCACCGCTACTAAAACGATATTCAAATAATTCTGTTAACAGTTTTTCTTCATCTGCTAACGCGGTTAAACATTTACGGATATCTCCTGGTGGTAACATGCCAAATTCTTCGCGTAGTCTACCAGAAGAGCCACCATCATCACCAACTGTCACAATTGCGGTGATATTAGCACTGTAGGTTTTGAGACCACGTAATAAAGTTGACAGTCCCGTACCGCCACCAATAACTACTATTTTGGGACCGCGATATAATCGACGATGCGCTAGTAAAACATCTACCAGTTCCTCTTCGGCACCAGGTCGAAGAACTTGAGTAATAGAGCTAACAGTGCGCGTTTGACCCCAAAGCAGTAGTAATAGTCCCAGCAATAAAACAATCGGACCACTAATATAGTACGGTACAATATCTGTGATTTTTCCTAAGAAATTTCTAAGTAGTTCGATGGCCCAAAAAATTGGTGTGAGTCGAATCGAAATAGCCAACCCTAAAACTCCAAGCACCACACCACTGATGCTTATAAGTAGCCAACGCTTAACCGAAAGTCCTGGAGATAGCCACTTGAACCACTGGTTAACCCGGTAGGAAGTTCGACGCCTTGACTGAGGAAGCAGAGTGTTGAGGGCTTGTTTTATAAAACCAATTGACATACAAGCATGAAGAACGCGGTGAGCTAAAATAATGATTAACAGAAAATGTACACTACATGCATTCAAAACTGAGTGCAAGATTATTACATTTATAATTCTATTTATCTAAAAAACAAGTAATTAAAGTTGCTAGCATTACTATCTCACGTTGTTTATGGTATTCGTAATAAAAGTACATGGAAAAGCGCATTTTAGGATTAGACCCTGGTCTTGCCATTTTAGGTTTTGGTGCCATTACTTATACAGCAAGCAATAATATAGTTCAGGATACATCAGTAAAAATGCTTGACTTTGGCGTAATTCGCACAGAAGCAGGAACAGAAATGGGAACGCGCTTGTGTACTCTGTTTGATGATTTGCATACCCTAATTGAAGAAATTAAACCAGATTTAGTTGCGATAGAACAATTGTTTTTCTATCGAATGGGAAATACCATCTTAGTCGCCCAAGCACGCGGCGTCATTATGCTGGTACTAGCACAGCATAAACTACCATACGTCGAATTTGCACCAAAACAAGTCAAGCACGCTTTAACAGGGTATGGAAATGCAGAAAAATACGAAGTTCAAGAAGCTGTAGCGCACGAATTAAATTTGGATGCTATACCAAAACCAGACGATGCCGCAGATGCCCTGGCTATCGCATTAACCGCATTGTATCAAATTTAGGCAATGGATGTAACGGATGTAACGGATGCGTGGTTTGAAATTACTGAATATCGTTTACAATCAATTAATTTATATAATTTATCCGTTACATCCGTTCATTATCCGTTGCTATGTATCCACCATCTTACGACCCCCTTGACAGGCGCCCACCTTTAAAGCTACCCAATAATGAGCGGGTAGCAGTTTGGGTAGTAATGAACGTAGAACATTTTACTTTTGGTAAACTTGGCACAGCGATTCAGCCACATTTAAATAGTCAGCCAGAAATTGCTAACTACGGATGGCGAGATTATGGTAATAGAGTAGGAATATGGCGCCTGTTTGAGTTGTTCGCTGAATTATCCATACCAGTAACAGCAGCAGTGAACGGTGAAATTTGCACCCTGTACCCCGAAATTATGACAGCAATAAATACATATGGCTGGGAAGTCATGGCTCATGGTATTAATAATTCCACAGGTCATAGCGGTATGGATAAACAAACAGAGACGCAAATTATTGAGAAAACATTAAGCTTGTTAAAGCAAGCTACTGGAAAATTACCCAAGGGATGGTTAACACCAGGGTTTTCCATCACGGAATCAACGTTTGAATTATTGCACGGCGCCGGAATAGTATATACTGCTGACTGGGTTAACGACGACCAACCGTATTGGTACCCGCTTCAAGATGGTCGAATGTTAGCGATACCGTATACGATTGAAGCTAATGATATCACGCTGTGTTTGAGTAATAGATTTTCGGGCGCCGAATTTGCACAAGCGATACAAGACCAGTTTGACCAGCTTTGGCTTGATGGCGAAAAAAACCCACGTGTAATGGCAATAGGTTTACATCCCTTCATAGTCGGTCAACCATTACGGATGAAATATCTAAAACAGTGTTTATCATATATTAAAAGCAAGCCAGATACCTGGATAACCACAGGTGAGGCAATATACGAACAGGTAGGGTGCGTGACGCCATAACAATCGCGAAGTAAAACTAATAAACTAGAAGCGTCACGCACCTTACAAGTTAAGAGTATTAATGGTACCTGAAAGCACTTTAATATATATTACATTGATTGGTTGTAATAGCTTTCACGCACCCTACTTACTACTTACCAAAAGCAAAGTTAGGAGTTAGGAGTTAATTAAATAATGACTATATCGCAAATTAAAACTATAACAGTTCCCGTTATTGATGCAACTCAAGAAAATATCAAACCATATGGATATTTACTTGGTGACGATGTAAGTAAACCTGGTTTAGGAATACCCTTTTACCAAGAAAGAGTTCTTGAAGGTGAAAATATCGACTTTAGCTATCGTGGTACTGCTACATTTAGAACCGCAAAAATCATGCCGGGATATCCCAATATTATCTGGTTAGAGCGTCATATGCATATGACCCAGATGTTTATTGCGTTGGGACAATCACCCTTTATTATGGTCATGGCGCCACCTAATCATAATAATGATAATTATAATCAAAGTGTACCAAATTTAAATGAAGTTAAAGCGTTACGTTTTCCACCAGGACACGGATTATTATTACATTTGGGTACATGGCATGATTTTCCGATAGCTTGCGAAACACCCGTAGTTATCCTGACGGCAAACTCAGACGAGGTGGTAACAGCATTAAGCGAGATGAAGGAACCCGGAGAAATGAATCAAGGTGATGTGTATAAAATTTCGTTGCCTAAAAGATTGGGTTATGAAATTCAACTTGATGTAGCGTAAACTTTTTTGTGCGCCATTGGCGCACAAAAATAATATTAATTTCTGCGAACGACTACAGGGGTTCCGACTTTTGCCCAGTTGAATACTAGCTGTGCTTTTTTTGGTGGTAAGTTGACGCAACCGTGACTAACGGGTGTACCAAAGTTATTATGCCAGTAGGCGCCGTGAATTGCATAGTTGCCGTCGTAGTACATTGTATAAGGTACATCAGGAATATCATAGTCGGCACCGCGCATTCTAGCTTTACGTAGTTTAGTTTGAACAGCGTAAACTCCTGTAAGAGTAGGAGTAGACTTTTTACCACTTGAAACGGTGACTTGGTATACAACCTTATTTCCTTTCCAAGCAGTTAATTTTTGCTGTTTAAGATTTATTTCTATCCAACGTTCCTGTGACTGCTTTAACTCGTTGATTTTTTGAGTTATTTTCTCTGACTTTGATACTGTCGGTGTGGGTGTGGGTGTGGGCGCCGATATAGCTTCTTGGGGTATTATATTTAATGTAGCCAAAACAGAAATAAGCGTCAGTAATATTAATTTCGATACAGAGTTTCTACGGTCGTTGACTATCATATCGCCACGCCCCTTATAATAAAGTTTTGTAATTAGATAAACAATTCGATAAATTCCGTAACTTTTCTTTAAGTAGACGATTAATACCCTGTGCTTGTATTAACTAACTTCACAATGTTATGGTAAGATTCCGCAATTTGATAAAATCTTTTTGAGTATATTTTTAAAATATTCTTTCTGACCGTAGATAGATTTAACGTAATGTAATGTAGAGACGTTACATGTAACGTCTCTACTACGCCAACAATATTACACAGAAACCTCCCAGAAATTCTCACGAAGTTTGGGTAATTTGATAATTTGGTCGCGTTCGGTACCTTTCATGCGCCAAATTTGGTTTTCTCCTGTACTAAAGTCACGGTAGAGGAAGTCTAAGTTACCGTCGTTATCGAAGTCGGTAATTTGCTCTATTCTCATATTGGCACCATTAGTTGGTAGTATGGCTTTGGTTGCAATTTTAATTTCGTTTGCAGTGTTATCTAAGTACCAAACGGTATTTTCACCTGTTAAGTAGTTACTTGCTACGATCTCAAGTTTACCGTCGTTGTTAAAATCTCCTGCTCCTTGTATGTGAATATTCGCATCTGCTGAAGCTTCGAGCGTAATTTGTTTTTGTACGGTTGTGTCACCCATTACCCAAGCTGTACTGGCGCCTGTTCTTTCATTACGCCATATAATATCAGCTTTACCATCACCGCTTAAATCGGCAACTAGTTCTACATTTAAATATGTAGATGTGACTTTTGGTAATGATATACTTCTGGAAATGGTTGGCCCGTTCATTTGCCAAATCATACTTTCACTAGTTTTGGCATTATACCACATAATATCTGTTTTACGGTCGCCGTTAAAGTCTTGGACTCGTTTAATTACCCAGTTGGTATTAGTTAATGTTAATAATGGCAGTACTTGCAGACGTTGTGTACCGTCCATCATCCATATTTCGTTTTCACCTGTTTTATAGTTGCGGTACAGAAAATCTAGTTTTCCTTCGGTTGTAAAGTCCGCAACTCCTTCTAATACCCAGTTCTTATCCTGCTGTCGGTCAATGATTACACTTTTATCGATTGTAAAGTTGTTCATGAACCATATCACGTTTTCACCTGTTCGATAGTTACGCAATACTATATCGCTATAACCATCATTATTGAAATCGGTGGTATTTTTGGCATCATCGTTAATTATTTTTGCTGTCGCTTTATTCGCGGTTGTTGATATTGTACCGTTGGTTGGGTCTTTGAGTTCTACGAAGAATGTTTCGTTTGTTTCAAATGTATCATCATTATTTATGGGAATACTAATGGTTTTACTAATTTCGCCTGGTGCAAATACTACCGCAACACTGGCGCCTGGTGTATAGTCACCGTTTGCAACAGTAGCAGTACCATCTGTTACAATGTAGTCAACGGTTACTTGTTCGTCACTGACATTTGATAAACCAACTGGAATTTCTAAAGTTGATTTACCTTCTCGACTATAAGCGTCACCAACACTAATTACAGGTTTGGTGTCATCATTTTTGATTGTACCGACTGCACTCGTCGTTGTTCCAGAATCTACGTTTCTAAGTTCTGACAAGTTGACTCGGAACGTTTGGTCAATTTCAAACTTGGTATCACCGTTAATTTTTACTTTTACTGTTTTGCTCGTTTCTCCGGGTCTAAAGGTGACTGTTCCTGAAGTTTCTTGATAATCTTTATCGGCGCCCGTAGCAGTCTCATCTACGGTAAAATATTGAACGGTGACTGTTTCGTTACTGGCGCCTGATAAACGAACATCAAAGTCGTAATCAATTGTTCCACTATTTCCTTCTTCGACAAATTCAGTTGCCGCAGTTATATTAACCTGAATTGGGTTAACTGTAATCTCAAAGGTTTTTTCCTCAGAAGTGTCTACTCCACCCAAGTTCGTTCCACCATTATCTCGAACTCTAACTCCAATAGTTGCCGTGGTAGGAGTTTTAATACCTCTTACGGTAGTGAAAATTAAGTTACCCTGTCTATCGATAACTGGTCTTGTAGAAAATAGTGTGGGGTTACTAACACTAGTAACAGTATATTGAAGAGCTTGTTGTGCAGACTCATTATCTGGGCCAGGAGACAATGTTGCCCATGTTGGAAAGTTAAACGAAGCACCTGCTGATACTGATAAGTTTGCTCCAGGTATAACGGTGGGTGCATCATTTACAGGTGTGACGTTTACTTTGATAATGTCTACATCTTCTATTCCCTGTTTACTACTAGCTATTCTAATTTTGGCTTCACCGTTAAAGTTGAGGTTTGGTTTGAATGTTAAACCATCCAATTCACGGTTAATCTCACTTAAGGCGCCACTTAAAGATACATTACTCGAAAAATCAGCACTCGGCACCAGTTTGATTGTACCATCTTCCGAAGACAGATTAATTTCAACCGTCGCATTTGGCTCAAAGTCTACTTCTGTAATAGTTATCGCGTTTCCTGTATTAACTGAGAAAACAGCCAAAGCTAAACCATCTTCAGTAATTGTTTGCACTCCACTAGGAATATTATTGACAGGAGCATCGTTTACTGCATTAACTGTAATTTTGAAAGTAACTGGGTTTGAAGTATCTTTACCATTCTTCAATACACCCCCATTATCTTGTAATCTAACTGTAACAGTTGCTTCTCCGTTGGCATTAGCAGCAGATTTAAAGGTTAATTTGCCATCCGTCGAAATACTTGGTTGTTCGCTAAATAATGCATTATCAGTGTTGGTGACGATAAACGTTAATCTTTGTCTGGTATCGTCTAATAAACCAGTGGTAATTTCAGTTGCCCAAGTTTCATTATACCGCTCTGCGTCTTCAGATATGGTGATATCGGCGCCTTTAGTAAAGGTTGGTGCGTCATTGACCGGGTTGACGTTAACTGTAATTATATCTGTATCTGTAAGGGCGCCACCACTTCCAGTATTACCTTGGTCGTTAGTTGTTACCTGAATTTTCGCTATACCATTAAAATTGGCTGGAGGTGTAAAAGTCAAACCATCCAGAGCTAGGTTAATGGCATTTACCGTTCCAACCAAAGTAATGCTACCAGGTGTACTACTAGAACTGGTAAGTCCACTCGTGTTAGTTACGCTGAGAGTTCCATTTTCTGTAGATATTATTGTTTCTAATGCAAGTCCTTCTACATCTACATCTACGTCGCTAACGGTAATTGCATTATTAACACCACTAAGTGGTGAGAAAACAATTGTATCATCTTCATGCATTGTTTGAGGAGTTGGAACACGATTAATCGGAGCATCGTTAACGGCGCCGACATTAATGGTAAACTCCTGTTCTGCGGAAGTATCAACACCATTATCTCGTGTACCACCAGTATCTCGCAAACTAACGAATACTTTTGCTGTTCCGTTTGCATTTGCAGCAGTTCTAAAAATAAGCGTACCCAGCGAACCATTTACAGAAATTCTTGGTTGTTCTGCGAATAACGCATTATCGCTGTTTCTAACGTTAAATTGTAAACTCTGAGATTCATTCGCAGCACCAATATTAATTCTAGTTGCCCAACCAACTATTTGCTGTAAACCAGCATCTTCATTAACGGTGATATCACTACCTTTAGTAAAGCTAGGAACATCATTAACTGGGTTGACTATAACTCCAATATTGCTAGAAGTTTGCCATGCTTGTCCATCACCTGTACTACCTTGGTCATTGGTAATAACTTGAATAGCTGTGAAACCGTTGAAGTTGGTGCTGGGTTTAAAGGTCAAACCATTTAGGTCAGCATTAATATCGGTAAGTATTCCTGTAAGGGTGACAGTACCTGTTCCTTTTCCTTGTGCAGTGGTAAGGGTTTTACTATCATTCCAAGTCAATATGCCATTATTAGCGATGACTTTAACTTGTACTGGGTTATTACCCGCATCAATATCGCTGATGGAAATAAGCTTATCATCGGTAAATACCAATTCCGAGTCTTCTAAAATTGTTTGCGTGTTTGGAACTTTATTTGTGGGAGCATCATTTACTGGGGTGACGGTGATGGTAAAGGTTTCTTCTGTGGATAGACTTATACCTCCGTCACTGTTATCACCATTATCTTCTAGCACTACCTTTACATTCGCTATACCATTTTGGTCTTTTGCCAATGTATAGAAGAGAATACCGTTGGCAGAAATTTGAGGTTGAACGGAAAATAGAGAATTATTATCGTTCGTGACATTGAATCTTAAAGATTGATTGGTTTCATTTGCGGTGCCAGGAGAAATAGCAGTTGCCCAAGGTATACTCTGGGATGGTGTGTCTTCTTTAACGATTTGATTATCACCTTTAGTGAAGCGAGGTGCGTCGTTAACAGCGATGACATCTATATTAATATCGTTACTAACTGTATATGCGGGGCCTTTTCCGGTATTACCCTGGTCATTCGTAGTAATCTTAACTAAGGTTCTACCGTTAAACTCTTTGTTGGGTGTAAATTGTAAACCATCTAACCCAGCATTGATTTGTTCGACAGTACCAGTTAAAGTCACCGAACCTGTTTTATTGTTGCGAATATTTAAGTCGGTAGTGGTTGCCACTTCTAGTATACCGTTAGGCACCTCGATTCTGACCTGCATAATTCCGTTGCCTGCATCAATATCGCTGATACTGATGGTATTATTACGGGCGTTAGAGAAAGTGAGTACAGAATCTTCTAATACTGTTTGAAGTTGTGAGGGAATTAAATTAACAGGAGGGTCATTGACGGGGTTAACGGTAATAGAAAATGATTCTCGTTTTGATTCAGCATTTTCACTATCTGTGAGAAAGACTGTGAGATTCGCTGTTCCAGACGTATTTGCTTTTGGTGTATAGCGAAGAATACCATTGGCATCGATAGTTGGTATACTCTCGAATAGTTGACTATCTTCGGGACTAGTGACGGTGAAAACGACTGTTTGATTAGATTCGTTACTGGCGCCTTTAGAAATATTAGTAACCCAAGTAACTGTTCGTACACCAAAGTCTTCATCAATAGTGTCATTAAAACCTTTTGTGAATGTGGGTGCATCATTCACAGGTAAGACATCTAAATAAATAGTATCTTCATCGCTTCGAGCAATACCACCCGTATTCCCACGGTCTGTAGTAAAAACTCGGATATTAACGGCGCCGTTATAATCTTTAATAGGTTTGTAAACCAATTTGTCGAGAGTAGCGTTGATACTGGTGAGCGAACCTGATATAGATATTGTATTGGTGGAGTTTGGAATAATAGAGTCTGAGAGGAATAGTGTACCACTAGTAGCATTCACTGTGACATCAATGGCGCCATTACCAGCATCGATATCCGTCACTCGAATTGCGTTATCATCTTTAAATGCAAACTCTGTATCTTCATTAAAGCCAATAGGTGAAGTTTGAGTAGAAACAGGAACAGTATTTACAGGAGCATCATTAACTGCCTGAACTTGTAGAGAAGCAGTATCTGTAGTGTTACTGAACGCTGTAGTTCCTCCACTAGTACTAACATCTGCTGTATCACCTGCGGTTCCATCAGTGGTATCCCAAGCGCGGAAAGTGATGGCACGACTAATAAAACCGTTATAATCAGCAACTGGTTGGAAGTAAATACGACTATTAAAATTTGCTAATAATAAACGCGCACTGCTTTCGGAGACATCACCGAGTGGCGCCCATGCTCTGCCACCATCGATAGTAAAATACCAAGTACCGTTACTGCCAGTACCGACTTCAGTAATGGCAATACCAATTTGCCCGTTATCAGTGACATTACTAAAGTTAATAATAGACGAAATAGGGGTACCAACACCTCCAACAGGCGCCGCAGCATCTTCAGAAACAGGGAGTAGAGTGACTGTTGTATCACGAAGTATAGGAGCGACATTAGCACTACTGGCACTCAAACTAATAAAACTTTGTAATTCTCCCGGTAGGTCTGTATTTAAAGGAGAAGTTGTAAGTTGCGTACCTGATAAACGATTTAAATCTAAACTGTCCATTTATTCCTGTGAATACACATAACAATATCGCGTAGCATAGACATTAAAGCCTGTGCTATCACGGGTTTATATAGCTTTAGAAATTAACTCTTGAACTATAACTTGTTTTAATACTTACTTAGCTCAGTGAAAATACTTGGTTTGTTTTGACCAATATTTAAATTTTAGATGAAGCTTGGCAACGGATAAAGAAACCTGGTTTCTACGCATTCATTGTCGCAGACAAATCGTCATTTTTATTACATGCTATCAACGAAGAAACCAGGTTTCTAGGGTTTTTATTCGGAAATGTTGAGACGATAACCAATACCATAAACGTTTTCTAACCAATCTTTGGCGCCAACGGTTTGGAGTCGTTGTCTGAGTCTACGTACCAAAGTTGTGATAGCATTGCTTTCGGGTTCGTCTCCCCATCCCCAAAGTGCTTGTTCGATTTGGGTGTAAGTTAATACTTGACGAGGATGACGCATTAAGTATTCCATAAGTTGGAATTCGCGACCAGATAGTTGCGTTGTGGTATTATCTTTGGTAATTGTTAAGTTATTACGGTCAAGATGTAGTGAAGAGAGTGTGAGTGTATCGCTTTGCCATAGGGGGGAACGTCTGCCGAGGGCGCGAACTCGTGCTAATAGTTCTATAATATCAATAGGTTTGACTAAATAATCGTCGGCGCCTGCATCTAGACCAATAACTTTGTCTTGGGTAGTGTCTTTTGCGGTCAACATGAGAACGGGGGATGTTTTACCACTGTTGCGATATTGCCGACATAATTGAATACCGCTAAGTTTCGGTAGCATCCAATCTAGAATTAATAAATCATAATCTTTTTGTGACATTAACCATTGGGCAGTATCACCATCTTCTACAGCGTCTACGGTGTGTCCGACTTTTGCGAGTGCTGCGCGTAGCGGTTCTAATTGGTCGGTGTCGTCTTCTACTAGTAAAATTAACATAACATGTTTAAACCTAAGTTATTGAAAAAGTTACGCGCGACTTTGTTCGAGTTATGGTTGCCCATACCTCTACTCGCATTTGGTTGTTGGGGACTAAGTGGAATTGTAATGTATGCCGTGTTAAATCGTGACTCTGAGGCGCTAAAATATTTACCACTTGAATCACCCTCCAAACCACTTCTAATTACAGTACCTCTAAAAGTGGCGCCGCGTGCTATTTTTGTCAAAGTAGATAAAAACAGAGGAATATCGCAAGTCAAAGTTCAAACCAAAGACTTCCCGATGACCGAGATTATATTCGAGTTTTCCACAACCGACACAAATCAACTAGAAGTAGAAATAAGCAAAGCACTAGGAATATCCAAAGAAGAAATCAAAAAGCTACGCTCATAACCAAAATTAATAATATAATTTCGCGGCGCCTATCACCACAAATAATAATATAATTTCGCGGCACCTATCACCACAAATAATAATATAATTTCGCGGCGCCTATCACCACAAATAATAATATAATTTCGCGGCGCCCATCACCAAAATTAATAATATAATTTCGCGGTGCCCATCACCAAAATTAATAATATAATTTCGCGGCACCTATCACCACAAATAATAATATAATTTCGCGGCACCTATCACCAAAATTAATAATATAATTTCGCGGCGCCTATAACCAAAAAGTAGGGTGCGTAACGCTATAATAACATTTAAACGAAGCAAATAATTTTGTGGCGTTACGCACCATAAAGCACCATAAAGCACCATAAAGTACCATAAAGCACCATAAAGCATTGCCATAACGCTCTTGTTGGTGCGTGACGCTACAAGTCTTATAACTACGTTGAAATATTTTCGTAGCGTCACGCACCCTACGGTTTTTATGTGTCTGTGTGGTAAAAAAAATACATCACTGCACAGGCGCCGCTCCGACCTGTGCCACAAGGTTTATAATTTACCAAGGTAGTTTGCTACCATCCCACGAGAAAAATTGACCGCTATCATTTTTATCTAATTTTCCAATCACTTCCAAAAGCTGACTGACGGTGCGTTCAACACTAAAAAGTTTTTCTGGTGGAACATTTGTTTGAAAGGGACGTGATAAACGAGTATCTGTAGTACCTGGATGCAATGTAACTACTACATTCTTAGGACAACTGCGTGCATATTCTATTGAAACATTTCGCATAAACATATTGAGTGCTGTTTTCGATGCGCGATAACCATACCACCCACCCAAATTATTATCGCCGATACTAGCGACTTTAGCGGAAATGGTCGCAAACACGCTATTGTCTTGGTGTTTGAATAGCGGTACAAGATGTTTCGCTAAGAGTACACCTCCAATACTATTAACCTGAAAATAACGAGTTAGATTTTCTATATTCAAGTGTCTTAAGCTTTTTTCGGGTTGAAAGTCCCCATCATGAAGTACTCCGACGCAGTTTATTACTAAGTGCAGTGTTTTAACTTCGCTTTTAATTTGCTGTAATGCTTCGGTTATTTGCGCTTCATTAGTGACATCGATGACTAAGCATGTTAAGTGTGTAGGGTTTTCGGTTGCGAGTTGTAGTAATTCAGTAGCAGATTCTGCGTTTCGATATGCTGCGTAAATTCTGTTAATTTTAGCATCAGCGAGTAGTTTTTTGACGAAACCCAAGCCAATACCTTGACTTGCTCCTACAATTAATGCGTTTGCTGAATTGATTTGATTTAGAAATAACATTAGTATTATTTAGTTACTGTGTAGTTGAAAAAAATGATTTGTAACCACGAAGGTTTAATCAAGAGTGCCGACGGTACACAATTATACTACCAATCCTGGCGCCCAGAGAATGAGGTGCGAGGAATAGTTGCTATAATTCACGGTTTAGGAGGGCATAGTGGAGTATACTTAAATATAGTAAAGCATTTAATACCAAATAATTATGCTGTATACGGTGTAGATTTACGAGGGAGTGGAAAATCACCCGGTCAACGTGCGTATATAAATTCTTGGAACGAGTATCGTGAGGATGTGGGAAGTTTTTTAGAGTTTATAGCGACATCGAATATGGGGACTCCCTTATTTTTGTTTGGTCACAGTTTGGGAGGGTTAACAGTTTTAGATTATGTATTGCGGTATAAAGGAGAAAAACCGAAATTAAATGGTGTAATAGCTTTTACTCCTGCTTTAGGAGAATCTGGTGTTTCACCAATTAAAATTTTAATAGGTAAAATCCTCTCAAAAGTATATCCTCGTTTTTCGATGAATACGGGTATAAACATGAAGTTAGCAGCTCGTGATAAAAAAGTGATTGCATATCATCAACAAGATAAATTGAGACATACTGTGGGAACTGCGCGTTTATCAACAGAGTTTTCGAGTACACTAGCTTGGGTACAAGCACATGCGAGTCATATTAATATACCATTTTTGATGATGCTTGCAGGCGCCGACAAGGTGACATTGCCCGAAGGAAGTCGTAATTTTTTTGAAAAAATCACTTTTGCTGATAAAGAACTGCGAGAATATCCAGAGAGCTATCACGAACTTCACGACGATTATGGTTATCAAGAGGTATTATCTGATTTAATTGATTGGTTAGAACGTCATTTATAATATAAATACATTATGTCAGTATCAAACATTAATCAAAACGACGCAGCAGCAATAAAAGCTGCTCAAGAAACAGTTGCAGTTTATGACCGTAGTCATTGGGGACGCATAAAAGTATCTGGTGATGACCGTTTACGGTTTCTGCATAACCAAAGTACGAATGACTTTCAGTCTCTTAAACCCGGTCAAGGTTGTGATACCGTTTTTGTCACATCCACAGCTAGAACAATTGATTTAGCCACAGCGTATATCAAAGAAGATGCTATATTATTGATGGTGTCACCTAACCGTCGTGAGTATTTAATGCAGTGGTTAGATAAATATATATTCTTTGCTGATAAAGTTGAATTGAGTGATATTACAGAAGAAACTGCCGCTTTGAGTTTAATTGGCCCAGAAAGTCAGGCAATTATTCAAGAGTTAGGTGTGACTCCTCTTGAAACTGATAATAGTAATCAAGTATATAATATAGTTGCAGTAGAAACTTTAATTGCAGTAGGTAGTGGTTTAGCTTTACCCGGATACACATTAATTTTTCCAGTTGTTCATAAAGACACAATATGGAATAAACTTTTAGAGATAGGCGCCGTTGCGATGAAAGAGACAGCATGGGAAACACTGCGAATTATCCAAGGTCGTCCAGTTCCAGAAAAAGAACTAACCGAAGACTATAATCCGCTTGAAGTTGGGTTATGGCAAACTATTTCTTTTACTAAAGGTTGCTATATTGGACAAGAAACAATTGCCCGTTTAAACACGTATAAAGGTGTAAAAACATACTTGTGGGGAATAAAATTAAATAATTATGCAGACCCAGGAAGTCAAATCTATATAGAAAATGAGAAAGTAGGCACCTTAACAAGTATCACAGAAACTACTGAAGGGTATTATGGACTAGGTTACATTCGCAAGCAAGCAGGTGGAATAGGAACAAAAGTAAGAATAGCAGAAAACGAAGCTGAAATTATAGAAATACCATTCATATCACATCAATATCCAGAAGTATAACATAAAAAATCGTGTTGTAGAGACGCGATTAATCTCTTCGAGAAATCCTTCGGATTACGCGTCTCTATATTTAATGTTAGGCGCCAAAATTTTGTAGCAATGGCGCCTGTGAAATAAAATTTTATATAATAACCATAGAGTAAACAGCTATTAAAATAGCTGTAATGGATATTGCAATTTCAGTGATTTTTAATCAAAAATTCGCATTTTGGGAATGATTTATAAAACTTATATAGTCCGCAAGATAGATGACTAAAATTTGTTAAAAGGAGTAACATTATAAGAATAGATATGTCTAAAACCACAAAGTTGAATAAAAACTGGAGGTGAGGTTTAGACGGTTCGGTGTTAGCCTTAACTGCGTTTGTTTACAGACTAACCGCATAGGTTAGTGTCATTCTGGTGTCTAGTTGAAGGGTGAAATATAGTGTATTAACTCTAATTAGCATCTGATTGAATTATCGTTTATAGGCTTTGAAAAGCTGAACCAACAAAACTTATGAAAATCGCACAAATTGCTCCCTTATGGGAAACGGTTCCTCCTCCAACCTATGGTGGGATAGAACTTGTAGTAAGTCGCGTATCTGACGAGTTAGTACGTAGAGGTCATGAAGTAACATTATTTGCCTCTGGGGACTCACAAACGTTAGCTAAGTTAGAAGGAGTTAGCCCACGTGCATTGCGTTTAGATCCAGATATTAAGGAACACATTATTTACGAAGTGTTGGCGCCGGGTCAAGTATATCAAAGAGCAGCAGACTTCGACATAATACACTCACACGTCGGGGTTTGGTCATTAGCATTAGCAAGCATGGTATCAACACCAACAGTTCATACGCTGCATGGAAGCTTCACAAAAGACAGTGCGAAAGTATTTGGCGAATACGGGTCACAATCATATATCAGCATAAGTAATGCACAGCGACAAGCAGCTTTAAATTATGCAGGCACAGTATATAACGGAATAATAGTAGAAGAATATCCGTTTGTAGAAAAGCCCCACGACCCACCATATTTAGCATTTTTGGGAAGATTCTCTCCAGAAAAGGGACCCCAACATGCAATAGCCATTGCCAAGAAAACGGGAATGAAGCTAAAAATGGCAGGGAAAGTGGACATAGTAGATAAAAAGTTCTACGAAGCAGAAATAGAACCGTTTATAGACGGTAAGCAAATAGAGTTTTTGGGTGAAGTAAATCACGCGCAGAAATCGGAATTATTAGGTAATGCAGCAGCAACATTGTTTGCAATTACTTGGAGAGAGCCATTTGGCTTAGTAATGATAGAATCAATGGCTTGTGGTACACCAGTTATAGGGATAAACATGGGTTCAGTACCCGAAGTAGTAGCACATGGTGTTAGTGGAATGGTCTGCGACACATATGAGGAAATGGCTTCTGTAATGCCACAAGTGTTAGAACTTGACCGTCGTAAATGTCGCGAACACGTCCAAAACAACTTTAGTGTCACCCAAATGGTAGACGGATACGAAGCGATTTATGAAAAAATCGTCAGAGAGCGTACCGAAACCAGATGGTACATGCAAGCACTCAGAGCTTCCTTAGAATCTATCACAGGGCTAGGTTCAAGGCGCCTGTAAAACATTGACTTTGAATCGAGTCCAAACGTTAACCTCCTAGACTTCCTCGTTGTATTCTCTCTCGCACAAACCAGTTAACATAAATCACACGAACAAGATAAGTGCTTTTTTACATTACACTGTGTAAAAAGGCATTTTTTATTTATACTCGTATATTTTGTTGACGTAACAGCGCATCCATCCAAGCAGCATCGCTTTTACTTAACTGAGGCACAGGCTCATCATTATAATTAACCACCAAATCATAACCATACACATCATAAACATTATTCAACAAAGACTGTAAATCTAAAACAGGTTCGTTATCCCCCGCACGTAAGGGAAGAGAAAAACAAGGAATTACATCAGGTAAATTAAAAGCATATAAATCAGCGTTAGGACGGCTATTACCACGGCACACTAAAATACTATATTGACTCTGAGTATTATTATCAACTATAGGCATTGGATTGCCTCTACGCAGTAAGTCAATTTCAACTAAGTTCGTGCGACTCGCCAAAACTTGCTCGCGTTTCTCTTCATACATCTCTCGTCCTTTACCAACACGTTTATTACTAGGTGAAAGAATTTCAATAGTAGTAATTAATGTTTCCGTTCCAACTTCTCTAACTTCCAGATATCCTTCTTTTATAGCTACAGGCATAGGAATTTTGACTTTGACAGGTTGAGAAGTAGGTGTAGCTACAGCCACATTAGCCATGCTAGATGAATTTGAATCTTGAATTTGACGACTTTTAACAGTTACATCAGGGATACCCACAACCAAAGAGCTATCATCTGTAGTTTCATACATTCTCACCTCGACAGCAACACGATATTTAGGACGTAGCTGAGGCGATAAAAACCTAGCAATTTCGCTAATCAAATAATGATGTACACCTGGAAACAACTCCGGATGCTCTAAATAAGGATTCATTCCTGGAAAAGGCGAAGGCATATAAAAGACCCAAATTACCTGATTTTTATCTTAATCGTTTTGTAGAGGATGTGACGTTAAGTTGAGGCGCCTCTTTCCTCCCCAAGCGTCATTAACACAACAAATGTTACATAGCAACCTTGGCGAAATTTTGCTGTTTAGCTATAAATACTGATGAGTATGTATCAAAATGTAAAGATTTATCGAGATGAACAAGTTTACAAAAATTGTAATAGGGGCATTGTCATTTGCCGTGATTCCCGCAGCAGTTGGTTTTTAGCAGGGTTCTCAGGGTGATAACGTGGCTAAGTATCAAAATCAAGCAATTGTTCAAATATCACAGGGTAACTACGAGCAAGCAGCAGTCGATTATACCAAAGCTATTATTCTTAAACCCAACGAAGCTAATCTTTACAGTAATAGTGGTGATATATATAAACAAATGGGTTATTATCAGTTAGCTATTTTTGATTATAGCCAAGCAATTAAACTTAGTCCTATTCGCAAGCACTACGAGCAAAGGGCAAAGCTTTGGGATGACTTACAAGAACAGGACAAAGCAAATGCTGATAGAAAATTTTTATAATCGGCGCCTGTGAATCTAAATTGGTGAATGGTGCGTCACAGCATTAGGTAAAGCGCTTCGTTTGGAGGTTATATAGCTGTGACGCACCCTAAGTTACATCCGTTACATCCGTTACATCCGTTATATCCGTTGCCAGGGAACTATTTTGGAGTACAGATGTCTTGTGAGAAAGATTGTTACGCGCATTTATATGTAATTTCTTCCGGATGTAGGAGGTTAATACAGAAAAATGGTGCTAGTAAATCCCACACACACATAAGATTGTTTCCGCATGAAGTTAAGATATTTCTTACTTGCGAGTGCGAGTGTAGTAATGCTATGCGCTCCTGTTAATGCTGCTCGTTTAGAGTCTTGGTATTTTGACCAAGCGCAAAACAAACTCAACATCACTACAGAATCTGGTGTTCGACCAAGAGCATTTTTAATTAATAATCCCACACGCTTAGTTATTGATCTTCCTAATACAGATTTAGAAGGAAATACGCTTCGTCAAACTTATGGTGCTGCGATTAAAGAAATTCGTGTTGGCAAGTTTGATGCTAACACAACTAGATTGGTTGTGGAACTGGCGCCGGGATACACGGTACAACCAGATAAGGTATTAATTCAAGGTGATACGTCATCGCACTGGATTGTCAATTTCTCTTCAATAGAACGCATTGCAAGTGGTGATTCACAGTCGGGTGAAGTTAAAACACCAGTTCAAGTAGGTGGTATTTCACCCTTTGCTGGAGTGGTACCTCTAGGTAATGAAATCACACAGCTAAGTTCACAAGTCCGGTCTTTGATGTCACGTTACCGTTCGCTTGACCCAGGATTATTTTTTATTGATTTAGAAACGGGGAATTATGTAGATTACAACGGTGAAAAAGCATTTTCAGCAGCGAGTACAATTAAGTTTCCGATATTAATTGCTTTATTCCAAGAAATTGATGCTGGTCGAGTTAAGTTAAACGAAACATTAACAATGCGTGGTAACTTAATGACTGGCGGTTCTGGTACAATGCAATATCGGGCGCCGGGAACTAGATTTAGTTTGCTAGAAACTGCGACTAAAATGATTACCATCAGCGATAACACCGCAACTAACATGATAATCGACCGTTTAGGGGGCAGAAACAAATTAAATCCGCGCTTCCGCAGTTGGGGATTACAAAATACTGTAATTCGCAATTTGCTGGGTGACTTCAAAGGAACTAATATAACTAGTGCCAAAGATTTAGTTAGATTATCTGCTTTAGTTGCTAATAACCAATTATTGAGTAACTCAAGTCGTGCAAGAGTATTAGACATCATGCGTCGCGTTGAAAACACCAGCTTACTAGCATCTGGACTAGGAAGAGGCGCCACAATAGCGCATAAAACAGGTACACTAGGAGTCATTCTCGGAGATGCAGGAATTATTCAAATGCCCAACGGTAAACGTTACCTAGCAGGTATCTTTGTCAGAAGACCTTTTGGTGATAGAAGAGGTAGAGAATTTATTTCTCAAGTATCGCGCACCGTATACAGTTTCCTCAGTCAACCCAGAGTTGCCCAAAAATAACCTCCACCTGTCATGCTGAACGCAGTGTAAAGCGGAGCTTTTCCCGCAGGGTAGCATCTAATAAAGTTTCAATATATAAGAGATTCTTCGCTACGCTCAGAATGACAAATTTCGGCGCCAAAAATCTATTAATAATCATTATCAGCAACACAAATTCCTTTACATTTAATACCATTGGTAGCAGTACGCTTACAATGAGGGCATAATATTTGTTCTTGTTCGGTTTCTTGCTGTGTTTTCGTATTAGTGTTAGTTTGTGACTTATTCTGTTCAGTCTGGGATTCCATAGTTAAAGTTATTAGTCATTAAATATATATTTTTACATACATTTCATCCTCTACCACGTTTTTCAACCACATCTTGAACCTTAATAAATAATTCAAGCTGTGGATAAGCTTTTCTAATCTTCAGCATTATTTGTATTACTTAAGACTTACGCTGCATAAACCTGGTTTCTACGCATTCATTGTCGCAGACAAATCGTCATTTTTATTACATGTTATCAACGTATATTCCAGGTTTCTAGGTTTTCATGCGTAAGTGCTGTTACCATTGCCTTATTTTTTAACTTTAATAAGCATGAAAATCTTAAAGATGTTAAGAAAGCGGGAAAACTACGTTTACGTTCGCGACTCATAATATGTATTTAAAGCCAGTTACCTACTAGTATGTAAGGCGCCCAGAAACTGGGTCGGGTATAATTTGGATATTTAGTTAATAGTGTGATTTGGGCTTTTCTTAGAGCTTCGGCTTTTGTGACTTTGGTTTTGGCTAGTTCTCGGTAAAATTCCCCTATTAATATAGATGTGGATTTGTCGTTGACGTGCCATAGTGATGCTAATGTACTTCTGGCGCCTGCTTTGAGCGATGCTCCTGCTAACCCTAATGTCGCGCGGTTGTCTCCAGCAGCGGTTTGACATGCACTTAGTACTAACATTTCTAATGCTTCGGGACGGGTCTCGTCGCGACGACGCAATAAGCTATCAAACTGTGTGACGTTTATTGGACCGTCGGCTGCTAGGATGAAGGTATTCTCGGCGCGCGAGCTAAATTGACCGTGGGTTGCTAGATGTAATACGTTATATCCAGAAGCGTTAACTCTGGTTTCTAGGTTTTTACTGTTGAAGTTTTGGTTTAGTAATTGGGTATTGGAAACTCCTGCTTGAGATATTAAATTAAATTCGGACTGAATTTCTGGTAAAGGAGGAAATTGCTTTTTATAATTGAGTGGTGGTTGTATTAATCCACCTGCGAGTACATTCAGTTTTGTTTTTGCTAGGGGTTTAGGTTGAAATAGTTGTAATCCTAAACTTAATGCTACAGCGTATTTTTCAACCAGGTATTTTTGACCGTCGTATAATGCTGCCATTGGCACGTTTCTTAAGGCGCCATCTAATACAAATATAAGTGTATCTATTTTGTTTTTTTCTAAATCAGATTCATTTGGTTTAATTAACCAGCTATAAACTTCTTGAGATAGCGCTTGTACATCTTCTGTACGGTCTGGTTCTGTAATATACTCTCGAATTTGTTGGAGAATGCCTTCTACTTCTGCTTGGGATTTTTTGATAGTATAATGACGTAGCGGTTGTTGAGGAATTTTGACGATGATTTGAAGTTGTTCAGGAAGGATAATTGGGTAAATAATAGCAGCTGTGGAATTTGCTTCATCTACAACTTTATCAAGTAGTACTCTTTGCCCTTGTAGACAAGCTTCACGGAAAAAGTTATCTAGTTCTGCTAACTGTAGTGCTTCGATACGCGCTCTAGCTTTTTCTAATGTTTTTTCTGAGGTTTGCTGTGTGGAAAGCAATAAAGCAACTGATTCGCGGTAAACTGGTTCTACGTTATCTCGAAAGTTAAATTGTATGTCTTGATTTACTGCTACTAGGTCTGTTCGTAGTTGCTCTAAACTATCTACTGCTGCATCATATGCACTAATTGCTCCTTTAATATCACCTTCTGATTTCAAAATTCTTCCTAATTGCCATTGCCACAAATAAACTATTTCAGCCGTATTTGTCTCTTGGGCTAAGTTTAATGCTTTTTCGGTAAGTTCGCGCGCTTGTTTCCATTGCTGTGTTTTTTCATATAAGCTCCCTAATTTTCCTAGTGCATAAGCTTCCGCGCGTGTATCACCGATGCTGCGAGATTGTTGTATTGCAGTTGCGAGAAGGGTGGAGGGGAGTGTGGGAGGGTGGGAGGGTGGGAGGGAGTGAGCGAAGTTTATTCGAGCGTAAATTGATGCGCGTGATGGGGGGAGTTGTTCTAATTGATTTTGAATTGCTGGGATTAAAGATTGAGCTTCATTTTTTTGTATTTCATCTTTTGTTTGAACTAGTAAACTATATTGATTAATTTGGGCTTGAACTTTGGTCAAGGGTGAAGGAGATGTTGTATATGTTTGTTGGTAGAATGATATAGCTTCTGGTATTTTCTGTTGCGCGCGGGCATTATTACCTAAATTTAGAAGAGTTGCGGCAGTGTAGATGGGAAACTTTAATCGTTGGGATATTTCTAAACTTTTTTTGAAAACGCGGTCAGATTCTTCGAGTTTGCCAATTCTTTGTAGTGTGTTACCAAGCGAAAGTAACGCTACTACTTTATCTAGTGAGTCTGGTTGAGATTGTAAGGTTTGATTTGTTTGTACGAGCATTTCGACTGCGCGACGGTTAAACCCCTGATTTCGTAAAGCTTGAGATTGATTGAGACGTGCGAGTGCTATACTATTTTTATCTCCTATTTTGGTGTAAATTTCTTCCATTTCCTTCCAGGTTGAAAGCGCTTGTTCTGAATGCCCTGTTTCTAACTGTAAACGTCCTTGAATATCTAAACTTTGGGCAAGAACAGGAAGGTTGATATTGTTTTGTGATGCTTTTTGATATCCTTGTAGGTTCAAGCTTTGAGTAATTGTGTTTTGAGCTTGTTTCCACTCACCTAACTGTTGATATGTGAGTGAAAGATTACTCAGAGCTACTGCTTGTTCGAGTGTTTTGCCTTGCTTTTGATACGAGTCAACAGCTTGCCGTAATATTTGTGCAGCTTCAACATAGCGTCCGCTGTCATATAATAATTTACCAGTCTCTTGCGTTTGTGATTCTACGTTTTTTAGGTAAGGAGTATTTGCAAAAGCGGGTAATAGTTGAACAGATAATATAGTAGTTATAACCATAACTACTATAAATCTTAGAGGTTGTTTAAAAAGTCGAATAAGGTATAAATTATCATTCTGAGTGGAGCGTAGCGGAACGTAAAGCGCAGCTTTTCCCGCAGGGTAGAATCTAGGTTTTAACCTATATACTGAGATGCTTCGTTCCTCAGCATCACATTCACACACACCTTTCAAACATCCTCTTAAGTAGGATTTACGTAAAGAAACTAGGCATCTAGTGAAAAATTGTGTTTTTTTCATTTTTTAAACAGCTTTATATGTAATACTCTTTTCTTTGTTTATGTCCTACCCTGCGGGAAATCCTCCGGATTATGTGCCCTTGTGGTTTTTTACATAAATATGATGTTCACAAGTAAATTTAGCTTAATAAAAATACACATTAATTTTGTACGTTGGGTTGCACCCAACCTACGTTTTTAATATAATACGAGTATATATGCTGATATATTAAAAAAATATATTAAATTTTCAAATTCGAGATGTCTAATTAAAACCGTAGAATTTCGCGTTCGTAGTTTTCCGGTGTTGGTTCAACTTCCCAAACGATACCCTCTCCAGATTCAAGCATGACTTCAACATACAACAGTTCTAATGGCGCCGTTGCAACATCTTCATTATTTGTAAACGTTTGTAAATCTTCGGTTAGCAGTCTTAACTTAAAACCTTCAGGTATTAAACCTTCTGAATTAAAACTTCGTAATTCAAACCGCCAAACTAGTTCTGAAGCATTACCTTTAGAGAAAATGCGTAACTCGTATGCATCACCAGCTATTAACACTTGTCTCGACAACCCTATTGTAGATGCTTCTCTGCTTCGCATACTTGTTGGCGCCGTTATAAATTCGCGTGTTGACCAACCAAGCTGGGTTGCAAAATTTGAAATTCCATCAGTCAGCCACTGTAGAACAGATGTTTGCTGTGTTAAGCCTTGTCGTAATTCATACAAACGCTGGCGCCAACCACCGTGTGCTAGCAATGCTCCCCAAAGCTGAAATGGAATTTCTAAACGTGGAAATTTAACGTCTGCTCCTAAACGTTGTAATAAATTTTCAGCTTGAGCTTGGGGTAATGGTGGTAGTTCTGATATCGAAGCGCGCGTGACTTCAGGGTAATATTGAGTAGTCAGCCACAAAACGTTTAAATCTTGAATTAAATCTTCTGTTTCCAAACTGTAGGTACGGTCGCTAGGGTTATAAACACCAAGAGTTTTGATATTTTGATGGTTCGTGTGGCCATAAACTCTTACCCAACCTTCATCTGGGTTTACCTGTACTGCTAAATAGTAATCACCAACCCATTCAGGAATATCTATCCACTCTTGCGGTACACGCAGTTCATCACTATCCATTGCTAAAGTTGGTATTAACACTAAACGCGCGCTACCAAAACTAATAGCTGTACCGTTGACAAATTCCCAAATACTAGCTAATGCTGCATTATTAGGATAAACCTTTGGAGTCACAGAAAATTCTTCACCCAACATGCATAAAAATGCATCTAAACACAGTTGGTTAATTAAAGCACGCTCAGAGGCGCCTGCGGTTGAGAACTTTTGTTCCGGTGCAGTGGATGTTGAAGGAATTTCCAGAATGTGTTCGTTATCAAGTAAAGAGGGGAAAGACGCACTAAACATAATTTTGTTGACTCCAATTTAATTATCTGCTAGGTAATTAGTATGGCCGTAATAATTTTTGAGCCATTCCTCCAAGCTTTTGCTTAGTGCATCTAGTACGTTAGATGTGGGACTAATATGCATGTTGTTTGTACTCCATTGAGTTAAAGCTAGTAACAACGCGCGTTTAATGCTCGTCAAACGGCGAGAAACAGTGTACTGCTTCATATCTAGCTTTTCGGCAATTTGCTGTTGAGTTAGCTGTTGCTCGTAATAGACTTGCAGTAGTTGCTGTGAAGGTACATCGAGTGCTGCTATTGCATTAGTCAAAACTTGGGTTAGCTCGACTTGTTGCTTTTGCCTATCTATATATTCTTCTTGCATGATAGCTTTTACCACTAGCGATGTCTCTTCCGAAGCTGGTAACACATCAAGCAAATTACCAGTTTCTTGCCCTGTAAGTGGAGCATCAGCAGAAACCATTTTTGGGAACAGATAGTTGCGTGCAGCTACACAGCAAGCACTTATGCATTTTTCCACATTGTCTGGGGTTGCTTTGGAGGTAGATATCAACTGACTCAACTGCTGTACATTATATAAGTCCGCTATTGACTGCCAAGTTGAAGTACTAGGTTTATTCAGAGCGCGAGTTTTCTTACCTTCTGTTGCGTATATTTCCTTAAAACATTCCCAAGCTAAAAGGTAGCTCTCAATAATTTGACTGTTATAGCCTGCATTCGTCAAGGCGCCTATCAAGCGTTTACGGCTAATTTTGTGTAGTAATGACCAGTCGCTACAAATATCTGCTTCGTGATGTAAGCGTAACGAGTCTTTGATAAAACCCTCAAAAGCTAATTCGGCATAACTTTTTAAACTACTCCCAAGTTCTGAGTTGAAGTTCTTAAGTATCTTGGGAACGCGCGCGATAGCGATTTGAAAGCAGTCAGCTATGCTACATTGACTTTTAAAGTTCAGCCCCATTTTTTTCGCCGTCCAGTAGCACACCTCCTGTAAGTAAGCTGAAATATGTGCCATTGCAAGAGGATTTGATTCAGCTTGCCATATTTTATGCCAATAAACTGCCCAAAGCCTGTCTGTTTGCGTTTGTGGTGATTGTTCCAAGCAGTATTTTATACTACGTCTCAACTTAGCATCGGTTGCCCAAGTGCTAAACCTATCTGCATCGAATAGCACAAAGGTAGAAAATATTTCGATAATGCCCTGCCTAGGTTGCATGAAAAAAATATATATAAAGGTTTTAAATTTAGTGGCTTGGTAATCAATTTTAACCTATTTGCATACTTCTGCTTATCTGTACAGTCGTTCGAGTTGATCTAGACACTTCAAAATTTTTCTGAGTACGTGCATAAACTCAAAAAAGTCATCGTATAGAGCGATAACGGAGAGGTTGATGCAAGCGATAGTTTGAAGAATCTACCGCGCGCAAACCTTTCCTATATGCTGAAGTTTTTATCTGTATTCCAAAATACATTTTTGTCTCATAACATGCTGTTAGTTGATATCTGCATCCAACTAATAGTACTTCTGGTCTAATTTTTACTTTTTTGCTGTCAGATTCCACCAATTACGCACTATTAAGGATTCCAGCTATGTTTAATCAATCACAGTCTTTCGGTCGTCAAGATACACTCAATACTAATCTTAATACTTCTGCCGCAAACTTGTCTGCTTCTTCAAATGGTTTAGATACGAAAATATCAGCTTTAAATCTTCAAACTAGTGCTAGCTTAAATAATTTTAGCTCGAGCATTTTAGCAGCCAATGGTAGCAACGCATCGGCAGATAGTAACAATACCATGTCTACTGCGACAGCTTGGGCGCCGTTAAATGGCTGGTTTGCACATGGTGAAAGTATTGGAGGTACTGATACAAACGACTATTTTAGCTTTAGCTTAAATGGCACTAGTAACTTGAGTATGGTAGTGTCGGGATTGAGTGCTGATGTTGATATTCGTTTGCTTGATGCGAATGGAAATCAAATAGCGCTTTCTAACAATAGTGGAACTCATAGCGTAGGTGGTAATGCTTATAAAGTGGGTACATCCGAAGCTTTTGATGTTACGCTGAATGCAGGTAGCTATTACTTTAAAGCTAGTTCTTATGACGGTGGTGTAACCGATTATAAGATGAACTTTTTGGCAAAACCAGTTACATATGGCTCAGATTGGTATAGTCAAAACCTTAAAGATAGTGGTATTAATAATTGGGCGCGTCAATTTGGCAGCGATAACAAGTTAGAGCGTAATGAAATGATGTTCATAATGCAGAGTGCATTAGATGGAGGTACTGTTGACGCACAGGAATTAAGCGACCTGCGTAAAATTGTTAGTAGTTTTCAGATGGATGATTATGTGAAAAACTTATCTACAAAGGTTGCTTTTGGTAGTAGTGCTAACGCCACGTATCAAGGAGAAAGTCTAGGTAACTTGGTAGCTGGTAGTTCTGCAACACATCTTGATAAATTAATAGGCAAGTGGTTTTTAGGTAATGACTTACCTTCTACTAGTAAATCTTCAGGTGGAACAGTTAGCTATAGTTTAGCTTCTACAAATGGGTTGTCTGGTCGTAACCAAGTATTATTTGGCCAAGATAGCACTAGTAGCCAAGTCAAGATGAGTACTTCAGATATTAAACAAGGTTCTTTAGCTGATTGTTATTTTGTGGCTGCATTAGGCGCCCTAGCTGGTAACAGCCAACATGGTGTATCTTCGATAAATAATATGTTTATCGATAATGGCGATGGTACATTTACAGTTCGCTTCTATGGTCAAAATGATGGAAAAGTGACTACAGGTGCCGAATATGTTACCGTCAACCAATATTTATCAGGAAGCCTAGCAGGTTATGATAATCAAAATACAGGTTTGTGGGTAGCCTTAGCAGAGAAAGCTTATACTCAATTTTCTGAATTAGGTATTTCTCAGCGCGATACCACAGCTAATAACTACGGTAATATTGAATATGGTTGGGGCTTCCGAGTTATGAATGCAATTACTGGTGTCACCCAAGGTGGTGTATATGCTGACTATTCTAAAGTTGGTTCGGCGACACCATTAGGAGGTTTCTTAAGTTTATCAGATATTGCTAGCCGTTTAAATCAGGGATGGGCGATGACAGCAGGTACACTTGGGTCACAGGAAGGCAAAAAAGTAAAAATTGAAAACTCAGGAATCATCGCAAGTCATGAGTACGTAGTTGTTAGTGCTAATAACTCGAATGGAACGCTTACACTTTATAACCCTTGGGGTGTATCGGACTCAAGCAGAGGTGAAACTAATGGTTATAAAACTGTTTCCTACAATGATTTCAAGAAGTACTTCGATAAGATTCATATGGGTTAGGTTGATGAGTTAACAGGACGGCTGGGGACAGCCGTTCCACAAGACTACAAGAGTTTTATTAGGGAATTTATTTGTATATGTATAAATGGCAAATCAGTCTTGCAATCGCTAGTTTAACTAGTTTGGCTTTAATAATTTACGCGCGTAACTATCAGGCGGTAGGCAAAGTAGTTCCATCATCAATTGAAAAAACAATGCAAAATACACCTCCGAGTCAAGTTAAAGTCAGTCCATCATTAAACTTGCAAATTTGGCAGAATGACCCGAAGAGACCTTTAAGCGGCGCCTATAAAGTCGGTAGTCAACTTGGTTTTGCGACTATAGACTTTATTTTGGAAAATACGACAGAAAAACCAATTACCATCCAGCTTGAGAAAATAGAAGTTCGCAGCTTGAACTCAAAGTCAAATCAGCCATTAATGTCTTTACCTGTTAAAAGTATCACACTTGGAGGTTTGGAATATGCTCCTCAGCGCTATCAATTAAGTAATCGAGATGGTTATCAAAGTGGGCAAGTTGAGGCAATTGTTGTTTATATATTAGATGGTAAACAATATATATTACGTTCGGCGCCTATGCCCGTGCGTTAAAGCTGAAGGGACTTTCAAATCAAAAAATGTGCAAACTGTTCTTGTAGGGTGGGCAGGGCTTACCTGCTAGTTCAATTTTAAATGTTAGACAATTAATTATTCAAAATGGCGGGGAAGTAAAATCAGGTTCTTTTGCTGATGGAAATGGTGACATATTAACCGTCAACGCTAGCGAATCTGTAGATATAGTTGGTACTGCAACTATCGCAGGTGAAACTATCCCTAGTACTTTGTTCTCCAAGCGCAATCATCCGGCAATGCTGGTAACTTAATAGTTAATACTCCAATTTTAAATGTGCGAGACGGCGCCGAAGTTACGGTGAGCGCTAAAGGTACTAGTGGAGTTACCATCTGGTTTAACGGATGCATCGCAACAAATAGCATTGAGTTGTAACCCAGGAATTCGCACGCGCGGTAATTCTTTTTCCGTGACTGGACGTTCGGGGATGGCGCCGAGTCCAACTGAACCATTAAAAGCTGATGTTTCAACTGGACGCTGGATAACGTTGGATGCTGTAACTAACAAACAAAGTGGTAATATTTCTACTGCTACTAATAACATAGTTGAGGCACAAGGCTGGGTTAAGGATAAAAATGGTGATGTGATATTGGTCGCGCGCACGAATGCTTTGCCTCATGGTTTATTTAGTTCTCATGATTCGTGTTATTAATTTTTAATTATTTTACATTCTTTGCGGCGTGACTAATGACTGTTTATATTCCCTGACTTTTAAATCATTATGTTACTTTAAAGTTTATATTTTTAAGTATGGTGGGCAGTGCCCACCCTACAGATAAAGGGAATGTAAATTATTAGAAGCGTGTCCATAGCGCTAACATCAAAAATGAAAAATCAATCTGTAAAGTTTTACAAACTTAGTTTACACAGCTTGGGTAGTATGATAGTATCTCTCGCTGCTTCCTGCCCTGTGCTTGCAGATGTTACACCAGATGCAACGCTCCCAGTTAACTCAACAGTTTCAACTCAAGGAACTATTAAGGTAATAGGAGGTGGAACGCAGAGGGAAAGTAATTTATTTCATAGCTTCAAGGATTTTTCATTTTCTACGCTTACTCCTGATATAACAGGAAATACGGTATTTTTTAATAATGATTTAAGCATTAAAAATATCGTTACGCGCGTAACGGGTGGGTTGCCGTCTAATATAGATGGCATTATTAAAGCGAATGGTTCGGCTAATTTATTTATCTTAAACCCTGCGGGAATTCTGTTTGGACAAAACGCGCGTTTGGATATCGGTGGTTCTTTTATTGGTACTACGGCAAATAGTATAAAGTTTACAGATGGTACAATGTTTGCTGCTACTCCTAACTCTCAACCACTGTTAACTATATCTACACCGATTGGATTACAATTAGACCAAAGTTCTTTGAATCCGGTTGTAAATAGTGGTAATTTAGCGGTTAATTCTGGACAAAATTTAACTTTGCTTGGTGGTGCGGTTGTTAATACTGGGCGCCTAATAGGACCAGGTGGAGAAATAGCTTTAATATCGCTTCCTAATGCAGCAGATATCAGCTTAGTAAATGGTAGTGTTACTGGGTTAGAGTTGCAGGGAGGAGAAATAAATAAAGTATCACTATCACCGTTACTTGCTAACCTGCCTACAAATACAAACGGTGAAGTTGAATTATCTGGACTTGCAATACCAAACCAAGCTGGAACAACTATCACGACAGGTAATATAGATGTATCGAGTCAACAGGGTGGAAGTGTAAAAATATTAGGTCAACAAGTTGGCTTATATCCAGGCGCCTTTATTAATGCATCTGGTAATACGAGCGGTGGTAAAGTATTTGTGGGTGGGGACTATAAAGGTATTGGGAGTTTCAATGCGAATGCAACTTATATTAGTCCAAAAGCTGTAATTCAAGCGAATGCACTAACTACAGGCAACGGTGGACAAATTATTGTGTGGAGTAACCAGTCCACGCGCGCTTATGGAACTTTAGAAGCAAAGGGTGGAGTGTATGGCAATGGAGGTTTTATTGAAACCTCAAGTGCTAACTTTCTTGACGTTGCTGGTATTACAGTTAATGCGAGTGCTGCAAATGGTATAGGTGGAACTTGGTTGCTTGACCCTCGCAATATCTTACTAGCATATCAAGATTATGAGAATGGTAGTTTTAACAATGGGAATCCTAATGTGTTTACAGCTACGAGTGATAATGCAGTTGTTGATATTTTCAATATCCAAACGCAACTTGAAGCTGGTACGAGTGTAACTATTAGCACAGGCAATACAGGGAATCAGGAAGGTAATATTTCATCAATAACTGATGGTTTTGGACTTACAAAAACAACTGCAAGTCCAGTAACTTTGACTTTACAGGCAGCAAATGATATTACGTTAGGAGGAGAAAATGGTTTTGGATTTAAATCACAAAATGGGGTGTTTAATATAATTCTCCAAGCTGGAGGTAATATATCTCTAACCAATGGTGGTTTTGAAACTAGGGGTGGAGAATTTAATGCGGCGGCTGGAGGTAATATATCTGTAAATAGGGGTGGTTTTGAAACTAGCGGCGGAGAATTTAATGCGACGGCTGGACGTAATATATCTATAAATGCTGGTGATTATAAAACTAGCGGCGGAAATTTTCAAGCTACAGCTAGAGGTAGTATATCTATAACCAACATTGGTATGCAAACTAACAGTGGACAGTTAAAAGCGACTGCTGGAGGTAATATATCTATAAGCAATGCTGGCTTTCAAACTAATGGTGGAGAGTTGAAGGTGACGGCTGTTGATACAATTTATCTCAATGATTTAGGTTTTAATAGCGATAATATTACTGCGAATAATGCGGCACCGATGCAACTTCAAGCAAATGCAATTAGTTTTAACGGTGCTGGTCTTAATAGTAAAACAGAAGGTTCGGGTAATGCAGCATCATTAATTATCAATACACCAAATTTAACTCTAAGTAGCGCAGGTATTCAAAGTTTAACTACTGGTAATGGTAAAGCTGGTGATATTACAATTACAGGTAGTACAATTAGACTGCTTAAAGATGCGGGAATTGAAAGTAATACCGAAGGCGCCGGACAAGCAGGTAATATGACTATCAGCGCAAGAGAATTAAGTATAGAAAATCGTGGTGCTATTAAAAGTTACACATTAGGGTCAGGAAATGCAGGGACTATTAACATCGACACAGACTCGTTATTTATGTCAAACGAAGTGGGAATAAATACCGATACAGGTAGAGTTGAGGCAAATCGACAAGAGCGTATAAAAGATAATACTGGCAATGCTGGAGTCATTAATGTTAGGGCAAATCGTGTTTTAATGACTAAAAATTCGGGTATAACAAGTGAAACTGCAAGCAGAGGACAAGCCGGAATAATAAACCTTAAAACAGACTCACTGGAATTACGAAACAATGCCAATATTACAACTAGTACATTTTTTGATAGAAGATTTACCGGAAATGCTGGCGTAATTAATATTATAGCAAAATCAGTTCTTTTTGAGAATGATGTACCTGGAGTGAATAGCGGTTTAGGTAGTACAACGCGCGGTAGAGGCGATGGTGGTACAATTATTTTAAATACAGATACAGCAGTATTTCGCAATCGAGGTGGAATTGGAATTAGCACAGAAGGAGAAGGTAACGCTGGTACACTATTTTTAACAGCAAATTCTTTACTGATAGAAAACGGTGCTATCGAAAGTGAAGATAAAGGTACTGGCAGAGGTGGAAACCTTAATATTAAAGTTAATGGAGAAATGGTATTACGTAATGCGAGTATTTCTGTTTCTGCAAAACCTAACTCCAACGGTAATTCAAACAATCTCGCCAGCAGTGCAGGTAATATTGATATAAAAGCAAACTCGCTTTCCCTTGACCGAGGAATTATTCAAGGTGAAACAACATCTGGGAATGGTGGCAACATTGCCCTAACTATAGAAGATATACTATCACTACGGCGCCAAAGTCGAATATCGACGACAGCAGGAACCGCTCAATCTGGTGGTAACGGTGGCAATATTGATATCAACACAAAATTTATTATTGCCTATCCCAACGAAAACACAGACATTACAGCGAATGCTTTCAATGGTTCTGGTGGAAGCGTGGAAATAGACGCTACAGCCATATTCGGCGCCTCACCACTGAGTAGACAGCAGTTACAAAAATTACGACCAGGTGATTTAAATCCGGGATTTTTACGAACAAACGACATTACAGCAGTATCTCAAACCAACCCATCATTGACTGGCGTTGTAACTATTAACACACCCGATGTAGACCCAAGCCGCGGTTTAGTAGAGTTACCATCAGGTTTAGTAGACGCATCGCAACAAATAGCATCAAGTTGTGAACCAGGAGTTCGTGCGCGCGGTACTTCTTTCACTATAACTGGACGTAGCGGAATGGCGCCGACTCCCACAGAACCATTACAAGCAGAAGTGCAAACAGGTAGGTGGATAACATTGGATGCTGTAACCAATAAACAAACTGGTAATATTTCTAGTACTACCAACAATAATATAGTTGAAGCACAGAACTGGGTTAAAGATAAAAATGGGGATGTGGTATTGGTCGCGCAGGCGCCTGTTTCACAGATAGGTTTATTAGGCTCTCATAACTTATGCCATTAAAAAACGTTTAAAAAAAATAAACCCGTAGGATAGGCGTCTCCCCTGTCCTACTGAGCATCCAACTATCTCATCTTCCTACACCTACACCCCTACACACTCCTACACTCCTGTTATAAAAGCACAAAGCTGGGTTAAGGACAAGAATGGTGATGTGATATTGGTCGCGCAGGCACCTGTACTGAGAGTTACATTGGCTTCTCGTAATTTGTGTCAGTAGGGTGCGTAACGCTATAACAATATTTCAACAAAGCGACTAATTTTGTGGCGTTACGCACCATAAATATTTATTACAATTCTAATTCATCCAGTAATCGAATTAAGCTGATTAATTACGCAACACTAAAGTTGGTATATTGTCGCATGTAAGGAGCTTAAAAACCAAGAATAATATCATCTTTAGAAATACCCATTGCAACTAATTCATGAGCGATTTGTATTTCAGTACTATTTCGTTGCACCCAAATTTTGCCATTAATGATGTCTAGATGTAAAACACAGCCATGTACACTTTCTCAAATTCAGTACTTAAAGCAACAGCAAGATGTTAGCACAAAACAAGCTGAAGTCACCCGATTAACAAAAGAAAAACAACGATTGCAGCTAGCATTTGCAGGAAGTAATGAAAAAGTTCGCAATACAACTGCTGTGTCACAAGAGGATACATTTGCTAAAATTACAGTTAACGATAAAAGTATTGCGGAAATAGACAGCCAATTATCTAAAGTTATTTTAGAAAATCAAAAACGCCTTTATGATATTAACAGTCAAATTGGTGAAATCGATAGTAAATTAACCCAAACTAAAGAAACATTAAAATATCAAAAAGTTAGTTCTCCTTTAGAAGGCACAATTTTTGAACTGAAAGCGAAATCATCAGGCTTTGTGGCCAATTCTAGCGAACCAATATTAAAAATAGTTCCTAAAGATAACTTAATTGCCAAAGTCTATATTACCAATAGAGACATAGGCTTTGTAAAGGAAGGTCAAAAAGTAGACGTTCGTATTGACTCGTTTCCATTTCAAGAGTATGGTGACATTAAAGGAGAATTAATAGATATAGGTTCGGATGCTTTATCACCAGACCAAGTATATCCCTACTGGCGTTTCCCCGCCAAAGTCCGCTTAGATGGACAAGCATTATCAATTAACAATCGTCAAGTTCCTTTACAATCAGGTATGTCAATCAACGCCAATATCAAACTACGCAAACGAACTATTATTAGCATCTTCACAGATTTCCTAGTCAAAAAAGCCGAAAGTTTAAAATATGTACGGTAGGGGCAGGTTAACCCATATCTCGCTTAATAATGGAAGATGTCGCTAAACCCGCCCGTACAATAATTATGATTTAGGAGCATTGCGATTGTGAGCAAGTTAGTTATTTTAAAATTAGGAGAAGGTAATTTTGAACAAGGTTTCCACGTCACCTTACAAATAGGTGACGAAAATGTTCGCCCAAGCGTAGAAATTACTGGTGAGCTACCACCTGACCCTGATATCAAACGCTACTACCATCAATGGCAATCTATTTACCGTAGTCTAAATTTACCTGGTCGTCCGATTGGTATCCCGAAACGAGATATACAAACTGCCACTATCGAAGATTGCCAAAAAGCTGCTCAAGAACTTTCATGGCGCCTGAATTTATGGCTTGCTTCTGAGTCGTTTCGCCGTATTCGCGAGAAATGGCTAGAAAAACTTTTACCTCAAGATAATATTCGCGTACTACTACAAACAAAAGATTTATGGTTACAAAAACTACCTTGGCATTTATGGGATTTCTTAGAACGGTATCCCAATGCTGAAATAGCTTTAAGTACACCCAGTTATGAACAAGTAAATCGCAGTTTACCAGAATCAACAGCCGTAAAAATTCTAGCTATTTTAGGCAACAGTGATGGTATTGATACAAAAACAGACCGTAAAATTCTTGAACAATTACCCCAAGCTGATACGACATTCCTAGTTGAACCAGAATGTAAAGACCTTACTAATCAATTGTGGGAGCAAAACTGGCAAATTTTGTTTTTCGCTGGACATAGTTCTAGCCAAGAAAACTGTGATAATGGAAAAATTTATATTAATCAAACCGAGAGTTTAACAATTGGTCAGCTAAAGTATGCACTCAAAAAAGCAGTAGAAAGAGGTTTGCAACTAGCTATTTTTAACTCTTGTGACGGTTTGGGGTTAGCGCGCGAGTTTGCTGATTTGCAAATTCCTCAAATTATCATTATGCGTGAACCTGTTCCTGATAAGGTGGCGCAAGAATTTTTAAAGTATTTTTTGGAAGCAATGATAAGGGGTGAGTCACTATATTTAGCTGTACGCGAAGCACGAGAACGGTTACAAGGATTAGAAAATAAGTATCCCTGTGCTAGTTGGTTGCCTATTATTTGTCAAAACCCTGCTGATATGCCATTTACTTGGCAGTCATTAATCAAAACACCTGATATCTCCATATTTAAAGAAGCACCTGTTAAACGTGCGAACAATTTGGTTGGTTTCTCATTGACATTGCTTTTAAGCTTGGCTACCACTGGATTAATTATGGGAGTAAGATATTTAGGAATTTTACAACCATTTGAATTAGGAGCATTTGACCTCTTATTGCGCTCACGTCCTACTGAAAATCCTGACTCTCGCATACTGCTTATAACTGCTACTGAAGAAGATATCCAGGCGCAAACTCAAGAACGGCGAGGTTCTTGGTCTGATGAGTCATTGAGCAAAGTTTTAGAAAAATTAGAGGCACTTCAACCGCTTGCAATTGGTCTAGATTTATACAGAGATTATCCTGTTAGTAAAAATACTCCTCAATTAGCAAAGCAACTTAGAGAAAGTGAAAAGATAGTAGCAGTTTGTCAAGTTAACGACTCTCAAAAAGAAAAAATAGGTGTTGCTCCACCACCAGAAGTTTCTGTTGACCGTTTAGGGTTTAGCAATACGCTTAACGATAAAGATAATATAGTGCGTCGTCATTATTTGGCATTAACTCCTCCTCCTTCGTCTCCTTGCTTATCCTCTTATTCATTGAGTGTACAATTAGCACTACGTTACTTACACAGTAAAGGAGTTCAACTCAAATTTGCTCCTGATGGTGCGTGGCAACTAGGAAAAGTGAAAATTAATCCTATAGAAGCTCACACAGGAGGATATCAAGGAATTAATGCTTTAGGACATCAAATATTACTTAATTATCGCGCGTCTCCAACAATTGAAACTATTGCCCCACAAGTTACCCTAAAAGATGTACTCGTTGGCAAATTAAATGTAGCAGCAGTTAAAGACCGCATCATTATTATTGGTACAACCGCAGAAACTTTTCACGACTATTGGTTAACTCCTTACATAACTAATGAGTCTCATTCTCAAGAAGTACCTGGCATCATACTTCAAGCACAGATGGTTAGCCAATTGATTAGTGCTGTTTTAGATGAAAGACCGTTACTATCAAGTTGGTCTATTGGAAACGAAACAATTTGGATTTGGTTTTGGTCTAACTTAGGGTGCCTTATTGTCTATTTTATAGGACGGCAAGCAACTTATGTATTAGTATCTGGTGGAGTTTGTATAATTATATTGTACAGCGCCTGTTTTCTGTTGTTAGTTTCATTTCATTACTGGGTTCCACTGGTTCCTGCTGCTGTCAGTTTAATAATTAGCACTATCGGTGCATTAGTGTTTTCAAAGTCTTTACCAAAATATCAGGATTTATTCTAATAAACCGGGTTTCTAAGGTTTATAAAATTTTAATTAAAAGGTAGGTGTGTTTTATGAAAAACGATTTGAGAAAAATACAGATAACAGCTTTATTTAGTTTAATTGCTTTATTCAGTAGCATTGTTTGTTCAACATGTTCGTTGGCGCCTACAGCTTCTGCTCAAAACACCCCAATTAAATTTATTCCACCTCCACCTCCACCAGACCGAGGCGCCGCAGGTACGCGCGGAGGTTCGGCTAGTCGCGGATGTAGTAGTGACCAGCCACTTATGGCATTAGTACCTATATATGAAGGAACTACAACTCAAGCTAGTCCTATCACTCAAGTTTGGGGTTTAACAACTGCGGAACTTCCGAGTTTTTGGTTTTTTGTTCCTTATGAGAAAACATCGATTAAAACAATGGAGTTTGTCCTTAAAGACGAGACAACTAAACCTAGTAAAACTATGTATCGTAGCTTTGTAACACCTCCGCAGGCGCCGGGAATTATGAATATCAAACTGCCATCGAATGTAAGTGCTTTGCAAATTGGTAAATCATATAACTGGTTTTTGAAGCTAAAAGTAGATTGTAATTCACAATTACCAGCACAATTAGAATATGTAGAAGGATGGGTGCAAAGAGTTAAGCCCAATTCTAAACTTGTCTCGAGTCTAGCAGGCGCCAGTCCACAACAAAAAGTTGCGTTATATGCCGAAAATAGTATTTGGCACGATGCTTTGACGACGCTAGCAGAACTTCGACTCTCGAAACCAAAAGATGCTGCGTTAATGGCTGACTGGAATGGTTTGCTTAAATCGGTTGGTCTAGAAAATCTGGCAAATCAACCCCTTGTTAAATAAATGATGTTGGAATTATAAACATTATTACTAAAGTTACAGGTGGATTGCCTTCTAATATAGATGGCATTATCAAAGCGAACGGCGCCGCTAATTTATTTATATTAAACCCTGCGGGGATTCTTTTTGGACAAAATGCGCGTTGAAATATTGGTACGTATGTAGAGACGCTTCGGTTCAGGAGCGTCTCTACAAAAGTTTCACTATTACTTTAAGCAACACCATAAGCAGTGTATGGTCTTTTATAAGGCGCCTGTAGTCCTAATATAATATCCTCTCTTGGAACTCCCATTTCAACTAATTCTTCTGCTGGATTTTCCTCAGTTAAATTTTGCTGAAGCCATATTTTCCCATTTATAATATCGAAATGCATTATACATCGATAAATGCGATTAAAACCTTGCCAACCGACATTCATCCACTGATAATGGTCTCGTTCTGTATCTAAAATAAGTTGTACTTCTACATCCGTATCAGATATGTCATCATCAACGTAACGAGTTAGTAGTGTTTTAATATACTCTCGGTACTTCTCTATTTTATCCATTGTACAATCTCCTCATTAGCTGAATTATATACAATTAACAATAATTGATATTGCTGTATCGCCATTTGCGTGAATTCGAGTTGAAAGAAGGTTTGGTATGTATCTATTGGTACTGCTAGGTATAATACTCGCTCTGGCTGAGTCTTTGCTAATGCCGTTTGAAAGTGCGCTTGTGCTGAGTAGATATTCCCTCGTAAGGTGCGTGATGCTACTAGTTCATTTGTCTGATTTTACGATTGTTATGGCCTGATCGCACCCTACCTCCTAACTTTACTCAGCACTCAGCACTTTTTACTCAGCACTGAATTATGAGATAGGCTAGAATGTAAACTTTTGTCACGATAATAAGGGGAATCCAAGTTGAGTCCTTTAATTCAAATCCAAAATCTCCGCAAAGAGTTTAACGAAGGCGCCAGTACTCGCATGGTGATTCACGATATTAATATAGAATTTAGCGAAGGGGAATTTATAGTTCTTCTGGGTCAAAGCGGTAGTGGTAAAAGCACACTCTTAAATCTCATTAGCGGTATTGAGAAACCCACAGCAGGGACGGTATTGATTAAAAACACTGCTATTACCGAACTTTCCGAGCGTGCGTGTACGTTATTCCGTCGCGATAATATTGGGTTTATATTTCAGTTTTTTAATTTGATTGCCACTTTAACGGTATTGGAGAATATCACCCTACCGCTAGAGTTAGCAGGCAAGAAAGGGAAGGAGTTAGAAAAATTAGGTTTAAGTTTACTAGAAAAAGTTGGGTTAGCAGACAGGTACAATGCTTTCCCCGACCAACTTTCAGGAGGACAGCAGCAGCGAGTTGCCATAGCACGTGCTTTAGTACATCAACCAATGTTGTTGCTAGCTGATGAACCAACAGGAAATTTAGATGAAGAGACAGGAGGCAAAGTTTTAAATTTACTGTTGGAATTAACACGTGGCGCCAATAAAACTTTAATTATGGCAACCCACAACCCAGGAATTGCTAGTTTAGCAAACAGAGTATTACGAATGCAAGATGGGCGCCTGCAAGAGGTAATTACTAGAGAGGTGGCGGCATGAGTGAGGTAATATCTAATCAGCCTTTATTGCTGCTAACTTGGCGCCGTATCCGCAAAAACGCTTTTCAATACCTCTTATTTATTTTGGGTGTAGCGTTGGGTGTGGCGATGATGGTATCAATTGATTTGGCGAATGGTTCGGCACAGCGCGCTTTTTCGTTATCTACTGATGCTATTATTGGACATACGACACATAGAATAGTGGCAGTTTCACCGAATGGGATTGATGAAAGTCTATATACTCAGCTTAGACGAAATATTGGTAATGTAAAAGCGGCGCCTATCGTTGAAGGTTATGTTAATTCTAAACAGCTTGGTTCTCAACCTTTACGCTTGGTAGGGGTAGACTTATTCGCAGAACCACCGTTCCGTAACTACTTTAATGATAATAGCCCGAAGAATACCGAAGGCGCCACTGCTTTTTTGACTCAACCCAACACTATTATCCTTCCCCAAGAACTCGCAACGCAATATCAAGTGTCTGCTGGAGATAATATAACTCTAGAATTAGCAGGCAAAGATATCAACGTTCGGATTGTTGGTTTAATTAACCCTGCGAATAATCTTACTCGTAGTGCATTAAGCAGTATTCTATTTACAGATATTGCCACAGCCCAAGAAATTTTAGGTACAGTTGGTCATCTAAGCCATATTGATTTAATTCTAGATAATCAGCAACAGCAATCTGCTATCGAGAAAATTTTACCAATAGGTGTAAAACTTGATACTGCCGAAGCGCAAAAAAATGCAGTACAACAAATGACTGCTGCATTTGAACTCAATTTAACAGCGTTGAGTTTGCTTGCTTTGGTCGTTGGGATGTTTTTGATATACAACACCGTTACTTTTAGTGTAATTCAACGGCGCCCATTGTTTGGTGTGTTGCGGTGTTTGGGTGTAACACCCGGTCAATTATTTACCCTAATTATCAGTGAATCTGCCGTACTCAGTATTATTGGTTCCTTACTAGGATTAGGTTTAGGAATAATTCTGGGACGTGCAATAGTTGGTTTAATTACCCAAAGCATCAATGATTTTTACTTCGTCGTCAACGTCCAAAACGTTAGTATTTCCCCGTTGAGTTTGGCAAAAGGTTTATTTATAGGTGTTTTTGCCTCACTGTTTGCTTCCGCTATTCCTGCTGTTGAAGCAATGCGAACCTCACCCCAAACAACCTTGCAACGTTCAAGTTTAGAAAGCAAAGTTCGTAGTTTACTACCTTGGTTAGTATTAGCTTGGGCTGTATTTACTATACTAGGCGCCGGACTGTTACGAATTGGCAATGGTGGCTTAATTCTTGGTTTTGCAGGGTTATTTGCAATATTACTCGCTGCGGCATTTTTAACACCACCTGTTACAGCATTTTTAATGGAGTCTTTAACGTCGGTAGGAAATTTGCTTTTTGGTATCGTTGCTAAATTAGCAACACGAGATATTGTTCGGTCTTTAAGTCGTACCTCAGTAGCAATAGCTGCCTTAATGGTTGCTGTCTCAGTAATTGTTGGGGTATCAATAATGATTGGTTCATTTAGAGGAACCGTTGTAGAATGGCTTGATCAAACATTACAAGCAGATATTTACGTTACACCTCCCAGCACCACAGCAAACCGTGTCTTGGGTAAAATATCACCCGAAGTCGTTGAGGAAATGAAAACTTGGCGAGGTTGGGATGATTTTGTCACCTACAATGAAACAGAAACCATAGTCAAAGAATTCAACCGTCAAGTAAAATTAATTTCAGCCGATGGTGATGTGTCTCATGGTAGGCGCCCATACAGCTGGATACGTAATAAAGGTGTAGACCCGTGGCAATATTTAGCAGATGGAAAAGGTATCATTATCTCAGAAGCATTATTAAATAGAGTCAACCTCACAACTCCACCCGAACAAATAACCATTGAAACACCTGTAGGTTGGCGAAGTTTTCCCGTGATAGCAGTATTTTACGACTACTCAAACGACCGAGGCACAATTTTAATCGACAACGATATATATATAGACCTCTGGCAAGATAAAGATATTGCCTCCATTGGTTTATTCTTAAAACCAGGAGAACCAGTCGAAGAAATAGCACAAGCAATAAAAACCCACTTTCAACCCAAACAAGGATTACTCGTTCAGTCGAATAAAACCTTACGCAACGGTTCGTTAGAAATATTTGACCGCACCTTTGCCATTACCGACGCATTGCGACTTTTAGCTATAGTTGTGGCATTTATTGGTGTCCTCAGCGCATTAATGAGTCTACAACTCGAACGCACCCGCGAAACCGGAATTTTACGAGCGAATGGAATGACACCCTTACAGCTATGGGTAATGACATTTATCAAAACCGGACTAATGGGAGCAATTGCGGGATTACTGGCAATGCCTCTAGGATATGTCCTAGCATGGATATTAATTTATGTAATTAACGTCCGTTCGTTCGGCTGGACACTTCAAATGCAACTACAACCAAGTTACTTTTTACAAGCATTTGCCGTTGCCGTGGTTGCCGCTATTTTAGCAGGAATTTATCCTGCTTGGCGCCTGGGTAACACAGTTATCGCATCTGCTATACGTCAAGAATAATATTTCCACCCCGTAGGTTGGGTGAAGCGACAGCGGAACCCAACATTCATGATTTCTCACAATTTATCGCTTCGTTCACACCCGCATGGGATTGAAAATCGCCAAGAAGAATAGCTCAATTCCATTAAAATGGAATATATAAATTTCAATAACGTTAAATAAATGTAAACGTAGGGTGCGTTACTGCACTAACAAACCAGAACCAAAACGAAACAATACAGTAGCAGTAACGCACCATCAACAAATTACAAATACCATACTCGGCGCCGTTTTGCTTTCAAATCCTCATTACCGTCAATTTCTGCCACCGAACGCTCAAATTTTTGTAACCACTCTTTAGTAATATGATATTGCTGCTCGTTTTTTATCATGGCGCCCATCTTTTAAATCAATACTTAGTTAAAAAGGCTTTGGGTAAAGTAAACGTCTTACCCAAGGACTTGAGCTATTTGTAACTCTTGCAATGGTCTTTTTTTCTATAAACCATCTATACGCTTCTAGCACAATTGCGGCGCCTTCGGGTGTTAACTCTTGTAATATCTTTGTTATAGCACCCACATCATCTGATAATATTGCTTCTGTTACATCTTCAACTCGACCTTGTAGCACATAGCGATGTTTATCGATAAGACTAACTACAACAAGCGCGTATGGTTCTTTTGTTTGCATTTTGGTTTTACCGTCCTTTTGCTTATTTTAACAAAGTATTTAGCCAAAAGTCGGCGCCGATTGCTCTCAAATAAAAACATCAGTACGTATACTTCTGCAATTAACAACCCGACAGAAAGCTATATCTTTTTTAGCACGCTCAAAAGATTCAAGGAACCCAGGTATATCTAGTAATTCCTGGGTTGCGTCTTGACTCTCCTTATCTGCAAGATATGCTATAAATTCAGCTACGAGGTCTAGACGTTCAGATGATAATCTATTCAAATTTTGGTCAATTTGCTGACGAATTTTGGAAGTATTCATAATTATTATAATATATGGCTGTTTGTATCTTGCCAAAAAGTATCTAACTCCATCTTACCAAACCTGATTTGAATGCACTCCATATTATATAGTAATATAATATAGGATAATTAAAGCGCCAAAACTAACCAAGTCAACACTTAGTAGGTATACGTGTGTACAAAGTTGAAGCACAAGTAGACACAAAGCAACTTTTACAAGCCGTTGAACAAATGCCTCAACCTGATTTTGAGACATTTGTAACACAGGTGTTGAAACTCCGCGCTCAACGCCAAGTTCAATCGCTTTCATTATCAGAGTCTGAATTAATATTGAAAATTAAGCAATCAATCCCTGACGATATTCAGCAGCAGTTTAATGAGCTAATTGAGAAACAACGTTCAATGACACTCAAGTCATGCAGAACACACTCGCCTAATTCAACTTACTGGAAAGTAGGATAACACTTTTTTATGGCTTAATTATTTGGATATTAATGTAAATGCTGCAAACTTCACTTGGTAAAATTCCAGCAGGATACACAACACAAGCATCAGATACGTCATTTGAGATTGAACGTATCTTAGTTGAACGTTGGCAACAAATGTTACCTCATGAAAAAGCAAAGTTAATTAAAAAATCAACGCTTGGGTGTTGGAAGTTGTGCTTAATAGGTATATTACATGACTTACCAGGCGCCGCAACACAACCAATTCGACGCGAGTTTATTAAAAGAAAGTTAGGCGCCAACTGGATTAATGTATTATGTAATCAGGATTATTGGGCAAATTTGACGGGTGTTGAGGGAATTGAAGCAATAATGGAAGATGCAATTTGGTTGGCAGTTAAGTTAGGTAGAATTTTAGAAGAACTGAATATACCTTATTTGATAGGTGGGTCAGTGGCAAGTTCGTTATTAGGAGAACCGCGCGCAACCTTAGATTTAGATTTAGTTATTGATGTAAGTGCGTCGCAAATCGAATCACTGGTTGATACGCTGACTACAGAATTTTATATTAGCATTGATGCTGTGAGAGAAGCTGTTGCGCGGAAAGCTTCGTTTAATGCCATACATTTAGAAACAACAGAAAAAGCAGACTTTTTTATTTTAGGTAACGATGAATTCTCAAGAGAGAAATTAAGGCGCCGACAGTTGTATACTTTATCTGTTAAAGGAGATTCATCAATATATATATACTCCGCAGAGGATATTATTTTACAAAAACTGCGATGGTATCGTATGGGAATGGGTGTTTCTGACAGACAGTGGAGAGACATGTTAGGAGTCTTAAAAGTACAAGCGTTGAGGTTAGATTTTGAGTATTTACAACACTGGGGAAGCTATTTAGGACTTAGTGACTTAGTAGAACGCGCGTTTGTACAAGCAGGTTTGGAGAAATGACACTTATGATGTGCCAAACTCAGTAAACTGGCGTATATAAGGTTCATGAAACGCCAAAATAATATCCTGTTTCGGGACTCCCATTTCAACTAAACGATTAGCTATTCCTTCTTCTGTACCATCATGCTGAATCCAAATTTTTTCATTTTTGATATCAAGATGTAGAACACAACCGAAATCACGTTTATTTCCACGCCAACCAACATAAAGTAATTGATAATGGTCTTGCTTTTCATCGAAAACTGTTTGTATTTCATACTCTTCGGCATTTCTTTTTTGCATTGAAGAGCGCTGTTTTTTTTCAGAAAGAAGATGCTGAATATATTGACGATATTGTTCTACAGCCATTGACTAATAACCTCCTGTGGTAAACATAATTACGTGACTGCACAAGCAAGACGCCTATGCTACAGTATGAATCGGCGCCTATGCTAAATTATTTATCATATGGAATTAGTTTGAGTTTTTACCGTTAAAACTTGGGGTGGTGTGGAATCTGGGGGGTAAATGAAATCTACTTCTACTTTCTTGGTGGCGCCTGCTGGCAATTTTAATGTGACTAAAGCTTCACCTTGCTGTCCTCTTCTTTGCACTAAATGTAAGTACCTTTGCACTTTCCCTAAATCATCTTCATAACTAACCTTTACTGTACCGCGAAAAAATACTTGCTCGACTTGCGGGTTTAAAAATAATAATCTATCGTTTCCACCTTCATCTTTGAGTGGTGTTTGAATTGATACACTCACCGTTTGGGTTTGGTTTGTTGGATTATGTAAAGGCAAAGTCAAATCATATTCTACACCGTAATTACTATGGGCAAAATATGCTGTATCTGGGTAGCGAGCTAACATAGGAGCGCTCTGTATCTGCTTGGTGGCAAGGGTAACTAAATGTACTGTTCCTAATGCGTATGAAATCGCTTTTCTTGTTTCTGGTATAGTTAATTTTGCTGTATTAGGGTTATCTGTAATTACTGCTTCCCATTTTGTACCTTGGGAAACACCCGCTACTCGACTAAATACGGTTGGTTCTCTAGGTGGTTCTAATGGTGTAGGAATGGCATCGCGTTTTTCTGCTAAATTGCCTGTGTTGAGTAAATTTTGTAATTCGTTTAAAGTTGGTGGACGATTGGAAGTCATTGCTAAATTGGCAACGTGAATTATACCGTCGCTTTTCAATCGCATCATTGTTGTGCGACCGTTGGAAGAAGGAGCTTGTACGGGAATTGGTAGGTTCGCTAATATTTGACTTTTTCTGGGTTCTATAATTATTTTTTCAGAGAAAATATTTTGTCTAATTCCTCGCAATACTTCACCCATTGTTCTGCTTCCTGGTCCCGAATAAACTGTATTTTGGGGATTATCTTGAACGTCAGGTAATGAGATAAAGGGAGCTTGTTGAGTCAGATAGCTGGCGCCATTTAATACTTCTAACGTAACTGCTTCATCACCAGGATTATACACGATTATTCCTTGGTAGACTGTACGGCTTCGAGATAATGTTGCTGCTCTAATAATATGATGAGAAAAAATATCAAATCTGCCTTGAAACGGGTAATTTAAATGTGCAGCAGGTGTTTTTTTACCTTCTGGGGGAAAAGTTGATAGTAAAATTCCATCGGTTTCTACTAATTCTGGACTGTTACTGTTGAAGGTGGGTATAGTATCGAGTTTTCCTGGTAATGCATATACTTGTTGCGGTTGTACTTCGACACCAACGATGTATTGCGGGGGAATAGTGTAGATGTTGAGCGCGCGACACATCAATGCTGCAACTTCTCCTCTAGTGGCGCCAACTTTGGGTCTTAGCTGTTTGACGTTGGGATAGTTAACCACAATACTATTAATTGCGGCAGATGCAACCGAAGTTTGAGCATAGTTGGGAATTTCTGCTGCATCTTGAAAGTATGTTCGTAGTGTTTGTGCGGGGTTCGCTACAGCACTGTAATTTTTTGCTCCAGCGATGACACCAATAATTTGCGCGCGGGGTATTGCTTGGTTAGGTTGGAATATACCTCCTGGATACCCAGAAAAAAAGCCTTTTTGGAATGCGCTAGATATCGCTTTATATGCCCAGTGCGTTTGCGGAACATCTCGAAATGCTGTAGAACTACGTTTATTTGGCGCCGTAGGAAAAGCATTTAGCATCAAGACAGCTGCTTCTGCACGTGTTACCGTTACATTTGGACGAAAAGAATTATCAGAGTACCCTGTAATAAGTTTACGTTCATTGAGTTGTTGAATACAATCATTAGCCCAGTAGTTTTGAGTGTCGTTGAATACAAAGGCACTAGAGGTTGGGAAAATAGCGATGGTTGTAGAAAGGATAAATAAGCGCAGCAAAGATGGCATAGGCAAACTGATTTTCAATTATTTTTGTAATAATAAGTAAGAATTAAAGTTTTGGGAACCAAGCATGTGATATAGTTCATATGCTCAAAGTTGGGAAACTCTGGTGAAATTCCGGGACTGTGCCGCAGCTGTAAAAAAGTATTGAGTTAAAAGTCCTATGTACTGAGTATAAATAAACTCAGCACTCAGCACTCAGCACTCATCACTTAAGAGTCAGAATGCCAACTTGAGCAGTTTTAAACAATCAACTCCCTGCGTTGCACAGGGAAGGAGATAGTACCGTGTTTAAGTCTGTTAACCAGGTTGATGACCCCCTACCTTTATTAGATAATCCTCTAACTTGTCCAGGATTATTCTACGCTACACCAGCTATTGATGGAGTTATTTCTCGCATCCGTACTCCTTCCGGTATTTTGACTAGTCAGCAAGTACGGATTGTTGCTGATTATGCTACTAATTTTGGTGGTAGCGATAAAAATATTTACGTAACAAACCGCGCAAATTTACAAGTTCGAGGAATAAGAGGTACAGAAACAGCTTTAATTACTTTACGTTCTGTGGGTTTAGCTGGAATTGCTGAAGTTGACCATATTCGGAATATTATGGCAAGTCCGACAGCAGGTATTGATAACGATGAACTGATTGATACTCGTTATTTAGTTCGTGAGTTAGATGAGTATATATGTTCGCACAAAGAATTAGGAGGGTTGTCAGCTAAGTTTAGTGTTGCGTTTGATGGTGGTGGGAAGGTGTCGGTATGTCAACAACCAAATGAGATTACATTTGCTGCTGTTAAAGAAAATACATCTATATATTTTCACCTTTTAATAGGAGGGGAAGCAACCAATATCTTATTAGAGCCTGAAAAGTGTATATTCGTAGTTGCCGCTCTAGCACAACTCTACCTCAACGAAGTAGATATTACCGAAAAACGCAAACCTCGTTTAAAAAAGCTATTTCAAGAAAAAGGTCTTTCCAAGACTTTAGAACAAGCACAAAAGTATTTACCTTTTTCACTTAATGTCTCAAATAACACATACACCTTAAATACAAATACTAATTACCATTTAGGCGCCAATCCTCAGCGACAAAAAGGTTATTCTTACATTGGAATAGTTCTACCACTGGGCAAGCTAAACACAAACCAATTATATGACTTAGCTTCTTTAGTAGATACTTATGGTAGCTGTTCATTACGATTAACACCTTGGCAAAATATAATTATTCCCGATATTAAAAACGAAGTTATACCTGAAGTTCAAGAACATATCGAAAATTTAGGATTGCATTGGTCAGCAAATCATATATATAGTGGTCTAGTTGCTTGTACAGGAAATAAGGGTTGTGCATCTTCTGCGACCGATACGAAAAGTGACGCTCTCGCTTTAGCAGAATATCTACAACAACACATTACCCTTGATATACCTGTAAAAATTCACTTTACTGGCTGTTCTAAATCCTGTGCTTATCATGGTAAAACTGATATTACCTTGTTAGGCGCCCAAAAAATCGAAAGTAATATCATGACAGAAGGGTATCAAGTTTTTGTCGGAAGCGAGCAAAATTTCGGCAGAGAAATATATAGTTTTATTAATCAAACTCAATTACCAAAAGTAATATTACGGTTACTGCAAGTATATAAACTCATGCGTAAACATAATCATGATTCCTTTGGAGAATGGGTAGACCAATATACAGTAGGTGAAATACAGCACTGGTTAAATGCAGGAGGAATTATATGATGGATTATATTCGCGATGGCAATGAAATTTACCGTCGTTCTTTTAGTATTATTCGTTCGGAAGCTAACTTAGAAAAATTACCTATTGACTTAGCTACCGTAGTTGTGCGTCTTATTCATACTTGTGGAATGACAGATATTGTAAATGATTTAAGTGCCTCATTCGATGCAGTCGCAGCAGGACGCAATGCACTAAAAAATGGTAAACCAATATTATGCGATGCTCAAATGGTCGCAGAAGGAATTACTAAAAAACGATTGCCTGCTAACAATCAAATAATTTGCACTTTAAATAATCCTGAAGTGCCTACATTAGCGCAAAAAATGCTTAATACTCGTTCTGCGGTTGCTTTAGAGTTATGGGAACCTTTCCTTGAGGGGGCAGTGGTAGCAATTGGCAATGCACCGACTGCGTTATTTCACTTACTCGAACTGCTTGATGCAGGAGCGAGTAAACCAGCCGTAATTCTAGGCTTTCCAGTAGGATTTGTCGGCGCCGCAGAATCGAAAGCAGCGTTAGCAGAAAATAGTAGAGGAGTGCCTTTTATTACTTTAAATGGGCGCCGAGGTGGTAGTGCAATGGCAGCAGCGGCAGTAAATGCTCTGGCAAAAGAGGAGGAAATATAACATGTCTTTAGTATCTCAAACAACTGGGCGCCTGTATGGTATCGGTATCGGACCAGGAGACCCAGAACTATTAACAATTAAAGCTTTACGGATATTACAAGCTTCACCTGTAGTCGCTTATCCAATATCCGATAAACAAAAACCGCTGGCACGTTCAATTATTGCTCCCTATTTAACGGGGAATCAAATCGAAGTACCAATGCTTTTTCCTTTCAAACTTGAGGAATCTGCTCAACCTTTTTATGACAGTGCCGCAGAAAAATTAGCCGAGTATTTAAATGCTGGTCAGGATGTTGTGGTGTTATGCGAAGGCGACCCGTTTTTTTACGGTAGCTTTATGTATCTTTACACACGGTTATCACCTAAGTTTAATGTAGAAGTCGTGCCCGGAGTTTCTTCTATTATGGCAAGTGCATCAGCTTTAGGGGCGCCGCTTACCTACCGTAATGATGTATTCATGGTGCTATCTTCGATATTAAGCGCAGAAGTATTAACAGAAAAATTAGCAGTCGCAGATGCAGCAGTAATTATCAAACTGGGCAAACATTTTAGAAAAGTATATGGGGTATTAAAAGACTTAGGATTAGCAGAGCGTGCGAAATACATCGAACGTGCCACAACTAGCAATCAAGTAATTATGCCCTTAGAAAAAGTTGACCCAGATACAGTTCCTTACTTCTCACTGATATTAATACCGAGTAAATGGCAACCTTAGATATCATAAATCTATAGTATCCCCAACTGGCGCCATGTTAGAGTATAACCCATTGCACTGCTTACCCTCAGCAGAAGATTTACCTGATTCCGACGATACACCCGTAGACAACGAATTACAAGATTATATTCCGCATCTACTAAAAACAATTCTCGCCTGGATTTGGAGCAGTCGCAATGATTGGTTCTTTGGCATCGACATGGGTATTTATTAAGACCCTGATATCCCAGCAGTAGTTCCAGATGGGTTTTTGAGTTTAGGTGTACAGCGAGTAATTGATGAAGATTTGCGTTTGAGCTATCTTTTGTGGGAAGAATTAGTTTTGCCGATTTTAGCAATCGAAGTTGTTTATCATAAACGACGTGGTGAATATACGAAGAAAAAAGAAATTTATGAACAATTAGGAATTTTATACTATGTTGTTTATAATCCTTTACGGAAACGCAAAGCACGGTTAGAAGTTTATCGACTGGTTCAAGGAAAGTACATATTACAATTAGGTAATCGTATTTGGCTACCAGAACTTAGTTTGGCAATTGGTCATGAAAGAGGAACTTTTCAAGGTATTACGCGCGAGTGGTTATATTGGTACAATCAAGATGGTGTTAGATATAAAACACCAGAAGAATTAGCGACTGATGCAGAACAACGCGCTACTAGTGCTGAACTGCGCGCGCAAAAATTAGCGGAACAGTTACGTAAATTAGAAATAAATCCTGATGAATTATAAAAAACCCAATTTATAGTATATGTTGCAGATACCCTGAGCTATGAGTTATACCTGACGTGGATTGATGAAATATATAAATACATCATCAAATAGATAAATTTTTACGTGATATCACGGTTGAAAGATTGTATCTATTAACTTAGTGGCTATAATTAACGGATGGTTGATTTGTGACGTTACATCCTTTGCTAATTTAGTAAGTGGGGCAAAAGCCGCACCTACGATTCATTTTTAACACTACCTTAAAAATAAATGGCGCCAACAAATCGCAACCCACCAACTAGTAACCGTCAATTGTTTATAATCTTAGGAATATTTTTATCTATTATTTTAGGTATAATTTGGCTAGTAGGGTTACTAGTCGATAATCTTGTGTGGGTGATTCCTCCAGATATTGAAAACCGATTAGGCGCCTTAATAGTTCCTGCATATGAAAAACTATCCCAACCATCGCAAACGCAGGATACTTTAAACCAGCTTTTAAATAAATTAGAATCAAATTTACCATCAGAAGAACGTAAACGTGATTATCAAATTATCTATGTGCCGAATAAAACAGTAAATGCTTTAGCGCTACCTGGCGACCGTATTGTGATTTTTGATGGTTTACTCAAACAAGCTGAGTCCGAAAACGAGTTAATGATGATTTTAGGTCATGAATTAGGACATTTTGCGAACCGCGACCATCTACGCAGTATTTTAAGACAATTAATTTTGCCAATTGCTTTAGCTTCTATCACAGGAAATAATGATTTACTAGTATCAGTTGCTTCTGGTGTTACAACCTTTAGTGATGCTAATTACTCACAATCGCAAGAATCACAAGCAGACAGAATAGGATTAGATTTATTATATAAAACCTACGGACATGTAGCTGGAGCAACCGACTTTTTTGATAGATTAAGTAAACAAAAAAATATAGATATAGAATTTCTATCAACTCATCCGGCGCCGCAAAAACGAGTTAAATATTTACAAAAATTAATTAAACAAAAACATTATCAGTCCAAAAAGTTATCTCCATTACCAAAAGAATTCAAATTGTAAAGAAACCAGGTTTCTAGATTTTTAAGATAATTTAATTATAGTAAATACAATACATTAAGTTTTCCGTACAAGTAAATTTATAAACAAAATAGATAGTCTGACATCTTGCACCTGGCCTAGAAACCGGGTTTCTTGCGACAAACTGCGCTCTTATAAGCTTAATCTCTCGTACAGAAACCCGGTTTTTTTTGGCTTGTTGCGAATGGTGCAAGATATAAGGTAAGCTCGAAATTAGAGGCGCGCGTTACGATTTACACACAGGACAAGTCAAAATTTTTGTCTAAATTTATTAGTTTTTACTAAGAAACCGGGTTTACATAAAAAGCTGATTTCTTGTTTAACTAATCTTTGACCGTATCCAAGCGCGAAATGATTTAAGTAAAGCAATTTCTGGCTTGGTTTTACTTTGCTCGATAAAATCATTAATATCACTTGCTGAAACTAAAGGAAACGCAATACGTAAGGATTCAGGTCTCCAGTTAGTCCCCTTCCCAAAACTTTAAGTGAGTGACCCCCTCCGGGGGTCACGGCGCCGTAAAAATTATATAAGAAGCACGGTTTAAGTGCCAGGCAGGTCTAGGGGTATTGACAAGTGTAACAACCGAGGCAGATTATGATAGTCATGGATAAAAATCAGCCTCTTGAATTAAAGCGTGAAAGCCTTCTCCAATTGTCGCAGGGACAATTGGTGGAT
>JAHHGX010000012.1 GCA_019359675.1 Calothrix sp. FI2-JRJ7
CCAAGACTGATTGTCATAAAGCAATACTATTCAGGCGCCTAGCATTATATAACTTGTACCGCTTTGGGTATTGATGGCGCGGCGAAGCCGTGCCGAGACTGATTGTGCCAGTTGCGTAAGTCCTGGTTTTTTGTAAAGGTAAGCGTCGTTATATAAAACTTTAATTCCAGCTAGTGGCAATACTTCAATTTTGTATTGTTCATATTTAAAAGTTTGATATCCCCCTTTGCCTTCATCAAGGGTGCCTTCAAGTTTTACGCAGATAAAAATTGGCGTCCAGACCAATTTTCTTACGGGAATAAAGACTTCCGTAATTTCTTGAGATTTAGCTTTGGAAGGCTTAAGCTTTTAGATTTTAACTTTGACGAGCGATGGCAAGAGCTAGAAAAGTCTGATAACCTTTTTGCCAGTGTTATTATGGCACATTTAAAAGCCCTCGAAACAAAACAGGCGCCTCAACAGCGAAAAATTTGGAAAACCAAGTTAACTCATCGACTTTATGAAAAAGGACTAGAGGAGCAAGATATCCGTAACCTGTATAAATTTATTGACAAAGCCTTAATACTACCAGAACCTTTAGAAAAGGAGTTTTGGGAGGAATTGAAGCAATTTGAATCAGAGTGTAATGTTACTTATATTACAAAGGAAATGCTTGATTAAAATGCTAAAAATAATAATATAAAGTGATTAAACGCTTACTACGTATCCGTTACAGGCTATTTTAGGTTATAGCGTTAAATTTTTTATTGCTTATGATAGTTGTTACTGTTTATTTACAACTGCTTACTCTATTAATTCTATATGACTACCAGTCCGGATACAGTGCGGGCACTGCGTGAGGCGCTAAAATTCTCTCCTGATAACCTTCCACTCAGGCAACATTTAGCAGAAGTATTGCTGAGTATGCAGCAGTATTCAGAAGCCGAGCAAGAATACCGTCAGGCGTTAACGCTCAAACCAGCAGACAGTATATTAAAACTTGGTTTGGCGACGGTTTTTTATCAGCAGGGTAAGCATTCGCAATCGTTGGTTGTTGTCGAAGATTTACTCAAGAGCGCTGACTGCCCTGCGCTTGCGTATTTACTCCACGCGCGTTTGTTACTACATGCTGGCGCCGTACAGCAAGCAGTTAGCCAATATCGCTATGCTACAGCAATTGATGCATCTATTACCGACCAAGATTTTGCTGACCGTTTAGGTGTATCAAATGAAGTAGGAGCATTACAGGACGAAGTAAACGAAATCGTTGACGGTAAGCTACGAGTAAGCAGTGGTGAAGATACACAAATTCTGAATGATAGTAATATTGAACGTTCCCAAATTTCGTTTCAAGATGTTGGGGGAATGGATACAGTTAAAGATGAAATTCGTCTCAAGATTATTTACCCCCTTAAACAACCAGAATTATATCGAGCTTACGGTAAAACTATAGGTGGTGGCATTTTACTTTATGGCCCTCCAGGATGTGGCAAAACATACCTCGCACGTGCTACAGCTGGCGAAATTAATTCCAGCTTTATTAGTGTTGGTATAAACGATATCCTCGATATGTGGCTGGGCAATAGCGAACGTAATCTCCACTCTATCTTTGAAAATGCTCGTAGCCACAAACCAAGTGTATTATTTTTCGACGAGGTAGATGCTCTTGCTGCTAACCGTACTGATATGCGGCAAAGTGCTAGTCGTATGGTTATTAATCAGTTTCTCTCCGAACTCGATGGTGTGAATACCTCGAACGAAGGGGTATTGATTTTAGCTGCGACTAATGCTCCGTGGCATTTAGATTCAGCGTTTCGTCGTCCTGGTCGGTTCGATAGAATATTATTTGTTCCACCACCAGATGCAAAAGCCAGAACTGAGATTTTACTATTGTTATGTAGTGGTAAACCTGTTGCTAATATTGATTATGAGCTTATTAGTAAAAAAACAGAACATTTCTCAGGCGCCGATTTAAAAGCAGTTGTTGATATAGCAGTCGAGCGTAAATTGCAAGAAGCGATAAAAATAGGCATTCCAAAACCGTTGACGACAAAAGATTTACTTGCTGCTGTCAGCAGTGTTAAACCATCTACAAAAGAATGGTTTGCTAGCGCTCGTAATTATGCTTTGTATGCCAACGAAGGTGGGTTATATGATGATATTTTAAAGTGTTTAAAGATGTAAGTAAAATATAAATTAAAAATGTAATTTTGTGAGTATTGAACGAGCAACACTATTAATTGAGCAATCGCGTTATGAAATGGCTGAACGCGAGTTAAGACAGGCTTTAGCACAGGCGCCAAGTGATGCTTATACCACTGCTTTACTAGCTCTATGTTTAAATTGTCAACAGCGATTTCAAGAAGCGACGGCTGCCGCAGAAACAGCTATATCTTTGGCGCCTGATGACGCTTTTTGTCACTATATATTAAGTTATATTTTGTGCGACCGTCAGGAACTTGAATTAGCAGAAAAATCTGTACGCGAAGCAATTCGGCTTAATTGTTATCAAGCTTCTTATTTTGCTTTACTCTCTAGATGTAAGTATAACCAAAAACTATGGCTTGATGCCCTTGGTGCCTCACTTCAAGGACTTGCGATTGACCCTGAAAATGTTGAATGTTTAAATTACCGTGCGCTATCCCTATCAGAACTAGGTAAAGGAGAGCAAGCAGTCGAAGCAGTAGAAAGTGCTATTGCAGTGGCGCCTCTAGATGCTTCTTGTTACGCTTCGAGTGGTTGGATTTTGTTGTCCCACGGTAAATGTCATCAAAAAGCTTTGGATTATTTCCGCGAAGCATTACGTTTAAATCCAAATCTTGAATGGGCGCGTTCTGGAATTATCGAAGCGCTAAAAGCGAAGAATCCTATTTATCGATTGATGTTACGCTACTTTTTATGGTCATCACGCCTTAATAATATAACCCGTTGGGCATTTACAATCGGTTTATATTTTGCTGTGCGTTTGCTGCTAATAGGATTAAATGAGATAGGTTTAAAACAACTGGTTATTGTCGTCGCTATTGCATATCTAATATTTGTAATTTTAACATGGATTATTGACCCTTTATTTACCCTTTTATTACGTTTTGATAAATTCGGACGTTTAGCACTAACAGAAACCGAAATTCAACAGTCTAATTACTGGGGCGCCTGTTTTAGTATTACTATTTTATCTTTCTGTGTATATTTATTTACTTATCATCACACCGCATTAATTAGTACTGCTGTTTTTGGTTTACTTTTAATTCCAACAGCAGCAAGTTTCCATTGCGAAGTTGGAACCCCACGCAAAACAATGATAATTTATACACTTAGTCTTGCTGTGTTAGGCGCCTTTGGCATTATTTTATCGCTGAATAGCATAACATTATCAATTATACCAATCGCGCTGTTTCTGCTTGGCGCCATTGCTTCAAGTTGGGTTGCTACACTTTTAAGTGGTATAAAAGTGAAGAAGTAATTCGGCACTTTGTAAGGTGCGTGACGCTTTTAGACTCACGCTTCGTTTTAAAATTGTTTATGGCGTCATTCACCCTACCATCACCGCACGTACAAGTAATTCGGCACTTTGTAAGGTGCGTGACGCTTTTAGACTCACGCTTCGTTTTAAAATTGTTTATGGCGTCATTCACCCTACCATCACCGCACGTACAAGTTTCGCAATTTTTGACCAGTCGAAGTTGGCAGTTGCATATTCGCGACATTGATGACGTGATGGAACTGCAATTTTTTTCAATAATGCTTGTTCTAAAGTTTCTGCTATGGCATTACTAGTTGTAGAGGCACAAATTAAGTTAGGTGAGAATGATTCTAATATTTCTGGCATTCCACCAACTGGTGTGCAAACAACCGGAGTTCCACAAGCTAATGATTCAATTAATGATAATCCGAAACCTTCAAATGATTGACTGGGCATTACACTCAGGTCTGCGGCTTGATATGCTACTGGTAATAATTCATCTTTTAAAAATCCAATAAATTTAACGTGGTTATCAAGCCCAAGTTCGCTTGCTTGAGAAACTAAACTTTCTAGTAAAGGACCTCTCCCCCCCACTGCTAGCCAAATATCAGGATTTTTAGGTTTTATTGCAGCTACCGCATCTAATAATTTATCTATACCAACACGATGCACCAAACGACGTGATGTAAAAAGAATTTGACGGTCTTGAGGCCAACCTAGTACTTCACGGGCGCCTACCTGGGATAAATTCGGCTGAAATTTTTCAGTGTTGACTCCGCCAGGAATTATATGAATTTTATCCCAAGGAATTTGATATTTCTGGTGTAATATATTACCAAAGGCTTTCGAGAGAACAATAAATCGGTCGCATCGATTATATGTTCTCTGCTCAATTAACCATTTCTTTAGTAAAACGCTAATTTTGTTCTCGAAAGCTTCCTGCACGCTTTCCGATACCCAAGGCCCGTGAAAGTTAAACGTAATTGGAACTTGTTTTGGGAGTAAGTCTAATATTGGAAAGCTGTACAAAGCAAAATGTAAATTGATCGCATCGGGTGTAAAAGTGCGTGATGCTCGGAAATTTGAGCGACAAGTCCACATACGGTTCCAAATTGGTGTATCTGGAGAAGCTAAGTTTGTTAACTTTATCGGTAGATTATTGTCGTTCGAGGGCAACCCAACACCGCAAAGTTCAATAGTGTCTTTTTCTGCCAACTTGTGCGTTAGCTCATAGACATACCTCTCCAACCCTCCTGGTGATTTTGGAAACCAACCTGCACCTACACACAAGATTGACGCAGGCTTAAAAACATTATTATCGCTACCGTTCACCGATTTTACTCGCATTTTTTCAAATTGCGCCTCTAAATAAAGCTTGGTTATCAATCAAAATATATTGCTAAAATTACTGCAATTGTAATTTATTATACGCTCTACTCTGGGAATATACGTATTAAACTTCATATAAGTAGACTCGTACCACATAAGGAATAGATTTGACGATTAGTGTGGAATATTGTAGAAAATTGTAGCACCTGAATTCGAGTAACTTATTTGAAGCTTTGCCTAAATCATAACTGCTTTTAGTAATGATATCTAAAACTTTGGACTTTGGACAAAAGTATTTGTTAGCGTAAGTTACACGCGAACAAATTAAAGCTATAGCTTTTTACCTCAGTTATGTATACAACTGAGCAAAACAACCGTATTTCAAGAAAAACTATGCAGATTGCGGCTGTGAAATGTTTGATTTTTTGCTTTTTTATTAACAGGATACTTAATCGGTTTAGTCTGAGTCTTACCCCTCACCCGTCCAGTCGAATTTCCTCGCTTGTTTTGGTGAATTTCCAGGTTTACCAGTCTCCGAAATAATTCTTTGAAAGTCACGTTGTACGGTACTGGGAGATACAATTTTATCACTGTTTTGCTGTAAATATCGCTCCCAAGGTCTTGGTAAATGAATAGATAAATCCTTCGCAGTCCATAACTGTACGTAAGCAAGCATAACTAGACGTATCCAATTTTCCTCATGCTCAACTTTAGGAGTTTGAAAATTAGTCATCAACAAACGTTGTTTACTAAACCTAAACATATGTTCTATATCAAACCGTTGGCGATAACATAAGTAGGCATCTACAAGTGTAATATGCTCGCGCTGCTCACCCGTAACTATCAACCACATTGGTTTCCACACCTGTTTATCTGTATTATCGGTAACACTAACCTGAATCAGATTGAACTCAAGGTGATTTATTTATACCCACAGACCAGTTGCTAAATACAATAGAACGTGAGCGAGAAAGAAATTAAGCAGATTCAAGTAGATTACGAGTGTAGTCCCACCTAGGTGTTGGATAATACGCTACGCGCGCATTCATGTTCGAAACATATATACTGGTATTATAAACTACAGGCTTGTAAAGCAATATCCCCTATAAAGATAAAAAAAAGTTCACGCTTATACAAACATCTTGGTAAAGCTGGTAGTATTATTACGTATATCAAAAACTGTCAATTATGACAATAAAGAAAATTCTGCAAAAAATACAAAAGTTCATACCTAGCAACTTGCTCCAACGAATTCAAAATCTTAACTCAGCTTTATTGTCTCTTTTGATTTTGCGCTTTCATAGTCAACCATTGGAGTTGAGTTCAAAGTCAGCGATGGTATTTTCTCCTCACCAAGACGACGAAACTTTTGGTTGTGGTGGAATGATTGCACTCAAACGCGAGCAACTCATACCAGTTACGGTTGTATTCCTGACTGACGGACAAGGTAATGGTGGTTCAAAGTCAAATATTAAAGAAGAGATTATTCAAATTCGCAAACAAGAAGCTGAATCGGCATTAAAGATTTTAGGTGTTCAGCGAAGTGATATTCACTTTCTCGACAAACCCGATGGAAAATTACTCGATTTAGAATCAGATTTGAGGCAGGAAACAATTGAGCAAATTATGGAGCTTTTAAAACAGTACAATCCTCAAGAAGTTTATGTTCCGCACTACAAAGATTGTCATTGCGACCACGAAGCAAGCTACATACTGGTAAAAGAAGCAATCGCGCAACTTCAAGCCGAAGTTGAGTTACTTCAGTATCCAATTTGGATGTTTTGGCGGGCGCCATTATTTATTATGCTTAAGCTTAAGGACATTGCGGCGGCAAGAAGGTTATTAATTACAAAAGTTCAAATGCAAAAAAAAGAAGCAATTGCATCGTATAATTCGCAGATAGAATCTCTACCTGTAGGCTTTGTGAATCGGTTTTTAGGTTCGTATGAAATCTTTTTCAAAGTCGAACTATAAAGTTGACCTGTTCACCAAATATTTAACCTTTGTATATCTATATCTTAATTTAGATATTTTAATCATTAGTAGGCACCGTAGAGAACAGTTAAATGCGTATATTACATATTGCGAACCATATAGAAGAAATCGGTAACGGTATTGTAAATGTGGCAGTAGACCTAGCTTGTATGCAGTCGGAGCTTGGTCATCAAGTTGCTGTTGCATCAGCAGGTGGAAAATATGAGACGTTACTTACTCAATATGGTGTTAAGCACTTTCATCTAGACCAGTCGCGAAAACCAATCAACCTTGTGAATGCTGCTCGATGTTTTCGACTAATCACGGGGCAATTTCACCCAGATATCGTTCATGGTCATATGATGACGGGTATTTTGCTTGCGTGGTTTTTACGTTCGGGGAGCAAGTACGGTTTAGTTTCCACCGTTCATAATGAGTTTCAGACTAGTTCTATACTAATGGGACTTGCTGATCGCGTTATTGCTGTGAGTCATGCGGTTGCCGATTCAATGATACGTCGTCGTATCCCCAAGCATAAAATTCGCGTAGTAGGCAACGCGACTCTCAACAGTCCACGCAATCCTAAAATTAAAGATTGTTTACCAGTACCATTAAAACGTCCAGCAATTACTACTGTAGCTGGAATGTACAAACGTAAAGGGATTGGTGAGTTAATCGATGCTTTTATTCAAGTTGCTTCTCAGACTGACGCACATCTATATTTAGTAGGCAATGGACCAGACCGAGAAGAATTTGAAACTCATGCAAGAATGAGTAAGTATCCCGACCGCATTCACTTTGAAGGGTTTCAACCTCATCCCCAGCGGTACATGCTTTCAACCGATATATTTGTTTTAGCATCACATCATGAGTCATTCGGTTTAGTTCTGATAGAAGCAAGAGAAGCGGGTTGTGCAATTGTTGCTTCAGATGTGGATGGAATTCCTGAAACATTAGACAATCGACAAGCAGGTATATTAGTACCACCATTAAATAGTAATGCTTTAGCAGCAGCTTTATCTGAATTACTGAGTCAACCATCTACTCTAAATAAATGGAAGTATCAAGCGCAGCAGAATTTAGAACGTTTTCACGTCACGCACGCTTCCGTTGCAACGCTTAGTGTTTATCGTGAGTTAGTACAAGATTATGGCCACATCAAAGCAAGTTAGCAGGTTTGTTAGTCAGCGATGCGAGTCCAAAGAAGCCAATAGAAACAGTACCCATCATGCCGTTGATACCGTGAACAGCAAAGACGCCTACAGGGTTATCAATATGAAGTGACTCAATTAAATCAACACCCAGAACAACTAAAATACCACCAGTTAAACCAATCAGAACTGCTGCCCAAGTTGGTACATAAGCGCAAGGAGCAGTAATAGCAACAAGTCCAGCTAATGAACCATTTAGACAGTAGACCAAATCCCACTTGTTAGTTCTGAAGTATGGGCGCCTAATGGATAACTACCATCGGCGCCAGGTAACTGACTCAGAAAGAAAGTATTGTTACGATAAAATGCAGTAGTTCAAAATCAAACTAAGCTAACTACTCTTGACACTTTTTTTACCGTTGTGAAAGCTTCAGGAGAATATAATAAATTTGTTATAGATTGTGTATTTTCAGACAGATGGATTCTGTAACACTTAATACAATTTGCAAGAACTTTGCAAGGTTGGATACAGTTTTCCACCCTGATATAAATGCTTGTATTCTTTTATGTGTGAGAGTTTATTAGCTTTTTAGTAGTTTTTTATTTTGTTTATTAATTTTTATTTAGCATAGAAAGATACTAGCCCATTTTACTAAACTGAGGGGACTATCTATAGGTATCGTTAAAGTTAAAATAAGGCAAGCATAAATCAGGTATAAATAATTCCTATTATTTCATGTTGTCTAAGTAATCTTGATAGCCTACCTGTTCTAATTTTGACTGTTTAGTTATTACTGAGTCTCTCAAATCATTTCTGTACTGTTGAACTTTTACGAGTAATTCAGGTTGAGAAGTAGCAATAATTTGTACAGCTAACAAACCAGCATTTTTCGCGTTACCAATAGCGACAGTAGCAACAGGAATACCAGCTGGCATTTGAACTATTGAGTATAAAGAATCAACACCTTGTAAATGACGACTAGAAACCGGAACACCAATTACAGGTAGCGGTGTTAGCGATGCTACCATTCCGGGTAAATGCGCGGCGCCACCAGCACCAGCAATAATAACTTTAATACCGCGTTCATGTGCCGAGTTAGCATATTCAAACATACGTTCGGGAGTGCGATGTGCGCTAACAATAGCGACCTCATAACCGACCCCAAACTCTTCACAGATAGTAATAGCGTCTTTCATAGTAGGCAAGTCAGAGTCGCTACCCATAATAATTCCAATAACAGGTGACATATTCTTGCTTAATCCCTAGGTATAGTATTTAAATCAAGGCAGTAATAGTTAAACCTATATTTCCATATAAGTTATGTTTACACCTATAGATATTATCAACGCGCGCGTACCTGGTTACAGTGATTTACAGATGTTATTGATAAACGAAGGTACAGTTCAAAGGATTTTACCAATGGGTACAATCTTCAAACGGGTACCACCAGATAATTTGCAAGTCGTGGACGTTAAAGGAGATTGGATTTCTCTGGGTGGTGTAGATTTACAAATTAACGGTGGTCTATGTTTAGCGTTTCCTGATTTAAGTGCCGATAATGTTCATGTACTGCCAAAAATATCTCAATTCTTATGGAATAACGGTGTAGATGGCTTTCTACCTACTTTAGTAACGACTTCGGTAGAAAATATCCAGCGTGCGTTAGCAGTAATTGCTGATTATATGAGTTGTAACAACGCCTTACAACAAGCCCAAATTCTGGGTGTACATTTAGAAGGACCCTTTCTAAACTACCAAAAACGCGGCGCCCATCCTGCTGAATACTTGCTGCCTTTAACTATCGATGAAGTTAAACGAGTTTTAGGTGATTATGCTCACGTAGTAAAAGTTATCACGATAGCACCCGAACTAGACCCAACAGGCAAAGTAATTAAATATTTACGTTCACAAAATATTACCGTTAGTCTTGGACACTCCCAAGCAACTTACGATAAAGCGCAACAAGCATTTGAATACGGCGCCACGATGGTAACACACGCATTTAACGCCATGCCACCCTTACATCACCGCGAACCTGGTTTATTAGGTGCAGCTATTACCAATAAAAATGTCATGTGTGGATTTATTGCTGATGGTCAGCATGTCTCACCCATTATGCTAGATATACTTTTACGCGCAAGTAATTATGACAAGGGCCTATTTTTAGTTAGCGATGCATTGGCGCCTTTAGGATTTCCCGATGGTACTTACCCGTGGGATAGCCGCGAAATAGAAGTCAAAAATGGTACAGCTTTTTTAAAAGACGGTACTTTATCAGGAACAACACTCCCTTTACTAGTAGGAGTACAAAACTTAGTCAACTGGGGTATTTGTGATGTTGAGAAAGCAATTAATCTTGCAACAAAGGCGCCGCGCCAAGCAATAGGCTTAGAAAATACGATATCTGGCACTGCTGTTACTAACCTTTTACGCTGGCATGTGGATGAAAAAAATGGTGAGGTAAGTTGGCAAAGGTTTGTTGATCCCCCGAATTTCGGGGGGTAGGGGGGATTATTTGCGTGTGCTAATTATGACATCAGCCGACATTCCAGGAGCAATTCGTGATTCAAAGCCTTTAATGCTATCGGGTTCAAACACGACTTTAACGGGAATGCGACGAGGGTTATTAGATTGGATATTGCCCAAACTATTATTCGTACTGTCAGGAGAAGGAGACGCGACAACAGTTGTTGGTGTAGAAGACACACTTTCTACGGTTCCTTTAAATTTACGACTTGGAAAAGCAGCTATTTTAATTTCAGCTTTTTGTCCAGGCTGTATTCTTTCTAACTGGTTTTCTTTAAAGTTAGCAACCACCCAACGATTAGGCTGTACTATCTCGACAAGAGTTTGTCCGGGTTGTACTTGTTGACCAACACGGATATTAGTGTTTCCAATTGCACCAGGAACCAGCGCGCTGACAGTGGCATAAGATAGCTTTAGTTCAGCTTGTTTAACTTCTGCTTGTCTTTGTGTGACTGTTGCCAATGCAGCTTTGTATTGCTGACGGTTGACTTCAACTTGTCTATTAAAAGTTTCTGCTGGTTTAGGAAGAACTAGCTTTGGCTGATTAGGGCTGGTGGGAGCGGAGTTAAGCGGTTCGGGTATAATCGTTGGTGGAACGTTATTGATGTTTTCTCGCGCGACTTCGGCTTGTTGCTTTGCCACATCGAGTGCAGCTCTTGCTTGTGCTAAACCTACTTGATACTCACGTGGGTCAAGTTTAACTAAAGTAGTTCCTGCTCCCACAGCTTGATTTTGTTTTACCGAGACTTCAGTTACTATCCCACCCACGCGAGATGTAACTGGGTAAATATCTGCACTTGTGTAAGCAACATCGGTTGTAAGGTGGAATCTGTTGAACTGTGTCCACCGATAGTAATAAACGCTTGATGCTGCTACTCCTGCTCCCAGCAATACACCAACAATTACTTTAGGCAATAGTCGGCGCCTTTTTGACCTGCGTCTTTCTCTTTGTTCTCTTTCTTCGATTGATTCTTCGATGGGAGTAATAGCGGTAATATTACCCATATTATCCATTTCATGCTCATCATTCAGATTGACCGAATCATTGATTGGTTCTATCTGCTGGGTTTGCTGTGAAGTATTTACACTTTCCATATCGACCTACGCCTTGGTATCAATTTATATATCTATTTAAATAAGGATAGTAAACTCTTTAAGATAAAAGCTAGTCAAAAGTTTACCGAATCGAGTTTTGCCAAAATTGTTAAAGACCCCTTAACTACTAGTTTCAGTTGCTTAATACATCCTTCCGAAACAAATTAAAACAAATATAGACATACTTATTCAACCACAAATGACCTAATATTGTTCCCCAGTTGCTGCGAAAGGTTTTTAGGCATACATTAGTTCTATCTCTTCCTCTGCTAGCCCTTCTCCTGCTACTCTAAACGATTGAGAAGGGTTGATTTATTTACTTATATGAACGTAGCTGACGATAAAACGATTGTTAAAGATTATTTCAATTCCACAGGTTTTGACCGCTGGAAGCGTATTTACGGTGATGGTGAAGTCAATAAAGTCCAGCTTGATATTCGCAACGGACACCAGCAAACAGTCGATAAAGTCATCAACTGGCTTCAAGCTGATGGTAATTTGGCTCAACTTTCCATCTGCGATGCTGGGTGCGGTGTTGGTAGTCTCAGTATCCCACTTGCCGAATCTGGAGCTAAAGTTTATGCCAGCGATATTTCTGAGATGATGGTAGGGGAAGCATCTGAACGCGCCCAAAGCATTTTTGGCAATAATGATAATCCGAGTTTCGATGTGCAAGATTTAGCTGCTTTGAGCGGCAAATACCACACTGTAATTTGTCTTGATGTTCTTATTCACTACCCCGTAAATGAAGCATCAACAATGATATCGCATTTGTGTTCGCTTGCTGAGTCACGAATTATACTAAGTTTTGCTCCAAAAACTTTTGCATTAAGTTTGTTGAAGAAAATAGGTAGTTTTTTTCCAGGCGCCAGCAAAGCAACAAGAGCCTACCTTCACAGGGAAGCGGATGTAGTCAAGGTTTTGCAAGCGAACGGTTTTACAGTTAAGCGTTCATCTATGACAAAGACTCGATTTTACTTTTCACGGCTACTGGAAGCTACGCGATAACTGAAGTTAAAATCGCGGCAAGATACACACATAATCTTCGCTGCGTATGAAACTCCTCACAAAGTTTGCTGCTGGTTCGATGCTCTCGCTTGGATTTGTATTTCTCATGCTTTCTGTATCAGCTTTAGCTTCATTGCAAGATAAAGATAATAATTCTTTACAAAACCGTGACGCAAAAGATTCTGCAATTGGGTGTATTGCTTTAGGTGTTCCATTGGTTGCAGGTGGAGGATGGTTAATTTTGGGGTCACGGCGCCAAAATCGTAAACTGTTATCTCAGCACCTCCAGTCAACTTTTTATAATTTGGTAGAGCTTGGAGAAGGGCGCATTTCCGTACTTAAGTTTGCCAAAGAAGCAAATATTACTGGCACAGAAGCAAAGCAGTACCTTGATAAGCAAGCAAAAGAGTTCAATGCGACCTTCGACCACGGGAAACAAGGCGGTATATACTATCACTTCCATATTTAGCAAATAAGGAAAAAGGGGAAAGGGTTCCACGTGTTCCTCTTTTCTCCTTCCCCCTTACCTTATTGATAAGAATTAGTGGAACATTAATGAAAGTGAAGTTAGAATCGCACATGATGCTTCACATCTGAAACATAATTATGAAGACTGCTGAAAAATTGGCTTCATTTTGGCTACTCACGCTTGGACTTATGTTCCTATCGATATCGGCTACAGCGATACTAGAAAAAAAAAGTACGGAGCAACCAGTATTTGCGCCCATCAATGATAATAATCCTGTTTATGAACTTCCCAATTCTAGTAGCTACGCGCTAGTAGACAGTAGTTCCGCAGTTGCCGGAATTGTATTTGGGGTTCCTAGCTCAGTATTGGGTGGATGGTTAGCGCTTTCTTTATACCGACGTAACAAAGACGAGAAAAAAGCGCTTCAGCAGCAAACGACCGAGCGTTTACAGTCTATTTTTTACCGTATGGTGCAAGAAAACGACGGTAGAGTTACACTTTTAGGGTTTGCTATGCAGTCACAACTACCTCCAGCGACTGCAAAAGATTATTTAGACAATAGAGCCAAAGAATTTAACGCCAATTTTAAGATTAGTGAAGAAGGTTCTGTGTCTTACCTTTTTGATATTTAAGGGTGGGGTAAGCGAAAGCTTACCTTACATCTAGTGCGGGCAATATACATTTATGAAACAAATATTTTTAACTATCGCAGCATTACTAGGCGCCTCTGGAGTTGCAGCAGGCGCCTTTGGTACACATTCACTGCGAGGACAACTAAGTGAGCGCGCGTTAGAAATCTTTGAAGTTGGTACTCGTTACCAAATGTATCATGCGTTGGCACTGCTAGGCGTTGCCATATTATTGAACAATAATCTTCAACCCAATAAAGCCCTGATTGTGAGTGGCTGGCTATTTATTACAGGAATATTATTATTTTCAGGAAGTTTATATGCTCTTAGTTTAACAAATGCAGTAAGCCTAGGGATGATAACACCCCTAGGCGGCGCCGCTTTAATTGCGGGCTGGATAACTTTAGCTTTTTATAATGTAGAAAGTAAAGCGGAGTCCAAAGAGAAAAGCCAATAAGTGTCAGATTCCGAATTTTAAAATAAAAATCAGGAATCTTACACGAGCGCACTCAGCACTCAGCACTTTTTACTCTTCTGGCTCTTCCATCTCTTCTTCATCTTCTTCTAACTCGTCTTCGGCAGTTTTGCGAACTGAGTTAGCAGAGACAACAGCGCCTTTTTCGAGTTTTTCTTTGACTAATTTCTTGAGTTGTTCGCTGACTTCGGGTTTCTCTTCCATGTACTTAATCGCATTATCGCGACCTTGGGAGATGTTTTCACCGTTGTAGCTGTACCAGGCACCTTTACGAGTCAAGATACCAGTTTCTTCAGCCAAGTCTACCAAACAACCAATAGTTGAAATACCTTTACCAAAGATAATGTCAAACTCGGCAATTCTAAAAGGAGGCGCCACTTTGTTTTTGGCAACTTTGACTTTAACTCTGTTACCAAACTCTTCAGCACCTTTCTTCAAGGTTTGAATCCGACGAATATCTAAACGTACCGATGCATAATACTTCAACGCATTACCACCAGTGGTAGTTTCAGGGTTGCCGTAACTAACACCAATTTTTTGACGCAACTGGTTGATGAAAATTACAGTACAACCAGATTTACCAATATTACCAGTGATTTTACGTAGAGCTTGGCTCATCAAGCGTGCTTGTAAACCAACGTGAGCATCACCCATTTCACCTTCGATTTCTGCGCGGGGTACGAGTGCTGCTACCGAGTCAATAACAACAATGTCTACCGCTGCCGAACGAACTAACTGGTCAACGATTTCTAACGCTGCTTCACCAGTATCAGGCTGAGAAATCAACAGATTTTCGATATCTACACCTAATGCTGCTGAGTAAGCAGGGTCAAGTGCGTGTTCAGCATCGACGTAAGCAGCAATGCCACCTTCTTTTTGCACTTCTGCAACCGCGTGTAGAGCTACTGTTGTTTTACCCGAACTTTCTGGTCCATAGATTTCGATAACCCGACCCTTGGGTAAACCACCACCCAACGCCAAATCCAAAGTTAAGGCGCCGCTAGAAATCGTTTCAACCTTCATTCGGTTGGCATCACCCAGACGCATTATTGTGCCTTTTCCAAAGGTCTTCTCAATCTGGCTAAGAACCATATTGAGAGCCTTTTGCTTGCCTGTGCTGTTGTCTTTTTCTTTATCTGCTGCTGCCATTAGAGCCTCTATCTTACTAAAAAACTATTGCTTAGATTTTGTGCTAATTTAACTTGTTATTCTGGCGACCGTTTCTCTATGCGGAACATTTATACTATCTTACGCCAGAAAAATGCAAAATGGAATATGCTTTACAAAATTGTGACAATATCCTAACGCGATTTTATTCAGATGTAGGTAGTGCTTACTCACCATCACAAACAAAAAGATAAAAATTACATATTTTATCCGCAATATCACGTAAAAAAATTGAAAGTAGGGTGCGTGATGCCTAGAAAAATGAAAAATAGAATTACAATCAAGTAGCATCACGCACCATTGATAATTTTTAACAAAACAACACATTAAAACAACAACGTATTCTGGCGCCCAGACCAACCATATAAGAGCGTGCGTGTAGTAAAATCACCAATAGCCAGCATTTTGACAACCACTGGTTGTCAAAAAATCTGAAACGTAGAGGTTTCATGACTTACAATCAAAACACCTTTGCCCCTGAAACAGCAGTATCAGTAGCAGGTCTAACCGAATATATCCAGCTACTTCTCGAAGAAAACGAAATTCTTCGTCAAATTTGGGTAGTTGGCGAAGTTTCCAGCGCAAATAATCACCGTGTTGGGTTATTTTTTACGCTAACTGACCCAGGTGGCGGCGCCTCAATAAAATGCGTAACATGGAAGACTCAAGTCGTAAAACTAGCACAAATACCCACACCTGGACAACAAGTAATAATTTTAGGCAGCATTCGTTTATATCCAACACGCGGAGAATACCAACTCCAAGTGTGGCAAGTAATACCTGCTGGTGAAGGGTTACAAGCGATTCGATACAAACAGTTAAAAAATCGTTTAGCAGCAGAAGGATTATTCGACTCTGACCGCAAGCGCAATATTCCATCACATCCAAAAACAATTGCCGTAGTCTCCTCCCCCACAGCAGCAGCATGGGGAGACATTCAAAAAACCTTGCGAAGTCGTTACCCTGGTTTACACGTTTTATTTTCCCCTGCAATTGTACAAGGGGATGAGGCGCCTGCTTCTATAGTTAACGCAATTCGTCGAGTCGAAAAAGACGGACGTGCAGAAGTACTAATATTAGCACGTGGTGGTGGCGCCGTTGAGGAACTAGCTTGTTTTGATGACGAGCGGGTAGTAATGGCGGTAGCAAATTGTACAATCCCAGTAATTACAGGTATTGGACACCAACGAGATGAATCATTAGCTGATTTAGCAGCAGATTTGCGCGTCCACACTCCCACCGCAGCAGCAGAACGTGTAGTACCATCTTTAGAAGACTTATATAATCAACATCAAGACCGCATTGAAGAATTAACAGCAGTAGTTAACTATGTATATGAAACAGCAGCGAATAAACTGCAAAAAATGCGAAACCGTTTACAGCGGTTAAGTTTAGATAAACAAGTTAAACAAAGAATTGAAGCATTAAATTGGCGGAAAGAAAAATTATTACAAACTACATCACAAAAATTAATTTCCGAAAAGCAGCATGTCGAAATGTTACGGCAAAAACTGCAAACTTTAGACCCAAAGAAAGTATTACAGCGTGGTTATGCAGTGGTAAGAAAAGAAAATGGAGAAATCGCGCGCACAGCAAGCGACTTAAATATAGGAGACAAGTTACTTGTGTTATTGGGTGAAGGTCAGATAAAAGTAAAAGTAATACAAGTCAAAGAAGAATCTTAACTTATTATGTCATGAGTCGTGAACGTTAACGCAGTTTTCCTGCTTTCTTAGCATCTCTAACCATGTCATGCTGAGGTACGAAGCATCTCTAATATTCATGTTTATTCAAAAGTCAGATTATAATTAAAATATTTTATATTGTATTTTAAGAAGATTATTTAACCACAAAGACACAAAGGACACAAAGAATAAAATGATTAAGGGTAAGAAGACAACAAGTGATGAGTTTAGCTATGAAGCGAAAGTAGTCGAAATTGATAGTATTATTGCCAGAATTGAAGCGGGAGAACTTGATTTAGCAGAAGTTTTTGAAAAGTTTGCTACTGCGGTACAATATCTAAAGGAGTGCGATAGTTTTTTACAAGCAAAACAGGAACAAGTAGATATACTTATAGAAACACTACAAGATGAGTCATCTGAATAACCCAACTAACCAATAAAACTTTAAGGAGTCATATTTTATGACACTATCTATTGAATCAACCTCTATACTAACCCTGGAAGAATTCTTAAAGCTGCCAGAAACAGAACCTGCAAGCGAATATATTGATGGGATAATCTACCAAAAACCTATGCCACAAGGAAAACATAGTCGAGTCCAAACACGTTTATCATCTGCCATTAACGAAGTTGGAGAAGCTAAAAAACTAGCTGTAGCGTTTACTGAACTGCGCTGTAATTTTGGCGGTAAATCTATAGTGCCAGATATTGCTGTATTTGAGTGGCAAAGAGTACCTCTTGATGCGAATGGACAAATTGCTAATAGATTTGATATTCACCCTGACTGGATAATTGAAATTCTCTCTCCTGAACAATCCCCGAATAAAGTCATTCGTAAAATCACATTTGCAATACGAAACGGAGCAAAACTTGGTTGGTTGATGGACTGTGACGATGAATCAATAATGGTGTTTCAGCCAAATCAATTTCCTGACATCAAAGAAAAACAAGATATTTTACCCGTATTAGATGTTTTGGGTAATTGGCAGTTTACAGTAGCGGATGTGTTTAGTTGTCTGAGTTTGACTTAAGCAACGTCCCAAACCCTTATAAAATCGTTTGACTTTTTGCTAACTTGATTTTAAATGGACAAACGTAAGAAATGAAATGTCAAGTTGAATCACAAAAATTTATTACGAGTAAAGATATGCGAGTAAGCTGGTATTCTCAAGCCGAAGTTGTTACAACTGAACCTGAAATAGTCGAAGAGTTAATTTAATTATCTAGAGAATAAGAAAGAAGTTATGCCAAATCTTTATGCTGCTTATCTTAAAGCTAAAGCAGATGGATTTGATGATTGGCCAATTTCTTGGAATGATAAAGAGAAAGTAATTACTTATGAAGTTGCCCAAACAATTGGAGAAATATATAGTGATAATCAAGATGATGTAGTTGAAGAGTGTTTAGAAAATATGCGTTTATTCAATTCTTATCCGATAGATGCTAATAGGGATTTTGAGTTTGAACTTCCTGAAAATTTTCCGAATTTATCAATTCTACAATAAATACCCGTAACGCAGTCACAAAAATTACAAGTATACTTAGATTTTGATAACCATTGGTTAACAAATCTGGAGGCGCCATCACATTGAAAGCACTACTATTAATAGTACTTGATTAGACTTTTTATGCATAATTAATTCTATCCCTTGTAGTATTGCAACATCATCAATATGTTGGGTTCCGTTCCTCCACCCAACCTACAATTTGAAAAATATTTCATTAAGCCTATTTACAAGGGTACAACAATGTGTTGCACCCTTTTGTTATACGTATCATATTTTTATTGTTACAAAATTGTTACCAAAATCGTATAGCATTGCCTATAGACTTTTTTCGCAAAGCAAGTTACTAATAATACTCAACTCTTGTTGGGGCGAGTTTTATCTATTAACTATTGAGTCAATCAAATATTTACTAGTAATCCCAAAATCTTTTACCCCTTACTCCCATGAAACCGTTTTTGTTTGTCACTGACCTAGATAACACTCTCGTTAATCACACTGTCGTTGGCGCCGATGACCAGTTAGTACTATTGAACCAAATGTTAACCGAGCATAGACAAAATTATGGTAGTAAAATTGTTTATGCAACTGGTCGTTCACCTGTACTATATAGAGAACTAAAAGAAGAGAAAAACTTGATAGACCCTGATGCATTGGTTGTATCTGTAGGAACAGAAATCTATTTTGATGATAGCGAAACCCCTGATGCGTCTTGGTCACAGAAGCTTTCACATGGGTGGAATAAAGAAGCTGTTATCGAAGTGACATCGCAATTTCCGGAGTTAGTTCCACAACCGGAGACAGAACAGCGTCCATTTAAGGTAAGTTTCTTTTTGAAAGAGGAGCTATCAGAAAAAATTTTGCCGCAACTTGAGTCAAAGTTACAAAAATGTGCTTTAAATATAAAGTTAATCTATAGTAGTGGGATTGACCTTGACATTGTGCCCCGCGACAGCGATAAAGGTCAGGCAGTGCAATTTCTACGTCAAAAGTGGAATTTTGTAGCTGAACAAACGGTTGTTTGTGGAGATTCAGGTAACGATATATCATTATTTGCTACTGGAGAGGAACGGGGAATTCTTGTCGGGAATGCACGTCCTGAATTACTACAGTGGTACAGTACTAATCGCGCGGATTATCGTTATTTGGCTTCAAATGATTGTGCTGGCGGAATTATTGAAGGTTTGAAACATTTTGGTTTCGTAGAATGATTAGTTATCTTAAAGGTCTCGTTGCGAATATTCAAAGCAGTGGTAATCGCCATATTCTCACTTTGGAAGTGAATTATATGGGGTACGACTTGCAAATTCCCGGAAAGCTGGCGAAACAATTGCCAGGTTCGGGTGAGAGTGTTCAGATTTTTACCCATTACCAAGTCCGTGAAGAAGTTCCTTTGCTTTACGGTTTTGGTTCACCAGCAGAACGCGATTTATTTCGCCATTTGTTAGGTGTGAGTGGTATTGGCGCCGCATTAGCTATTGCATTACTCGATACTCTCGAAGTACCGGAATTAGTGCAAGCAATTGTTACAGCGAATGTACAATTAATTATTCAGGCGCCTGGTGTTGGGAAGAAAACGGCTGAACGGATTTGTTTAGAGCTAAAAAGCAAGCTGATTGAGTGGCGTAAAACCGCTGGTTTTTTCGTTGCTACCGATGGTCCGGCGCCAAGTATTCTCGAAGAAGTGCAAAGTACATTACTAGCACTTGGTTATACAGCAGGTGAGGTGAGCCATGCTTTACACTTCGTTAGTGAAGATATTGGACTTCCTAAAGATGCTTTTGTAGAAGATTGGATACGCCAAGCTATCGCGCATCTTAGTAGTACAGAAGTATAGGTGTTTTCCTGCGGATATGAATGGATTTATTATGTATGGTTTTGGGTCATCTACTTTACCTCACTAATTAATTTTTATTCCAAATCTAATGTCCGCATACGCTTGGATAGAAGAATCGTTAGAAACAATTCAACGTGCAAACTGGTATCGTTCAACACAAACCATCCACGGTAGTCCCGGCGCCGTTGTTGTTTTAGAGGGTAAGGAAGTTATAAATTTTGCTAGTAATGATTATTTAGGTTTGGCAGGTGATGAGCGTTTAATCACCGCAGCAGTAAACGCAGTTAAAGAATTTGGCACAGGTTCTACTGGTTCACGGTTACTTACTGGACAACGGTTATTACACCAAGAATTGGAACGAGCAATAGCATCTCTCAAACAAACTCAAGACGCTATTGTTTTTAGTTCCGGTTATCTTGCCAATATTGGCGCCATTGCAGCATTAGTTGGTAAACGTGATTTGGTATTATCTGACCAATATAATCATTCCAGTCTCAAAAATGGCGCAATTCTAAGTGGTGCAAGTATTACCGAGTATCCGCACTGTAATACTGAAGTTTTGAAAAAACAACTTATCGGACAACGCAAAAACTATCGTCGCTGTTTGATTATTACCGATAGCGTTTTTAGTATGGACGGTGATTTATGTCCTTTACCCGAATTATTAGATTTAGCAGAAGAGTTTAATTGTATGCTGCTAGTCGATGAGGCGCATGGTACTGGAGTATTAGGGGAAAATGGCGCCGGATGCGTTGAACATTTTGGATGTACAGGTAGAGAGTTAATTCAAATGGGAACTCTTAGTAAAGCTTTGGGTAGTTTGGGAGGATATATTACAGGAAGTGCCACTTTAATAGATTATCTTCGGAATCGGGCGCCGAGCTGGATTTACACAACCGCACTTTCCCCTGCTGACACAGCATCCGCACTCACAGCAATAGAAATAGTGGGTAGTGAACCACAACGTAGGATGCAACTATGGCACAACGTAAAATACTTGAAGGAATTGATACAAAAACATTTACCTGAGTTAAAGATATTACTTTCATCTTCACCTATACTATGTTTCCAATTAGCAAGTGCTGCTGATGCTTTAAAAGCAGGCAAACGGTTAAAGGATGCTGGTATTTTTGCTCCTGCCATTCGTCCCCCCACAGTACCTACAAGTCGCATTCGCATTACATTGATGGCAACACATGAGAATGTTCACATTGAGAAATTAGTAGAAGTGATGTGCAGTATGGTTGCCAATGGCGACCTTACAGGTTAAGAAGACATTATAAATAAATTAACTATTTAATAATCCCAAAATCAATCGAAGGTAATAGAATTTGGGTATATTTTGATAATCTACCACAGTATGAAAATTCGTAAACATTTCCAGCATTTCATCTACCTTGCGCTTTGTGTTGTGACTATAACTATAGCTTGTACAAGACAGCCTCAACAAAGTAATCAACAAGTAGCTCAAAAAGCCAAGCAGCATAATGCAATTATTTTCGTTGCTGATGGTTTGCGTCCTGATTGGGTAAATTCTACCGATACTCCAAATTTAAATGAGATTCGTTCTGATGGCGTAACTTTTCTTAATAGTCATTCTTTATTCCCCACTTTTACAACTTCAAATGCTTCTGCAATTGCAACTGGGCATTTTCTTGGTGATACTGGTGACTTTAGCAATACAATAAAAGTTAATACTCCAGTTAAAAGCGCTAAAAATAGTCTTGTTCCGTACCTAGAGAATAATGTCGTTCTCAAAGAAGTTAACAAACAGTTCGGCGCCAATTTCTTGAATGAGCAAAGTTTATTAGCAACCGCGCGTAAAGCCGATTTTAGTACAGCAGCAGTTGGAAAAATTGGACCGGTACTAATTCAAGACATTACTTTACAGCAAGGTGAACCAACGATTATTTTTGATGATGATACAGGTCAAAAAGAAGGTGTTACTCTTAATCAAGATGTAATCAGCTTACTCGATAAGAACTCTTTACCGAAAGAAACACCAGAACGGGGTGAGAACGGAAAAAGCGGTGATTATAAAACCCCAGGAACTACAAGTGCAAATGTAACTCAGCAACAATATTTTGCTGATGTAACAACTAAAGTGATTTTACCGCTTTTTCAACAGCGCCAAAAGCCTTTTGTAATGGTGTATTGGTCGCGCGACCCCGACGGTACGCAGCACAATCATGGTGATAGTCTTAACAAGCTAGTACCAGGTATTAATGGTCCGACATCTCAAGCAGCACGTCAAAATGTAGATAAAAACTTGGCGCAAATTCGAGGCGCCCTCAAAGAGTTAGGATTAGAAGAGACTACAAATATATTTATTACTGCTGACCACGGGTTTTCGACGATTAGTAGAGAAAGTAAAACGAGTTATGCAGCAACTCTTGATTATCCTGATGTACCAAAAGGCTTTTTACCATCAGGTTTTGTAGCAATTGATTTAGCGAAAGATTTGGGATTGCCTTTATTTGATCCAGATAAAAAAAATGCTCGTGTAGACCCAACTAAAGGTCAAAATACCCGAAATCATATTCTTGGTAAAGACCCAAATAAACCTGATGTGATTGTAGCAGCAAACGGTGGTTCAGATTTGGTATATCTACCGAATAAAGCAAATCAAAAAGATTTAGCGCAAAAAATAGTGACTTCACTGTTTAAACAGGATTATGTTAGCGGTGTTTTCGTCAATAATGATTTGGGCAAAATACCAGGTACATTATCACTAGAGAATATTGGACTTAGAGGCAACGCGCGTACACCCAAACCCTCAATGCTAATAAACTTCCGTTCGTTTGATACAGGATGTGGGACACCTACAGCATGTGGTGCAGAAGTATCCGACACAAAACTGCAACAAGGGCAAGGAATGCACGGTAGTTTCAGCCGTGCGGACACTTACAATATGATGGGCGCCATTGGTCCAGACTTTAAAAAAGGATTTAAAGACTTTGCACCTGTAAGTAATGCAGATGTACCACGTACTATTGCCAAAGTATTAAATTTACAGCTTAAACCTTTGGGAAGATTAACGGGAAGAGTGATAAATGAGGCATTGGTGGGTCAACCAGATACAGTGGGCGCCAAGTCTTTTACAATGGAGTCAAAACCTGCTGAGAATGGGTTGAAGACAGTTTTGAAGTATCAAACTGTTGGTAAAACTCGTTACTTTGATGTTGCGGGATTTCCTGGTAGAACATTAGGTCTTTAAATTACGTTCGTTGTAAGCACTTCAGTGCTTCACAATATAAGCACTGAAGTGCTTACAACGAGTGCTTACAACGAGTGCTTACAACGAGTGCTTACAACGAGTGCTTACAACGAGTTTTTACGTTTCATATATTTCTAATGGCAGACCGTCGGGGTCTTGGAAAAAGGTATATTTTTTATCTGTAATATCATCAATTCTAATATTCTCAACTTCTACGCCTTGAGATTGTAAATACAAAACAGTCTCTTCTATGTTCTCAACCTCGAATGCTAAATGCCTTAAACCACACGCTTCAGGTTTATTAACTCGCTGTGGAGGATTGGGGAATGAGAATAACTCGATTTGATTTTCTCCAACTTGTAAATCTAATTTATAGGAATTTCGCGGCGCCCGGTATGTTTCTTGAATAATTTTGAAGCCTAGGGTTTCGACGTAGAATTTTTTGGATAGCTCGTAGTTTGAACAGATGATTGCGGCATGATGAATTTTAATAGGTTTCATGATTAGGATTTACGCATTGAAATATAAATTATGTAGAGACGCGTAAACCGGAGGTTTTCCCGCAGGGATAAATCGCGTCTCTACGTAATATTAAGAATCTTGTAATATGGTTTTTGATACAATCCTGGTTTTTTTGCGGTCAGCTTCTGATAGGTCTTGTCCTGCTTGTAGTTGGGTGGCAGAAGTTTGTAATACTGTTGCAGCACTCATATCGCCCATTTGCAGAGCAGTTTTTGCTGCGGTTTGTAACATTGTTGCGGCGCCTGCTCTATCACCCATTTGTAGTTTTGTTTCTGCAAGCTGGGTTTGTCGATATTTTGCTAGTGCCAGAACGTGCTGTTGTACATTGGCGTCAACTACTGATTGATATTGTCCTGTAACATTTGCCTCTACGAAGAATATTTCTGAAAGTATTCCTGTAACGTTTTGACCTGGGTCATCATAACGCACTTGTAGCTGGGCGATTGGTTGCCTACCAATTGGCAATTGCGAAATATACAAGTTTGCTAAAATGACTCGTTCAACATCACGCATCAAATCGCCTATGCGTACAGATATTCGCCCATCGGGGTCTTGCTGTACGGGTAACTCGATTGTTTCCGGCGCCACTTGTGCGACAGGTTTAAGTTCGGCAAACCGTACTTTTGGAACTAGCGAAAACAGTAAGTAAGCATTTGTTAAACTCACCGTTTGAATGCGGGTAAGTAGCTGGTTAAATTTAGCTTCCGCTTGATCTGGCTGTTGAATGTGGGATAAAGAGCCACCACCAGCATCTGCAATCTGTTCGAGAACGTCTTGGTTCCAGTTATCGCCAAAACCGAGAGTATTCAACGTCAAATTGTAGCTAGCAGCTAATTTGGCAAATTCTAAACAGCGCTTATTACTACCGTGTTCGTTTTCACCGTCGGTTAACAAAAAGGCTTGCGATATCGAATCTTTGTTACCTTTGGTTAGTTCCTTGATACCTAATTGTAAACCTTCATCAATAGCAGTACCCCCGTCAGCAGAAAGTTTATTAATTTGTTGTTTGATGCGTTCTGGGTCTTCTACTGTCTGGTTGGATACCAAAACCTTGGCACGGTGGTCAAAAACAACAACGCTGAGGCGATCACCAGGATTTAATCTGTCAACAATACGGCAAGCCGCCTTTTTAACAGTTTCTAACGGGCGCCCACTCATCGAACCACTATGGTCAAGAATTAGGCATAAATTCAACGGTACATTGCGGTTAAGACTATCCGCAACGGCTGAAATCGATATCGCCAACTGTCGTTGACTATTCGGCTGGCTCCCATCTAAGTTGCCATCATTTAGAGCAGGCTGCAAGCTAACCTTCATAAATCCTTTTATCCCGGCGACACGTGTTTATAATTAACTTCAGTAGCCAGTGTAATTGCTACGGAAAAGTTAGAAACCGGGTTTCTTAATTGATAACTTGTATAAGAATAACAATTTGTTATGGAAACCCGGTTTCTTTTATAGCCAATGGTTGATAGTCAATAGTTAATGGTTAATACTTAGTAACTAGTAAATAATAGTAATTATTAGTACTAGAGTTCTGTTTTTTAAAAAACCAACAATAATTGATCAAATAACCAAGGACTATATATAGATTAACGAGAGATTAGCGAGATTATCGAGAAATCCACACCTCCAGTTGACCTGAGACGTGCGTTAGGATGTATTACAGTTAACGGCATTATCTCAGGCAACAGTTGCTATGGACTCTTACCCCATCAAGGCTGTGCAAGCCCCTTATTACGGCGATAACTCTTACCGCACACCGCCACCAGATTTACCGTCTCTTTTGTTGAAGGAGCGAATTGTCTATCTCGGGATGCCGCTGGTACCTGCTGTGACGGAACTTATAGTTGCCGAACTGCTGTTCTTGCAATCAGACGACCCCGAAAAGCCAATTAAAATTTACATCAACTCGACTGGCACCTCTGGTTATAGTGGCGAACCAGTTGGCTTTGAAACAGAAGCCTTTGCCATATATGACACAATGAAGTACATAAAACCGCCTATCCATACCATTTGTATTGGTTCAGCAATGGGTATGTCGGCTATGCTCCTCAGTGCAGGTACAAAAGGCTGTCGTGCCTCGTTGCCCCACTCTACGATTATACTGCACCAGCCCAAGAGCTATGCTCAAGGTCAAGCCACAGATATTCAAATTCGTGCCAAAGAAGTGCTGGCAAACAAAGCCACTATGGTCGATATCCTCTCGACTACTACAGGGCAAACCAAGCAGAGAATCGTGAAGGACATGGATCGTCTTTTCTATATGACACCTCACCAAGCTGTGGAGTATGGATTAATTGACCGAGTATTCGAGAAAGAAGAACTCGCTAATCCCCCAATCCCCGCAAGCGTCCTTTAAAAAGTTAGGAGTGAGGAGTTAAGAGTTAGGAGTAAAAGTCAACTCATAACTCATAACTCATAACTCGTAACTAATAACTATTCACATTTGGAGTTACATAAAATGCCTATAGGTGTTCCAAAAGTTCCTTACCGGATGCCGGGGGAACAATATACACAGTGGGTTGATATTTATAATCGTCTTTATCGTGAGCGCGTTATTTTCTTGCCCCGTGATATTGATGATGAAATTGCCAACCAAATCGTAGCAGTAATGCTTTATCTCGATTCGGAAGATCCTGGTAAAGATATTTCTTTATACATAAATTCTCCAGGTGGGATGGTGACATCCGGATTGATGATTTATGACACAATGCAACATATTAAATCTGATGTTGTAACGATTTGTGTCGGTTTAGCTGCTTCAATGGGTTCATTCTTGCTTGCAGGTGGCGCCAAAGGTAAGCGTTTAGCATTGCCGCACTCGCGTATCATGATTCACCAACCTTCGGGTGGCACACGCGGACAAGCAACCGATATTGAAATTGAAGCGCGCGAAATTCTCAGAATTCGCCATCAACTCAATGGTATCTACGCTACCAACACCGGACAACCATTAGAAAAAATTGAAAGAGACATGGATCGTGACTTCTTCATGTCCGCACAAGAAGCCAAAGACTACGGTCTAATCGACAAAGTAATCGAAGAACGTCCGTAGACTTTCCTTAGCATCAGGCTTTACCCTGATACTATATCTTAAAAGCCCGCAAATGCGGGCTTTACTCATATAAAAGACTATTTTGGATGTCATAAATATTACATCTGACTACTAGACTTTAGCGATTCCCCTTTCCAAAAAACGTATTCAAGCGATAGTATATGTAGCGTAATTTTGCTTTTATACGGTTGTTAAGGCCATTTATAGTTAATATTTAATAGATAAGAGTGGGTGCAAAGTTTCCGGACAGGCATTTTACGTTTTTGTAGAAATTGTCAAGACTGAACTGATAAAAGTAAGCAAACAGTCTTTCGGAATATATGTTCTAGGTTCTAAGTTTAATGATGTGGGTGCCCTAAAGGTATTTACACAATATCCCTGAAATAGACATAAACTATTTTCAGGTTAAGTAAACTATTATTGATACTTGTGATTGGCTTAAAGATGGATGTAGTAGATTGCTACCGCGTATTGGGTTTAAGGTCGGGCGCCTCGTTCTCCGACATCAAAGCTTCGTATCGCAAACTCGCACAGCAGTATCACCCTGATATCAATCCAAATGACAATAAGGCGAAAGAAAAATTTATTGCGCTTACAGAAGCGTACAAATTTCTTTTACAGGTAGTAGCACCACCAGTAACTCCAACTTCGTCAAGCCAAACACCAACTAAAACTCCTGTACCACAACCCACAACTCCAAAAACTAAAACCCAACAGGCACCAGCAAAACAGCAGAACAAACAAGAAGCACAACCCCAACCACCAAATGTAGTTGAAATAGAAAGGCGCCTGAAGTGGAAAACATACGAACAACTACAACGCTTCATCCGCGAACGCCGTTTTCCTCAAGCAATAGCTCTAGCAGAAGCATTAGCCGAACGCTTGCCCGAAGACCCCGAAGTTAAACAATGGCAAGCAATTTCATACCAAGTATGGGGACGCGCCCTAATAGATGACAAACAGTGGCTAAAAGCAAGAATTTACCTCAAAAAAGCCCTAAAAACTGACCCCAACAACAAATCCCTATTCGACGAAGTACAACGCGACATCCAAAAACTAGAGCAAATCTTCTAACCAACCCACAAGAAAATTTTAAATATACTGCAAACTGGTAAAATCTCGACTTGTATCATGCTAAGGAACTTATGTCATGAGTCGCGAACGTAAAGCGGAGCTTTTCGTCCTTCGGACAAACTTCGTTAACGATGTAGGGTAGCATCTCCAAGATTTTCACGCTTGTTACAAGTAAAGTTGTAATCCGTTTTCAGTATATTTTGTTATTTAGAAGCTACTAAAACTGAGTAATATAGTTTTTAGGTATTTCCTCGGAGAATATTATATCATCAGAGAAAATACTGAAAAAACAACTCGCTCATGTTTCATCGTCTCTTACTAACCACAAGCTTGATATTAACAGCCACATCTCAAGCTGCGCTAGCAGAAAGCATTGATGTAGAGTTCACCGGAACAGTCCCCGAACAAGTAACAGTCAGTACCCCCACCATCGACACCACCTACAAAAACAACCCAAAAACACCAAACTCCACAATTCCCATAACCTTCACCGTCAACTCCAACATCTCCACCAACATCACCGTAACCACAACCTCAACACCATCAGGCGCCAACACCCTCACAGCCTCCACTAGTAAAAATAGTAGGTTAGGCGCAGCGAAGCGTAACCCAACATCAATATCACATAATTTCACCGCATCTGCTGGTACAACCAACCTAGAGGCGCCAGTACAGCAACAATCATCTCACCCTGAAAGTAACAACATTATTCTTATAACAATAACGCCCTAGCATATACACTGTACAAACCCTGTAATAGACCTTTATCTAACAGTATTAAACCAGATTAAAAAAGCAATACATCTCTAAAAACGCAGGTAACAGAAAGATTTCAGCCATTGCTAACTTTGTTCCCCAATCAGCAATATTTCTTGATATCCACATAACTAACCATCAAACAAGTATTTCAACGGAGTGCAAAACGCATTTCGTTTTTTACGTATAAACTCTGTGGATATTGTGCTTTTTGATAGTTACATTCGTTATACAGATGCAGGTAACGAAACAGGGTGTATTGAGTCGATTAGCTTAAATAACTAGTACTTTCAACAAATTTCTTCTGCGCGGTATCGTTCACGTACTGACTCAAATATTACAAACACCCGTTAAATCCTGTATTTAATTCAGCTAGGTTTCCACACTGCTGTTGTAACTTTCATTTTGACATTCAATTTCACAAACACTTTGAGAAGGATAGGATTTTCTATGTTACGTCGTGTTTTATTTGTTTCTACTTTGATATTGGCTAGCACCATTGGTTTTGCAGGTAGTGCAAAAGCAGAACCGGTTAGCGATGAAGCTATTTTCAATGGTGAAATCCTAGCTTCTTGCTCTATTCAGGCAACAGCAGAGGGCGTACTGGAAAGTGAAGACGGTTTGTCTCTTACTAGCGAAACAGATGCTGCAAATGCTGCTACAGTTGCTATCACCTGTCCTGGTGGAGAAGTAAGTGTGGTTGCACCTGTCGCAAATGCAGCATCGACGCTAACTGATAACAAAGCAGAAGATATTACTCCAACCGTAAGTGAAGCGACCGTTGCTCTGGATAGTATAACCGGAGAAGCTGATAGCAGTGGCGCAAAATTACAGATTCCTGACACCACTACTACTGCAGTAACTGGAAAAGTTAACATGACCGTAACAAATGCGACTCCATTACCTGCTGGCGAATATTCTTACGCAGTAACGGTAACAGTAACACCTGAAGTGGCGCCTTTGTAATAAAAATTGGCTGTCATAGTCCAACAATAATTGCAATACAAGTGAACCATCGGGGCACGATAGTATCGTGCCCTGTAGCCGTTGTAGTTATTAATTTACTAAACGTTTAAATTTTTGTTTCATAAGTGGGAACTATAAGAATAACCACTTTTGTATAAGTGTTATGCAAATTCATAGAAGAAATCAATGAAATCTCGTTTAGGCTTAATTACAGCTTTAACTCTCACTCAAAGCTTTATATTGCTTCCGCAGGTACGGGCTGAAGGTGAAGATATTTGTCCGAATAATGTATGTTGCGTTACTTCATCTGAACCAGGTACTTTGGCTGTTAGTGGAAATCAACCATACAAATTTAGTAGTAATTCAGGATCTGATTCATTACCTGCAACAATCTCCGTTTATTGTGAAAAAACAGCAAAGTTAACTATAGGAGAACCAAGCCCAAAGAAAGTACCACCCTTTAATCCAGAAGCGAGATTAGAAGCAAGTACGAAAAAAACGGATGATGAAACATTTGCCAATTTCAGTGACGGTTCTTCTATAGTATTACCAGCCAAGAGGACGACAGTGCTGAAGGTTAACATGTCTGTTTCTCAAAATACTCCATTCAGGGCTGGGCATTATCAATACTCCGTTAAACTTAATTTTGAAGAAGATGTTAACCCTTCACCCTAATAACCTATTTATTGGAACTAAGCTAAAATGAATAAACCAAATAATTTGATACCAAAAAATATGTATTTAAAAGCTTTATTTAATCACAAAATTAAGAATATTTTATTATTAGCAAAACTACTTTCTTGTCTATTACTATTTAATCTTGTTTTATTTCCTAGTGCTAGTAAAGCACAAATGAAAGTTTCGCCTACGATAATAGATGCAAAGGCTCAACGTGGACAAGCTCAATCTGTCATATCGATTACAAATGTAACTGACAAACCTTCTCGCGTCCGTCTATATGCTGAACCTTTTACTTACGACCGAGATAAAGGTTTCAAAACATTACCTGCTAATAGTCCCAATAACTTAACTCCATTTCTACAATTCTCACCACGAGAATTGGTAATTCAACCGGGTCAAACTCGAAGGGTACGTATAACAACTCTTTTAGCGCCTAATTTACCAGAAGGTGAATACCGTGCAGTCGTTTTTAATGAAACTCTAACTGAGTCCAAAGATGCTAAAGGTAAAAATGTTAACCTTATTACCAGAGTTGGTGTACCTGTTTACATTGCCAAAGGGAAAGTAACTTCTAATTTAGCAGTAGATAGCGCCAGCTTTGATAGTAAAAAAAATCAGATTCAATTGCTAGTTCGCAATAACGGTAAAGCTTCAACACAAACAGAGGTAAAATGGACTCTACGCCGTCAAGGTAATGTTGTAAAAACAGGGAAAAAGGATTCGTCTGCTATAATTGCACAATCTGACCGCAATATATCACTTAACTTTACTGACAAGAAAAATGAACCTGCACTTACTTCCGGCACCTATCAGTTAAGCGGCGAATTGATATGGGGTGAAAATAAGCAAAATAAGTTGCCTTTTAATCTAAATCTAACTATTCCTGCTTCATCTGCAACTTCACCAAAAAAATAAAATAACATAGACCTAAAAAATATACGTAGGATAGGCTGGAAAGCCTGTCCTTATTTTTTGGTGTTAATTATTACTTTTACTTTGATAGTTTCCGCGCCCTTTTTGGGAAATATATTAGCAAGGCTGTATAAAGATTAATTATAGCGGCTGAAATACCTAAGAATATTTACTGAAAATATAAAGTCATCGTGATACATAAGTCTTATTTAAAAAAGAGTTTTTTAGTAGCTGTTATCGCATTTATTTATCAATTTTTGCCTAACGCTGCGAAAGCTGACACTCCTGGTTCTAATCTCAGGGAACTGCTTATGGGGAGTAAGGAGGAATTAGCATCAACGAAAAGTACAACAGAATCACAATTCCCTCCTCAACCTGTTGACTGGCGCCAGCGATTGAGCAAGAAAAGTATAATGACTTTGCAAGAACGTTTGCGTCAAGGTCGAACTTCTCTACAGGAGTTACAACCCGTTGAGTTGCAAAGCGTGAATAAAAACCGTGAGCAAATATCCCAAGCAGAAAATCGAAGTAATTCTTCTGTTAGTTGGATAGAACGGTTAACAAAGACTCCTTTCAGCACAAATCAAGTTAATACAGCAGTTGAAAGCCAGATTAATTTACCCTCGCTAACTCCTAGCAGTTTAACAAATCCGGCATTAGCAACTTTAGCCAATCAAAGTGACTTCACTGTTTTTCCTGTTGGTGTAATGGTGGGTAAACGAAATGTTCTTCGTAGTGTTTTAATACGGGGAAAAGAAAACGGTTCGGAAGCAGTTAATTTTGAAGATTGGCTGGTTCCTTTCGATACAGTGATTGATGCTCTAAAGCTAGATGTGAAAAGTTTACCCGATGGTCAACTTGAAGCACGTTCACCTGGTCTGGTAACGCGGATTAATCCTAAAACGCTGCAAACAGATTCAGAGTTGGGGTTGGTTTTTTCAATTCGCGATATTCAAAGGTTGTTTGGTGTAACAGCAAAATTTGATATCGAAGAGTATGCTATTGCACTTGATTTACCTTGGTTAAACAGAGGTGGTAGCACTATTGGACAAAATGAAGCTCCGATTATTTTTGATGGTTTACCTCTTCTTAGACCTGGAAGTTTTAATATTGCTGCTGTTGAACAGAGGGTAAACGCTATTGGTGGAAGTCTAAATGAAACTAACTACCGAGGTGATTTGCAAGCGGTTGGTACAGCATTTGGTGGTTCGTGGTTTCTTCGTACTGACCAACCGACTTTAGGTGACAATCAAACTTGGAGAATATCAGAAGCGCAGTTTTTACGCCAAACGAATCAAAACGATTATTTCTTAGGTTCGCATCCGACTTTTTGGCAAAGTCAAAATAGTGGTAATTTTTGGGGTTTTACATTAATTCAACGTCAAGGATTTGCACCTCCCCAACGCTTTAATGCAGGTTTTTCTGACCCGCGTCAGCGCTTACAGTCTGCTCAAATTGGACGGACGGTTACTGGTCGCGCGGAACCAGGTACTTTGGTGCGGTTAGTTGAAGGATTTGATGAACGGATTATTGGTGAGGTATTTGTTGACTCTTCTGGAACTTACCGCTTTGAAAATATCAAGAACCAAAATCAAAGCTTTGATAGTACTTATCGAGTCCTGCTTTACCCTGAAGGGCGCCTAACTGCACAACCAGAAATTCGTGAGGCAACATTTTCCACTGTCCCAGGACAAATACCAGCAGGCGCCTCAGCGTGGGTTGCTTCTGGTGGATGGCGCCGACGCTTCGACCAAAATCAAGGTTTATTTGGTAATTTCGATGATTTTGGTGGTGGTATTGCTGCACGCTTTGGTTTATCAGAAAGCATAACGCTTGGTTTTGGTGGAGTTTACGATGGTTCTTTACGTGGATTAACGGAATTATTCTACCGTCCCGAAAACTTTCCTCTTGAAGTGGCTGTTTCTGCCCTGACGGGAGAAAAATCAGATGTCATTGCTGATGTTCGCTTTGAACCATCTCGAACATTCACTGCAACATTTACTAGTGATTTTCTTTCTCGTCGTTTTAATCTTAATTGGAATTTATTCCGAGGTTTCAGTCTTTTTGGTACTGCTGACAGTCGTAACGCGACATCAGGAGGAATGCAGTTTAATTTTAGTGGCAGAGACTACTCAACTTTTGCGCGCGTTAGTTTAGATACAGAAAATCGCTTGCGTTGGAATTGGTTGCAAAGACTAGGAAAAATGGAACTCAACCAACGCGGTAACGAAATTGGTACTTTCTCGGAACTTACTTACAACTTCTCACGCAGCAGCATCACTGGACACGCACTACTCCTCAACTACGAAACCCGCAGCCAAAACCGTAATAACAACTTACTTACCCTTGGTTGGCGTTACCGTTCTGACCAACGAGCAAATGATGGAAACTACCAATGGGAAGCCCAATTAGGTTACGGTATTGGGTCTCAAGGTAATGGTCTTGTCGCTTCGCTTGGAACTACAGTACTACCAGGAATTATGCTACGCGCGCGCTATCAAGGTATCTCACTAACATCCGATGATGCTAGCTTTAGCGTAGATTTGGTATCAAGTTTGAATCTACAGCGAGGCATTACCCCTGGTGACAGACGTACCAACTACTTACGTACTCAAGGTGGAATCATGATTCAGCCTTTTTACGATAGTAATAACAACGGTAAACGCGATGCAAACGAAAAATTTTATACTGAAAACTCAGAGACAATGCTCATCGTTAATAACCGACCAGTCAAAGCACTAAGACCGGAAGCAGGAAACGACCGCATCAATATTCGTCTTAACCCTGGAACTTATCGTCTTGACCTTGACCCGGCTGGTTATCCTCCCGACTGGCAAGCGTCAAATGATGCTTTTGCTGTTAATGTAGTGGCAGGAAGTTATACCCCAATTATGGTACCGCTCGTTCGCGCCTACAGTCGTACCGGAGTACTTACCGACGCACAAGGAAATGCAATGGCAGGCGCCAGAGTTGAAGCAGTTGAACCAAAATCAGGCAAACGTCGCTTTTCAGTAACTAACAGCGCAGGTGTGTATTATCTAGAAGGGTTGCAACAAGGTGAATACGAATTGCAAATTAACGGTAAATCAGTTGGTGACTTGAAATTAGAAGGCGCCTCTGAAGCTTTTCAAGAGTTGAATTTGAAACAACCATAGAAGAAATCAAAAATATTTTTACCAGGACTTACGCATGAAAACCTAGAAACCTGGTTTCTTCGTTGATAGCATGTAATAAAAATGACGATTTTCCGTAGAAACCAGGTTTCTTTGCGTAAGTCCTATTTACTTAAGCTGTGTCAGCAAAAGCAGAAACACGTAACATTGAAATAGAACTTTAGGCGTGTCATACAATGGATTCTAAAACTGAGATTAACGCTATTGACAAACAATTAGAAACCTTGACTTGAAAGCAGTTACTAGATGTAAAAATGATTTTATTTTTCAGTATGATTTTATTCTATTGTTAAGTATTTATATATTAATAAACATGAGAAATAAATGTTTATTTTATACTTCGACTTGATTGTTATGTTTTTAATGCGGGTTGTAGGCGCCGAGGAACAGTGTAATCTTTTGTGATACTTGGTGATATTTTGTTGGGTTTCCCTACCCTACCCTTCGGGAAAACTACCCTGCGGGAAAACTACGTTTACGTTAACGGGATATCCTACCAGTAAAGGGAAAACTCCGTTTACGGATAACCGGACACTACGTGAATGTAAAGCCTCCACCCAACCCACATAGTATCCAGTTAAAAAAGTTGCACATTGAGGGGCAACTTTTATGATGCTACAACTATGCTGGAATCATGTGCTACAGTCTCAGCTTGGTTGTAATAGATTCACAGTGGACATTAGCATTTATTCAGATTAAGGTCATAAAAAATACTAGTAATTTATGGAATCTACTGTGACTCAGTGGGAGAAACCGCGCGTAAATCCGGAGTTACTTAAGGATTTACACGTTACTGCTCATCATCAAAACTGGCGCCTTCTTACATTCATAGTTTTATATGTCACAACTGCTTATAGTGCTTTTGCGGTAGCTCAAACAATTTTAAATCCTTGGGGATACTTGATTTGCTTGCCGTTTTATCTAGTTGCGGCAGCTTCACTACATGGAATTAGTTTATTCACCCATGAGGGAGTGCATGGAATTCTTCATGGTAATTCAGTATGGAATCGTATACTAAGTATTATTTGTGCTTTACCTGTTGGACAAAATTACTCAGCATATAAAGTCTTACATCTTAAACATCATAAACATTTGGGCTTAAAAGGCGACCCTGACCATTATAGTAATTACACGTCTTGGACTTGGTTACAATTTTTGATGTACTGGGGGCGCCTAATTATTGGTTATCCAGTGTATTTAGTCGCAATTCCAGTTTTAGGGTTTCGTCAAGGTGATATTCAAGATAAGGTTTGGATTGTTATTGAAGTTGCTTTATTAGGAATCATTACTACAGCATTAATTATGGCGCCAATCAACACCAACTTGATAATACATAGTTGGTTGATACCAATGGTGTTTATTAATACGATGGTGAATATTCGCGGAATGAGTCAGCACACGCTATTAGAGCATGAGTTTGATACGATTCACGGTACACGGACTATTCTTACAAACAGAGTCACACGCTTCTTCATGTGTAACGAAAATTACCATCTCGAACACCATTTGTATCCTGGTGTGCCTTGGTACAATTTACCACGTTTACATCATGAACTCAAAGATGAACTAATATCCAAAGGCGCCCCGTTTATTCCTTCGTATTTTGCATTTGTACGTGATTTTGCTGTTGCTAGCTTAGAAAAATCACCTGCTGGTACCGTTGCTATTAAATAATTATTATCTAAATATATGCAGGCATTTATATCAAAGCCAGTATTTGCAATTACCAAAACACCAGAATTATCCTGGGAAGAGCTAATTGAATTACCAACATTAGAAGCTGCCATAACGCAAGTTGCTTTCGTATACGATTTTAGTAAGCATCCTTACTTTATTTGGATGAATGAGGAAGCTACAACACGCGATACTTTTCTTGAGAGTCAACTACCTTTTCGTTTTGCAGTTGAGTCATTTTCCCAAGCATTAGCAGCAGTTCTTGCACGTGTACAGTTTCTGGAAGCGCGACTGCCTCTTTTCGCAAATATTGCTGAGGAACATGGTTATGGCAATCTTTTACGTTCCCATAAATTTACTTTTCGTGAATATTTACAAGCTTTGGGAGCTTCTGAAGTTGAATTAAATACACCTTGCACTACTCCTGTATTAGCTTTTAATCAATCGATTTTAACTTATTGCCTGACTCAAAGTCCTGAAGCAGGCGCCGCGATGCTGTGTATAATCGAATATTTATATGTAGGTATTAGCACTTCGATTGCTAGTACTCTACAACAACGGCTCTGGACAATCCCTGGTAGTCAGTCGCATTACACTACTCACGAAAAACTTGATACCGAACACGCTAGAGATTTAATGAATATGGCAACCCCAGCTTGGAACACAATGGTATCGCGTTCTCAAGTTGCCCAAGCCCTTGTCCTCGGCGCCTACTATTTTTGGAGTTTGTATAATGATTTGCGCCCCACCCTCTGATATTTCATTTTCCCAAGTTCGTGAAGACCTTACAATTGAACTACAGGTTATCAACCAATTAACCCAAACGCAAAATCATCCATTGCGAGTACTAATAATTGCGTCAGGAGGATGTACAGTACTAAGTTTATTGTCATGTCCAGATGTAGAACATATTGATGCCGTTGATTTAAATCCTGCACAGCTTCATTTAGTTGAATTACGACGACAAGCATTATTACATTTACAACTCGAAGAACAACTAGATTTAATCGGCGCCACTAAAATAACTCAAGCCGAACGAGTTAATCTGTATTATCAAATCGCATCTCAACTGCCAATCTCAACTCGAAATCACTGGGATGCACGAATTGAACAAATTGCTTTTGGTGTAAACCAAGTGGGCAAATTCGAGCAACTGTTTCGCGAATTATCTGCGAGCTTTACTGCATCAGGTCTTAACCCATTACGCAATCCAGATACCGTAACTTCTCATCCACTATGGCAGCAAATTTTTGAAACTGTCTTTGAACGTAATAAGCTAGCGCGCATTTTTGGTGATGCTGCCGTTAATTACTCTATGGATAGAAGTTTTGGCACACATTTTGCCGATGTTTTTGCCAAAGCTTTACATAAATACACAATGGCAAATTACTTTCTAACTCAAGTTTGGAGTGGTTCTTATTCCTATGGAGTTAATGGTGTACCACTTTACTTGCAACCAGATACCCAAATTTCAATTCGAGAACTTGGAACCTCAAGATTACACCTACATCAAGGCGCCTTTGCTGAAAAAATGCTCGAACTAGTAACAAGCCAACCTTACGATTTGATTCAATTTTCTAATATTTCTGACTGGATGCCCCCTAATGATTTAGATGAAATGCTTCAAAATGCCGTACATTGCTTAAAACCTGGTGGTGCATTAATTGGACGGCGCCTTAATGGCGACCATCATCTTGCTTCAGTCATGGCTAAACATATTTATATAGATAAACAACTTAATCACAAACTTTTAGAGTCTGACCGTTCGTTCTTCTATCGTGAAGTAGTTGTAGGGTGGGTACAAAAAATATGAAATTCCACCGTATTGCTACCGCAGAGCGCGAGATGTTTCAAGAAGGAATTGTTAGCATTGAAACAATTGCCAAATATCCTCTAGGAAAAGATTTCTTTCAAATAGACCACGGTCTAGATTACTTTGCTTTTTTTGACCGTCTTGGCAAAGTTAATTACTACGTAATGCACGAGGATAATATAGTTGGGGCTGTTGGTGCTGGTATACTACGTAAAATTCCATACCAGCAAGGAGAGGCGCCGATGAGTGCATGGTACCTTTGTGATTTAAAAGTTCACCCTAATTACCAGCGTCGTAATTTATCTTTACGAATTCTAAGTCATGCCGTAGTTGATGGGATTCGTGAATGCAGCTGTGGTTATGCGATTTCAATGAATCCTGGAGATGGTAGTCCTAACCGTTGGGTAAAAGTTATTGAAAAATACTCCAGAATTAAATTTACCACATCTACCCAATTAGGTATTTATAGTTTGGATGCAGCAACAATGAGTTATATTGCTCCATTGATTATCAAACACAGGGGCGATATTTCTTATATGAGTCTAAAAGGCATTAAAGACTTACGTTTGCAAAGCACAGGAAATATTTTGCCACTCGTTCACGTCCAGTGGGGAGCAAATGTTGAGAAAGGCACAGCAGAAGTTATACCAGGGTATACTCATATGTTTTGTGTACCTAGTGATGATGAACTTGCACAGGCATTAGGATGTTTTGATATATATCCAGGCGCCAGTGCAAGTGTTGTGAGTCATGGAATGAATAATAGTGATTGGCGTTTTATTGTAACTAGTGACATATAGGCACTAATTACTTGACAGATACTTCAGGATTCCGCTGAATGTAGCTTTGAACTGACTGTGCCGAAGGAAAACCACTAGTTGCAGTTTGTACAGATGGCTGAGTTGTTGTTATAACCTCATACTTCATAGAAGATATGGGGGTTATAAGCGGCTTTGTTGCAGGTCGTCGGACAGTTACGACAGGTTCTGGGGTTGGAACTGGTAAAGTTTCTATAGTTTGTTTGATTTTTGGTTTTGCTATCTCGGATGTTACATGCTCTCCTTCTAGAAACGATGAGAGCGAAGATAGCATTGGACTCGAAGGCGCCACTTTAAGTTCGCTGATTTGAGCATCTTTATTAGATATTTCCGTTTTAAGCTCAGATACTCGCTTCTCTAACTTAGATGACTCTTTCGCAAAGTGGCTCCAAGCTAACATTGATGCAGTTGTCACTGTTACCCCTATGGTTAGTAAAGCTCCTAGCTGGGGCGAAATAATATCTTTGAGTCTACCATCAAAGACTTGTCGGTTTTCAAGTTGAACTTGCACTGGTTTGGAACCTTGCGTAAATAATAGGGCACCAAAACCAGTCAACAATGTACCTGAAATTACAACGGTTGGCAATAAAATTTTTTTGAGCATATCGAAAATCTACTGGTATCGAGTTTACATGATTGAAATTGTTATTTCTAAAACTGCACCCTAACTGAACAGCCATTCAACACCTCTGTAGTCACTATGTACTGAACTACGGAAGCTAGGGAAGTAAATTTTGCTAACTTACTCATTTCAAATTAATTTCTTATTAAACCATTGTTTGTATAAATTTGATGAATTTTATGAATCCTTTGTAAATTGTTTACATAGTTGCTGTTAGTGATACCAGTAAATACTTATTTCCGTTTGTAATAAGTTACCAATACATGACTCTATATACGCAAGTTTTCTAATCCAGGCATGGTATATAAAATAACTACCAAATAGTAAGTAACCGACTTATACATACGCTTAAACATTGATATGGCAAACAAATCACGAATCCTATATCATATATGCCACTAATATTCCTGTATACAAAGGTATATTTTTTATCAAGTTTTTATCACTGAACCGTGTTTGGCGCCGAAGTATATAAAAGTTATAAAAGTTATTAGCGCAAAAAATAATAATTATAGTAGTAATTTTGTATGTAAACCCAACTTCGTTTGAGAAGTTGGGTTTGCAGGGGTGGGGAATCAGTTGTCTTTATCCAGACGACAATAAACTGCCTGTTCACGCATCAACAGTTGGTACCCCACTAATTCGCGCCGCAAAGTGGCAAAATCAGGATGATAACGCTTAATTATTTCATTAACATTACGTTCAGGATATTTTACTCCCACTTCAAATTTTTCTACTAACCATTTGAGAACCACCAAGCGTTTTTTTCGACTTGCAGGAATTTCTTTCAGATGTTGTACAGCTTCAGGGTTTTGAAAATCTCCTTCTATATAAGTTTTTAGTACTTTGTTTTCCCATGCTTGTGTACTAACACCTTCAACCAAAGAAGCCATTTTCTCTGGTGTAAAAATTTCTTTACTCAAGTTTTGTAATGCCTCACTATCTAACTGATATAAATGAGCATTTCCTTCTGGGCGCATACTAACCAAATGTAACTCTTTTAATTTAGCTAAATGGTGAGATACTGTTGGCTCTTTAAGTTGCAGTAGTGCTGCCAATTCCTCCACACTACATTCTTGCGAAGCCAAAATACCTACAATTTTTAATCTGCTTTCATCGGCTAACGCTTTAAAAAAGCGCAGCAAAATTTTAAATTGCTCATTTTTCATACTTTGCTATAATTGATTCGATACTCATCTAATTAGAGATGAATCTAACTATTGTGCTGCCCTCCTTTCACACAGCATTCATTTGTGCCTGTTTGATTTTTTGCAGTCAATTTTTCATTCTCTAGTCTTTTGCCAAGGAAAATTTACTTTCTTAAGTAGTTCTTTACATTTGTATATGTAAAACTTGTCAAAAGCTACAAAATATGACGCTTCGGTAGAGGAGAATGTGAAGCTAAATATAAGTATTTTCTAATTACACCATTAGAAAATTAAAACTAAACAAATAATTGAGTCGCCAAATCAATAGAAAAATCTATCTCAAGTTAGGTGTTAAGGCATCAGCCATGCAATGATTAGAGAAACTATATTCATGTGCATCAAAATAGAATTTGTCATGAGGCGCCCATAAGAAACCCGGTTTCTTTACTGTACGGGACGGACAATTGCAGGAGTTGTGGGTTTAGTGGGTTGGAAAGCTGCTGTGAGCGCATCATCTAAAGTTGGCGCCATCACAATGCGGTCTTGATAGGCAACAACAACTCTAACTAAAGTTGGAACGCTGTTTTGTTCGGCTTCGAGATAAATCGGTTCGACGTAAAGTAGAGATTGTTCTATAGGAATTATAAGTAAATTGCCTTGAATAACCCGTGACCCCTCACGATTCCATAAAGTAATCTGCTGGGAAATAACGGGGTCTTGATTGATTAATGCGTCGATTTGTTCTTGTCCATAAACAAGCTGCTGTTTGGGAAATTTATATAAAAGTAATTTGCCGTACTCGTTGCCATCCGAGCGTGCAGCTAACCAAGCGATTAAATTTGGACGTTGAGTAGGGGTAAATGGAAGCAATAAAATAAATTCTTCGCTTTGAGCAGTTGGTAGTTTGGTAATTAAATAGTAAGGTTCAACTTTGCGAGGTTTTGTACCATAAATCTCGTTAGGTATTTGCCATAAGTCCTCGCGGTTATAGAAAACCTGCGGGTCGGTCATGTGGTAAGTCAGTAAACGTTCGGTTTGAACGTTGAATAAGTCTACTGGGTAGCGTAAATGGCTTGCAAGTTGTTTGGGAATAGCGTCAAGAGGTTTAAACAAGCTTGGAAAGATTTTAGTAAGTGTTGTAATAATTGGGTCGCTTTTATCAGCTACGTAGAAATTTACACTTCCGTTGTAGGTATCAACTATAACTTTGACAGAGTTACGGATATAGTTAAATTGATGTTTACCTGGGTCAGAGTATGGATAGCTGTTGCTTGTAGTGTAAGCATCGATAATCCAGTAAAGATGAATTTTCTCGTTCGTAACAGTAGTGGCGCCACCATCAGCTGCAACTAGGTAGGAATCGCTATCGTAGTGTAAGAATGGGGCAATTTCCTGTACCCGCTGCATAATATTGCGGCGAAATAGTAATTTTGTTTGCGGTGTGAAATTACGAGTAAGGAGCATTTGCCAATCTTTAAGATACTGGGCAAATATTAGTCGGCGCCAAAGTTGATTAAGAAGTATTCCTCCACGTCCATTGTAGGCATTATAAATATTATCGTTACCACTTGAATAATCCAACTCTTTGGTCTTAGTGCCCGTCATCACATAATTATTAGTGATTTCACCGTAATAAATACGTGGTTTCCCAATCGGTATACTAACTCGAATGTTTTCATCTGATAACTGTAAAGAACCTTGTCGGTTTCCTGACTCAACACCAATATCTTTAACATAGTACTCTGGTAAACCACCAGGACCCACGGTATTTACAGGACTAAGAGTAAAACCATAGCCATGTGTATAAATTAGATGTTGATTTATCCAAGTTTTTGCTTGTTCGGGTAGTGCATTTGAATCTAATTCGCGTCCAGCAATAATTGTTTGTTGCTTTTCACCTTTTAATTTTTCTTCTGCTCTTAGCGTGTAACGGTCAATATCGGCGCTATAAAATTTGTAGTAAGGTCGTATTTGCTGTAATTGACGATTTGCTTCTAATAAAGGATTACTATCCCACAGTCTAATATTACGAATTGTTAAGTAATTTTCTTTTAAGTCAGCAGCACTTAACTTACCTTGTGGATCAAAAGTTTGTTCTTCAATATCATCTAAGTTAAATGCTTGTCGCGTTAAGGCAATGGTTCGTTCGATGTAAGGACGTTCTTTCACTAACTCATTTGGTTGAACTAACAAGCGTTGTGCAATTATTGGTATAAATTCCCCACTTAAGATTGCAATTACAGCAAATACACTGACCGTATAAACTATATGAGGTGGGATTGGCGTAATTATTTTATTCGTGAAAGACAGATGTATGAAGTGGTTTTGTCTTTTGAGTCTTTGTAAAACTTGGTACAACAGCAAAGCAATTATAAATAAATATACTCCAATCAAAAAAGCTGACCAAGTCAATATAGTGTAGGTTGGTAGTTTAATATTAACGTCTGTGTAGCTGGCGCCGAAGTTGACTTGATGTTTCTCAAAAAGCAGCGAGTAGCGCAATAACCAGTACCGTAACGCGACTCCAAACATAAGTAAAGAGGCTAAAACATTAAGATGCAAGCGTTGTGGTAAAGAAAAACCAGGAAAACGACCCTCACTTAAACTCGATGCCGAACGTAGGTAAATAAGTGATACTGCGCTAATATTATATAAAAATATTCCTAATAAGTAGGATTCTAAAAGTTGCCAAATAGGCAATGAAAAAATATAAGTACTAATATCTTTAAGAAAAAGTGGTTCGTTTGAATTAAAACGGGTTAAGTGAAAAAACTCTAAAAACCTATCCCAGTTCGCCAGGAATAGAAAAGCTAAAAATAAGCTTTGAAGTAATCCTAAAACAGTCAATGAAGGATAGTGAAAAATTAGAACAAGTAGAGTTATTGCAGCAACTAAAGAGACTTGTAGGGAAGATACTGAAAGTTTTGCTAACTTAAAGGTAGGAAAAAATACTAGAATTTCCTTTGGTATTTCCCAGTTTGGCTGCCAAATTTTAAGGATTTGAATTCCAGTGAAAGTACATGTAATTGCAATACAAAGACTTAAACAAATTACTACAGGCAAAAGAAAGCGTAATTTAAGCGTTGACGTTTTTTGGTTATTAATTTGCTTTTCTTTATACCTGATGCGTTTGGCGATGATTAAATTAAAAATCAAAAAAGTTGCCGCAATAAAAAATCCAGCACACCACAATAATAATTGTGTGTTGAAGCGTAACCAAAAAACTTCTGAATATCCGACTTCGCGAAACCATAATATATCTGCTGACAAGTGTGATATCAAGTCAAAACATATCCAGACACTTGCCAGCAGTATTATATAGAGATAAGGACGCTTCCACAATCGGCGAAACATGCTTTAAAAGTTAGGAGTTATGAGTTATGAGTATAGGAACGCAACGAAATCAGGTCTATACAAGTTGTAAGCTAAAAGTAATAGCCTTATTTTATAACCAAACTCTTAACTTATTAACCTTATTAACTGCTAACTCCTAACTTCTAACTCTTAACTAAATTGTTCTTCAACATCAAGGTTAAAAAGCATTTGCAGTGTTTGCATACATTTTCGGCGTGCTTCAACATCTTGTTGGGCGCGTAACTGTACCATTGGGTCATGTAAAATTTTGTTAACGATACCGCGTGTTAAAGCTTCAATAATTTCTTGGTGTTTATCGCCAAATTCTGAACCTAGACGTGATAGAGCTTTTTCTAGTTCTTGTTCACGGATAGATTCAATTTTTGAACGCAAGCAGCTAATTGTGCTAACTGTCTCTAAACTGCGCCACCAAATATCAAAAGCTTCAGATTCTTGTTCTAGTAAACCTTCGGCTTCTTGTGCCATTTTACGACGACTTTCTTGGTTTTGCGCCACGACTGCTTTTAAATCATCAACGTTAAATGCTTGAACATATGTGAGTTCGTTAACATCGACATGGACGTTACGTGGAACTGATATATCAAATAGCATCAAACGACGATTTGGTTCTAAGACCATTTCTAACTTGGCACGGTCGAGTATTGGTTCGGTAGCTGACGTGCTTGTAAATACCATATCGCTCTCTGCAATTACTGACATCATATCGGCGAGTAGGTGAGTTTTAATAGGTTGTCCTGGGAACTGTTGTGCTAACTCAGTTGCCCGTGCCATCGAACGATTAACAATAGAAATTTCTGCAACACCTTTAGCTACTAAGTGTTGTACAAGTAACTTTGACATTTTTCCGGCGCCAAGAATAGCGACACGGCACATACTAAGGTCTTCGGCTTTGATATGGGCCAATTCGACTGCTGCCGAACTAATAGAAACGGCGCCAGTACCAATAGACGTTTCAGAGCGTACCCGTTTGCCGGCTGAAATTGAATGTTTAAATAATCGATTCAAAATTGTTTTTATACCATCATATTGCTGCCCAAGTTTATAACTATTTTTAACTTGTGCAAGAATTTGACCTTCACCAAGAACTAAGCTGTCTAACCCACCAGCAACACGCATCAAGTGCATAACAGCATCTTCATGGAGCAGCATAAACAAGTGAGGACGTAAGACTGTCATGGGTAACTTGCTATGTTCGCTAAGAAACTGAACAACTTCGCGAATACCGAGTTCGGTTTCACTCGCTGTAATATAAATTTCCAGACGGTTACAGGTACTGAGAATAGCAACTTCTTCAACATGAGGGTAATTAAGAAGTTGGGCGATAGCGCTTTCAACCTGTGGTTCTGGAATACTTAATTTTTCCCGGACTTCAACGGTCGCGGTTTTATGGCTTAAGCCTACTACTGCTATATTCATCTGCTAAATCGTAATTTGTAACAATGTTTTGTAAGAGAGGTCAGGAGTCAGGAGTCCTGATTACGCTTCTCCTGACTCCTGACGTTTTAGTGCAGTTGAATTGTCTGTGGGTTATCAAACATGTGGATGGTATCGACAAAGCGAGCCGTTTTCGACTGGCTGGAAATTACTAAGCTTTGAGTTCTAGCACCACCGTGGAAGAAGCGAACACCTTCCATTAAGACTCCAGGAGTAATACCGCAAGCGGCAAACAATACGTTTTGACCCGAAGCCAACTCGTTAGTATCGTAAACTCTGTCAGCATCAGTGATACCCATCTCATTGAGTCGGGCAAGGTTGCCTTCTCTGCTTTCGCCAATTAAACCAGTTTGAACAACTTCTGGGTCATAAATTAACTGTCCTTGGAAGTGTCCACCTAGGCAACGCATTGCAGCAGCGGAAATTACACCTTCAGGCGCCGCACCAATACCCATAAGCGCGTGGATGTTCGTTCCAGCGAAACCGCAGGAAATAGCAGCAGAAACGTCACCATCGCTGATGAGTCGAACTCTGGCGCCAGCTGTACGAATTTCCTGGATTAATTCTTTGTGACGCGGACGGTCCATAACAACCACTACTAATTCCTCGACCGAACGGTTCAAACATTCAGATAGGATTTTAAGGTTTTGGGTGGCAGACTTATTGATATCTACATGACCTTTTGCTTGAGGAGGTGCAGCCAACTTCTTCATATAAAAGTCAGGAGCAGCAAACAAACCGCCTTTTTCTGAGATTGCCAATACAGCCATCGAGCCATTTTGACCATAGGCAACAAGGTTAGTACCTTCACATGGGTCAACGGCGATGTCAATCTCAACTAGTTCATCAGGGTTACAGAAATCTTTTGCATCTGCACGAGTACAAATACCGACTTCCTCACCGATATAAAGCATCGGCGCCTCGTCGCGTTCTCCTTCCCCAATTACAATGCGTCCACGCATGTAAATTTTGTTCATACGTTCACGCATTGCTTCTACTGCTACTTGGTCAGCAGTATTCTTTTCACCCTTACCCATCCAGCGTGAGGAAGCGATAGCCGCTTGCTCAACTACTTCGATAATCTCTAACCCAAGAGTATTTTCCACAGAGTCTGCCCTCTCAATTGCTTGAATTCGCGGTGTTTGCAACAGCCGTTTCCAAGTCTACCAAAGGGCGGATACTACAATAAACTAGTCTTTGCCCTGACTTGATTAATTTTTACTGCTTTTCTTCGCTTAACAAACAACGTTTACGTCAAAAAACATTTGTTCTATCATTTATCATTGTAGTTATTTTTACCTTACACTTACAAGCTTTTTCCAAGTTTCCTTGTTTTTACATTATAGAAATCTCTATGATTAGAGAATCTAAGATAATTATTTTTTATTATTTTACAAGCATTAAAGCTTTATAAGCATTTTAACTTATAATTAAATGTAGGCGTTTCGGCACCATTAATTTCAATTGTAATTTTTAAACTTAGGACGTAAGTGTTTATACTGTTGTTATGCAAAATTTGATAAATTCACTTCTTGGGCGCCATCCTGAAAAAATAAAAGCAAATGTTGAAATTTACACCTGGCAAACCTGTCCTTATTGTATACGCGCCAAAATGCTGCTGTGGTGGAAAGGAGTGGAATTTACGGAGTATAAAATAGACGGTTCGGAAGAAAAACGCGCATTAATGGCAGAACGAGCAAATGGGCGCCGGAGTGTCCCGCAAATTTTTGTAAACAATCAACACATCGGCGGATGTGATGATATGTATAAGCTAGATACTCAAGGTCAACTCGACCAGCTATTAAGTCAAGAGGCAATAGCGGGATAATTTTTGGTTTGTCATACTGAGGAACGTTAACGCAGTTTTCCCGCAGGGTAGCATCTTAATATGTCATGCTGAGGAACGTTAACGCAGTTTTCTCGCAGGGTAGCATCTTAAAAATTCTGACGTGATATCACAATTAAGGAAAAATAGAAGATAAATCGAGAGAAGAAGACGCTAGTGGCAAGTCAACTGATTGGTTTGCCAGGAAAATGCGTTTAAAACGATAACCAAAATTACCTTGGGAATCTTGGTAAGGTTCGCTGTATGCTTCTAATTGATTTGCAACGACATTGAATATCCAATAATGAGGTATTCCAGCTTCAGCATACAAAGGCATTTTTACATCACGGTCATAATCCAAAGATGAATCAGCTATTTCAACCACTAGAAATACGTCTTCTGGTGTAGGGTGTGCGGATAAGTAATGATCTGGTGCTAAACGGGCAATAGCAAAATCAGGTTCAGGCTCGCTAGAGTCAGGTAGAGTAATAGGGTCTTGGCATCGTAACTCAGCTTTACTAGCAACTAATGGCGCCAATTCTCGAATTAAATTACTACAACAAACTGTATGTGGTTTTCCTTTTGCTGCCATCCGTACTAGTTCCCCACGAATAAGTTCGACACGTTCGTCTTCATGAAAAAAGCCAATTTCGATTAAATGATGATATTCATCCAGAGTAAAGCGCCGCGTTACTACATTACTTAACATAATTTTTTACAAAAATAAGGTTTATACTTATATTCTATTCTGACAAACTATGAGAGCAAAAATCGCACTATCATTTCCACTCAGCCTTATCCCAACTGGTAGTATCACAATCATCAAGTAAAATGTCATCTTTTTGATCAGCCATTTGAGTAAAAGCTTCATTCCAGCCAACGCGCGCTTCGGACACCGGATTAATACTTAAATGGTTGCCACGCGAACTAGACAATAGCGTTAATAATTCAGATTTTGATAAAATTGACATATGGTGGAGCTAATACTCTTAAGTTTTTCCATTTGATTAATTACAAAAGTTTCTCTATTTTCTAAAATATCTATTGCATAAATAGAATTAGGAGGTAGTAAATACCAAGCTGCTGGAATAGCTTCGAGTAGCCACCAATCAAATAATTTACGTCTTCCTTGTGAGCCAGGAAACATTGCATAGCCTTCTAGACAATCATCTACAATTTCTATCAAAGCTTCTAATGACTCATTAAAATCAAGTGTTTTAATTGCATTACTATAAACATCCAGAGCTTCCTGCCAAATTTGAAAGCTTGTTAATTTACTACCGTAAAAATTATAATTTTTTTTGATATCTCCGATTATACTATCACTTTCATCTTGATAATTAAAGTTAATAGACTCAGTAGATTCTTGGTTTAAATTTAATATATTTTCAGAAATTTTTAATATCCATAAATTTATCCGCTTAATTGTCTTTTCATGAATTGAACAACTTGGTTGATAATACTTGACAGTTGGCTCTACTACTAAAGCTAGTATTAATGCCATCCAGACATAACGAAGGTGAGTTAAGGTTTGATTATTATCTTTATATATTTCCAGAATTTCATCTATGGCATGTGAGAGTGAAGTTATTTTCTCTGTTTCTGGTTCGTAAAGCTCTTCATAGTGTTGGCACCAGACTTTTTTGATTACACGTTGGAAGGAGTCAGGCATATTGTATAAAAATTGTTTTTTTTCAAAACTGCTCAATTCCAAAGTCATAAGCTTAATTTGAACCTCTATATCTTTAGAATTCAGGTGGGAATGGGTAGTCCCAAAAAACTTGTATAGTTATTTGCGGAAACTTATTCTCGAACTGCCGCAAAACGGTACTACAACTTTCACACGGTTGAAACTCTGTATAAAGGTAAAGTTTACCCTCTACTTGAAGATGGTAAAACATCTCTAAAGTATTAGCAATTTCTGATATCACCTTATACTCGGCATCGGTATCCATAACTCGTTGTGTTCGAGAGTCAATAGCGGGTTCAAACTGTCCTCCTGCTGATTTTGGCTTCGGTATTTTGGGAATAGGACTTTTGTTACCACCCTTGGATGTCGCACCAGCACAAAATGATACATCTCCCTCAATTTATAATTCAGCAATTGCAACGTTGCTTTTGCCAACTGGCTTTCCTGGGTATCGTTCCCGAATTAAGGCGGCGCCAGTTCTTAAATCATCTATCCTCAAAATTCAGTCTCAAGAAGGATAACTTTCTTGGTTTAGTACAATATTCGCTTCAATGTAGCAAAATTTTGCTTTTAGCCTAATAAATTTAAATTCCTTAACATATTTGTGAGCCAGTACTGTTAGATGGAAAAACTAGATATGATAGAAAAGTCACAATTCTTAATGAATGTTATCAATGCTGATTTCCCCCTCTGGTTTGTCCAAGGTCAAAGACTCAGTTAAGGAAAAGATTTTCTTCGGCAACGAACCAAGTGCTGAGTTAATCGCGATTTTAACTGTCTACTTTGTCCAAGGTATCTTGGGGTTGGCGCGCCTTGCCGTCAGCTTCTTTCTCAAAGATGAACTGCGGCTTAGTCCGGCGCAGGTTTCAGCACTTATGGGTATTGTTGCCTTACCTTGGATAATCAAACCTTTATTTGGCTTTCTTTCTGATGGTTTACCGATATTTGGCTATCGGCGCCGTCCATACCTAATACTTTCGGGGTTAGTAGGGGCAATGTCTTGGGTGTGGTTAGCAACAATTGTTCACACTCAAATAGCGGCTACTGCTGCCATAGCACTTGGTTCACTCTCGGTTGCTGTTAGTGATGTAATCGTTGACTCGCTAGTTGTAGAGCGTGCGCGCGGTGAGTCACAAGCAGATGCAGGTTCGTTACAATCTTTGTGTTGGGGCGCCTCAGCAGTGGGAGGATTAGTCACCGCTTACTTTAGTGGAATGCTTTTACAACATTTGACAACGCGCACGATTTTTTGGATTACCGCTTCATTCCCGCTTATTGTTTCTTGTGTAGCATGGTTAATTGCTGAATCTCCTGTTAGCAAAGAAAGCATAAAAAACCAGCCAGAGGACGATATAATTGATGTCAAGCATCAATTTATACTATTGCGTAAGGCACTTACGCAGAAAAGAATCTGGCTACCTACAGTATTTATATTTCTTTGGCAAGGTACACCATCAGCAGATTCTGCATTTTTCTTCTTTACTACTAACGAACTTCACTTTGAACCCGAATTTTTAGGGAGAGTGCGTTTAGTTACAAGTCTTGCATCGTTAGTAGGTGTATGGATATTTCAGCGCTACTTAAAAACCGTTCCTTTCCGCGTCATCTTTGGTTGGACTATTGTTTTATCAACGATGCTTGGGATGACAATGTTACTGCTGGTAACTCATGCCAACCGTGCGTTGGGCATTGATGACCACTGGTTTAGTTTGGGTGATAGTTTAGTGCTAACAGTAATGGGGCAAATAGCTTACATGCCATTGTTGGTACTTGCAGCAAGGTTATGTCCTCCTGGTATAGAAGCTACTTTCTTTGCATTATTAATGTCTGTAAATAACTTAGCAGGATTACTCTCTTATGAATTCGGTGCCGTGTTAATGCACGCGATGGGAATCACAGAAAGTAATTTTGATAACTTACCATTACTAGTATTGATTACTAATTTAAGTACTCTGCTACCGTTACCCTTTTTAAATTGGCTACCTGCGGCAGAAAGTCAAAGCGTTGGGGTGGCGCCGTCTACACCTGAAGTAGTAAGAGCGGGTTAACCAAGATATACAACACAACCCAAGGCTCTGTAAGGGCGGGTTAACCGAGATATACAATACAAACCCAAGGCTTTGTAAACCCGCCCCCACGAAATCTTATAAAAACTAAAATTACTCACATGCAAGGTTTTCAACTTTACGAACACGCAACAACAATACCAGAACCATCCTACCTCCGTGACGATTGGCAAGGAGGATATCAATCACTCAAAGAAGAGAATGATTACTGGATAGATAATATAGAAGGAGAAATTCCTCACTCACTACAGGGAACATTATTTAAAAACGGCCCCGGTTTATTTGAAGTCAACGGGCAAAGAATCCACCACCCCTTCGATGGTGATGGAATGATAAGTAGAATCACTTTCAAAGACGGACGCGCGCATTACAGTAACCGTTTTGTGCGTACCGAAGGATATGTAAAAGAACAAAAAGCGGGCAAGCTTCTTTATCGGGGAGTTTTTGGAACACAAAAACCCGGTGGATGGCTAGCAAATATATTTGACTTCAAGCTAAAAAACATTGCCAACACAAATGTAATTTACTGGGGTGGTAAATTACTCGCACTATGGGAAGCAGCAGAACCACACCTTCTTGACCCAGCAACTTTAGAAACATTAGGAAGAGAATACTTCAACGGTGTTCTATCAGAAGGTGAAGCTTTTGCCGCACATCCACACTTTGACCCAAGTTGTGCAATGGACGGTGGCGCCCCATGTATGGTAAATTTCTCCATCAAACCGGGACTTTCCACCACAATTACAGTATTTGAGCTAGACACCACAGGCAAAATCATCAGAAAACACGCGCATAGCGTACCAGGCTTCTGCTTTATTCACGATTTTGCCATTACAGAAAACTATTGTATATTCTTTCAAAACCCCGTTGCATTTAATCCAATACCCTTTGCTTTAGGAATGCGGGGTGCAGGTGAATGCATTAAATTTGAACCAAATCAACCAACGCGCGCTATCATCATTTCTCGCGACCCCAAAAAAAGGGAGATGCAAACTTTAGAAATTCAATCGGGTTTTGTATTCCACCACTCAAATGCATTTGAACAAGGTGATGAAATCATAGTTGACTCAATATGCTATGAATCATTACCTGAAGTAGAACCCGAAAGTGATTTTCGTCAAGTTGACTTTGATGCGCTCAAACCGGGTCAACTATGGCGTTTCCACCTCAACTTAAAAACCAACACTGTAAACCGTGAAGTCATCGAACCTCGTTGCTGCGAATTTCCTAGCTTGCATCCAGACAAAATAGGGCGCCCATACAGATATGTATATATGGGCGCCGCACATGGACAAACAGGAAACGCACCACTACAAGCATTTGTCAAAGTTGACTTAGAAACAGGAGAAAAACAACTTTGGAGTGCGGCGCCACGCGGTTTTGCTGGTGAACCAGTATTTGTTCCACGTCCAAACGCTGAAAGTGAAGATGATGGTTGGGTATTAGGGTTAATATACGACTCAGAAAACCACCGTTCAGATATAGTGATTTTAGACGCGAAAGACTTGAGTCTTGGCACCGTTGCCAAACTACATCTCAAACATCATGTTCCATATGGTTTACATGGCAACTTTGTAAACTCAGTCTTTATTTAATCTTGTGGAGCAGGCATCCCTGCCTGCCTCTATATAAATAAAGAAATAAATGCCTCTATGATAAATAAAGAAGTTGATGTTATAAAGCAGCTATTGTCAGTCTGGAATATTACTAAAGTCGCAATCGGTGAATATGAAAAAGAAGATGAGGATTTAGCCATGCTGGTATCAGAAGAATATAAAAAATAGGAAGAAGGATGTAGAGACGTTACATGTAACGTCTCTACAGGTACATTTTTAATACAAACTAATTTGTACATAATATATGGCAATTTACGCGGCAGATGCAATTACGTTTGACGGCGCCAATGGTCATCGTTACTGGTTTGACGACCCTTTTACTTTTACTGGTATTGCCGAATTTGATAAGAAATTAAGCGGGTTCCCGGTAGCGATGTTTTTACCTGAACACCGAGCAAGGGAAGAAACACCCTTAGTAATTGGGTTACAAGGAATGTCGGCGCCTTATGGATGAAATGCTTTTATTGTTCCAAGACTAACTTCTATGGGTATTGCAGTGGCTGACTGGCAACCTTATGTTAAATAACTATATATACAATAAATAAAATATAAAGAAATGAATAAAAAACACAGATATGTTGTATCATTTGTATCTGTGTTTGCTCATATATGTATCTCTGGTTTTTTGATTGTATAGTTTCCTGGCTCGGCTTATCAAATCCAAAATTTGAAAACTGTAACGAATTTTACACAAAATCAATATTTGCTCATAAAAGCGCGATAATAGAGAGATATATATAGACATTCGCCACAATAAAAGGGTTAGGGGAATATATGATATCAACGTCTCTGTTGCCCGTTGAAACGCCCACTCCGGCACACATTTGCCCGTTCGACCAAGCTTGTAGCTACCTCGATGCCGCAGCAAAAGAGTTAAAGCTTGACCAAGGTATTTTAGAAATACTCAGCAATCCGCGTAAAGTTATAACTGTATCGATTCCTATCAAACTAGATAATGGTGATATTAGAGTTTTTGCAGGACATCGTGTACAGCATTCGGATATTTTGGGACCTTACAAAGGTGGTATTCGTTATCATCCGGCAGTAACTTTACGGGAAGTTTCGGCTTTAGCAATGTTAATGACTTGGAAATGCGCTTTACTGGGAATACCTTATGGTGGCGCCAAGGGTGGTATTGCTATTGACCCGAAAAAATTTAGTGTCAATGAACTCGAACGTATTACGCGACGTTTTATTAGTGAGTTAGTTAAAGATATTGGTCCTAGTGTAGATATACCTGCTCCTGATATGGGAACTTCCGCGCGGGAAATGGCGTGGATGATGGATACTTACTCGGTAAACGTTGGTCATGCTGTACCTGGTATTGTTACAGGGAAACCGCTTTCTATTGGTGGTTCGCTAGGTAGAGAAATGGCAACTGGACGCGGTGTAATGATTGTTGTTCGTGAAGCTTTAAAAGATTTGGGTAAATCTTTATTAGGCGCTAAAGTTGTAATTCAAGGTTTTGGCAATGTTGGTGGCGCCGCAGCAGAGTTGTTACATTTAGAAGGCGCCAAAGTTGTTGCGGTTTCTACAGGTGCAGGAGGAATATATTCAGAAATAGGTTTAGATATTCCTGCGGTCAAAGCTTATGCTAAGAATAATAAAAGAAGTTTAGTAGGTTATCCGCAAGCGGTATCTGTAAGCAATGCTGAATTATTGACTTTGCCATGCGATGTATTAATACCCGCAGCGTTAGAAAACCAAATTACTGAAGATAATGTTAACCAAGTTCAAGCGAAGATTATTGCCGAAGCAGCAAATGCACCTGTGACGCTAGAAGCGAATAAATATGCCGAAGCGCGCGGTGTTACAGTACTTCCAGATATTTTAGCAAATGCTGGGGGAGTAGTTGTTAGCTATTTGGAATGGGTACAAGGTTTATCTTATTTATTTTGGGATGAAGAACGAGTTAATCGCGAAATGGAAGAGTTAATGGTGCGGGCATATCAGCAAGTTACACAACAAGCAAAAAGGCGCCAGATTCCTTTACGGTTAGCAGCGTATACTTTGGGTGTTGGTAGAGTTGCACGCGCGCTAAGTGATAGAGGTTTGTATCCGTAACGTACATTTGTATGGTGGGCAATGCCCACCTTACCACAGAGTCACAGAGAGCGCAGAGGAGGGGTTAAAATTTTAACCAGTCTGCTATTTCATCTATTAGCCAGTGACGTTCTACTGTTGATAAAGGAGTGGTGGTAAATTTTTGACCTTTGATTAATTCAATAGTTATACCCATAGGCGCCAAGGCTGCTTTTGTCTGCTCTTTATAAAGTTTTTGAATTAATGCTGTTTTAGCACGCTTTCGCCAGTAGTATATTCCGAATAATTTCCATTTAATTTCAAAGTTTTCACGGTCAAAGTATAATTCTGTATTACCAAAAGGTGGTAATATAATTATTGGTATTATTGTTATAATAAATGATGGAATAATAAATATGTAAAACCAAAATGCATAAGTATTACCATTTATCATAAAATTAATAAATTGAATAATTTGCCATAGAAAAGGTATACATAAGCCAATTAAATAGAATGACCGTAATGATTTCGCTCCACGTTTTGGTAATTCTATTTCAAGTTGACTAGCTGATTTTTTAATTTTAATTTTACTACCTGTTGGTTTGTTAGTCGTAATGGGAGGGCTAAGAGTTTGTTTATTTTTGAATGCAGCAATTGCTTCTTTTGCAGTACTAATTCTATCGGCAATATTAGGTTCGGTGAGTTTTCCAACCCAATTAATTAATCCCAAATTAACGCTCACAAAATTGGCAAATTCTATCCGCGAGTTTCGAGAAGGCAAATTAGCAGGCGCCGTTCCTGTCAGTAGATGAATTAACGTGGCGCCTAATGCGTATAAATCTGATGCAGGTTCTGCACGTCCGGCAAATTGCTCTATTGGTACGTAACCGTAAGTTCCCACTACAGTAAAAGTTACACCTTCTGTAACAGCTTTATCTTGTACGGCGCCGAAGTCAACTAGGTACACTCGGTCATCTTCTCCTAAAATTAAATTACTCGGTTTTATATCCCTATGTAAAACAGGTGGTGTCAGTTCGTGTAAGTAAACTAATATAGTTAATATTTCAATTGCAATTTTTTCTACTTGTGATTCGGAAAAATGCTTTCCTTGGTCGAGTAGCTCTTGTAAAGAGGCGCCGGGAATATAACTTTGTACTAACACAAACCAAGAAAATTTAGAACCTGGTAAATTTTCAATAGTAAAATAATCTTTATATTTTGGAATACGCGGATGTTCCAGATTTTTTAAAACAGCAGCTTCCCGTTCAAATAATTTATGCTCATCCCAGTGCATTTGTGGACTGAGAGCTAAAAGTTTGAGTACAACTTGTTCTGTAGAATCTAATAATGTTGCCAACCAAGTCTGACGACTAGTATCTTGTCCTAATTTTTTTTGTAACCTATAACGATTATCAATCACTTGTCCTGGTTCTAACATTCTACCCCCTATACAACCCTTATTAAATTCCTAACCAATCTCTAATTTCTGAAGCTAGGTAACGACTTTCCTCTTGACTTAAACCCTGTCTAAGCCTACCAATATAATACTCATCTACCCCCAAAGATAAAATAACTTCATACATTTGCTTATGATTTTGATTTTTACTACTAATTTGAGAACTATATACTTTATTAATATCTAAAACATTACCGCGCTGCTTTTTAACAGTGATGCCAAATAGTTTCCATTGAATTTCAAAGTTTTGATTATCAAAATAAATATTACTTTCAATCTCGTTAGGTAATATCCACCAAGCTGCTAATAAAATACTCATTACTAGCCAGATAATAACCCAAAATAAGATAGAAATATTTTCAATACTGAAAGTAATATTAGATGTAACATATTTCCAGAACAATACCCAAAGAGGTAGTCCAATTCCTCCAAGTATTAATCCAATAGCTTTTTCATCTATACTAGGGATATAAATTGCTAATTTATCTGATGATTTCCTTACCGATATAGGACTATAAGGAACATCTTTGTACGCACTAGTTATTGCCGACTGGTTTATTTGGAGTGCTTCTAATGCTGCTGAGGCTGTTTGAAAACGGTTCTCTAAGTTAGGTTCGGTAAGAAGCTGTAACCACCTTACAAATCCTGGGTTGAGTTTGGTAAGATGAGCAAATTGCATTTTTGAGTCAAACTGTGGTAAATCGGCTGGTGAAATGCCTGTTGCTAAATGTATCAAAGTTGCTCCCAGTGCGTAGAGGTCGGATGCAGGTGTCGCGCGTCCACCAAACTGTTCTAACGGAGCATATCCATAAGTACCAACGACGGTAAAAGTGGCGCCTTCTGTGGCAGCACGGTCTTGAACGGCGCCAAAGTCAACTAAGTATATTTGATTTTGAATTTTTGATTCATCGAACAATAAATTGCTAGGTTTGATATCGCGATGCAATACAGGGGGACTTAGTGTGTGAAGATAAATCAGGATTTTTAGGACAGCAACGGCTATTTTCCTAACTTCAGTCTCGCTAAAAGTCTTACCCGAAGCAAGTAATTCCTTAAGAGACTTAGCTGCTATGTATTCCTGAACTAAAGCAAAAGAGACAATATCGCGCTCAAGCACAAAGTCATCGTAATATTGAGGAATACGAGGATGGTCTAATTGTCGTAGTACCTTTGCTTCGCGTTCAAACAGTCGCACATTCTCCCACTGCAACTGGTCACTAGTTATCAGCAGTTTAACAACAACTTGCTCATGATTCACCAAATCTTGTGCTAACCAAGCTTGACGACTCGCACTTTCACCTAGCACATGAAGAAGTTGATACCGCTCTACCAATATTTCTTGCGCTTTTAGCATTGCACTCCGTTAGCTAAGGTCTACATACCCTATAATATTTTTTATTTCTTTAACTTCACTTTAGTTTATCCAAAATCCGGAAATTTACTTTTAAAATTATGGTAAGAAAACAATTTCCAGGCTTAAAAACACAAGTTTACGAACATCCATCCGACCGTAAAGCACTTGTGTCATTAGAACGCACCCCTGTATTACCCACATTATTGAAAAAAGTAAACGAATTTGGTATTGACAAATTACTGCATATGCAAGTCATGGGTGGTGACTTCAATGTCACACCTCGTAATTTCCCTGACCTTTATAATGCTTTTATAGAAACCTGTAATGTTTTGGACGTTACACCAATACCAGAACTTTACGTCTTTCGTGGAACTGGACATATTCAAGCTTATGCCATAGGGGTAGAAAAGCCAGTAGTTGGCATTAACTTAGAAGGGATGGAATGGCTTAACCATGATGAGTTAATGTTTCTATTTGGACACGAATTAGCTCTGATTAAAGGAAAATATTTGGCATATCAGCAAATGGCTAAAGTTATGCCCGTAATTAAAAATATAATAGGCGCCACAACGCTTGGTATGGGTGGCATAGCAGCAAACGGTTTAGAAATTGCATTATATAATTGGATGATAATGTCAGAATTTACCGCCGACCGCGCGGGTTTATTGGCTTGTCAAGATAAAGACGTTGCTATTAAAACTTTAATGAAAATGGGTGGTTTACCATCTGACTATTTAAATGAAGATACAATCAATGATTTTGTGACACAAGCTCGTGCTTTTGAATTAGACAAACTAGATAATCTAAGCAAATTTGCCAAAACTTTTAGCTTTATGGAATATACTTTTCCTTGGGCTGTAATGAGAGCATCTGAACTATTAAAATGGGTTGACTCAGGCGCCTATGAAAGTTTGCTTCAAGGAAAAGAGCCTGTTGCTACACCGCAAGTAGAAGTTTTGGTAAATGAAAATGATGAATGGGATTTTATGACAGACTGGGATGAAAGTAATTAATTTTATAGCAGTCTTAAATTATTCGTAAAATTGCGTTCTCGTAGAGACTGTATTAACCCGATCTCTACACGGATATAATTTTTTACAAATTCTACACGGATTTGTATTTATATCTCACAAATACTAATGTAAAACTGATAGAATATAGAAAAATAAAGAAATATCATTATGACATTGAAACATTTAGCAATTGTGAAAGACGGTAAAATAGAATTACTTGAGCCTGTATCTATTCCTGAAGGAACAAAAGTTTTTGTTATACCTATGTCTTTGGAAAGCGATATTGAAGAAAGAGAAAGTTGGGGAAATTGGCCACTTCAAAATTTAAATTAATGCCATGGGAAAGATGAAACTGAATATAGTTTAGAGTTGATTAAAGAGCATAATCCTGATTATGAAAGAAGGTAATATTATTTTAGCATCTATTCCACAAGCGAACGGAGAAATCAGAAATCGTCCTGTACTTATTTTAAGACAAATGCCAAAATTTTAGGACTTTTTAGTATGTAGTATTAGCACACAATTAAAACAGTATACCTCTAATTTTGATGAAATAATTTCACCTGGTGATGATGATTTCCAAGCCAGTGGGTTAGTTCGCGAGTCTGTTATTAGATTAACTTTTTTAACAGTTCTCTACCGGAACATGATAAGTAGGTCAATTGGCCCAATTGCATCAGAAAGGCACCAACGATTATTATATAATCTGAGTCAATATTTAGTTGAAGAGACAAAATAATATATGTAGGATGGGCACTGCCCACCTTACAAGTTATAAAAGTTTATTTACCTGAACAAACCTTTAATCTTTCCCTTATTTGAGGTTGAGTACTCAGATAATCTTTTAACCATTCGCACCCGCGCGTTAAAAGTCTATCTAACTCATCAAGGCGCCAAATTAACACGTCAGGAAATTGAGCGGAAATTTGGGCAAGAATATATTTACCATCAGGGCTAAAATTGACTAACGATACAAATTGAGAGAAATATTTATACTCTGCCAGTAGTCTACCTGATATATCCCAGATACGAATTTTATCGTTTGACACTGTGACAATGCGCTCACCGTCTGGGCTAAATTTGCCATAAGAAACTGTATCTGGATGCGGTATTTCAATTATTTGTTCACCTGAAGTATTCCAAATAATAATTTTATTATCTGGGGAAGCCGTAATAAATCGTGTTCCATCTAGGCTAAAACTAGCGTTATAAATCTTTTTATTTGCTTTGAATTCTGATAATTTTTGACCAGAGGTGTTCCAAATGCTTGCTGTTTCTCCTTCTGTTGTAACTATACGCTCACCATCTGCACTAAAGCTGGCGCCGAAATAACTATTTTTACTTGCTTTAAATTCTATGATTTTTTTACCTGAAATATCCCACAAACTAGAATAGTTATTGCCGTTAGAATTATACATAGCCATAATATATTTACTATTAGGACTCCAAGTAATACCTCTGCCTTGGAATGTAGCGATTAATTTACCCGACTCCGACCAAATTTTAGTTTGCATATTAACATCGCTGCTTGTTGTGGTTAGAATATACTTGCCATCTGGACTAAAAGCAGCATGTAATAATCCATCGTCATTTCCAGAAAGCAATAATAACTGTTTTCCGGAAGTATCCCAAACGCGCGCGGTTTTATCATTTGATGCTGTGATGATACGTTTTCCATTTGGGCTAAAACTAGCGCTAGCAACAACATCGGAATGTCCTATAAATTTTGCTAACTGCTTACCATATCTATCCCAAATTAAAACAGACCTCGTAGTTGGAGTAGCGATATATTTACTATCTGGACTCCAACTTACCCCCGTCATTATATCTTGTGACTTGAGGATTGCTGTTGCTGGCATTCTATCGGATAAATCCCAAAGACGAACGGTTCTATCTTCTCCAAAAGTAACGATATATTTTCCATCTGGACTCCAACGAGGACTTCTCTGACTTCCGGATATTGTGGTAATTAAATCACCAGATAAGTGCCATGCTTTGAAAGCTTTATCTCTAATATCCCACACTTTTATAGCGTTATCGATTGTAAAAATTCGTTTACCATCAGGACTAAATTCTGCATCACTATTTAATTCTTTCTGATTTTCTATTTCTCTGATTAGCCTACCTGATAGATCCCAAACGAGAGTTTTCTTATTATTTGATACAAAAATACGTTTACTATCGGGACTAAAACCAGCATCTGCAAACGCCCATTCGCTATTTACTTGAAATTTTCTGATTTGCTTACCTGAAATATCCCAGAGGTATGCATTATCTGAGAGAGTTAAAATATATTTGCCGTCAGGACTCCAATGAGCGCTTCTCACACCTGTTTTGTGTCCAGGTAGTGTTACTAATAGTTTACCTGATGCATCCCAAACGCGCGCTGTTTTATCATTGGAAGCGGTGAGAATATATTTACTATCCGGACTAAAAGTAGCACTATTAACTCTACTTTGATGTTGAAGTTGTAGTAATAAATTACCAGATAAATCCCAGACATGTACGGTTTTGTGATTAATGGTACTGCCTATATAATTTTTACCATCAGTCGTGCTTTCTACAGATTCTTCATCAGTTGTAATTACACGTTTCCCATCCGGACTAAAACTGGCGCCTGTTATGCTTCCTTGATGTTTAAATATGGCTAATTGTTTACCCCCACGATTCCAGAGACGAACTGTTCTGTCATTCCATGAAGTAGTGATAATATGCTTATCATCCGGGCTAAACTTAGCATCATAAGCACCTCCTTGATGACCCTTTAGTTCAGTTATTAGCTTACCCGATAAATCCCAAATGCGAGCAGTATTATCCATAGAAGCGGTAATAATATACTTCCCATCATGGCTCCAGTTTAGACTTGTAAGATACTCTTGATGAGGCATAAATTGCTTGACTTCGCGAATATTATCAGTAATTGTTTGCAATGCTAAAAGTGGACTAGTTGCAGGGTATTTTTCTAGAGGTCTATCTTGTACAAGTCCTTTTAACCTTTGACCTGCATCTATAGCTGTGACTAAAGATTCAATTTGCTTTGTCTCAAACTGTCGTATAGCTGCCACTCCTGCTTGTTCTATTTTTGTGCCTTCTTGAGTTTCTTGTAGTTGTTTACTTGCTCCGGTAAAAGCAATAGTTGCTCCAATTATAGAGCAAATAAAAACTCCGGCGCCAATCCGGATTTGTCGTTTAGCTTGATGTTGTGCTGTTGTTAAAGTATTATTAGCTTGTGCCAAAATGCGACTTTCTTCTTCTTGAAGTGCTAGTGCCGTACTTATTGCTTGCTTTTCTAATTCATGACTAGCAGCTAAAAATTGATAATCTTGTTCAGTTAAGCTTTTATTAGCTGCCCAATTCTTTGCTTCTTCTAGTGCTAACCCTTGAAGTAGTCTAGAATTATCTTGACAGTTTGAAGCAAACCAAGCTGATAATGCTTCTGAATAAGGTCTTAAATTACCTAAAGCTTTTTCTACCCAATGTAAATCAAAGACTGTTGCATAAATACGGTTATAAACTCTTAAATATCCTTCTTGCTCTACAACTAGTCCTGATAGACGTAACTCTATTTGCTCTGGACTATCTACAGCAGCAATTTGTCCTAATTTTAAAATATTTTGATATAAACCAAGCAAGGCGCCTGTATTTTGCTTGCTCATTAATATTCTATCTTTAATTGTCTTTAAATGGGGTGGTTCGTCTTGTGATTCCCAGTTTTCGACAATTTTCTGCTTAACAATATTTTCTATATAAGTATAATTACTATTTTGGGAAGTAACTAACAAGTCACATAATTTCTGTGTCAGAAAGGGTTGTCCCCCAGTCCACGCTAAAACTTCGTGTAAAATATCTTGTGTATCTTCAACTTTTTCTGTTAAACCTTCCGCTAATGGTGAAATTTCATGTATTTTAAAGCCATCAAGTTGAATTGCCCGACCAATATTAAAAGGTGTTCTAACTTTATCTTCTATTAAATCGCTAGGTGTTGCGACTCCAATAATAACAAAAGTCAGGCGATTATATTCAGAATTTAAATTACGCTTCTCATAACAACTTCTAATCCAGGCAAAAAAGTCGTCTCTCTGAAAACTCAAGCTTAAAATACTATCAATCTCATCAATAAAAATAACGATTTTACTTTTAAGAGCTTCTAACAATACTTCTTCGATAAATATATCCAAACGTTGCAGAGGAGATAGTTCACGGTATTCTTTCCACCAGGTTCTAATAAATTCGCTAGGGTTAGCTATTTTAAAATTAGCAACCAATGTATAGACAATACCTGCATACCACTGCTCTGGATTAATATCTTTACCACTACGTCCAGAAACATCTATTGTAGTACAAGCGATTCCTTCAGCTTGCAATCGTTTGATAGTACGAACTTGCAAGCTAGTTTTACCCATTTGTCGGGAATTAAAAATATAACAAAAGTTCCCAACTACCAATTCATTATAAAGGTCAGAGTCTGCCTGTCTCACTACATAACTGGGAGCATCTTCTGTTAAACTCCCACCAACTTTATATGAAAAATTATTGCTCATTTCTACATAGTTTAGTAAATATGCTACTACGTTCATGCTCGCATGGGAATACTTGTAGCTCCGATAATTTAGATGATTATACAAAACATGTGTACTATAAAGGCAGGCGCCACGAGTACTACTGGTTAGCGAAACCAGTAGTACCATTTTTTAATCACCCAAGCTTTTTAAGGGAAGGGTCGTTCATATTTAGCTTTGTTCAGGAATACCAAGTTCTACTGAACGTCTTATACTATGCAACCTTTCTCGAACTTGTTGAACCTGTTTTTGACTCATGCTACTTTCTAAGCGTTTCAAGAACTTTTCCTCAAATTCCAATGCCTTCGTACCAGTCCATATGTATTTACCATCTCCCATTAGCCAGGAATTAAAAGAACCATTAGTCATCTCTCGATTCGCAGCACCAAATTTCTTGAGTTCTTGATGGTAACGAGCATGTTCCGCACGAGCAAACTTTTCTTGTGCTGGCGCCATTTCTACACCTTTAAACCAGTATTTGAATAATTCCTCCGTCATCTTGGCTTCCCAACGACGCATTTCTTCTAATTCCTGCGGTGATTGACTTTGCTGATCGCTTGAATCTGAAGTAGGAGCATACTTATTATTATCAATCAATATTTTTAATTGATTTATTTGACTATCAATAAATATAATTGCTGGATTCTCTGGAGTAAACTGTTTTAAAAGTTGCGCGCGCTCTTTCTCTAAACCTTCCAATTTTTCATATGCAGCATTTGATACCAAGTTTTGTGCTGTTCCTTTATATGGTTGTGGTTGTGCGTTGGCTAGTCGCTTATATAAATCTTTAAGTTGAGCATCAAATTGCTCAATTATTGGATGTTGAGGTTTAAAACGCGCTGACTCTAGAGCTAACTCAACTTCTTTTTTGGCGATTGTTTGTAAAGTTAGACGGGTTGTAAGGTCTGGTGCGGGGAGTGACACACCCATCTGTGACACTTCTTTCCTAATTTCCTGTAATATCTCTTGCTTCTCAGAATCCATATGACCATTTCCGAAAACCCCATTTAGTTGTTGCTGTAAAATTCTGTTAGCAACTTTGTAATCGGCAATAGCGTTTTCTTTATTTCCCAAATCTCTATAAAGTCTAGCCCTTGATAAATACTCATCAACATTAATACTACTATCATTCCCAATTAATTTAGTTAAATCTGAGATTGCTTTCTGCTTTTCGCCTAACTTTTCATAAGCTCTAGCCCTGTTCGAGTAAGCCGCACGACTAAAACCAAACCTACCTGTATTTAGCTTAATTACTTCGGTATAGTCTGCTACTGCTGCTTTATAATTCCCAAGTAGCAGGTAAGTGTTCCCACGCTGATAGTATGGTTCTTCGGCTTTAGGATTGGAACGAATTGCCTGTGTTGCTTTATCAACCCCAGCTTCTAAGTATTTTTGACATTGCTGTTGATAGTTTTCTGTGTCTAGAAAATTTTCTGCTGATTCACAAGCATTCTTGTTATTAGAAGCGAAGATTGGTGTAACCATCGGCACCGAAAAACCCAGCAGTAATAAAGCAGCTAATGTATAAGCGAATGAGGAAAATGTTGGTAATACGAATTTCATGACTATATATATAGTGTCAAATGAGTTTTTGTGTAAGCAGGTTGGTTTGACCTCTGCTAAACTCATTAAACTATGGCGCCAATTGAGTTCACGCAGGAGTATATCGAGTTTGTATCGACTTTGTATTGAGATTAAAACTTTCCAATCATCGGCGCCGTCGAAACCTAAAATGGAATATAAAATCGAATGATTCGCATTTTAATAGTCGAAGACCAAACAATTATCTGTCAGGGAATAAAGCGACTGCTTGACTCACAACCAGATTTAGAAGTTGTTGGAGAAGCAGAAAACGGTCAACAAGCTCTGTCCATTATAGAGAAGTTACACGTAACGTCTCAAAACCATATTGATATTTGTTTGATGGATATACAAATGCCCGTGATCGACGGAGTTTCGGCCACCAAGGTGATACACCAGCGTTATCCTGATGTAAAAGTTTTGGTACTTACGACACCAAATTGAACGACTTTGATACTTGGGTCTTTTAAAACAATACGTAATAATTGGTGTTCTGCCCAGTCTGCATCTGTAACACCAATTTCCCACTTTAATTTTTCTTGTTCCATCTGGGTATTAATCGAAGTTACCCAGCGCTGTTGTGCAATTTCTTCCAACACTTCATCAGCGTATAAATTATCTCATTTCCGCCAGACATTACCTCTTCAATGGCGCCTTGTGCAATTAGTGACCCATAATTGATAATAGCAACGTGGTCACAAATCTTTTGTACATCATCTAAAATATGAGTCTAGAAAAAAATTGTCGTTGAGCGCATGAGTCACAAGTCCTGAATTATTCTTAGGACTTAAGTCCTACTTTCTAGCTAACATTCAACTTTTACCCAGTATAGGCGCCATTTCTTCGTTTGAGAGAAAACAAACTTCTTCAAAACTGGCGCTATAGTACTACTGGTTAAGATAAAAGGTATAATTTGAGATAATATAGAGTAACAAAAATAACTAACTTTTCTTAGTCCTCTTAAAGAGGACTTCTGCCCCACCGCATAGGGGTTTTCAACACGCACAGCGGGTAAGAACGCAACGAATAATTTACAATTACTCATAAGGTTATGAATGTTGCTAATTACTTTAATTCTATACTTTGTGGCGTCACTAACCATTATCATTTTGTCACAACCACTCGTCGGTGCGTGACGCTACTAGGCTTATTGCTTGGAGTGAGATTTTTTCATAGCGTCACGCACCCTACAGACTATTCATCAATACTTAATATTAACTTTAACGGCGCCATTCACACCTAGTGATAAAACAGAGAAATAACCGGGTGTTAACCATATATGGCAACAAATCTTAATAAACAAGCATTATTACTTCTACGTCAAGCCCTTAATGACTCTACCGCAAATTTTCGTCCTGGACAATGGGAAGCTATTGAAAAGCTAGTTAATACAAGAGCGCGTTTACTCGTTGTTCAGCGTACAGGTTGGGGAAAAAGCATAGTTTATTTTATAGCTACTCGTTTGCTGCGAGATAACAGTGCCGGATGTACTCTTTTAATATCACCACTACTCGCTTTGATGCGAAACCAAATAGCCGCAGCGCAACGTATTGGCGTAAAAGCCGCTACAATCAATTCTAGTAATAAACATGATTGGGAAGTTGTAAAAAAACAATTGTTAGCAGGGCAAGTAGATATTTTACTTATTTCTCCTGAAAGACTGGCTAACGATGAATTTAAAGAGCAAATCCTTTTACCAATATCGCAACGAATCGGTTTATTTGTAGTTGATGAAGCTCATTGTATCTCAGATTGGGGGCATGACTTTCGACCTGATTATCGGCGCATTGTCAGAATTTTACAAGCACTTCCCCAAAATATACCTGTTTTAGCTACAACTGCTACAGCTAATAATCGAGTTGTTAATGATATAACTGCTCAAATAGGTTCTAACTTACAAGTATTAACAGGCACTTTAACAAGAGAAAGTTTGCATTTGCAAAATATTCATCTTCCTAGTCCAGCAGAAAGAATGGCATGGTTAGTAGAGCAAGTACCGAACTTACCAGGAAGTGGTATTATATACACGTTAACTGTTAGAGATGCAGAACGAGTTGCAGGTTGGTTAATATCTCAAGGTATCAACGCAAAGGCTTATCATAGTGAATTAGAAAGCGTGCTTCGTGAAGAATTAGAAGAGCAACTTCTCAGAAACGAGATTAAAGCATTAGTTGCAACGACTGCTTTAGGTATGGGTTTTGATAAACCAGATTTAGGATTTGTAATTCATTATCAGCGTCCTGGTTCGGTTGTACACTATTATCAGCAGGTAGGACGAGCAGGTCGAGCAGTCGAAAAAGCTTATGGTATTCTTTTGAGTGGTAATGAGGACGATGATATTAGTAACTATTTTATTAATACAGCTTTTCCTCCCGAAGCTCACACCCAAAGTGTGTTAGACTCTCTCGAACAAGCCGAAAATGGTCTTTCTGTACCACAATTAGAACAAGAACTTAATATTTCGCGTGGACAAATAGATAAAGTTTTAAAGCTATTATCTCTTAATTCCCCGGCGCCAGTCGTTAAGCAAGATTTAAAATGGTATCTTACCTCTGTAAATTATCAGCCAGATACCGCGCGCATTGAGCAATTAACGCAAATTCGGCGCACTGAACAAGCTAGAATGCGGGACTATATGCAAAGCAAACAGTGCTTAATGACTTTTCTCGCAACTGAGTTAGACGAACCAAATCCAACTAATTGCGGCAAATGCGCTGTATGCTTAGATAAACCGTTATTATCGCAAACCTGTTCGCTAGAACTTGTAAATCAAGCAATTCAATATTTACGACGTAGCGACCAAATTATTGAACCCCGTAAAATGTGGATTTCTCAAGCGTTTGCAATTTACGGATTTTCTGGGAAAATTAAGGATGATTTAAAAGTTGAAACAGGAAAAGCGCTGTCTTTATGGGGTGATGCTGGCTGGGGTGAGTTAGTCAAGCATGGTAAATATAAGGATAATTATTTTGATGATGCACTGGTAAATGGCGTTGTAGACATGATTAAACGCTCTTCGTTTCAACCTTATCCAACTTGGGTAACATGTGTTCCCTCATTAAATCATACTCAACTCGTTCCAAATTTTGCTCAACGTTTAGCAGCACGCTTAAATTTACCATTTATGCCAGTTGTGCAAAAAATCCGTCCAACTAAGTTACAAAAAGAAATGAGCAACAGTTTTCAGCAAGCTCGTAATTTAGACGGCGCCTTTACTGTAGATTATTGGGATGGTATAAATGGTTCTGTTTTCTTAGTCGATGACATGGTTGACTCTCGCTGGACTTTCACTGTTATAGGGGCACTTTTACGTAGCGCAGGTAGTAAAGCAGTTTTTCCAGTCGCGTTAGCACTAAATATATTAAGTCAAGGAAATTAATTAAAGATTATGTTCAATCATGTGTTGGCGCCAGACACTCAAGCTATTTTATTGTTATGTGGAAGCTTTGGACAAAATCGTCTTGAGCGACCGCAACCTCTAACTCTAAGCGAATATAACTCTTTGGCAGAATGGTTACGAGAAAACCAAATGCGTCCCGCAGATTTACTGGCGCCAACAACAGAAGAAAATTTACAAACAAATTACAACGGCAAACTTGATATTAACAGGCTGTTAACTTTATTACAGCGAGGCGCCATGTTAAGTTTAGCCGTTGAAAAATGGACGAATCAAGGACTTTGGATACTTGGACGCAGTGATGCAAATTATCCCAAACGTCTCAAAATGCAACTCAAACAATCGGCGCCTGCTATTCTTTATGGAGTTGGCAATGTCGAACTACTATCAATGGGGGGACTAGCAATAGTTGGTTCTCGCGATATTGATGAAGAAGGATTGAATTACACACAAAAAATCGCACAAACCTGCTCTGCCCAAAGTATACAAGTAATTTCAGGTGGCGCCCGTGGAGTAGACCAAGCTGCCATGTTAGGTGCATTAAACGCAGGTGGAACAGCTATTGGTGTACTCGCAGATAGTTTGGTCAAAGCAGCAGTAAATACTAAGTACCGTCCTGATATCAAAGACGGTAGACTTCTGTTAGTTTCGAGCTACGACCCAGAAGCTGGTTTTAATACTGGCAACGCGATGGGACGAAATAAATATATTTATGCTTTAGCAGACTATGCACTTGTAGTAAACTCCACAGTCGGTAAAGGTGGCACTTGGGCAGGTGCAACAGAAGCTTTATCCAAATTCAAAGATATTCCCGTTTTTGTCAGGTTAGATAATACTGCGCCAGAAGGTAATCAAGAATTATATAACAAAGGCGCCAAACCTTTTCCAGCAGAACCTTGGAATTGTTTACACGAACTTTTATCTATTACTCAAGAATCATCTAATACTGAAGACATATACGAAGTCGTACTACCTGTTATCCTTCGTCACTTACAACAACCCAAAGACGCAAAAACCCTTGCTGAATCTCTAAATGTAAGACTACCACAAATGCAAGATTGGTTGAATCGAGCCGAGAAAGAAGGTACAGTCAGCAAAAGCAAGGCGCCTGTCACTTATGTAGTTAGTCAAACCGCAACGCAATTATCACTACTATAAGTAATAATTATTATTCCTAACAGCGTATTATATAAGGTTCGGTTTTCCGTACCTTTTATTTCGGTTATATGTCATGAGTTACAATTCTTAACAAAATGCAGAATATATGTTAATATTTATTAAGTGGCAAATGCGTCAGCGTATATAAAAACTCGAAAATCTATACGAGTTTATTAATAAACAATTTTTATAAGTTTCATTGTATTCAATTATCCAACGTTACTTTAATCACTGTTTTAATTTTTAAATCAGTGATTATTTTGTTGTGTTATGGCTAAATTTTATGAATTATCGTCAGCTAAATTAGGTGTTCACGTGCTAGAAACTACAAAATATTCAAATTTCCAAATTGAACCTCTTCCAGACACAGGAACATTGACATGTAAATCATTGTTAATCCCTGTATCTATAATAATTATTTGGGCAGTGAGCTTAGTTTATTTATTATCTATAGATATACACACACTCAATCCTTTTACTTTTGTAGCTGCGATTTTGTGGCAAACCTTTATTTATACAGGTTTATTTATTACGGCACATGATGCTATGCATGGGTCAGTTTTAACGAGCAACGTTAAAATCAATCACTTTATTGGTTCACTATGCTTAATACTTTACGGTTGTTTATCATATAAAAAATTACTAAAAAAACATCATCAACACCACAAACACCCAGCAAGTGAGTTAGACCCAGACTTTCATGATGGTAAGCGTAAAAACTTTTTCGCTTGGTACTCGTATTTCATGAAGCGCTACTGGAGTTGGCGCCAGATAATTATATTAATGGTCATCTTCAACGTTATTACTCGTACACTTCACATTCCAGAAGAAAACTTGAGATATTTTTGGGTTATTCCTCCCATTTTAAGTTCACTACAATTATTTTACTTTGGTACTTTTGAACCACATCGTGAACCAGCAAACGGTTACAAACAACCGCATCGTTCACATACTATTGGGCGCCCAGCATGGTTATCATTCATTACCTGCTATCACTTCGGCTACCACGAAGAACATCACGAATATCCACAGTATCCTTGGTGGCGCCTGCCCAAAGTTTATCAATATCGACGCACAGTAGCGTAGGTTGGGTGGAGGCTTTGCGTAACCCAACATCACATTCAAATAAAAAAATCAGGAAAATATACGGATACAAGTGTAGCTTTTGTAAGATGCGACATGCGAATTAACTTTGGTTTATGAGTTTTCACACTTGCATCAGCACAGTACGTTGTGAGGTTTTAATTATATTGGGTTGTGACAGTATTAATTTACGCACAACCCTTTTCTACTTCTTGTTGCCTCACCAAAACCCAATTATAATTTCCGGAAGTCAAGACACACTGAGTGTAGTTGAATACTTGACTCTTAATATCTATTTATACTATGCAAACAGATATAAGTAATTTTTATATAACAGAACAAGAATTACAAAAAGCCATCAGTTTGAGTCATGGGGATATATGGGCACATAAAGCATTAAAGACAAAACGTATATCTATTGCATTAATCCCAATTTTATTACTCTCTAGTGGACTTGAAATGGGCTATGCGTACTACCTAATCAAATGGAACCTATTCAGAAAACATCAGCATAGTATTCTTGAAGAAGTAGATAAATATAATGCAAGAATAAAAGCAATAGAAATTCACGAGCAACTCGTAGCTGCTGGAAACACCAATTTAGCATTGAATAATAAAGAAACCATATTCGCTACAATAGAAACAACACGCTCAAATTTAATTACCGCGCTCTTAACCGAAAGAATATTACGTAAAAACCGTGCATTCATCGCTCGCAACAAAGAGCTACTAGCAACAAATTTAGGCGCCGTCCAAACATTACAAGAAAATCTGCAAGCGCAAGAATATTCCCAAATTTTAAACGAAGCATTACAAATAGCCCAACAAATCCAAATAGAAATGAAAGAATTACCGTAGGGGCGGGTTATATTATAACCTTCACATTCATTACTATACATCTAAACCCGCCCCCCTCAACAAAGATAGGAACCGGGCAAGGATGCCCATTCCACAAGAAAATAAAAATGACCCAACAACCACAAACATATCAACAAAGAGTACGCCAAATAATAGAGCTTAGGTGCCAAGCAAACACCAACCCCGAAATCGCCCAAACATTAAACTCATTAGAACAAGGTGACTTTTCCGCACGCATCCTCGCACTTCAATCTTGTTACGGAAGTTACGACGGCGCTCTTATACTACGTACATTAAATGACACCTCACAAGGAGTACGTTCTTTAGCAATGCGCTTAGTTGCTAAAATTGCCGACGACACACAAGTCCAAATAGCTTTAAATACTGCAACATTCAAACAACGCCGTTACATAATCAAAGAACTATTAAAGCGTTATCGTCGTAACTGTATTGATACCTTTCTCAACAATATCACTAACACAGATACACAATTTGGTCGTTTATTACCATATGCTTCCACTGAACTTGTAGAACGTCATATAGAAACAGCTATTGAGCTTTATGGAATAAGTGACTGGCGCCTACTAGCACGCTTACACCCGCAAATAGTTAGTAATTTATTACTAAAACAAGCCTCAGATAAAAGTGACTTTGACCCAAGACTCGCTTCCCAAGTAAATGCTGTTTTACCTACACTTTCAGAACTTTTCCCAGAAACAGCACTTTCTATCTGTCGTGCAGTATATCAAATCATTCCAATATCAAAATTAAACTTACAATCACTTCTAATATATTGCCCTCAAGAAGTTGCCGAGTTAATTCTGAGTTCCGATGATAAAGCTAATATCAACTTTGACAATGTTGCTCACAAACTAGAAACACAGCAACTTATTAGACTCATAACCACACGTAAAAACACCATAAACAGCCAAAATATCTTACCTTTACTGGCGCCAGAGCAGCGAGAAATTGTCTACAACACTTTCGTAGACAGCTGGCGAGATAACAAAGGATGTTTAACACCAAAAATTATCTCATATTTACCTCGTCACATTCGCGAGCAAGAAGCACAGTATCATCTTAATTTACCAGCACTTATAACTCTTCCATTTCAACGTATACCTTATGCAGCTTTCTTACCTTGGTTGGATGCGCGCGCATTTCTTGAAGAGTACATTCGTGACCCAGAACCGGAATTACGTAAACTAGCACTTTCCGCACTTGTTTTTGCAACTCGTTACAATCGTTCTAATACTGTAGAAATTCTCAACATTGTAAAGCAAAGACGTAACGAACAAGACCCAATACGCGGCGCCATGATTACAGCACTTGCAGCTTTGCCTCCAAGTATCTGGCATTTTCACATGAGCGAAGATTTAAGTCAAATTATTGCTGATGCTCTGAACGCTGCTGACTTATCAAATGCTACAGCTACCGCAACCGAACGTTTGGTAATTAATATTTTACCATTTCATCCAGCTTGGTCTGCTCAACAACTAGCGACCTTTGTACAGCAAAGAGGACAAGTTAGTTTTTACAACTTAGGTAATAAGCTATCAAATACTGATGTATCACGAATAGCTCCTTCTCTTCTACCTGTATTACAATCTTGGGAAACGCGCGAACGTGAGAGTAATATTGTAGCTGCTGCACGAAGTTTCGGGCGCCGTTTAAAAGTGTTCGATGGCTTAGTGGAAATATTAGAGCGTATAATAAATGATACGAAAAATAACTATATTGCATCCGAAGCACTAAGTTTAATCGCAGAACATCGACGAGACGGGTTAAACGAACTTATTCCCCAACTATTACAGCAAGACCCAAGTTGGATAACTCAATATATAGTCTACGATTTTGTACATCGGCGCCGACAAGATTTAATCACACCATTTTTAGGACAACAAGCTTACAGCGGTCGCTTCAGTACTGGCAAAACTCGTTTTATATTACCTTTTACAAATGGTTTTTATCGCTGGACTACACAACAGCAAGAAATTTTCCAAAAAACCCTTGAAGAAGTTACTCAAGACGATGACCGCGATATTCCAACCTTACTACGTGTGATTAGGCAACTAGCAGCACTTCCAGCAGTTCAACCAACAAGGTTATTAGAATTAGCAAGTCATAATAATTCTAAACTAGCTGTTCGCGATGCTGCATTATATGCACTTCCACACTTAGATACTCCTCATGGTATTCCAGTGCTTATTGAGGCAATGAATGATGACCGTGCGCGAATTGCTATTTATGCGCTGCGGAGTTTGCTTTTACAAATGCCTACTAACCAAGCATTACAAACCCTACGTGCAGTTCCTTTAAATAAAGTGACTGTAGCAAAGGAAGTAGTACGTTTATTAGGTGAGCTACCTTCAGAAGAAGCATACATTGAATTGCTTAGTTGGAATGAGCGTAATTTACACCGTGACGTGCGCGTTGCCTTCCTACGTGCATTATGGAATCATTTAGAACGTGACGCAACTTGGCCTATACTTAAAGGCGCCGCAACTTCATGCGATACAGCCATAGCAAAGGTTGTTGGGCGCCTTCCCACTGATAAACTGTCACAAAATGCACAAAAAAAGTTTTTAGAATTACTAGTATTACTATTAAATCATCCTGACCCAGTAATACGTTCAGAAATACTGCAACGCTGTTATGATTTAACGATTAGTGACTCTGAAAAAATACTATTCCCGACTCTACAACAACGTATAAATTCATCACTATTTGAAGAATCGTCGCTAGCAATAAATGCAGTCTTGACAACATATAAAAATTCTGCTGACGTAATAGGTGCTACTATTCAAAGCATACTACCCAACCGCCGTAACCTAACAGAAGCAACAAAATGTCTTTCATACATACTAACATGGGAACGGCAACAGACATTACCAACAGCACGTGCTGTTATTGAAATAATGACATCCGACCCATTAACAACTTGTTTGCAAGTGAAACTAGCAGTATGTGCTTTACCTTGGGATGAACTAGCAACATTTTTCCAACAGTTAGCAGTTTCTGAAAAAATGCACCCACAAGCTTTACTTACAGCTTCTAATGAAATAACAATAGCACAGCAAAGAAATGATGCACATGAACTGGTACAATTAGAAGAAATTTTGGCGCCGAGTGAGGATGATAAATTAAGGTATATTGCTCTTACTGCACTAATTACTCAATCTCAAGTTCTAGGTTGGAACTCAGAACGGATTTCTAGATTATACGCTTTTCGTAATGACCCTTCCGCAATGGTTGCTGAAAAAGCACAATTTACATTTTTGCCAGATACAAGCGTGTAAACATGAAAAATATTGAAACATAAATGTGGGCGCCGTTATCGCCTAAATGTAGAGACGCTCACATGTAACGTCTCTACATTTTATGCGTTAGATTGTAACAAAAAATACTTATGCTCAAATTTTGCTGTAATACCATTTCACTAAAATTATGATACATTTGAGAAAAGGTGCATTACTGGTTAAAAACAATGAGTAGGGTTATTAAATTAGAGATAAATGAAACACTTGAAGAACTCCAAGAACTGCTGAGGAAGCA
>JAHHGX010000013.1 GCA_019359675.1 Calothrix sp. FI2-JRJ7
ATAAAAAAAATCCAAGCGACTATGGTTTTGCTCTTGGCAGAAATACAACTGTATGGGAAAGAAGATAGTTGTGAATCAAAAATCCAAGCGCGGAGGCGCCCGCAGAGGCACTGGACCAAAACCCAAGCCAGTTACCAAGCAGAAGGTAACTGTGTCAATCTACGAAGAAACTAAGGAGATTATGAAAAACTTGGGCAATGGCAATGTCTCTGAGGGTGTAGAGATAGGCGCCCGCATCTACGCTGAAATGACTGCTGATAAATTCTTCGCACGGGCGCCAGTATCTGAGCAGTGTCGATTGCTTCTAGAGATGGCGCAAAATGACCCCGACTCTATTAAATCAGAAGAAAGTCAGCGCCGCATTGCTGATGTTCTTGAAAAGATTGAAAGCTTGGGTATTGAGTGCGCGTATGAAGATGCAATGACTGATGGAATTATTGAGTCAAAAAATAATTGTTGCATTATATAGAAAAAGGAACGAGTATGCTAAAAAAATGCTTTTTAACAGATGACGAATACATCCACAACACAGCGCATTTGTCTACAGAAGAACTGGAGCAGAAGCAAGCAGAGGCGCATGAAATGAGCAATGGCGCATTCAAATGGGTTGACGAAGAGGCAATCGACCTACCCTACTCGCCAACATATCGCCACATATCGCGCGAAGACATGGCTTTAACAAAGCAGGGCAAATAACCTATCTCTATATCAATCACAGGCGCCTCCCCAAAAGATGCCTGTCTTGTAAAGTCTCGCTTAGGGTTACCCGGACGCGCGAGCTTTACGCTTTTCCATGTGCAGGAAAAATATCAATCATGGAAACCTTAACCCTAGACCTAAAATCCCTAGTCCGGCGCCTGCTCAACAAGCAACCAACCCTAGCGGCGTGGGTAGATGTATGCGATATATATATAGATAAATTCGAGAATCACTTTTCGACTTGCTTAATAATTGATTGTAAATTTGAAGCGCTCGCCAATTTTATACGCGCAAATTTAAGGGCGTTTCTTGAGCCAATAGCAAATACAAGTCCCATCCCAGTGCGTATTATCTATCAAGATACAGTGCTTGCTGCGTACTTACCTCTGTTAGAATTGTCACCAAATGATACGACAATGGGACTAACTATGGTAACGACGACTTTAGCGCCTCAACAAACTGAGACACAACCTTCAATAGCTCTAAACCAAATTCCTAGCTCAATAAGAGACTTGATTCATGAGCAAGTGGCATCTTTAAAATTACCTGTCCATTTAACCAAAGATGGTTACTCTATCCCACAAACAAGCTTTGATATTGCGTGGCAACATGTGGGTAATGCTGTATGGCAACAAGAATTCGGCAAAGAAGCACCAACAAACGGCGCCGCACCTTCCTCAGCAACAAAGCCAGCTAAACCCGCAGCCAATAACAATAATGAGAAGCGCGCTTCTTCCCAAAAAACAGAGGTGCCACGCATATTATTGATGCGCGAAAAACTCAAGCCCGAAGAAGATATTATTTTGGGCAGGAATGGCATTAAAGCAACCTTGGATAAGTTTTTAGCAAAGGTATCCTTCAAGCATTTCACGCGCGAGCAAGTCTTAGAAGGTATTGCTAATGGCTCCGACCACGGCAATCAACTACTTCAAAAGCTGCATGAGGCTTATGCCAAGAAAGATGGCATATACAAAGTGCGCCCCCAAGAATGGGAGAAAACCAAAAACAAGATAGTTGACGAGGCGAAAAAGTTATTGGCACCTCCATCACCGGAAACATCAACAGAGCAGTCAGAAGCCAAGCAAGAGGCTGAAACTACCGCGCAGTAAGGGAAACATGGGAGGATGCACCCAACTGACATTGCCTCCCTGCCCTCCTATCTATCCAAAGCTTATTTAAGTAGCTTTGAAGAAATGCAGCTCGCCCACGACGTTTACCACGACCTAAAGGGCTGCATCAGAAAGTATTTACCAAAGGAATTGAAAGAGCCTCAACAGGCATATGGTGACAGGCTCAAGCGCACCCGCTTCGACAATCGCTTCAAGCCTGCCATCGGTGGACTGGCTGGATTACTGGGGGAATTTACGCTTAACGAAGATGTGGCGCCGTCAATACTCGACGCTAAAAATAATGTCGATGGGCAGGGCAACAGTTTACACGCCTTCTTTTCCGAAGCTGATACTCTAGCGCTGCGCGATGGTTGGTGCGGCATTTACGTGGAATATCCACCAGCTAGCAACGAGATTGAATCGCAGGCCGACTTTATAGCTAGCGGCAGGCGCCCATACTTCGTATTAATCGACAGGCGCGACATATTGAACTGGCGCTTTATTTGGCAGGGCGATATTCAGTACTTAACTCAAGTCACTATAAGGGAGCGCAGAATCGTACCTGACGGCGCCTTCGGGGAGGCAGAAAAAATTTACTACAGAGTGCTAACACCTGGTCAATACCAAGTCTTTGAAATCATTGAAAATAAACAAGACTTTCAATTGTTGCTTATTGAAGAAGGCGCCACGAGTTTGGATTTTGTACCACTCGTGTATTACTCGGTCAACAAAAGCGCGTTATTTTCAGCCGAGGCGCCGTTACTCAACCTTGCTGAACTAAACATTGAACACTTCCAAAAGCGCAGCGAACTTAATGAGGTAATGCGGAAATGCAACCTGCCTGTACCAGTAAGGCAAGGGTTGATACGCAATGCCGAAGATATTAAGAAGGCGCCACCGATAATCATTGGACCAAATTCAGGCTTAGATATTCCAGCGGATGGCAAGTTTTATTTTGCTGAACCAAGCGGTGCCGCCATAGCATCAACCGAGCAGCGCATCGACAAACTTGAAGCCGCAATGGATAGACTCTCTCTCGCATTTTTAACAGGTGGCGAGAACAATCGTACTGCGACAGAGGTAATGCTTGACTCGGCACAAACCACAGCCAGCCTTAAACAACTAGCCGAACGCAAGGAAAGCAACGTACAGCAATGCTTCCAATTTTGGGCTGCCTACACGGGAGAGGTTGAAGGCGGAACCATTAGCCAAGACAAGAACTTGCTGCAAATGCCACTGGCGCCTGAAGCTACACAGCGCCTCATCGACCTCGCGCAAACAGGCTTCATTAGCCACGAAGCTTTATTGCTTTTATTGCGATTAGGGAAAATACTGCCGCGCGAATTCGATATACAGCGCGAACTACAGCTTGTTGGAAATACAAGAGGAGATCAATTCAATGAAGACCAAGCCACTAACTGATACAGAGATATTTCAACTTGTAACAATCTCCGAGCTTGATATAGAGAGAGCCATAAAAATCGCGCACCCTACTCTCAAGCCATTTTTGGAAGCTGGCGCCAAGCAAAATAAACCCGCATCCTGAAGATTCTTCAGGATGTAAGACGTAAGACAAAAACTACATCAGCAAGAATCTTGCGGATGTAACATTTAAATACATTAACTACATGCTGGAATTCGACGCGCGCTCCCACCGGTACAGAAACACGCAGACAGGTCAATTCGTGCGCTATGCCGAAGTACTGAAGCTCGCTGACGAAGAAGTAAATCGCCTAGAAGTTCGGTTGCAAGGACACGCGCGCTTGTTGAATTCTGGAAAAATTGGCATTGGCGATTTTCAAGAACGCATGGCTTCTTCATTGAAAGAGTCGCACCTACGAATGGCAATGCTCGGCGCCGGAGGCAAGAAAGGCATGAACCCGCAGCAGTATGGGTACGTGGGGCAGCAGTTACGCAGGCAATACGAATATTTATATAAATTTGGTAAGACATTAGAAGGCGCCACCTTGACCGAAGCTCAGATACTAAGACGCGCCAAGAGTTACGCCAAGAGCGCGAATATTGCGTTTAGACAAGCTGAATTTCAAGCGCGCGGCCGTGTTGGATTTTATGCCAAGCGCTTACTTGACCCACAAGCTAGGCATTGCACTGAATGTATTAGTTACCAGGTTTTGACATGGACGCTAATTTCTCAGATAGTGGCGCCGGGTGTTAATTGCTCGTGCGGCGGTCGGTGTAGATGTCGAGTAGTTTTTAGGAAGCTATGACCAACGGAAACACGAAGGAGGAAATATACACCAAACGAAAGCGATGTATCAACTGCAATTATCATGTCCCTCATGTTTCACCAGGAATTTTGGTAAAAACTCCTGGTGATTTTTTATGCCATTTTCCCTAGAACAGCGCTACAAAATACTTACGCACCTGAATACAGCGTTACTTCGCTCTACAGAGCAGCGCGCTAACTACGAAGATTGGGGCGCCGAACTTTACCATCTTTCTGCCAAGCTTAACCCCACCGAATACCAAGCCAACCGTCCACGCCCCCTAGTTTTTGAAAAAGATGACATATGGCGGCGCCTTGATAAAATCGAAGCCGAGTCAGAATTTTTAGTCAATCAAGCACTGGAAGTAGTTAGTGACCTCGATTTAGTTGAGTCAAACCTAAAAAAAGAGCGTAGTAGCGTCAACAGCGCGCTCAAAAAAGCGGATGTACTAGAGTGGGATACAAGCGCGCGTTCTGATGCGATGCTCGCTCAACGTGACGAACTAATCGAAAGACTTAGATACTTCTTAGAGCTTCCGCCAACTCCCCAACATGGCGGTGGAGGCGCGAGTTTGTACAGAAGCTAGGGACTGTTATCGGGAACTCTGGCATTGCAGATTTTATAACTTTTTACAAAATGGCAGGCTCCTTAACCGACTATTGCGAAGCGCAATTACTCAATCACTTATTTGGCGGAATTCCCTACAACTTCCCCTCGGTGTTGTACTTCGGGTATATGGTCGGCGTGCCAGGTGAAACTGGACCAGGCGCCGAGCCAAATTTTGGCAGCTACCAGCGCGTGGCAGTTGATAATAACACCATTAATTTCCCAATCACCACAACCCAAACCAAGAGCAATGCAACAGAAATACAGTTTGCAGAGGCAACAGCAAATCACGGACTCGTCCAGGCTGTTGGTGTCTGGGACTCTCCTGTTGCTGGTAACTTGTTATGTTATTTTCCTCTTGCGAATCCTATTAATATATCCGCTAGCGATGCAATGAAAATCCCCCCAGCGTCGCTAACAATAGCGTTTCAGGCTGGCGGTTTTTCTAATTACGTCAAAAATGCTTTTCTCAATGCTTTGTTTGGAGGCGCCCCCTTCAATTTAATCCCTATCCTTTACGTGGGCTATTCCACCACGGCGCCAACCGACGCAGTTGCTGGAACTGAACCATCAGTAGGCGGTTACGCGCGCGCTCAAATTGCCAACTCCGCGCAAATGTTTCCAGCGTCTTCGACAGGCGTTAAAACAAACGCACTAGCCGTTCAATTTCCAGAAGCAACAGCAAGTCAAGGCACTGCGACCCATATTCAATTCTTTGATTCTTTGAGTGGTGGTAACTATTTGGGTAGATACCCACTGGCGCCCGTACAAGCAATCAGTCAATACACAATCCCAGTAATTGGCGCAAACGGCATCAATATCACTTTGGATTAATTACCTTCGCAACCTTCGTATCCGAAGGTAGTTAACTATGTCTACTCAACTTTTAATAGGAAGCGCGCTTGCATCCCTTGCCGAAACCGAGATTGGAGAGCTAAATCTAGTCAAAAATATCGCCAAGCCAGGGCGCTTTGAAACTAAGACAGTAATGGCGGTTGGTAAAGTTGTTCGCGAGCGCAGCTTAGTAACAAAACCCTGCCTTGTTACCTCGAACATCACTGGTACAATGCGCCGGAAGCTGATTTTCCCAATTGGCTCAATGGCTACAAGCTCAAACGGCGCCGTTAAATTCTTCTTGGCGGTCAATCCCGTGGCGCCTCCCGAAGCCACTATGTACCGCGCTTCCATATCTACGCTTTTATCAGGTGGCAAAACTCCGGCTTGGCGCTCAAGTCAAATTACCAAGGGCGATTTAGTCCCAGTCACTTTCAAAGTACAAGGTCAAAAGCTCGAAGGGCTGTTTGCCGAATTTACAGCAACTCGCAAGGACGACCCAGATGCGGCGCCAATTGTTAAAACTGGCAATGCATTTCATTTGACGGCGCCTGTCGTTGATTCAAAAACCAGAATTGAAACTATGGCTGGCAGCTTCGCAATTGAACCTGCTGATACCCTGAGCTTTCCTAATCAAGAAGTTGAATTAAGTTACAGACTTAGGTTATTAGATGGAATCGGGCGCGTCTACACAGTTGAATGCGGTTCTTTTACTGTTAAAAATTGTTAAAAACATGATTCACAATACAGTAACTCAAGAGCAAATCGACAAATTGCTCGACGAAAGCGACACCCAAGAACATGTATTTTGGGGTAAAGAGTTAATGGTTAGCTATCGCCTTAAATGCGGTTTTACTGTTAGCGGACGCGCGGCATGTGTTGACCCACTAAACTTCAATTTTGAGATTGGTCGAAAAGTGGCGCGCCAAGATGCTGCAAACCAGCTATGGAAGCTTGAAGGTTATCTTCTACAGTGGCGCTTGTATGTACAAGGATTACTTTAATGTCAGACATTTCTAAGTTTGTAAAAGTTTACAAAAATAACGATTTGTTCTTATATTTTCAAGTTGACCATCGTCATCCAGAATGGCTGAAACTCTGTCTTAAGACTTGGCTTATTAATGCCAAAAATGACTGGCATAGCCCAGGTTTTTGGCTTATAGTGACGCCGAGGTATATAGCAAGGTTAATATGGCTGGCAATCAAGAACCCTTAAAGCCTGAGCAAGAACTTGGTATCAAAGCTTTTGCGGCAAGCGTAGAGAAAATGAGTCCCGAAGAAGTAAAGCGGCGATTAGCGACTATTCACGAAGCAATGCTTTATATGGACAGTTACTACCAACAAAAAATAGCGCGCGCTTGGGGAGTGAAGATTCGATGACATCGCCATTTGTTGACTTTAAAAATGCAGCGCTTGTTTTCAATGTGCCAGATGGAAGCTATACAGTTAATTCTGCTGGTAATCGCGTTGCCAATTCTCGCGCATTAAAGATTGAAGCACTGCTCAAACTGTCTAAAGACAAAGGCGATTTAACCAAATACAGCAAAGACGTTGAAGCTTATGCAGGCGCCGATGGTTACGCCTTCTTATTAGAAGGTTATTTGGTTGAGCCACTGACTTATCCATCAGAGATAAACTTCTTGATGGAAGGCGATGCTGAAATCACGCTCACTATTGGACAGCCCAAGATAGGGAGATTCAAGCTTCTACCATTAATCGATTCGCCTTATTTAATAGGCGCCGGAGTTGAAATCGTAACAGCAATAAAAGGTATATTTAGGGTAAATTGATGGCTATAATTATCGACGCGAACAAATTAAATAACGCTGTAAATAATGCATTTGATGTGGCTATTGAAGAATTGAGCGATGCTTATGACGAGGCGCTTGAAAGCGACATTTGGCAGTGGGATAGAACCACAGTTAGGCGCAACGGTGAAATTGTAGATTCTCCGCGTAACGCGGTTGATGAAGAAGAATTGATAAACTCAAAAGTGATTCTTCGCAAGGGCAACAAAGCGAGATTTGAATGGCAGGCGCCACACGCTGCTATCGTTCATGATGGCGCCACTCGCGCAGATGGCTCAGATTATCCCGCGCGTCCTTGGACAAAATGGGCGCAAGAAAACAGCGACCCATCTCTAGCAATGCAGCGGAAGTTAAACAAAAACCTTAACCAACGCTAATTATGCTTGACCAACTTGCTTTGAGAAGCGACATATTAACAGCAATTGAAAACGAGCTTGGCACCTACAAATTCCCAGACGGCGCCACTGATAAAGCAATATGTATACTCCCAGACCCAGATAGAGGGTTTAATTACCCCGAACAAGGCACAAAAGTAACTGGTTTGGAATGTGTGATTAAAAAACCTATTCCCGATGTAGCGGCGCTTCTTGGTGGAGGCGCTACTAAAACTTATTGCTGGGAGATTCACCTCAAGCAGTGGGATGCAAATAAATCTTTAATGGGCGCCTGTGATTTATTAATTAATGGGTTATCTCAAAAATATTTGATAGAGCGCACCAGCTACATGCCAATTTATGAGAAGTTGGCAACTATTGAGCAATGCAAGATATTTCTGAAGGATTTTGAAACAAGAATTTAACTAACTCTAATTCCCACAGGAATCCTAGTCAAAGATTTGACTCCGGAGTTGGAAATAAATGTCTAGAACTTTTGTAAGCGGCGGTGGCGACAAGGTAAAACTTTTCGTAGCGCTACTGCCCCTCGGTGATAGAACCGAGCCACAAGACGTAACTATTACCGCAACAAGCGGTATCACGCTAAACGCAACAACAATTACAGTAAACGCGCTAACAGGAAGCATCGGCGCCGGCACACCCTTAAAATTTGCTGATGCTGATGATGATTTTGTAATCGTTTATCTAAAAGAAGATGCGCTCGCAGGCGCCACAAGCCTAAAGATTGAAACAGGCGCCACCGCTTTAACTGGTCCACTCACCTGCACATACAAAGCCAAATTGCGCCTACTTGGTGGTACACAGATGTCCGTAAGTACCAACGCGCAGCGCACTGAAACAATGGTATTTGAAGACCCATTAGGCTACGGCGATGGCGTTATTACCAAACAAATGTGGCAGATTCCTTGGACTGCTAACTTGCTTACAGACGACGAAGCTTACCAGCGCATTTACTACGCAAATATTAATGGTGTATCTGGCCGCGAAGTTTACGTTTGGCAACAAGACCCACCTCCAGCAGGCTTCAATACAGGCGATGGATTGAAGGGTTCAACCGTAGTAACGAACTTTACTAAGCAAATGAACGCGGACGCGATTGTTACCTTTAACTGCGAATTTATGGGACAAGGCGCGCCTATCCTTACCCGTTACGGCAATGTAGTTACCCCGTAGGAACAATAGACCGGGACTTTGAAGGGAAAACGGCGGGAGTAATTAACCCGCCTCCCTCAATAAAACAGCCCCATAAACATACACAGAGTAGAAAAATGTTGAAACTTCCCTTCAAGACAACCCCAAGAGAATTTGAAAAAGTAACCGTCGGCGCCCCAGAAATTGGCGAATTAGAATTTCCCAAGTACGGCGACTTAAGTCCCAATGAGCGCGCTTATTTAAAAACACTATTAAAAGACGCGCCTGATTTAAGAGCTTCAGCAGTCAGATTGGCTCGCAAAATTTCCACTAAAAGCGGAACTAAATTAACCGATGTTTATAACGCGCTTGTGAGTGCCGACAGCGAAGCATTAGGTGAATATTTAGAAGAGTTTGTAGAATTCCAAGCGCTCATGGAAGACAACGCAAAACAGCGCGAGATTGCTCTTGTTACGAGCTTAATTCGTTATCGTCTGCACAAAGAATGGACTATCGATGACACTGGCAACCCTGAATTATTGCCACTCAAACTATTAGAAGCAATTGCAGAATTCGCGCGCAACGAAGAAAATGGCTGGCAAGAAGCGCAGCCTGAACAGCAGGAATTAACAGAGGAAGATTTGGGAAAATCGAGCGAGGAGAACTTGAAGAACCAGACTGGGGAGAAATCTTCTGGCGCCTCCGAAAGTATTGGAGCAACGAAACCCGCTTCAACGAAGAAAACTTCGGCAACCAACCAACCTGGTTAATACTACAGGCGCTGCACTACGGCGCCAAGCTTGCCCAAGAAGAATTACACCTTCAAGAATTGGGCATAGCGACACTAACCGCGTGCTTTGTAAATTCCAACCGCGACCCCAAAAAATCACAGCCAGCGAAGCCACAGGAATTTTTCTACTTCTGGAAACAGCCCGAAGACGAAGTTCAAATTCCTCCAATTGTTGCCTCTGTATTTTTTGAAATGCTTGCGGAGAAACTTGTGCCCGGTTGGGTGGTAGCAATGGCGCCTATTGATAAACTACGCAAAGCCAAACCTCAAAACAGTATTAAGCTTTCAGGAATACGCGCGCTCAGTGGTGATGGGGCATTTTTACTACTTCCGTCATTTGAAGGCGAGAATATTAAGGCGCGCTTGGCTTTTGTTGAGGATGCTACCTGCACAGAGGTGCGGGATATTGATAGCGGCGCCGTTTATAAGTTGAAGAGTAAAGAATGTCCGGCGCCTTGCTGGATTATTGATGGTGAGTGGTCTATAGTGGGTAAGGCTTCCACAGAAGTTGATTTAATGGAAACGAAACAATAGATATAACGACAAAAAGGTGCCTAGTAGATGCAGGCACCTTTTTGTTTTGAACTATTAATCGCCTACTGGCATCACAGGTAAATTAAAAGAGCGATTGAAGTCTAAACTTTAAACTTTAAAACTGCTCAACACTTTGCAGCAATCAAAGGTTGTTTTTAAATATATATCGGTGCCGCGTCCACTTGTAGGGCGCTTTAAGTTTTCTTCACGAACAGTTAAAACCACCTTCTGATAAGAAGGTATTCGCCATAGGAACTCTAAACCCGACGCAAGTAGTGGCTGGGTATGGAAGTCGGGTCAGTTTCAATTCAACTAGATTTAGAGCGCGCGGGATTTGACCGAGACATATCCTCAGTCGAGCGCACAGCCATTGACCCAATCAAAGCGCCGCTTAAGTTAGAGAAAGGGGAGTTTGATAGACAGGTCAAGGGTATTGGCGATTTAATCAAACCCATAGTAGCCCCCCTCGATGCTGACACCAAAGGATTGCAGCGTCAGTTATCAGGCTTAAAGCTAGATGCAATGCCCGTCCAGCTAACTCCAGACTTACAAGCTTTTAATCGCCAAATACAGAGCTACAAGGCGCCAGAAGTAACCGTAAAGCTCAAAACTGACGCTTCAGAGATTAATAAAATATCTGACCAAATCACTACAGAAGTTAAAACCAAAGTAGAAGCGAAAATCAGCGTTGACGGCGGCACTAGTGGCGGTTTTAGCCCTGCGAGCATGGAAGGCGCCATTGCCAAGGGAATGCAGGGAGCGATGGAGTCTCAAGGTAGAAGCTCAAAAGCTGATTCAATGGGTCAGCAGTTTACAGACTTCATGCTATCCCCTCTCAATGCTGCCTACAAGGGATTAAAAACTGTTGTTAGCGGCGCCTTAGAAAATGTTGGTAAATCTTTTAGCGACTCGTTTGGTAAATCATTAGCGCAAGGGCTGGACAAAGATTTTGGCAGCGTGTTACAAAAAGCAGGTGCCAAGGTCGGAGAATCCTTCGGCTTTTTGGGCAAGGAAATAACCAGCAAAACCAAATACAAAGATTCTTTAAATAACGATACTAAAGGCAGCTTTACTGAACTACAGCAAGACTTAAAGCCAATTGTTACCGACATCAATCAAGTAGCATCAGCATTTAAAAAAGTTGGCTTAGATATTGGTGGTTTTGCTTCCCACATTCAAAATGCTTCTAATTCGGCACTGTCTTTAATTTCCGCATTCACTAAATTAGAAACCATTGTTTCTAAATCGTCTCTTCAACAAACGAAGTCATCAGCTACAACAGCAACACAAGGCTTTTTAACAGGCGACATTAAAAATCTCACTACAATACAAGCGCGCGGACAAGTTGACGGCGCCAGGAAGCAACTAGAATCTCAACTTAACGAGTTAAAATCTTTACCTCAAACATCGGAAACTAGAGGCAAAGTAGCAGAGCTAATTAATCAAATATCTGAGCTTGAGCAGAAAATTGCCAATGATATTAAAAACTCTGCAATCCCTGAATCGGTACGCAGGTCGCTAGGGAAATTAAAAGGCGCCGGAGGTAAGCTCAGTGAACTTAAGACAGAAGCCGAAAAAATGCGCTTGTCGATGGGTTCACCAACGGCGCAGCGTGATGAGTCGCAAGTTAAAGCTAGACCTAGTACGCAAAATTTAAGCTTGTACAGAGCGCAAAGTCTGCCACAGGGAGGACTCCCCGTGGCGAGCTTTGCGTCTGGTAATAGTGGCAACCGTGACAGCCTCATGGGTATTGAGCAAGAAGCAAAACTTGCTCAAGCTAATTTCAAGCGCATTTTTAAGCAGGTTGCAAAACTCTCAGGAATGCCGTCCGAGCAATCCAAAAATGCAAACCTAGGACTGGAATTTAAAGATTTAGGCGAAGGCGTTAAAGGTGCCTATAATGCCAGAAACAACAGCGTTAGTTTAGCCAATGGCTTACAAAGTAAGCTTGCACAAGGGATTTTAAGTAAAGACGAGTTAAATACTTTAATTCATGAAATCCGTCACGCATTACAGATTGATTTTGGGAACACGCGCGTTACAGGAATAGCAACAGGTAATCAGCGAGCAGGTGTCAAGCTACAAGCCAAGGCGCCTGATAGCGTTAAAAAAGATGTTGATGCTTCGGTCGAAGAGTATCGACAAGCATTTAAGCAAGAGTTTGGCAAAGAACCACCACAGAAACTATTAGATACAATTCGCAAACTAGAAACTGATGCTTATGCATTTGCAGAAAAAGCGATATTCCAAATATCTCAAAACTTAGCTAAAACGCTTAAGCTTAATCCTGATAAACCAGCGCAAGCAGTTAGACCATCGCGATTACCAACTCCTCCACCTCCACCGCCAGAACTTGCAATCAATAGAAGACCTAGGGCGTCCACGTTACCTACTCCCCCTCCCCCTCCAGATTTTAAACTGCCTTTTGAATCTTCATCTAATCCGGCTCGTCGGGAACCAGAGGAATTAAAGAAAACCCTCAGATCAAACTTGCTTCGTATGAATGCAATTGCCGAACGCATTCAACAAGAGCAGCAAGAAGAATTTGGGCAATCTTACGGCATAAAAACAATAAAAGGACTGCTCAACAATGGACAAATTCCCGACGCTGAATACAAAGCTTTAAAACGTAGCCAAGCGCAAGCAGCACAGGAATACAAAGGCGCAATTCAAGGTGGTTACAAGCCTTTTGTTCGCTCAACGGCGATACCTATACCACCGCCACCACCAGCAATACCGCCACGTGCGCGAGAATCTATTCGACCTGAACTAGAAATTCAAAATTTACAAAATACTACCAATCAAGCAACAAAGGCATGGTGGAATGGTACTACAAACCAACTTCGCCAAATTGGTAAAGACATTAATCAAAGCTTTAATCCTAAAGTTTCTGCAAGCTCTATTAAGCTCGACAACATTAAAGCTGAAATCGAAAAAAATCAACAGTACATGGCGAAAGCCATTTCTGACCTCCAGCAAAAACTAATAGCTGAAGGTATGAATGTTACACGCGCTAACGTCGCTAAAATGCTGCGTAGTGGACAATATTATGACCCACAATTTAATACTGCACAAGCGCGCACTAAAGAACTTCAATTTACACGCGCGGATATTCAAAAAGGCAATCAACCCAGCATCGTTGATGGTTCTACCGGGCAGAAGCGCCTAGTAGCAGCAAACGACCCAATATTTAAAAAGCTAGCAGATACTCAGCGCAAGCTTGACGATTCTGCTCGTAAGGCGCAAGCAGAAATACTAAAAGAGACAGGACAGCAATACAAGTTAACAACTGTCAAAAATTTCTTAAGGCAAGGCAAATTTGAAGGCACGTCTGCTGGAAACGAATACTCAAATTTACAACGTCAGAAACAGCAACAAATTGAAGAGTTAAACAGGCGCCGCACTGCTGCCGTTGCGCCTCCATCCCCAAGACCAGCGAACGACGCTCAAAGATTCGAGAACATGTTCCGCAGGTTGGAAGTGATGCTTTATCGCTCACCCATGCTTCGTGGAGTGCCTGCTTCATCCCGACGCTCGCTAGTCTCTGAAGCGACGGGTTTTGTGTTTAGCGGCGCCGCGATGATTAACCCTCTCGCTACTTTTGGCGCTTTGTTGGCGCCGCTAACGCCAGCAATAGCGCCCTTAATTACTACCTTTGGCTTGCTTGGTAATGCGCTTAAACCTTTAATTGATGTTGTTACAGAAACTATCAAAAAATTAGAGCCAGCAACAAAGCGATTAGAATTTGTTTCTGGCAGTAAAGAAGCTGCTCAAAAAGACATTAAATTTGTTACAGACACCTCAGATAAATTAGATACTCCTCAGTTAGCTTCAATAGAAGGATTCTCTAAATTATCAGCAGCAGCCAAAGGGACATCATTAGAAGGTGGGGGAGTAAAAGAACTATTTGAAGGGATATCAACCGCATCTAAAGCGCTTCAGTTGTCGCAAGAAGATTTAAACCTTGTAATGTTTGGATTTTCGCAAAGTTTAAGTAAACAGCGTTTGACAGCAGAAGAGGTTCGTCTACAAATTGGCGAACGCTTGCCGGGCGCCATTTCTGTCTTCGCTAAATCTCTTAACATGACAGTTCCAGAATTTAACGAAGCCTTGGAAAGCGGTAAATTAGGAATTGAATCATTAGCTAAACTTGGTAAAGGTTTTCAACAGTATTTTCAACAAGGCGCCGAAGCTGCTAGCGGTGGATTACTTGCAGCATTAACGCGCGTTGATAACGCAGTTTTGAAATTACAAAAAGGATTAGCAGATGCGTTTGGCCCAGCGCTTGCAATGTTTAATAATGGCTTTGCAAGTTTAATCAATTTTATTAGCTCTAATCTAGAAAACATTATTAAAGTCTTTAACGTTGCAGTGATTGGGATAGCAGCGCAGTTTTTAGTCGGGATGACGGTCATCCTTCAAGGTTCAGGCATACCGCAAAAAATCGCCGCATTTTTAACGCCATTAGTAGCGCGCGCCGCCTCGACAATGACACCATTTGTCTTGGGTATTGCAGCTGACTTATTAGATGACGTATTCGGCGCCAAAGCTTCGGTCATGGACAACATGATGAAAGGCTTTTACAACATGGTATTGACCGTTATTTTAGCGGTTGACGGCGCCATCAAAAAAGTCAGAGAATTATTCAACGTAGCCGACTCTGGCATCAAGAGTCTACCTAAAATCCCAACGCAAGGAGAAAAACCAGAAGGCAACAGAATGCTTGATACTTTGGGTACAACCGTTGTCGCTGGGATATCTGGCGGTTTAATGGGTGGCGCCAAGGGTGGGGCGGTTGGAGCAGTAGCGGGAGCTATATTCGGCATCGTTGGCGGGATGGATGCACTGCGTAAAATTATGCCTAGTGTATTTGTTGAATTCGCTTCTTTGATGCTGATTTTAATGCAATCAGTAGTATTGTTGAAAATGTCGCTTGGAGTGCAGATTGCTGCATTCGTTGGCAACTTAAAAGCGATGGCGTCCGCATTTTTAATTAACGCCAAAAATGGCGGAGTCTTTAGGTCGGGTTTAAATACATTGAGTGCTGGGTTTGACAAAGCGCAATTGAAGATGGCTGCTTTTTCTGCCGCGTTTATTCTGTTCTTCGCTAAAGCTAACTTCTCTAATGAATTGGGTAGTAGCTTTGACAAATTAGGCGACCAAATGGCTAGCGCAATGCAGAAAGCTGCTTTATCGACTCAAAAGGTTGTCGATAAACAAAAAGAGCTTAAAAGTAAAACCGAACTAAAGTCTCAAGGCTTTGACCTTACTTTTGGCTTGGGTGAGTCATTTGGCATGGAGAACGGTTTTAGAACCGATGACATGATTAAAAGGTTTAGACAAAGCACGCTGGATGATATCGACGAAAGCGAATCGCGTGGACAAATCTCTAAAGAAAGGGCTAGCCAACTTCGCCAAGAAGTTAAAGATAGCTACAGGACTTTTGCTGACAATAATTTCGATAGCAACTTATTAAAAATAGATGAGCGCAAACAAGAATTAGCTGCAATCACAGATGGTAGCGGATTATTTAGCGGGCAATTCAAAAGCACCAAGGCTGGCGAATCATTTGAAAGAGTTAAGCAAATTGACTCAGAAATCAAGAATCTGCAAAATCAAAGATTAGATTTAGTAGAAAAACCAGGCGCAACTAAAGACCCAGCAATATCTAAACAAGTTCAAGAGCTAGAAAAGCAAATAAAGGATAAGGAGAAAGAAAGGGGCGAAGCTGTTAAACCTGTACAACAGCTACGAGATTCTATATTGTCGAGTGAGAAAGTATTTCAAGATGCGCTCGCTAAAATCAACGAAGACCCCAATCTTCCCGAAGCCAGCAAGCAACAGATGCGGGATAGGTTACAGCCTGCCATAGCTGAAGTTGACAAGCTCAAAGAAAAACTAAAGGAGTTAGGTTTAATAGATTTATCTCCTTTAGGGAAGCAATTCTCTGAAGTTCAAAGCGCGATTGAAAAGTCTAATATTGAGCTTGAAAATGATAAAATGCTGCGGCAAGTTGAGCTTGCCAAAAATCAACAAGTAGACTACGAAGATTACGCAGCAGGTAAAATCACTAAAGAGGAACTTGATGTTAACCTCAAAACGAGCGAGAGAAAATCTTTACAAAAAGATGCTGACATACTCAGGGCGACTCTAGACACACGCAAAACGCAGGTGCGTGATTTGTTAGCAGTCCCTAACCCCAGCAAAGACCAAAAAGAGGTCATTGAGAAGACACAAAAAGAAATTCGTGATAAAGAGCTAGAATTAGCTAAAACTCGCATTCAAATTGCTCAAAATGTCGCAGATGCCAAGCGACAATCAGAGGAAGAAGCATTGCGCGCATTCCAAGAGGCAAACGCTAAAGTTGCTTCCACTATTCAAAGGCAACAAACCGAGCAGGTTACAGGCATAAAATCTCGCTTGATGCGCGGACAAATTACTCAAGAGGAAGCAGACAAACAATTAGCGGGCAATAGCTCAAATAGCGCATTGCAAGATATTGAAGAAGCAAAACGTCAGCTTGCTAACTTTGAAGCGAAGCGCAGCACATTCAACTCCAAAGAAGCAATTAAGCAAGAGTCTGAACTTCAAAGAAATCTTGCTGAAGCTAATTTAAAATATATTGAATCCGAATTATCAAGAATCGACCTGCGTAAAAAACAAATTATTGATGATTTAGAGCGCGCTAATCGCAAAGCCGAAGCAACAATTAATTTATCTCAAACCAACCGCACAACGGCAATTAAATCTCAATTATTAGACGGCGACATCTCTCCCGAACAAGCGGCGCGACTACAAAACAAAATTGACCAAGACGCAACAGATGAAAGTATTGCTAATATCAAGCGTCGCATAGAAGAAAACAAGCGCCTACGCAAAGAAGGCACGCGCGACGCTAAAACAGCAGACGACATCGAAATTCAACTCAATCAAGATTTAGCAAAAGCTAACCAACAAGCGATTGACCAACAAATACAAGCACAGGAGCAATTGCGCGACGCCATAGACAAAACTTTACAGCGCCGCAAAGCACAACTTGATTTAGAAAAGCTTGGCGCCGATATTGATTTTGAATCAACTATTTTAGGTCAAGCGCGCACCAAAACCAATCGACTTAGTAGTAACTCCCCCAGAGATATACGCGCAACTGAATTAAGCGACCGCGCGCTTGAATTAAATAATAAAGGCGCCGCATTATCAAGCGAGCGCACCAGTATTGAAAAGCAAGCTGCTTTAATTGATGAACAAATAGCTGGACTTGATAAACTCAATTTATCAACCGAGCAATACAATGACCGCAGAACCGCGCTAGAAAATGAATACGGTCAACTTGCGCTGCGCTATCTTAAAAACCAACAAGAGCAAGAGCAAACCAAGCAAGAGAAAATCCTTAATAATAAAGAAGTAGAAATTAATGCTATTGAGCGCGCCAAAGCAGCCGAGCAAAACCGCCATCAATTATTAGTTTCTCAACTCGACGAACAAAAATCTAAACTTGATTTAATCAATCAAAGTTTAGAGCTAACAGGTAAACTCAATGAATCAAGGCTCAATTTAAGTAAAGCGCTTTCTGATGCGGCAGTGGCGCCACTCGAAACCAGAAAATCAAACGCTGATAGAGCATTGGAATTATCTAAGCGCCTTGATGACAAAGACTTAGACCCTCGCGTTAGTCGTGAGATTAAAAATCAGCTTGGCTCGCTTGGTTTTGGTACTAAAGAAATTGACATACTCAATCAGCGCGCGCAGATTGAAGACGAAATCGCCGCCAAGAAATTAGAGGCATTAAAAACCGAGCAAGCCTTCCAGCGCAAGTCTTTAGAATTAGATTTACAGCGCCAAGCAATTGCTGCTCAAATGGCGATTTATGATGCGGAAGGCGCCCAGTTAGCAGCAGAAAAATCAAGAATCGAAGCCGAATCAGCGCTGCGTATTGCTCAAGCTAAAGGCGATGACTTAGGTATTAAATCAGCAGAAATTGGAATTCAATTAGCTGAGAAAGAAGCCTCAATTGCTGAGAGGAAACTAGAGGCAGCACAAAGTAGCGCCAACGCTCAAGGCGAGCTTGCAAGAAACGCAGTTCTCGCTCAAGAAGTAACCCAGCGCACAGCAATCGACCAACAACTAGCAGCAGACGGCGCCCGTAAACAAGCCAACGCGCTAGAGAAAGTTGAAACTATAGCTAAAAATAGCGCTTCTAAGAATAGTCCCGGTGCATCGAGTGGTGGAGGCGCCGATAATTGGGAAAATCCCTACATTCAAAAGAAGGGCGAAGGGATATTTGACTACAACCTGCGCCTTAATAAAATGCGTACATTTGGGCAACTCGTTGAAACCAACAACCGCACAAGCGTAGTTGAAGACAATATCTTAGCTAGTCCCAACCCACGCACCCTACCGCCAATTGACCGCACTGCCCAAGTCGCAAACGACGCACGTATACAACCTCTTGAAAGTCCGCTTACTCAAGCAATAAACGCGCTTGAATATACCTTCTCCGCAAAGATTGATAATTTATCTGCTGCCATTATGCAAGTCGTTAACATGCCGCGCAACCTCACAGTACAAACGGCGCAACCAGTTGACGATGCGGCGAGTATTTGGAATGACTTGGCTAATCAGAAGGTTGGCGCCAGTAATTTGTAGGGTGGTGCGCTAAAGCCCTCTGAAATCGCTGGAACGTCTATGAGGCAAAGCATTGAGGGTGGTGCCCTGGAATGACAAAAAATACCTTCGGATGCGAAGGCGTGCTAACTAAAAAGGCGCCTGTTTTGAGTGGAGGCGCTTTGTTTAGTCTTACAGATTACTCATTAACTCGAACTTCCTTCTCGGCTTCTACTAACTCTTCAAAAGTGCATCTGTAAACTTGCATAAGTTTTTTGATACCCATAGGCGTCATCCTGGGGGAGGTTTTGAACTGCTCCCAGTTTCTTATCGTAGAAATAGCCACGCCAAGCTCTACAGCTATTTCTTCCGCTCTTTTTCCCGTCCTGAGTCTCAACTCTTTCATGTTCATCGCTGCTAAGTACTTTATTCTCAAATATTATCACAACTAGTTAGTACCGTCTAGTTGACTTGATACCATTTATTTAGTACTATAAATGCATAGAAAAGGCGCCCCAGTCTGGACAACGAAAGCGCCTCTTCTATATCCACCAATCTTCATAAGAGGACATTTTAATTATGACTCAAGCTGTCCTTGAGGCTCAATTTTTGGCGCAAGAAATTTTCCCGAGCTATGAAATCGACTCAGATATTGACCAAGATTTCGGTACTCTTTACCGCGTTTGGAACAGCTACCACTTGTGCGGGACGTTTTATCAAGACGCTGATGGCTACTGGATTCCACAGCCAGTTAAATCAGACTTTCGTCCGCGCGTGAGAACCGAGATGCAAGCGCAACTCATCATTATCACGGTGTACGAGAACCCTTGCTTGCAAACTGAGTAATTGATTTTCCCATCACTTTAGCGAGGCGCATAACTAGCGCCTCTTTCTTTCAAATATAGGACAAAATAATGAGCAGCTTAACGATTTTTAACTTTGAGTCGCACGAGGTTCGCTTTGTAGGGACGGCAGAAAATCCTTGGTGGGTTGCAGTTGATATTTGCGCTGTACTCGAAATAAAGAACAACAGGGACGCAATTGCTAGGCTCGACAATGATGAAAAAGATGATGTCGCTATTACCGACACCATCGGTAGGCAACAAACAGTGACTTGCATCAACGAGTCAGGACTATATTCTCTTGTTCTCACTAGCCGCAAATCTCAGGCGAAGCGCTTCAAAAAGTGGATAACGTCAGAAGTTATTCCAGCTATACGAAAAACTGGCAAATATGAAGCGCCTCAATCTCAATCTCAACCTAAAGCGCTTGCGCCAAGCCTTGAGCAAATATCAGATTTGGTTGACTTAACTTTGGGCAAGGCAGGTATTGACCCCAAGTTACTAGCAGGTGTCAAACTCAATGCCATAGCTAAAGAATATCCAGCGCTCGCGCAAGCCGCAGAAGAAGCCAAGTCGGTTTTAGTGGTGCCAATAGAAAATCAACTACTTCCTCCCAAGCGCATTGGTGAAATCATTGGCGAGCGCACTGGCGAGAAGAAGTGGTCAGCACAACAAGTTAATAAGAAGTTGATTGAAAAGGAGCTACAGATTGCCAATCCCGAAGGCGATAACCCTGATTACTTGCCAACAGAAGAAGGCAAGCAATACGGCGAGATAACGCTTGGCACAGCCAAAGGGCACGGCAAAACAGTGCAGCATTTACGCTGGTATGAGTCAGTGATTGATTGCCTATTGGAGGTTGACAACAATGCGTAAAATAATTGCTTTAGCGCTTGCTTCATGTTTAGCACTGGCGCCGCAAAGAACACAAGCGAACGGCGCCGCATTAGCGCCCGCTCTTTGCAGCACTGGCGTTGGCTGTATATTTGTCGGCGTAATCACGGTTGGTGGAATCGCTTATTATGTTTGGCAAGCCAACGGCAAACAATACCGAGCAAAGCGCAATGGTACTTTAGTCTATCCCGTGGCGCCTGCCAAGAAACCGAAGCCTTTAAGAAGCGCAAAAGAGAACCGCCATGCCGCAGCTAGCCCTGAACATTGCAGAAAGATGGCGCGCAAATATGGATGGGAGCTAAAAGATATCGAGTACACAGGTAAAGGATTGTTACCCTACGAGTGTATTTTCAAAGGAAAACAAACCAGTTTCGAGGATGCGGCTAATGAATAATACAGACTATAACAACCAAGGAACGTTAATTATTTACATGGCAAAAGACGAAGATGAATGGCTGACAATCGATGGTAATCTGTTAGCAAACGGAAGGTGTACTCAGATACTCAAAGAGTCTTACGATTATCGCCGCATAGAAAAAAGGGAGGTAGAGATTGGAGAAAGACTTTTAACTGGTATTCGCTGTAAAAATGGTACCAGAACAATCCCAACTGATTGGGTTGTAACATCAACCGAAACTTATGCGCCATCCTCCGACATTCCCGGCTTTAGAGAAGTAACAATTGCTTACTGCGAGCGCATTCCACTATCGTTAGAAGAGTTTAGAAGCGCGATTTACGACAGCGAGGCAACAGAGCATTATGAAGCTTGAAACCGCAAAAATCGGCTTTCACGGAACTATTGAGCAAGCCATCGACAGGATTAACGCAGAAAAGCAGTCCGGTAGATGGGAACTAGCTGGTTACGATATTTTTGAAAAAGCCAAGACTGTGGGAAGTGACAACACCTTCAAAGCCAAAGCGTTTGTCATGTGTTATTACAAGTCACATGACGGCGCCGCGCTTAATCTCACCTACGAGATTTGCGATTGGGATTTCGATGACGAAAAATAAGGCGCGACCAGCGAGGAGTAAACAATCTCGTCATTCGCGCCAGACGTATTGCGAGCGCGACTTTTTGAGACTTATATTGATTGCATAAGGCGAAAGAGGACAAGGTTTTAACCTTGCTTTGAACTGAAAAAGCTGTCCCAATCAAGCAAGTTTAAGTACGTTGACCTTGTTGGAACAAGGCAGCAAGTAAGCGGAGTGCTGAATTAACAGCTAATCCCAAGCCCCCTGGTAAGGGTAGCATCCCGCGAACCTGGGCGCGATAGAGAAATTGTACAGAGCCGTTTGCACCACATTGTGGGAGGTGCCGAAGTCCTTTTCTTCCAGGTTTTAATAAACAACTTAAGAGGATTTAATTATGTTAGGCTCTGTTGCTTTTGGCGATAATTTGAACGAGTGGACTAAAGAAGAGCAAATTAAGTGGTATGACGAGTTGATGGAAGTGTTAGCTAAAAATGAAAACCCTGCGCCACCTTTGACAGATGAGGAATTTTTCGCAAGGCAAGATGCAATAATTGATGAGTTAAACGCAGAATGCGGCTTTGACGAAACTTAATAGCTAGAATAGGATTGCGACGAACTGGAAATTTGCTTCATCCCTCGTGGGATAAGCCGAGGCGCCTGCTGACAACAAAATTAGCAGGCGCCTCGTTTTGGCTTGGACACCTTCGCATCCGAAGGTGGAGGCGCCAGGAATTATGAACACATGCCAAAAACACTCACATTATCTCTTGATGCCTACAATGTACCCATCTCCGTATTCAGCGATGGCAATGGATACGAGCGCACGCTTGCGGATACAGGCGCCACCGAATACTCAATTTGGGGCACACCTTTAGACTCGGGACCATATTTTGAGCCAAAACACATTTGGACTATTTCGTGTTATTTGACAAAGCAGGAGTGGCTGACGTTGAAAGCTATTTTCGCGCTTAGTGATAAGAGGCGCCGCGCACAGCAAAATTACCGCATTACACTACACGACTATATTCAAGAATTTTTAGAGGACGGTGTACCAACGCGCGGTATTGCGCCTGGTGGAAGCGCTTATACTGTTGGGAGTAGCAGCTATTATCCGGCGTCGTTTTATGCGCGGATGTTTGAGCCAAAATATAATTTACAAGCGGGACTGCGCCCTTACTTTACAAGTTTTGTATTGAGAGAATTAGATAAATTTGTATAATACAAGTAGTATATTTAAACGCGCACATGATGGAAGCTGCCTAGCCCTTAGATGGGTAATCACCTAACATTGTGGCTTCATGCCAGATGTTAGCTCTGTATAGGCAGATAGTAGACAAAGGGTGGAACCGGGAGTCGTCCGACTAGAACTCCGTCCTCGTGCAAGTCGAGGTGTGCGCTTTATCTAACCATCCAATCGACACTAGCACTACTGGCGCCCAGCGGCATTGTACCGCTAACCCTATCACCAAGCTTGACCAGCCCGTTCGACACAGTACGCGCGCGCACCACACTACCGCTACTTAATTGAATAAGCGCTTCTCCAGTTTTGCTATCAAATCCCGCATAAGTCCCTGTAAACTCGCGCGATAAATCTGATTTTTCCTGCGCTTCTACAATCCGTTGGGTGTAAATTGCTCGACTAGTAAGCGCGCGTTTCTCTGCGAGGCAAGAGGCGCCGCGCGGACAATTATTGTCATTACATCGACCAAGTGGACAAATCACAATATTTCAACCCAATCATATTTATTTATTTCATTGGCAAGCTCAATCGAATCTTCATTGGCAAGCAAAAAATTAAATATAAGGTCATTGCGCCTATTTTCATCAAGCTTAAATAATGGCATTGCATAGGATTTTCTTACTGAATCAATAAAGCGAAAATTCGCGCAAGCTACTAAAAATATCGGCATGTCTTCCAAAGCCAAATCTGTAAAAAAGCTGGGGCGAAGATGCATCAATACCCTATTACTAGAAAAACTCGTAGCTGGAGGTAAGTAAGCGATGTTGCTATTTAGCGAATAGATTTCGTAAGTATTAATACATTGTATTATTCCACCATTACTTAAATCAGGCGCGCTTGGAATCAAAAGCTTGCCGTCTTCGCTTATCCTTCCGGCGCCAACTATTTCAACGTTATATTGCCGCTGAAACCCCGACTCTTTATAAGCTTGAACCGCCATCCATATTAAAGCCGATTTACATTTTTTTATTTGCTCAACATTCTGTTGACTAAACAAATTTTCGCATTTCTCTCTTTTTAAATCATTAAGAGAAATATTTTTCATAAAATCAGTTACATCTACGGTCGGGCTATTTATCAGCGCGTTATCCACCCCAATGTTATTGTATCTAAACACTGGTAAATTCAGCCTTTTAGATAAAAACCTAGGCTGACAAAAGCTGATGTATGGCTTTTTGTTTTCTGAATTCTTAAACTTTATTTCAAATTTATTACCACTTTCCTGAATCTCGCCTGATATATTGGTGAAACACGGGATATGATTTTCTGTTTGATATAAAGAGCCAATAATTTCTTCTCTATCCACCAAAAGCGTAACTTGTCTAGATTTGCTTATTTCTTTAATATATCTCCCTACTCTTGAAAGTGAATATTTTTGACTCGACGCTGATTTTATGAGCAATTGAACCGCATCAAAATTTTCTTCAAAGCTCAATACTTCTGCTATTATCTTGTCGAATTGTTCAATCTGTTCAATTTGTTCTATCTCCACTCTGGGCATAAAATCTGCCACGCCACCACTGACAGATATTTCTCGCCCTGGCACAATCAATCCATTGCTAATAGGTTTTAATATCTTTATGCCATTTAGCTGATTAACAATAACTCCGCCATCAACTTGAAAGCCTTGATATTGAGCAGCGCGCGGCGCCGTATCAAGCAACTTTTGCTGCTTAACGACGCGCTGAACTTGGCGAAATCTTCCTTCACTAAGGCGCTTACGGAGTAGCTCTTCGGGCGTCATGTTCCGGCGCCGACACCAAAGCCGGCTGCATTGGCAATAAAGAAATTAAAGCTTCTTGGCGCATTTGCGGCGAGAGTTTCAATGCTGTCCTCTCTTCTATAACCAACGAGGCGCCCACGAGCGTATCTTAGTTGAAGCGATGAGCCTGCTGCGGATAAATCAAGCGCGACTCGGTTCGGGTCGCCTGGTGGGAGCGCTGATATTTGAAACTCAGTTGAGCTGAGAGATGCGAACATATAATATATTACGCTTGCATCCAGTCCCGTTGGCGCTGTACCACTTATGCCAGGGGTAATCATTAGTTCTTCGTCCTGTGATAATCCATGCGCGTCGCTTGTTGTAAAAGTCGCTGGGGTTCCAGGCGTAATTACTACAGGTTTGTTACTTTCAGCGCGCGAGTCAGCGATTAAAACTACGGAATTGTACTGTACCGCCTCCGGGTAAGAGACAGTCCAGGTCACAACGGGCATTTGCCAGCGCTTGTTGGCGCCGTCGTAGATTGCCTCTGTCGCGAAGGGCGCGTTGAAACGGTTGTAATTATTTGTAGTCGTTTTTTCAATCTCGGCAGCAATTACAGACGCTTTGCTGCTGACATCTGTAATGTTGCCGTTACATAACAAGGCATAGAAATTGGCGCGGTCGGGGAGAGTGCGCGGGGCGCTGGAACTATTTGTAAAAATCGCTTCGATTTCGTATTCGAGCCAGCTTCTGAATTTTAGATTTGTTGGCATATTAATTTCAGATAAATTAACAAATTATACATTACTGTGCGCGTAACCAAATTGCAGGCACGACACCAGCCGTTACAGAAACAAAAGATAGTGAATTTGGCAAAGGAGCATAAGCGACGTTAGCAGAAAAATGCATCCCAGTATTAGCGGTTAAATTAGAGCCTGCAACCGTCGCATTTCCAAACAGGAAATTCTTTTGTGTAGTGTCAAAAGCGAAAATTGTAGTATTCGCATTAACATGTGAAGCTAGCCCATACCAACCAGGTGAAAGCAGAATTCCGCCGAAGAAAGAAAAAGTTTTTGCGCCTGTGGTACTTACGCTTATTTCGCCCTGTGTCAATAATGAAAACTGACCAGGTGACCCCATTTTGTAAACACCCAAAGACATCAACGAACCGGCGACAGAAACATTAGCATTTAATTCAGAAAAACCAGAAGCCCTTGGACACCAAAAAGGGGTAACTGCTAAATTTCGAGTTCCGACAGTAAAGGCATACGTGGAACTCGTATCAGATGCGTAATGCGGTAAGTACAGGCGCCCGCTTATGAAGCCAGGGTGAGGTATGCCAACCGCTTCAGCAATTGAAGCGACCACAATTTTTTTTTGTTCGCTGACACCGGTATCCCAGACAGGGAAAAAATCGCTACTATCAACCCTTGATTTAACCAAAGTGTCGTTAATAGTTACATTTGTCATTTATGTTATCCTCCCTAAATACATTTGAAGCTTAAGTACGATGTTTTCAAGTAACCTAATTTCTGAGGCGTTCAATCCTTTGCCAATCGACAAGAAAGAAATTAGTCCAGGTAAATATCTGGTATGTCCATCTAGGAAGCCGCCCGCAAAAACAGGCATCTCTCGATTAAGAGTTAAGCCTGCTGGCGTAAAATTTTGCGTCCTTTCTATTCCGATAAAACGGGCATATGCAATTCCAGACAAAGCAGAGCCACAAAGGAACCCAGGCTGCGAATAAAATTTCGCTATCGACACAAGCGCCGAATCCCCAACGGCAAAAGACAAGGAAGAAGAATTGCGAAGAAAAATCCTCTGTGTTCCTGTACTTGTAAGCCCAGTGTAGTAGCCGTCAACAGTCGAACCTCTTTCTATTTGCGGCGCCCAAGCCGAAATATGGAAATTGTTATCTGTCAGTCCATTACTAACAGGCAAAAAACCTGTGCCTAACCTTTTGTTTAATCCATTCCCCCTTAACCCAGAAAATCTTGTGTAATCAGATTCTACAAAATTAAAATTAGTCAGCAAATTTTGAGAAGTAGAAGTTTTTAGCTTCACCCGCGCGCTTGCCAAATTGTTACCAGCAAAAGGATAAATCTCTAAGCATCTATTCCAAAGATTAGCTGCTTTCATTTCTTGAATAAAAGCATTGATTCCAATCAAATCGCCGCGCGCAATACTTCCACCATTGGCAATGATATTTTGCTGATAAAATATTGACTCCCACTCAAGCGCCAAGTGCTTCATGTCAGGCATGAAAGCCGTCCATCGCGCGCCGTTACTACTTACTAAAAGCGCATCGCCAGCATGAGTCACTAATTCAGAATTGTATGTTTCGCTATCTATCCCAGACATTGAGCCTAATTCAATATCAATGCGAGGTGCCTGCTCAACGTCGAACCCGGAGACGGCGCCCAAATCAACCGAAGCATCAAAGCTATCAACATCAATTTTTAATTCTTGGAAAGAACCAAGCTGAACATTGAAGAAACCTGGGATGTCGGCATTGAACCCTGAGCTAGATTCAAGCTCAACAACGACATCAAAATTATTAATTCCAATATCAACACTAGAAGCGGACTGTAGGTTTATATAAAATTCCGGCGCCTGCTCAATTTCAAATCCGGAAACACTACCAAGCTCAACAACAATATCAAAATCATCAACATTAACATCAACACCAGAAGTTGAACCTAATTGGATGCCTTCTGCCGCTAAAACAAATATCCCAGAGGCGCTGTTAAGCGAAATGTTTATTGGAGTTGTTAATGCAAAGCCGGAAGTTGAGCCAAGTTGAACATCACAAATATCGGCATCTGTTAGCATCAAGAAGCTAGAAACAGAGCCTAACTCAATATCAAAAATATCGGCTTCTGTTAATATCCCAAAACCAGACTGACTAAAAAAACCTGCCTCAACAAAACTCAACTCAATCGAATAAGGAAACGCCTCGGATTCTAGTATCGATAACGAATCAAGTTCGACATCAAACACTTGAGAATAAGGTGGCACTAAATAATCGTACTGCTGCTCAGGCGCAATCCCCGCAGGCACCGAACCACACCAAATCCCATCAAAAGCCAGTGCCAATCGATTATTTACAAAAGCAATACTCAACCCATCGACCATAAACAAATACGAGGCACCGCTTAAATCCTTCCACCAACAACCAACCAAAGGCGCCGCATTAAACCACTCATCGCCAACTGCGATACTACAACTTTGTCCTTTATGGCGCCCCCACAAAATGGCGCCTTCAATCAGCCCTAACTCGCGCGCTTGTTGTTCGGAAGTTAACAACCCGCCATCAATTACTATTTCTTTCTCGCGCGGGCGGAATTGAGGATTGCCAAATAGAGCGGGCAAGCGTACTTCAACTTTTATCTGCTTTTCGATTACTTCATGCGTTGGTGGGAAGCGCTCAGGCGCCGGAGGGGTCGCTTGTCCGCTGTTGCTAACAATGGTGCGCGCGCTTCGCTCAACTAAAACTAATTTACTCGCCAAACTAATAACAACATTAGAATCAGTTGGTTCAACCAAAGAAGGGCTAACTATAGCCAAGCATTCAAAATTCGTTTCTTTGAATTCCCACTCCTCTTTGCGCTTCTCTCTCCACTGTTGCCGTTGGCGCTTTGCAGGGTAATGCGTCAGCGGGAAATTAGCATAGCTTTCGTTGGGTAAAATCTGCCCAACTGGGCGCGTTGTTTCGTTTACTATGCGCGGGATAATCGTTATTTTCTTAGTATCTTTATCCTCTTTCTGCTCGTAGCTGTAATCAATAATATTTGCTTCATCCAACCAAAAAACAAGCCCGCCACCAATATCTGAAGGTTCAATTCCTTTCTCTTCAAGATAATCTCGAAGCACAACCACGAACGGGCGATAAATCTCAATTCCGTGCCTGCTCAATTTACCTTCGTCCGGTTCTTGGCAATTGTCCAGGGTGGCGCCTTGCGTTACTGTTCCAGTGTCAGTGGTTCCGGGAAGCTCATAATCTTTAATTTCTAATTTGTACGAAGAGTCCCAAAGCTGAGTATCTCCCTTCTTTCCTCTAGGGTCAATTATTCCAAGCGGTTCCTCTATAAAAGTTTCTATTTTTATTTGTCGGCTGAAGCGCTCAATTTTCTCAATAGTCTTAGTCCTGCGAAGTAATATCACGCTTAGACTATTACTTTCAGGATTTACAGCAGAAACCGGGCCATATTCCTCTTCTATTGTTACGGTTGGCTCAACTTCTTTTTTAGTTGACAATACGCCCGACACTTTTATCAATTCAACCGGAGATTCGGCGCCTGCCAACCGCTCATAGCGCGCGTCGTCAATACCAACCTGCAAAGATTTAATTGCAGCAGGCGCCTTGCTGACTTTGCGAGTGCGTATCATCCCTAAATTATCTTGATACGCTACGAAGCAATTCACCCAGCACAACTTACCAAATAGCTGAATGTAGGATTCATTGCTAAGTTTAGGTAACGGCACTCTTAAAGGCGCGCCGTTTAAACTACCTGCCCATTTACCAGAGGCGCCTGCCTTATTGAGTAACTTGACCGCAATTTCATTTAATCCAACACTTTCACCCAAATCAAAACAGGCGCCATCACCTGCGGGAGTGCGGAAGTTTAATAAGTTTAAAATGCATCCAGCCTCTATTTTTAGCTGGGATATCCCATCAAATTCTGCTTTCAATATATATAGATATCCGAGAACAGGCGCCGATTGAAGAGGGACAAGGGAGGCAGGAAGGTTGGCGGACAAGGAAGAATTTTCTGCCTTGTCTTCTTGTCCTCCTGTCTTCCTAGTCTCTCCCAATGGCGCCGCCACTAATTCACTCGAAAAATTAGCTATATATAGATTAATTAAATTGCCACGCGCCCACCTAGGGTTACTGCGGTCGTCTAAATTCTCGGTAAAATCAAGCGCGCGCCCTAGCACAAAAGACGCATTTATTAATATCAACCCTGTGCTGTCGTAGTGAGAAAATCCCCCATCAACGCTTTTTAACGCCTTGGTACAATCCAAGCCGTTTACCACTAATTGATAATTGCGCGCGCTGATATTTACAGCCATTCGTCCATTGGGAATTACAAACATTGTCGTGATGACAAATAACTATACCTCATGGATGACATTTTAGATACACCAAAGCAGTATTCCGAAGAAGAAATTCAAAAAATACTAAATACTGCCAAGGCAACGCGCAAGGAAAGAGACGAAGTAGCAAATAAAGCCAAGGAGCTAGAAAGCAAAGTTTCAGAGCTTTCTAAAAACCTCGAACAAATCAAAGGTATTGACCCAGCAAAATTCAAAGAATACGAACAGCTTGCTGCTAGCTACGAAGAGCGCAAGCTTGAAGAACAAAGAAACTTTGAAGAATTAAAGCAGCGCTGGACGGGCGAAAGAACTTCGTTCACTCAACAGATTCAAGAGCTACAATCGCAACTTCAAAATACCCAAGTTGTTAATGCTTTAGAAAAAGCTTTTTATAGCTGTGGTGGACGCGCGGGTAAAGATGAAGATGGCTATAGCTACTTCGATTTAATTCAAGAGCGCGCTAAAAATTATGTGCAATTAGATGAAAAAGGGCGCCTTGTGGTCTTAGACCCGCGCGATAAAACACCAATGCGCGACCCCAAAGGCAACCCCTACAGCGTTGAAGACTTGATGCTCAAGCTTCGCGCTGGTGGACCAACCGCTGCATTATTTGAAAGTGATAAAGGCGCCGGAGGTGGTATGCAGCGAAGCGCTCAGTACAACTCAGTAAATGCGACGCGCGAATCTTTGATGCAAATGGGCAACCGCGCGGAGAGATTAGCTAAAGCGCGCGAGCTTGGCATTCAATAAAACCTTCGGATACGAAGGTCATGGGAATAAAGAAAAAGAAAGAAGGTAAAGTGTCCAAAAATTACTGCACTTTTACCTTCTTTCATTTTTTAAAAATCGCACCAACCAGTGTGACGCTGGTTTGAATAGGCGTGATGCCAGAGCGATGTAAAAACTACAACATCGTAAACAATCATGGCAATGACTTTATTGGAATCAGCAAAGGTAGCTGATTCGATTGAAAACGCAACAATTATTGAAGAATACGCAGCCCAAAGCGACATCCTGCGCGTACTTCCTTTTGAGAATCACGACGGTACAGGCATTCACTACAACCGCGAAGATGAACTTCCTGGTGTTGGTTTCCGTGGTATCAACGAGGCTTACGAAGAATCGGTAGGTGTCCTCAATCCACAATCAGAATCTTTTAAGATTGCTGGTGGCGACTTAGACGTAGATAAATTTATTTTGGACACCCAGGGAGAGGGTGTCCGCACGGTTCATGAGCTACAGAAGGTCAAATCTTTGTCTTTAATGTGGACGCGCAACTTTATCAAAGGCGACAGTCGCGTTAACCCTCGCGCATTTGATGGCTTACAGGTTCGTCTTACTGGCTCACAACTTCTTGATAACGCACCCGCAGGCGGCGCCTTATCTCTCCTAAAACTTGATGAAACAATTGACCAAGTTGATCAACCTACTCACGTAATGATGTCGAAGGCTATGCGGCGCCGACTTACACAAGCGGTTCGTAATGGCTTAGGTGGTCAAATCGAGTTTCGCATGGACGAGTTCGGCAAGCAAGTCATGTTCTACAATGACCTGCCAATTTTGATTGCTGACTACGATAACTTCGGTAACGATATTTTAGGCTTCACCGAAGCTTCTAGCGACGGCACCAATGTTCAATGCACATCTATATATGTAATGTCTTTGGGTCCAATGAAACTTGTCGGGATTCAAGGGCGCGCTGATGGTCGCTACGGAATTACTACACGCGACTTAGGAGAATTAGAAACCAAGCCCGTAAAACGCACCCGTGTTGAGTGGTACAACGCTTTGGCTTGTTACCACGGCCGCGCCGCTGCAAGGCTTCAAGGTGTCACCAACGCTCCAGCAATCGCTTAATCGCTAATCCCTTAAACCTTCATCACACCTTCGTATCCGAAGGTAAAAATATATATGCCACGCTCAACAATATCAAACCGCCGCGCGGTTCATTTTGATAAGTCATTAGAACTACGTAACGCTTCAAACCCTGCAATCTCTAGTGGAACAGCAGAAACAGGGGTGGACTTCCCAGTTCGTAAACAAATGAAATACACAGCTGCGGTACATACCACTGGCTACACTGGCTACGTTGCTACAACCGCTGAATGGCAAGTTGCCATCGAAGTATCCGCTACTCTCGCTGGAACATATGTACAAGTAGGTATCGCGCCTCTCCCTGGAGCCGGCGGAGATGTGCTGATTCCTCTTGATGGCGCCTACGTCGAAGATATTTTGGCGACCGCCGAATTCATCCGCGCGCGCTCAATCAAAGTTGGTAGCCCCGGCAATTTAGTCTACGGAGCATACGTTTCGCCATGCTAGACCCCGTGACTTTATATAAAGACGGCGCCTGCAAAAAAATTCCAGCAATTGACCATCGCGCTTGGATAAATGCAGGGTGGTCACTGACTGAAACTTCACTTACCTTCTTATCAGAAGGTGGTTCGCTAGAAGAAGGCGCCTCTATGACTGAAGGCGAGGAAGTTTTATCAGAAGAAATATCCAACCCACCTTCTGACAAGAAGGTAGAAACAAATAAGCGCAAATCCCTCAATCAATAATAGCTATGGCAGAGCCGCTACAAAGCCCTTACAGCAAAGTCAATATTGTTGACGCTGAAGGCAATTTAGTTAACCTTGGCGGCGGCAGTGGCGATAGTGGTACTACTATTGGTGGCGCCACTGCCGCAAACCAAGTAACCCAAACTCAAGTACTCCAAAATATTGATGCCGACTTAGGCACCGACATTACTGGCGCCGTGATGCCTGCTGGTGGCGCCGGAGTTAGAGGCTGGTTGTCGGCAATTTATAATTTCTTATCATCGAGGCTTCCTGCGCTTGTTAGTGGGCGCGTACCTGTTGATGTTGCTTCGCTATCAGTAACGGTTAATAACGCGCAGTTAGAAATTGCCAATGATGCCGGCAATCCGATTCCTGTCGATGGCTCGGTTAGTGTAAGCAATTTTCCAGCCACTCAGCCAGTAAGCGGCGCCGTCAGTATTTCTAATTTTCCAGTTACTCAGCCAGTAAGCGGTGCCGTAAGTATCTCTAATTTCCCCGTTACTCAGCCAGTAAGTGGGACAATTGCTTTTAGTAATACATCAATTGGTGTATCTTCATTGCCTGCTTTACCCGCTGGCAATAATGCGATAGGCTCGGTTAGTATTTCTAATTTTCCAGCTACTCAACCAATAAGCGGCGCTGTCAGTATTTCTAATTTTCCAGCCACTCAACCAATAAGCGGAACCGTAGCAATAAGCAATTCTTCAATCGAAATTGCTAACGACGTGGGCAGCCCGATTCCTGTTAATGGCAGTGTAAATATTGGTAACTTTCCTACTACCCAAGTAGTTAGTGGAACTGTCGCTATTAGTAATTCTTCAATTGAAATTGCTAATGATGTTGGCAGCCCTATTTCAATCGGCGGTGTTTACAATGTGACGTCGCCGACTTTAACCAATGGACAGGGCAGCAATATTCAGCTTAGTGTTCGCGGGAATGTATTAATTGATTGTGTTGATTATGTTAGCTCGCCAACAAACATTCAAGCCGTTGACACTAATTCCACAACATCAATAGGGCAAGATAATCAAGTAATTATTAGAGGCAATCCTAGCAATAATAGTTTTGCTTCTTATGCCTCTTCTGGTAACAGCAGCTTTGCAATATTAATTGAAAATCAACCTGCCGCAACTCCTTTTGTTGGAACACTACAAATCGAGCGTAGCTTAGACGGAAACATCTGGACTTCTATCGGCGCCTTTGTTGCTGGTTCGCGGTTTGTGCGCTCACAAATTACAGCCGAAGCAGTATTGCATGGTAATTGTTCAAGCAGCCAATTTCTAAGAGTTCGTGCTATTGCGTGGACTTCAGGAATCGCGCGAGTTACCTTTTTAGCTGGACAAGGGACAGGCACGACAACAGTTGGAAACCCGCTGAGAATATTTGACCAAGTTAGCGGCGCCGAGCTAACGATTAAAGCGGCAAATGTATCTGCTACTTCGGCAGACCCCGCTGTTGTTGTCACTAGTAGAGATAAACCCTCAACGATTAATACTAATATTCCAAATTCTTTTCCAGTTAGCAGTACCGCCAGTGTGATTGCTTTGAATAACGACAGAAAAGGATTAACTATTTCTAACCCCCTAGCCTTTGATATTTTCGTAGGGTTTCAATCAACCGTTTCATCCACTTCTTACGCCGTGAAAATTCCTCCTTCTGATAGCTATGGCTATTGGGAAGCGCCATACAATTACGTAGGAATTATCTCTATCGCAACCGCCACTGGCAATAGTGGAAATATTTTTGTCAGGGAGCTAATTTAATGCCGTTATATAGATACAATTCAACAGCAGTAAAACCACTTATTTACAGATACACAACAACCGGAACCTTTGTATTAAATTACCCCAAAACTTACACTTTTTGCAGGATGATTTTATGCGGTGGTGGCGGTGGCGGTGGGAGCGGAAGGCGCGGCGCCGCAGCTTCTGCTCGTTGGGGTGGTGGCGGTGGTGGAGGCGCCGGAATCAGCGACTGGATATTTAATTTAGAAAACGTCAATAACACGACTTTTCCAAATTTTAGTATCACTGTTGGCGCAGGTGGAGCGGGTGGCGCCGTTACAACAACAAACGATACGAATGGTAACAACGGCGTAACAGGGAACGATTCAAGTATTTCGCTTGCAAGCTCCGACGGCACCGCGCAACAAATTATTATTTACGCGCCTGGAGGATTACTAGGTCAGAGCGGTAGCGCATCTGCCGGAAACGGTGGGGCAGGTGGTAGCGCTTGTGTTTATCCTGGCGCCTCTGGAGGAAACAGCGGACTTGCGGCTACAGCAAATAGCGGAGGGTCGGGCAATACAGGGATAGCCGGTGGCGGCGGAGGTGGCGGAATAAGTACAGGTAACGTCGCTTATACGGGCGGTTCTTGCGGTGTTAGTCAAAGATTTAGACTAAACACTACTGCATTTAATACTGCATCCCAAGCAGGAGGCGCCGCATCTCAAGTAGCCGACGCATCTAATGGTATATCGGCATCTGTCCCAACAAACTATACAGATTTTATCTTTGGAAATTCTGGCTCTGGTGGCGGCGCGTCAAGCGCTGGGGCTGGTGGTAGAGGAGGGGATGGAATCTTTGGTAGTGGTGGAGGAGGAGGAGGCGCTAGTCTAAATGGCTTCAATTCTGGCGCTGGGGGTAAGGGTGGGGACGGCGCCGTTTATTTAGTTTTTTACTAACTAATTAAGGAAGAAGAAAGAAGGCAGAAGGCAGAAGGTAAAATACTTCTTTCTTCTTTCTTCGTTTAGTTACAATTTTAAGCGCGCAAAAACATTTAATCGCTTAAAACTTTACCCTACAGAGCTTTTGTTGCCTGAAAAAAGGTATATTGTACCTATTAGATAAAAGAATGAAGAAAGCAGAAGCGCTGACATATCTAGCTTCTGCTTTTTCGTTGGCGCATCCTTTTAATCTCTGCGTCGTGCCAAATCATGCCAAATGATGCCAAGACATGCCAGGATAAGGCACAATGTTAGTTACATTATTAGCACGCGGCGCCGACATCATGACTGATTTTGACAAGAAGCTAGAAGAAGTCAACGCTCGATTACGAGGCGCCAAGTTAAGAGTTTCTATATTCCAGCGTCAAAACAAACTATGGCTGCGGGCAACTCTCCCACCCAAACCCCACATCAGGCGAGAGGGAAATTACCAGCAAGCAGTAAGTATCAACTGTAATGCCACAATTGCTGGATTGAAATACGCCGAGCAAAAAGCCAAGCAGATGGCGGTCGAACTAGATACAGGCGCATTTGATTGGGCGCGCTGGATTGAAGTCAAGCCCGACAATGAAGAGCCAAAAATAATTCATGAATGGATAAATAAATTTCATGAGCATAAAGCTTCCACTTCCGCGCTCGCTTCTTCTACATGGAAGTTTGATTATTTAGGGGTTGGGCGCAAACTGCCTCAACAGGAAGAACTATCAGTAGAAGTGTTAATAAAGTTTATTTTTGCTAATAGTAAACCTGACACGCGCACTCGCAAGCGCCTTGTTGGCTACTGCGCGCAGCTGGCAGAGTTTGCACTTCTCCCTTCTAAAGAAATTAGGACGCTAGAAGGCAGTTACTCAGCTAAATCCGTAAACCCGCGCGCGCTACCAAGTGACGAAGAAATTCAAGATTTTGTAGACAGTATCAAAGAGCCTGGATGGAAATGGATTATAGCAGCAATTGCCACTTATGGACTGAGGAGTCATGAGGCATTTTTTACAGATTTAGCGCGCTTCCCCAAAATCCGGGTAACCGAAGGCAAGACAGGCGCCCGCGTGATACAACCTCTTTATCCAGAGTGGGCGCCACGCTGGAATCTACAAAATAAAATCCTACCTTCATATCAGAAGGTAGATGCTGCCCACGAAGAATACACTTTGAAAATTAGCGCTTGGATGTGCCGCAACAGTCCATTCAAAGCGCTTGATTTGCGTCATTGCTACGCGCGCCGATGCTTCCAATTTGGATTTGACCCTACCCAATCAGCCAAGCTAATGGGACACTCGTGGCAAATCCACCTTCAAACCTACCGCGCGTGGATTGATGAAGAAGTTTATGATAAGGCTTATCTGGCTAAAATCAGCAACCCAAATCGACCACTACCACCAAACTAACAGTTCGCAATTCGCAGTTCGCAGTTCGCAGTTAAATTCAATTGCGACTTGCGAATTGCGAATTGGTAATTATCTTTGGTGAGTAGGCGTGGCTCTAAGGCGCCGTATCGCTTCTAAATTTATTTTTATATTGCGCTTCTTGCTGCTGGGCGGCGCGTCGTTTACCCAATGAATGCCTTCGATAAAGTATTCGGCTTCGATGTACCGCAAGATACTGCGGCGACTAAAACCGCGTCCTAATATCCTGTACGCTTCGTCGATGGGCACACAGTCTTGTTCGTTAATAGTCGCTTTCAGTAAATTAGTTTTGGGCATAATTTTATGTTACTAAAAATCCTCATCGGCGCCGCTAATTTCGGCGCCATACTCGTTCATCAAGGCGCCCACCCTCTCAAGCAATACTAGAGCTTTGGCGCGCTCATCTTTTAGCTGGCTTTGCTCGTAAAACTCCTTGTCGTGCGCTTCGATTCCTCCAAGGGCAATGAAGAGAGCGTTTGCGGCGCCGTAGGCTTTAATGAGGTGGTTCCATGTTTTTACGTTTTTCATTCACCCTCCCAAGCATCTTTTTCAAGTTCTTGACACTGTGCTGAGATAGAACCCCAATCAATGTTATTTAAAGCATTGCTAGGCGTTGAATTAGTAGCTTTTGGTAGCGCATTTTGATTGATAAATACTTTCACAATATCTCCACTGCTATCTCTCTCAAGCCCATATCTTCTGACCATAGCAAGCTTTTGGGCTTCCTGTTTCAATACATTGCTGGCGCCATTTAACCATTCATTTAGTAATTCAACCTCTTTTTCTGGCTGATTGTAAAAGCTTCTCTGGCGCCTTAATTCAGCCTCAATATCAACTTCTTCCAATGCAGGCAATGCTTTGATAGTAGCGGCGCATTGCGCTTCTTCAAATGGCAATGCTTGAGAAGTTGGTGTGGCTGATTTAGTTGGCATCAAGACATCAGCGCCGCGCTCTACTAAGGTTGTAATATTGTTCATGAGCGCTTGAACGTTTTCTTCAGTTGCTTCGGGCAATGGCACAAAGTAACTGGGTAAAATCGCCTTTTGCCCATCATTCTGAAGCTGATTACAGGAATCAGTGGTCGTGTTCAAATACGCCAAGAACTCTTTAAAAATTTCGTTAGCGCCTTTGGGGTCTCTATAAAACTGATTACGAGCATAGATGCGGGCGCCTGTCTCTCGATGTCCGCCTTGAGGCTTGTAATGCCTCTCTGCCCACCAAGTTAAAAACAACGGGTAAGGCTCGTCCAGCGCTATCTCCCACACATGCAATTCTCGACTATCATTTTGTGTATTCGCTATTGTTCGTTTTTTCGGCATATCCGAACAAGCGCGGGAAAGTTGATCTGAATTAGGGACTTCAGTTTTAACAAAAGACTCTTGAATTAGTCCGTTGACTTTAGAGTTTTGGGGCGCCTCTTCTTCTTGTGTTTTAAAAACCTCTTTCTCTTGCCCTTCCTCATCTGCGAGAGATAGGGTTTTTTTTGTATATATAGTAGAAAATTCACTAGCGCAGGTTGGATTCTGCATTAGTGAATCTTCCAATCTGCATTTTTGAAGATTGGCGCCCAGCAAGGATTCTGGGTCATAGCCAATCCAATCCGCGAGTTCAGCTAGCTTTGAGATGCATAGTGTCATCCAGCTGGTTTGGTTATATTCTTGGAATCCAACTGGCTTATTAATCAGGCGCCTTTTCAAGGATGAGAACGTTTCTTTGACAACGATGCCCAAACCACATAATGACCGAATCATGCGACCAATTTGAGACTCAGACATGCAGGGGAACTGCTGGCGCCAGTGTTCGTAAGTGTTGTAAATGAATTTTTCGCCATCTTTTGTAAGATGTCCCGACTTGGTGTTTAGCCAAAAAGCCAACTGGTTAACAAATATTGCCGCAGCGGTTGGGTTGGGGACTCCTAAGTCTTTAAGCGCGGCCGCAAGCATGGGTGTATAGGCTTTAGGGCGGTTATCGATTTCAATCTGTCTATCGCTCATTCCTCTACCTCCCCATCTAAAAAAAGTTTGTCTAAATAGCCATCTATAAGTCCATTGATGTAATTTTCTGGGTTAACTATATAACCGTACTGCTCATACGTAAACGCAATTCGCTGAGGAATCTGCTCATAAACAAATTTGTGTATTTTTTTTATCTCGCTCAAGCTCTTCGCATTTGCAAAAATTAGAAGCAAGCTAACATTTAAGTCAAAAGACTTATCGTTTTCGCTATATATTTGATGTACTTGGGTGAGAAAATTCTTGGCAGAGCGAGCCATGTACGTAAGAGTATAAGAGCCTTTAAGGATGTAAGGCGGAGTCGCTTTGCGTCCTAAATGTGACAAAGGTTTTTTCTTCAAAGGGCTGTTTTCAGAGTCTTCTATGTTCTCGTCGAATTCAAAATATTCTCCATGAACGCGACAATGTGAAAAAAGTTTATGTAAACACTTTTCATCGGTTACGCAATCTGGAGTCCAAAAGCAGTCTTTGACGATTAATGGGTATGGAGATTGTGTTGTTATTTTTTGACTCCTAACCAAAGGGTTGTTAGATCGACCAATCTTATATCTTGGCGTGCCTTCGGCTTTAAGCAAATAAACATATCCACTTCTACCAGACGGGATATCGTTTATTGTTGATGTGCTAAAATTGTATTCAAGCATTTGGTCCTTTCTTAATATTTGTTGAGATGGGAATCAATTCTCGCTTCATCTGTGCAATAGATGAGGCGAGATTTTAATAGCGCCCAAAGAACGGCGCCAACAAAATCTTCTTCTTCAACCTATAACAAAGCGCAGGCGTGGCGCCATCACTCCAGAAAACTTCAACCTCGCCTTCTGCAATCAATGTACTTATCGGTTGACGTAGCGCGGGATAATCGGTGCCTGTTTCGTCTTTAATCTCCCCCAGTGTTTTATCACCATTAGTAAGCGCTTGTTTAATCCTGTCCGTAAGGTTGCTCATTTTTTAAACCCTCTTCAGTTTGTAATAAATTTTGCCGCTAACGAGGCGCTGCTCGATTTCACCCGCATCGACTAAGCGCGATGCCTCTGCGAATATTTCTGGGTAATAGGCGCCTTCGATTGAGTTTCTTATTTCGCCCGGTGTTTTATCACCGGTGGCGAGAGTTTTTTTAATTTGGTCTGCGAGTTTTTCCATAAATGTAGATGCCCCTAATGGGCTTATAAATTTTCAACTAAGTATCTGTTACGGCGCCTCTTGAGAACGCCCTCGGAAGCAAGCACTTTCATACAAATAATGACTTTCTCGCGCGTCATGTTTGTTTTAGCCATGACTTCGGACACAGTACAGTCCGAAATCCTTAAGACATCTCTTACTGACTGCATTTCTAAGTCGCTGCCACTTTTGTAGCCTTTATCGCGCAAAAACATATTCTTTGGTTTATTCATGCCGCCTCCTTTTGAAGAAAACTGATTGCAGCTGCAACGACGCCTGGATTACCAACGCCCAATACCTCGCCCAGCTTGCCAAGCAATCCTTGAATAATTAGCTCTTCCGGCGCCTGTTTACGCGCTTCCGCTAAGTCAATAATTGTGCGCGCTGTACTGTCGTAAGTGTCGTGAAGGTTAACTTCTTGCCCATGAAGACTAACCTTGTAGTGGCGCGCTGCGTTTGGACCAGCTACCCATCCACACTTCGTCCTGATTTTCTTAGGTGGTTCAGGAAGTTGGGCAATTTCTCTTACTGCGGCGCCGATATCCGCAGCTTTAACCCTACGGTTTTCGGATTCAGCAACTTCGCAAGCCAATTCCCAAGCCTTTTTACAGTCGTGGATATTGTCGCGCAATGGGTAAAGTTCGCGCGCTTGTGTTTCTGGTAGCGTGCCAATTTTTAATCCCATGCTGTGTTCTAGTTTGCCAGCCTGCCATTCCTTTTGGAGGGAAGAGTAGGCGCGCTTAAATAAGGAGTGGTGATTCTCTAAAAATGCGCTCATCGAATCACAGCCAAAAGCCTTGTAACCTTCGCGCGCGTCGATTTTTACAAGCGCGTAACGGGTGAAGTTCTTGGCGAATAAAGCAAAGTTCTTAAGCGCTTCGCCGTTGTCGATGATGCGCTCGATTAACTCTTCGACTTCTTCTTTAGATAGCGCGGCGCCGTCGATGTCGTTGGGGATTTGAAGGGCAACTGGCGCTTTTTCTTCTGGCGCTTTTTCTTCTGGCGCTTCAACTTCCGTTATTTCTTCCACCTTCGTATCCGAAGGTTCAGATTCAACCTTAGTTAAATGCCATACAGGAAGCTGGCGTTCGACAGGATTGTTGTCCGGATTGGGAGAGTCCAAGCGCCGTACTTGAGCTTGTCCTTCCTCGACGTGAATAACCTTATATATGTCGTCGAAGTCATTCGCCTTAACTTCGTCGCCCGCCTTTATGTCTGATTCAAGCGCAGGAAACGCGATTAAGTTCAAAGGGTTTATCGGCTCGGTGAGTCCCTTGTCGTCGAACTTTACCCAGGCATCAGGCATGGGTAAATCTTGATAACCGATGTAAGTCCCGCTTCTCATGAGCGGTTCGCAGAAGACTCTCGTGCCCTCAGAAAAGGAATTTAAAATTTCCAGGCGCCTCTCCCTCGTATCTTCCGGGTTCCTCTCAAACTTCTTGCATTTAGATTTACGTACAGTTGTCGCGACCATAACATCCTCTCATGTGCTAATTTATCCTTCGCAATCTCAAACCAATTGAGCTTTCGTTCGAGATATGTATTCTTTGATTATCCGTACCAGATTTAATTTTATTTTTGCTACAAACCAACAAAAAAGTAAAGCCTCAGTCGCTAAATATTCACATTGGTTGATGTTAAGTTCCTCCTTTTTTGTGCAATAATAAACAAACAAGTTTGGGGTAGTGACCATTCCCCACATGTGCTAATTTTGCCGCTTTTGCGGCTTTGTAATTTGAGTAGAGGCGCCACCACGAGGCTGAGAATCTAGTGGGTGGCGCCTTTGTTTATGCGGCTAATGCTCCTTCAATTTCTAGCTGCTTTTCCGTTGATTCAAGAGTTTTTATTCTTTCGCTTAATTCTAATTTTGCAAGCCTTTCTTGCTTGTGTTTTTTAATAGCTTCATCAATCGCTATTATGCAAAAAGCTGTAACGCTTAAACCTGTCTCTTTGCAGGCCTTAAGCAACTCGCCTCCCAGTTCTAGCGGCACATTTATGCTTGTTCTGTACAAGTGTTCTTTACTACTAAGCTTCATGGCGTTTATTAAATACGTTTTTACTAAGCCGCAAGCAGCGTCAACACGACATAGCTTGAGTATGTTGTGGTGTTTTAGTTACTGTGGCTACTATACTATATCAGCAAATCAACAGATATAGTCACACCCATTTGAAAAATTTTTCACAACCGTGAATAATGTATGTTTAAAAATTAAGTGAGTACGGTACGGGAAATGGATAAAGATGCCAAGGCGCGCTTTGTAGAAAAGCTTATGCAAGCGCAAGCGGAACGCTCGCAGCGACGATTCGCTAAAGACTTGGAAGTTCAGCTTGGCACGTTGCAAAATTGGTTACGTGGCGACAGCTATCCAACTCCTGAGAATTTTAAGAAAATTGCCGCAGCTGCTGGGATGTCCCAGCTTGAATTATTTGCTTACATCTTCGACGAAGACACTAGCAACTTACCTCCGGCGCCAATTCAAGCAGAGCAGGCGCTTTCTTATTTGGCGCCTCTCTCAAAAAAAGAAAAAGTACGGCTGATAAAGCTATTGTTGGATGATGTAGCTGACGATTGACATAGACAGAACTTTTTAGGTTTATCAGCCCACGGCGCAATCGAAGCGTATGTGTGGCTGAATTAGATGCACGCTACTCATCAAACCTTAGCTTCTAAGACGCATTTTCTTTTTCTTGCGCTTGCGCTTCCATTTCCTCTGCTTTTTTTTGCGCTTTAATTTCAGCCTGAACCAATAAAGCATACCGTACAGAAGCTTCTAAAGCCTTAACAAGTTCGTCTTTGGCTTCAGATTGTAGATTCATGCTTGTCGCTATATCGGCAAGACGGTCAAGCACTTCGCTGAGTAAGTGTTGGTCAATATGAAATTGTAGCTCTTGTCTAAGTGTTCTCATCTTTAAGTGTGTGCAAGTAAAAATCATTTTTGCCTTTACTTAAAAATAGCGAAATCCCTAAAGGGAGCATTTTTAGCGGCTTTGATTTATTTTTCTATAGTTTTCGTGATGCACTTCTCGTAATCATTATCAATGTCAATGGCGCCAAAGTATTGCATAATGCGCCTAATTCAAAAGAATTTCTCGGTATTTCCCCGCAGGCGCCTTATCGACTAGTTTGTTAAAATCTGCTGACAAAGACAACAGACACAGTTGTAAAAGGGTTTTAAGTCAAGCCTCCGGCGCCGGAGGTTTTTTGCTGCTTAAATTAAGTTGCGCTTTCTTTCGGGTTTAGGTTGTCAGTCTATTTCTAGTCCATATTTTCGGCGCCACTCTTCAGCCCAAAGGAAGTCAATGCCAATTTCGTTAGCACAATCTTTATCTTCGGGGCGGTCGCCAACCATTAGCCTTCCTGTTACTTCGCGTTCCCCATCTTCTATAAATAGTTTTGCAAGCTCAAGCATCCCGGAATGAGGCTTGCGGTATAGCCCTATTAACTGGGGTTCTCTTGTTCCTATCTCGTGGAATTCGCTTCTAGTAACGTGCCAGCACTCTTCTCCCGCAAAGTCCGGGCAAAAGTAAATTTCTTGCAATTCAGGAAACAAGCTGAGTGTATAAAGCATTTCTTGAGACGCCGATGCAAGAGTCTTGTATCCGCTTTTGATGCCTGCTTGATTTGATATTCCTACACAATGAGCGCCGTTATCGGCAAAGTGTTTTAGCGCTTTGTCTGCACCTTGGATTATCTTGACATCGTGCGGATGCTTCTTAAACGTGGCGCCGCTTATAGTTTCAGTTAGCGTGCCATCAATATCAACAAACAAAATTCTGCCTTCCAAATTTAACTTCTCCTTTAAGGATAAAATTTATTGTTTTTAATAAGGCGCCATGCATCGCCAATTGTTGAGCCGTACTGACATGTGTACCTGCCGCGCGAAACAATTTCAATGCTGTATCTATTGCCTCGATGCCAAAAGAAATTGCTTGGTTCAAGGCTTTTCGCGCGAAGAAAGTAATCGCCAAATCTCTTGTATTGCATCAAAAACCTTAATTGTCCGATACTTTTGTAGTTTCATCCTGCTTGATTAAAAATTTACATTAAGTTCAGGACTTACACCTATAACTATCTTTAAAAATTTGGGATTCATAAATATAGTTACTTGAAACGTATTTATGAAACTTAATTTATCAATCAAGGGTTTAATTGCTGTTGTTTTACTTGCTGCTTCCCATGCGCCTGTTATGGCGCAATCCCGCTCGCATTTAGTAAACCTTGGCGCCGATAGTCAAGGTAACAATTACTATCTTGACGCGAGGACTGTTCGTTCTTACCAACGGTTTGAGATTCGCAAACTACAAAATCAAACTATGGTGCAACTAACGATGAGCGCTAATTGTCGAGAGCGAAGGATTTGGGTTACAAAGGTTGAGCGCTTCTCCATGAATGGTCAAAGACTCGCTCAAGCTACCGACCTCATGGAAGAAATGCCATACGAAGAAGGCGCGCCTGCCACTAATGCATTGAGATACTACTGCGCTGGTGTAGGTGTTCGTTGGTAATATTTTGTTTTCAAGGTTCAGTGCGGGCGCCTTGATTAAGAGGCGCCTGTTGTTTAAGCGATTCCTTTGGCAAAAGTTGTGCGATACCAATTGTGGAATCCCGTTACTGCTTCGTCGCAAGAAGTCCATTGCTTAAGCATTGAACCCGAACCAGCGTAAGACTCGTAATAATGGTAGAAAAACTCGCCGTTCAGCTTAACGATTAGCCCTATGTATACTTCGGGTTCTTCGTCAAAACTTAAATCCGCGCGGTACTCTATGTCGTACTCATTTACGGGCTGCTTTTTCACCTCAGAAAGTGAGAATTCGCTGTCTTTAAACAGTAATAAAGTCTCTAGTAGCTTCACTGGATAAGCCATTGGTTTTCTCCGCGCATGTGTTACTTTTTAGATATCTCATTAATTTCTCTAGACTCAGTTGCAGGCGCCAGTAATTCATTGTGTTGGCCGCTTGTTGTTTTGGTTCGTGGCAAGTGGCGCCTAGTATCTTTTGTTGAGAGATGGCTTAAGCTCATGAATCAGATGTAGTTCTGTGTCTCGCATTGCTTGCTCTGTTCCTTCCAAAGGGAAAAGGAGGCAATAAAGGAGAAGCTCAACTCCGCTCTTTGTAAAAATTTCTAGTTCTTTGACATGGTGAGTGGTTATTCTTAAATGTATGTTCAAACTTGAACCTACATAAGCAATCCTTTTTGAGTTTTTGTTGTTGATAGCTACAATATAGACTCCAGGAGAGTCAGGAATTTTGCTTATGTCCTGGGGGATTCGGAATGGAGAACAGGAGTTAATAATTGATTGCAAAATGGGATTCTCTTGTCGAGGGACTATCTCCAACCCATCAAAGTTATGTTCTTTGTTTATGGCAAAGTTGACGATATTGTATCTGCTCGGCGTTTTGGCTTTTAAAGCCCTCCCTAGAATTTCATTGAATCTATCAACGTCGTACTCGTATAGCCAGCGTATGCAAGTCATGCAGCTTTTTTGGTGGATGATAGCGTGTCCCGTGACACCATCGGTGCAAAGGTGTTTAAGGCGCTCGCAATTTGATATTTTCTTGCCTATTGCTTCAACAAATTCCATGTACACTTACTAGTAAAGAGTCGGATATAGCAGGCGCCAACATCGTAAGTGTTGGCGCTTGTTGTTTAATTAGCCCGAAGGCTTAAGTATTACGGTACCATATTCTATCCAAAATGGAATACTTTTTACCCCTAAAATCAAAACCCACCCGGACTACTTGAGTCGGGTGGGTCTTCTTTGGCTATTTGCTGTATTTGTTTCAGCTTGCGCCTCAGCGTATTTATATAGTGGCTGAGGCGACTAGCTCCCCCTTGCGCGCTTCCTCTATTTGCTCAAGCCTTCTCTTTATTAACTGCAATTCCGTCTCTAACCTCTCTACTCGACTTACTTCATCAGCATTGACAACAATTTCACCACTGAGGAACTTTTCAGCAAGAGCTGTTAGCACTTTTGCCTCATTCAGCCCTATTTCTTTTGCCTTCTCAGCAAACCTATCCTTGAAAGATTGAGTGACGCGCGTACTGATTCTGACATCTTTTACTGCTTTTTCCATTTTGGCTCCCATTTATAAATTTCTTTGGATAAGCAAAGTCTAGCACTCTCACCCTGTAAAGGTAAATGACGTATCCCAAATTATTGACATTTTGGGATACTTGGGATACATTTAATTCATAGGCGCCACCAACAACCGCCCAAAGAAAAACCCCTCGGCGCCAACCGAGGGAAACAATAAACTTCAACCAGGATTTTAACAAATGCAAACCTATACTCAAGCGCAACTTGAAACAAAAACTCTTAAAGAACTTAAACGGCTAGCGCAAACACTCGGCGCCGAACCAACCAAAGACGCGCGCTTAAAGCAAAGTTGGGTTACAGCAATACTAGGCGCCATGCCTCAAAAGGTTGAGGAACTACCTTCGGATACGAAGGTAGAAGCTGAAGCTAAAACTTGCGCGGATTGCCCACTGTTTCAAGCTTTCAATGACGGCAGCGGTCGCGGTTTATGTTGCGGCGCCGACCGAGTAGCGCGCGCTCATCATCAGCAGACCCAAGATTGTCTTCACTTAATTGAAGCGCACGAGGAACAACCTTCGGATACGAAGGAAGAAGAATATGTCTTGCTACCAGCAGGCGCCACTCAAATGATGACCGCTTACCACGTAAAACATCAAGGCTTGATTGTCGGCATGATATTTAACGTGCATCGAAATAATTCTTGGCAGTGTGGTGATGGACAAAATTATAGGTATCCAGCAGAAGCTAGAGAGGCGCTTGTAAAACTAACCGAGGCGCCGCTTTTAAAGACTCACCCACATAAATACCAGTCACCAGATGGCGCGCTAGAAGTAACTCAGATGAGCGAGATTGGTAAACATAAGTTATGGGTGAATAACAAAGATAAATTTTATTACAGCACTTACCGCGACGCCGAAAAATCTAATCATCCAGTAGCAGTGCGCTGTGATGATGTGAAGGTGGGAGATAAGATATATATTGCTGGTTACTCGCGTATAGTATCGGACATTCTTCAAGTTCCACACTTAGGAATAAACTGGACGAAGTTTGTGTGCGCTGACGGAATTGAAATAAAGGCGCCGTGGTATTGCCCGGTTCAAATAAGCGCTTTCCCTTCGCTTGAACTGGAGGCTGCATAAAATGCGTATCTTCTTAATCACTGCGCTTTTAGTTTTTCATTTACCAGCAGAGGCAATCACTTTCAAGCCACCTGCGGAACCCTCGCCCAAAGATAGCGCTAGTGGCGCCAGTCGATGGGTTGATTCTCCAAGTTTTGAACCGCCCCCAGATAACCCGCGACCTCACTGTAAAAACTTGGGGTGCAGAAGGGGAGGCGCCGCATCTAGAGGCGCTTGAAGACAGGAGGACAGGAAGACAAGGCAGAAAAATCCCCCTTGTCCACGAATCCTCCTGTCCACCTTGTCTCTCCCAAGGAGGCGCTTAATCAAACTACCGCGCTCGTTTAATGCGGGCGCCTAACAAAATGAAACCAAAACAAGCAAACAAAATCATAAGACAGTGCATCGAGAAATTAACAAAAGTTCAAGACGGAATAGAAGTTAATTTTCCTGAAGAGTTGGCGCCGAGAACTACTGACGAAAAGTTCTTTAGTCAGCTTGCAGAAGCCCTTGGTCAACTTGAAAACTGTGAATATGACTTAGACCAACTTGAGGAGGCGCCTTAAATGACACCACATCTTAACGCCGCGCTTGCAAAAGCCAAGCTAGAATTTCCTCAGATATTAGCTAACCGTAGAGTTAAAATACCGACTAAATCAGGTCGAGAAATTTCTTTTACCTATGCTGAATTGGAAGAAATAGCAGAAGCAGTAACGCCAGTATTAAGCGCGAATGATTTGTCTTTGTCTTCTCAAATGCGCTATTTAGAGAATGGCAAATTTGTCCTCGCTACTGCGCTTCGTCATGGGTCGGGAGAGTTTATAGAATCCTTCTTTCCATTGCCTGAATCGGTTGGCGACGCCAAGGAACTAGGGATTCAAATCAGTTATGGGCGCCGTTACAACGCATTATGCTTACTAGAGATTAGTGTGGTTGAGCCAAGTAATGAGCAGCAATGGCAAGAAAAGAAGCGCAAGATAGCTGGTGAACTTAGACAGGAAGTTGAGCAGGCGCCGCAGTTATCCGCGAAGCCCAAGAGAGAAAATGGAGGATTGCTTGAGGCTGTTTCAGGAGTGGCGCCTGTTACCCCAAAGCCCTCGACTAAGCAAAATGACCGTGTTAGGGCTGTTTGTGTTCAGATAAACTACCCTATGGAACTCGCGCGCGAGTGGTTGGCTAAATTTAGTCTAAAATCATTTGACCAGTTACCGTTGCAGGCTGTTGACGACTATATCAAAAACATATGCGCTGCTTGGGCAAGTCAAAACGGCATGAACGAACACCATGCCAAGCGCAGTTATGAAAAGCGCGTGGTTGGTCAACCTGACGAAATCAAGGCAATTGCTAGCTGGATGGAGTACGTAAGCTCTATTAATCTGGATGAGAAAGACTTAGTGGAGGCGCCTGCATCATGAAAATCATCACTCTTCATCAGCCTTGGGCGCATCTCATCGCCATAGGTTACAAACACTACGAAACGCGCTCTTGGCACACCAAATATAGAGGTGCCTTGGCTATCCACTCAGCCAAGCGCCCGGTTTCACTTGAAGAGCTAGCGCGTATTTCTAATGAGAGCGCTGGAACTTTAGATTTAAATTTTCTGACAGCGCTTAACTACGAATACGGAAAGATTGTCGTCGTTGCCGAGTTGACTGATTGTCTTGCAATGGTTGATAAGCATCATCCTGGGCGCCTTGACTCAACGATTAAAGTCTCCTCTGTTTCAGCGCTAGAAAAAGCCTGTGGAGATTGGCGCGCTGGGCGTTATGCTTGGGAGCTAAAGGATATCAAGAAGCTTGATGCGCCGATTCCTTATAAAGGGCGCCAGGGCTTGATGAATGTTGATGGCGCCACTGCTGCATTGCTGTCAAAGTCTTGCGGGTGAAGCTTTACCCGCAGAGCTTTGACTGGAAGAAGAGTATTCCAGGCGCCTTGTATAATTCAAATTAAATTAAGGAGCAACAAAGATGACTACTTATAACGTAAATTTTGACGAATCGACTTCAGTTTTAACAATAGGCTTTGGCGAACCAGCTAATAACGACCAAATTGTTAAAGATGCCGTTGCAGGAATCAAGCAAATTAAAGAACAGTTGCATGGCGCGGTTCTTAAAGTCAATGGCGCCGCATCCCTTCCCGTTGGCTTTGCTCTTTCCGCTGAATTGGCGCACGTTGTCAAAGCAATTGCGGTGTTCGACCCAAAACTAAAGCAGTATGTTGTGGCTGTAACTCATGACCCTAGTTACTCAATTGGCGCCTTGATTGACTAAGTAAAGCGCCTGTTCAGTTAGTAAAACAAATTCAAAAGGGATTGAAACCGCATTAAAATACTTTCAATCCCTTTTTAGTGAACTATGGATAGCAAAATTTTTTATCGTATTGAAGAGTTAGCGCTATTGATTGAAAAATTCCGCGCGCTTGATGGCAAAGACCAAGAGTGGTTGCGCGATTTATTCAAAGGCGACCGCACGATTATCTCATGTTTAGAAATTCTTGATTTAATTGAGAATAAATCTTTGAGTTATTACGAATTAGCGAATATCATGGGATGCTCGCCGGAAACGGTTAAGCAGAAGCTCAATGCCATGATATCTGGGGGAATTGCTATAAATCAATCGCGCAGGAAGTACAAGGCGCCGCGCGGTGGCAGACCAAGAAAGCTTTGTAATAAACCTTCGGATACGAAGGTGAGTGTTTTATAGCAAACCTGAATAATATAAGCGCAAGCGCTGAAACCCTTGTAACTGCGTAGTTAAAGTGTTTTAGCACTAATTTTTGTTTGGGATGCGGGCGCCGTTGTTCTAATTTTGATTATTAATACCTTCCCAGTCTTTGCAAAATATTCCAGGCGCGCCTTCTGGGTGTACCGCGCAGTTAATGCCGCATTGTCCGTGGTAAAATTTGCAACCAATACAGGCGCGCGGTTTTATCATTGAGCGCGGTGAGTCGAACTCTTCTATCAGTATTTCCAAGAGGGAGAAGCAGCCACCAACGATTAGGCAGGCGCCTCCAATAGACAGCGTGCTTACAGCGAGGTCGCGCTTAAAGTTGCTGTTTGGTAGTAGTAAGGAGATGGCGCCGATTATTGTAATTGCGGCGCCGAACCATGTCATTTTTGTAGTGGGTTCTTTGTACATTGTTCTGTTTGTCCGGGGATGCGGGCACCGATGTTGTTAACTCACTGATGCATTGCCCATTGTTGCGCTGCCCATTGTTTTGTTTTCTCGCTAGCATGAGCTAAAGCCTGCCACTGCTCAAGGGTAAATTCCTCTTCGCTGAATATCTTCCGCATCGTGTTGGCAATGTAGCCCGGATGATTTTCATTGACGCGCGCCACTTCTTTCAAAACAGCGAGAGTTGTTTTAAAGTTCAGTTGCTCAAGCGCTACGATTTCACTCATATTTTTCCTTGCGTTACGTGGTGTTTATAACTTTGCTTGGGATACGGGGCGCCTTTGTTTTAAGCTGCCTCTTCACGCAGGCGCCGAATTTCCTCTTCTAGTCGCTCTTGAACTCGGCGCTCTATTATTTCATCTATTTTTTCTACTACATAGTCCGCGCGCGTGAAAGGCTTTGAAAGGAATGTATATTCTTGAAGAACATTTGTGCAATTTTCCATCAACAAGCTGTAATCGTGAAGCTCGCGCGCGACTTTGTCTAATATTAAATTGCCGCCTTCATCGCATACCAAGCGCTTCCACTCTTTTTCAAAAACTCCCATATAATCGCTCTCAGCATATTTATTTTGCATGATTAATTCTCCTTGTCCAACCTTGTTTTAATTTAGATAAATACTCTTGATTATTCGCGCTTTCAAGCACGGGATTATTAAAATCGTATTTCCAATTGCGCCTGTGATGGGCGCCTTCTTTGTGCCTGCGTGAATGATGCAATTTACACAGTGGGAAAATATGTACTCCTGGTATTTCTCGCCCAGCTATGGCGCCGCGCTCATCAGAGTAAAGTGCGTGGTGCGCTTCGATTGCGGGAGAGTGGCAGCCAGGGTAACAGCATTTATGGTTTGTAAGGCGCCTGCATTCCCTTGAAGTTTCGCTCCAGTTGGGCGCGTATCTTACACTGAAATCCCAAACTTTTTTAGTAGGTCTTTCCTGCCTCCTTGCTTTAGTGCGGTTATTATGGCGCCTTTAATTTGGTTAAAAATTTCGTCATCAGTAATATTTAAATCTTCTTTAATAAAATTATCGAGTGTTTTATTAGAGGCTTCCAACTTTGCTATTACTAGATTTGTTTGCTCATTAGTTCTTGATGTTAATTGCGCCCTTTCCTCGTCTGTAAGCGCATCGCTTTGTCCAGGTCGTTGTAAAAATTCGCGCTTATCTCTATTATAGCCAGAGTAATTTTCAAGCTCTGGGACTGGTATCCACTTATTTAATCCCCCATGAAACATGCATCTTTTTACGGGAGAGATGGCGCAAAGCTTGAGCATTTCGTTGGTGGATATTTTAGCATCTTGGGGTATTACATTTGCCTGAAGAATCAACTCTGTTTCGCTCATTGATTCATCTTTAGCAATTAAGAAGGGAGTAAAAATTGCTTTATCCCCTCCGCTTAATTTAAGGCTATCACCGTGTCCATTTTGTGAAGCAAGGAATATTTTGATACCTGAACTATCTCCACTTGAACCATATCTTGATAATTTCCCAATCCACCATTGTATTGGCTTTGCTCCTAGTTCTTTATCCTTTGGTAACTCTGACAAGCTAGAATTTAGTGCGGCTAATTCATTACATGCAAGGACTTTAAACCCAGTTCCCGCATCAAACTCATCATACTCTTTGATGACTTTTTTAAGCCACTCAAAAACGTCTTTAGCGCTAGATTTGAATACTGCTTTGCGGTAGAGCTTGTCAATAACACCTTGAAAGTAACCAGTTTCTTTTGGTTCATCTTTACAGTCAAGCATGAAGATTGTTGCTTTGTCGCCATGCAATGCTTTAATGTCACGATACAAATGGGATAAGAAAAAATCTTTGCCGCTTCCAGGAACCCCATAAACTATGATTCTGGGTGAATTTTTAGCCAAATCTTTTGTAAGGTCTGTTGGGAGTTCCTCCTTGAATTCTATTGACTCTGTATCAACAACGACTTCTAATTTATTCGTTAATTGATTCGGCTGCTTGCTACCCTCAATTAGTTCCGGCGCCTCTACGTCCAAATAATCAAGCGCGGCATCGCTAAATTGATACTCTTCTTCTGCCGCATACTTTAATTCTTCTAGAATTGCCTCGCGCCCAACCTGTCGTGCATAGCTTCTAAAATCAGAGCCTTCCAGTACATGGGCGAGACAACCTTTGCGAACTGCCTCGAAATTATTCTCTTGGCTTCGCCCTTTCTCAAAAGCCGAAAACAGTACGTAACCAAGCACTAATGCACCAGTCAAGGGGTTGGACATAACTCCAACCACAAGCGCGACTGCCGCGCCTCCAAAAAAATGCGCCTGTAGTCCGTTGTTGCCAACACGAGCTAAGGCGACTTGCTTCCATTCCTTTGGGTCTTTATATGTTTCCTCAACATTAAAGCTTGACATTGCTAGAACCCTTCAAAAACTTGTATAACATCCAAACGCTAATCAGTACATGTACGACAATCTCTACAGCGAATAGCGTGCTGATTACTCCAAATAAATTTGCAGTGTTGATTCGGCGCCACTGCCCTAATAAAAGTAAACTTACTGCCTTATCCCAACTAACGCCAGGAATAAGTGGGTAATACCAACAACAGATAGCTAAATCGATTAAATAGGCGCCAATGCAATACAGCCACATCTGTCTCAAGAATCCATCAATAAAATTATTAAGGGTCTTCTTGGCTGATTTTATTGTTACCCCGTCGTTGTCTTTAATAGCTACATATCCATTGCTATCAGACGCGGAAACAACTGCCTCAAGAAATCCATGATGGCGCCACAATACTCCAGGCAGGACTTCAACTATCTGAACAGGCAGCCAAATCATAAAGGCGCCTATCCACACAGTTGCATTGCCCAAAGTTCGGAAAAGGTTTCCAATTAGCGGCAACCACAGAACAAATGCCATGAAGCCATTCTTAACAAACTCGGCACCTGCGTTGTCGAGTAAAGCTTTGTATGGCGCGATGTTCATTGCTGCGAACCAAACAAGCGCGGCGCCTGCACCCGCATAAAGGCAAAGGATAAAAATATCCAGTAGTCCAAAAGATTTACCGCGCTTGCGTTTACTGCCAAATCCAGTTTGCATTATTGCTCCTTGATGGGTGTATTCCAATAAACGCGCGCTTTTGACCCAGCTATGCGCCGAATATTTTTATCAACTAATTCCTTTGAACCTCCCGCTGCAATATCCAGCGCCACAGGAGTTCCTTCTTGATTTTCTCTGAGTATTGCGGTTTCGCCGTTGGCACCTACTACACAAGTCCCTGCTACCAAGTACGATTTATTCGTGCGGTCACGAACTGGTGCCGCTTTTTGTAAAGGCACGAGGTTGAAGTAAGTAAACTCACCAACCTTCTTGGAGTTGGGGTCAACCACTGGAATACAACCGCGCGATAGTCGAGCATCTGCTATTTTTGCTTGCTCGGCAAGGTTATCTTCGCTCATCTCCAACATAGTTTGGTAATTGGCTTGCCTCTCTAGCTCAATACGCATGTTCTCCATATTGGTCATGTTCCGCGCAATACCTTTGTGGTTAAGTGCAAGCGAACCAACAATTAAGGTGCCGAATATTATCCTTGACTTATTGCGGCGCCAAAATCTATTCCTCATCACTACCTCCCGCTGTACTTTTGTACCAAAGCCTTTACCAACCCCTTTGAGTCTTTCGCGGTAACAGGCGCCTTACTCAATTCCTTACCCGCTGACACTTCTGCTAAAAATGCAGTTGGGTCGAAGTCTGTAATTTCTTCTTGATATGCCTTGGCGTGGTTAGCCGTTTTAAAATCATCAATACCGTACTCTGTGAGAATTTTATTTAAGGCGCCGTGGTCATTAAGTAACCTAAATAGCGCCTCTGATTGCTGAGTGTTTAACCCTGCTTGCTGCCGAAGGTAATCAAATTCCAACTGCGCGCGCGTCTTCTCTGTGGCCGCTACTTCCAATTGATGAAGCGCAACGCCTCTGGTTATGCCGCGCTCTAAAAATACTTGTACTATGTTTTCGACGGCGCCGGGGTTCACAGTAATTCCTCTTTCTTCTGCGATGTCAACTGCTAATGATGAGGTTAGCGCGCGCTGTTTATCAAACGCTTCTACCACCACCTCGAACACACTTTCTAATTGCTCGGTTATATGGTCGCTAAATTCGGCGCCTTGCGGGTTTACCGTTGTGTCATATTTAGCCAACTCGGTGAGCGCTTTTTCTACAGTTGGCGCCTCGTATCTATCCGCAAAATATTCAAATAACTCTTGGCGTGTAAAGCTCATTTGTCCCCCTGACTTGTGCTTGTGTCATCGATTGGCGCCTGTCCCGCTAACTGTTGAATTGCAAGTAGGAATTCTTCGTCGGTCATGTCCTGTTGTTGTTGGTTATTCTGATTGCTCATGGGCGTTAATCCAGTTGTTGAATTTTTCTCTCGTTAGGTTCGGCGCCTGTTTCTTTAACCAGTCCTTTGTCTCTTGGTTGTCGCGCTTCTTACCATCACACCACCCCTTCTTTAGCGCGTGAATAATCGCCAAGATAAAACGTTGATAATTGTCAAGAAACTTTGATTTTTGGTACTCCTTGAGAATTGGGAACACGAGACGAATAATCCCTGACTCCCATCTCCAGATTGAAGTGCGGTCACGACCAAGAACTAATGCCCATTCTTCGCGCGATTGGTAAAAATCCTTGAAATAGGCGCCGAGACTGCTTTTTGATTCCAATATTTCTAATATTTTTTCATGCTGCATTTTTGCTCTACTAGTGTGGAAGTTAATTACAGTGCGCTTGAATCATGTTGCTGTCGCGTTGCAATACATTGATATTAGAAAACCTCCCACTGGGAGGCTATTAACTCTGTTAATTACTTTGGAGATGCTATTGGTTTGATGCGGGCGGTTCTAAACCTTGCGAGCGGATAAAGTCAAGTAGCTGTACAGTTCGGCAAACAATAGGCGAGGGCTGGCGCCTGTTCTTAGTCGATAACAAGTACATCCTATAACCCGTCTCGGTAATGCCAATTTCTACAGAAGCAGCAGTGATAGAGAGATTGTATTTGCTGCGATACTGTTCAATATCGTCGATTTGGTTCATGATGGTAACGTCCTCTAGTAGTGACGGCTACTGGCTGGAAAGTCCCCAATGTTCACAGCATTGGGGGCGCCTCAATTAAGACTGATATATTAACCAGACTTACTAAACAATGCTACCATGAGGTTACAGACCAGTAGCAAGTGCAGATGTGGAATCTTGATAAATTAATTGAATCCCTGAAGTTTAGGGACGCGCTGGACAAAATCATTGATAAGCGTCCTGGTGTTTCCCGTCTGCCGGCACAGCTATACTTACGACTTATTGTCGCGTCAATTGCTACCAACAAAGACATTAGTGGAGTCATCTCAACCGCGCTAGAGACTTATGCTATGCGAAATGAGCAAAAGCATTTTGACGAAATAAAGATAAAAGCTGCCGCCGCAGGAATGGAGTTAGAAGAGTTCTTGGCAGAAGAAGTTGTGCGGCGCATTAAAAAGGGCACCGACACGGATTAACCGATTCTCCTAGCTAATAGATAACGCACCTCTCTTAGAAAACAGAGGGGTGCGCGGTTGATTTAATGATTAATTTGATTTTAGTTCATGGCTATCTTGCACAGCCGTAAAGTTGTTTGATCTGTTTTTGAAATTACACTCAACGCTTATGCTATTCAGAGTATCAGAGTTAACAATACACCAAATTGATCAAAATAAAGCTGGATATGTCTACATGTTAGAAGCCCAAGGAACCAAAAGGCTCAAAATAGGGCGCTCTAGGAATCCGCTAGAAAGGAACCAGCGAATAAACTGTCAATCCCCGTATCCATTAAAAATTGTTGACTCCTTTTGGACTCCAGACTCTGCCGCAGACGAAAAGTATATACATGAAAAGTTAAGTAAATATAGGGTTTATGGTGAGTACTTTGAATTTGATAGAACTTTGGAGGATTTAGACGCTGATATTGAACTGTACAAAATCAGAAAATCCAAGCATGACCAAATAGGCTATCTTGAGTTTTTGATTAATTTTGTGTCTATTGATTGGTATATCGGTGCATCCCATACACTTACTTTTTTACATTTGTACGCAAGGCAGTTCTTGTCAGACGAGTATTGTAAGTATGGCGAAATGTCTTGCAAGGAAGATTGGGATATATCATCTATATACAAAAATGCCAAAAGCATAAGTGAGCTAAAGAAAGCTCATAAGTTTATATACGAGATATTACCAAAATACATGGAATCACAATGTCCATACACTTGCGACAATAAAACTCGTAAGCTTCTTATTCAGTCGCTGATTTTTGGTTACATAGAGAAACTGTGCCTAGACGTGACACAAGGATAGATGTTAGTGGAAGCTTAGAACCGTGCCATATTCATTCCAAGGTTAACCAAGTGGTTAAGGTTAAATTGCCGGAATCCCGGTGATAAGATTATTCAAAGATTGGTACGGCGCCTCAAAAGCTTATGAGTAAAAACATTAACTCCATAGAAGTACACGTAGAATATTTGTTCCACTACAAATGCGGCGCCTGCAATCAGTGGTGGACGATAGCCGACAAGCTGATAAAACTAGGCGTAGCTTGCCCAGATTGTAAAACGTTGCAAAATGTTGATAAAGTGATTGCCCATGCGGAGGCGCCTGTTGTTGATGAAATTGAGGGGGTAAGCAATGAAATTGCAGATAGGAAGCAAAGTTAGGTTTTGTACACATTCTCGCGCACCCAGAGAAGCGCTGATTATTGGGGAAGTTGATGATGGGCGGGAAGCCCCAAAGTGGATAGTGAATTGCGACAATAAAGACGTAATAGGCGCTGTTTTCTATAAAGAGTCAGAAGATAACAAACATTATAACTTTGGAAATAGAGCTTTTTGGATTGAGGGTAATGAGTGAAATTGTATTAGAAGGCTTATACAGCTATCCTAAGTCCGGCGCCACTTCAGGAGACAATAATTTGTTCTCGATTGCCACTTTCCATAGCTTCTTAATAGCGCCTGTTAAAATTGGTTGAAGCTCGTCGGAATTTCTACAAAACTGATATACGCCCTCTAAGTTTATGTTGTCAATTGCAAATAGCAACTCTTGTAGTTCGTCTCCCGTTAGCTCTATTTTGTACATCTGATTTTCTGGCGTTGTGGACATGGCAAATACAATACTCGGAGTCAGGGCTTGTACAATTTTAGCGGCGCCACCTTACCTTCGTATCAGAAGGTTAGTAATTAGAACATGTATACCTACATACTCTAAATCCGGCGCCGATTGGCTCAACATAAATAGTGACGCGCTCGAAGAAAGTAATCCCGGCGCCTCTAAATTCAACCTGCCAGCAGTTAGCAGATTCGTTCCAGGTCGTACTGATTAAGTCAAGGGCGCCTGCGTCGAATTCTTCTATCTTCAGTTTTGCGATTGTTTCAACTGTGGTCAGGTTGGTTTCGATTGGTGTTTGCAGCATATTGGAAAATCGCCACCTACTCATAAGTAGCGATTAGGTATTAAGTATCAGTTATTTCAGGTATTAATATACACCATTTATTTGGCGGCGCCAGTTAATAGCTTTATCTGCACGACCTTCTTATCCGAAGGCGATGAACCACCCCACCGCACAGGCGGATAGGGTTTCTTGTTTACTGTCTGGGTTCAGTCAGACCTAATAGTCGTACTATCAGACAAGCTAACAGTCGTACCTTTACGTGAATCAAGTCGTCAACATTGTACAGTATCCGTTTCCGGGTTGTTGCTGCTTGTACCGCCTTGGGACTACTTGAATCGGGGTGGTTTTGCATTCCACTCTCAACGGGGCAATTACCGTCTCAAAACTTTCATTCTGTACGCATACACTAATGTTGACGTATATCCTTGAAGATTTTACGTACCAAAGGAAACAGCTTTTTGCTGTATTTCTTGGTACAACGCCATATCTTCAGTTTTCAAGGTTCAGATGTTAGTATTGTATCACTTGATGCGGTACAGTACAATGGCGAAACCAAGCATTTTTATTACATTCCGTGTAGTTGAGGAGGAGAAAGAAATCTTGAAAAAGTACTGTGAGCAAACGGGGCGACAACAAAGTGATGTGCTTAGAGAGTTTATTCGTTCACTTGAAAAGAAGTTACAAAAGTAAGAGGCATTGAACCTCTGACTTTTGTGTGCTATCCATCCCCACCGTATGACGGATGGGGAATTCCGCAAGTCAGTTAAAAAATAAAAACGCTGCTATAGGTGAACAGCGCTCTTTTTTCATCAGGGTGCATCTATCCAGTTGATTATAAGCGCGCTTTTTCAAAATGCCAACTCGCGTCATGTGCCTAAGCAGCAAGCAAATTGCCTTTATCAAGTAGAGTCAAAACCTTCCCTTTTCTGATGCGTCCTTGGCTTTCAAGTAATTGGAATGAGCGCGTAACTGTAACGCGCGTTGCGCCAATACAAGAAGCGTACAAATCGTGAGGGGCTTTAGTAATTTCAATGCCTTCGCTGGTTACTTTGCCAATTTTTCGAGCTAAATATGTCAGCAAATTAAATAATCGCTCTTCAACTCTTGTGCCAGTTATGCACGTAGCAAAATCAAGTGTGTCGCTAACTTGAAGTATAGGCACTGAATCAAACGAGGCGCTTTTTAACCTCACGTTATCCAGGCAAAGTAACTCAAACTCCATGCTCGCAATAGATTTTGAAATAAAATCACCTTTGCTTAAAAAGCCGATGCATTTAAACGAATCTTTGTAGGGCGCCTCAATAGCTAAGGTGCCTTCAGTTACTTGCCAACTGCGTACTTGATGATATTGAATTAAATCTCTCTTCCGAAAACAGATTTCTAGCATAGCCATCACGGAGACACGTGAAATAAAGATATGCGCTCTATGTAAATGTGTCGAGCGTATATTTACCGACGTACTAAAAAAAACGTACATAACCAGTCTCGCGTTAGGTACGTTTGGCGCGCGAAGCTCGCCGGGTGGAAGATTCCGTCCGGCAGACTTCGCCTCAATCCGAAGCTATCAAGTCGCCGTAAAGTATTTCAAAAATATCTTAACATCTGGCGCCTCAAAGACAAAGCATGGCATGTCCGGCGCCGTGTCAACAATATGCACATCCTGAGCCCAGTTTTTGGTTCGTAGAAAGTTTAAGCAATCAAGCGCGCTCGCGAAGCCATTGTCTTTAATATATTTGACTGTCAGATGAGTCTTGCACCCAATTATTTTAGCAATTTCTTGACGGCGCCTTAACTCTAATTGCGTGTGACTATTTGTGCTAAGAAGCGCTTCACCTTTCTCTTTAAAAATATTGGATAACTGAACGTTGTTTTCTGCCTTTAATTTGTTACGCGCGCCGTATAGAAAACTATCTAAAGTCCTTAAAGTTATATGCATTTTCTTTGCGATTTGAAACGGGAAAAGCCCTTCTGAAATTAGCTTCGTTGCTTCAAATTCGCGCGGTGTTAAAGTTCCTAGCTCTAGCTTATGTTTGGCGATTTCCATATGTCGATAAAATCGCCCCTACAAGGGTAAAAGTAGTAGCGGCGAATTGTGTGTAATAAATATGAGTACAGGACGCACCTGTTTACACAAATGCGATTGTGTCAATATATCCTCAATTTCAAAGAGGCGCCACTTTTTTGACAACCCACCCAACCTGGCGCCCAACCTTACCGCAGCGCTCAATCCTAAAACTCCCATACCTACATCCCAAGAGGCGCGGCTTGAATCCAATCAATACTTCTATCTCTGATGTGGTTATTATCCAGCTCTTTGCTGCTATCTCTTCCAGTTGTTCGTATTTTTGAATGATTGAAGGCGCCTGTTGTTGCGCCATGAACAACCTTTCTAGTAAACCTAGAAGCGCTTCAAATGGTGGAGCCTCTTGTCTATCTATAACTGAACTAGACAAAGTAATCTTGTCTGGCTGGACAACTTGAGGACCATGAACAAAGTTATCAATTGTCCCCCCTCCCTTGATATGTTTGTCCAGTTGGTCCATCAGCGCTAAATCAGCGAAACTTATCTTTCCTCTCTCTGTCTGTCTGATTCTTAAGTCTTTTAGCCTGTCATATATAGTTTGGCGCGAATTTAAGCCATAGCGCGCGCATAGCTCAGATATATTGAAGTTGTCCATCGCTTGTCCAGTTGTTAACTAGACAAATTCTACAATGACTACGCGCGCTATAAAAATTGGGTGAAGTTTTAATTAGTTGCCTCTATCTAAAGGTAGAATTGTTGAATAACTATTAAGCGTTAAACGATGATATGGCGCCGATTACAAGCGAAGAGTTATTCTGGTTGGCGCAATCTAACGAGTGCGTCAACAGCAGCGACCTTGCTGCTTTGGTTAGATTGTTGCGCCAAGTTCGTGGCGCCGCAAAATTTGCATCCTCGCTGGATACCATCATTGTTTTGAGAAATGTTGATTTTGACGTAAGCTCTGCGATTCGTGAAAAACTCTGTTGTAGAATGCCGCTAATTTTAAATAGCGAGTGCGTGGCGGCGCTTCCCACAAAATAAGCGCACGTTTTTGAGGCGCGCGCTTATTTTTGGTTTGTGGATAGTAATTACACAGGAGCTTCTTCAGTAGGTGGCTCAACAGGAACAGGAAGAGATGCAGCCGCTAATTCGATTAACTGCTGAATTTTTGCGGTTGCCTCACCAACAACAGATGCGTTTGAAGCATCTTTTGCTACCAAATCAGTCGCTTCTTGTTTGGCTGCAACTAATTCGCTTTCGGTAACTTGCTTTGACTGAATCAGCTTAGTAACAATGTCAACTAGCTTAACAATAGCTTCAGCTTGTAAAACATTAGCTTGTTCTGTTTGAGACATAAAACCTCTGTGTTTATCGGGATATCACTAGCCAGTCTATGCGACTAAACCCTTGGTGACAAGAATCTAGTCCTTTTTAGTAATTCCCAGAAACCTTCTTATCCGAAGGTCAATACGCCTTCAGAAATAATTCAGCTTCAGCGAGTCGGCGCCTCCTTAGTCCAGCTTCAACGCGCGTGCCAGGATTGCGATACAAAACAAACACATTCTTGGCTCTATCCCAGGCTTTTTCATCAAGCATTTTCCGCATTGAATCAAAATTTCCAGTGAAATAGAATGAGGCGCCGAGATTAAAACAGAAACTAAGCAAGGCGCCTTGTTGATTGATGTTTAATTCATTCCACACTGGTATTTTTTGTAGTTGCGGCAAGTAGTCGCTCGTTAATTGGAAAATCAACAAATCATCAGCTTCTCGTCGAGTGATTTTATCTCCGAGCTTCCATTTACTGCCATCACGCTTTTTAGTTAAGCCCCAACCAATAGTAATCGGCTCGGCACCTGTTAATGGGTCGGGATAAGCTTCAAGATAACAACCTTCAAATTGTTTAATTAATTCTATTCCTGGTGATGGCAGCATTCAATTCTCCAACTTCGAGCCGTTAAGAATCGAAGTCCAAAAAACATAATTTTTGTTTTTTTGATAGCGCGCGTCGCTTTTAACAATGCTCATGAATTCTCTATGCCCAGAGCGCGATTGACCAACTAAGCAACCAGCAGAGGCGCCTTCAACAGTCTTCCAGTCGTAACCCCAGTGTTGGTTGACACCAATGCCAGTTTGAATAACAACTGGGTCATCGGTTCTCAATCCGTCTTTGTTTATATCACGATGACCGCGCAATTGACCAACGCGCAAGCCATTGTCAAGCTCCTCGCCAGCTTCCCAAAGTTGGACAAGCGCTTCATGGTCTTTATGTTTACCAACTACCCAAGCTTTGTACTGACCAAATGCAATACGAAAGGCGCCTTGTGCATTAAGTGGCTTAAGCGTGTACTTCCAGCCCGGTTCAGTTGTAGCTTTCCATGCGCCGAGTAATCTTGGTTTATCGTCGGTCACGTCATAAACTAACCGCACATCGTTCCATTCGTTCATGCGGTCGCCGTTGGCTTTGCCGTTTAAATCCACGCCTTCAATGTAGACAATATTAACTTCGCCTTCGGTGAAAACTTTATGGTTAAGTTTCTGCTGAGTCTTGATAATTCTGCTTAAGAAGTCTGTTCCAAGTTGCATGTTTGTACCTGTGCTTTATAACTCAGGATTCCATCAACTTCGTATCCGAAGCTAAAATAGATGCGCCAGCAACTATAGCAATGATAAAATGCCTAAATTTAGAAAGAAGCCTGTAGTAATCGAAGCTATGCAGTTTAGTGACTTAGATAGCTATTTAGAAATCCTGAAATGGATGAAAATTTGCGGCGACACTGTTGCTTTAGCGAACGAGGTTAAATACGTCACGCCTCTTATGTTAATCCCAACGCCTGAAGGTGTTATGGCGGCTAACCCTACTGATTGGATTATTAGGGGAGTAAAGAATGAATTCTATCCATGTAAGAATGACATTTTTCTTGCCACTTACGAGAAGTGCGATTAGAGCCGTGTATAATAATACTTACGCGCATGATGGAAGTTGTACAGCCTTTATAATTGTGGCTTCATGCCAAATTGTTGCTCTGATAGTACAGATAGCAGACAAAGGGTGGAACCGGAAGCCGTCCGATTAGAGCTTCGTCCAAGTGCAAGTCTTGGTGCGCGTTTTATTTACCTTCGGATAAGAAGGTGTTTTGTTTTCCTCAGTTTTTTATCCCGTAGATAAAGCAACCAAGTAATAAGCGCAGGCGCCGTGAACAGCAACAAAATTGCTGATGCTGATATATTGATTATCACTTGCTCACCTCCAATAACCTTCTGTTCACGTAGTGTCTCCAAAGGAGAATACGAAGGTGGTCTATGTTCATAAGAAGTCGGGCACACAGAAGTATCTTCTGATACCTCTATGGCACCTCGACATAGCTCGCGCTCAAAGTAATCACGGCGCCGCATCACTCTTCCTCCTCTCGTTCGTTGGTTTCTCGGCTAGTTTCTCGTCCAAAAAGCCTGCCCACAGCGGCAGTGATAGCATCAGTATTTAGTCCCAAGATTGAGGCGATAAAAACAACCGAGGGGATGAAAACATGCGCTGGCACTTCGCGCGTCGCAATTTTTATTTGCGGGTTCTTGTCGGCACCTACATATTCAACCTGTAAGTCGAGCGCTTGAAGACTAACAAGCGCAGTCAAAAAAATTGCAAAAAGATATGAATAACCTTTGCCAATGGTTACTATTTTTTTCTCACTTTTTTCATTCTCTTCCATCTCAAATGCCGATTGGTTCTGTTGTTAAAAATTCCCCAAATTCCTTGATAAGTAATTCTTCGGCTTTCTTCAATTGGCTTTCAGGCAAGCGCAACACAATGCTAATTAAGCGCTGCCTATTATTTCCATCGCTTGTGATTGGCGTAACAGGTGCCTCAGTGCGCTCGTATGTGACTTCACTTATAGGCGCCTTCACATCACCTAATTCCGACTTTGCAAAAGGATAATAACTACCATCGGGCAATTTACACTGATACAAGTCGCCTGATTTGATTTCGACTAGCTCTACTTCTTGACCGTAATATTCAGGAATGTCGGGAGAAATTACCTTGAATTTTTGCTCTGTGGTTGAGGCGCCGCCAGAACCTCTATAAGAATAGCTTTGCCCACCGCGCGTAACTTCCTTGACTTCAGACTTCTCAATCTCGCCGCTCTGTTCAAGTTTACGGCGCCAGTCGGTAATAGTTATATCAGCCACTCCGCAGTGACGAGCGATTTCTTTATTGCTTTTCAAATGCCCGTAAGGATGTTTTAATGCGCCTATTATCGCGCGTTGTTTATCCGCATTTGAGCGCTTTAATGCGTGGTGTTGGTTGACTGCAAAGCTGTGCCAAATGGCATCTTGTTGCGTACCTTGACGAATTTCAGCTTTGATTTTATCTAATCCGCGCCTGGTTGTGGCCGCTAATCGATGAAAGCCATCAGTTAACCAATAATTGCTTCCATCGAAATATAAAAGTATTGGGTCAAATGAGGCGCCGTCACCAAGAGCAAGCACTAAATCTTCAATGTGGTTTTCGTCTAATTCGGCGCGCGGTTGGGTACCACCATCGCGGCGGATATGGTGAATAGAAATTTCTATATAAGCTTCAGTGTTCATAATTACTTGATAAATAAGAATTTAATAAATATAGCGCCTCGGCTATAGTTGCCTCTATTGTTATAGTCGAGGTTTTTAGATTGTTAGCAATATATTGAATTGATTTGCCTTGGAAAAAGCGCTGTGTAATACAATATCTTTGTCTTGAGTCTAGCTTTGCTAAAGCTTCATAAACAGGCGAATTATCTTCAGTACGCGCCTCGTCAATCATTGGCTCATAAGGCAATTCATCCCAAGATACTTTAGCAGGCGCCGAATTTAGCGCCGTAATTTCCTTCCACTGCTCTTCATTAATGCCAAGCTTCTTAGCAATTTGCTCTTCTTTTAGTTCGCGCCCACTGGCTATAAATTGCTTACGAAGGCGCTTAACTTGCGCGAATTTTTCTAGGGCATGGCGCGGAACTTTTAAAGAAGGTACCTTATCACGTAAGTAGTGCTGTATTTCTCCTTCAATTTTTGGTACAGCAAAGGAGCTAAAGGCATTATTCAATTCAGGTTTGAAATTATCGCAGGCTTTCAATAGACCTATCCAACCAACTTGATATATATCGTCGTAAGGCTCATTGCATTTTTTAGTATATTTATGCGCGATTTTATGCACTAACTTCGCATTTTGTTCCGCAAACTTATTGCGCTTGCGTATTTTTATTGATGGCTGGGAATCCATAGCTTTTACAAATAAGAAATAAAATATTAATTACTTACAAGGTACGTGTGTTCTTGCCTTTTTAGTACTAGTGATAATACTTAAATAAATATGAAGAAATAGGGAAGAGACTCAACTCGTAATTCCCTGCGGCGCCGCTTGAAGAGAGGCAAGGTGGACAAGGGCGGAAGGTAGACAAGGAGGAGGTTTCTACCTTGTCTTCTTGTCTTCCTGTCTCCTGGTCTTTAGGTGCGGCGCCGTACACGCGCGCGTATTTGATTGCAAATTCAGGGTTTGCAATCATTGTCACTTTGTTTGTATACTCCTTTACCACATGGCAGTGTTCTCACCCCACACGGATACTTCAGGTTGAGCAAAGCAATAAACAACAGCATCTCCGCAATCAGGAGAGCGCCCAATCCGCTTTTTGATATCGTCTTTGGCTTCAACTTGAATATCGTTACCGGGTGTAATTTTCCAACGCGGCGCCGTTAAATCTGCCAGCAATTCTTTATCGGGTGGTAGTGCTATATTGTCGCCATGTTCAGGGTCAAGCGCTTCTCTCAGGCGCCAGTACCATTCCGCGCGCTTGTTTCTAAAGCCGAACTTGCCGCTGCGGTCGCGCTCGTTTGAACCGTCGCCACCTGAACAGGCGTACACATTTAAACCGCGCTCAACGCATCGGTCATAGGGTGAAGAACCAATGCCCGTTACGTCGATGCTGGCGTAAGCTTCGCCAAATAGGTTGACCGCTACCAAGTCAGCCACGGATTTACCATCAGGTGTTGACTTGCCTGCCTTTTTAATTAGCGTGTCAACATAGCGACCATAACGAGGCGCCAGTGTAGTTTTATCATTGCCTCCGCGCGCTGGGTCAACCCCCAAGGAAGTTAATGGTATTGAGGCGCCGCGCTCGTCAACTGGCTTTTGAGATGTCCAGCGCGCTTGTGCCGCTTCCACCCACTCAGTTGGTATTAGCTGCCACGGGTCATCTTCGATACCTGCCGAGAAGTCACCTTTGAGCATTTGGCTGCGTAAAGGTTCGGGCAACGATGCCAAAACCGACTTGTAATTGGTTTTAGCGTAGTAAGGATTGTCGTCAATCTTTGCTGGTATGAAGGTGCGACTACGCGGTTTAATCCACTCACCATTAATAAGTACTGGGTCGTCGTTTGGGACTTCGACATCTCGACCTTCGGGCGAATCGTCATCGCTAATTACAACAAACCAGCGCAATTCTCCAGGTATAGCAGGGTTGGGATGCTTAGGGTCTAACCACGGCGCCCAATATTCAATCACCCATCTACCTTCGGCTGTCGTTGGTGGGTTGCCAGTGGCTAAAGTACGCGCGCGCTGGTTCTCGTCAGCTGTACGGTTCCACCCTGAAAGAAACTTATACTGAAACTTTGAGAAATGGCAAATTTCATCAAAAATTTTTAAGTCGTGAGCGCGTCCTTGGTACTTCTCAACGTCCTCTTCGTATTGACAGGCGCCGAACTCTAATATTCTGCCATCATTTAGCGTCCAAGTCTTCTCGGTACTGTTATATTTACCGTGCTTTTTAATGATTTTCTTCGAGCGCTGGACTATGCCTTTAAGCTGCGGATACTCGCGCCGAAATATGATTGAATTCTGATGGGAAGTGAGCGCTAGACCAAGCGCGAGGTCGGTCTTACCCCCGTTAGTAGGGGTCTATTTAGAAGTGACAAATATGCTTAAATACAAGCAATAAAATATACCTAAAACGCCAGCAGCGCCTCCGTACAGTACTTCGTCCGAAAGCGAGGTGAATGCCATTGTTTGCGGGCCTGGTAACGGCGACCAGATGGGTTCGGACTGCGGTGGCGCTTTTTTCTTTGAACCCATCCATTTGTCTAGTTTATTTAATGTCTTATCTATGTTCTGCAAGGACTCCAGCATTTACCTTTTTACTCCATCTAGGATGTGGCATCCCTTTCTTGAATTGACCTTTGCTTTCATTTGTTGCTGCATAACTAGGTATTCCCTTTTCCCTGCGAACTCGCGCGATGACCTTTTTGCTAACACCTGCAATCTCTGCAAGTTTATAATCTGGCATTGTTCCAAGTTGCTCAACTATCTCATCACTGAGCGTTATTCTGTTCCATCCGGCAGGTATTTGAACAGGTTTGGGTTTATCGCTTCGAGTTGGGTATTGTCGTTTTAATCTGTTTTGTTCAATTCGTCTTAAGCGGTATTGGCGCTTCCTTTCTTTCATTTGCTTACAATGTTCTCTGTAAGGAGGTATGCCCATTTCGACACGAATTCTTTGTATTGTCGCGGCGCCGACACCAGCCATTTTCGCAACTTCCCTGTCAGGCAAAACTCCCATGAGTTCAATAATATTCTTTGGTAACTCCATGCGAGGATTCTCTTGAGGGCAAGGCGCAATACCTAGCGCTCTCCTCATTCTCGCAACAGCACTACGACTATGACCGACTTCCAACGCAACTTCAGGGTCTGACTTGGTTCCCAACTTGGAAATCATTTCTGGAGTCCAATTGATTTGATTTAATCCGACGGCGCCACCAACTCTTCCAGAGCAAACGTTAGTCAACTTACAAGTGAAGCCAAGGAAGTCAATCCATGCCTGTTCAGCGGTACATGCTTCTTCGTGCGTAGCGTTGTTAAGTGTCGCCAGAATACGCATTTCCGGCTTTGAGCCACGACTTATTATGTCGATTATTATTTTATTTCTGCTATTTCCTGAAGGCATAGCGCTCGCAATATGTAGAGCTAGCCTTGCTTTTGGGCGCGCTGTTCTGCCAACATAAAATATTTCATCATTCTTAGTTGGGTCTACCAGCGCGTAAATATAAATGGTATGATTCATGGTGGTTGTTTATTTCGTGTACAACTGTCCTAAATTCAAAGCTTTGACAGGAGTTGAATTTAGGATTAATAATATTTTCTCATTATTAATAACTTAAAACAAGCGCGCATTATTAATTTAAGCGCTATCTTCAAGAGGAAAGGAAAGTCCATGAGCCAAGCCAATGAGTACATCAAATTACTTAAAGAATGGAGCGCGCTAAACGAAGGGTTATTTATAGATAGTCAAGAAGTTTCTCTGAGTCTAGGTGGTGAGTCTATAACTACTTACGTCTTTGCTATGACTCCAGACATCCGGTTAAGGCTTTATGAAAATCTTGAACCAAATGCATCAGAAATTGGCTGGATACTTCAATTAATTATAGACGCGACGCAAAACTATAATTGTTCTTGGACAACGACGAATGATGACTGTCAAATACATGGAGGCGAACATATTTCTTTTCAAAGGCGCACAGGAAAGCCAATTCTAGCAATGCTCGCCGCATGGGTTAACTGGTTAAAACTGAAAAAAGGTATTATTAAAGTCTTGTAAGTTTAACTTAAATTGAATCCAGAAAAGACAATCCAAATAATCGGCGCCTAGCAATGATGCAAGAACATGAAGTTTTAACAGTTCAAAGTATTGTCGTAGATGACAAAGTGGTAGTGGCTGAAAGTTGGAAAGATGTATGTGCTATTTACACTCCGCAAAAAGCTAGAAGTAGAGCGCTTAACATTCTACGCGCCGCTGCATATGCTGAATCAGAGGCGTCTATCTTTAAAGCGATTACGGGCGTAGGTCAGCACAAAGGCTTTGGAGAAATCTCTAAAAAAGCGCTTTCAACAGCAGTTGAGGCTCTGGAAATAATTCGCAAAGAGAGACTGCCCTTGCCTGAAGATATACGAGCAATATTTGGGTTTAATACCAAGCTTCCACTTGTTGACCTAACTTGGAAAAAAGGACATAAAATATCTTTGCGCCTTGGAGAAGCTAAAAAGCACGCAATATCTTTACTTGAATGCGCCGAGTCGGTCGAAACGGACAGCTTTCTTCTAAAGCATTTAGAACGCGACGATTGGCAATATTTAATGGATGAGTTCAGGTTAGAAAGGCAGAAAAGCTGGACAGAAGGCTTAATTTAAGCGCTATCTTAGAGCTAATATATTTACTTTTAATCAAATGTTTCCAGTTAAAACGATAAGAATAAACGAAGGCGCCATCGATTATATCTTTACTGTTTACCAAGAAATAGAAGCGCCCTTGCCAAGTACAGATAAGCTTGAAAGCGCGCTTCTCACTGCTTTAAGGATGCTGTGGGGTAGTTATCGGCGCATTAATTTTTATGTTTTACATACGCCGAGAGGGTGGCGCCTGGTTTTTACTATTAGTCCTTGCTCGGAGTCTCGGTCGATTAGCACAAACCTTGTGATAAGCAGTACCGAATATATAACCACTGGAAGTAGCGAGCTAGGTGGAATTATTGCTGCATTTGTTAGTAGGTCAATTAATGAGCTTTTGGGTAATCAAAGATGGAAAATTACAAGAAGGGGAAACGGCGCCTATACTTACTTGGTTGAAGTAATTGGAGGGTTAGAGTACATAAGATTTGAAACTGACGACATCAGGACAGTAATAGAATATAGCGAAGTTTCTTTTAGCTGGAGACAGGCGCCAGTCAGAGAGCAAACCTGGATTGAAATAACCGCCACAATTGAGCCAAGCGCTTGTCAAGTATCGCACAACAACCTAGTAATTAATGGGCTTAAACTCGATGCATTTACACTTGGCTTCTTTAGCTATTCGCATGTAATCGGCTTCACAATTAAGCCAAATATAATCAGCGGCACTATAAGGCATGAACCGGGCGATATAATCACTTTTGAAACGGCGCCATTATCAGAGCGCGCGGTGTCACTTGAGAATGCGCCACTGTCAAGCTTTCCATTGAATCCAGAAGGCTTAAGCAACTTTGCGCCTTTCTCCCAAAAGAGCGCCATTGATAACAAATCATGCAAATACTTTAATGGAAGCGCCTATTTAAAATGCGCGGTCAACCCAAAAGGCGCTTGCGAAGGATGCAAAGACTACGAGCCTAATTCGAGCAATAAAACGAATACTTAGGATTTTGAAGTAAATCAGCAAAGTGCATTAATTCGCCAAACCAAGCGCAGTATTGCTGGCAAACCGTGACATCGGGATGGCGCCTTATCTGTAACATCTCCGGCATTTCCCCATCAAAATAATGCATCGGGATTGCAACGACCCCATCCCGGAATTGCATACTATCTTTAATACCGAAGCGACAAGTAGGGAAAAAGTCTAAGTAGTTTTTAATAAACTGGACGTATTGCGCGCCATTGAAATAGAAATAAAGCGAACTCATCTCTTCTAGGCGCCTGCTATAATCATCAACTACTTTACGGAATAGCGCGCGGTCAATATAAGGCGCATTGCTGTACGACCATTCATTACAAACATGCCAAAGCTGATGGTTAGTCCCAAAATTGTCCTCCGCCCAATCGCACAAGCCAAAAGGGTTTCTACACCAGTTCATTGATAGGATTTGCTCGTCTCCTTTGTAGAGCGCAATGTTCAAGCTCATGGTATATTTTTACTCTTCGGCAGCTAGTCTAGCATCTAACACCTGCTTGGTTAAATCAATGTCCATCAATACCTTTAAGGCGCCGACTATTGCCTTAATCGCTTCTGGGTCTGCTGGGTCAGAATGACTAGTTGCGTCTTTGACAAATTTTAAACCAGCCTGAATAGTGTCGGGTATCTCAGACGCCCAAGACTTTTCGCGCGCTTGCTTTTTGGATTTGAACAGCGCGAGTAGTTCTTCGTCCTCCTTCAGTCTGCTTCGCCACTCCTCAATACTTCTAGTGCTTACGTCCCACTTTTCTGCGGCTGCTTTGTCGCCTGAAAAAATGGCATCGACCAATGCGCCTGCTGCTCTTTCGTAATTAAAACTTCGGCTCATACTTTCCTACCTTCTGATACGAAGGTAGAATTCCGAGGTAAGTCGCGGGAAGTTGCGGGCGCCGTGTAGCTGTAATGTGGATTATTACGGGCACCGTGCGGTAGATTGTGGAAAATGCGAATAATTCCACATGGACACCTTAGAAGCAAAGCAATCCGTCTTGGAAATAGGGCAAGCCGCGTACACGGCATACAAGAAAGAAATGAATAAACCTTTGCCGGAGTGGGATGAGTTAAGCGAAGCCAGTAAATCCGCTTTTACTGCTGCCGGATGCGCTGGGTTTGGGATAGGGCTTTTGAAGCTGAAGGGGACATTTGTAATAAATCAATCCGTTACCAGGAAAGGAAGGCAGGTCAATGAATATTGAGAGACTAGGGCAAGTTGCTTATACGACTTATGGTGAAGGCGTAGGCAATAAAACCTTTAAAGGAAACCCGTGGCCGGATTGGTCAGATTTACCAGAGTTTGTTCAAGAAGCTTGGTGTCAAGCTGCCAAAGCCGTTATTGATTCTGTGGCGCCTGTATTTTCTGATAACAAAGAGGCAGGTCAATGAATACAGAAGCGCGCCTGGATACCATTAAGATTATTTGCCTCGCGGTTTTTCTGTCATTATTAGCGGCGCTCGTAAGGCACGGAAGCGCGGCAATTTTGTTTTGTATCATTGTCATGGTTTGCTTTGCGTGCCTCTGGCTTTGGCAATGGGAACGGCGCCTTCAAAAGCGCGCTAATTAAGCACATAACTGAGGTATTCGATAAAGCGGCTGCGCGCGACAACTTGAACAAACAATTAGAGGCGCCGGAAGACAACAATTAGACCATTGCCAGCGCAGGCGCCTTGCTTGATTCATGCTCGTGCAGGCGCCTTCTCCCAAGTTCGCAATATTCTTCTTCTCTCTCGAAAGCAATAAAGTTGCGCTCATTCTTCATGCAAGCCAGCGCGGTTGTTCCTGAACCGGAGAATGGGTCTAATACCAAGGCGCCTTCGTTTGTGTAAGTTAACACCAGCCAGCTAACTAAGTCTATGGGTTTACTTGTTGGGTGTCCCATTTTACTGACAGTTGGGTAATGTAGAACGCTGCGCGGATATCTGTCGCCGCTTTGATTGATTGTTGTTACGGGCTTAACGTTGCTGTAGTGATTGCTGCGCCCACTTTTCTTTGCAGCAGTGTACTTTTTACCAGGCGCCTTTTGTGGATTATATGTACTGCCGCGCCATTTCTCGCTAAACACCAAGACGTTTTCATGCGCGCGCAGTGGGCGCTTATTTGCATCGAGGAAACCCGCAGCAATTGTCTTTTCCCAGATTAATTCATAGCGGAACCAAGCGCGGTTTGACATTATCAAATCAGTAGCGAATGGTTGAGCCGCGAACATAACTACTAAGCTTGTTGGTTGCTTGAGAATGCGCTTTGCCTGCGCCCAAAATGCCGACCAATCAACAGGTTTATCCCACTTTAAATTAGTCGTTGCATAGGGGGGTCGGTGATGATGGCGTCTATTGATTTGTCGGGGATTTCGTTCATCAAGGCGAGCGCGTCACCCTTTACAATTTGATTAATCAAGGCTTTTTACTAACAACTTCGTAAATATTCTTCCTATGTTCGACAAGCTTGTTTTACTATTTTTAAACCCACTCGCGCCGCAAACAAATCAAGTTGAATACTTAACTTTACTTATTTTGTACTATTCAGCTTCTTCAAAAGAAGATAGTAAGCTGGCGACAATCCTTGATAAAGTGGTAAGCGCGCGCCATTCAAAAGAACACGGCGCCAGTAAAACATCCTTCACTAAAAACTTTCAAAGACTAGTTAAAAGCTATGGGTTGAAGTGGGCGCGCAAGTCCTGTCTAAACATGCTTGGTTTTTATCTACTTGAGAATCCCGACAACAAGCATCTGGACTTTTTGTACAAGCGCGTTGATTTTAAATTAGGCGCCTATTTTAAATGGGGTAGTTTTACATACGCTTGGTTCGATGAAAACCAAATCATGGCGGAAGTGGCGCCTTTAATTATTTGCGAGATTCCCGATAGATTTGTAAGAGTTGACTTTAGCGAGTTTTATTACGATGACTCTTGGGTACAGAGAGGTTTTTGCGCGGCTGAAAATATTGCATATGATTACGACTACAAGGGGAAATCTTTAGATATTTCCGTTGAGAGAGAAGGTCTAGAAGAGTACGGATTTGCGCGCTCGGAAGCAATACCTTTGAGGCGCCGAAGTCTCAATGGCAGTACAAAAGAGGACTTCTGGGAAGTTGTCAAGAATATAAAAGAGTTTGGCTTTTGGAATGCGTATAAATGGTGGGAGGGTTGCGAAGATTGGTACCAAGAGAAGCGCCCCGAATGGTTTGATGATAAGTTTTATGAGCGCGCGCGGTTGCATAAGGAAGAGTTGGAAGGCGGAGCGCGGCGCCTGCTATTTAAGCGTAATGCCGCGATAATTGATTCGTTTGTTTTGAAGCTCATATAACTATACTTATTTAAGCTATTAAACTAAATCCCTAAATATTTACTGCTAGAATCATTCGGATTACTGGCTAAATACGCATTGCTGATACTAATATTAGAGTGTCCAAGTGTATCACGAACTAAACTAATCGGCGCCCCTTTTAACAGAGAGTGTGAAGCATGTGAATGGCGGAAGCTATGGGCGCTTATTTTATCACTGGCACCGACTTTAGCCGAAGCTTTCTTAATAATTAAGTGTACCATTGTTCGGTCTAGCGCTCTACCATTCTTGCTTTTAAAAACTGGCTCATCGGCGCCGCTTTCTCCACGTAAATTATCGACCTCTACCCAAGTTGACAATGGGACTAAAACCGTTCGATGCTTGTTACCTTTACCCAGGATATTGACTTGAACTTCCCCATCTTCGCGCTCGTTGAAATCGCTCCATGCCAAGTGACACAGTTCAGAGACGCGCATACCAGTGGCATAGAGAAGGGTGATAAGCGCTTTGTCCCTAGGATTGTCGGCGCCTTTATTAATAATCTTCACTACGTCTATTTGTCTGATTGACTTACCCGCAACACTGTATTCAGCCTTGGGAATCCGCAGCGCGGCCGCAACATTAAAGCGTATGTAATTAAGCTTCGCCGCGAAGGTAAACAGTGACTTGACCGCGTTTAATTTACGCTTTAGTGTAGCTGGTTTAAGTCCCGCGTCCTGAAGGTGTAGCGCGTACTCTTGGAGGTTTTCAAGTACGATGCTGTTTAGCGACTTGTTGACGAAGCTCGTAAATCGCTTGATGTCGCGCATGTATTCCTGCTGGGTCAAATTTGGGCGCCCGTGCAGCCACATCTCTATAAGTTTTTGGTCGGTTGATACGCGCGAAAGTGAGTTATTCATAATCTCAAATTTCCCGTCATCATCAAAACCAGGCTTTTGTAGAGCACGCGCCAACCCATTGATTAACAAACGCTCACGACTTCCTTGACATCCTTGATTGAATAATGCCATACTCTATTCAAACAAGGAGAATTTTTTTATGCATCAAGAATTTCACAATTGGTTAAAAGTCCAAGACTTTCACCCTAATTACCCCGACGCTTTTAAGGTATTTGATTTTGCACAACAATTTCCAACTTTGGTAAAGCTGCCATCTCAAGATGTCAATAACTGCGCTACGTATAATCGCGCTGCGTGGCTATACTCTCAATACGAAAGCAAGAGAGGTTATTTCCTAAAACTTGATTTTTGGAGTTTATGTCGCCAATGGAGAAGTCAATTCGGTAAAGAGTGGAAAGAGATGTTTAGAGAAGGATATAAAAGAGGAAAGTATTTTAGCGGGAATTGGTATCCCATGCTTTTAACATTGGAAGATAAAAAAAATCCAAGCGACTATGGTTTTGCTCTTGGCAGAAATACAACTGTATGGGAAAGAAGATAGTTGTGAATCAAAAATCCAAGCGCGGAGGCGCCCGCAGAGGCACTGGACCAAAACCCAAG
>JAHHGX010000014.1 GCA_019359675.1 Calothrix sp. FI2-JRJ7
TCTAATTATTTAATTCAACAACTAAAACGTCCAGACGTTCATATGTGTTTAGTCTGATTTAAATTATCGCGCGGCGGGGGCTTCGCCCCCGCCAGCACCTTGTGCCAGTTGCGTAAGTCCTGAAAATGTTTAGAGCAATTGCTTCGGAAGCGCTTGGTTTGAGTGACATCGGCTCCATAATTCAGCCACAAGATTTTAATAAGGTTGATGCTGATGATTATTTGTTTCACGAAGATGGTGAAAAGATATTTTTCCTAATTAAGTCAAAGAAAGACGAGTACTGTTTTACCAACTTTGCATTAATTCACGTAGACGGTGTTACTGCTGCTTCCTCAAAGCGGTCTATCAAAAGATACGAGTATGCTTCGGAGATAATTTCAGGCGTAACATTGGAAACAGCCGGAAACATAGATATGGATATCGAATTGAAGTTTAATATTGGAGCAAACTCATTCATTATAAATGTACGAAAGGACTTTATCGAACAATTGAAGGATATCTATAAAACCTTGATTAGTATTAGTAAGCGTCAGTATACCGATAATATTTGTAGAAATAATGCACTAAAAACGCTAGATGCCATCGCATGTATGTATAAGATTAGTAATGTAACCTCTGGAGAAGCGATAACAACTCAATTTAATGATATTCTTACAAACCTCAATTCCACCATGTTGATAAATTATACAAAACATGACTTTAGTGATGTTTTTAGCAAATATATTCGCTCTTAGGAAACGTTGCTACGGTATAGACAAGTTATCAAATCACTCAACAAAACTTAGCTCAAGCTTTTCTCAGATATTCAACCGTTACTTAGACAACTTGAAGAATCATTACCAATTTAAGCATGAAACCGACAAAACAATGATTGCGGTCAAAGCTGCTGATACCATCAGAAATAACCCAAACTTGAAAGCGCGCGTTATGGGCGCCATTAAATCTGGTGGTGAGAAATCCGGGGTAAGTAGACAGGCGCCTTCTAACTGCCCAAAAATTCTTCTTTATATTCTTTGAGGGTTTCTCGCACTTCTGCTTCTATATTTGGGCTGGTTCGATTTTTTTCAACAAGATATTTAAAAAACTTCTTGAATGAAGCTATGTAAGATTTGGTATTGTTGTCCGAAGCCCAAAGCGCTTTTCTTGGATACCAATCAGTTAAGAATGACGAGACATACTTTTCTTCAGCTTCGTCAAGCTTGCGTACTGGTTCATAGTAATACAGGTATTCAGCAAAGAATTCAATATTGCTATTGTGCTGTTTGATAGTTTTAGGAGAAAGATTAGACTTTTGCAACCAAGATTCAAAAGCTTCTAGTAAAAGTTTATTATAGTTTTGTACTTCTACTATTTTTTTATCTTTCTCATTCATTTGAATTTAACAATAACAAAAATATATAAACTATGAATGTTATTTTACTTAATTATGGCGCCTTCAACGTATAAATCATACTAGATACTTGGGTATTTAAGTATCTAAGTATGAAAGGCACCTCCTTGAATCTACAACAAAACTGAGCATCTAACTTTATTGGCTACTGCCGTTGCGATTGCTTCCTGGTCTTTATGGGTTAAAAGTTGTTAAAGCAGCGATTGAGCGTACATCTCGATTAGAGATAAATTCTTCGTTGTATAAATCATCCTGCTCCCAAATCCATAATGCGCGAGTGTTAACCGAATTTCTCGGTTCAAAGATATACGTAGGATTTTTAGGCGCCGATTTACTAACCTGGATTTAGTAACAGCTTTGGTAATGCTCTTCCCCAATCCAAGTCGGCGCAAATATTTCCGACTGCGGCTTCGTCTAATTAATAATTTTTTGACTACGCTATGATTTACCCCAGTAATCATAAATAATCCTCCAATATAAAAGCTATTCTGTTACACATCTAATCTTTATATTTCAGCGTAAATGTTACTTATGCAAATCTTGTAGCATATGTCTTATTTGTAAGTGTTTGGTTGACTGCGGTTTTTGTAATAAGGCGCCAACATCATGAACCTTAGCAAAAATGACCCATGTACCGATTCATTTTTGTTTTGTACACTATTTACGACGATTGAAAGAAACTATGGAATCGTTCAACTATAACAGTAACTTAGAACAAGAGCGCGCGCTTCATCGAAAGGAGCGTTCTAGAATATCAAAGGCGGCACTCACGCGCCGAGCATAGCGCATAAAAGCATTTCTGGAGTTAGCGTTTGAGAATCATATTTTTTCGGCGCCTCATGTATATATCATATAAATAACCGTACCTCATACTACCAAACCAAGTTCGGTAAGCCGTACAAATCAAATAATTGCCACTTTAGAAAGAGGTTTGCTAAATTAGCACTTAGATAAAGCAAGTGCTAAAAGTGAAGGGTGAAATCACCACGAACACTGTTTTCTTTTATAGCATTCGCTAGCAACTACATCTATACAACCTATAACTTACAAAAAAAGGACGATTAAACCGAAAGGAGGATTGTTATGGCAACCCTTAGTTTGGCAATTTCTAGTTTAAAACCCTTGGGAGACCGTATACTGGTCAAAATCAGCGAAGCTGAAGAAAAAACCGCAGGTGGAATTTTCCTTCCTGACACAGCCAAAGAAAAGCAACAAGTTGGTGAAGTTGTTGAAGTAGGTTCCGGTAGACGTAATGATGATGGTTCTTACCAACAGTTGGAAGTAAAAGTCGGAGACAAAGTACTTTATTCCAAATATGGTGGCACCGATATTAAACTCGGAAGTGAAGATTACGTCTTGCTGCGCGAACAAGACATCCTTGCAGTTGTTATGTAGAGACGCGATTAATCGCGTTTCTACGCAAATCGAAATCTAAAAATCTAAAACTAAAATCGTTAATTAGACTATGGCTAAGTACATTCTTTACAACGAAGACGCTCGTCGTGCATTAGAACGTGGTATCGATGCTCTTGCAGAAGCAGTTGCTGTAACTCTTGGTCCAAAAGGTCGCAATGTAGTTTTGGAAAAGAAATACGGCGCCCCACAAATTATCAATGATGGTGTTACCATTGCGAAAGAAGTTGAACTAGAAGACCATATTGAGAATACAGGTGTGTCTTTAATTCGCCAAGCTGCTGCTAAAACTAACGATGCTGCTGGTGATGGTACAACTACTGCGACTGTTCTCGCTCACGCAATGATGAAAGAAGGTTTGCGGAACGTTGCAGCAGGTTCTAATCCTATTGCTCTCAAACGTGGTATTGATAAAGCAACCCAATTTTTAGTTGATAAAGTTGCACAACACGCACGTTCTGTTAGTGATTCAAAATCTATTGCTCAAGTTGCTGCCATTAGTGCAGGTAACGATATGACAGTCGGTGAGATGATTGCCGAAGCAATGGATAAAGTCGGCAAGGAAGGTGTTATTTCTCTCGAAGAAGGTAAATCTACCACCACCGAAATTGAAATTACTGAGGGTATGCGCTTTGATAAAGGCTACATCTCACCTTACTTCGCTACCGATAACGAACGGATGGAAGCGGTTTTTGAAGACCCCTACATTCTAATTACTGATAAAAAGATTACATTGGTACAAGATTTAGTGCCAATTTTAGAGCAAGTCGCGCGCGGTGGTAAGCCTTTAGTTATTATTGCCGAAGACATTGAAAAAGAAGCTTTGGCGACTTTAGTAGTTAACCGTTTACGCGGTGTACTAAATGTAGCAGCAGTTAAGGCGCCTGGTTTTGGTGACCGTCGCAAAGCAATGTTGGAAGACATCGCAGTTCTCACAGGTGGTCAAGTCATTAGCGAAGATACTGGCTACAAACTTGATAATGCACACCTCGACCAATTAGGTAGAGCAAGACGTATCACCATTACCAAAGAAAACACCACTATTGTTGCAGATGGTAACGAAAAAGCAGTAAAAGCACGCTGTGAGCAAATTCGTCGTCAAATTGATGAAACTGAATCATCTTATGACAAAGAAAAATTGCAAGAGCGTTTAGCTAAATTGTCTGGTGGTGTGGCAGTAGTTAAAGTCGGCGCCGCAACTGAAACCGAAATGAAAGATAAAAAGTTGCGTCTCGAAGATGCTATCAACGCAACCAAAGCTGCTGTTGAAGAAGGTATCGTTCCTGGTGGTGGTACAACTTTGGCACATCTGGCGCCACACTTGGAAAAATGGGCATCTGATAACCTCAATGATGATGAATTATTGGGTGGAATGATTGTTGCGCGTGCTTTGTATGCACCACTACGTAGAATTGCTGAAAACGCAGGTCAAAATGGTGCTGTAATCGCTGAACGATTGAAAGAACAAGAGTTTAGTATTGGTTACGATGCAGCCAACAACAATTTTGTAGATATGTTTGAAGCTGGTATCGTTGACCCTGCGAAAGTAACCCGTTCCGCGCTGCAAAATGCTGCTTCAATTGCCAGCATGGTGCTAACTACTGAGTGCATTGTAGTTGATAAACCTGAACCGAAGGCGCCTGCCGCAGCTCCTGCTGGTGCTGGTGCTGGTGATTTTGGTTATTAAAAATACCCCAATGTAGAGACGTTACATGTAACGTCTCTACATGTATATAACAAATTTTCAGGGAGGTAAATAATGAAGATTGCTCAAATCGCACCGCTTTGGGAAAGAGTACCCCCACCAGCTTATGGTGGTACAGAATTAGTAGTAGGACTATTAACCGATGAACTAGTGCGACGTGGACATGAAGTAACTTTATTTGCATCTGGAGATTCGATTACTTTAGCAAAACTGGAGGCAGTTCACCCACGTGCGATTCGACTTGACCCTGCTGTGAAAGAATACAGCATCTATGAAATGCTACAACTGAGTCAAGTTTACGAACGAGCAGAAGAATTTGATATTATTCACTCTCATATGGGATGTGCGGCACTACCTTATGCCAAAATGGTAAAAACGCCTACTGTTCATACATTGCACGGCATATTTACATCTGATAATGAGAAGATGTTTGTACATGCAAAACATCAACCTTATGTGAGTATTTCTAATGCCCAGCGTGAACCAAGATTAGATTTGAACTGCGTCGCTACAGTATATAACGGTATTGATATTAATAGTCATAAATTTCATGCTCAACCTGCTGAACAGCCATATTTAGCATTTTTAGGTAGAATGTCAGCAGAAAAGGGCCCACACAAGGCGATACAAATTGCGAAAAAATCTGGCTGGCGCCTCAAGATGGGTGGTAAGGTTGATGTTGTGGACAAAGAATTTTTTGAAAGTCAGATAAAACCTCATATTGATGGAAAACAAATAGAATATTTAGGCGAAGCTACTCATGCTGATAAAAATGAATTGATGGGTGGTGCTGTCGCGACTTTATTCCCGATTACCTGGCGTGAACCTTTTGGACTGGTAATGGTAGAATCAATGGCAGCAGGTACGCCAGTTATTGCAATGAGTTTAGGTTCGGCGCCAGAAGTAATTAACCCTGGTGTAAGTGGTTATCTTTGTAATGATGTATCTGAGTGTATAAATGTTATTGACAAAGCTGCTCAACTTGACCGTCATGCGGTGAGAGAATATGTTACACAACAATTCAGCGCACAAAGAATGGCAGATGGCTACGAAGAAGTTTATCGAAAAATCTTAGCAGAAAAATTTGCTCAAAATGGGCGCCTTCGCAGTCACGCTATCAATACTCTTTCACACAATTAATTATCCTGACTTGTGGCACAGGCATCCGTGCCGTTCACACCTTTTACACCTCTGTGTGTCCTAGTTGTCTCTATGGTAAAAATAATAATTAGTATAATTGCACAGTTCGTGATGCCTGTGCTACTAGATTTGGCACCACATATCGTGCAACACTAGCTAATAAACAATTATTAACGGGCGTGTTAAAAGGATTTTGTGGATTATGGATGTCAGTCTTATATTATCGAACATCTTAAATCCACCTGTACTAGCTTTCTTTTTAGGGATGTTGGCTGTTTTTGTCAAGTCGGACTTAGAAATTCCGGCGCCACTGCCAAAGCTGTTTTCACTATATCTATTATTTTCTATTGGATTCAAGGGTGGTGTTGAACTAGTTAAAAGCGGTCTTAGTCAAGATGTAGTTCTCACCCTTATCGCTGCTGTATTAATGGCGTGTATCGTTCCTGTATACACGTTTTTTATTTTGCGTACTAAGTTGGATGTATACAACGCTGGCGCCATAGCTTCTACTTATGGTTCAATAAGTGCTGTGACTTTTATTACAGCAGGCTCGTTTCTTAGTCAACTGAGTATCAGCTTCGATGGCTTTATGGTAGCAGCTTTGGCGCTGATGGAATCACCTGCGATTGTTGTGGGTTTGATTTTAGTTAACGTTTTTGCCGCTACTACTGAAACACGCGAGTTCGACTGGAAAGAAGTATTACGAGAAGCTACACTCAATAGTTCTGTGTATCTCTTAGTTGGTAGCTTAATAATAGGAATACTAACTGGAGAGAGTGGTTGGGAGAAACTCAAACCTTTTACCCAAGACATGTTTTATGGTGTTCTGACCTTCTTTTTACTCGATATGGGGCTAATTGCAGCCAAAAGAATAAAAGATTTGGAAAAAACAGGCGCCTTTCTGATTTCCTTTGCGATACTGGTTCCAATCGTCAATGCAGCTATCGGGTTACTAATAGCCAAATTCATCGGGTTACAGCAGGGAGATACTCTGCTGTTTTGTGTGTTATGTGCGAGTGCTTCTTACATTGCTGTACCAGCTGCAATGCGGATGACGGTTCCCGAAGCTAACCCAAGTCTTTATGTATCAACCGCTCTTGCTGTCACTTTCCCTTTTAATATCATTGTCGGTATTCCCCTATATCTATACGCTATTAATATTTTTTGGAGATAAAATAAATGTTGCCTGTCAAACGTATTGAAATTATTGCCAATTATGTTGAGTTAGGAAAAATTCTAGAAGGATTAGAAAAAACTGGAGTTGAAGGTTGTACGGTTATTCGTGATGTCGCAGGTGCAAGTACTCGTAGTAATAGCAAGCACAATCTGGCAATGACAATGCTCGATAATGTCTATATCATAGCTTTCTGTCAACCAGAAAAAATTACCGCTACTGCCGAAGCAATTCGCGGCATATTAAATAAATACGGTGGTTCGTGTTTTATTTCTGATGCAATTGAATTACGTACAACAAGATGCGTTGGTTAGCTTCCTCAGAAACCGGATTTGTTTGAAGAAACCCGGTTTCACTAGAAATAACGATATTTTGTTCCCAAGAGAATAATATCTTTACAGTATATATACATACTTAAGCATTTATACCTCTGTGTACTTACTGATATATTGGCGCCACAGCATCGAAATTCAGTAAAAAACCTGTTATCAATGTATATTTTGCTGATTATATTGATATTAGACGGGTTTACTTCATCTACCGCCACATTTAAACAGCATTTACCTTTCAAAAAAGAATAAAAGTCAATAAGTGATCTAAGTATCAAAAAAGTAACATCGCTTATTTTCTCGCAACTACTCTATGTTATATGAGATTTATTATTAACCAATTCTGCCGTAGTTCTTTTGTATCATTAATGATGCTTCCTGGGATTACAACTTTGTTACAACCTGTTGCTGCAAACGAAATTGAAAATAGAGCTTTTTTTGGAGGTGATAATCTGACAAATCAAGTTACTAATCGTGCGGTATTCAATACAGAGGTCGCAGCGTTGCAAATTGCCAAAGCTGCTGATAAAGTTGTCGTCAAACCTGGTGATACAGTACTTTACCGTATTACGATTCGCAATGTTGGCAATGTCAATGCATCAAATATAACGCTAACTGATAAGTTGCCGTTAGGTTTGGTGTTGGAATCTAAATCTTTGCAAGCATCTTTATCTAATAATAGTACTACATCTCAAGTTCCTGTATCTGTTACCAAATCTACAGAGGGTAGTTTTAATGTGATTTATGCTGGAAGTCTGGCGCCTACTGGTACATTAAATATTATCTATGCTGCTACGGTTACTCCAGATGGGATGCGTGGTAATGGTAAAAATTTAGCGGTTGCGACTGCTGGTAGTGCAAGGAGTAATACTGCTAGTCATCAATTAAAAATTCGTTCGGGTCTAATTTCTGATTGTGGAACTTTAATTGGACGGGTATTTGTTGACAAAAACTTTGATGGTGAACAGCAAAAAAATGAACCGGGTATTCCTAATGCTGTAATTTATATGGATGATGGTAACCGTATTATTACTGATGCAAATGGACTTTTTTCAGTAGCGAATGTGATTGCTGGTAATCGCACTGGAACTTTAGATTTAACTAGTTTACCTGGTTATATTCAGGCGCCGAATTTATACAGAATTGATAAAAATAGTCAGTCTCGTTTGGTAAAGTTGGCACCTTCTAGTATGGCACGAATGAATTTTGCTGTAACTCCTGCGTTTAGAGAGGGACGGCAATAGTATGTCTAAAAAAATTAATAATGGGTTATTAACTATTTGTAGTACCATCCCTATGTTAACTGCTGTTAGTACATCAGCAAAAACAATTAATCATAACCATATTAAGCAGGATGATATTAAATCGAATGTAGTTGCAGACCTTTCCGAAGATAATATACCAGTTTTTTCACCAGAAAAAGCCCAATCAAAACCAGAAGAGTTAACCTGTAGGGGCGGGTTAACCCAGGATTGCAAAAACACGCAAAATCTATCTAAACCCGCCCCAGAACCCATCCCATCCATAAATAATTCAACCCAAACACCCAACATAAAAACGTCAGGCGCCTCAAAGCCTATTTCCATTCAACAGGATGTCAAAATCATTACACCTATTAGTGGTGAAACAACAGCTAAAACAACCAACTTAGCTGTGCAATATCACCCTAACTCAAATGTAAAAGTAACACTCAATGGTAAACCCATAAACTCAGAAATTTCCAGTTATTTACAAAAGGATGAAGCTAACGAAATTTATACAAAGATATGGTATAATATCCCTCTAGAACTCGGTGAAAATATAATTACAGCACAAACAGAACAAGGTAAAACAAGTAGTATAAAAGTAATACTAAAAGAGCAAAAAACTAAACTTGTTTTTGTGCCTGTAGGTGAACCCAGAATTTCTGCCGACGGTCGTTCCAGACTAGAATTTGAAGGTAAAATTACAAATGAAAAAGGGGAAGTTATCCCTGAAGATGTTACTGTTACCCTTAGTGCCACTGCTGGAAGATTTCTCGGCGCCGACCAAGATAACGATGCTCCTGGGTTGCAAGTTTTGGCACGTGATGGTAAGTTTTCTGCTACTCTTCAAGCTGGTTATGATGCACAAAATGTCAAGGTGCGTGCGGCTGTTGAAAAGACTAATCTTGAAATATATTCTAATGTCGAATTTATAACAAACCTGCGTCCTTCACTTGCTACAGGTGTCATAAATTTAAGAATTGGAGCAGGTGGCACAAATTTATGGGGTAGCTATCGCGATTTTCAAAAACCCTCTAAGACTGGCAGAACTGATGTTGATTTGGATGCATCGGTGTTTGCAACTGGTGAAGTGGGAGATTGGTTATTTACAGGCGCCTACAATAGTAAACGTCCTCTAAATCAAGATTGTCAAGGAGAAGTACGTTTATTTGGAGGAGTTCAAGATTGTGAAAAAGCTTATCCTGTTTATGGCGATTCTTCAAGCGTAACTCCGACGACACCATCTATAGATAGTGTTTATGCAAAATTAGAACGCAGTCCAAATATACCTGGCGCCGAATCTGATTATTTCATGTGGGGTGATTATAGTACTCAAGAGTTTGCACGTAATTCACAATTATTCACAGCAACAACTCGTCAACTCCACGGGTTTAAAGGTAATTACAATATTGGCAACCTGCAAGTAACAGGCTTATTTGCCAACAATATCCAAGGGTTTCAACGTGATACTATTTCCCCTAACGGTACTAGCGGTTATTATTTCTTATCGCGTCGCCTAGTAATTCCCGGTAGCGAAAATGTATTTATTGAATCTGAAGAACTTAATCGTCCAGGTACGGTAGTAAAGCGCAAAGCTTTATCGCGCGGTGCCGATTATGAAATTGACTACGACCGAGGCACGTTACTTTTTCGCAGTCGTATATTTTCTACTGAACTCAACCCATTTGGCGCCACTCTAGCAAACCGTATTGTTGTTACTTACCAAAACGATAAGGGAGGTGACAGCAAACTTTATGCAGCAAGGGCACAATACAACTTCCGAGACTCAGAACTTAGCACTCAGAACTCAGCACTTTCCACTTCTTTCTTCGGTGCCAGTTATTTATGGGAAGACCAAGGCGCCCAAGACTTTGAATTATATGGTGCTGATTTCTTTGTTCCTTTGGGTAACGGACAAATAGTAGGTGAATATGCGCGCTCTAGTCATAACTCACCTACATTTGGTTATGTTAGTGGTTCTGCTTATCGCATAGAAGCATTAGGACAAATCACACCTTCTTTACAAGGACAAGCTTTCTATCGTTCGGTGACAGAGAACTTTGCGAATAATGCAACATGGAGTTTTGCACCAGGACAAACTCGTTATGGAGCAGGACTTTCTGGAAAAATAACTGATACAACAAGCTTTAATTTAGGATACGACTATGAGAATAATTTTGGTATTGCGCCAGCACAACGGACAGAAACGTTTGACTTATTCAATCCGCAACCGCTCCCAAAACCTGGTAGCAAAATCGATAACTCGCTAACTACCCTCAGAGCAGGTCTACAACAAAAACTAGGCGCCTCTGATATTAGCTTAGAATATGTAAACCGTTCTCGCAAAGACCGCGTTGATAATAAGTTCAATGCCAATGCTAGTCAGTTAGTCTCTAAATTAAATGTACCTCTAGCTCAATCGTTAACCTTCCGCGCGCAGAATGAAACCAACCTTGGTAAAAGTGATGCTCTATATCCCAACAGAACTACCCTTGGATTAGATTGGGCACTATATCCGGGTGTGAATGTCCGACTTGCACATCAATTCTTTGATGCGGGTTTACTACAAGGTAATAGTATTACTAGTCTTGATACCACAGTTGAACATAAGTTCTCTGAAGATACGAGTCTTACAGGACGTTACTCTATCTTTTCAGGTATTGATGGCATGAATGACCAAGGTGCTGTTGGACTTAATCATCGCATTCGACTGGCGCCGGGACTCAAATTAAATCTAGGTTACGAACGCATTCAAAATAATATCTTTGGTAACACTGCCACAGGTATTCGTTTTGCCCAACCTTATACAACCGGACAAAGTGCCTTCTCATTAGGATATTTTTCTGGTAACTCTTACAGCGTTGGTCTTGATTATACAGATAACCCCAACTTCCAAGCAAACGCACGCTTTGAATACCGCGATGGTAAAGAAGCAAACAACATGGTTATCTCCGCAGCAGCAGCAGGTAAAATTAGTCCTGCATTAACTGCCGCAGTTCGTTATCAACAAGCAGGTGGCGCCAACCAGTTGTTAGGTGGACTTGGTGACACAGCAAATCTTCGCGTTGGTTTAGCATACCGTGACCCCAACGACGATAAATTTAACGGTTTATTCGCATACGAATATCGTCAAAACCCATCAACTACCCCTGATACTCTTTTATTTGGAGCTGGCAGTGGTTCTACAGAACATTTATTTTCAGCCGAGGCAATTTATGCACCAAATTGGCGCTGGGAACTTTACGGTAAATATGCTTTACGTAATAGTACTACCTATCTTGCCAATAATTTTACAGGAAGCAGTAGCTTACATCTGGGACAACTACGCGCCAGCTATCAACTAGGTTACCGAACCGATGTAGCAATAGAAGGACGCTGGTTAGGTCAACCAACACAAGGCTTTAACGAATTTGGCATCGCCTTAGAAGGAGGATATCATCTCACACCCGATTTAAGAATAGGTGTTGGTTATGCCTTTGGAAGTGCAGATGACCGTGACTTTACAGGTTATCGTTCCGCAGGAGGCCCCTATTTAAATATCTCTTACAAAATTAATGAACTGTTTGGTGGATTTGGCAGACAAAAAGTGGCGCCACCCCAACAGCAAGAATCCCTTACCCAAAAAACCTCACCGTAATAACCACTTCAGTGCTTGCATTCATAAGCACTGCATTTATAAGCACTGAAGTGCTTACAACGACTCACACGAAAATATATTCTATACTACTATGAAACTGATAAAAACTATCGGAAGTTTAACTTTATTACTAACAAGTTTTAGCTCTCAAATCTTATTAGAGGCGCCAGTAACCGCACAAACAGCCACACCTTTACTATGTGCTGTTCCTGGTAAAGATGGATCGAGTACATTAGCAGGTGTAATTAATACATATTATGCAGGCGCCGGAACTGCATCTGCTGGTGCCCCCTCTATTACTCTTGGCGCCATCAACCCTAACGGTTCTCAAACTCCTATAGCTGCTGGTGATTTGCTATTAATCATCCAGATGCAAGGAGCAGATATTAATTCTACTAATAGTGATAGTTATGGTAGTGGTACTCCTGGTAAAGCTAGTGGTAATATAAATGACTCTAATTTTACAGCAGGTAATTACGAATACGTAGTTGCGACTAGTGCAGCATCTGGTGGAGTTGTATCAATTAGAGGCGCAGGTAGTGGTTCTGGATTAATAAATTCTTATATTAATGCTCCTGCTGATAACATTAGAGGTCAAAGAACATACCAAGTAATTCGTGTACCACAGTATTCAAATGCAACTTTAGGGGGAACATTGACTGCTGCACCTTGGAACGGTTCATCGGGGGGAGTGCTAGTTTATGACGTTGCTGGTAACTTGAATTTAGGTGGTGCAAATATGGATGTTAGCAGCAAAGGTTTTCGTGGTGGTGGCGGTATACAACTTAACCAGAGATTTACACCTGCACCTGTTCCAAATTTGTTAAATACTGACTTTCGTACAAGGGCACCTAGTAGTATAAACAGTAAAAATGGTGCGAATGGTTCTAAAGGAGAGGGTACAGCCGGAACACCCCGATATACACTAAACCCTATTTTTACATCACCAAGTAATGTTGCACCAAATAACTTTAACTTATTTGATAACGGCTCAGAAGGCTACCCAGACGGAAGTTTTGGTCGTGGGGCACCTGGTAATGCTGGCGGCGGTAGTACGGATGGCAACCCAGAGGGTCTTGAGCGAGGAGGACGAGTAAACGAAGAAAACTCCGGTGGTGGTGGCGGTGGTAACGGTGGTCTTGGAGGAAAAGGTGGAAAACCTTGGAAGTCTGGAAACCCTCCGCTAAATTTAGATACAGGGGGTTTTGGTGGTGACAAATTTTCAGTTGCAAACCGAATTGTAATGGGGGGTGGTGGTGGTGCAGGTACAAATAACGATGCCACGAGTAACTCGCAATTTTTTCCTGATAACACTGATGGTAGAGCTAGTAGTGGCGCCCCAGGTGGTGGAATTGTTTTATTAAGAACAGGTCGCGTTAGCGGAACGGGTGAAATTAATGCGAATGGTACCTCAGCATTTAATGTTAAAAATGACGGTGGTGGAGGTGGTGGTGCCGGCGGTACCGTAGTGGTCACTGCTGCAAATAATAGCCTTGCTGGTTTAACAGTAAATGCTAATGGTGGTAACGGAGGTAGTGCCGTATATAGAGAACCTCATGGTCCTGGTGGTGGTGGTGGTGGTGGGGTTATCTTAACTAGCCCAGGCTCCCAACGCAATGCCAATGGTGGTAGAAGTGGTGGTACAAGTGACCCAGTTGACCCAAGAATCAACTTTGGTGCAACGGGTGGAGATTCTGGCATTACAAGCAATGTTGGCAGTATTCCTGGTGCAAACTCCGGCGCCGACTGTGTGCCACAATTAACTGTTAATAAGACTACAAGTACTCCCAGAATCACCAACAAGCCTGGTAAAGCTGTTTATACAATTACTGTTTCTAATGCTGCAAACCGAGCAACAGCTACAAATGTTAATATTTCTGACCCTTTACCGACAGGTTTTACTTTCGATGCTTCTACTCCTCCCACGGTGACTTTAATAGATTCTCCCAATGAGCCAACAGCTCGTAACAATATAATTAATCCTGCGGCAGGCGCCACAACCGTAGATTTTGGTACTTTCAATATTCCTGGTGGTGGTAGTGTGCAAATTACTTTTAGTGTTGATGTTGGTGTAAACGTACCTGATAATACATATAATAACGATGCCATCGCCACTTATATTGACCCAACTCTAGATACACCAGGCAGCAATCCAACAACTACAAATATTGCGCGTAGTAGATATGACGGTAATGCAAGCACAACTGAGGATGTTGTGGTTAGTCAAATTCCAACTCCACCTCCACCTCCTACTCCAATAATTAATATGCGTGCTATCAAACGCATCACTAACGTTACTCGTAATGATGCTCCTCTTGCTGGCCTTAACTTTAATGCTGTTATTGACGACCCTGGCGATACAAACGATGATGCTAGTATCTGGGCAAATTCACCACTGGCGCCTATCGGTGTAACTCGCATCGACCCACAATTAAAATTAGGTGTGGGGGATGAGGTTGAATATACAGTTTATTTTCTCGTTGATGGAAATCAGCCCATAAGTAACGCGCGTTTTTGCGACCCCATTCCCCAAGGGACTAGTTTTATTAATAGTTCAGGCAGTGATATTGCTTTAAATGTAGCGAACACAATTACTAACCAAACGAATGTTGCCGATGCTGATAGAGCAAGCTTAGTTAACGCAGTAGCCCCCTTACCAGCAAATAACGTTTGTCCCAATCAGTCAAATCCCACAGGCGCCGTTTTGGTGAATTTTGGAACGCTTGACTTCACACCTGGCAATAACTTCGGTTATGTACGCTTCCGGGTGCGGGTTGAATAGATTTCCCCTTCAGGCACAGAAACCGGTCTTCTTAGCCATAATATTACCAGAAAACGTGATTTTCGGATAGAAACCCGGTTTCTTTGGAGTTAATCAATACTAACCATCAACTATTGGCTATCAACTGCCCCTCTGTTTGACGCCTAGTCATTACAGAATTTAAAGTTATGTAGCCTTTTGATTACGAACGATAGGGCACTGCGGTAAACTATCCCTTGTTTAATGAATTCTTTCGCAGAGAAAATTACTGGAAAGGAGCCTTTTCAAATGTCTCATACCGTTAAAATCTACGATACCTGTATTGGCTGCACCCAGTGCGTTCGTGCTTGCCCCACCGACGTATTGGAAATGGTGCCTTGGGATGGCTGTAAAGCCGCTCAAATCGCTTCGTCCCCCCGGACTGAAGACTGTGTAGGTTGCAAGCGCTGCGAAACCGCTTGTCCTACCGACTTTTTGAGCGTCCGAGTTTACCTTAGTAATGCTGAAACCACCCGCAGTATGGGTCTTGCCTACTAAATAAACGATTTAAGGAAAAGGTTTTGGGAGAAGGGGTAAAGTTTTATTTTCCGGCTTTACCCTTTTTCCTTTACCCTTTTCCCCACTTGAAGCCAGGATGGAAATTTGAATCATAAATTTTGTTCCTTTTCCTGGCGCCGAATCATACCAAAGTTTCCCACCGTGCTTTTTTACGACAATTTGGTAGCAAATAGATAATTCTAACTCAGTGGCTTTACTTACTTGTTTCGTTGTTAAAAATGGATCAAACAGCTTGTTACGAACATTTTCATCAATCCCAATACCATTATCTACAATAGTAATTAGTACATTACCGCTTTGAATAGTCTCCGTATAAATCCAGATAGTAGGATTTTTGTTTGAAGTATCTTCTTTATCCTCTAATGCATCAATAGCATTGCTAAGAATATTCATAAAGACTTGATTTAATTGTCCAACGTAGCAATTTATCAATGGTAATTGACTGTATGCTCTGATAACCTGAATTTCAGCACGGTTCGGTTTTGCTTTGAAACGATAATTGCCAATTTATGATTATGTATGCTGTTATTGTATGATGCTGGTTTTAAATTTAATATTAAAGCTTTTATATGGCAAAGTTATCGAGACGGAAGTTTCTGGCAGCTAGTAGTGCAGTTGTCGCAGCGCAAGGTCTTGCTCGTGGTCTCAATAATTCTAGTTCTACGTATGCTGAGTTGCGAGGTGAATACTCGATAGGCGCCTATGCAGGTTACACTGATACACCAGAAGTAACAACAGCGGTACTTGGATTTATCGCTGTCACAAGTTGCGCTCCTTTAATAATAGCAAAAGCAAAAGGCATGTTTGCTAAGTATGGAATGCCTGATGTAGTAGTGCAAAAGCAACCTTCATGGGGAGTAATGCGCGATAAGTTAATGTTAGGTTCTGATAAAGATGGGTTAGATGGTTCACATTTACTATTCCCGATGGCGTATCTAATTACAACAGGAGAAATTAGCTATGACCGCAAAATACCCATGTATATTATGGCTAGATTAAATGTGAATGGACAGGGGATTTCAGTTGCGAAAGCATATCAAAATTTAAATTTGAGTTTGGATAGTTCACCCTTAAAGTCTGAACTACAGAAAAAATCAGCGAAGGGTGAATCAATACGGTTTGCAGTTCCATTTCGCCGCGTTACAGGCGATTTTTTTATGCGGTGGTGGCTTGCATATGGAGGTATTGACCCAGAGCGAGATACTTCAATAATAGTTATACCTCCACCACAAATGGTTGCCAATATGCGTGGTGGTTCTATGGAAGGGTTTTGTGTGGTAGACCCTTGGCATCAACGCTTAATTAAACAGAAACTTGGTTATTCGACGGTAACAAGTGGCGAACTATGGAATAATCATCCAGAAAAAGCCTTTGTAATGCGTGCGTCTTGGGTAGACAAGTATCCTAAAGCTGCTGCAAGCTTACTTGCTGCTGTTATGGAAGCGCAAATTTGGTGTGACCAACCAGAGAACAAACAAGAGTTATTTAAAATTTTGGCTGAACGTCAATGGATGGGAGTATCCGCAGAAATTATAGGTAATCGTTTGTTAGGTAAAGTTGATTATGGTAACGGGCGCCTTGTAGAAAATAGTCTTCATGCGATTAAATATTGGAACAATAATGCATCTTACCCTTATAAAAGTCATGATTTATGGTTTTTAATTGAGGATATGCGTTGGGGTAATCGTTCCCCTGACTTTGATACTAAGCGTTTAATTGATGCCGTTAACCGTGAAGACTTATGGCGCCAAGCTGCAAAAACTATCGGTCAAGCAGATGCCATACCACCATCCACATCACGCGGTGTCGAAAAGTTTTTTAATGGTTTAGAGTTTGACCCTGAAAACCCAAGCAAATATCTACAGGCGCCGACATTAAGACTGTAATTTAAATCAATTTACAAAAAAATACTATTTGAATACGTATGGTGGGCATTGCCCACCTTACAACATCAAAAGTTTATTCTTGAAATACGTATGCAACCAGATATCAATAACAAGTAAATAACATGCAAAATCTATTAAAATTTAATTTTAAAGGGCAACTGAAGCAAATAATTCCACCCATTATTGGCTTCTTAGTTTTTTTATTTATCTGGTATCTTCTAAGCTTGCAACCTGACACATCACTACCCTCTCCTATAAAAGTTATTAGCAATACTTGGGACTTGATAATCGACCCTTTTTTTTACAAAGGCAATAACAATAAAGGTTTGTTCTGGCTACTGCTTGCAAGTCTTCAACGAGTTACTATTGGATATTTACTAGCTGCTGTTGTTGGTGTCACTATTGGCTTTATTATCAGTTTAAATCCATTCCTAAAAAAAGCTATTGAGCCAATTATGCAATTACTGCGTCCAGTGGCGCCTTTAGCATGGTTGCCGCTTGCACAAGCAATTTTTCTCAAACCAAATCCATCAGCAATATTCGTAATTTTTATCACTGCAATTTGGCCCATTATCATTAATACAGCTTTAGGTGTGCAACTAATTCCTAAAGATTACATAGATATTGGAAAAATGTTAGAAATGTCATTTGTAAAAAACCTCTACAAAATTATCTTACCTGCTACACTTCCTTACATCTTCACAGGTTTACGCATATCTTTAGGATTATCCTGGCTTGCTGTAGTGGCGGCAGAAATGCTATTGTCAGATGATGGTCTAGGTTTTTTCATTGTTAACGCATATAACAATTCTGATATCAGCGAAATCATCTTAGCAATATTCTATTTAGGTATAGTTGGCATTATTCTAGATAAACTAATGGTTTTAGCTTCGTCAAAATGGGAAAGAAAGGTTCCATAACATTCATACGTTGTAGAGACGCGATGTTTCTCGCGTCTTTTTTGATAAATATGCCTTTTGGTAGATTTCAACAATAGCATTTGAAACTTTATGTAAATTTTTAATAAACTAAACTACCATATATATGATGTTGTATATCATAGTCTTAAAATTAATTGCACAATTAAATGTAAAAAAAGCTGATTATGTTAAAGGAAGAAAAGAGGTATTAATGTTATTAGATATAAATAATAGTGGAGTTGGATTATCCGCGCCGACGAATGAACAAAATGCTGATGGGTTAATTAGAACAACACATCCACGTCCACAGTTACAGCGCTTGCCTTGGCAAAGCCTAAACGGTATATGGAAATTTGCCTTTGACGACGAAGGAAAATGTGTTCAACCTAGTGACGTTAAGGAATGGACTCATTCTATAGAAGTTCCCTTTGCTCCGGAATCAACCAAAAGTGGGATAGGTGATACAAGTTTTCATCCTAATTGTTGGTACGAGCGCGAATTTGAAACGCCTTTCTCTGATGGTAGATTACTTTTACATTTCGGCGCCGTTGACTATCGTGCCCGTGTATGGGTAAACGGTCAATACATCGCTGAACATGAAGGTGGACATACTAATTTCTCTCTCGATATTACCCACGTTTTGAATGATAGTGGCAAAACCACAGTAACAGTGTGGGCACAAGACGACCCGCAAGACCTCGCTAAACCTCGCGGTAAACAAGATTGGCGCCTGGAACCGCACAGTATTTGGTATCCTCGTACTACTGGGATTTGGCAGACAGTATGGATTGAGCGTGTGGGTGCTACTTATTTAGGTAGCATTTATTGGGATTCTGACTGCGAGCGATGGGAAGTTGGTTTTGAAGCTGGACTAGCGGGTGATGTGCCTGATAAAGGCATCCTAATCAAAATGAAACTAAGCGTTGGCGATACTATATTAGCGAACGATACTTATGAAGTGCTAGGGGGAGAAATTAATCGTCGCATTGCACTTGGCGACCCTGGTATTGACGATTACCGCAATGAATTATTGTGGACTCCAGAAAAGCCAACATTAATTGATGCTTCTATTCAAGTGTGGTACGAAGGACAACTGCTGGATGAAGTAAAATCTTATACTGCAATGCGGGCAGTAAGTATACAGCGCGATCGGTTTATGCTTAATGGGCGCCCTTATTATTTAAAAATGGTTCTTGACCAAGGGTACTGGCCAGATACGTTTATGACTCCACCGAGTGATGAGGCATTGCAGCGTGATGTAGAACTTATTAAAGCAATGGGTTTTAACGGAGTACGCAAACACCAAAAAATTGAAGACCCACGTTTTTTATATTGGGCAGATGTTTTAGGGTTATTGGTTTGGGAAGAAATGCCTAGCGCTTATCGGTTTACCCGTAAAGCAGTGGAACGGATGACGCGCGAGTGGACTGAAGCAATAAAGCGAGATATGAGCCATCCATGTATTGTAGCTTGGGTACCTTTTAATGAATCTTGGGGAGTGCCAAATCTCGTAGAAACGGCAGCTCACCGTAACTACGTTTTAGCAATGTACCACTTAACGAAAACGCTTGACCCAAGTCGTCCAGTAATTGGTAACGATGGTTGGGAAAGTATAGATACAGATATTCTCGCAATTCATGATTACGACACCCAACCGCTGCACATAGCTCGTCGTTATGGGGGAGAAGTTAAATTGTCAGATGTGCTTAATCAAAAGCGTCCTGGTGGACGTATCCTTACCCTTGATAACTTTCCCCATCAAGGACAACCAATTATGCTGACTGAATTTGGTGGTATCGCTTATGCTCCTGATGACAGCTTAGATGCAGATAAAGTTTGGGGATATGAGCGCTGCTTCAATATCAGTGAGCTACAAATGAAATACACTGCTTTACTCGAAGCCGTTAATAATATAGAGATGTTCAGTGGATTTTGTTACACACAATTCACCGATACCTTCCAAGAAGCTAACGGTTTATTATACGCTGATAGAACGCCAAAATTCCCCATAGAAGCAATTCGGGCTGCGACGCTTTCAGGGGAAGGATTTTGCACTCCTAACCACTGTTAAAGTGTCGCGCATCCTGGCGCCTGCGAGTAAGGGCGGGTTAACCTGCCCCTACTTATAATAACCATATCATGCCCTTTTTTGCTCTTGCATTTAAACGCGCGTCTAACGTTAAATTAAAAACAAACGAACAATATTTATAATTATTAAATAAATTATTGAGCAAAAGAGTAAGAAAATAAGATGGCAACTAGTAATATACAAAAAATGGCTAAAGTTACTACTACCATCACGGTCACTAACCACATAGACCAGATTTTATTAAGATACTTAAATACAAGCTTTGTCTAACAGTGCGTTAACGCGAGTCAGAAATTATTACAGCTGTCTACTCTAATGGGATGCTGCACCCCCAAAGTACGAGTGTCCCTAACTGATGGGCAAACTGTGCGATTGCAAGTTTTGACCTTTGAAGCATCACTCATATGCCGAAAAAATAATGAGCGTCCCTAGTGGCAGCGGGACTGGTCACTCCTCCTCAACATAAGAGCGATGTTACACTCCTACATAACCCAGTCTGGGTAAAGGTTTGGAGTCTACACAGGCACCAAATATATGTCTACACTGCCTACACTCATAAATATTGCCAATACAGCGTAACCCATACGTCTCAAGGCTTTCAGGTTTATAGGGGGGTCTACACATGTCTACACTGGCAAAAAAAAGTAGATGTTGTGCAATCCGCGTTGGCACCGTGTCAAGATGTTATAACAAATATTATAACGTGATAGTAATATTGGGTATGACAAGTAAAAATTATCGAGTAACTCATGCAAAAGTTGGCAATCAAAATGGATTCCGCTTACCGAGCGCTTTTTTCAAAGACTTTCCGCATTTAGCAAAGGCATCTGGTTATTTAGAGGTTATATCAAAAAATACTTTGTTAATTCGTTTGGATACAGAAGATGTAGAATCAGACGAAGAAGAAAGTTTGATGATGAGTTTATTTCTCGATTTTTTGATGAAAGATGTAATTGAAAATCCATCAAAGCTAGTTCCCTACACCCAAGAAACGAGTGACTATATGGATGATTTATTAGCTGATGTAACAATTGATGAAGATGAAGATGAATGAGTTCGACTAATTTTAACGGCTGGAAAATATTCTTTCATCCATTGTTTAATCAGCAATGGCAAGCTTTGTTAACTCGTGTACTTGAATTAAAAAGCAAGTTGTCGAAAGAACAATTTGTTACACATCCAGATGTCAAGCTGTTAAAAGCATTGGACATCGGTATAAAGAATAAAATTCCTCAAGACCCTCTAGCTTCACATTTTGCTTTACAAAAACCATTACAAAAATATAGCCGTCTCAAAAAAATGGGATTGGCATCGCGTTATCGTTTATTTTTCAGAGTATTTGAAGAACAAAAAACTATAATAATCCTCTGGTTGGGATTTCCTCGTAAAGAAGGGGATAAAAATGATTGTTATGAAGTTTTTACTAAAAAAGTGAAGAATGGCGATTTTCCTGAAAATTTAGAGAGATTACTAGCCGAGTGCAAAGTAGAACTTGAAACAGATGAAGATGAAAATCAAGATGAAGATAAAGATGAATAAATATACTACCAAGTATTACCGTATATATTCAGCATCAAAGGTATGCCAGTTTTTGCTTGCCCAATGGGTTGGGAATGGAATGAATTTGACGGACTATATCATCCAGTACCACAGTAAAATCGTGCAGTTAAAACATCTTCATTAATTAAACAGAGAACCGCGCTTACCATGTAAACACCATCAAATGAGTCTCAACACCCAAAAAGAAGATTTTAGTTACGCTTATATATACACTATTGCTAGTAGTATGGGTTACTGCCTTCAAGCAGCCACACGTAGATTAGACGACAGTGGCATCGACGCAACAATAACCGTACCAGGTAAAATCAACACAACAATTCGCGAATTGCGAATTGACCTTGAATCCTTATGTCTCAAACGTTGCGCTTACTGGTTATCACTACGGGGACGACCACCACTTGAGAAACAAACAACCATCACCGTAGAAATTCCGCGTCAAAATATATTTAGTCCCAATGCACTTAAAACCATAATGGAACGCATAGCTGCCGGAGAGAATTTATGACAGCAGTCAAACCACACCTAGAAAAATTCCAACACCTCGACCCCCAACAAGTAGAAACATACGCGCGTTGCACATGGTTGGCAGCAGCAACAAAAACAGGGAGATAAAGCTTCCATCTGGACTTTAGACGGGTTTGAAATTTTACTACCCCTCAAACCAGAAATTATTGACTTCAAACGCAGGATGGCAAAAGTTGTAGAAACTCTCGCCCTAGCAGAAAACCGTTCACAAACAGAAATATACGGTGCCTTAATTACAGAGGCGCCTAACACGACCATTCAAGCAGTCGTCACCCACATCGCCACCCCTAATGCCGATTTCTTAAGTGGAGAAATAGCATTACTGAGTATTATTGTTAATAAATTAGACCCGATTCATACTGAACTATCCGACCGTGACTACATTCTTGCTCTCAAAGCTTACCAACAACGCCTTCCAATATACTGCACAGGCGACTTAATCAAAGAAAACGGTACATTCATTCTTAAAAATCCTCATCAGTTGAAGCTCGGATGAAGAAGCAATGATATAGGGCGGGCTTTCTATGCCCGCTCCACAAGAAATTTGACAAGATTAAAATAATTATTCCTTTGGGGTCATTGCTTGTGCTGCTATAAAAGCTAATGCTACTGCTCCTGCTACTGCACCCCATTGTAGAATCGGATTTTTATCTAGCAAATCGGTAATGCTAGGTAGAACTTGGTTGCTAAAGTCGCCATCAATTCTGTCATGTTCTGCAACAGGTTGATAAAAATTATTCGGCGCCTCTTCTGACTTTGGTTCTGAGCTACGTTGTAAGGGAAAACCAACGAGTAATAACAAGGAGTCTACTAGTGATGGTGAAATGCGCTGTGCTAAATCTAGTGCCTTAGCTGCATCTCCAACCAAGAAGTCACGAGTTGGATGTTCCGCACAATAAAGGATAGCCTCAGCCACAAGCTTGGGGTCGTAATAAGGTGGTATCCCTGCCGGCTTGACACCTAACTTAGTGCGAGCATTGTTCCAGAAAGGTGTATTGACTACCGCTGGCTTAATACTCGTTACACTAATGGGCATTTTCTCGTGTGCTAACTCAACACGCAAGGATTCGGTGAACCCTTCTATACCATGTTTGGCTGCGGAGTACGCACTTTGGTATGGTAATGAGCGTCTACCTTCAATTGAAGAAATATGAATTAACGCTCCCCTTCCTTCACGCTTTAGGTATGGTAATGCTGCCATTGCACCATATACTTGCCCCATGAGGTTAACGTCAATTACACGCTCAAACTCTTCTGGTGTAACTTCGTCAAAAAGTGCAAATAGAGAGATAGCAGGAAGATGCACCCAAGTATCAAGGCGCCCATACACTTCTACAGTTTTATCTGCTATTGCCTTAACTTCGGAGTAGGACTGTACGTCAGCGACAAAGGCAGTAGCATCTCCACCAAAGCGGCGAATTTCCTCTACTAAAGACTCAAGCTTTGACTCACCGCGCGCAGAAACAAGCACCTTTGCTCCGCGTTTAGCAAACTCAAGAGCGGTTACACGTCCAATGCCACTAGAGGCGCCAACGACGGAAACGACTTGCTGATTAATTGGCTTCAATTGCATAAGTGCTACTCTCCTTAAAATAATATTTCAACCGTCAAAGCTGGCAAGTAACAAGAAACTCGTTCACCGCATTGGTAAATGATTCGGGACGTTCGGTTTGGGGTAAGTGACCGCTAGCAGGTATCAAAGTTTGCTTCCCTTTAACAAGACGCTTGGTGCCATCAGTCGCTTGATAGCTCGGCAATACCAAGTCATTAACACCCCATATAACATGAGTCGGCATCTGTAGCTCTGATAGAGAACCGAGTACTACTTGTTGTTGTCCCAATACATACACTTGAGAACGCAGTATAGATAAAGTTGCTTCCAAAAAACCAGGAAGAAGCGCCATTCGCTCTTGTTCTGCTAACCATTCAGCAGGTGCTTTAAAGGGGTTAGCAAAAAGCAACGCTGCTCGCGACCAAGCTCTTTGTTTGGCGCCTAAAGGTGTTTTGCTCCAACTAATAGCTGCCTCTCCAAAAATTGGTAAAGTCAAACTTGACAGTAATGGGTTAACTACTTGACTAAATCCCATAGCGTCTACTAATACCAACGCTGCTACTTGTTGGGGATTTGAGACTGCATACCGAAAGGCAATCAAAGCACCTAAAGAGTTGCCTACTAGCACAGCCCTTTCAATGTGTAAAGTATTAAGAAAATCAGCTAAGAACTGTGTTAAAAATTCAACTGTATATTCGCGCTTAGGTTTATCACTATCACCGCAACCTGGCAAGTCTGGCGCTATAACACGATGGTTAGTTCCCAACATAGGTAACACCCAAGCCCAATCAACAGCGCTATCACCAACTCCATGCAGTAGCACCAATGGTAGACCTTCATTACCCGCTGTCAGGTAGCGAATATTTAGTCCATTTACTTCTATTTGCCGTGCTTCAAAACCCTTGTTTACTGTAGTTTCAACCATAGTCATTTAGAATTATTAAATTTGCCAATCCTCTGCTTATGTATGATGGGCGCCGTTAACTCGCACAACTGTACCAGTAACATAGCTACTAGCTACTGGTGATAGCAAAAACGCTACTGCCCAAGCAACTTCAGAAGCTTTACCAAAGCGACCCATAGGAATTTCAGACAAAATCCGTTGTTTGACTTTATCTGAAATTGGGGTGAGCATATCAGTTTCAATAAACCCTGGTGATACAGCATTCGCGCGCACCCCATAACGCGCTGCTTCTAAAGCCAAAGATTTAATTAAACCAATTGTTCCTGCCTTGGATGCAGCATAGTTTGTTTGACCTAAGTTTCCTCGTTCTCCGGAAATTGAAGTAATACAAACAATAGAACCACAACGCCGTTCGTACATCTTGGGGATAACGGGTTGTAGTGTATTGTAAACTCCTTTCAAATTAGTATCAATTACTGCATCCCAATTTGCCGCTGTCAGTTTAGGGAAAAAATTGTCTCGCGTAATTCCAGCATTAGCGACTACTCCATAAATTGGCCCCAGTTTCTCTTCAACTTTTTCTGTTACTGCTTCCATACCTGCTGGTTCAGTAACATCGGCACTTATTGCCAAAGCTCCCACCTGGGGATTTTCCGAGCTGCGGTACGTGTAAGCTACTTTGGCGCCTAATGAGTTCATTAAATTAACAATAGCGGCACCTATTCCCCGATTACCACCAGTTACCAAAACAACTTGATCTTCCAATCCTAAAGATGTCATTTTATCTCAACCTCTCCAGTGCAACCGCTGTACCACCACCAGTACCATGACAAACTGCTGCCAATCCAAACTGCCTATTTTCCTGTTGTAAAGCATTGAGCAGTGTAACTAAAATGCGCGCTCCTGAAGCTCCAATGGGATGACCTAAAGCAATTGCTCCCCCATAGACATTTAATTTCTCATAAGGAACACCCAATTCCCGATTGAACAATACATTACTCAGAGCAAATGCTTCGTTGTTCTCGAACAAATCAAAATCGTAAATTTTCATTTTGAGCTTGTCTAAAAGCTTGTTCACTGCCAAGATGGGAACTTCGGGGAACCGCCAAGCTTCGCCTCCTGTCCATGCTCCACCGATAAATCGTGCGATAGGATTAAGTTTGTAACGTTCTACTGCTGCTTTACTTGCCAATACTAAAGCTGCTGCTCCATCTGATATTTGGCTGCTATTACCAGCAGTAAACACACCATCTGTTTTAAAAGTTGGTTTCAATCCAGCAAGAGTTTCTAAAGTTGTTTCGCTACGAATTCCCTCATCTTTATCCACTATTTGTGAACCTTTCTTACCCGTAATTTCGATGGGTACAATTTCTTGCTTAAACAAACCTTGCTCAGTAGCTTGCGCTGCTCGAGCTTGTGAAAATAAAGCTACTTCGTCCAACTCAGCGCGCGTAATTTGATAGGCAGTTGCTAATTGCTCTGCTTGTTCTCCCATAGTTTCACCACTAGTGGGGTCGGTGAGTCCATCACAAACTAAAACATCGGTGAGTTGCTCTGGAGAACCTAGCAACGATTTATATCCCCATCTAGCTCGGTGCGATAACAAAAACCCTGTCTGAGACATAGATTCCATGCCCCCTGCTAGTACTATTTCAGCATCACCTGAACGAATAGCAGTGGCGCCATTTATCGCGCTCATCATTCCCGACGAACACACCATATCAACTGCATACCCATTAACACTAGCCGGAATTCCAGTTTTAAAAGCAGCTTGACGAGGCAACGACTGTCCATGTCCTGCATTAAGTACATTACCAAAAATGTACAAGTCGATAGCCTCTCCCGATACTCCCGCGCGTTCCAAAGCTGCACGCATAGCGGTCGCACCTAAGTCTACTGGCGATAAATTTGCCAGAGTACCTCCAAACTTGCCCAGTGGTGTACGTACTGCTGAGACAATATAAACTTCTTCCATATTCCTCATTATTTTTGTAGGGAAATTCAGAATTTCAAATTATCAAATAACTGTCAATTCTTAAATTAATATTATTATTCTTAAATTATTATCTTTGCTATCATATTATTTCTATATTTTGCCAAATACCAAGATAATTTTTGGGCAATTTTAAACAAAATAAATAGAATTTTAATTTATCTCATTTTTGCTTTAATTGCTTAATATAAATTTAGAATACTGCTTGATTCAAAAAATCATTCTTAAGAAGGAATTTTTTTTGATATAATCAGATAAATTGTAGTCTAAAATAGACAGCTAAAATCGAAAACAGAAAACATCACCCTTTGGAGTAAATACAATGGATTTTTTTAAGAGTTTCGAGCAGTTCTTTAGACCGTATACCGAAGCCCAAAGCGTGTTTATGAATAACTGGGAATCAATGATGTCAAGTATGAGGAATATAAATTCAAAATTTTCTGAAAATGCCAATAAAACATTGCACCTACAAGAAGATTTTGTTAAAAGTTCGTTAGAATTGCAACAGCAAATTGCTAAATATTCCATTGAAACGCAAACCAAATTTTGGGATAACTATTTTAACATGGTTCGCAAGCCGTAATTGAAACGAAAAATTTTATCATCGGTATATACGGTACGTAGAGACGTTACATGTAACGTCTCACAATGTATCGGTAAATTTATTATCTAGAATAATTTACCCCTATTAACAGATACAATCCTCTACCCAAAGAAGGGGGCATGTGTTACGGAAATATCTACTTTGAGGTAGAAGACTTTACAATAATAGTACCTCACACGCGCGCCTTAAGCCAATCTGCAATCGTCGGCGCCAGGTCTTTCTGAACTTTGCTACTTACATACATACCAATATGACCGACTGGAAACGAGCGAACCGTATAGTCATCACTCTTGACGTATTTCTCAAGAGCTAACGATGAAGCTGGACAAACTATATGGTCTTGCTCGGCGTAAATATTTAAAATTGGTACATGGATATTACCCAAATCTACTCGCTTGTTGCCAATCTCAATTTCACCTTTAATTAGTTTATTCCCTTGATAGAAGTCCTTAATAAACCGTCGAAAAGTCTCTCCTGCTTGGTCAGGACTGTCAAAAATCCATTTTTCCATGCGGAGAAAATTGAGCAGCTTATCCTCATACTCAAGAATATCGAGCAAATCAATATATTTTTTGACCCCTAACTGAAAAGGTTTCAGCATTACGAACATATAATTGAGAAAGGTGCCGGGTATATTACCTAAAGTATCAACCATAAGATCAACATCTAACGCTTGTGACCCCATACTGCTTCCACTCCAAACATTGAGGAGTCCTTCGTCCATGTGAAAATCAACTGGTGTCACCATAGTAATCAGGTTTTTGACTTTCTCTGGATAAAGGGAACTGTAGCAAAGGCTGAAAGTACCTCCCTGGCAAATTCCTAATAAGTTAATCTGTTCTAAATTGTGACGCTCACGTATAACATCCACACAATTATTGATATACTTATCAATGTATTTATCAATAGTAAGCCAGCGATCCCCTGAAGTCGGATATCCCCAATCAATCAAATAAACGTCTAGACCTAGCTTGAGTAAATTGGCAACTAGTGACCGTCCTTCCTGTAAATCTACAATATCGGGACGGTTGACCAAGGCATAAACTATGAGAATAGGAATATTCAAAGACGAACCTGAGTTCGGCGTGAAACGGTATAAAAGTATGTTATCTTCTCGATAAATTTCTTCTTTCGCTGTTACTCCAACCTGAATTTTATCTTGGTACAAATAGCTTAAGGCATTAACTAGATTGATTTTAGAAGGTATTTCAAGAAGCTGGGAAAAGTCTGACATCAGTTGTTGCTGATGTGGCAAGTAGCTTATGGCTGAATTCAAGAATTTTCCTTGCACCAAAACAGCATCTTTAGAACGTAACTTTTTTCCAAACTCCTGGTCATAGAGGTTACTCCATACTTGTAAAAACTCTTGCCAATTCTTGAATGTTTCACCTTTACTTTGGTAGGATATCAACTCCTCGATTATTTCTTTACAAGTTTTTACCCAAATATCAGCTAGCACTAACTGATAGTTAAAACTTGCTTGAGACAAATTTATCCAAGCATTAAAACTTTGAATAAATTGGTCAAAGTTATAAATATCATCTTGGTTTACAGCCATTAAATGTACTCTCTTGTGTAATAATAGTTTCTAAAAGATTTTATCATTGTAAAAATTTATTAATTGTAGGACTTATGCAAAGAAACCTGGTTTCTACGCATTCATTGTCGCAGACAAATCGTCATTTTTATTACATGCTATTAACGTATATTCCAGGTTTCTAGGTTTTCATGCGTAAGTCCTGAATTACTCTGGTCAATAAAGATGGTACATATAATCACGGCTGTAGTTCTCTTCCTATGGGGGGAGGGTGAAAACCGAACATGAGTATTGAAGTGCTTAATATGTAGGCTGTGTAACAAATGAGGTACTGGCGCCTCATAAAATAATTTAGGGTATAAATCGGCGTCCTTGCCTGTAAAATTCCACCAGTTATGATATCTATGGATACGTGTTTAATTTGTCCTCATAGCATGGTGTGAATCAATGTGCGGAATCGTTGGTTATATTGGGACTCAAGCAGCGACGGAGATATTGCTCTCTGGTTTGGAAAAGCTCGAATATCGTGGTTATGATTCTGCGGGAATTGCTACGATATTAGAGGGTAATATAAATTGTGTGCGTGCTAAGGGTAAGTTACACAATTTGCGTTCCAAGTTGGAGTCAATAGAAAATCCTGCTCAAATTGGTATAGGTCATACACGCTGGGCAACACACGGAAAACCAGAAGAATATAATGCTCATCCCCATATGGACACACCTAACCGTGTGGCTGTAGTACAAAATGGTATTATTGAAAATTATCGCGAGTTACGTGAAGAACTCAAAAGTTTCGGTGTTGAGTTTCGCTCGGAAACAGATACAGAGGTTATTCCGCATTTAATTTCTAGATTTCTTCAAGAAGAAATTGCTTTAGGGGAAGCATATTCACCCTTCTTTGAGGCAGTTCGCAAGGCAGTTGGTCAACTTAATGGCGCCTTTGCTATAGCTGCTGTTAGTGCTGATTTTCCTGATGAGTTAATTGTAGTGCGTCAACAGGCGCCTTTAGTAATTGGATTTGGGCAGGGTGAATTTTTCTGTGCATCTGACACACCTGCAATTGTTTCATATACCCGCGCGGTATTACCACTTGATAATGGTGAGATTGCCAGGTTAACACCATTGGGTGTAGAAGTTTACGATTTTACGGGTAAGCGACTGAAAAAACAACCTCGCTTACTCAACTTGAGTCCAACAATGGTTGAAAAACAAGGATTCAAGCACTTTATGCTCAAAGAAATCTATGAGCAACCAGGTGTTGTGCGTGCTTGTTTAGACGCTTATTTTACAGAGGCTCCAAATAATGAGTCTCCTATAAATTTAGGAATTCCCAGCGAATTTTATACTGATTTAGAACAAATTCAAATCGTAGCTTGTGGTACTAGTTGGCACGCTGCACTTGTGGGTAAATACTTACTAGAACAGCTAGCGCAAATTCCGACTCAAGTCAGCTATGCTTCTGAATATCGCTATGCACCCGCACCCTTAACTGCTAATACTTTAACTATAGGTGTTACCCAGTCAGGTGAAACAGCCGATACATTAGCAGCACTGGGAATGGAAAGAGAACGGCGCCAGGGCTGCGAACCTAAGTATCAAGCAAGGCTTTTAGGTATAACCAACCGTCCAGAAAGCACCCTTGGACATTCAGTACCCCATATTATTAGTACATTAGCAGGAATTGAGATTGGTGTAGCTGCTACAAAAACATTTATTGCCCAATTAATGGCATTTTATGCACTGGCAATTGATTTAGCATATCGGCGCCAAACCCTTCCTGTTGAAAAAATACAAGATATAATTAACGGGTTGCGTCAAATTCCTAAAGAAATTGAAGCAACATTAGAAAAACAAGAACAACTCAGCGAAACATTGGCACATGATTTTGCCGATACCCAAGATGTTATATTCCTGGGACGCGGAATAAATTTCCCAATAGCTTTGGAAGGCGCCTTAAAACTCAAAGAAATCAGCTATATTCATGCAGAAGGTTATCCTGCTGGAGAAATGAAACACGGGCCAATTGCATTATTAGATGCAAAAGTACCAGTCGTTTCCATTGCTGTACCTGGAGAAGTTTACGAAAAAGTAATTTCTAATTCCCAAGAAGCCAAAGCGCGCGACTCTCGTTTAATAGGAGTAACACCAATAAGCGACGGAGAAGCAGGAGAAATATTCAACGACTTACTACCCATAGCCAACGTCGATGAAATATTATCACCTATCCTCACCGTAGTTCCACTACAACTACTGGCTTATCATATAGCCGCACGTAGAGGTTTAGACGTAGACCAACCTCGTAACCTAGCAAAATCTGTAACCGTAGAATAACATTTACTTCGTAGGTTGGGTGTAGTTGTAGAAACATAAAAAAGTTGTACAATAAATAAAAAAGTTGTACAACAAATAAAAAAGTTATACAATTTATCCTATGGGTGAGTATCAACCGCCCATAGGAGATTTTATTTATGGCGAGAACCAAGCAAGGGTGGACAGCAGCAAAGTTTGAGCGCTACATGAAGGAAGGTCGAGGTCAGGGTTGTGGGAGAGATTATCAACCTTGGTTTAAGATTCAGGATTTTCCTTCAAAGAGTAGGGTATCCAGACCACCTGGTTGGAAAACCAATCGAGAGCATCATCTCTTCTCTGATTATGAGAAGCGACTATTTTATTTGTTTGAGTGGTCAGACAGTATTATTGATATTAGGGAGCAATTCCCCTTACTCGACCTTGACCTAGCAATGAACATCGCGACGGAAATGGGAATAGAGTATCCCAAAGAGAAAGAGAGCAATACTCCTCATGTTTTTACTACTGGCTTTATGTTATCTGTAAAGCAAGGCAAGCAAACAGTTCAAAAAGCTCGAACTTTCAAGTTAGCTAAGGATTTAGGAACTAAATTAGTGGCTGAAGAGCTAGAGTTAGAAAGACGTTATTATGCAGCACAGAGAATTGATTGGGGAATTATTACAGAAAAAGACATTCCTATAATTTTAGCAGAGAATGTCGAATGGGTTCATTCCAGCTATAAGTTAGAAGCAACAGCCAAAATAAATGTGAATGACTTAATCAGTATAGCTAAAATTTTAAAGTCAAAACTTCAAGAAAATGATTCTAATATTAATCATATTACACAAGCTTTAGATATAGATATGAATTTAGAAGTGGGTACAAACCTTTATCTTTTTAGGCATTTAATAGCGAATAAGCAAATAATTATGGATATGGAAACTAGTAAAATATCTACTGTTATGTCTGCTAGCAAAATTCAAAGAATAATTTTCTGAAATTTATTTATGGTGCTGTTATGAGTAATTATTTGTGTGTTAATGACCTAATTGAATGGTTGGACGAATCAGGAAACAGTTTTGTCGAGAGGGTTCTCTGGATTGATGAAGGTTATGTTATGGCCTTTACGATTGATATAAATGCCAAAACTGGATTTCCAGTTTCCAAATCTATTTTTAATATTCAAGAAAGTATTAATGAAGGTCGTGCATTAAAGTTGAAATCAGACCCTTGGGCAAAAATAGTTAGAGATGGAGATTTATCTCATAAAGAAAAAGAAATTAGAGATAAATATTGGGATATTATATCATCTATAGTTATTCAGGAACCATTGGTATACTATCGAGAAAAACGTGGTTATTTAATTAAGCAAGTCATTGAGCAATATAACAGTGCTAGAAGCGAAGGAAAATTAATTGAAAAAACAGTTTATAAGTTGATTAGAAGATATTGGCAAAGGGGTAAAGAGAAAAATTCTCTTTTACCTGACTATTCAAATTCGGGTGGTAAAGGAAAGCCAAAAGCTTCTGGAGAGAAAAAAAGAGGTAGACCAAGAAAGTATTCTCATGAACCAGAAATCGGCATTGGAATTAACATCACGGAGGAAGATAAAAAAATCTTTAGATTAGCAATTACTAAATTCTATCACAATCGTAAAGAGAATTTTTTAATCACCGCTTATGAGTTAATGATTAAAAATTATTATTCAGAAGAAATAATTTATAGTGAGGATGGCGTTAAAAAACATTTATTAATACCGCCAGATAAAAGACCAACCTTGACACAGTTTAAATACTGGTATGAAGTTGAACAAGGGGATATTAGGAAAAAAATAATTTCTCGCAAGGGAGCTAAAAAATATGCTCTGGAACATAGGGCTATTATCGGAAACTCCACAATGGAGACTAATGGTCCAGGTTCTAGATATCAAATAGATGCCACTATTGCAGATGTGTACCTAGTTTCTGCTTACAATCGTAACTGGATTATTGGTAGACCTGTTATCTACGTAGTTATTGATGTTTTTAGCCGTATGATAACTGGAGTTTATGTTGGATTAGAAGGTCCTTCTTGGATAGGAGCAATGATGGCTTTGGCGAATGCAGCTGGTAACAAAGTAGTATTTTGCAGAGAATACGGTATCAAGATTGTAGAAGATGAGTGGCCTTGTCATCATATTCCTGATGCGATTTTAGGTGATCGCGGCGAGTTAGCAGGAATGAAAGTGGAAACGCTAATTCCCAATCTAGGCATTCGTATTGAAAATGCTGCACCCTACCGAGCAGATTGGAAAGGTCTGGTGGAGAGACATTTTCGTACTATACACGGCCATGTTAAACCATTTGTGCCAGGTTATATAGACAAGGATTTTAGAGAGAGAGGAGCAAGAGACTACCGACTTGATAGCAAGCTTGATATAGAGCAATTTACAGAAATTATTATCAAAATTATTCTCTATCATAACAATCAACATTATTTAGATGAATATAAAAGAGATGAGACCATGATAGCTGATAATGTCTCTCTCATACCTAGGGAATTATGGAAGTGGGGAATTGCTAATCGTTCGGGTAAACTTAGAACTTTCTCGGAAGATATTGTAAAGTTGAATTTAATGCCAACAGCAAATGCAACAATTACGGAACGAGGCATTAAGTTTAAAGGAATGTACTATACTTGTGAAAAAGCTAAACAGGAATTTTGGTTTGAAAAAGCTAGAAGCGGTTCACTTTCAAGATTAGACAAAAAGTTAGAAGTTTCTTATGATATTAGGAAACCTGATTATATATATCTTCGCTCTCCTGATGGTAGAAATTTTGAAAAATGTTTTCTTTTAAAATTGGAAGAAAGATATTGTCAAAAAAATCTACATGATATTGAATATTTATTGGCTTATGACGAGCTACAAAGGCAGAAAAATCAAGGAATAGAGCAACAAAATAAAGTGGACTTAATTACAGATATTGAAAGTGTGGTGAGTAGAGCAAAGAAAATGACAGAGGGGACAAAAGATGATAAGCTCAGTAATAGAAAACAAGTTGCCGATATTCGAGAGAATAGAAGTACTGAAAAAAATCAAAGACGAGAAAGTGAAGGCTTTGAGTTGGAAAAAGCTGAAATTGAAAATAGTAGCAATACCGTTGATATTGATAATAAAAACTTAGAGCAGCCACAATCATTAAAACCTAACCACCTCGATATGCTACGTCAGAATCGACAGGAACGAAAATATGGACAAAACAAATGATTGGAAATGGGTTAAAATTCCAGATGGCGAATATGCTGCTTTAGCTACATATAATGACCACAAATTAGCGGAGTACAATAATCCTTTGATTCAAGCATTGCCTCCAATTCTTTCTGGAGAAGAATTTATTAGAAAAGTGGCGGTATATCCAAGTTATGCTCCTGAAGAAAGAGAATTGGATGCACATCATCGATTTCACTGCGTAGAAAGATTATCTAGATTCTTTGAACCGTTAAATAAAACAATTAATTTACAGCAGGTAGTTTGTGCATTACTCATGCAAGGCTACCTAGCACGGAATATTTATAAACCAGAATATGCGCGTCGCTCTAGGCAAATTTATGAAGCGATAAAGGTAGGAGGTGGCAAAAACTTAGAACATTATGTAAATATTCCCACATCTGCATCTGGCTTAACATTAATCGGTCCATCAGGAATGGGCAAATCAACTAATTTTATCCATATTCTTAAGTTATACCCTCAAGTTATCCTTCACCCAGAATACAGTACTTACCAAATTGTTTGGTTAAAAGTTGATTGTCCTCATGCTGGTTCTCTAAAAGGCTTATGTACAGATATATTTCTTGCTGTAGATAAGTTATTAGGAACTAACTATTTCAATAAATTCGGCGCCTCTAGAAACTCTGAAGATTATATGCTGGCTCAAGTTGCTCAAATTACCCATACGCATCATCTGGGAGTTTTGGTGATTGATGAGATGCAAAATTTAGTGACAGCAAGAAGAAGTTGCTCTGATATGTTAAACTTCTTGGTAAAAATGGATAATATAGTTGGAGTTCCTGTTATTCGTATTGGGACAAATGAAGCTTTTCCAATTCTCCAAGGTAATTTTAGAAATGCTAGGAGGGGAACTGGCGAAGGCAGCGTGATATGGAACAGGATGATGAAGGATGATGAATGGGATTATTTCATGGAAGGAATGTGGGAATATCAATGGACAAAAATATCTACTTCTTTCTCCGATGAAATTAATGAAGTTTTCTATGAAGAAAGTCAAGGAATTATTGATATTGCTATTAAACTTTACAAAATGGTACAGTGGAGAGCTATTTCACTTGCTGGGAAAGAGGTAATAAATGTTAATTTAATCAAAGATGCCGCCAAGGACGGACTGTATTTAGTAAAACCAATGCTAGATGCTATTCGCTCAGGGGATGAGGAATGGATGATTAAGTACAAAGATATAGCTTCTATCGATACTACACCATATCAAAATCAGTGTTTGTCTAATATTGAAACTAAAGATTTAAAAGAAATTAGCAGATTAGCGAGGAAACAGCAAACTAATGGAAATTTATCAGCAACCATTAGACATATAATTATTCAGCTTCTCGAGTTAGATGTTGAGCCACGATTAGCTAAAGAGTGTGCAGAGAAAGTTGTTAGTTCGAGCGATGAAGAAACGAATATTTCTTTGCTAGTAAAACAAGCCTATGCTTTAGCTTTAGAGGGGGGTAAGGAAAATATAGCTAAAGTCATTACTCATAAAATAAAAGTCAAGCCTAAGTATGAAGATAATGATATTCGACAAATTGCAGAGAATGCAAATAAGAATAAAACTGCTGCATACGAAGGATTAAAATCAGCACAATTAATTAAAAATCCAGTTGATGATTTTATTTCTTTTGGTTATTACAATGCTTAGTTTTTTCCCAATTTTTTATTCTGATGAGCTTTTATATAGTGCTTTAGCGCGATATCACATCCGGAGTGGCAATAAAAGCTTTAGACAAACTGACTTAGAATTATTTGGCTACAGTTCTCAGCAAGTATCAAAAATTACTTTAACTAATAATTTGAATTATTTAGTTAAAAACTTATCTTTCTTTTATCGTCAAACGTTTGATGTTTTGTTACAAAATCATACTTTATACCCTTTTTATGCAACTTTCTTAACACCACAAGAAGCTTGGCTGTTAAAAGACTCAATGAAAAAGAAGCTAAGTGGCTCGATTTTAGAGGTTGCAAAAGTTGCTACCAACTCTACAGGTGACTCAAGAAAATTTTTAAAATTTTGTCCTACCTGTTTAAAGGAAGACGAAGAAAAATATGGTGAACCTTACTGGCATCGCTTACATCAAATTCCCGGTGTGTTAGTTTGCTCCGAGCATTCAGTTCCATTGCTGGATAGTTCTATCCCGATTGAGTCTAAAGCTACACAGTACCATTCTGCAAGCTTGGAAAATTGTGATATTAGTATAAGCGTCATACATTATACAGATAGTACTTTAGAGAAATTATTAAATTTAGTTAAAGATATTGAGTGGTTGCAAAATCGCAAAATAGAATTTAAAGGTTTGGCTTGGCTTCGCAAGAAATACCAGTCATGTTTAATAAGTCAAGGGTATATTAGTTTATTACCTGGTAACAAAATAGTCTTTGACGAACAGGTATTTTTTGATAGAATTTTTGATTTCTATGGTAAAGATTTTTTAGATGCTATAGACCTCAATCTATGTACAAATCGAGGTAAGTATTTTAAATATTGCCTACTTGGTTGTGACATCAATCCAGTTATCGACCGTGTTACTCACATCTTGTTGGTTAAATTTATAACAAATAATTTTATCGAGTTTTTTCGTAGCTAATATTTTTTTAATGTTTAAATTAACCACTCTTTAATAAATTTTACGTATGTGAATAATTAGTTTGAAAAAGTTATTGCTCATCAGTAAAAACTACAGATACTTTAAAGAAGTAAGTTTGAATCAGCTTAAAGTTGGTGTATTTGCTTAAATTTAAGGTGCAATGAAATGGAAGAAGTTATTATAGCTTGTAACCTACCTACGCAAGCTAATACAAGGGTAATTCCTATAGAGGCTCTGCCTAGAAGGGATTTTCAGTCTTACATACCCTACTTTGACTTAAGCTTTAGCCTTATTGGTAAAACTGTAGATATAGACCACGGGCATAAATTGTTTTCCGCCCTATCGTATTTAGTTCCTGCAATTCACGAAATAGATTCGATAGCAATTCACACTATTGCTGGCATTCCTGATGATAATGGCCAGCTTAAGCTGACTAAAAATTCTAGGCTTCGTATCCGCTTGAGCGCAAATAACATAGACCTCGTTTATTCCCTTGCTGAAAAGTCTTTAAATATTGGCACGCATACTGTTCAGTTGGGCGTTCCTCAGATATACCCACTCCAGCCTAAAGATAAACTGTGCGCGCGTATCGTAGTTATAAGACCTTATCAGCAACCAGAGCCATTTCTAGCCGCAGCACGGCGCCAGTTGGAAAAGCTTGGTATTCAAGGAATTGCGACTATACCGACAGATAGGCAAGGAAATCCTAAACGTCGAAGTATAAAAGTTAATGGTTTTACTGTTGTTGGTTTTACGCTAGAGGTTTCAAATCTTAGCGAAGAAGATTCTTTAATTTTACAGAGATACGGCATCGGAGGAAAATCTAAGATGGGTTGTGGAATATTTGTACCAGTCAAGGAAAGAACAGAGAAAGTGCTTGAATATTATGCCAATTGATAATTTAGCTAATTCCAAAATTTCGCTAAATCTAAGTAATCCTGACATTACTTTTTTACATAGTGCAGGAATTGCAGGTCTATCGATGACCCTTGAGCGATTAGAGCAATTGTATCCTATGCCTGCTCTTCGACCAGGCAATTTAAATTGGTTGCTTACTCCCCGTAGTATTAGCTTAAATTGGGAGGGTAAAGATTTGATTGCTTTAGATTGGTTACTAAAGCAATCCTTTCAAATTAATGATGAAGGTTTAATAAATTTTGTAGCACTAAATTATGAAAAAATAGATATTTATACTCAAATACTCATTCATCAAGGTATTACAGGCACTTTTTTACAACATAATAATTTTTTTAAATCAGCAGGGGTAGCATCAAAATCGCTTATAATCAATGACATAAAACTAACACTTTGGTATAAGAAAGCTGCTTCTTACGCTCACCAAAACTTTGCGAATAAGTTATGCGATGAGCATGGCAATATGTTGCAGCAACATATTCGTATAGCTGGTTGGTTGTATCCAGGCGCCGTAGTTCGACACGCAGCTTTTAACGATAAAAGCAAGTTTGAAGAAAAACCAGAATATGCTTTAGCTTTATTATTTGCTCCTGTTGCTTGTCAATATTTTGTTTTGCGCTCGCACGTTAAACCGAACCAAATGGAATACGCCCTCGTAATACCAGAAGTGACTAATTTAGAAAATTATAATGAACCTTACAATAATCATAGCAATTGGAGTTACAGTAATTTTCATGTATCAAGTTTAGGAGAGGCTGGATTAAAGTTCCTTGTTCATCAGAAAAGTGTAGAATTAGCTAGATGTCATCAAATAAAGCAATGCCAAGTAATTTATTTTGGTGTGGTTGAATGGTCTAAGCAGCAAAAAACACCTATGGCAATGCGTCTAGTCAATGCTACAGAAACTATATGTTCATTATATAAAATGGTTAGTAGCTACTTTCCTGAGTATAAAATACATTTATCTAAAGATAATGCTTTTATTATTAGTAGTTTTGTTAAAAGTATCATTGCTGATAATTTGTCTAAAAACTTACCTTGGTGGAGTAATTTCTATACAACAATTAATTTTAAAAATAATCAGAATAAATTCATTTTCAATACAGTTTTTTATGAGAATCGGAGTATATATAAAATGGTTCAAAATTCCGACTGGGATTCAGAAACACAAAAACTTTATATTCAGCTTTGTCAAGAAGCGCTCAAAAAAAGGTATGCTAAAATTTACAGTCAGACGCAAGAAGGAGAATATACTCAAATCGAACGAGAAAATATGCGTATACTGTCTCAATTAAAACTTTGTATAAGTTATGAAAAGTTCCGAAAGTTTATAACACAATTTATTGGAGAAGCAGGTAAACTTACTATTTTAGAAACCCATTGGCAGGAATTACTGCCAATAGTTAGTGGAGAAACAGATTGGAAATTAGCAAGAGATTTATTTTTTATTGCTCTTGCCGGCTATCCAAGAAGTCAGGCGATAGATGCCTCGGCACATGAAGAAAAATACACTGTTAACAACAGTAGCGGAACTCATGTTAATAAATAAAAAATTACAATTTTGATTATTTGAGCGATTCTTGTATGTTTCATTTATTTGGCAATATCCTGACCCGCTATGGGACAGCAGCTAATAATCGTGGACAGAATGAAGGTAACTTAAGCCCGTTAAAAAAATTAATATGGAAAGGAGAAGTTCATAGTTATGTTTCATCCGAAGCGATACGGTTTTCTTTAAGACATTACTGGCAAGAAAGCGGTTATAACGTTAATCGAAGTTGGGATGAGGATAATCAAGATAATAATTGGCAAAATCCTGACTTCGACCCAGTTACTTTTATTGATGATGATGTCCTAGGATATATGAAAGCAGAAGCTGCCAAAATAGAAATTTCAGATGAAATTGATGTTGGCGAAGAGATAGAAACTAAACCATCAGAAGAACAAAAAGCGAAGAAAAAACGTAAACCTAAGCCTAAAGGAACAATTCGACCTAGACGAGGAGCATTGGAGGTTGTCCATGCAGTATCAACCCTTCCTTACTTTGATGATATTACTTTTAATGCTGCTAGTGGAGCAAAAGGACGAACGTCTTTATACAGTACAGAATTTCATGCAACATCTTACCAGTATGGTTTCGCGCTAACACCAGAACATCTGAAGAATAAATCTCGCATTAACGCTGTGTTAGATGGTTTTATTTCAATTGGTAGAGTTGCAGGAAACAATGCTCGTTTTCGTTTTGATTACTCTCCTAGCATTATTGTATTACGCTGGACGCATGATTTTTCACCTCGCTTTTTTTATTGCTTTGAGCAAAATCAATTGGGACAGGTATCAATTTCAGATTTAGTCGAAACAGTTCAAGCAGGAGACATCGACCCAAAGGAATTATGGGTTGGTGGGGTAAAAAATTTTGAAATATTACAAGATTTGGGAATGAATGTATTTCCAGGGGTCAAAAGTGCAGTTACAGCATTAAAACAAGTTATTGCAGAAGATTTACAACTACCTTTAGGGAGTTAATTTAGGTGACTACTATTGTATTAAAAGTTGAAGTACCCATAGCATGTTTTCGTCAGTCCCGCTCTAGGGAGTATATAGAAACTTATCCAGTACCACCACCATCAACAATGTATGGAATGCTACTATCTCTAGTAGGAGAAGAGAATAGGTCTAAACATTGCGGCGTAAAGCTTGCGATGGCACTCCTTTCTGAACCAGAAAAATCTGTGACGCTTCGGACGTTTCATAGATTTAAAAAAAGCAATATTGACGCATCGGAAAACGTGAAACCTGACTTTCAAGAGTTATTAACAGATGTAAAATTAGCTGTTTGGATAAATGCAGGCATAGACAGAGCCAGACCAACTCTGCCAGAAAGATTAGAACAGGCTTTTGTAAATCCTGCTTCTGTTAACCGCTTTGGCGGTTTATGCTTAGGCGAAAGCCGGGATTTAGTTAATGTTGTTAAAGTTTTATCTGAGAAAGATAAGATTGAATTTTTAAAGTGGTTGGTTAAAGATGAGGATGGTTCATTAGTTCTCCCATATTGGGTAGACCATGTTGGCTCGAAAGGAACGCGCTGCTTGCGCTACTTACTCCAACAGTCCGCACATCAGCAACCACCGGAGTTAGCGTGGACAACTATTCAAAAAGATTAGTAAGTATCATCACTTTTTGCAAGCACCCGCGCTTGGTAAGTTTCAAGACAATCAAGAATAGCTGTTTCCTTTACAATTAAAGGAGTCTAGGGCATTTATATTTCTCATAGTTGCTTGCAATCGGCTGAAAGCTAGAAATAATAAGCCTTATGAGCTTTGAAAAATTATTTTGATTATTAAATTTTGCAAATTTAGTTATCTGAATGGCAGGTACTTGTAAAATTGGTCTAGAGCTTTGGTCAACCCTCGGTTTTAGAGAGTGCCCTGCTCCAGCATCAGATGTCGTTAGGCGTTGATAACTGGTCGATTCCATAGCGCTCCGCGAACTGGGCACTTCTGCTCCAGCATTAGATGTCGTTAGGCGTTGATAACTTATCGAAAGATTGCGCGCATTTTTAATCAACTAATCTGCTCCAGCATTAGATGTCGTTAGGCGTTGATAACATTTTTGGGAATAAAGACACGTCTAGGCGAATAAAATGCGTAACAGCTTATTTTATCAATTCAAATTTTAAATCTTTGCCCATTGCCTTACCTATAAGGTACATGAGTTCTTCTGCTCTGGCTTGGAAAAATTCTTCAAAATTATCCCGTTGCAAAATATTGAGTTCAATGTAGTGCGATCTTAATATCTCGTCTAAGCTTGCGACTGCCGTACCCTGGTGTTCAAATTCCTTCAAATAAACTGAAGGAGCTTTACTACCAATTGTTTTATTCGTTTTGGCACTTAGGGGAGTGCGGTTAACTAAGCAATTGTACATTTTGGGGTCAATTCCTTGTTTACGACACCAAGCGACGGGAAAAATATGGTGCGAGTCGATTTGTTCCTCAAAATAAATGACGTCGTTAATTTCTTCGCCAGTCATCCAATCCACGGCGCCTTCACGCCGCAGTAAGGCCGCAAATCCTTGATACACGGCGCCAAGCCGTTTTCTAACACTAAGGAGTCTTTCAAACGAGAAATTTGCTTGAGTAATACCGAAAGGAACCGCACCACCATTAATCCATGCTAGGACTTCGACAACATCTCTTCCTGCCTGTCCATCATGCCAGTAGGTATAAATTTCCCCAAACATCCCGCACCACAACCATTGTTCAAGCATACCTCGTACTTGGAAAGAGCGGGAACGTTCACTAAGAATAGTTAAAATTGCACTCAAGGCAACTAACTGGATGGGATAAGCAACATCATTCGCATCGAAAATTTTTTGACCGTGTAGAAAACGAGCGGCTTCTTCAAACCCTTTATGAACAGGGTCAGCCCATGTTTGATATTCTTCTTTGGTTAGCTTTAAAACTTCGGAGCGACCGCAAGCTACACCGGGTAATTTGTCTAAATTCCACCCTTGTCTAGCAGCTTCCATTCTGCGGGTGTAACCAGCAACCAAGGTTACTGCTTGAATAAAATCGGTGTTGCGTACCTTTCGTAACACTTTGAAGGATTTAAAGCGGGCTTCACGCTGTTTCCAATCATCTCGCAGGCTAAAATCGTCTACGCAGTAACTCGAACTCATTAAATCGAAGAAGTTAAGGTCGCATCCGGCAGTGTTAGTGTCTTCAAAAACCTGACACACTGCTTCTTTAGGTAATGAATCACGCAATTGAATTACAGGTATTTGATAATGCTCAAACTTTTTAAGCACTTCTAATTCTAAAGCGTCAATTAATTGGAGTTTTTGCGGGTCGTACTGCCAATACTTAGAAAATTTACTACGCCATTCGGAAAAAAAGAATACCTTAGATAAGGGGAATAATTGGGCTTCGTATTCATGTTCAGGTGTGGAACAGTTAATAAAATCACCATTGCGAGTCCGCATAAGTTTATTTTCGGGTAATCCTATAATGGCGGATTTTCTGTCTGCTTCCGGTTCGAGACTTTTTTCAATGTCCAGGTAGTACCATTTTTTGAATAATCCTTGGTTTTTGGAGTTTTTGATGACAACGGGTTGCTCAGATAGCAGCACCATGAATAAAGTCGTTAGTCTCTGTTGCCCGTCGAGTAGAAGTAGGTTTGGCAATTGAGGCGCCGAATTTTTGACACCATCAAGTAAGCGAGGTTTAAATTGTTGATGCTGGGCGCCTTGTTGTAGCATCATGACTGCACCAATTGGGTAAGCCAAAGATATACTTGCTAACAAACGTCGTACATGGATATCGTCCCATACCCAATCCCGTTGAAAATCTGGTAGTTGAATACGCCCTGTTTTGATGTCCTTCATGACATCGAATAGGGGGTACTTGGTCATATCAAAAGTCGAAATCGAATCCATTGATGGTTCTGTAAGCATTATCATCGTGTAAATTTGTCAAATATCTATTTAAAAAATTGTGCGGCTGCAAAGTTAAGCCTTCGCCTATCGCCTAAAAACCTTTGCATTGATTACAGGTTGTTATTATTTAAGTTCCTAACGAGCAGTCACTAAATGCTTAATTTTTCAGATAAAACCTAAAATTAACAATTTGACAATATCGAGAAGGATGATAATTGAGGGCATGAGCGTATATAAACTGAGCTTACACAATTAACAACGATAAAATGTTTATTGCCATGATGGCAATAAACTCTTGCCATTTGGCAATTAAGAATTGTTAAGATTTTTACGTGATTTTTGACGATACATTTCTCGAAGCCTTTGTAGGTACTCTGGCTCTGTATCAATTGCAGTCCAAATGTGGTTTACCAAAGCTAGGCGCTGTTTATGCTTTTCGCTTGGCGTTCTCCGGTCAGTCCCTTGGGAAAACCAGTGGTTGACTGTTGTTAAGGAGCAGTCGCAAATAAAAGCTAATTCCTCTCGTGACACTTCCCAGTGCCGAAGAAACTCGTCGAGTTCCATCAAATACTCGTCCAGGGGGTTTAGGTATGCGTTGAACGCATCCCAGTGTCTCTGAGTTGGAATTTTCGGAGCAATACCCATAGCCATTTATGTTGCCATTTGGCAATAAACAGAGGCATCATAACTTATGATTACAACAATTGTCTTTACGCAAATGTGGTAAGAACCCTATTCCCAGGTAAGCATCAATACTTTAGTTGTGCCTAGTGGCTCCGGCTGATAGTACAAATGCTTTACTTAGCAACTAATATAAGCTTATTTTTTAGCTTCTTCAGGACGCTCCCCCTACATTTGCCCTCGTATATTTAGCAAAGTAAAATAAACCCGTATCAAAATTTATGTTGAGATTTTTTCCAAATCCATACCCTGATGAAATTTTGTACAGTATGATTGCTCGTTACCACATAAGGAGTGGCAACATTAGCCCAAAAATAACACAGCAAGAAGTGTTTAACTCACAATCTACTGTAGCTACTGCTGATTTACCTTCTAACTTGGATGCATTAATTGATAACCTTAAATATATCTCTAACTATCAAATAGAAAATTTTATATATAAACATACTCTTTTCCCTTTTTATCATCCTTTTCTCCCTCCCCAACGAGGTGTGCAAGTAATAGAATCGATGAAGGGAGAAAATGGAGGCGATATTCATACTAAAATTGGGATTACAGCAAGTTCTATTGCTATGCCAAGCTATTTTCGCTTTTGCCCAAAATGCCTCGAAGAAGATTTAGAAAACTATGGGGAGCCTTACTGGCATAGATTACATCAAATTTCTGGAGTTCTAGTTTGCCAAAATCATCAAGTCTTTTTACAAAATAGTACTGCTACCTTACATGGATTAAACAAACATGAATACTATGCAGCCAGCTTAGAATGTTGTATTGCAAATCCAAATCAACAAAATTTTAGCAATCACACACTAAAAAAACTAACTTTACTAGCTCAGGATATTGAGTGGTTGATAAATAATAAACTTCCGTCACAAGATGCAAGGTGGTTTGACAAACAATACAAATTTTTATTGATTCAGAAAGGTTTAGCCAATGCTAATGGTAGAGTCAAATTGAAACAACTATTAGATGAATTTATCTTTTTCTATGGGCGTGAAATGCTCGGTGCCTTAGATTCAATGGTTGATTATGAAGATGAATCTAATTGGTTATTTGCAATCGTCAGAAAACATAGAAAATCATTTCATCCAATCAGACATTTACTATTTATTCGCTTTTTGACCGAGGCGGTCGCAGAGTTTTTTACGGCAGATTACCAATATAAACCATTTGGTAATGCGCCTTGGTTATGTCTCAATGCTGCGGCAGACCATTATTTGCAACCTGTTGTAACTAATTTGACAGTGACTCATTGCCTGGAAAATAAAAGACCTCTGGGCACCTTTTTCTGTGACTGCGGGATGATTTATTGTCGAACGGGTCCAGATAAAACTGAACAGGACAAACTGCGAATTGGCAAAATCATTCAATTTGGTTCGGTTTGGGAGAAGAAACTGAAAGACTTAGTGGAGGTGCAACGGTTAAGTTTGCGGGAAACAGCCAGACAAATGAATGTTGATGCTAAAACTGTGTGCCGTTATGTATCAAAGCTGAAACTGAGAAGCTGTTGGAAAACTTTGAAAAATACCCAATTCACAGAATTTGAAAATATCCCCGAACCGAATACAGATTCTGCGACTGCCATTCAACTTCAACATCGAGCAGCTTGGCTTGGTTTACAGCAACAGCACCCAAAGGCTTCTAAAACGAGTCTGAGAAAGATGTCTCCAGCTACTTATATTTACCTGTATAGGAACGATAGAGAATGGTTGTATCAGAACTCGCCTAGCCTTCGGAAGCCTATTTCTAGCATTGTTAAAGTAGATTGGGATGAAAGAGATAAGCACATACTCAAGAAGGCGATGGATACCGTGCAGTCGCTTCTTAATCAAGAAAAACTTGTGAGAATCAACAAAAGCAGGATTGCGAAAAATATAGGCTCACTTGCACTCATTGAAAAGCATCTCGATTTAATGCCATTGACAAAAGCCTATTTGGAGTCTGTAACAGAAACCATAGAAGAATTTCAGATACGCCGCATTAAATGGGCAATTAAGCGGCTTGATGATTGTGGCGAAGAGATTCTAGCTTGGAAGGTGCTTCGGTTAGCAGGATTGCGCGAAAATTACACCGAGAAAGTAAATGTAATCCTTGAGAGTCTCCGCTATCAACCAGAAAAAAGCGTGCTACCACATTAACCTCGCAAAGCAAGATTCCCAACTCTCAAAAAATCGGGAATCTAAAATTGAATTCAGCTATGCAGCAAACAATCCATTCGCCGCAATAATAAATGCTTGTGCTGCGTCAGGAGTGTCGCAACAAAGTTAGTTTTAGTCATGGCAAGTACAGGTTTGACAGGTGCTGCTGCAATTAATGCAGCTTTTGCCTTTTTGGGTTATCCTGCGGGAATATTAGGGTTTATTACGGTATTGGCTACAGATGCCTTGGCTAAAGTCTTTTATAATGTATGAGCTTTTGAGGTGGCATTGGCGCCCTCTCAGCTTCAGAATTATTTTTTAACCGCCCATAGAAGCGTTATAGTGGGGGGTTCGTAGGCTGGATTCATCGCAAAGGATTAAATTCCACGATTTTGCGTTTTCAACAGAGATTTTACTTAAGAGCAGGAAACTTTATTGTCATCGGGTAGTCTAAGTAGGAGATAACTTATTTTTGACAAATGTATCTTTTTTATCCTGTTTTAAATCTGTGTTATCGTAAGATGTATCATCAGTATTACTACTGAAGGCGCATAATAAATTTAATGCTAGTTTTAAACTGATAAGATTACCACTCTTACGCAAGATTTGGCTATCTGTCGCTTTTTAATTATCTATTTCGGACTTTTTTTGCTGTTCTGTTGGTTTCTGATATTTATTTGTACTATTAAATTTAATACTCTATCTTAATAAAGATAGATGGTCTAAATAGGCTATCTCTATGATAGGCATGGGCTAGTTTAGACGAAATCAGTATAATTTAATACTTATAAAACTTATTTTTTTAAAGTCAGGGTAGTAATTTTACCTCTAGGGCAATTAGAATTAATCACTGCTTACATCTGCAAGTAATTGCTTGGCAGCTATTTTTGGTTACAAAAATTTTGTTGCTAAAAAATTTACTAGCGGCTGAGTTGTGCTGTGCTTTGTCAAGAAGGAGGTGTTTGTAAATTAGCTGGGGAGAAGTGGGTGATGTTTGTTGATGCAGGTCAAATTGTGCGTGTTAGGTCTAGGCAGTATCTCGTAGAAGATGTTGTGTCAAGACCAGCTACTGAGGAAGATACTTTAGTTCATCTTTCTTGTTTGGAAGATGACGCTTTGGGAGAACAGTTAGAGGTTCTCTGGGAACGTGAAGTCGATGCTAAGGTTATTGGGGAAACTTCGTGGGAATGTATTGTTAATCGAGGTTTTGATAATCCACGTTTATTTTCTGCCTATCTTCACACACTACGTTGGAACTGCGTTACTTCAACTAACCCCAAGTTGTTTCAAGCTCCCTATCGCGCGGGTATTGAGGTTAAAGCTTATCAACTTGAACCGCTACGTAAGGCTTTGTTAATGCCGAGAGTTGGTTTATTTATCGCTGATGATGTTGGTTTGGGTAAGACTATCGAAGCGGGTCTAATTTTGAGAGAAATGCTGATGCGTCAAAGGGTGCGACGGGTGGTGATTTCCTGTCCTCCTTCGGTGGTGCGTCAGTGGCAGGAAGAAATGGAAAGTCGCTTCGGACTGACTTTTGTAATTTTTGACCGGGAATTTGTGGCTAATCGTCGTCAGGAACGGGGTTATGGTATTAATCCTTGGACAACGCACACTCGGTTTATTATTTCTCATGCTTTGTTGCGAGATGAGACTTATGCGGCGCCATTACGAGATTGGTTAGGAGATTTTGCAGCAAGTTCGATGCTTATTCTTGATGAAGCACACAATGCGGCGCCTGCAAGTGGTGCCAAATACGCAGTTGATTCTCAGTTAACTCGCACCGTTAGAGAGATAGCACCAAGATTTGAGCATAAGTTATTTCTTTCCGCGACTCCCCATAACGGACATTCAAATAGTTTTGCTGCTTTGCTAGAAATACTTGACCCGCAAAGATTTTGTCGAGGTGTACCCGTGCGGGATAAGAAATTACTCGACACGGTAATGGTGCGACGGTTAAAGCAAGATTTAAGAGAAGTTGGGGAAGAGTTTCCAGAACGTAAAGTTATTCCAATCGCCATTAATAATCTGCCAGAAGAGGCGCCAGAATTAAAATTGTCACGCTTACTGCATTCTTATCGTAGTTTGCGAGAGCAAAGACTTAAAGATGCTTCTAAAGCAACGCAAAATACAGCGATGTTGGTAATTACTTCGCTACAAAAGCGTTTGCTTTCCTCAATTGAAGCATTTTCCCGTACTCTGAAAGTACATCGTGCTGCTGTTGAAAAACAAGCTGTTAATTCTTCCAGTCATGAAATATTTAATTTGCCTTTACTGTTAGAATCACCCTCTTCCGATGACGAACGCGCGGAACTACCAGAAGAAGAAGTACAAGCAGAAGAAGATGCACAAATAACAGCAGCAACTACGCAAACTGCATCAATTGGATTATCAGCACAGGAATTAGAAATATTAGACCAAATGACAGATGTAGCAAATCAATCTCGCTACTTACCTGACCCGCGTGTCAAAAAATTAATCGAGTGGATAAAAACAAATCTTTGTCCTAACCTAGGTCAACCTGGCGCCACTTGGTTAGAAAAGCGCGTCATAATATTTACTGAATATACAGATACTAAACGTTACTTACAGCAACAATTACAAGCTGCCATCGCAGGTTCCTTCTTAGAACATGAAAGAATCGATGTATTTCACGGTGGAATAGGTGAGGAACGTCGAGAAGCAATTAAAAATGCTTTTAATGCTGACCCAGAGCGTCATCCATTAAGGATTTTGATTGCAACAGACGCAGCACGCGAAGGGGTAAACCTACAAAACAATTGTGCGGACTTATACCATTTTGATATTCCGTGGAACCCTTCGAGAATGGAACAGCGAAACGGTAGAATAGATAGAAAATTACAACGTTCAAAAGAAGTTCGTTGCTACTACTTTGTCTTACCGCAACGTGTAGAAGATAGAGTATTAGACGTACTGGTAAGTAAAACAAAAACTATCCAAAAAGAATTAGGAACGCTTTCACCAGTTGTAGAGAAGAATTTATCGCGATTGCTAGAAAAAGGTATTCTGCATAATCAAGAAAGCAATATTACCGAATCTATCGAAAAAGCAGAATTACCAAACATTCAAACGATTAGTCAAGAGTTAGAAGACAACCGCCAGAAAAGAGAAGACTTATCTAAACAAATTGCTCAGTTGCAAGAAATGTTAAAGACTTCGCAAAGTTGGTTAGGACTCGATGACCATCATTTCCGCGAAGCAATTTCTGCATCTTTAGAAATTCTCGGCGCCACTCCTCTAGCTCCAGTAGATACAAACGAAGCATGTGAAGACAAATCAACAGCGAAATGGACACTTCCACCCCTCGACCAACGCGCAGACCATACATGGGCAAATACCTTTGACACATTACGACTACCACGTAAAAAAGGACAAAAACCTTGGGACTGGCGCCGGGAAGCACCAATTCGTCCGGTAGTATTCCGTGACCCTGGTTCTTTGGATGGTGATGTAGTTCACCTGCACTTAGAACATCGGGTAGTACAAAGATTGTTGAGTAGATTTTTAGCGCAGGGTTTTCTACATGACGAATTAACGCGCGCTTGTGTATGTTTGACTGACGACCCAATGCCGAAAGTTATAGCTTTGGGACGCTTATCTGTATATGGACAAGGCGCCTCAAGGTTACACGACGAAGTTATCGCGGTTGCTGCCGAATGGATAGACCCAGCAGTAAGGGGACGCAAGAAATTACAACCTCTAAATGAAGGCGAAAAAGATAATGTCCTGAAATTATTAGAAGATTCTTTAGGTTCTCCTCGCTTGCAAAAAGTTACCGATACAGCTAAAGAACTATTAAAAAGTAATGCTACGCAAGATATTACTGATTTGATACCACATTTACAGCGTCGTGCAAACACATTGGCAGAAAGGGCAGAAAAGGAACTGATAAAAAGAGGAGAAAAAGAAGCTGCGGAAATGAAAAAGATTCTCGAACAGCAGCAGCAGTCTATTCTCCAGCATAAAAAAGATATTGAGGAGAAGCAGAAGCAACCAAAGCAGTTATCTTTTCTTCCTACTGAAGATTATGAAAAACGCCAGTTAGATGCTGATAGGCGCCATTGGGAAAAGCGACTAAAAGCACTTAACGAGGAAATAATCTCCGAACCCGCGCGCATCGAAGCTTCGTATCAGGTTAAGGCTGTAAGGGTTGAGCCTGTTGGTTTAGTTTATTTATGGCCTGTTTCTGGGTAACTCTTGTGGAGCAGGCATCACGAACTGCATAAACAAGTTTATTTTTTATGAAATTAAAAAATTTCGAGTGATAAAAAATGGCGAAAAATCTAGAAATACAAGCACATAAAGAGTGGTTAGGTTTTATTCAACCTGTGGGGTTAGTAGTATCTCCTCCCGCATTAGTTGCAGCGCAAGCATCTGTAAATAGAAACGTTGTTGAATTACAGCAAAAATTGCTCGCTTGTGTTAATCGTGAAGATGGCGCCTCAATTTCTGATTTTCCTGCTTTCACCGTCGATGTACTTGGCTGGGAAATAACAGATTTAACAGATAATTCTGAAAAATTAGCCGAGTTAGCAGTATCTCTTCCTGAATATGGGGAAATTTTACAACCAACTTATGCCGTATCTAATGATAATAACGGTTGGTTGATGTTGGTGCAAGAAATAAATACAGGTACAAATTTTGACCAATTGAATAACGATAATAATAAAACGACAGCATGGCACGCAAGCCCCCAGGAAAAATTTGAGCGATTATTACGAGAAAAAGAAATTCCCATTGGTATAATCTTTAATGGTATAGAAATACGTTTAGTTTATGCACCCCGTGGTGAATCTTCGGGACACTTGACATTTCCTGTACAAGCAATGTGCGAAGTGTCAGGAAGATTAATATTAGGCGCCATGCATATGCTATTAGAAGCAGACCGAGTATTTGGGATGTTACCAGAACGTCGTTTAGCTGCGTTGTTACAAAATAGCCGTAAGTATCAAAATGAGGTTTCGACGAAGTTATCGGAACAGGTTTTAGATGCACTATGGGAATTGTTACGAGGTTTCCAAACAGCAAATGATGCTTCTAAAAATAGTTTGCTGGGTGATATTCCTCAAACAAATTCTCAGCATATTTACGGTGGATTAATTACAGTTTTACTGCGCTTAGTTTTCTTGCTATACGCAGAAGATGAGGGCTTAATGCCGCAAGATTCAATATATACGCGCAATTATTCTGTAACTGGACTTTATGAGAGATTGCGCGAAGATGCGGGTAATTATCCTGACACAATGGAGCAACGTTATGGCGCCTGGGCATGGTTACTTAGCCTTTTCCGCTTAGTGTATGATGGCGGTTGTCATGCTGATTTATATTTACCTGCTCGTCATGGGCAGCTTTTCGACCCTGATGAATATGCTTTTTTAGAAGGTCGTTCCCGCAACACTACATATAAAGAATGGGAACTAATTGAACCACCTCGCATTTCTGATGGAGTGATTTATAAAGTCTTACAACGGTTATTGGTTCTTGATGGAGAGCGTTTATCATATCGTTCTTTGGATGTCGAACAAATTGGTTCCGTTTATGAGGCGGCTTGCGGATATGAAGTAAATATTGCTACATCTAAATCCATTGGTATATGGAGTAAGCCAAAAAGTGCTAAAGCTTCGGTGACTGTGGTTGTTAGTGTTGACGAAGTATTAAAAACTAAAGTCAATGATAGAGCCAAGTATTTAAAAGAGATTGCAGGTTGCGAAATAACCGGAAAATCACTGAGTAAATTAAAGCAAGCAAAAACCGCAGATGATTTAATCGCAGCTTTAGGACGCAAGATATCTCAGCAAACCCCAACAATTATGGCGCCAGGTTCATTGTATTTGCAACCAGGAGAAGAACGGCGCCGTAGTGGTTCTCATTATACACCTCGCGCGTTAACAGAACCAATTGTTAGAGAAACCCTTAGACCAGTTTTATCAGCATTGGGAGAACGTCCCACACCAGAGCAAATTTTAAATTTGAAAGTATGTGATTTAGCTGTAGGTAGCGGCGCCTTTTTAGTCGAAGCTTGCCGTCAATTGGCAGAAAAATTAGTAGAAGCTTGGAACCAACATGGTATTATTACAGAAATACCTGCTGATGAAGAACCGTTACTTTACGGGCGCCGTTTAATCGCACAACGTTGTTTGTATGGGGTAGATAAAAACCCCTTTGCGGTCACTTTGGCAAAGTTATCATTATGGTTAGTGACATTAGCGAAAAAGCAACCATTTACATTTTTAGACCATGCACTAAAATGTGGTGATTCGTTAGTGGGTTTAACGCGCGACCAACTTGTTAAATTTAACTGGGAACGCGATACTACCTATGATGACCCAAATTTACCTTTATTTAACGAGAACTATAAGAAGATTAAATTCAACCGCGATAACATCCAAACTTTAGATGATGAAAACTACGAAGCAAAGCGCGATTTTTATCATGCTGCTGAAGAATTATTACAAGACGCGCGGTTGAAGGGTGATTTAGTAGTTGCATCTTTCTTTGCTACGGATAAAGATAAAGCAAGAAAGGATGAACTTAATGCATCATGGTTAAAATTTAGAGATTGGCAGAAGAATAAAGATAATTTAGAAGTTGCAAAAATTAGTCAAGGATTGCGGCAAGCAGAAAAACCTGTTAAAGTATTTAATTGGGAGTTAGAATTTCCAGAAGTATTTGATAGAGAAAATCCTGGATTTGATGCAATTGTTGGAAATCCTCCGTTTTTAGGTGGTAAACGTATTAGCACAGTATTAGGAGATGGTTATAGAGATTGGTTGCCTGTTGTTAATCCAGAAGCTAATAGTAATAGTGATTTAGTCGCTCACTTTTACCGTAGGGCGTTTAGCATTTTACGAAAATCAGGCTGTTTTGGTTTAATTGCCACAAATACAATTGCCCAAGGTGACACTCGCAATACTGGATTGACATATATATGTGAGAATGGTGGAACTATATATAATGCTCAAAAGCGATTAAAGTGGCCTGGTTTAGCTGCGGTTATTGTGAGTGTAGTTAATATTTTTAAGGGTGATTATCAAGGTGTAAAGCTCTTGGATGGACGAGAAGTTGATTTAATTTCAGCGTTCTTATTTAAATCTGGTAGAAATATTAATCCTGCTGTGTTATTAGCAAATGCTGATAAAAGTTTTATTGGTAGCATTGTACTGGGTATGGGGTTTACATTTGATGATTCTAACCCTGACGCTACACCTATTGCAGAAATGCATCATTTAATTGAGAAAAATCCTAAAAATTCAGAGCTAATTTTTCCTTATATCGGAGGTTCAGAGGTAAATTCTAGCCCAACTCATACCCATAAGCGCTATGTTATAAATTTTGGAGATATGAGTGAAAATGAGGCGAGACAATTTCCTGATTTAATGAAAATTGTAGAAGAAAAAGTTAAGCCTGAACGTGATAAATTGAAACGTGATGCTTATCGAACACGATGGTGGCAATATGCGGAAAAACAAGCAGCTTTAGCGAAAACGATTGCACCTCTCAAACGTGTATTAGTTATTTCCCGTATAAGTAATTCCTACGCATTTACATTTTTACCTAAAGGCATTGTTTATAATGAGAAAATAGTAGTCTTTGCTTTTCAAAATAATGCTGCTTTCTGTTTATTACAATCACGAATACATGAAATTTGGACTCGTTTTTTTAGCTCGAGTTTAAAAGATGACCTTCAGTATACTCCCTCAGACTGCTTTCAAACCTTCCCTTTCCCTGACAACTGGGAAAACAACCCCGCATTAGAAGCTATAGGCAAAAAATACTATGAATACCGCGCGGCATTAATGGTTCGCAACAACCAAGGACTTACCGACACCTACAACCGTTTCCATGACCCCGACGAATACAACCCAGAAATTATCAAACTTCGCGAACTCCACACAGCAATGGATAGGGCAGTACTCGATGCATACGGTTGGACGGATATTTCCACCGACTGCGATTTTCTCCTTGACTACGAAGAAGAGGAAGACACAGAAAACAGCAGTGGACGACAAAAGAAAAAACCTTGGCGCCATCGTTGGGGTGAAGAAACCCACGATGAGGTTTTAGCACGGTTGCTGGATTTGAACCAACAGCGCGCGGAAGCAGAAATTTTAGGAGGTCAGGTTGCAGATAAAGGTAAAGGAAAAGGAAATACTAAAAATACAGGCAAAAGAGGAGGAACACGGAAGATAGAAGCAGATGCTAGTATTCCCGGTTTTAAAGCTACCTAAATATGTTGATATTTTTTTATGGTGTCATACACTCTACGATTTTATGTGCTGCATAAAATTGAGATTGAAAAGGTGCCGGAAATATCGGGATTATTCTGGGTAAAGCACAACTATATCAAAGTACACAAAATGCAATTTATCACTGATACAATAATTACTGAAATTACCCAACGTATCGTAAACAAACTAAATCCTGAACAAATTATTTTTTCTTTCTTTTCTTCCTTTGCGAACTTTGCGTCCTTTGCGGTTCGTTGTACTAAAAACGGATTATAACTTTATTTTTAGAAAATGTGAAAATATTTAAGATGCTACCCTACGGGAAAACTCCGTTTACGTTCCTCAGCATGACAGAAGTTTAGTATTTTAACCGTTTGCAGTTTGCGGTATATATTTATTTTAATAAAAATACATTATGACTAAAACCCCAGCCGAAGTACGTCAACATCTTATCGAAGCTTTACAACTTGACCTAGTAGGCCCTACTCCCGATGATGTTGACTATATAGAAGAAATAATCGACCAGGCGCCATCAAAATGGTATTTAACAGGTTTTCTTGTACCATACGGCGCCTCTTTTGAACAACGCGCGGATGAAACTGCGGATGAAGAGTTAGACGAACTTGGTCGCGTTGGTGGGGGTGATGATGAAGGTACACCCGAAAAGACATTTGCGAAAAAGGCTTTTTTCCCTTCTTCAATGGGTCTAAGTTTACTTGTTAATGAAAATACCAGCCATCTCAATGCTACTATCGCGTGGGGTGATTATTCTCCTTGTAAAGAGAATTTAGATGAAGAAACGCAAGAAAAACAAACTATGTCGGGATGTTGGAAACGCATTCCTCATCAAGTCGATTTAATTATTCCTTTACGAGATAATAATATTCAAAATTCAACTATTTCTATACCTGATAGCAATGGTTTACAGTTGGTTGTTTCTACTCGTCCTGTCACTTCTGGAGAACTTGTACCTGTTGGGACTTTTTCGGTATCGGTATTTTTGGTAAATAATCGTCAGCCTACAAACGATAAAGAACGTGATATTACTTATACTTTTCAAACTAGTTTAGTTATTAATACCCCAGAATCTTTAGTTCCTCGTCCTAATTTACGCGGACGGGATAATAATGATTGGGATGAAAGTGTTGCCGATTTACAATATCGAAATGATTATGAATATGCTGTTGGTCATAATGTTTCTGCTGTAGCTATTACTAACCCTGATGGTAGTTGTAACCATGTCCATACTGCTTGGATACCAACTGCTGATGTGGAAAAGGTGATTGCAACTGAAGAGGAATTTAAAGATGTGGAATTAGGGATGGAGGAAATAGCTAAGGCGCCCACATCCTTGGTTTTGCAAAATATGCTAATTTCAATTGTGGATGCTTACGGCGATTGGATTGAACAGCAACGTGCGAAATTTCCCAAGGAACCTAAGCGGTTGAATATGGCATCGGAATTATTGCAACGCGCGACTCTTGCCAAAAATCGCATTAAACAAGGTATACAAGCTTTACAAGACCCACAAATATTTGAAGCATTCCAAATTGGAAATCGTGTAATTGCTACATATATTCGCCAGCGCGCGACCCACGGTACAGATAATACACCCGAAAGTGTCGATGCTCCTAAATGGCGCCCTTTCCAGTTAGCGTTTATTTTAATGAACTTAGTTGGAGTCGCTGACCCAGAAGATGACGACAGGGAATTAGTTGATTTGTTATTTTTCCCTACAGGGGGTGGTAAAACCGAAGCTTATTTAGGACTTGCTGCTTTTACACTCGTACTGCGGCGCCTGCATAACCCTGATATCAAATCTGCTGGTTTAAGTGTTTTAATGCGCTATACGCTTCGACTTCTCACCCTTGACCAACTTGGAAGGGCAGCTACAATGATTTGCGCTTTAGAATTGGAACGACAGAAAAATCCTGGTAAATTGGGAACTTGGCCTTTTGAAATTGGACTATGGGTGGGACAAGCAGCGACACCCAACCGCATGGGTAAAAAAGACGATGGAGATGATAATAGTGCTAGAAAACGCACGCTTGATTTTCAAAAAAATGACCGTAACCCTTCACCCATACCTTTAGAAAAATGTCCTTGGTGCGATACAAAATTCAAGCCTAACTCATTCCAACTACTACCCAACACTGAGCAACCCACCAATTTACACGTATATTGCAGCAACCGTCGCTGTAATTTTTCTGGTAGCAAAAACAAAAATTTACCCATTGTCGCTGTAGACGAACCAATTTATCGTCGTTTACCCTGCTTTATTATTGCCACAGTTGATAAATTCGCCAGTTTACCTTGGGTTGGTGAAACGGGTGCATTATTCGGAAAAGTAGACCGCTTTGATAAAGATGGCTTTTATGGCCCGACTCAACCCGGACGAGGTAAACCATTGGGAGGTCATTTACCCCCACCAGATTTAATTATCCAAGACGAATTACATTTAATATCCGGTCCCTTGGGAACAATGGTCGGACTGTACGAAACTGCTATTGATGCTTTATGCAGTCGTGAAATTAATGGTAAAGTGACTCGACCGAAAATAATTGCTTCTACTGCTACAGTTCGTCGCGCAAGTAAGCAAATTCAAGCATTATTTGGTCGCAGCGATGTTGATATTTTCCCCCCACCAGGTCCAGATAGACGCGATTCGTTTTTTGCCAAAACAGTAAGCGCAAGTGAGAAAAACGCGCGCACTTATGTAGGAATTGCGGCACAAGGACGCAGTTTAAAGGTAGTATTATTACGTACTTATCTTGTTTTGTTAGGCGCCGCTCAAAAGCACTGGTTAGCTGCCGGAGGCAAGAAAAATCTCAAGAATCCAGCCGACCCCTACATGGCATTACTAGGTTACTTTAACTCACTACGGGAACTAGGAGGAAGTCGTCGCATCGTTGAAGATGAAGTGAACTCACGTCTCAATAGCTACAGCAAACGTAAACGAGTTGATGAAACTACTAGTTTATTCGCCGACCGAAAAATAGATGATGAACCAGAGGAACTTACATCGCGCGTTAGTACTAGCTCAGTTGCAGACACAAAACGGCGAATGGAAATAACCTTTGATAAAAGCGACAAAGTTGATGTTGTTTTAGCAACAAATATGATTTCTGTGGGTTTGGATATTACTCGTCTCGGCTTAATGGTAGTTCTCGGTCAACCGAAAACAGCCGCCGAATATATCCAAGCAACTAGCCGTGTCGGACGCGATGAAAACAAACCAGGATTAGTTATAACATTACTTAATGTCCATCGACCAAGAGACCGTTCTCACTACGAGCGTTTCTTTGCTTGGCATTCATCATTTTACCGCGCGGTCGAAGCAACTAGCGTAACTCCCTTTTCCTCTCGCGCCATAGATAGGGGTATTGCGGCGATAACTGTTGCCCTAGCTCGTCTCGGACATCCAAAAATGACGGCGCCATTAGGGGCAATAGAAATATTACAACATCGCCAAGAACTGGAATTTGTAGTTGATGCAATTGCCAAACGCGCAGAAATGCACGATGACCAAGATGAGAAAACAACCGAAGAATTACGCCAAAAAGTTAGAAACAAAGTTATAGATTTACTTGACCTGTGGCAAGGCATCGCTAACGATAAACCTGCGCTGCAATACCAACGCGAAGTCGGACTGGCGCCTCCATTAATATTTGACCCCCTCGACCCAGAATTGCACGACCAACCACTAGAAGTACAACAAAAACTTAAAGCCCAACGCAGCTTACGCGACGTCGAACCAACAGTAAACCTATGGGTAATAAACCCCAACGGACACGAAGTAGAACCAGAGTAAGGGCGGGTTAACCAACAACCCAAAACAAAACCAAAAATGTCATAAACCTACCCTTCCCAACCAACCCACATAAAAAACCTAATGAGTAAATCTAACAAAAAACAACCCCCAGCAGGACAAGTCCGCCAAAGCCAAATCCTTTCCACCTTCGGTCCCGGCTCAATGGTAGACCTACCCGAACATTCCGTACTAATTGCAGGTCTAAGCCAATGGCGTGGCGATAAAAAACGCATTCACGAAGAACGTTTAGAAGCAAGAATTGCAGAAATTCTGGAAGTAAAAGATATAACTTTATACGCCCCACCCGTAGATGAAAAAGACCCGAAAGCAACCCGCACGGGAATAAATGCTAAGACTTTTCCCACATGGTTTTTAGCCCAAGTCGAAGAAACCTGGAATGATGCCAAAACTAAAAAAACCTACCGTACCCGTCCTTTATTACCTTGGGGAAGTTTAGTAGGTGGCAAATATCTCAACTCCGAAAAAAAGAAAGTACCAGTTGTACCCGTGCGCTTCGTTCAAGCTTGTGTGAGAGGACATATCAGCGATATTGATTGGTATACCTTTGTCCATCAAGACCTTCAAAGCAAATGTCGGGGTCAACTATGGTTAGATGAAGGTGGTTCAGGTAACGACTTTGCAGAAATATACGTTCGTTGCGAAGCATGTTTTGCTCGTCGTCCCCTTGCTGATGCCACAGTTCCCAACGCAAAAGTATTAGGACCTTGCCAAGGACATCGACCTTGGATAGGTACATTTGCAAAAGAACCTACTTGCATCCGCGAAAAAACAGGTAAACCTGAATATAACCGTTTATTAGTTCGTTCTGCTAGCAACGCCTATTTTTCCCAACTTCTCAGCGTTATTTCACTCCCCGACTCAGACGCCGCTTTGCGTGACTCCGTAAATTTAGTCTACGAAGATTTTCTGAAATATGCCGAGGATGCTAACGATGTCAGAAAAGAACGTAAAAAAAGTAAGGTGGCCTCAGCTATAGCAGGATTTAGCGATGAAGTTATTTGGCAAGAAATTCAACGCCGACAAAGCGGAGAAGGTAGTCAGTACAAAAATATAAAATCAGTCGAAATTGATACATTACTTTCAAGCCCAACCGAAGTTGGAGAAGATGTATCCGAAGGCGATTTTTACGCCAGAGCCAGAGATTTAGCCAGTTTAAAACCTGCATTTGCCGAGCGTATCGAACGTATAGTTTTAGTCCATCGCCTTCGAGAAGTTATTGCCCAAGTCGGTTTTACCCGCTTTGAAGCCGAAATGCCCGACATTGATGGTGAACTTGATATCAGTGTGCGACGCGCGGCATTAGATGTAGATACAAATTGGGTTCCTGCGGTAGAAAATCGAGGTGAAGGAGTATTTATTGCTTTTCGTAAAGGCGCCATTGAAGATTGGTTAAAGCGAGAAGGAGTTAAAAAGCGGGGAAGAGAATTATCAAGAGGTTTTGATATTTGGTGCGCTCGTAAAGGTATCGACCAAGAAGCAAATAAAGTTAAATTTCCAGGACTACCCTATATTATGCTGCATTCTTTATCACACTTATTAATTACAGCAGTATCTCTCGAATGCGGTTATGCTGCTAGTTCTATTCGCGAACGTATCTATGCAGGCGAAGCAGGTTATGGAATACTTTTATACACTGGTTCTGCTGGTTCGGAGGGTACATTAGGCGGGTTAGTAGAAGTTGGAAAAAGAATTGAGTACCACTTAGAAGCAGCCCTCGAACAAGGAAAATTGTGTTCTAATGACCCAGTTTGCGCTCAACACAAAGCAGATAACGAGGAAGAAGAAAGATTTTTACACGGTTCAGCTTGTCATGGGTGCTTATTAATCGCCGAAACTTCGTGTGAACGTCGCAACGAATTTTTGGATAGAGCTTTAGTAGTATCTACTGTTGAAGCGTTGGGAGCAGAGTTTTTTTATGAGTGACTATAATGGCTTTTTAAAACTGAGCCGTCCGAATTTGAACAAATTGGCGAAAGCACTCTCAAACGGAAGACTTTCCCCACCCTTTGCGATATCGGCTATTTTAAATTACGTACCAGCAAACTTAAGCCAAGAAGTCGCATCCGAACTAAATTATTTAGCCATCAAAGGTGTAGATTGTGAATACATAGCCTACACCTTGCGTTTGCTAGCAGAAGAAAAAACTAATTCCCAGCAAATAAGAGACCGCATTAATTTAGTTTGGACAGGCCCCGAAGTCGCTGGCTCACAAAGCCGAGATACTAGCGTAGTTGCGCGCGAACTTTTCAGTGGTGCCTCTAAAAGCGTTCTTATATCCAGTTTCGCCATAGATAAAGGAGAGAAAGCACGAAAATTGTTCCAAGTACTGGCTGAAAAAATGGACACCAACCCAGCACTTCACGTCCAAATGTTTCTAAATATCCAACGTCCACATACAAGCCTTGTAGCAGACAGCATTTTAGTAAAAGAATTTGCAGATAACTTTCGCCAATATATTTGGATGGGAAAAAGGTTACCACTTGTATATTACGATACCCGTTCTTTAGCAATAGATACAAAACAAAAATCATGCCTGCACGCTAAATGTATTATTGTCGATGAAGAGCAAGTATTAATAACATCTGCCAATTTTACAGAAGCAGCCCACGAAAGAAACATTGAAGCAGGTGTGCTGCTAAACGATACAGCCATAGCCCAAGCATTGCGGTCGCAGTTTGATTCTTTGGTTTTTCAAAAAATTCTGCGTCCTGTATGGACATGAAAGTATTTTGACGGCTTTCAAACCCATTGAATATTAAATTCATCTGTACTATTATAAAGTTGCATTTGTATAAAGTTGCATTTGTATTTACTAAGAGAACTCCACAGAATAATTGATCTTTAGTTCGGACTCACCGACCAACACTAACACTGCGTATGTGCTGTGGGACTCCTTGCTGGTCAAGTTGAAACTTCAACCTGTAAATAATCCCACCAACTTAAAATACTCACACCAGTATCTACGAACCATAACCCATCCGGCGCCTTTGATAAATCTCTAATCTCTCGCTTTGATACCGCGCGTTTCAATTGAACAAGCTGCTGATCACTTGGTTGAGGATGGACAACCCCTGGTTTACCCCAGTTAGAAAGTTTTAGCCCTTCCTTACAGGCTTTACAAAATACAGCTTCCGGACAATCTACCCTTGTCCAGGTACGTAACGCTTCTTTAAGATAAGCAATGGCACCGGTTACATTACGCCAATGTTTTTTAATAGTAGCTTGAACTTGAGGATTAACTTTAAACGCTGGTGTACAGGGGATTTCCCGCAATTGGTTTGTTACATCCCTTAATTCTTCGGTTGTCATTTTTTCATGGCCATCTTTTCTTTTGTCATGTTCGTCGGCGCCGGAATAATTGCCCCAATCATGATTGTCATCGTTAGTCGCGACGTCTGTTGCTGGAGAGTATCCCCCTGGCGAGCTTCGCGCAGAATCTTGCTCAGGTTCATTAACCAAGTGAGGAATTTGGGGTTGCTTGATTTCGTGGCTATTTCCTTCTTCTTGAACTAACTTCTTATCTTCAGCAGCAGGGTGTTCCTGTGGAGTAAATTCTCTTGAGGAGAAGTCTTTGGTATCATCTGCTCGCGTTGGACAGTTCCAACTGTTGATTGTAGGCGCCTCGATGTGTTCATTTTGAATTAGTGCCTCTAAGGCATGATTATTCAGGGTATACCAATTAGCTTGATAGTAGGTTTTGGCAGATAATCTACTGACTAGTATCAAGCCAAGCTTTTTAAGGTTGCCTATAACTCTTCTAACGGTACTGATAGACAGTTGTAGTTCCTGTGACCACTGCTCATAGGTTTTCCAGAACCACTTAACCCCATCAATTACTTTGCCTCCTTTTACATCCATCCAGTGATGTATTTGCTGTAAACAGATGGCTTCGTTCCGTCCAATTTTGGCTGCTAGTTCGGTCGAGTAAAGTAAATGCCTTCCCGATAGTAAAAGTTTACTCATATTTCTAACTCGTAAAAAAAATGATTGGTTAACCTCGCTGCTGTTTGAATGTTTGTAGCAACGAGGTTTTGGTTATCGGGGGTGCCGATAGTAAGTTATGTATCGGAATCCCAAAACTGCTTTAATATCTGCTGTTTGGCGGCTTTCAACTGTTGTTTCTCAAGCTCCGACACTTCCCCAATTGCTGCTTGTATCTCCTGATTTGCACGTATTTTTAGTTGAGACGAGGTAACAACTTTTTCCACAACTTGCTCACTTACACCTTGATCAGATGGACGGAAACGGCGGCGCCGATACAGGTAACGGAAGTGGCGTTTATCCTGTGGTGGTAAGTTTTTCCAGGCTTGTGGATTCCAATCAGGTGGTATTGTACTGTTAGACGTTGATGGCAGTAAGTTTTGAACTTGGGATTGAATTTGAGCAATTGTTTGTTGTAATTTAGGGATTGACTCAATTAAATCCACCTGTTGTTGGGTTAAAGCACTTGTACCGTAAGGTGTATAACCAGTTTTTGACCAAATAAATATTCTCAGTCCAGCTTTGGCGACCATGCGGTAATTCTTTTGTGCAATTTGTTTCCCTTTATACTTCCGCGCATCAAGTGCGTAGTACTCTAAAACTGCGTGGCAAATATCGTCAATTATGAACAAACTCGAATCTTTTGTGTTCACGATAAGCCTATGTTCTTTGCCAGCAAAGGGTTTTAAGCTAACTGGAAGATTGTTGACGATGGCGTTAGAATCACGAACTCGATTTAAAAGTTCTGTAATTACATGCTGCTCTGTTCCACACAAAACTGATAAAGCTGTTACCGACATCCCACTTACACCATCTTCGTGGCGAGTATAAAAGCTTGAATCTTCACGCGCGCTCGAAAGTTCGCGCTTTAATTCAGGTTCATCGCTGTTCATATGTAATTAATCGTTAGAAATGTTTACTTAAGTCAGGTTTTAAACCCAACCACTCGCTTCGTTCTTATTAAAGGCGCCTGTTGGTTGGGTATTAAATTAACGAGCGCTTATAGGAGCAGTCCACTTCGTGAAATAATTTCCTGTTGCGCTTCGGGTGCGGTATTAAAGCGCTTTTCACAACTGTAGAGTGATGGTTGTGCTACCCACTTACCTTCCAAGTCTTGGTAAAACGTACCTAGTAAGTTCCAACCTTTCCATAGGCGATACAAGGTGCCGAAGTCTGTGTCTTCTACACCGTCTATCTCGTACTCGTCTGAAACTCGAATTTCAGGCACGACGACTTGATGCTCAAGCACTATTTGAGTCATAATTAAAGCCAAACTATGTTTGTGACGAGAGGCGCTTAGTTTTCCAGGCTGAGGCGCCTCTTGTTTCAACAATAGTAACTCCACTATAAACCTAAGTCAACTCTACGGTAGGTTGACAGTAAAGTTACCCTAAGTTTATCTTAGTGAAGATAAACTTCTGAAGTGGAGTTACAGATATATGACTTTGGTTACAAGTAAAAAGAAGGTTTCAACCTATTTGTCGGAAGATTTAAAAGAGGATGCGGAACGTCTGGCAACTCTTGAAAAGCGTAGTTTAAGCAATTTAATTGAGGTATTACTACAAGATGCGGTAGATAAAGCAAAAAAAGAGGGTCGTTTTTGATGGTTTTTAGCCCTGGCGCCCAGTATTAAGTGTAAAGGACTACATTTTATTGCCACGATAATTATAAATATCTAGTACTTGAGTATTTAGATAGTTATAAAATCATAGGCGCCCTTAAAAAAAGCTGAACAGGTAGCACGCACGGGTAATAAAGGTGTGTGGTCTCACACTAATTTAGTTAAACCGTGGGACTTTAAGAAATACCAGAGATAAAAAACAGTAGATACAGCGTTACGTACTGCTGACTCTGGTTATCTTACATGTCACGAGCATAATCTTAAGACGTAATTATTCGGCAAGTTGACTGCGGTGCCGAACCATATATGAAACTTTTAAGTCAAGCGCTCCTTGGAACGAATCATGTGATCAAAGTATTATCAGAAGAAATGCTCTGGCTTTGTTCACTAAACATACCTACCTCATCACCCCAACAATCCCAACCCGCACGAGACTGCCGTGCGAACATCTCCAGCTTGCTCATGCTTGGGCAAAGTTTAGACACCAAAGCGTAAAATTCGTCAGGCTTACGGCTGTGTTCGCGTCGAGGCGCCTTTATAATACTTGACTCATTATTGGGCATCAAAGTATTTGAGAAAGGCTTAACTTCCCCCTTGTTGCCAAAATACAATGCTCAGTTACGTTAAGACAAAATTATTCATACCAGCATCGATTTCGCTAAAAAAATCGACCGCTTGACGGCGGAAAAAGGAAAAAAGAAAAAGAATAAAGGGCAATAGCATTAAAGTATAAAGGGCTACTGAAGAATCCTCCCAACCCCGCAGACTACGCGAAAACCAACATGGTCGTAGAGGCCGTCGCTCTCCGCCCTATCGTCGAAGTAGCGAGACGCAGAACGGCAGCCTCCAGGATAGGTGTCCCAGGAACCGCCACGCAGCACAGCACGTCCTGGCTTTTGATAAATATTATCATTTTTATTACCAAACCAAGCAGTACCATCTGTCGGTGCCCCTTCATAATTATCGTGCCAATCATCAAGGCACCATCCCCATACGTTTCCATGCATGTCGTATAACCCAAAGGCGTTAGCGACACCAAAACTACCTACAGATGTTGTTTTCCTCCGGTATTCCCCTTTGGAAGCATTACCGTAGGTATACTCACCCTTATAGTTAGCCAGTTCTGTTGTAATTGTCTTGCCAAAATGAAACGGTGTGGTTGTACCCGCGCGACAAGCATATTCCCATTCAGCTTCGCTGGGAAGACGGTACCGTCTTTTTGTGTTTGTATAGCTAGCAAGACGCAAGCAAAATTCAACAGCATCATACCAACTGACCTGCTCAACAGGTAGCTCATCCCCTTTAAATTCAGATGGGTCTGGTTTTAAATTGCGGTTAACCCGCAAATCCTGCATATTCGCCACCGCACGCCATTGTGCTTGGGTGATGGGATATTTACCCATAAAGAAAGTTGGAACTGTGACTAAGTGTTGGGGACGCTCATTATCATGGCTACTTTCTTCTGTTTCTGGCGCCCCCATTGTAAAAGTACCACCCTTTACCAGCACCATCTCTAGTTTGACTCCATTCCCCAAGTCTTCAACAAAATGTAGTCCTGTCTGGCGGTGTTTGGTGATTGTTAGTGCCATATTTATTTTTGTAATATTGTGAGGATGAGATAACTTTTCAGCTTGCTTACTAAGCTACCGACCTCACCCAGTTTGATTTTTGGATACCGTCACCGACATCACAGGAACAGGCTGGACTCTTCGGTTACACACTCAATAGGTTCCCATCTATCGACTCTCGCAGTCAAGAGACCTCCCAACCCCGCAGACTACGCGAAAACCAATATTGAGGTTGGTGAGGTGGCGCCCCGCCCTAAGGTTGCCGTCACGAGACGCAGAACGGGAGTTTCCAGGATGGTCGTACCAGGAACCACCCCGCATTACAGCAGCCTCTTGTTTTTGATAAATATTATCATTATTTTTTTGAAACCAAGGGCTACCGTCCGTCGGTGCCCCTTCATAATTATCGTGCCAATCATCCAGACACCATTCCCATACATTTCCATGCATGTCATATAATCCAAAAGCGTTAGCGACACCAAAACTACCTACAGGTGTTGTTTTCCTCCGGTATTCGCCTTTGGGAGCATTACGGTAAGTTGCATCACCGTTATGGTTAGCTAGTTCCGCTGTAATTGTTTCGCCAAAATGAAACGGGGTAGCCGTACCCGCACGACAAGCATACTCCCATTCTGCTTCGCTTGGTAAAGTGTAGGTTCTACCTGTATACTGCGAGAGGCGTAAGCAAAATTCAACAGCATCATACCAAGAGACTTGCTCAACGGGTCTGTTATCGCCTTTAAAATTAGATGGGTCTGGTTTGAGTGGGCGGTTTACCCGAGTTAACTGGGCGACAAATCGCCACTGCGCTTGAGTTATAGGGTATTTACCGATGAAAAAAGGCTGTACAGTGACTTGATGCTGGGGACTCTCTGCGTTACGACGTTCGAGTTCGTTTTTTGGTGCCCCCATTATAAAGCTTCCCCCAGGTATTGCAACCATTTCTATTCCTAATGCGGCTGGCTTTCCTGGGGTTTCACCTAAATATTCGGTAAAATAAAATGCTTCTTTTTGTTCTCGTTTAATAATTTCTCCGCGTATATCGACTTCTACTGTTTCAAGCTGAAAGGGTTTTAATTGTTCTTCTGGTTCGTCGTCGGTAATAACTGCTACGTCATATTCAAAGGGTTGTAGCTCAACTCCCAATGCTGCGGTGATGTTCTTTTCTTCCTCATCCTGAATAAGTGTACCATCAAATACCTGCTGTGCCCATTCCAATAATAATGGTTGAAAACCTTTCTCTGATAACAGGTCAGCGTAGTTCTCTACTAACATTCCCCATCGAATCCGCTCTTGAGCATCTGCGAAGGTTGTTAAGCTTTGCAATTCTTTTTTAATGGTATTAATTAAGTCTTGTGCATCCGGACTTATGTATGCTAAAGCTGTCCAGTTTGAACGCTCTCCAAAAACTAAGGCACGGTCATTATCCTCAACCAGCAAGCGACTAGCAACATATTGGGACATAAAATTAGCTAGTTCCTTGAGCCGCTGTTCCCCAAACTCATCACACAAACGACGAAGTAAGGCATCTCTCGTTTTCCCCTCCATTTCATACAGGTCGTAACCTATAGGTTGGCATAACCCCGATAGCAACACGTCTGGTGCTGCATACCACGGACAATCTGGCAGAAAATTCTCACGCAAACAGTAGAGCAAATCTGAGGTTAGAGTAAGGGGAAAAGCAGCATGATAAGCTAAAAATAGCGCATCCGCTCCGTAGCGTTGTGCAAAAACCCGAATGCGACGAGTTGTTAAATTCTCTCTATTTTTGGGTTTGGTTAAAGATGGGGATAAATCTGCCATGCCTCAATTTTACCCTCCTGTGGATTTTCTCGCGTTGCTATTCGTAAACTGGCAGGTTCATAGGTTAACATTTTGCCATTAAGTATTGCGTTTATCGTCCAAGCAGAAGTTTGCTTCCATCGTTTAGACGGTAGAGGATTCAGCCAAATTAATTGGCGAATACACGGGAATAGTGCTTTCAAGAAATTTGCTATTCCCTCGATGCGTTCTTGGCTATAAGTGGCTGTAGCAGCTCCAGCATCACTTAAAATTAGAACTATTGTACGATTGCGATGTAGTTTAGGTAACAGATTAGTAAGTGGTTCGGCTTTGGTAGGATAATGCCAATGGTAAAGATATTCACCAGGATAACTTGTAAACCGATATACACTTGCGAGAGTAGTTCGAGCTTCATCAATTGCTCGAATCAAAGGTTGGAGCGCAGGAAAAAATGGTTCCATTGCTGGGCTATCATCAATTAGTAATAAAAGTTCGGTTCGGCGAACTCGTACTGGACGCATTACTACGTTACTAAAAATACCCTCTCGTTCAATTTTCTCAAGGGTCGCCTCAATGTCAAGTTCATAGTTCTTATCAAGACATACTGCTTTTCGCAGCAGGCGCCAAGCTACTAGTATACGACGGCGGAAATAAACCCACCATTACGAGCCTTGAAAAAATCATGATTTGCAGCCTTTGAAAATGGTAGGCGTATTTACGCCGCACGGTACTAGAACATCTTGCAACTGTATCGGAAAATCCCTAGGACTAAAGTGAAAATCATTCCTAGTATGAGCAAAAATAGGGGGAGCTGATGAAGTTTGCACAGCAACCGGGACTTGTTTTTCACCCTTTACCTGAGTTGATGGCGCTCCTTTTTTCCTTGGTGGAATCTGAGGTAAATTCGTTGATATACTCTTTGATATGTTGTTTGAAGAAGTAGAAGGGCTATTATCTGGTGGTTTTGTCTTTGCCTCTACAGGCGCCTCTACAGGCATTTTGGTATGATGCTGCTGGATATAATTTTCAAAAGTACGGTCAAAAATCTTGGCATCATAGTTATCACAGGGTTTGACCCATAATAATCGGCAAACACGCTTGATATCTTGCCATCCTCCTAACCCGTAACCCTGAATAACAGCTTTTTGCAATAACTCATACTGCTCCAACGTTAAAGCCATTCCAGCTTTTCGCAATTCTTGGAACAAATCAAATAATAATGTATCCAGTACAATAGATTGAAAATCTCTCATAAGGCTCAAGTCAACCTTCATTTAAGTTTTTTGTTTGACTTCTTTGATACAAATCCTGGTCTTGTTTTGTTTTCAGCAGTATTCCTAATAATGGAAGTTTCTTGGACAATTCATCTAAATCCTTTAATGCTTGATTAATATCTTCTTTATTTAAGAGCGCTGTAAGAAATTCTATAAACTCGCTTGTTCCGGGTGGTCTGCTTCCAGGAATAGTTTTTAGTAGCTCGCGAATACTATGAAAACGATTTATAGCTTTTTCAACTAATTTTTCTTGCTCTATTACCTTTTGCCCAAAACGTTGAGCGATAATATCCCGCAATTGTTCGTCGCTAGGAAAATCTACAAAAAAGTACAAACATCTACGCAGGAAAGGTTCTGGTAAAGGTTTCTCACGATTACTAGTAATAAAAATAATCGGCTTATTCTCAGGTGTTGAAAATGACTCTCTGGTTTCTGGTACTTCAAAACGCAATTCTTCTAACTCAAGTAGTAAGTCATTAGCAAAATCGCTGTCAGCTTTATCAATTTCATCAATCAATAAAATTGGACGGTAAGGATGTTCTTGTAATGCTTTACCTAACGCTCCAAAATCTCGATAATTTTTTTTATCCTGTAATCGGTTTTTTAAATTTCCAGTTTCTACAATTCCCAAAAACTCTTGTAATCGCTTCGGGTCAGTTCCCATTAATTGAGCGTCCCGCAATCTTGCAACAGCATCATAATTATAAAGTCCGTCACGAGCGCGGGTTGTAGATTTTGTATTCCAGATATAATAATCCCACCATTTTTGTTCGTCTTTTTTTAGATATTTTTGTGTAAATTCATAGGCAACGGCGCCAGCTAAACGAGTTTTACCACAACCGGGTTCCCCTTCTAAAAGTAATGGTCGCTCCAGTGCAATTGCTAAATTAACTGCTTCGATTAAATCTTCACCGGGTAAATAGGGATAGAACATTTGCTGATTTGGGTCTTTAGTTTCCCTCTCAGGTTGGTACTTCCCTGTATATTCATACTTTATTTTTTGTTTATTACTCATACTACTAACTTCCAATAAGGTTCAATTGCTGTAATACCATCTCCAATTTGAAATATCGTTTGACAGATTTCTTCAAGCACTTCTGATGGTTCCTGTTGCCAAGTTGGGATATCATTAACAACTATTGATTGTATTTCATCATCTGCTCGATTCAGTAAGGAATATACTTTTTCTTGACTCAACCAATTTATGACATCATCATTTAAAATTTCATTTAAAGGTGTCAGCGAAATAGAATATTGAGGTTTATTAATTTGAGGAGGTTCAATAAAATTAAATAGTTGTAATTTATTTAACACAGTACTATTTTTTTCCGCTAGGAGTAGAATAAGTCGCGAACGAAAAGAACGCTCTGTTGCTGGTATTAAGCCAACTTGGTTTACTAAATCTGACCAGAAAGCATGAAAATCATACATTTTCTCGTTATCTAAACGGCTAATACCATAAACAGCAATAATTACAGATTTATGTTTACACAAATTAGCCAAACCTTGAATTATTTTCTCACGGTTTAGATTGCCTCCAAATTCCTGCTTAAATTCTTGCCAAAAAGTATCAAAGTTACTTCGCATAGGATGACTATGAATGCGAATTATAAATTTTTTTGCTTGCTGAAAATCTGGTACGCATCCTGCTAAACGTCGCATTAACCAGCGCTGAGTTCTTTCTTCATCTGTCCGAATCAGAAATACTCCTTCTCTGCGGTGTGCTATTGCATCTCTAAACACTTGCTCTTGGCTACTATAGTTTAACAAGTGCAATAGTTCTGCTATTTTCTCATTATCAGATGGCTGAGTAGTTAAGCTAGGAGAACGTGATAAAATCTTAAATGAACTTTTATTTACTTCACAAACAAAAGGTTTTAAATTGCACCAAAACTCACTCAAAACTTTTGCTGGAATCATAAATGATGCTTTGACTTTTTCGCGCTTTCCATCCGAAGCAAGTTCTGCCGCAGCCATGATTCCAATAACTCCGCCAAGGGTATCAGTCCATACAGGGGCGCCACTAAAACCACCTTCTACATAATAATCACTCTGTTCTAGGACAACCATTTGCACCTGTCCATTCCCCAATTCGTCCCGTAACTCTCCTGTAGTCCATACACCACCATCGTATCCACTAGGGAAACCCATAACCTTGAAATTATTCCATGAATAATTTCCTAAAACTAGCCCAATTGAAGAAACTTCTTCTGTTAAATCTTCCTGTAATTCCAAACCTGCAATATCATCACCACTAATCCACCCTTCAGGGGATATGGGCTTCCAAAAAACAACCTTCGCCTTGATTTTTTGCTTTGGTTTAGCACTAGCAGGGAGAGGAAAATCTACCTCTACCAAACCTTCAGGACAATTCTCAGTAGTATGTTCAATCCCCAAAGCATCAGCAACTACATGGGCACAAGTTAAAATATGACGATTAAATACCAAAAAACCCGAACCTACAACAGACCCATCTGTTGAGCGGTAGATTCGAGCAATAGCTTTTTTATACAGTTCGTATCTTTCGTCTTCCATGAAGTAGCTACACTGATTCCTTACTCCACTTCACAGCAATCTCAAAAGTTAGCTCGCTTCCCAGAGAGCTAAATACTATTCCAGCATTAGCAGTCAGCTTAATCCCGAACTTGACTTCAGTTTCATTTGGGCTAATATCCTTGAGTTTAGAAACAACGGTTGTAAGAACAGGTTTTATATCATCTAAAGCTTTATCAAAAGTTTTGCTTGCTGGCACAACAGCCAATCCATTGTCGCGAGATACAGGTTTGGGAGGCATACCAGTTTGCCCGACTGTTTTTTCTACTTCAACCAAAAACTTGGTACCATCTTCCAACACAAACTCAACCAACTGTTTTTCTGCCATAGTGCTTTGTCTATAGATTTTATGTATTTTGATATGGAACTGATTTAAATGTAGTATGCAAAAGCATCTCTACTGTTAAATGACAATCTTATATTATTTTGGTTTTTTTGGCGTGATTTCTATGATTTTTCGGTTGCCGCTCACAGTAGATCACCTAACAATCCCTTCACTACTAGTATTTCCTCAGTTTCACATAATTTTTCTATACATTCCTTTATTTAGATACTACCGTCGTTGCCAAAGCTACTTTTGTAGTTGGAGAAGGAAGACGCACAGATGCTTTATCCCTTTTCTATTACTTTGGGAAAATAAAAATAAGAGCTAAACTTTCAAGCCCAGATATATCGGGCATTTAAGCCTTTATTTTCGTTATTAATCACATCCACCCCTTTTACAGAAGCAGCCCACGAAAGAAACATGGGAGCAGGTGCGCTAGTAAACAATATAGCCATAGCCAAAGCATTGCGGTCACAGTTTGATTCTTTGATTTTTCAAAAAATTCTGCGTTCTGTATGAACATAAAAGTATTTTGACCACTTTATACCTATTGAGTATCATTATTCATATGTACTAATAATGATAGTACTTTTATATTTCCTGATTAAACATTGCTATCTCATCACCCCAACAATCCCAACCAACACGAGATTGCCGTGCGAACATCTCCAGCTTACTCATGTTTGGACAAAGTTTAGACACTAAAACATAAAATTCGTCAGGCTTACGGCTGTGTTCTCGTCGAGGCGCCTTTATAATAGTTGACTCATTACTTAGCGTCTTAGTATTTGAGAAAGCCTTAACTTTTCCCCTTGTCGCCAGAATACAATGCTCCGTAGCGTTTCTCAACCAATGTCCCGTACCAATACGAGTGGCGCCGTTTTTACTTATCTTCTCCCAAGTTAGGATAGTTTTTTGCTCAAATCCCCAATGCTTAATGCATTCTGCCGCTTCAATTAAATGGTTGTTGGTAAACCAAAGCCAAAGGACACAGCCAGCACGTTCGGCTAATTCAGGTATAGGTAACTTTAAAATTTCCTCTAATTTCATAGGTTTGTAGGGAATGCGATTTCTATGGGTTTGGTCGTCATTACGCATTGAGTAATACCAGGGAGGGTCTAAAACAATACACTGGTATACTTTTTCTGGCAGTGGTATTTTACCGTTGTTGAGTAAGCCTTCAAGTTTTGCTAGGCGGGTTAGGTAACTCATATCTTGCACCTAACGTGTAAACCCGGACAAAGTGAATTAGAGAGGATAAAACTGTAACTACAATATAAATTTTTTATTTACGTATATAATATATTTTTTTTAACTAGGTTACACCGAA
>JAHHGX010000015.1 GCA_019359675.1 Calothrix sp. FI2-JRJ7
ATCCTGTAGTGAGCTAGTAAATGAGTTAATGAAATTAAATCTCAATAAACGCAAGTATTATCAACGAGGCATGAGAGCTATGAATCTTATTGAATCTATGTTGTAGGCGCCTTTGTCACCCCTTCAGCACACAAATATAGTAGGAACTTTAGGATTCCCAATAAATACACGCCCCCCTAATGCTGCATAATCTACAATCCAGTATTCAGGAATTCCCATCGCTTCATAATCACGAAGTTTATTGTAATAATCATCCTGCCAATTAGTACTAACAACTTCTACTATCAATTTGACCGAACTTGCATTTTGAATAATTGATTCGCCTTCCCAGCGTGTCTCTGTGCCAATAGTGTCTTGATTCAAAACAATAATGTCTGGTTCGTAGCCTGTTAAGTTATTAGGTTTTACAATAGATTCTTTGGGTATTGTCCAAATTCTACGTTTACCCATCGAAGAGATGGTTATGAGTAATTCTTCCATTAAATAACCTGCTAAATCTGAATGCTTCCCTTTAGGCTTAGGCATTTCAACAATTACTCCATCATGCAATTCGTAATGTACTTCTGAATTTTCTTTCTCCCATTCGATAAATTCATCGAAGGTGTATAGTTTTACTTCGGGTAAGGCTTGAGTCATCGCAATTTACCAATAATAATTAATTTGTATTTATAATTTTACTCATTCTCCTTATTTGGTTATGCACTCCGTTAGTACTTTTAGTATATTAAGGGCGCCGCGAATTTGCTTTTTTAACAAAGCAATGGTAAATCCCCATCATATTCACTGTCGCACTACGCATGTACTTGCGACCAACGAAAAGCGCGACTTGCGACTTGTTTTAACGGTGCCAACGATTTAGGTTGAGCGAACTTGCTTCGTCTTCGTCGGCGTGCAGGTAGTTATCGATGGTAATTTTACCGCTGGAATGTCCTAGTGTTTTGGTAATTACGTGGATGGGGGTATTTTTAGCTGCGTGGGTGGCGTGGGAGTGGCGCAACCAGTGGGGTGAGGGTATGCGTGTTAGTCCTGCAGATACTGCAATATCTTTGATGATGCGGCGAATGTGTCTGTCGGTTACGGGTTCTGAGGTTTTTTGACTTCGGAATATGGGTTCTGTTTTGTCGCTTGGGCGCCGACGGTTGGCTAGTAAAAATTGGTAAAGTTCTGTAGGGAGACGCACGTCGCGTTCTTTGTCTCCTTTGCCCACTACTTTTATATATGGTAATCCTGATTGGTTGAGGTGTATTGCATTCCAGGTGAGTGTGGCTACTTCGCCAACTCTAAACCCTCCACAATAAAATAACTCGAACACTAAGTAGTTGCGCTGCGCTTGAATTTTTTTCTGAGGTGTTTTGGCGCCGCTTATTGCTAAAACTGCCGCGTTGCTCATCATTTCTATTTCGGTGACGGATAGTGTTCGCTCTTTTATCTTCTTACGTTCGGCTGGCACCTTCAATAACATTGCTGGGTTCGCGCGCAGATACCCAACATCACACCCATACCGCAAAAAACTTTTGAGTGATGCAAGGCGCCTTCTAACTGATGCGCGCGCAATATGTCCCATTGTTTCCCTCTTTAATAGATAAGCTTTGTAATTATCTACGTCTTCTTTGGTGATGGTGTGCAAATTCAAATCATCGAGGTCGGGGTAGTCAATACCTAATTTGTATTGGACAAAATGCATTACGTCGTTACGGTAAGCGCGCGCTGTTTGCTCTGACTCGCGTGAACCTAACCAACTGCTGAATAATTCGCTTGTTGTGTTGGCGCCTGTAATTTTTGTGTTGCCCGTTGCTTTAACCACTGCATCAACAGTTGCCTGAATAAATGCTAACTGCTCAGGTGATAAATGAGCAATCGCCTCGCTCAATTGGGTTTTGTCGATGTTGGAATTGGTGGCGCCTTCCATTACAAACTGCCTCAATATATATAATGATGCTGACTCTATGTATCATTATGACCGATAACGGCTGTTCCCAGACATTTATTTCCACACCACACTTTGGCACCTGTTTACTCTCTATACTGGTAATGTTTTTATCAATCTATACGTAATGTAAATTTATGTTGCATTGCTGGCATTATAAAGTAGGATGCGTTATTGGTTGGCGGTTAAGGTAGGTGATAAAGGATACTGTGGTTGTGATGATTTTGTATGGGGGATTATACGGTTTTTTGTTGTGATATTGGATGCGTAGGTGTGAGTGGAAGGCGCCTGGTGTTCTGTATCCTGTATCGCGCGTCTGGTGTCCGGTGTGCCGTGTCCGGTGTCCCGTACCTGTATCCTGTATCGCGCGTCCCGTTCCCCTCACCAAACGAAGGGTGGGGTTATACGAGCGAAGCCTGCCAGGAGCAGGCTGTAAGTCTTGATTTTGCGTTTTGTTGATATAAATGAATGTTTGTTGAGAGGGAAAAGGTTAAGTATTTATACTGAATGTGGATTCTGGTGAGCCGGGAGTTATCGGCGCCTTTTATGCGAGACTGAAATATGAAATAAACTGCTTTCCTTAAAGCTTAAAGTATTTATATTTTTACTTTTTTAGTCCATTTTAATGGACGGATGCTATTAGCCTTTTCATTTGATTCCAAGGCGATCAAAGTGTGTTATGAAGGTGATAGTAATAAAAGAATTTTTTATAGCATTTGGGGCAATAATTAACACATGGCTCGTACTTCTACACCTAAAAAAACGGCTGCTGATACGTCAAAAACGAAGACTAGGCGCCAAAAATCAAGTACTGCTAGTAATAACAATTCAATTTTAAATGCGGATAAAAATGATAATAATTTTATTGATTTATCTGAGTCGGTGAGCCAGTGCGTTGGGCGGGTTTCCCGACTTGAAGCAACTGGCGAACCCCCAAGGGTGGCGCCTTCCTTGCAAGAAGATAGTGTAGATGTAGCGGCGCCATTGGTAACTACGGATAAAACTTTTGATACTATTGATGCCGTAGTTACTACGAGTAGTGATGGGGTGCAATCTGGAGATACTGCTTTAAAATGCTATTGAGTACGATTTGAGTTTAAAGGAAATCCGCGCGGAAGTTAAAAAATATAATCCTGCTCCCCAAAAAGCTCAACTGCAAACCCGCATGGAGAATGCTTATAATAATTTTAAAAAAAGTAAGGCATGGGATAATCCTGAACTGCACGACAAGTTGGCGCCGATACTATCCCAGTTAGAAGCGATATTGGGTATCGAGGGTTAATGGGGTGGTTGGTCGCTCTGGTTATTACTAAGTGTTTTTTAGAATAAATATACTAATATTATCTCTCTTCTGTCACTCTCCAAAAAAATCAAAAGCAATGCTAAAAACTCTCACTGAAATTGGGTTTGTAGTTCTATTTTCTAATATGATAAACATTATCACTGCTTTATTCTGAAACCCTTGTCCTACAAATATGCCAGCTTTTAATCTACGGGATGTGACAGAAGAGAAATATTCTCCTTAGTTATTTTTGGTTTAAATTATATCTCTATTAAATCTTTCCATTGTTCTTTAGCAAATTTAATTAGTCCTTCAGTACGAGATTTAATTTTGTCACTATCCCACACATCATATTCTGAAACAATTGCATTTAATAGTTTGATATTAGCTTTCTTGTAGACTTCCTTTTTCTCATCAAAGGATTTGTTGCTAGCTTCGGAATTTAAACTAGGCGCCATAAACAGGAGTGTGAACAAATTCTTTACCTGAAGGCAGGTGTGTAAAATTTTACGGCATCTGTCCAGATTATGAATGAACGTTCACTCGTAGGTAATATCATAGTAGTGGAATTTAGTACACCTATATCAACTTTTGCCATAAAATGAGTCAAATTAAAGAAAAACATACTGTAGCTATGGATTTAGCGGAAGCTGCTTTTGTTGCCAAACTTCGAGGTGATTTAGAAGAAGCTTCGCAACTTACTCGACAAGCTTTTGAGAAAGAGCAAGAAGCTGCTGCATTAGTTGCTCATCAATTAGATGCAGAACCAACTCGCTCGATTTTACATCGCAGTGCAGCAACTCTAGCTATCGATTGTGGAGAATTGAAAGCCGCAGAACGTTTAATTGCAACCGCTTTATCCGGAAATCCTCCTGAAGAAATAGCTGAAGAATTAAAGGACTTGTTTATCCAAATTAATTTACGCCCTTATTTAGAGCGTCGTGGTATAGATGTTGATAATGAACAAATCAACGCTTTAATTTTAAAGAGTAAATAGTTTATATCTGAAAGAATGAGACATTAACCTTAAACAATTAGCATAATTAGCTCTAACTTCAATTAGACATCTCCAGAAAACATTTTGAAATCACTACGATATTTTTTTAGCTTTGGATATTTAACCAATTATGTTAGAGTTAGTACAAATTGGTGAATTAATGACGAGTGTAGATACCCCTGGCGCCATAAACTTGTGGCAGATTCCCATACTATTGAAGAATATCAACGCGCTTGCAGCCATCTTATTAATGTACAAGTTTTACGCATAGCTATCTTGAAGATAATGTTGCTCGTCAATTAATTGAGCGTCGAGTTGCAGATTTTACCTTGCGTTATGAACCGGATGCTGTTGAATATGTGTTATATCATGTCCGGTAGCGTGACTATAATTAAATTATTGTCATCTGTACTAATATAAATAATATTAACAGCGCTACTGTGGTTCTTCCGGAATTAGCGTGCTAAATTTTAATCGCAGTCGGTAACTTTCCTTTAAAATCAAGGCTTACAGGCGCTTATAGTCGTGCATTTTAGTTAGAATGCAGTATTGTAGTCAAAAATGGCTATAATAAAAGCCTAGTAAGAATTTCAAGCTTATTTTTCAATAATTTAGCACGCGCTTTGTACGGAAGAGCCATGTTTTTTAGGCGCCAGTTCTGGTGGTAAATTTTTTGCATCTTGTCCTTCTTTTAAAACACGAGGAATAATTTCTCGATAAATAGGGTTAGCTATTACTAGTCCACCATTTGGTTCTCGACGTAATAAACCTAAATCAACTAAATATTGTCGGTCGTCATCTGGTGTATTACCTAATGTATCTCCCGCTAACATTGGTTCGATTATTGCTTTGATTCTTGTTTCAGTAAGTCTATCCGCAAGAGAATCAAGGTGAGTATCTTTACGCGAAATTAATATTTCTTTAGCCTGAAAAATATGTTCTACTGTAATTGTTACTTGTGTATCAGTTACTAATTGTTCTACGATTTCTTTTGCTAAGGCGTTGATTAACCAGGGTTGTCCATAAGTTAAATCATAAGCCATTTGGGCTGCTTCAGCAGTAAAAACCTGTCCTGTATCTAAAGTATGCTCTTGATATAATTCTACAACTTCGGCGGCATTAAAATACCTCATTGTTAATGAGCGGTCTTTAATGTTGAAAGGACTTGCTGTATTTAACCTCTCTTTACCACCAGAAGCAACTTTATAATCTCGCACATCCCGCATACCGACTAACCCTACAGATGAATGAAAGTTTTTGGGACGTTCAGAATAGCTATCACGCAACTGCCGCAAAACAGAAATTAATACTTGGTTTTCTAGGGAATCTATTTCATCTATAAATAGTACTAAAGGTCACGGAAAATAGTACTAAAGGTCACGGACAACTTTGTGCCCAGAGCCTCAGATTAGCTCGAATTCTCTGTCCGGGTGGTCCAGAAATCCAATCAGGAGGTTGTAAGTCGGATGGTAATCAGTCTACTATTTTATCACGCCATGTCGCCAAAATTGCAGACTCGGCGCCTCCAATATCATCTTTAAAAGCGTTTCCGACTTCTACCGATAAAGTAGCTGCACAGTACTCTCCCATGCGGGTTATTTGTTCAGCTAACGCTAGTATTGCTGTAGTTTTACCCGTTTGACGTGGTGCGTGGATTACAAAATAACTGCGTTGCCTAATCAAGCGCTCAAGAGAAGGCAATCGAACGGTAGGTGACAACATGTAGTGGTCGTCCCTGTTACATGGACCTGAGATGTTGAACCAACGAAACATAACAATGGAGCGCAAGCTTATTGTGACAATGCCCAGTGTAGCGCATATGAGCAAGTGCTAATGCCCATCTGCCGTAAATTTCAAAATGTTACAGGCATGTTCGTTCTTGTAATATATAACAATATCGAATAGGCACCTTTAATAATTCTGATGGTTTCATTTCTAAATAGGGTAAGTAAAACTCTGATTGTCAATCATCCAGAAGATAGAAAATATTATATTGATTTTTCTTCGGTACGGGTTGCAGCACTAATTATCGCTAAAAACTTAGACGTACACAATTAAACGCCACCAGCAAAATCAACCAGACTCTCGCAACTGATGGTTATGCAGCATTTTTCAAAAGTAAAAGATTTCGAGAGTGGTTTACCTGCATATTACTCTAGTGAGCCACCCTACAGAGTAATAAGGTGGCTCAAAGCGAGCCAAAACAAGTTAGTACTCTAGTATTGAAACTTAGTCAATATCCAGGGATAAAGAGGTAATATGTTGAATTTTACAAATCGCAAGAACGTTCCAACACTACCCAAGCATAAAAATAATGCTCAAAAATTTTATACGTATCTTGTACTGAATAATGAAAAGGGATTATCTTCGCTGCAATGGAAGAATCAGCCAATTTTACAGCGTAATATTAAGTTGTATGAACAAATGCACGACGAGTTTCGTAATTTATGCAGTCAGGAAGATAGAGGAAATGGAATAGCACAGTTTTGGCGCCAAATTGTACTGAACCAACAAACTACTGTTTCTTGGGAACCGACGAATAAAACGCAGTTAGCATGGGAACATTTAGCTTCTTATTTTGAAGAAAAGTGTTATTGGACAGCTAAAGATTTATGCCGGGACTGTAATTTAGAGACTTGGGAAGAATTTTTATGTTTAGCAAGATTGCTAGTTTATAATCCTCTCAAATTAAGAGAAATTTTAGTTCGTTACAATCCTTCTAAAGCCAATATAGATTCTTATGTATATGAAGTTTTAACTAACCATGTCAAAAGTGAAACTACTCAAAATAAATTCTCGCGTTGGCGCCTTCTTTACAGCAAAAGTGATAAAGAGTTGAAAGAAGCACTACAAGTATTTGGACGTAAGGAACCAGAAATTTCACAGCTTATCTTTGCTAGAAAATATTTTAAAGAAGTTTATTTGATAAGTAAAGTCAAAAATCCGGCTCGAAAGTCCGGTCAAAAATGGCTAAATCCAGATGCACAAGATTTTGAGCAATCTGCACAGTGTTATAATGCAGAAAAATTTAGTAAGTCGGCGCCATACGAAGTATTAGTTAATTCAACAAACGTTACTGGTAAACTAATTCAAGAGTGGATGCAGGTTTGTATCCAAGCATTAGAACAATATCCCAAATCAATTTTACCTAAGTTTTCACTTGAAGCTTTGCAATCAACAGGAATTGAAGTTCAATCTGAATCAGCAACCGAAAAACTTGAATTGACAGAAGATATTAGCGAAGATGACTTTTATTTTTCAAAAGAAATTAATCCAGTTTTATCTGAAATTTTAATAACATTGAAGCCTGATGCTCAAAAATTACTATTTCTTTATTATGGTTTTAAGTTCAGTCAAAAACAGCTAGCTGATACATTAAATATTAATCAAAGTACTATTTCTCGTTGTATAGCAAAATCTACTCTCAATTTATTAAATAAGATGTTGGAAATTTCACAACCACATAAATGGACAGATGATTGTGTGAAAAGCTGGCTTAAGCAAAGCTATCAGGCGCCTATCCATTCAGATATAATTCAAGCAAGTTTAGTTGATGCTGTGAAGAAACTTTCAGTTGAAGAACGAAATATTTTACAAGGTTATCGTAATCAACAAATAAATCAAGAAGACACAAAACTTAGCAAAATAATTTGTCATTTACAAAATAACTTATTATTAAATATTGACAATTGGATGAAAAAATATATCGATAAATGGTTGACAAAGCATTATAAAGCTCTTATGATAGATATTTTAAATGGTTCTAATAATTTAGAAACAAAAACAATAGTTTCTTTCGTTGAAAAACATCTTCAATCTGCAACAAAAGTCATCGTTAAATAGTTGGATAATGTGAGGAAAATACTATGTTGAGATTACCTGATTTTATGTCAATTGACACAACAAAATTATGGCTGAATATTTCGCCAGCAGAACAAGAAAAAGCATATAGACATGCTCAATGCTATTCTAATCCAACTGCTTGTTATAATGCTTATTTGAGTAGCGTTTGTTTGTATCAGTTTCTCAATTGGCTTCAAGATTGGTCACGCGAAGAATATAATTCAAGCGCTTCCGTTTTTCCTTCTGAGCAAGATATTACTCACATTTGGGAAGTTGTCAGTGGTGCAGCTATTCAATTTGGTAATACTCGAATAGTATTAATTCCAACAGAAACCTTAGATTTAGATGTTTTATGTGTACCTCAAGAATGGGTAGATATTGAAAGCTGGAAAGCTGATTACTATGTTGCTATACAAGTTAATTTAGATGGTGATGATGATTGCTGGATGCGAGTATGTGGTTTTACAACGCATCGTCAACTTAAAAATCAAGGTATTTGTAACGAAGATTCTCGTACTTATTGTTTACCACGAGAAGCATTAGCTGATAATATTATTTCTTTATTTGCAACATTGGAATTAAATTTGCAGGTGGAAGTACCTTCTCTTGTAAGCTTATCTGAAGCTGAAGTTACAGATTTATTACATATTTTAGGTGATGCATCTGTTTATACTCCAAGATTGTTCGACATCCCGTTTACTAAATGGGCAGCACTTATTTCTAATGAACAATGGCGCCAACAACTTTACAATCGACGTTTAGGTATAGTCAAAAATGTTGCGTCAGTGTCTTCAGTAAACGAGTCAAGAGCTTTAGTCAATCTTAATCAATGGTTTGAAAAGTTTTTTGAAGCAGGTTGGCAGTCTGTTGATGTACTTGTCAATACGCATTTACTAAATTTACCGCTTGAGTGTAGAAATTCCCACAGCAAAGGATTAGCACAAAAAGGCGCCAAGTTAATTGACTTGGGAATGCAAATCGATGGAAAATCTGTAGTGCTGTTACTTGCTATTTCTACTGAAGCTGAGGGAAAAACAGGAGTGGTTGCACAAGTTCATCCTACTGGTAATGATAGCTACTTACCACTGAATTTAAAGTTGTCACTTATAGAATCTGGTAACGTTTTACAAGAAGTTCAATCTCGTCGTCGAGATTGCTATATTCAATTAAATCGGTTTAAAGTGCAAAGGGGTGCTAATTTTAGTATTAGACTGGTTTTAGGCGAATTTAGTATCACCGAAGATTTTGTAATTTGATACAAAACTTAATTTAATACAGTAATTGCGCCATGAGTAAGTTAGTTGTTATCAGCTTAGACGACGGTAGCTTAAATGATGGGTTTTCTCTAGTCACCGCACAATATTGGGAGACTAGCAATTCTCTTCCAGTCAAGTTTAAAGGTAGTCTACCATCGGCGCCTGAAATAGGCGAAATTTACAAACGCTTTCAGTTAATATATGAATCACTTCATGGACGTATGGTAAAACGCACGATGATTGAAATTGATTCAGTGGGATTAAATAATGTTAGCGAAGTTGATTTTGACGAGGTTAAACAGCAGTTGTACAAAGCACTTAACGATTGGCTAAATTCCAACTTATTTCGTTCAATTGACAAACAATTAAGGACACGACTAGCTAGCGATGATGAGCTTCAAGTCATTTTTGAAATTAATGATAGTTTATTACGGCAATTGCCTTGGCAGTTGTGGGATTTTTTTGAAGATTACCGTCATGCTGAATTTGGATTAAGTTCTCCTAAATATGAACGAGTCAAACCGTTAAATAAAAATCATAGCAGAAGTAAAGTTAGAATTTTGGCAGTATTGGGAAATAGTGTCGGAATTGATGTGCAAAAAGACCGGAAGTTTTTAGAAGATTTACCGGATTCTTCAACAGTTTTTTTAGTCGAACCTTCTCGTCAAGAATTAGATAGACATTTGTGGGATGAAAAGGGTTGGGATATTCTCTATTTTGCAGGTCATAGTGATAGTGAAAATAATCGAGGTAAAATACATATTAATCAAAATAGTACTTTAACAGTTGCTGAGTTACGAAATGCTTTAAAATTCGCAATCGCGCGCGGTTTAAAGTTGGCTATATTTAATTCTTGTGATGGTTTAGGTTTGACGCAGCAGCTAGCAGATTTACAAATTCCACAAATTATAGTTATGCGTCTGAATGTACCCGATGTAGTTGCACAAGAGTTCTTAAAATATTTTCTCACTTCCTTTGCTAGAGGTACACCTTTTTATATGGCAATGCGTTACGCGCGTGAAAGGTTACAGGGTTTAGAAGATAATTATCCGGGTGTGTCTTTGCTACCTGTTGTTTGTCAAAACCCAGCTGAAGAACCTACCACTTGGCAAGAAATGAAGAATTTTCGCAGTATAACGACGACTCAGCTATGGAAACTTTTCCCAATAATACTTCTAAGTGCATATTTAACTTCATTAATACTACCATTTATTTTTGAAAAATTACCATTCCATTTTGTCGGTAGACCATCAAGTTCTTTCCAAAATAGTTGTGATAACATTTCTATCATTGGAAGCGACGTATCAGCAAAATGTAAAACAGTAGATAATAAGGATAATTTGACAACTATTAGCGTTCCTGGTATTCGCAATGATAATGGAAATTTATCGTTTGTAGGTTTTAATAATCTTAGTAATTTTCATTCTGCTAATGAGTGCAAAAACATTTATATTAATAGGGATGTAATATCAGGAAATTGTCGTAGAAATGATGGCAGCTACAATTTAACTAGTATTTCTCTTCCTGGCATTCATAATTATGATGGAAATTTGAGCATAAATCAGGAAGACAAAGGGAAATACTTATGTACTGAGTTACGAGTTATAAAACATTCGTTTTATTTATGTAATTTTGTTATTTAAGACCTATAATTTTTGAGTAATTATTTTACTAATTAAAAAGGGCAAGTGCAATGAGTAAATTAGTTGTAATCAAATTAGACAAAGGTAGCTTAAATGATGGATTTACTCTAGTGACCGCACAATATTGGGAGACTAGTAGTTCTCGTCCAACACAGTTTACAGCTAGTTTACCACCGGCGCCTGAAATAGGTGAAATTTATAAACGTTTTCAATTGATGTACGAATCACTTCATGAACGCATGGTAAAACGTTCGATGATTGAAATTGATTCAACCGGATTAAATAATGTTAGCGAAGTTGATTTTGGCGAAGTTCAACAGCAGTTACATTCAGCACTAAACGACTGGCTAAATTGTAACTCATTTCGTCCAATTGACCAACAATTAAGGGCACGGTTGGCTTTAGATGACGAACTCCAAGTTATCTTTGAAACTAGTAATTATCTATTACGACAATTGCCTTGGCATTTGTGGAATTTTTTTGAAGATTACCGTTATGCAGAAGTTGGATTAAGTTTTCCTAAGTACGAGCAAGTTAAACCATTTATTAAAAAACATAATATAAATCAGGTTAGAATTTTGGCAGTATTAGGAAATAGTGCCGGAATTGATGTTCAAGAAGATAAAAAGATTTTAGAAGGATTACCATCATCTTCAACTGTTTTTTTAGTCGAACCTTCGCGTCAAGAATTAGACAAACATTTATGGGATAAACGAGGTTGGGATATTCTCTTTTTTGCGGGACATAGCGAAAGTCAAAATAATAAAGGTAAAATACATATTAATCAAAATAGTACTTTAACAATTGCTGAGTTACGAAATGCTTTAAAATTTGCAATCGCGCACGGTTTAAAGTTGGCTATATTTAATTCTTGTGATGGTTTAGGATTGACGCAGCAGCTAGCAGATTTGCAAATTCCGCAAACTATAGTTATGCGTCATAATATACCTGATGTAGTAGCACAAGAGTTCTTAAAATATTTTCTGACCTCTTTTGTTTATACACCTTTTTATGTAGCAATGCGTTACGCGCGTGAAAGGTTACAGGGTTTAGAAGATAACTATCCAGGAGTATCTTGGTTGCCTGTTGTTTGTCAAAACCCAGCCGAAGAACCTGTAACTTGGCTTTCTTTATGCGGTCAACCTAATACAATTTCATTACCTCCCTTTCCAAATCAGAAATTTCAAATAATTTTTCTTGCCAGTATTGTTATTACCAGTTTACTAATGGGAATACGTTCGCTCTCGATATTACAATACTGGGAACTTTCAGTATTCGATACAATGATGCGAATGCGTCCTGCTGAAAAACCAGATCCTCGAATTGTAGTTGTTACCGTTACAGAAGCAGATATTCAAGCTCAAGAACAAAGGCAAAAATCTTCTATATCAGATGAAACGTTGCAAAAGCTATTACAGAAGTTACAATTATACAAACCAGCAGTTATCGGATTGGATGTTTATAGAGACTTTCCTGTAGACAAAAAGTATCCAGATTTGAAAACACAGTTGCAAAAAAATGATAATTTAATCGCTGTTTGTCAAGCTGCTAGTAGTAAAATACAGTCAAAGGGTGTTTCACGTCCTCCCGAAGTTTCTGAAGAGCGTACTGCTTTTAGCGATGTTTCGATAGATGATTATTCTATAATTCGTCGTCACCTACTTTCAATGAACCCAGACCCTGATTCACTGTGTAAATCAAGTTATTCATTTAGTTTGAGAGTCGCAATACAGTATCTTGGCACAAAGGGGATTTTATCAGACATAACAGAAGAAAATTTAATTAAACTAGGTGATGTTGTATTGAACCCAATAGATGTTCCTACAGGTGGATATCAAAAATTTAGTTCAGGAGGCTATCAAATATTACTTAATTATCGTTCTTCAAAAGATGTTAGCAAAAAAGTTACTCTTGGACAAGTTTTAAGCGGTGAGTTTAATAGTACACTATTTAAAGATAAAATTGTGTTGATAGGTGTAGATGCTGATAGTGTTAAAGATTATTTCTTAACACCATACAGTGTTGCAAATCCTGTACGGCAAGAAGTTCCGGGAGTAGTGATTCATGCTCACATGGTTAGTCAAATTATTAGTGCAGTATTAAATAAACGTCCTTTACTTTTTGCTTTACCTGTATGGGGGGAAGTTATTGTTGTTGGTGGTTGTTCAATACTAGGTTGCATTTTAGCTTTATATGCTAAATCTCGACTGCAATTTATTATCTTTATAGGTACTGTATTAATTGCTTTATATATAACTTGCTTAATTTTGCTTATTAGAGGATGTTGGGCGCCTTTTTTACCTTCGTCACTAGCATTTGTGTCTTCAGCTATTGCTGTTAAAGTTTGTAAAAATCAACAGCAAGATTGTCAATTTATTCTAGAGACTAAACATGTTTAGTTTCATTCTTACGGTATGTAACATCTAATTTATTGAGTTAAATATGAAAAAACTTTCTTATTTCACCACGCTACTAATTAGTGTAGCCATTTTAATGAGTTTAACAGAACAAGTAGTATTTTCACAAAATCAAGCAAATAAAAAAGTAAATTTTATTCAACCAATTTTGCGAAGACTACCAGTAAATAGAGGCGCCCCTAATGACAGAAGAGGAGCAGGATCCCGTGGTGAGTGTCCAGCAGTAAGTATGGCGCCTACAGGTTTAATGCCAATAGTAACATCGAATAATTCTTCATATGTTTTAGGTAATACCGAAACAGAATACCCGACTTTTTGGTATTATCTACCTTATCAGACAGAAAGCATTAGTTCTGTCAAATTTGCGCTCGTAGATGGAGACGAAAATTTATTGACTAAAGAACCAATTCCTGTTAATATATCTGGAATACCAGGAGTTATCAGTTTTACCCTTCCTAAAACCCAGCAACCTCTAAAAGAAGGACAGTTTTATCATACGTATTTATTAATTGATTGTAATCCTCAAAGTAATTCGGAAGATGTAGTGATTGAAGGGTTGGTTCAAGTTGTGGCGCCTACTGCCGAATTAAAAAAGCGTTTACAAACAGCAACAGAACGCGAAAAAGTTAGTATTTATGCTCAACAAGGTTATTGGCAAGATGCTATTACCACTTTAGGAGAACTCCGGCGCCAGTCCCAGAAAGATACAACTTTGATAGAAGATTGGAAAACATTATTAAATTCTGCAGGTTTGGAAAATATTGCAGCAGAACCTATATCACCTTGCTGTAAACCTAAATAAAAATTCGCATCTAGCAATCCGCGCATCATTTGTATTAACTTGATTTACACTATTTGTAGTTTACTCAAAATAGAGTGCAACTGCTGCTGATTGGAGAGTGCTATGTCTTTTATGACTACTCGTTGGAGCTTGTTATTACTTAGTACGATGGCTTTGGGGGCAAATTGTGCCAATGCCCAAATTATACCAGATGGAACTCTACCCAATAATTCCATCGTTACAGAAAATAATAGAACATTTGATATCACAGGTGGAACCCAAGCAGATGGCAACCTATTCCACAGCTTTAAATCATTTTCTCTCCGCATTGGAGAGACGGCAAACTTTAACTTTAACAATGCTCTAAATATTCAAAACGTTATAAGTCGGGTAACGGGAAGTACTAGCTCTAATATTAATGGTTTAATCAGAGCTACAGGAAATGCTAACTTATTTCTTATTAATCCCAATGGCATCGTTTTTGGACGAAATGCCAGATTGGATGTTGGAGGGTCATTTATTGCGACTACAGCCAATGCCATCAAATTTGGCAATCAGGGTTTTTTCAGTGCAATGAATCCAAATAATCCTGCATTACTAACAATTAATCCAACAGCTTTATTTTATAACCAAATTGCTGCTACTGCATCTATTCAAAATAATTCATCCGCACTATCTAGATTAGATCCATCCGGTTTATTTATTGCTACAGGGCTAGGTGTTCCGGATGGTAAGAGTTTACTGCTAGTAGGTGGCGATATCACTATGAATAATGGTGGTTTGTTTGCTTATGGTGGTCGAGTTGAGCTAGGCGGATTAGCTACACCAGGAACTATTGAACTTGTGAGTGATAATAGTAATGATTTGAGCCTGAGTTTTCCAGCTAATGTACAACGTGCTGACGTATCTTTAAATAATGGTGCTAGAGTGGATGTTGCTGCGGGTGGTGAGGGAAATATTGTTGTTAATGCTCGCAATTTAAACATTACAGGTGGAAGTGTTTTGAATGGTGGTATTAAGCAAGGTTTGGCTAGTGTTGGCGCCCAAGCTGGAGATATTACGTTGAATGCGACTAGGGAAATAAAAGTTGCAGAGAGCAGTGTTTATAATGATGTGGGAAGTAATACTCTAGTTGGTTTCATAAACAACGACGGAAATATTGTAGGATTTCCCGCCTATGGCAACGGGGGAAATATTAATATCTCCTCTGGCTCGCTTTCCTTAATTAATAATGCTTACCTATCTGCTAGTACCTATGGACAAGGGGACGCGGGCAGCGTAAAGATTAATGCAGAGGCATCTGTTACCGTTAACAACAGCAGTATCAGGAGTAATGTAAGTGATAGTAACCTTACATATCAAGGGTTTATATACTTTTTCTCAGGGATAGGCAAAAGTGGTGGCATTAGCATCGATACTGGTTCACTCACTGTTGCTAATTCCGCTGAACTTAATTCCAGCACTACTGGACGCGGAATAGGACGCGCGGGTGGTATAACCATCAAAGCCCGCGATCAAGTTTTATTTAATAATGGGTTTGCACGTAGCAGGTTGGAATTAGGAGGTATTGGTAAAGCAGGCGATATTAGCATTACCACAGATGGTTCTGTCTTAGTAACGGGTGTTCCTTCAAATACTGCCGATGCCCAAATCGGTCAACTGGTGTCCGCCACTTTTGGAGAGGGGGATGCAGGCAGTATAATGATCAAAGCTGGTAATAACGTCGAGTTTGATGGAAGAGGCAGTGATGCATATACTCTTGTGGCTGAAAATAGGGGAGTGGGCGATGCAGGTAACATCACGATTAATAGTCGATCCCTCTCGGTGAGGAATGATGCTAGATTGGTTGCTAACACAGAAAGCCAGGGAAATGCAGGCAGCGTTTACATAATTGCTTCAGATTCGGTATCGCTTGACAATGGGTTAATCTTCAGTTTCGTGAACCCAAGCGGAAACGGTAAAGGTGGTAATATCAACATCAGCGCTAATTCTCTATCTTTAACTAATGGTGCTGAATTCGCAACCGTAACCCTTGGACGAGGTGATGCAGGTAATATCAAAATCAACGCAACGGATTCTGTTAATATTTCTGGAACCAGTTCTGAAAGACCCTCTAGGCTACGTACAGCTACAGATTCCGATTCCACAGGCAAGGGTGGCAACATCACTGTCAGTACTCAAAATTTGCGTATATCAGATGGTGCGGTGTTAGACGCGCGAACCGAAAATAATAGCGATGGTGGCAGTATTACCCTAGGCGTGAAACAGGCTGAAATTCTTAATGGTGGACAGGTTCTCTCTACTTCTTCTAGCGCTGGAAATGCCGGGAAAATTACAATTAATGCCACAGACAAAGTTATTATTAATAGTAGCAATCGCGCTTTCAATGACCGAGTTGCTCCCTTTGGCACAGCAGTTGCACCTATTGAAGCTTTTACTGGTTTGCTTGTGCTTGCTCAAAGCACAGGTAGCGCAGGTAACATTGATGTTACCACATCTCAAATTCGTTTAGACAACACCGCCCGGTTGAACGCTGAATCGGCATTAGGTAGTGGCGGTAATATTATTCTAAACTTCGCCGACTTGCTGCTGCTGCGTCGTGGTAGCCGAATTTCTACCTCTGCGGGTACTGCTGGTACAGGTGGCGATGGCGGTAACATTAATATCAACGCTCCTAACGGCTTTATAGTCGCTGTCCCGAACGAAAATAGTGACATTACTGCTAATGCTTACACAGGCAGTGGTGGTAGAGTCCAAGTCAACGCATCTGGTATCTATGGCACTCAATTTCGCGAACTTGAAAATCTACTTACAAGCGATATTACTGCTAGTTCACAATTTGGTGCATCTGGTACTGTAATATTTAACATACCTGATGTTGACCCCAGAAGAGGATTAGTTCCCTTAAAAATACGTTTGGTAGATGTTGCCAGTTTAGTGGACGATAATATGTGTGCGAGAACTGCTAAAAGTAGTTTCACTTATATCGGACGTGGTGGTTTATCTCCCTCTCCCGATAACGCACTGAATAGTGATGCTCTGTGGGAAGATTGGCGCCTCACTACTGTGCCATATGAGCGTCGCCCAACTACTGCCAAAAAACCAATCACAACAAAACATACCATACCAGAACCTATCGTTGAAGCAACTAGTTGGATAAAGAATAAGAAAGGCGAAATAGAATTTACAGCGACACCACCTACTGTTACGCTAAATAGTTTATGGCAACATTGTTACAACCAATTACCAATTAAAACGTATGGCGCCCAATAACGTGGGTGTGGTTTTTTTTGTAATATATATTGTTGAGCTAGTTGTAAAGCTTTTGATTTAGTAATATCGGGGTTGTTGGCTAACTCTTCATAAAATTTACCCATTAAGTCAGCAGTAGATTCATCTCCAACTGACCATAATGATGCAAGTGTACTGCGGGCACCGGAACGCACGGCAACTCCAGCTAGTCCTAGTGCTGCTCGTCTATCACCTGTAGCGGTTTGGCAAGCACTCAATACTAATAATTCGATCGGGTTAGGTACATTAGATGAACGTCCAACAATTTGTTCTCTAGTTTGGAGTATACCACGCAATTCTTTAATATCTATTCTATCGTTCCAAGCTAGAATAAATGTATTTCCTAGTTGCGAACTAAATTGACCATGAGTTGCTAAGTGAACTACTTCATATGCATCAGAACTGATTTTTTGTTCAATATTTGCATTAGTAAATTCTTGATTAAGAAGTGACGTTGAAGGAAAAATAGATTTAATTTTTTTTATCTCATTTTCAACGTTTGTTAAGGCAGGAAAATTTTCAACTGATTTCGTTAACCCTCCAGCTAAAGCTTCAAAACGTCGTTTTTTTGCATTTGGCTCTATTAACCGTAAACCTGGTGATAATGCAACACTATACTTCTCGATTAAATATTGCTTACCATCGTACAATGCTGCCATTGGAATGTTTCGTAATGCACCATCTAGTACGAATACTAAATTTTTAACTTGTAAACGCTCTAGGTCTTTCTCGGCGCCTTTAATTATCCAATTATAAATTTTAAGTGCAAGTTGATTGCGTTCTTTGCGCGTATAGCTTTGTTGTAACTGTTTAAGAAATGTTTCTAAATCATCTTCAACTTGATTTGATGTTTGTGTAGTATAATGCAGTAAATCTTTTTGTTTTGGTAATTTAACAATAACTTCGATGCGGTTAGCCAAAATAATTGGGTAAAAAACTGCTGTTGCTGGATTTGCATTATCAACAATTTCGTCAATTGGTGTTTGTTGAACAATATTACAAGCATCGCGGAAAAAGTTGTCTAATTCAGCTAATTGTAAAGCTTCGATAACATCGCGCGCTTGAATTAAATTCTTTTGATTTACTTTACCTGATGCATCTTGATTTAATAATAAACTAACTAACTGACGATATACTGGCTCAACCTCATCACGAAAATCGAATTGAGCTTCAGTACTTAGACTTACCAAATCATTACGTATTGATTTTAACGTAGTAACTGCGTTTTGATATGCTGCTGTTGCCGCTGAAATATTGTTTTGTAAATAGTTTAACCGACCTAACTGCCACTGCCACTGGTAAGTAATATCCGGTGCATTAATTGACTGAGCAAGTGTTAAAGCAGACTCAGTATATTGTTTGGCAAGATTATATTCTTTTTGTAGCTCATACATTTGACCTAAATTACCCAAAGCAAAACTAAGAGCGCGCGCATCCTTCAATTCTTGACTTTGTTGAACGGCGCCTTTCAATAATTCTATAATTTCAGGAGGAAAGGAGTTAGGAGTCAGGAGGGAGGGGTTTAGACATGCTAAGTTACGGGCAAATTTAACTTTAGCATAAACTGCGGCTCGACTGGGAGTTAATGTAGTTATTTCTGATTTTATCGCTGCAATTTCTTGTGTTATTGGCTTTTGCCTAAGTTCTGGAGGTACACTTAAAATATTAAGCTGTACTTGAACTTTGGTTATTTTTGATGTAGATTTATTGAGACTTTTTTGATAAAAATCGAGTGACTGAGCGTAATCTTTTTTTGCATTGTCTGAAATAGCAGTAATTGCATTGCAGCGTAATGGTGTATAATTCTGATGAAAAGCGTTATTTAGTGGTAATTTTGTTTTAGCTTTTGCTAAATATAAATTACCCAATGAGAGCAAAGTCGCACTTTCTTCCGAAGCAGATTGTAATTGTTGTGCTGCGATTAAACTTTGCTTTAACATTTTCTGCGATTCATCAAATTTACCTGTTGCTTGGAGAACGTTCCCTAAACTTCGCAAACCAGCAACTTTTAACGGAGAATTTGCTGAGGATAGTAAATCTTTTTCTACTGATTCAAAAACTGACACAGAGCGTCGGTAAAATCCTAATGCTTGGTAAGCATTTGCTTTGTTAATTAAGCTGCCAATACGACCAGTATCATCATTAATTTCAGTATAAATATTTACAGCTTTTTGCCAAGACTCAATAGCTTTTTCAGTTTCTCCGCGTGCAAGTAGTAAACTTCCTTGAGTATTAAAAGCTAGAGCTAGAACATGTTTACTGTCATGTGAATTTAAATTTAACTTGTTTAATATATTAAGACTATTTGTAACAGATTCACTGGCGCCGTTCCAATCTCCAAGTTTTTGTTGAGTTAAAGAAAGATAATTTAATGCTAAAGCTTCATTACTAAAATCTCCTTGTAATTCATAAGCGCGCGCTACTTGCTTTAAATGAGAAGCAGCATCAGCAAACTGTCCTGCTTGATATAAAGTTTTACCCTGCTGCATCTTTTCTAGTACAGGAGTTTGTACTATTTTAGTATTTGCGGAAACAATATCAATAGGGAACAGGTGAATACCCAAACTTAAAATTATTCCAAACAGTACTAAGAAGATTTTAGATGTCATAAATTTAGCAATATAGTTTTCTAAGAGTTGATTTATAGAGTAAATATTAAACTATTGTAGTTGGGTTCCGTTCCTCCACCCAACCTACTGGCATTGAGATAATACATTATTTTGGGATAAACTAACAGGATAAGCAGCCGTCAATATAACACTACCGTCTTTATCAATTACCCATCGCTGCGCTTCAACAATTTGATTAGAAATAGATGAGGAAGTATTTGAGATAGGAGTATTTCGGACTGTTACACTCCTTTGTTGTTTCGATACTTCCAACAGGCGCCAATCTTCCCAAGAAGAATTACTAACTGCGGGATTATCTGGAGAAGAAGGTATACCACCACGTCCTATTACTGTGAAACTACTATTTGCGGTACGCACGCAAATATTATCATCGACTAGCCGAGCAACATCAACAACATCTACTGTTAAAGGCACTAAATCTTTACTAGGGTCTGCCAAGGTAGTAATATTGATATTACCACTTAATGCGCTAGTTGCTCCAGTGGCTGTAATGCTGCTATCTAAACTGCGAAAAAGACCTTGAGTTTTGATATTAATATTACCACCGCGAGAGTTAAGAGAGTTGGCGGTAATGTTACTGCCTTGTAATAAAGCTAATACGTCTGTGTTGATATTGATATTGCCACCAATAACCTCAGAACCAAATGCGTTAGTGGTAATCTGGCTACCACGACGCATGATTAAATCTGCGGAATTAATCTTAATTGTGGCTTGGGTAACATCCGTTTTATTACTGAAGGTGTTTGCAGTGAGTAAGGCGTTGTTGTCTAAATTGATGGAGTTAGCATCTATAGTTAAGTTACCTGCAGTTCCAGTTCCCAAACTTCGTGCAGTTATTACTGCTTCATTTTTGACTAACAACTCACCAACATTGATTGTCAAATCTCCACCTCGACCAGCACCAAATGTACCAGCGCTAACATATGCTTTATCAAGAACTCGCAATAAAGGTGTATTGATTGTTAAATTTCCTGCATTTCCTGTTGCACGTTGGTTATTCTGTTGAGTAAACAAACCACTGGGAAACCTACTATCAACAGTATTTCGACCAATCAATTCCACCTTTGATGTCGCATCAACTGTCAGATTTCCACCAGTACCCGCACCTGATGTAATAGCACGAATTTGTCCCCCATTTTGTACTATCAACTCACCAGTATTAATTGTCAAGTTTCCTGCTTTTCCTAAAGCTCTTGGATTAGTTTGAGCATCAACACTACTAGGGTTACCACTACTTGATGTACCAATTACTTCTACTCTGCCAGCGCCAGTATTAATATTCAAATCTCCACCTCGACCGGCACCAGATGTACTAGCGCTAACATATGCTCCATCTTTGACTTGCAACAAAGGGGTATTAATTGTTAAACTTCCTGCATCTCCTGTTCGCCCATCTCCTGTCTGAGTAAATAAACCGCTAGTATCATTACTATTGTGAGGACTTACACCAGCTAGTTCTACTTTATTTGTCGCAATTACAGTTAACTTTCCTGCATTACCCGGACTAAAAGTCTTAGCACTAACCTCTGCACCGTTCTCAACTAATAACTCTCCTGTTTGAACTGTAATATCACCTGCTTTTCTACTTGCATTACGATAAGCCACAGTTAGCAAACCACTGCGAGACTTACCATCGACGGAAGTACCACTGAGTTGTACTGTTCGAGTCGAATTAATGTTGAGATTTCCACCCTGACCCGCACCAAATGTACTAGCATCAACTCGTCCTCCATTTTGGACTATCAACTCACCAGTATTAATTGTCAAGTTTCCTGCTGCTCCTGTTGCAGTTGACTCAGCTTGAGCTTTAATACTACTAGGGTCACCACTGCTTGGTGTACCAATTACTTCTACTCTGCCAGCGCCAGTATTAATATTCAAATCTCCACCTCGACCGGCACCAGATGTACTAGCGCTAACATATGCTCCATCAAGAACTCGTAACAAAGGGGTATTAATTGTTAAAATTCCTGCATCTCCTGTTCGCCCATCTCCTGTCTGAGTAAATAAACCGCTAGTATCATTACTATTGTGAGGACTTACACCAACTAGTTCTACTTTATTTGTCGCAGTCACACTTAACTTTCCTGCATTACCCGGACTAAAAGTCTTAGCACTAACCTCTGCACCGTTCTCAACTAATAACTCTCCTGTTTGAACTGTAATATCACCTGCTTTTCCACTTGCATTACGATAAGCCACAGTTAGCAAACCACTGCGAGACTCACCATCGACGGAAGTACCACTGAGTTGTACTGTTCGAGTCGAATTAATGTTGAGATTTCCACCCTGACCCGTACCAAATGTACTAGCATTAATTTTTGCTCCATCAAGAACTCGCAACAAAGGGGTATTTATTGTTAAACTTCCTGCATCTCCTGTTCGCCCAGGTCCTGTCTCAGTAAATAAACCGCTAGTATCATTACTATTGCGGCGACTTACACCAACTAGTTCCACTTTATTTGTCGCAGTCACAGTTAACTTTCCTGCATTACCCGGACTAAAAGTCTTAGCACTAACCTCTGCACCGTTCTCAACTAGTAACTCTCCTGTTTGAACTGTAATATCACCTGCTTTCCCACTTGCACGAAGATCAGCCACAGTTAGCAAACCACTACGAGACTTACCATCGACGGAAGTACCGCTGAGTTGTACTGTTCGAGTCGAATTAATGTTGATATTTCCAGAATCACCTGCACCAGATGTGCTAGCATCAACTCGTCCTCCATTTTGGACTATCAACTGGTCAGTATTTATTGTCAAATCTCCACCTCGACCTGCTCCAGATGTACCAGCGCTAACAATTGCTCGATCAAGGACTCGTAACAAAGGGGTATCTATTGTTAACCTTCCTGCATTTCCTGTTGCGTCTGTTCGATTCTGTCCAGCAAACAAAGCACTAGGGTTATTATTAGAAGTATTATCTACACCAGTCAATTCCACCTTCCGAGTAGCATCAACTGTCAAATTTCCACCCTGACCTGCACCAAATGTACCAGAAACCACTTGTCCACCATTTTGTACTATCAACTCACCAGTCTTAATTGTCAAGTTTCCTGCTGCTCCAGTTGCGGTTGAATAAGCAGAAGCAAAAATACTACCACCATACCTACTGCTTGATGTACCAATTACTTCTACTCTACCAGCGCCAGTATTAATGTTTAAATCTCCACCTTGACCCACACCTAATGTACTAGCACTAACTTCTCCCCCTGAAGCTAATCTCAAGGTGTTAGCTCTTATATTGACATCACCTCCTTGCCCCAAAGCGTTCGCTTGTACATCATTAAAAATGCCACTGCTCTGTTCGAGAGAAACTGTTCTTGTTGCATTAATATCAATACTCCCCGCTTTACTATTATCAGAACCCAGCCTGCTTTCTATTCCAGCTAATACCTGACTGTTTTCTGTCATATCTAAATTGTTTGCATTAACCCCAATACTTCCACCATTACCCGCGCGCACATTTACAAGAGCATTATTACTCAGAGAAATATCACTTCTTTGTATGCCATCCGTCCACGTCAAGCTAAAATTACCACCATCCCCATTCAACCCAACGGTTCCTACACCTGCTAAACCCCCTAACTCAACTCGTCCACCAAAAGCATACAGTCCCCCACCATTGACACTGACATCACCGCCGACTAATAGTAAGCTTTTACCATCATCCACGCGCAAACCTCTAGCCTCAAATGCGTTTGACGGATTTCTACCATCACTTGCAACCGAGCTAGTTTCAATCGAACTTCTTTGAATTTGACTAAATAACAACGCCGAAGGATTTATTGTCAATAAAGGGGATGGTGCTTCTGGGTTCGTTGCACTAAAATTTCCGCTCCTTCCAAATCCAATTGCGTTTGCTGTACTCCCTATAAACGAACCACCAATATCCAACCGCGCGTTAAGACCAAATATAATTCCGTTCGGATTTATCAAAAATAAATTTGCAGAATCATTAGCTTTGATTATACCGTTAATATCAGAGCGCGCGCTACCTGTTACCCTAGTTAAAATATTTTGAACATCCGCAGGATTATTAAAAAAAGCTGTACTATTATTTGGTACAGAAAATTCTGAAAAACTATGGAATAAATTGTTACCAGCGCGCGTTCCACCTTCAATTAATTGCGTATTATCCTGCAACTGTACAGTAGACTGAGTAGGCAATGTTGCATCCGGAATTATTTGCGCGTTACAAAAGCCCGGATATTGAATGGTAAAAAATAGGACATAAAAAGCAAATTTAGCTTGTTGTAACCACTTAAATTGCATAGGCGCCCCTTAATCATTTATATGTAGGTTGGGGAGTCACTTACGTGCGGGGGTTTCCCGCGTCCGGAGTGAAGTGACGTTGGAGGAACCCAACTCTGTGGATATTGCCGTTCAATATGACTATAGGCACAAGGAGAGCTAGTTTATGCAACGAATCAATTATTAACTTTTGTAACATATTTAAAATCATCGTAAAAAATTGCATATTTTGATTTCACCTATTCCAAAGAGCAAGCTTGTTATATTCAATTCTGTATACTTAGCAGGCGCCCTGAAGAAAAAGAACTAAAAAGTTTAATTTATCTGCATATCTACTTGAACTCCATCCTATTAATTAATAAACCCTTAAAACTAATATTTTTAACAAAAAGCCCCGTAAATGGTTAAAAAAATTAAAAAATTCTTGAAATGCTTTTTGATTCGCTTGTGTTCGGCTGTTAATAGACATTTTTGTTTCTCCGTTTTTGTGTTTAATGGAAAAAACAATTGTTTGATTGCCTTCTATATACACTCTTGGCAAGTACAAGTCTGAATTATGCATGAATTTAAAAATAATTAGACCCAATTTCAACTAAATATGTCATGAAGTAAAAACCTCAACGTAGTTACGGGTCTTCTAGCGTCACGCACTTAGTATTGATTGTAACAATAAGCACTAAATTTCAATTGTAACAATATCCAGTTAATATTAGGTTGGAGCATAAAGAATTAAATAGTCTTTTTTTACTTCTTTTGGGGGATGCTATGTTGGGTAAAAATATGAATTTAAGGTGCCTCAACAAACTAGGAATTGCCATCGCGCAAGCCTTAAGTCAGTTTGCGATAATATTGTCTGCTAACTGCGCGCTTGCTCAAATTACACCAGATAGCACACTCCCCAATAATTCCAATGTCAAGTTAGAAGACGACACTAGAATAATAGAAGGAGGAACGCGCGCGGGTAGCAATTTATTCCACAGCTTTTCCGAATTTTCCGTCCCCACTAGCAGTACTGCCTTCTTTAACAATGCACTTGACATTCAGAACATCCTTACACGAGTAACAGGTAAGTCAATTTCTAATATCGACGGTTTAATTCGCGCAAACGGTACAGCAAACTTATTCCTGCTCAATCCTAATGGCATTATTTTTGGACAAAATGCAAGGGTTAATATTGGTGGTTCATTTTCTGCAACTACAGCCAGCAGTTTTAAATTTGCTAATGGCGCCACTTTCAGTGCTACTAATCCACAAGCACCGCCATTACTGAGAGTAAATATTACACCGGGGTTGCAATACGGAGCAAGTCAGCCAGGTGCAACTATTACTAATACTGGAAATTTAACATCCCAAGAAGACCTGACGCTAGTAGCTGACAAGCTTGATTTACAGGGACAATTAAAAGCAGGCAGAGATTTAACACTCTTCGCCACTGATACAATACGAGTGCGAGATAATGTGACAAATCCGTTTTTAGCTTCAAGTGGCGCCAATCTTACAATTAGGGGAAATCAAGGAATTGATATTCTAGCACTCAATCACCCAACACAAATACCATTTATAAGTGGGGGAAATTTAAGCTTAATCAGTGATGGCTCTATCTCTCTTGACGCGAGCTTTGCAAATGGTGGAAATTTTTCGCTCTCTAGTGTATCAGGGGGACTAGCAAACTTTGTCAGCTTTTATAACCCGATTATTAGTAGCAATGGTGACGTAGATATTGCAGCTAACTACACAGGAGCTTCGTTATTAGTCGAAAGCAAAGGTAATATTCGTTTTCAAGGTGATATAAATATTATTAAACCAGATACTAGTACAGCTATTGGAAAAGACACCGAAACTTTAAATAATAGTACAGCGTTAATCATGCGCTCTGGGCAGAATACTCTAAATTATGAAGGTGTTAATTATGGCTCAGTACCTGCATTGAAGAGTGGAACTGTACCACAAGGAATTACTTTAGATGGAAACGTTATTTTACAGCCATTTAATAATGCAGGGGGGATAGTTAGCTTAACAACAACACGGGGAGATGTAAGCACTAAAAGAATTACTACTAATGGAGGTGAAATTAATATTAACAGTGCTGGGTCAATTACCACAAAAGGACAAATCCTGGACACAAGAAATGGCGCCTCTAATGGGGGTAGAATTACTCTAAATGCTGCCAACAACATAAACACTGGCATTTTAAACTCTTCATCTGAACTTAATTTTCAAAATGCAGAAAATGGTGGCGCCATTAGTCTCACTGCTACAGCGGGTAATATTATCACAAACGCTCTCAACTCTTCCTCATACTCCGAGTCTGGCAGTGCAGGTCAGGGAGGTACAATTAGTCTATCTGCAGTTAATGGCAGCATTACTACAGACTTTCTGGCATCGAACTCGCGCTCTGGCATACTAGGAGGAGGAGGAAGCGGAGGCGCCATTAACCTTCAAGCTAGTAACGACATTAAAACGGGTGACTTGTTATCTTTCTCTAATCAACCATTAGTTGGCAATAATAGTGGGAATATTACTATTAACAGTACAAAGGGGACAGTGAGTACAGGCTTTTTAGACGCAAGCACATTGACTAGCAACGGCGGAACTGTTCAAATTTCTGCTTTTAAGAATATTAATATAGAAGGCAAAACAGATACATCGACGTTTGGTTCTTTTGGAAATGGTGGCGCCATTAATCTTACTGCTACAACGGGTAATATTATCACAAACGCTTTCAATTCTTCCTCGTACTCCGAGTCTGGCAGTGGAGGTCAGGGAGGTACAATTAGTCTATCTGCACTTAATGGTGCTATTACTACAGACTTTCTAGCAGCGAACTCGTACTCTGGCATACTAGGAGGAGGAGGAAGCGGAGGCGCCATTAATCTTCAAGCTAGTAACGACATCAAAACGGGTAGCTTGTTATCTTACTCGAATCGACCTGGAGTTGGTAATAATAGTGGGAATATTATTATTAACAGTACAAAGGGAACAGTAAGTACAGGCTTTTTGAACGCGAGTACGCTGACTAACAACGGCGGAAATGTTCAAATTTCTGCTTTTAAGAATATTGATATTAACGGCAAGACAGATACTTCCACGTCTGGTTCTTTTGGAAATGGTGGCGCAATAACCTTAACAGCCAATGGCAACATTACCACCCAAATTTTAAACTCTTCGTCACAATCTTTGTCTTCTAGTAACGCGGGTGATGGAGGTGCTATTGACTTGAAAGCTAACGGCAGTATAAACACTGGCAGTTTGTTTTCTGCCTCATATTCTGCCTCTGGTAGTGCTGGTTCGGGAGGCACCATTAATTTGCAAGCCACCGATAGCATAAACGTCACTGACACTTGGAACGCAGGGCCTGTTGATTTTGTCGGTGGCGCCTGGAACTCTTCCTCATTTTCTCCTAATGCCGCTGGTCAAGGGAAAAAAGGGGGTGACGTTAAGATAATTGCTGACAACAACATGAATATTAATGGTGATTCTTTCTCTTACTCGCTTTCTTTTCAAGAAACCGCAGGTAATGGTGGTGCAATCAAGCTTGAAGCTAAAAATGGTAGCATTCTCACTGGACGTTTAGATGTTAGCTCGCGTTCTGACCGTGGCACGCCAGGTTCGGGTGGTACAATTCAACTTAAAGCTTCCAACACTATTAACACAGGCATTTTATTATCGGCTTCGGCATCTGATGATAATATTAGACGACAAGTTGGAGGCACAATTAGTTTACAAGCCAATAATACAGTTAAAGTTGATGGGATAGACTCTCAAGGAGCGAAAGGTTCGGGAGACATTACTATTGATACAGGGGTGCCTTTCGTTTTAAGCAATGGTAACATTTCCAGTAACACCTTTGGCGACGGCAAAGGAGGGAATATTTTAATTAAAGCTCCTTCTGTTTCTCTGACCAATAATGCTCAATTAATTACTTCTACATTTGGTAGTGGCACTGCTGGCAGCGTGTTTGTCAATGCAACCGACTCTGTGTCTCTTGTCAACGGAAGAATTTTCAGCACTGTGGAATCAGGAGCAGTTGGTAATGGAGGCAAGGTCGAAATCAACGCAGCTTCACTTTCGCTCAAAGATGGCGCCCAAATATTAACCTTGGTACGTGAGGCATCTAATGATAAACCAGCTGGAAGAGGAAATGCAGGAGATGTCAACGTTGATGTAACAGGTGCAGTAAAGCTCGAAGGCATTAGGGATATATTTCCTAGTGCAATTTTTAGCAGTGTGGGTACAGGGGCGATTGGTAATAGTGGAAATATTAATATCACAGCCAACTCAGTCTCTCTTGATAATGGCGCCGGAGTGTATGCCCAAGCTCTAGAAAACGCGGTAGGCAATGCAGGTAATATCAAAATTAAAACTACTGGGTTATTTTCTGCGGCACTCACTAGTCAAATAGCGACCAACACCAGAGCGCAGGGCAATTCGGGCAACATTACAATTCAAGCAGGAGAGTTTTTAATGACGGGTAATGCTGCATTGAGAGCGGATTTAGATAAGGGTGGAACAGCGCAAGAGGCAGCAAATATCAATTTAATAGTTGATGGTTCCGTCTCGCTAATTGGAGGCAAAACTGAAGCTATTACTGCTCCTACTGGAGAATCAACAAGAATTACACTAGGAGTGCTGCCAACGGGAAAAGGTCCAGGTGGAAACCTTTCAATTAAAGCTAATTCTTTAGTGCTAAAGGACGGCGCCTTGATCAAAGCCAGTACTCAGGGAGAAGGTGTTGCAGGAAGTATTAATATTGATACGAAAGTTGTTGATATCTCAGGCAATAGCCCTATTAGTGGATTAGCTAGCGGATTATTTACAAGTACCGATACTTCTTTTGATGCTCGTGACATCAATATTAATACTGAGACATTCCGAATTGCAGATTCAGCAGGTTTAAGCGCTCGCACCCGTGGAGATGGGAAAGGTGGCAATATTACCGTGAATACTAAATATTTTGAGGCAATAAATGGTGGACAATTAGTTACAACAACAACAGGTAAGGGACAAGCAGGTAATATCTCGATTAACACAAAAGACCGGATGACTATCTCTGGTATTGACCAGAAATACAACACTCGCGTTGCCCAAGTTCAGGCAAATGAAGAGCGTATCCGCCCAGACCCAGAGCAATTACAATTAATTGCCAACAATTTTATAGAAACAGGAGCTTCTAGCGGTCTATTTGCCAACACCTTCAAAGACTCCACAGGCAAGGGAGGAAACATTAACATCACTAGTGGGTCGTTAACTATGGGGGATAATGCTGAAGTAACTGCAAACAGTCAAGGGTTAGGTAGTGCAGGCGCCATAACAGCTACATCTAATTCTATCCTTTTAAATAACGAGGCAACTATTAGTGCTAACACCACAGGTGGAGGGGGAGATATCTTTATTAATTCACCCCTATTACTACTGCGTCGCGGTAGTAGCATCACGACTAACGCTAGTGGAGACAATATTACTGGCGGTAATATAAACATCAATGCTAAAAATGGTTTTATCGTCGCCGTCGAAAAAGAAAATAGCGACATTCGTGCTGACTCTCTTAACTTTCGTGGTGGCAAAATTTCTATCGATGCTGCTGGTATCTTTGGTATTCAACGCAGAGAAGAACCTAACCCACAAACAAGTGATATTACTGTTAAGGGCGCCACTCCACAACTTAGTGGTACACTGCAAATTAATGACCCTGATGTTGATCCTCGCAGAGGATTAGTTCCCTTAAAAATAGATATAGTGGATATCGCGCGTTTAGTAGATGATAATGTTTGTGTGAGAACGGCTAAAAGTAGCTTTACTTACACTGGACGTGGTGGTTTACCTACTTCTCCCGATAACGCACTTGATAATAATGCGGTGTGGGAAGATTGGCGCCTTACTGGTGTACAAAGGGAAACGCAAGAAATAAGGAACCAAAAACGAGATAATAATTCTTCATACCCTACTCAAATTGTGGAAGCGCAAAGCTGGATAATGGAAAATGGCGAAGTAACACTTACAGTTAAGCCTCCCACAGTGGCGCCACGCGAGTTAGAAAGTTCATCATTGGGATGTCATTAATTTTGAGAAATTGAAAAAGAGCGCATAAATTTGCCCAGACCATCCCTATAGAAATATAGGTTCGTACATTTGTTGTTTTGCGAGTATTGAAAAAAAACCCTAAATTGTATTTATCCAACGTCAAAAAATGTAACAATTAATACCTAAATTTAGACTCAAAATATGGAGCGCTATTTTTGTAAAAGTTGTGGTTATAAGAATCCAACTAATAATGTTAATTTTTGTTCTGACTGTGGTCAACAATTAGTACAAACTTGTACGAGTTGTGGACAGAACAACCCGTCTAATTTCAATTTCTGTTCATACTGTGGTACGTCATTTGACAAGTACCGAAATTTTCAAGTATCAAAAGTAAAACAAATAACTTCTAACAGTACAAATGTTGGACAAAATGGTAAGGGTGATAACAACATTAGTGTAGGTGTGGCTTTATGTGAGTTGCCTATTAATTACCGTCGTCCCGTAGATAAACCTTTCCAGGCGCCACCTCTACCAAAATACTATATTGATCGTCCTGAATATAGCCAAAAATTGAAAAAATGTTTGCTAACAGAGTCGGAAAATGCACTGACTTCGGTAGTTACAGTCATTCACGGTTTGGGTGCAATAGGTAAATCTATTTTAACAACGGCTTTAGCGCACGACACAGAAGTACAAGCTCAGTTTAGTGATGGTATTCTCTGGGCAACTTTAGGTCACGAACCAAATCTTTTATCTCTCCTTAGTGGGTGGGTACAGGCGTTGGGAGACTATAATTTTAAAGCTACTAATGTAGAAGCGACCTCTGACCATCTGCGTACCCTGCTTTATGACAAACAAGTGCTGCTAGTGGTAGACGATGCTTGGAATATAGAAGATGCACAAGCGTTTAATGTTGGTGGAGCTAAGTGTCAAGTTTTGGTAACAACCCGCTTAGAAGAAATCGCCCTTCTCGAAGCGAGTAAGTATTCTATAAATGTAATGAAGCCAGAACAAGCGATGGAACTGCTGACCAAGAAGTTAGGGCGTGACCTGGATGACGCAGAAATTCATGATGCTGAAATTTTAGCAGCATTGGTTGGTTATCTACCTCTAGCACTAGATTTAATTGCTGCACAAGTTGCTGATTGTACTTCTTGGAAAGTTTTACTACAAAATATGCAGCAAGAAGTAGCCCGGTTAAAAACATTGGACGACTCGGAGACTAAAGATGCTGATGATGAAATTTCTTTGAAACGCTTAAGTTTAACTGCATTATTTAATTTAAGCGTACAGCAATTGTCAGAAGAAACGCGCGAAAATTTTATTTGGCTGGGGATATTAGCGGAGGATGTCAACATTGCTCAGAAAATGGTTGTAACGCTTTGGGATATGGATTCGTCTAGCTTTGCTGATGATGAACTACAGTACTTGCATTCAAAAGCGCTATTATTGCCTGGTGTTCCTTTGCCTGATAAAACACCTACCTACCGTTTACACGACTTATTTTATGACCTCGCGCGTAATTTGTTAACCGCAAAAGAAAAACCTTCTGGCGGTAATTTACCAGGATTAGGTAAAACTCTAAGAGTTGCTCACGCTACTTTTTTGGATAAATACCGACATTTAATTAATAATAACCTCTGGCACACCCTTCCCAATGATGGTTATATCCATCAGCATCTAGTTTGGCATTTGGAAAAAGCCCAAAAGATAGAAGAAATTCATAAATTGTTGCGCTCTGAATCAGAAACGGGAGGTAATGGCTGGTATGAAGCTTGCGAAAAACTAGGACAAGTTGCCAACTTTGTAACTGATGTGAGGCGTGCTTTAAAGCTAGCGGAAGATGATAAACACAGCAACGCAAACATGCCATCTATAATTGGATTGCAATGTCGCTATGCTTTAATTATTGCATCGCTTAACAGTCTGGCAGCCGATTTACCAGCAGAACTGCTGATTGCGTTAGTTCAAAAAGAAGTATGGACAAAAGAACAAGGACTTGCTCATGTGTTACAAAGCTCGAAGAAAGAGCAAAAAGCAAAGTTGCTTATTAAGCTAGCCAATTATTTGCCATCACGTCTAAAAGAACTAGCACTGTCGAAAGCACTAGCTGCTGCTAGGCAGATTCAAGATGAGTATAGTCGCGCCGATGCTCTAAGTAGTTTAGCTGATAAATTGCCACGAGAATTGTTACCAGAGGCGCCGCCTGCTGTTAAACAGATTCAGGATAAGTATCGCGCGGATACCTTAAGTAGTTTGGTTGATAAACTGCCACGAGAATTGTTACCAGAGGCACTAGCTGCTGCTAGACAAATTCAAGATGAGTACTATCGAGCTGAAGCTCTGAGTAGTTTGGTTAATAAACTGCCAGAAATATTACCAGAGGCACTAGCTGCTGCTAGGCAAATTCAAGATGAGTACTATCGCGACTGTATAATAAGTAGTTTGGTTAATAAACTGTCACGAGAATTGTTATCAGAGGCACTGGCTGCTGCTAGGCAGATTCAAGATGAGTACTATCGCGACTATGCCCTAAGCAGTTTAGCTGATAAACTGCCACAAGAATTGTTACCAGAGGCACTGGCTGCTGCTAGGCAGATTCAAGATGAGTACTATCGCGCCAAAGCCTTAAGTAGTTTAGCTGATAAACTGCCAGAAATATTACCAGAGGCACTGGCTGCTGCTAGGCAGATTCAAGATGAGGAGTATCGCGACTGTGTTCTAAGTAGTTTGGCTGATAAACTGCCACAAGAATTGTTACCAGAAGCACTGGCTGCTGCTAGGCAGATTCAAGATGAGGAGTATCGCGACTATGCCTTAAGTAGTTTGGCTGATAAACTGCCACGAGAATTGTTACCAGAAGCATCAGCTGTTGCTAGGCAGATTCAACCTGACGAGTATGGCGCCATCCTAAGTAGTTCAGCTGATAAATTACCAAAGGCACTGGCTGCTGCTAGGCTAATTAACGATGAGTACTATCGCGCGGATGTTCTAAGTAGTTTGGCTGATAAACTTGTACAAATACAAAAAACTGAACTTTTTTCTCACTGGCGAGATACTCTTCACATCTTATCTCTTCGTACTCGCCCACATTTACTTAGGGATATAAACGCATTAACTCCTGTTATATTTACTTTGGGTGGCGAACAAGGAGTAAAAGACACAGCTTCTGCTATTCAAGACGTGTCGCGGTGGTGGTTTTAAAGTGGTTCGAGAAATAAATTATCCCGCACGATAGGCGTCCCGCCTGTCCTACATATAGACGGACAGGCGAGGACGCCTATGCTACAACTTCGGCTGATAGCGCATTCAAAACTTCCTCACTAGCTCGTTCCCCAGATTGAAGCGCTCCTTCCATAAAGCTGCGCCACTCTGTCGCCGTTTCGGCGCCCGCAAAGTGAATACCGTTAAAGGGAGACGTTAGGGTATGTTCCGGCTCGCTCCAGCCACCGATAGCTCTGCGCGAAGCATAGCCCCCTTGAGACCATTTTTCAGATGTCCAATCGATTGAAACGATGTCTGTGAGTTGTCCAGATGCCTTACCTAAGACATTCTCTACGTAAGATAACACTGCCTTATAACGAGTTTCGTCGTCCATCAAACTCAACTCCACCGCGCGCTGTCCGCTACTAAAAGCAGCCAGAATGCCTGGTTTTCCATCAAAGTCTGAACTATCTACTAGAGTACTAATGAGTTCTGTGGGGGTGCTAGCAACGCCGCTTAAACCTTTATCTCGCCACCAAGCATGGTCATAAACAATCAGAGTTTTGGTAACTTGCCCCAGTATCCTATCTTTTGGCTTGTTCACGGGTCGGTTAGTCAAACTATCGTCAAATGAAATCGACTCAATCAGTTGAGGTGGTAAGGCTAGGATCACCCGTTTTCCTAAAAATTCACCTCTAGCTGTTATTACCTGAACAAATTGACCGTGGCGCCTGAGAGCTTGTACTGGTGTGTTTGTGTGGATACAGTCGCCAAGTTCTGAAGCCATGCATTGTGCTAGGTTTTGGGCGCCGTCGGCAAAGAATTCATGCCCCGACTTCTCAAGTCCTTCCAAACCACCCATTGTAGCAAGCTGCTGCAACCACTCCAAAGGAGAAAAGCGGTCAGCACTGGCACACAAGTCTTCTTCAGCTACATGAAGCCAAAATGCTCGTGCTTCTTTGGAGGATGCGTTTTGCTGTAGCCATTCGCGAAACGATTGCTTATCGAGCTGTTTGGCACGTTGATGCTGGCACGGGTCTACAACAGCAATTTGCTTAATCAATCGGTCTAACTGCCAGCCTAATTTGAGAGTATCGAGCTTCCCAGGAACTGACATTGGTGGCACTGTATCAGTTGTTCGCTGATATTTTCCATCCGCTAAAAATATGTTATCCCCTTGAGTGTGGGAAACAATCGTCTTCAGTCCGTACTCCTTAGCCAGGGCATATACGCGCGTTTGTCCCGGTCCAATCCACTGCCCACCTAAATCGATTGTTGTTCCATTGGATAGTCGTTGACTCAATACCCGTCCACCAATGCGGTCGCGAGCTTCGAGAACCGCAACCGTTAGTCCTGCTCGTCGCAGTATTCTCGCCGCATAAAGTCCAGAAAGACCGGCGCCAACTATTAAAACATCTGCATGTGTAGTCATAGATTTCCTCTAATATATTTAAAACTTAGGCAAAGAAACCGGGTTTCTACGCGAAATGGTCGTTTTGATTACAATATTTCAATAAATAAACCCGGTTTATGGCTAATGTAATCAATGATTTGTTGTACTGTAAAAAGTGTTTTAGCACTGTGAGATGGAATTTCAATCTTGAAGGTTGACTCTAGTGCTATAGCTAATTTTATCGCATCTAAATAGCCTAGTTCTAAGTCATTAAGAACATGAGCTTCAGGAATTACTCGCTCCGACTTAATTCCAAATTCTTTTACAAAAATTGCTCGTATTTTTTCGAGGATTTTCTTGTTTTTTGATTTTTCATACTGAATTGTTATCTCAATTTCTTCTGTTAGTGTAGATATCTCCTTTAATACCGTTAAAATATTTTGATAGTGCTGAATATCCTCCTTTTCTAAAGGCCAACCACCATGCGATTGAAGCCAGTATTTACATATTTGATAACTATCCCTAAAGTTTCCAACTTCCGCTAGTCCGTGTGAGCGCGCATTTTTACTTTGCCCATTACCTGTTAATGATTTACTAATGTTTTGTGAAAAATGCTTAGACATAATAATATTAGGATTGCTTCTTATATATTTCCTTTTGTTTCCACCAAAGCTGCGAATACAAACCTTGAAGATAAAGTAACTGTGTATGATTCCCTTGCTCAATAATTCTTCCTCCTTTAAGTACAAAGATACAGTTTGAATCCATAATAGAAGCAAGTCTGTGGGTGACAGAGATAACAGTACGTCCTTTTGCTAGCTTTCTTAAAGTGGCATTGATGGCGAATTCTGTTTCTGCATCTAGCGAGGAAGTTGCTTCATCAAGTATAAGTATTGCAGGATTCCGCAAAATTGCACGTGCTATAGCAATTCGCTGTCGCTGACCACCTGAGAGTTTCCCTCCCCTTTCGCCAACTATAGTGTCATATTTCTGAGGAAAAGTTAGGATACTTTCATGTATTTCCGCAGCTTTAGCAGCTGCTTCGATTTCGGCATCAGTTGCATCGAGCTTACCCAAGCAAATGTTTTCGCGAATTGTTGTGTTGAAAAGGAACGTTTCTTGAAAAACAACGCCAATTTGTGACCGTAGGGATGCTTGAGTAACTTGTCGGATATCGTGACCGTCAATTATTACTGAACCCTCGTTAGGGTCGTAAAAGCGCATAAGTAAGTTGAGGAGTGTACTTTTGCCAGAACCACTAAGACCAACAAAAGCCACAGACTGACCAGCTTGAATTTTAAAGCTTATTTTGTTTACGTTGGGTTGCGTTCCTGAATAGCTAAAGCTTACATTATTAAACCGAATCCCTTGTGCTAGCGGTGGTAGTGTTATTGCTTCGGCTGTATCTGTAATTGTAGCTTGCTTTGACAACAGTTCTTTAATTCGTATCAACCCACTTGTTGCCTTTACTAGAGATGGAAATTGTTGAGTTAAGCCATCAATAGCAACATTCATGTTGAATAAAAGGCTAATAAACCCTACTAGCGACCCCGCAGTTAGGGCGCCACGAATAGCTAAGAAGGCGCCTACAGCAATAATTAATATTTGCAGAAAGTAGATGCTTAAGAGTGAGAGCCTACCTATTAAAAGGTTGAAGAAGTTACTGTTTTTGCTGCTAAGTGATAGGACAGCCGCTTGCTCTTGGAATTTGAATATCTCTGACTTTTGCAATCCAAAACTCCGAATCATCGCTTGAGCACTAATATTTTCTTGGATTTTACTTAAGACATTTGCCTCCTCTTGTCTTAGTTTATAACTACTTTTACTAACTTTTGACCCGAATACATTAGGTCCTATTAAGACTATGGGTGACGCTATCACTGTCACCAAAGCCAGTCGCCATTCTACAGCGAAGAGTAGCAAAGTACTAGCTATCCCCAAAAAAATGTTGTAAATGCTCTTTGGAAAATCGATTGTAACCACTCTTTCGACATCATTCAAATTGCTAGAAAAGCGAGACATAAGTTCGCCCACTGTTATACCAGCATAAAAACTTAAACAGAGGTGCTGCAAATGCTTAAACATTGCTATGCTTATATCTTTAATAACACCTGCTCCAATCAGGGTACTGAAATAATCCTGAATAAGGCTTGCTAGGGAAAAAATGATATAGGCAACAACCAATACACTTAGTAAAATTAAGAGTAAGTTAGAATCACGAGTACTGATAACACGGTCAAATATCAACTGGTAAATAAAGGGAAGAAGTAACTCAAAGGCTAGTTGAAATATTAAACTCAGAACGAGCAAAATTACTTTAGACCAGTATTTATAAAGAAAACTGAAGAAAAATGGCAAGAGGTTTTTCCGGTCAGGTGGCGAAATAAAAGTCACTTTCCACCTCATCTATTTTAAGTTGTTTTTCAATTGCATCACAGGCATTTTGTATTCCATTTTCCGACTGAATGCAGTTTTGCACTTTTAATATCTTGGCTTTATATTTAGGTTGAGTTAGCAATTTTTTTAGCTCAACCACCGCCTGCTCGGCACGATACGTTTGTAACTTGAGCCTGCGTCCGATACCTAAGTTAACAATACGTTCTGCATTGTCTGGTTGTTCGTAACTGTGAGCAACCACTAACATAGGAACTCCGGACAGCAATGCTTGCGATGTTGTGCCCATGCCGCCTTGATGCACAATCGCTGCCGCACGAGGAAAAAGTTCTGAATGCGGTGCATAATTAACGGCAATTATGTCTTTTGTTAATAGCTCCGATGGCAAATTTTCCGGCGCGTTACCAACTAGTAAAATGGCGCGATAGCCTAATTTTTTAGCAGCAATTACACTCTGTGTGTAAAAATTAAGAGCTTCTTCAAAGTAAACAGTCGAAGAACCTAGTGTAAAAACAATGGGCGGAGGACCCGAATCTAAAAACTCTACTAGTGTTTGAGAGAGTTTTTGATTGGGGGTGAGGCGGTCAAAAAAGACGCAACCTGTTATTTGGATATTGGCAGGATAATTGTTTCGTAGCCTTGCCATCACAGGCGAATACATTGCTAGCATTAGTTGTGGTGAAGATAACTCTGGCAAAAACCTGTGGAGTTTGACAGGTGGAAGCCCGATTTCTGCCCGTAACTGCGAAATATGTTTGTGTAATAACAGCACCGACGGCACGAAAGACAAGCAATACATTACTAACTTAATAAAAACATGATTTACCCAAGCAAATGGTGTCAACCCTAGCATATCGTCATCAACATAATATGGGTCTAGGAAGCAAGATATCCACGGAATTTTTGTTTTCTGAGCTACGAGTGGGGCAACCACTACTGTGCAGTTCATTGATATCAATAAATCAGCTACCTCCGCTGCTTTAAGTAAATCCTCATATGTTTCTCGCTGACTGGAACACACTAAGTCCATTAACTCTTTATTTTTTATCCTTCCATTGAAAATTAGCTTTGTCCATTCAGCACCTAGCTCGGCAGGTAATTTAGGGCGCAAGGAATGAAAGTTAATACCAATTTCTTCTACTTTAGAACGGTAACCTTCGCTAGTCGCAATAACAACGTGATGTCCGCGAGTCTGTAATTCCTGCGCGAGCGCTATTGCTGGATATAAGTCACCAAGAGTACCGAAAGCTGTCAAAACAATTCGTTTGCTACTAACCATATAGATAATTGTACTGAGAATTCTGAAGGAGGGTTCATACTTTATCTTCAATTAAAACAGCTGAAAACAAATTTGCAAGGGATTAAAAATAAGATTGCAAGGTTCCACGGCGCCTAACATCTAAAGTTGCACAATGAAAGGCGCCTCCAAAGGGATTAAAGTGTAAAAAATCACATGGTATTGGCTTAAATCCCCAATCTTTTAAGGCTCGAATTGTTGGCTCCTGATTTCTTTCACATATAACCCGCTCTTCATCGAGTGCTAAAACATTCATACTTAACCACATGCTACACAAAGCAGCAGTTTCACTAAAAAAACCTCTATCGACGATGACGGGTTCAGGTGCAATCAAAATATCCCAAGATTTTAAAATTGATGGCAACCTATTAACATCAACGTATTTTGGATTAATCATGACTTTTCCAGGTGCAAGAGGTACAAATGTAGTATCGATATGCATAGGTTGCTTAGAATGCGTCTCAATAATATGAATGCGATATGAGTCACCCAAATGATTTTGTAACCAATTTATACCAGCCTGATTGGTGACATTACTTTTTGTTACAAAAATATCTCGACCGCAACGCGCGAAATCTGCTGCATCAAAAACAACCTCAGATTCGTTAATTACATATCGCATCTCTTCCCCAGCTTTTGGGACTGTATAATTTGTATCATACAGAGAATCTAGTAAAGGTGGTTTTGGGGCAGAAGTCCATTTTGCTCCTTGTTCAGAATACTCTTTAAACAAGTGATAATAGGCGTGAGTTTCAAAATAACGGGTTCTCCATGACATCGGCGCCTCAATAATTTCATTGCCTACTACTAAAAAACAATCTCTAGGACAAGCTGAACAAAAGCCTTTAGATGACCAATTTGGAGTAGAAAATTTGCGACTAAAATCAGTTATGCTAGGGCGCCTAACTTTAACACCTTCTGCTTCAAGAATATGAATAAATTCATCCAATTCTTTTTGCGCTGGCATAATACCCACTTTTTTGTTAACTCTAGTTCCACCAACAAGGAACAGATAATCATAAAACTTTTGGGGAATTCCTCCTAGTAAATATTTATGTCGAGGGGGATGCATAGAATTCTCTAGTCTCCCAACAACAACTTCTTCAAGTGGGTCCCATTCATTGTATGAGTTTACAACACAACCCATCGAAGGAGTATTATGGCTTTTAATCTCATTGAGACTTTTCACAGAAGCATCTTTTATTTCTAATTTGTTGATTGTCATAGTTTTTGAGTCTCCTATATTTTTCTTTGTTGTTTAAAGACTTGAGGGGTTAAACGAGGTAAACCTGACACCCAAATCATCAAGAATACCAATTACTTTCTGATTGACAATAATTTCTGCAACTGCAACGATGTAAGGGTCGTTCGCATCATTAATTTCTTTTACAGTTATGCGAAATTGTACTTTGTTTGTTGACTGGTTGACCTGTCCTCGCAATTTAGCAGTACTTTTTAAGCCGTAACAAAACGCAAATTTAAAGTTCTCAAACTTAGTATGTAACCCTAAATAGTACATATAGAAAGCGAGAACTTGATTGCAACCTTCTACTAACATTGTACCTGGTAAAACTGGGTCGTTTTTAAAATGTGCTTTAAATGTCCAATGGTCGGGGTCGATGTCTACTTCTCCGATAATTTGCCCTAACCCCCACAAACCGCCTTGAGAATCTAGTTGTAAAATTCGATTAAGCATTAGCAGTTTATCGCTTCCCAGAGGTAAGGGCTTTTTCGTCAAATATGCATTACCAAAGCAGTGGCTAAAATCGCCTTTTTGTAAAGCTTGAATATCGGCATCGCTAAATTGAGTTTTATTGCAGGTAAGTCTAGGTGAAAAATGTTCCTTAACAATTGTTTTTCCTTTAGGAACTGTAAAGGTAGGTACTCCTTTGGAATTATTGAGGTCAGCTTCAGAAAAATAACCTGAATTAGCAGTAATCCTCATTAAATGCTTATCTTTATAATAGCAGTTATATTCGTATTGAAGAAGTAAATTCTTTTTAGTATTTACCATATTAGTGATAGATACTTCTCCACGTAAAGTCTCACCTGGGGGAGGAAGTTCATTAAAACAAATAACTTGGCTATCTATTGCACGATAACGTAATTTCCCTTCAAACATCATATCACAACCTGTATAAGCAAGAGCCAAAAGCATGACGTGAGAAGCTTCAAAGGGAATTAATGAAGTTAGTACATTATGGGCTGCATAAAAGCTATCGCTCGGAATATCATACTCCCATTCAATTGTACACGGTTCCAACTTACCTCGCTGTGCAGTCATTTTGGTGACTCTACTAACGAACATAAAAGGTGGTAAAGGTGTACGACTACGTATGGGGTAATCATCCATTGGTTCATAATAATCTCCCAATACGTTAGAAATTTTTCCCTCTACCATTTCAGTAATTTGTTCTAAATTCCAAACGATACTTTTTGGTTCAATATTAGTAACCGTTGTCAGTGTAGGTGTTAGAAGTGTATCGTTTGTTAAGTTACGGTTTAATTGTTGATAAAATTCATCTTGAATTTGCAAGAACAAATGTTGTAATTTGGCATTTGCTGTTAATTGATTTTCTATCATGAATTGTTTGTTGTTAAGCAAACGAGGCGGAATTTGTGTAACCATTTGTGTAACCAAAGGTAGAGAGACTTGAGAAAATTGCTTAATATTATCTTCGCTAAGAATAATATCTCTCATTCTTGGCATACCATTTAATAAGGTTTTGACCACTGCTTTGCTTTTATTTGTTTTAGGTTCTGTTGTCCGGTTACTTTGCTTAAGCTCCCAATGATGGGCTGAACTCAAAATAAGATGGGCGATTGAAGAGTCATTACTCATACCGTTAACAGCTATACACCGTTTATGTTTTCTATCTAATGATTCCCATAACTCATTAGGCTGTATGGGTACACCTGGGAAAAAATGATGATAAAGACAAAGAGAACTTTTGATAATGCTTGCCATAGCTGACAACACAAAACTGTTACCAACATTTGTCTTAACTGAACCAATTTGTGTTTGCTCCAAAGAATATACCTGGCTCAATCCTGCTATTTCGTTACTGTCTTGTGCAGCAATACCATTTTGGCTGACCTCTAGGTATGCCACCTCTTTTGGTGTAATTTTGGCATCGGCCAAGGCGCCTTTAGCTGCTTGACATACACCACTAGCTTCAACTTCATGCCCTTGAACAATTGCCAGCGATTCGATAGTGGCATAAATCCTGTTTTTATTTTTTTGCGCTGTTTCTTTCCTACAAAGCACAATTGCACCTGCACCTTCACCAAAAGTCAGGTCAGAATTATGCTTACCAACTTTTTGGCGCCATTGTACATGTTCCCAAACACCAGCTTGGTCGATACTTCCTACCACTACAGCATCCACATGCCCTAATTCGAGTAGAAATCTAGCTACAGCGATCGCTTTATATACAGAATTTTCTTGAGATGAAACACTGAAAGCTGGGCCTGTAAAATTCTGCAAAGCTGAAATTCGGCTCGCGGCTAAATTTCCAATCCCTCCAGTTATCCCTTCTACATAAAAGTCAGGTGAAATACTTTCTTTTAATATAGATTCCAGTTTGCTCGCTTGGTCATCAGTTAATTGAATGTTGAACTTTTCAAACGTTTGCTGTAAGTACCAGGGTATGTTGAGCCGAGTTACAGTGCGGTGAGTCATCAAATTCATTTCGCAAGCAATGATGACAGCAGTTTTTCTAAAATGCTCTTCGTGGGTAAAACCAGCATCGCGCAAAGCAGCATCAGCCACTTTCATCATAAATAAATGGTCGAATACTGAAAGTTTAATTTCGCTAGGAGGAAATTTGAAGGCGGCACAATTAAAATCGAATTTTTCTAGGTAAGCTGCTTTTGGCGCCGGTTCTTTTAAACTCTCCTCAGCTCCTACCCAACGTTCGGCTGGTAACGATGTCGTCACGTCTCGGCCATCTGAAAGTACTTGGGCAAATGCATCAAGTCCTTCGACAGACCCGATGTGTATATGCATCCCAACAATAGCCAAGGTACTTTCTTTTGTTTGACTAGGTACATTTGGTGTCGGCTTAATGGTTTGGGGTATATATTCTGTTAAAATTAGATGGGCGTTAGTTCCACCAAAACCAAATGCATTGATACCAGCCCTTTTGAGTTCGTTTTGCGGCCAGGGAGTATGTTTTTGGATAATATTTGCAGAACCTATTATCTTATGCTGAGATTCGCTCGCATTTTTTATACCAATGCTAGCTGGAATAACCCCTTCTTTCATCGCCCATATAACCTTGATTATGCTAGCCATGCCCGAAACTGTTAGCATGTGACCGATGTGAGCTTTATTGGCGCCTAGCATCGGTATTTTAGCTTTGTCTGCAAAGAATTTTTCTAGGGAATCCAATTCCGTCTGGTCTCCTAGAGGGGTTCCAGTAGCGTGGCACTCTATATAATCTGCTGGTGACGACTGCCCGTAAGCCCTTTCTAAAGCCAAATATTGTCCTTTACTAGATGGGCTGAGAATGTGTTTTCCTCCACCATCATTGGATAAACCAATGTTTTCGATAACAGCATATATATGGTCGCCAGCTTTTTCGGCGTCAGTCAAGCGTTTAAGAACAAAAAGACTTGCTCCTTCTCCCATTTTGATGCCTTCGGATGATTTATCAAAAGGAAGACAGTTTCCCTGACCTGGGAAAGCATGAAGCACATTAAACCCATGAGTTATAAAAAGACGTTCAGGTGAACATACGGCGCCAGCAAGCATCATATCAACCTGACCAGTTTTTAGGTAATAAGAAGCTAGTTCCATAACATATAATGAACTGGCGCAAGCAGCATCAATTGTGTAAGTAATTCCACCCAGCCCTAAACCATTACAAATTATATTAGCTGGTAAGCCAGCAGTCATAGCGTTATCGAGAGAAATATCGGGTAACGACGCGCGACCCTCAAACGAGAAATTTTGATTATTTAGAAGTTCTTTAACAAAGTACTCCAAAGCTTCTAGGTGTATCGACGAGAACAGCTTGCTCGAAGACTCTGTTGGAAAAGAAAGATTACCTAATATTAGTCCTGTCTTTTTTAAAACTTCTTCAGAATTGAAATAACCACTATCTTTAAGAGCTTCCTTTGCAGCATAAAGCGACCAGTGAAATATTTTATCTAAAGTCATTAGCTTTTCGGGGGAGATTTTATAGCCATTAGCGTCAAAATCAAAATCCCGAATGTAACCGTTTTTGGTATAGCTAATTTTGTCTGGTGTTCCCAACTGAGGATTGTGGTAAATTGAAGGGTCTGTGCCGATATCTTCTACAGTCATTTCGTGGGTAAAATCCATACCAGCCATTAAGTTTTTCCAAAATTCATCAGGCTTTTTCGCACCTGGAAATAAGCAACCTATTCCAACAATAGCAATTTTATCCATGATTAGTCACACTCCTTTTTTGTAGCTTTTTAACGATAATGTAATCAATATGAGTCCATTGAATGTAAATTTCTCCACGTTCGTTGTGGACAAAAACATTTGCTGTTACACAACTATTATTGCTCGAAATTATTTCCGCAGAAACATAAAAATCTTGTTGAAAGTTCAAGGGCTGAAACTGTTCGATTTTTTTGCAGCCCAGTGGTAAACAAACTCCACCCAATTGCTGATTAGCCCAAAGCAGTACATTTTGTAATTGAACATCAGCTAAATAAGCATTGAAAGAATTTACAGAGAACTGTCCTTGTTCTTTTTGCTCAACAACACCCAAATTACAAAGGGAAGTAATTTTGTCATTGCCTAGTTGTAAAACTTTTTTCACACCTTGGAAGGTTTCACCGTGGAAAAGAACACTTTCTGACCCATATGGTGTATATAATTTCCCATCTGATTTAATATCTAAGTTGGTGTAGATGGGCATAATACCCCATTCTTTCTCAAAAGATATTGTGGCGCCATAGTGATAAATGCGATTATTATTCAATTTGTGTTGACTGCTAACTCGAACTTCAAAGGTATATAAGTCTTCTTGAACACCAAGGAAAGTTAGACTAGTAAAGTACTCGTTATTATAGTTTTCGTCAAAAACGATTCCTTTCAAAACTTTGAACTTTTCAATTAATCTAACTTTGTAGTTAGGTAAAATATCCTCGCACGATTTTACCATCCAATTAATAGCACAAGTTGCAGGTAAAACAGCATTGTTGAGGATAACATGGTCTTTTAAAAACGGATTATTATCAGCTGACAGTATGCGTTGAATTTCTGCTGCTTTTGGGTTTTCTATCTGCTGATTTGGGATGCTTAAGCGCGCGCTTACAAGGATTTGCTCTGCTGCGTACTCTAAAGGTATACAAAATTCATCGCGACAAAATTTGACTCCTAAATCAACAGGAATTAGCTCAATATTATGTAACTTGTAATATGAGTTTAGCGTTGGGTCTATCATTCCCCGTTCCCAAGGACCCCAGTTAATGGAAACAACATGAGTCTGAGGAAACAGATGTTTAAAAGAGTAAGCAAATTTATTCAAAATTTCATTAGCCAAGGCGTAATCAGTCTGACCTGGATTTCCAAAATAGCCAGCTACAGAAGAAAACAAAAACAGATATTTCAACTCCAAAGGATTAATAACAGAAAGTATATTCTCCAGTCCTTTAACTTTAGGTTCTATAACTCGATGGTAATCTTCTTGCGACTTTTTCTCAATCCGTTTATCAGCTATATTTCCAGCCCCGTGGATGATACCCGTAATAACTCCTATATTTTTTTGTACTCTTGCAATTTGCTCTTGTAAATCTGTTTTATTGGTAACATCGGTACTAATATAAATTGCTTCTCCCCCGCAACTATTTACACGCTCTAAAGTATTTTGAATTTCACGTTGTGATATTAAATCATGTAAAATTTTGTTTACCTCAACAGGAGTTGGTTTCTTGCCTTTTTGAACAATATCGTCGATAATCAACTTTTTAAGTTCTTTCTCATCAGTACATTTGTCAGCCCAATCAGGTTTATCGACTTGCAAAGCTGTACGTCCTAATAAAATAAATTTAGATTTATAGGAGTAAGCAAGTTCTACTACACAGTCGGCGGTAATACCACGTCCTCCACCACTAACTAAAAACACACTTTCTCGATTTGGCTTTTTGACTTTTGTGTAAGCGTTATGTTGATAAGCGTTATGCTGAACTTGCTCTAAAGTTAGGGTCATTCTCTCTAGTTTTGTACGTCCAACTTCCAGCAAGCCAGAATTTGTATCTGCCATCTCCTCTAAGATGACGTTTGCTGCTTCGTCTACAGCCATACCAGGTTCTAAATCAATATGACGGCTACAAACCGGCGCCCATTCACGGTGTAACGATTTAACTAACCCTGGTAAGCCACCACCAATAATTGAAGAAGCTTTTTTTGCTCCGGTTCCAAGCTGACCATCAAGTTGACTAACAGTTAAAAAATATGCGTTACTATCACTAGAATTTTTTGCTGCTGTATTCAGAGAAGATTTTAGATGTTTGGCAATTAAAAAGACTAATTTGACTATTTCTTTTTCGTTCTCTGGAAATAAATCAAAGAGCGATGAAGCATTTTTAGCCGCTGGATGGATGTGGATAAATCCTGCTATGGCGCCAAATTTTTTCTGAATATCGCTCAATGTTGATTCTAAATGCGATTCTGTTGAGTTGCTGAGGTTGACTACATCAATCATTTTTGGCATTTTTGAAGCACCCAATTGATTGGATAAGTTGGCAGGGAAGTTAAGGATTACTACTTTTTGACCCTGCCCGTACAGTTTTTGAGCTAAAGCGCTTGCTATTCCATCTCCCGCTTCCGCGATTAGCCAGACGTGACCCTCAGCTAACCGCAGTTCCCGTAAATCGGGTTTACTCAGGAATTTTTTTTTACAACCTGTCTTTCGATAGCTGAAGTAGGTTCGTCAGTTGCCACATTTTTTTTGACGTAATCAACAATTTTAGTAAGCGTTCGTAACTCAGCGATCGCTTCTGCATCTAGGTCAACTTCGGGGAATTCCTCTTGCATAGCGGCGAAAATCTGCACTTGCTTAATTGAATCAATCCCCAAATCTGCTTCTAAATCCATATCCATATCTAACATATCGATTGGATACCCAGTTTTGTCGCTAATTACTTCTAACAATCGAGTACCAAATTTAGTAGCATCGATGGAATTTGTAGCTGAAGTATCAACAACAGGTGCTGGTGGAGTACTTTCAACACTGGTAGAATTATCCTCTACAGGATAACTCTTGGTTTCAAGGATGGGGGATTGAGGTGATGTAGAAACTGGCGCCGAAGAAGGAGTACTAATAGGAGTACTACTGGTTGGTATATTTTCTTGTGTAATAGTGACTCCCTTTAAGGTGGGGAGAATTTGAGGTGATGTAGAAGTTAGTTCAGAAGGAGTTTTACCATTAGTTGATTGACTAGTTGATGATTGACTAGTTGACGTATCAACAGACTTATGCACTTCTTGCTGATTTGAGAAAGAAGGTGCGATTTCAACTTCGTCGATGGGATAGTTGGGCGCCACTTCCATATGTGCATTACTTGACTTGTTGGATGCAGGGAGAATTGGCGCTTCAGCTTCAGTTTTGAAAGGTTCAGTTTGGAAAACAGGATAATTGGGTACTTGATTTAGAGAAGAATCATTGAGCGTATTTGATGCATTTGTTAAAAACTCTTCTCCTTGGATTAAAGCCAATTGGTTTTGTAAGTAGCCTTCGTGGTTCGTATTATAGTGAGACTGATTGTTATGCAAAATATGTAATATTTGCTCTATATTTTGCATTATCTTTGGCAGAGTAGAGGAATTTTGATATTTTTCCACCATAACGGCTTGAGATTCCACCACTTTTGTCAACAAATCAATATATTTACCTTGATTGTAATGGAATTGCTGATGTACTGCACTTAATACATTTTGTGTTTGAATTTGAGACATTATATTAGTTGGTTTAATTACATCGTAGGTTGGTTCGTCAAATTTTTGCATTTTACTTTTGTCTCCGTTATTAGAATAAATACCGTTAGCGGCGCCGTTTGTTGCTATTGCTCGATTCATGACTGACTCCTTAGTTTTTGTAGTTTTGGTAGTTTACGTATTTTGGTGTTTATCGAGAGTGGATTTGCTGTTTAATTAAGGCATCCAACAGTGTTGTATCTCTTTGAAGCAGAGATGATTGTCTGAGTTCTAGCGTTTGAGGATTTAAATATACGCCACCATTCAAAGTGATAGGTAAACCTCTTTTTGATTTGGGTTGTTCGATAGGTTTTGGCATTTGATAAGGGTCGATATTTTCGATGTCAAGACCAGCTACCAAAAGCTGAACTATAGAGCGGCGAAACTCGTATTCAGAATTTGCTATTAAACCTGGATTTAGAGAAACTGCTATATGCTCTTTATCTCGAAGAATATCGCTAACAAAGTTGGTTAATACTTTTTTGGGTCCAATTTCAATAAATACAGAACCTCCTTGATTATAAATTAATTCAATTCCTTGTCTAAAAGCAACTGAGCTTACGAGGTGACCTGCCAGTATTTTTTTGATTTTATCTGTATTGTGAGGGTAAGGCCTAGCAGTCACATTAGAATATACAGGAATGGAAGGTAACTCAAAGTCGGTGAGGGCTATTGACTGAGCAAAAGGTTTAGAAGCATGGCTGACAAAATCGGTATGAAATGCATTGGAAACGTTCAGAATGATGGATTTAATACCCTGACTTTGAAAAAGTTCGTGTAACGCTTTAATTGATTGTTTGCTGCCACCTAAAACTACCTGACTATTTGAATTATAGTTTGTAATTTTAATATCTGCAACATTATCAATAATATCTTTTATTTTTTGTTCATTGGCGTTGACAGCTAACATTAAACCACTATCGAGTCCCGAATTGTTTTCAAAACTCATTGCACGCCCTCTAGCTATAGCTAAGTGATAAAAAGCTTCATCACTTAAAACCCCAGATGCCCAAAGAGCGGTGAGTTCGCCAAAACTGTGACCCATAATAAAGTCAGGCTTAAACCCTGCTTTTTGAAGTATTTTGTAAATTCCTGCGCTGATGGCGCCAATAGCAGGTTGTGCATTTTCAGTTTTCAAAAGCTCCTGTTCTTGTTTAATTTTCTTATCTTGATTAAAAGTAGTAGGCGGATAGATAATATCCGATACAATTGGCTGGTTTTGTTGATATAGGATTTGATTCATATCTGACAAAACTTGGCGCATCTGGGGATAGTTATTAGCTAGCTCTGCCGCCATATTCACATATTGCGAACCTTGTCCTGGGAATAAAGCTACTACTTTTCCATTTAAGTCCATGCCAACAGTTCGATAGTAAATACCTTTTGGATGTTGCCAGTAATCTTTAGCATGAGCTAACATTAATAGCGATTCTTTCAGATATTCTATAGTCTGTTCTAAAGACTCACTAACAAAACCAATTCTAGCCGAGTTTATGGGAATTTTTTGATGCCTAGAGTCGTTTAAATATTGATGATAACAATTTTTACCTGCTGACGATTTAAACTTCTCTAACAATTCTTCACAAGTTGCGATTAAAGTATCGCGATTGCTAGCTTGCACAATCACAATATCTGGAACATTATGTGTTCTATAAGGCGCCTCGTGTTCCTTTTGATATTCTTCTAGCACCAGATGAAAATTAGTGCCTCCAAAACCGAAAGAGCTAATTGCTGCTCGGCGTTTTGAACCATTAGGAGGTTGAATCCAAGGACGAGTTTGGGCATTTAAATAAAAACTACTGTTTTCAAGCTCGAACTGTGGGTTTGGTTGAGTAACATTAATTGTTGGAGGTAATATTTTATTATACAGCGCTAATGTTGCCTTAATTAAAGAAGCAGCTCCAGCAGCTGTTCTAGTATGTCCAATCTGTGACTTTACACTACCTAGAGCAACAGATTCCTTTGCTACTTGGTGTTCGTCGTATACAGAAGCAATACTTTTAAATTCGCAAATATCTCCAGCAACTGTCCCCGTTCCGTGTGCTTCAACTAACTGGATATCTTTGGGAGTAAGTCCAGCTCGCTCATAAGCTCTATTCAAAGCTTTAACTTGCCCCTCAAATCTTGGAGCATAAATACTTTTAGCGCGGCCATCGCTGGAAGTACCGATGCTTTTAATTACACCATATATTTTATTACCATCTCTTTCTGCATCCTCTAAACGTTTGAGAACCACCATCCCTACTCCGTCACCAAGAACAATACCGTCTGAGTCTGCATCAAAAGGACGGGAAAGACCTTCTCTTGATAGTGCAGGAGTTTTACTAAAGCACATATATGCAACTATGGAGTTATCAACATTGACTCCACCAGTTAATACTGCATCGCAACTGCCATCGGTGAGTTCTGCTATAGCCATTTTGATTGCGGCTAAACTACTAGCACAAGCTGCATCAATGGTACAGTTTGTCCCTCCAAGGTCAAAATGGCTGGTAATTCGACCCGACACTACATTAGCTAATAGACCAGGGAAACTACTTTCTCGCCAGTTAGCGTATAAACTTTTTAGTTTCTCTACAATGCTAGTTACCATTTCATCAGGGAAACCAAAATTTTTAATGACTTTTTCCCATCTGGGTGCATCTGTTCTGGCAGCAAGAGTAAATGCGATATTGCCAGAACCTCCAACCCCAAGAATTACTCCTGTTTTGTCGCGCAATAAAGCAGTAGACTCATCTCTAGTATAACCAGCATCTGCTAAAGCCTGCTTGGCTACCAGCAACGCCATTATTTGTACAGTACTAATTGACTCTAAATTTATTGGTGGAATTCCAAATTCTATAGGGTCAAACTCTACTTCAGGAAAAAAAGCACCAGTTTTGCCATAGGTTCTATCGCTAGTGGCTGGGTCTGAATTGAAGTATTCATCCATTCTCCAGTATCCGTCATAATACTCAGGCTCTCGGTCTACTATTTCTTGAATGCTGTTTTTTCTGGATAAAATATTTTCCCAAAATTCTCCAACCGTGCGTGCTTCTGGAAAGATACTGCCTATTCCAACAATTGCAATGGGTATTGGTTGACGCTCTTTACAATTACTTGTTTCAACTGGTTTCATTTATTACCTCGAAGGGCGCGTTATATTTTTGTAAATATGTAGGGTGGCTGAAGCCACCTTATCCTTATTAGGTATTACCGTCATATTTTTGTGAATATGCAGGTAGAGTGGCTTAAGGCACCCTACCACTAGGCGTATGACTTAAGTTCACCGCGTCTACGGACATCTAAGGTTGCACAGTGGAAAGAACCTAAGAAAGGATAGTGATCTTCAAATGTGCAAGGAATAGGTTTAAATCCCCAGTCTTTTAATGCTTGAATCATTGACTCCTGGGATTTTTCGACAATAACCCGCTCCTCATCGAGACTAAGTACGTTCATATTCACCCAGTGACTAATCACACTTGTTCCATAAACGGTAGCGGGAGTTCTATTGGGTTTAGGTGCTATTAATACATCCCATGACTTAAAGAAGTCAGGAAGCTTATCAACATCTAAGTTGACCGGATTGACCATCACTTTCCCAGGCGCCAGGGGAATAAGTGTCGTGTCGATATGCAGTGCTTGCGGACAGAGCGACTGTACAGTGTGAATGCGGTATTCATCACCTAAGTGACGCTGTAACCATTTTATACCAAGAGCATTAGTTACATGACTTTTTTGAACAAAAATATCGCGTCCGCAGCGTATAAAATCAGCAGCATCGAAAGTTGGCTCGAACTCGTTAATAACATACCGGATTTCTTCACCGGGTTCAGAAGCTTTATAATTTGCGTCATAAAGCGCATCGATTAGCTGGGGTTTGGGAGCGGAAGTCCATTTTGCTCCTCCCTTAAAGTACTCCTTAAGCAGGGAGCGATAAGCCCAAGCCTCGAAATAACGACCTCGGTCAGCCATTGGCGCCTCAATAATATCATTACCGACTACGAGGAAGGCATCGCGAGGGTTGGCAACACAGAAGCCATTTTGTATCTTCCAGGCAGGGGTACTAAAAGAAGCAGAAAGGTCTGCTATATCAGGGCGCCGGACTACAACCCCTTCTGCTTCCAGAATATGAACGAATTCTTGAAGGTTCTTTGTTGCAGCATTAATCATCTTCTTAGGATAGGGAAGTCGCTGATTTTCCATCGCCTTCCTTAATTCATCCATTTTGTCATCCTGCCCAGGAGGTAGTGCCGCCTGGTAGATTGTATGCCAAGATGGAAACATTGCTCCATCGACCCTGCCAACGATGACTTCTTCTAATAAGTCCCATTCATTATAAGAGCTTACGGGACATGCGTTATTAGTGGTTGGTGGATTTGTATTAGTTAACATTGATTACCTCTGTGTTTAAACTAGTTGTTCGTTGTTGATAGTTGCAAGAGAATATCGTTCGTTAGGAGACGGTATAAACCCTTGCTTAATGCAGTAATTTAAGTAGGTTGAAATTAAGTTGATATCAACCTCTGGACAAGTAATACCTGCTTTTTCAAGAAAATGTTGGGCATTTGATGTATCAATTTTAGCTCCTGTAAAAATTACAACACAATGGGGAGGTAATTCTGAACCGACTACAAAATATGAAAAGAGCATCAGGCTAGTAAAAGCAGAACTGTAAATCTTTCCTTCTCTGGAAACAAGATTGTTTTGAAACAACTTGAGATAGAAATCAATGGAAACTACTTTAACTTTGTAGCCAAAATCAATGATGAGATTTACAAATTCATAATAATACCTTTGGTCTGGATTAACAATGTGAAAAGTTTGACCGTAAGCTAACGGATTAAGACCAAGGTGAAGAGAAGCTTTGGCTGCGTAATCCACTGGAGTTACATAGAAATAATCCTCGGTAAAATAAAACAATCCTGTTTCAACTATCGTTTTAACAATATTATAGTATATACCTCGACTAGTAGTAGTTTGAAGTGGATAACATCCTGTTTTACTGTCACCAAAAACATCACCTAGTCTGACTATAACCCATTTTAACCCTCGCTTTCCTGCCTCATGAACTAGCTTTTCAGCATTTATTTTTGTTAATTCATAAGGTTGATAATCAAAACTTTGTCCAATATCAAGGTCGCTTTCTTTGAATATAAACTCTTCATCCAAAGATTTATTACCTATTACGCTGTAACTGGATGTATGCAGCATTGGGATATTACCAGTTAGACAAAACTCAATGACTTGCGAAGTTCCTTGAACATTGACTTCAGCTAATTTTTCATAACTGGCTACCATATTCACGTTTGCTGCAACATGAAATACTTGGTCAATTTGATGGACAAGTTGGTAGTAATCTTCAGGGTTTAAGCCAAATTTGGGTTTAGTAATATCTCCAATTATGGGAATAACTCTTGATTCAAATTGCTCGTACAGTATACTATCAGGGTCGTAAACTGCAAGCATGTTTGCAATTCTTATTCTTGCTTTTTCTGTACCCTCCGCCCTAACTAAACAATACACCTTGGCTTTTGTAGTAGCTAGAATTTCAAATAAAATTCTTCCTCCTACTACTCCTGTAACACCTGTGATAAAGATATTTTCACAATCATCACAATCAATTAATTCCATTATCCTAATTTAACTCCACTGTATTTAACTCCACTGTGAGGTTTCTAGCGTACCTATATTTAGACCTCCATCCAATGCAACAACCGCCCCGTTGAGGTAGTTAGTTTTACAAGCAGCGAGAAACGTAACTATTTCAGCAACATCTGACGGATGTCCAAAACGACCAGAAGGAATAAGGTTTAACAATAGTTTGTCTGCAGTAACAGTACTATGTTTATCTTCATTTTCAAGCATTTCGGTTTGGAAGATACCAGGGGTTATTGCATTAACGCATACACCAAAAGAACCCAGTTCTCTTGCCCAAGATTTAGAAGCAGCTATCAAACCTGCTTTAGAAGCAGCGTAAGCAGAAGCAGAAGCCGCTCCCCAAGTTCCGGCAATAGAGGCAATATTAATTACACGTCCATTTCTCTTTTTGACCATAAACTTAGAGAAAATTGTGGTACAACTATATGCCCCTATTAAATTTACATCAATCACTTTAGCGACTGTATCTTGATACTCTGGCAGTAAAACAGGAGTACGCTCAAAAATTCCTGCATTGTTTACTAGAACAGCAATAGAGTCTCCGAAATAACTAGTTATTTGCTCGGCTGCTTGTTGGATGCTGTAGGTGCTACATACATCCATTACAAATAAGCCTAGTTTTTCAGAATTTTTTACATAACTTTGTAATGAGTCAAGTTTATTTTGGGAAACATCTGTTGCAGCAACACAAAACCCTTCTGCTAACAGATGTTGAACTATTTGGCGCCCAAATCCTCCAGCAGCCCCTGTTACGACTGCAATTTTCTGATGATTCTGCATTGAGTTTGCCTACTTTATAAGTCTAAAATATTCCGCTAATTCTTTGGGATTCGGCTATTGCTTCTTGTATCCTTTCTTGGAAAAAGCTCACATCTGTGTCATTCATCATCAGATTACTGTAAAATCTAGAGATTTTCGAGAATTGGATGCCATAATCTTTACAAATCCGGGTAATCAAAATATCCCGAAGTTTTGTAGTGTCGTTGTAATCTCCAGGGCTGCTAACAGGTGTTTCTTGAGAATGGAAAATTAGTACGTTAGGTACTCCTTGAACTACCATTGGCATTCCCACATTTTTTGCTGCATCAACTAGAGACTGACCTATTTGCAGCAGGTAATTACCCATCCTTTCGTAACATGAAACATCGTTTTCAATCAATTCAATAGTAGCTAACACCGCAGCTAAACCTAGTGGATAACCGTTAAATGTTCCTGCATGGATAACTTTTTGATCCACATATAGTTGCATAATTTCTTTCTTACCCACAATGGCTGACATTGGTAGAGAGCCTCCAGCCAGTGCTTTACCAAAAACAGTAATATCGGGTGTTACGCCTAACTGAGATTGGGCGCCGCCTAAAGCGACTCTAAAGCCAGTAATTACCTCATCAAATATGAGTACCACATTATAGCGGTCACAAAGTTCTCTGACTTTTTCTAAATATCCTGGGACGGGTAGTATACCTCCTCCATTAATACAGATAGGTTCCATAATCACAACGCCAATTTCCGAAGCGCGCTCACTAAGCAACTTTTCTAGGGCGACGCTATCGTTCCAGGGAAGCAAGAAAGATTGGTCTTGCAAAATATTAGGCGCGCGTCCATCAGTGCCAAGAAAATCTCCTTCGTAATCAACAGGAGCTGGATAATCCGCAGATAATGGTTTACCGCCCATAATATTATCTGCATTACCATGATAGTGTCCCTGAAATCGGACAAATTTGGGCTTACCAGTATAAGCTCTAGCAAGTCTAATGGCATTTTGTATAGACTCAGTACCACTTAAACCAAAACGTACCATTTCGGCACTAGGTACATGATGAATAATTTTTTCGCAAACTAACCCTTCCAAATCGCATTGGTCAACAGAAAGGACTTTAGTCGTATAATCATTCAACCTTGCATTATATTCTTCATTACAATGCCCTACAATTAAAGCACCAAATTTACAAAACAAATCGAGATGTTCGTTACCATCTAAATCCCATACTCTCGAACCCTTTCCTTTATTAAAGGGTATAATAGTCTCTTTTCCACTGTAACGGAAGTTATAGTGTACTCCACCGGGCATATAATGCTTGATTTGCTGTACAACTTTTTGAGATTGGGGAAATTTAAGTTTCGGCATTGCAAATTCTCCTAAATAGTAATTGAGTTGATTATTTTATAGGTTCCGTGATGTGTAGCATAGTTAACGCTTAACATATTGAGTAGACGAAGACGAAACAGATAAGCAGCTCCTCTCATTAAATGGTAAGCAACATCGACAACATGGCGGTTTTCTGGTTTTTCTAAATAAGAACCTCTAGTCCATTCATTAAAAGCTCCCATTGCTGGACCGCACCAAACTTGGTAATCAGGTTTTCGCTCCTGCATTCCCGCGCTAGCCCAACGAGATGATTTACCGAGATACCACTTAAAAATCAAGGCCATTTTTTTCTTCGGGTTGTTTATAGCTCTATTTATCTGATTAGGATCTCTTTTCTCAAAATATGCAACAGTTTCATTCCATACGCTATCCAAATCTTTTTGAAAAAACTCTTTTTCAATTTTTTGTCTTTCTACAGCCGGAATTTCATCAATCGAGTTATACTCCCTGTACATGTCATACAGTTTTTGAGCGCGCATTGCATAAAGTGTTCCTCTTTTTAAAACTTGTACCTTTACGCCCATCTCAAACATATCCCCTGCTGGAGTCATGGCAACATCTGCAATATCTGCTTGAGCTAACGAGGCTTTAACGGTTTCTGATGTACCAGATTCTAAGCAAGCTTGATTCACCGAGCCAGTTACAACATAATCTGCTCCCATCATAAAAGCTGCTAACACAGCGTTTGGAGTACTAATTCCACCTGCTGCACCCACTCGGATATTTTTTTGATATTGATATTCCGATTGAATACGGTCTCTTATTTCTTGAATAAAAGGTAGCAGACAAACAAGTGGTCTATTATCTGTATGTCCGGCTGAATCTGCTTCTACAGTGATATCACCAGCAACAGGAACCTTACAAGCCAAAGCTGCCTGCTCTTCGGTAATTTTTCCTTGCATTACCAAATCCCGCAGCATTTTCTCTGGGGCTGGTTTCATCAATAGTTCAGCTACTTCTCTTCTAGAGATTTTAGCAATAATATGATTTTTTGCAATTATCTGACCATCACTATTTTGAGAAAGTCCTGCCGCGCGATAATAAACGAGGTTTGGTGTCAAGTTCATAAAAGCAGATGCTTCTAACGTTTTGATACCATATTTGAGATACAACTCAACACATTCCCTTTCCAATTGAGGTTCGGAGGGGCTATGAATTAAGTTAAAAGCATAAGGGGCATTAGTCAAATTCGCTTGCAGCTTGACTATCGCTTCTTCTACTCGTGCTAAAGGTAAACCAGCGGCGCCAAAGCAAGCTAAATATCCTTTTCGAGCTAAGGCAGTCACCAAATCGACTGAAGAAATACCATTAGCCATTGCCCCTGCTTGGTAAGCATAATTAGTATTATGGTCTTTTTTAAACTCATCGCTACCAAGCCACTCCGGCTTTAACGCTGGTATTAAACCGCTACAAGGGTAATCTCCTGTTGGTAACACTTCTCCGCCAGATGCAAGTGCTATGCCGTAATCCCTATGTTTTATAACATGAAAGGATGTATTTAAATCGTGCAAACAACGCTCAATTTGCATTCTATTGGTTGCTATTTGCTCGTCTGACCCTTTCCATCTTAGGGATGTCTCTATGCTATTTGTTTTGAGACAAAGACTATTATTAATCATTGGTTAAAGAATCGATATACGTCATAAAAATTTATTTCTCAGCCCTTTAGATTGTTTCGTACTGAACACTTCAGCCTATTCAAACAGCACAAATTCCATGATTATTTACTACTTAGTCCTATTACCAATATGACTCGATAAACCTATTTGGTTTTTAAAAACTCGAAGTATTAGTCTTGGAATGTAGTATTACTTAGCTGCTTTTTTATAAATTCATTTTCTTGCAGCATCTTGAACACAAAACTAACTTTAAAAATTCAATTATGGCATCTGTCTAAAGGTAGAGATAATTTCTCTCGGCTGTCATTGTCGCTAATTCTGCAATGCTATAATGCATCTGTGTGGATTTTGCTGAATAATTGAACCATCAACACACCATATAGAGATTTTGAAAGGCATAAATATTTCTTAGAATCCTAGAAACCGGGTTTCTCCGTTGAAATATTGTAATAAAAACAACGATTTTGCGTAGAAACCCGGTTTCTTTGCATAACTCATAGGGATGATGGCTATAGATATTGAGCATAAGACCGCGCGTAAATTTTTTAAAGGGGAAATATGAATTTAAAATCACTCTCTAAATCTTCTAGCCAATGGCTACTTGGGTTATTTATTGCTGTAACTGCTGTTACAGGTGCAATTGTTTTAATTGGGATGGAGGAGTTTAGGCTGGAGAGTAAAAATTCTTCTCAGCCTGTAAAAACAGTTCCTGTAGTAAAAGAAGTAACAGCTTTAGGAAGACTACAACCGCAAAAAGAGGTTATTCGTTTGTCGTCGCCTCTCGCTTTGAATGAAGACCGTGTGGCTCAACTACTGGTAAAAGAAGGTGACAGCGTACAGAAAGGGCAAGTTGTTGCAATATTAGACTCTCGTAATCGCCTCCAGTCTGCTGTTTTAGAAGCGCAGAACCGAGTTAAAGAAGCCAAGGTGAGGTTAGCACAGGTGAAAGCCGGAGCTAAAAAAGGCGAAATACAAGCGCAGCAGGCAATTATTAATCGGTTGCAGGCGGAGAGAAACGGAAACATTGCAATCCAAAAGGCGAATATTACCCGTTTGCAATCAGAAGTACGTAATGCCCGTAGTGAGTATAAACGCAACCTTTGGTTGCATCAGCAGGGTGCTATTTCCGCCTCAGCCCTAGATAGTAAGAGGTTGGCAGCAGAAACAGCAGCAGCACAGATGGAGCAAGCTATTGCCCAACAAAAAAGTACAGCAAAGTCTCTTACTGCCCAAGAAAAAGAAGCTATAGCTACACTAAATCGCATTGTTGAAATTCGTCCTGTTGAGGTGGAGACAGCCCAAACTCAAGTGGGCACTGCAATTGCCCAGTTACAGCGTGCCAAAATCGAACTAGAGCAAGCTTATATAAAAGCACCAATGGCGAGTCAGATTTTCAAAATTTACGCCAAAACTGGAGAAAAACTTGGAGACAATGGCATTGCTGACCTGGGGCAAACTGACAGCATGATGGTAGTAGCAGAAATATATCAAACCGACATAGACAAAGTTCGTATAGGACAGTCAGTAACTATTACCAGTTCAGTCTTTCCCGGTAAATTACAGGGAAAAGTCGATTTAGTTGGTTTACGGCTAAGTCGGCAAAATGTCTTTAGCAATCAACCAGGAGAAAACCTAGACCGTCGAGTAGTGGAGGTTAAAATTAACTTGACTAAAGAAGCAAGTCGCCAAGTGGCTTCGTTGACGGATTTACAAGTGGAGGTAGCAATTCAAATATAATGATACATTTTCGCAAATACTCCTACTGATTCAAATTTATTCGTTTAAAGGCTAATTTATGGTTTTCAAATTATTAAGTAAAAAAACTCCACTTGCTTGGCGCCAGTTGATGAAAAATAAAACCCGACTAGCAGTTGCTGTGGCGGGGATTGCTTTTGCTGATATGCTGATGTTTTTGCAAATGGGGTTGTTAGATTCATTGTTTGATAGTGCGACACAACCTCACCGAAATCTTGAGGGTGATTTGGTTATGGTAGATTCTTTTTATCAAAGCATAACCACACTCAACAGCTTTAGAAGAGATAGGTTGCAGAAAGCTTTAGGATATGAAGGAGTCAGTTCTATTAGCCCACTGCGCGTGGACTCTGGCTCATGGCGTAATCCCGAAACACTTAAAAGTAGAAACATTTTAATATTTGGAATCGATCTAGATAAACCAGCATTTAATTTTCCCTCAGTCCACCAAAACTTAGGTCGGCTCAAGTTACTAAATCGAGTGCTATTTGACAAAGCTTCACGACCGGAATACGGTCGAATTCCTGAACTCTTACAGCAGCATGGAACTGTAGAAGCACAGTTGAAGGATCAAGTTATACAAACAGTGGGTTTATTTAATCTAGGTGTATCCTTTGGTGCTGACGGTAACGTCATCACTAGTGATTCAACTTTCCTCAAACTATTTCCAGGAAGTCGGTCGTATCAAATTTCAGTTGGTTTAATTCATCTTAAACCTAATGCTGATGTCACTAAGGTGCAATCACTTCTAAATGAAACCTTACCAAAAGATGTGAAAGTATTGACCCCTCAAGAATTTATCGACATCGAAATCGACTATTGGGCAAGTCAGGGGACTGGGTTTATTTTTATGCTGGGTGTAGTAGTGGGGTTTATTGTCGGTATTGTAATTGTTTACCAAATTTTGTACGCCGATGTCTCTGAACATTTACCGGAGTACGCTACTTTGAAAGCAATGGGATACAGCGATCGGTATTTACTCGGCGTTTTACTACAAGAAGCATTATTATTAGCTGTATTAGGGTTTCTGCCTGGTTTTTTGCTTTCGATAGGGTTGTACCAAATTACCTTTGCTGCAACCCTGTTACCAGTCACAATGAAGACTGGTCGGGCGATTGTTGTATTACTGCTTACAATATTTATGTGCAGTATTTCTGGAGCGATTGCAATGCAAAAATTGCGTTCAGCTGACCCGGCTGATGTTTTCTAGTTATTATCGATAAGTTGACATATTCAACAAATCCGTAAAATTTACGAATTTGAACTGCTCTACAACTACCGTAATTAAAGCTTTTAAAGGTTGAGAAAACTATGATTGCAATAGCCTACTTGTGTTTGGTTACCTATTTCATTTTATTGGTAATTAGCGCCTTATCCTCTTGGCTGCTAGTTCCAACAGTGATGACTCATCGAAAACATCTGGTACAGCAGAAGCCACAGGCGCCGCTCGTTATACACCCGACAGTAACAATTCAACTTCCCATCTTTAACGAATATTATGTTTCTACCCGCCTACTCGATGCCCTGAAATTATTGAACTATCCAAAAGATTGCTTCGACATTCAAATTCTTGATGACTCGACGGATGAAACCAGCGATTTGTTGGCAGTAAAAACAATAGAACTGAAGCAAGAGGGGTTTTCTGTTTCGCATATTCGACGTTCTATGCGAGAGGGATTTAAAAGCGGCGCGCTACAGCATGGAATGCAGATTTCAAATAGTGACTTTTTTGCAATTTTCGATGCTGACTTCGTGCCCGATCCTGACTTTCTGGTGAAGGTAATGCCTTATTTTCAAAATGAGCAAGTTGCAATCGTCCAAACCAAGCTACACTTTGCCAATTGGGACACTTCCTTCCTGACCCGAATTCAGCAAATGCAAACAAGCCTTGAATTTGAAATCGATATTCATCGACGGACAAGCCAGGGAGGCTTTTTGCACTTTAGTGGTACTGGTGGAGTATTACGTGGTTCGTCAATTCAACAGGCAGGGGGTTGGCAGGGCGATACGTTGTCAGAAGATTTAGACCTTAGTACTAGGCTTTACCTGAAGGGGTGGCAGGCAGTTTACGCCCCAGAGGTGATTTCTACAGGAGAATTCCCAATAGACCTAGTTAGCCTCTGTGTACAACAGTTCCGTTGGGCAAAGGGAACGACAGAAGTATTTCGGAAGCTAGGAGACCAAGTCCTCAACTCAGCACTATCACCAAATACCAAAGACGATTGGATATCACTCTGTGTGTCCTACTCAATGTTTCCCGTCTTTTTTGCTACCGGAATTCTAAGTATAACGGTCACTTCGCTCAATAATTATCTTCCGTCTTTCCTCCTTTATGGATCATCATGGCTGTACCTGCTTTGGATTGTCCCTATGTTGATAACCTATGCCTATGCAATTAGCCTGGGCAAAGAGAAACATAACTGGTGGAAATATTGGGGTGACTCTGTGTTTTTTTTGTTTTATAACCTGGCTGTTTCCTGGCAAAATTCTATTGCAGTTTTCCAGGGAGGATTAGGTTGCCGAAGTGAGTTTAAACGTACCCCTAAGCTAGCAAACACTAAACCACAAGAACACAACAAATATCTTAATTTTCAGTGGGATGGAATGCTATTAAGTGAAGTTTTTCTAGGGGGAATATATGCTATGATGACAATTATTGATAGTTTAGAAAAGCTACCATTCTTGTTCATACATATTCTTTTTGCTACTAGCTTCATTGGTAAAGTTGTCTATACTTTATCTTTTCGTTTGTTCAATTCTTAGTAATTTAAGAATCAAGATTTTTGACTTTTAGGAGGTTTTTTATGTTGCAATTGACAAGTTTACAACCTACCCTTAACAGATGGCAAGCTCGGTTGTTTTTCTTCTTACAAGAACGGTTTGGCGTAACCCTCTTTATGAGGTTTCAGGAAGACAACGAAGTATCGCAAAAGAAATTTATCGACAGTTATGAAGACATTTTTTACCATATAATGAACGTAGATATGTGTCGCATGAACGCATATACTGACGTGGCTACAAACCGCACATTGTGTGGAGATAAAACTTTTGTAGATATTGGCACAGGAATGTACTTGACACTCACTAAGTTGCTGTTAAAAGGAGGCGTTGCCCATGTACATGCCATTGAGGCAAACAAAGAATCTTACAAAAAAGCACTAGAAGAGTGCAAATGTATGGAGCGGGTCGCTCAAGACAAAATTACGCTTCATCAAAGTCTTTCTACAGAAATTACTTTTAATCAAAGGGTAGATGGCATTATACACGAGATTGTGGGTAGAATTGCTTCAAACGAAGGAATGCCATATGTGATTGCAGATGCACAAGAAAGGTTTTTGGTTCCTAATGGTTTGGTGATTCCAAAACTTGTTGAAACACTTATGGTACCGATTGAAGAACCTTCTATAGGTTTTGTTGGACGACTTATGTCTTGGTTTGGCTTTGAAAGCAAGCCAGAACTTAAACAAGGTCTTCAGGTTATTTACAATCCAACTAAGCAGATTCGGCTCTCTAATGTTGCTGAAGTTGTAGAGTCTTTTGTTTGTGGCCCTTCGGCGCCTCCTATGCGCGAGCAACTCGTTCAGACCAAGCGCATCAGCTTCTCAATAGATCGCACTGGCAACTTCTGCGGATTTCTTCTTGGTTGTCGTGTTGTAACCCATGAAAATTCCCCTGTAATTAATGCACTTGACCAGATTACTAGCTGGGGTACAGTATTTGTACGAATTCTGGAAACACCACGCACTCTTTCTAAGGGTACAAAGATTGATGTTGACTTCCATGTTGATGCATCCACTATTACCCCAAACTATTTCATCGCAGTTTCATTGGAAGATAGCAAACTTGCGGAAGTGAAGTGGAGTGGTCCACTAAACTGACTTTTTACTTTCTGAAAAAAAGATTTTTGTCGGTTGGGTTCTTCGCCACGGAGTGTCTTTACAACCGACAATCGTATTGATAACAGTTTGAGGAAAATAATGAACACAATCGCCTACTTATGTTTGGGAACTTATCTCATTTTATTGGTAATTAGCGCCTTATCCTCTTGGCTGCTAGTTCCAACAGTAATAACTCATCGAAAACATTCGGAACAGCAGAAGCCACAGGCGCCGCTTGTGAAATTCCCAAAAGTAACAATTCAACTTCCCATCTTTAACGAATATTATGTTTCTGCCCGCCTGCTCAATGCCCTCAAATTATTGAACTATCCAAAAGATTGCTTCGACATTCAAATTCTTGATGACTCGACGGATGAAACCAGCGATTTGTTGGCAGTGAAAACAATAGAACTGAAGCAAGAGGGGTTTTCTGTTTCCCATATTCGACGTTCTATGCGAGAGGGATTTAAAAGCGGTGCGCTACAGCATGGAATGCAGATTTCAAATAGTGACTTTTTTGCAATTTTCGATGCTGACTTCATGCCCGATCCTGACTTTCTAGTGAAGGTGATGCCTTATTTTCAAAATGAGCAAGTTGCAATCGTCCAAACCAAGCTACACTTTGCCAATTGGGACACTTCCTTCCTGACCCGAATTCAGCAGATGCAAACAAGCCTTGAATTTGAAATCGATATTCCTCGACGGGCAGGTTTGGGAAGCTTTTTACAATTTAATGGTACTGGCGGGGTGTTGCGTCGTTCGTCAATTCAACAGGCAGGGGGTTGGCAGGGCGATACATTGGCAGAAGATTTAGACCTCACTACCAGGCTTTACCTGAAGGGGTGGCAGGTAGTTTATGCCCCAGAGGTGATTTCTACAGGGGAATTTCCAATAGATGTAATTAGCCTCTGTTCACAACAGTTCCGTTGGGTAAAGGGAACGACGGAAGTATTTCGGAAGCTAGGAGACCAAGTTTTCAACTCAGCACTACCACCAAATACCAAAGACGATTGGGTATCGCTATGTTTGTTCTACAACTCAATGTTCCCCATCTTTTTTGCTACGGGAATCCTAAGTATAACGGTCACTTTGCTTAATAATTATCTTCCGCCTTCCCTCGTTTATTGGTCATCATGGCTGTACCTGTTTTGGATTGTCCCCATGTTAATAACCTATACCTATGCAATTAACCTGGGCAAAGAGAAACATAACTGGTGGAAAAATTGCGGTGACTTTCTGTTTTTTTTGTTCTATACCCTAGCTTTTTCCTGGCAGAACTCTATTGCAGTTTTCCAGGGAGGATTAGGTTGGCGAAGTGAGTTTAAACGCACCCCTAAGCTAGCCAACACTAAACCACAGGAACGCAAAAAATATCTCAATTTTAAGTGGGATGGAATGCTATTAAGTGAAGTTTTTCTAGGAGGAATATATGCTATAATGACGATTATTGATAGTTTGGAAAAACTACCATTATTGTTCATACATATTCTTCTGGCTGCTAGCTTTATTGGCAAACTTGTCTATACTTTATATTTTCGTTTGTCCATTAGCAACTGGTTAATTCCAATCATCCGCCGAAATAGCAAAATCAGAACGCCTGTTTAATGACTTTCAACCAGTTGATATGAATAAATAATACACATAATGTAGAGACCGGATTAATCCGGTCTCTACAAAAATTTTATTATGTTTATGCTACCGGACATTATATCATGTGCTTTAGAGTTGTTGCCTAGCAGGTCAAATTTCTGTAGTGATTGAGCCACAATTCATTTGCTTCAAATATCATCCGATGCTTTGAAGAACCTCCATAAAGATAAATAAAATCTTTCAGAGTCCTACATATAGGCTTTCTATCATAAGGTGTTTTGTACAAATGCCACGGCTTGGTTTTACCGATGTAGTGAATTATTTTTATAGGCTTTTGAGCCGATACATTAAAATCATAGCCAAACAATTGATTGTACTCATGCAAATGAATATGAAAGATATTGTATCCATGATCTAGATGAAGCTCTTTTTGACTTTCCCAATTGAAGTAGTAGGCATTAAGAAAGTCTTGGTCTCCAGCAGCCGCAACACCTTCTATCTTGCCAATTTTAGATAACATATCATCAAATAATTCTGTAGATGGCTCAACAACCATTAGCCCAGAATTGAGCTTCGTCCAAACCGAAAGCCTGGGTAACATTCCTCCTGAATTGACAGCAGACATATGGGGCTTTTCAAATAGTTCGTCAATATTATTAAGTATCAGCATATCAGCATCTAAGTAAACCAATTTGTCAAACTGCTTGAGTCCAAAAATATTCAACTTTGGATAGGTGAAATGCCACCGATATAATTGCTTATCTACGATTTTAGTTGGATTATCAATGTTTTGAATCATAATACAGTTAATATTATGCTTGCCAAGGGACTCAATGACTTCTTTAGATAAATTAGGTGTTATTAGAAGTACAAAAGGATATTTTGGATTTGTTTTTGCTAATGAATAATTCAAAACCAAAATGCCTTCTAAGTAGTCATCTGTTGTAAGTACAGAGATAAAACTATAGTTTTTTGTAGTCATATTTACCTTCCAAGTTTTAAATTAATCAGGTTTAGCCCGGATTTCTCATATAAAAAACTGATTCCGGCGCCGGAATCAGATAGTGTAATTAAGACTGTTCAGAAATTAGTCGCAAGTTTAGTTGCAAGTATTGACAAGACGACCGTCTTCCATATGAACAATGCGGGAAGCAATATCAAGGATGCGGTTATCATGGGTAACTAAAAGAATTGTACAGCCTTGTTCTTTGGCTAGTTTCTGCATCAATTCTACAACATCACGCCCGGATTTTTTATCTAGCGCTGCGGTAGGCTCGTCTGCCAAAACGATTTTAGGTTGGGCAACAAGGGCACGAGCTATAGCTACCCGTTGCTTCTGTCCACCGGACATGTTCTCAGCATAGTAATTTGCACGATGTCCTAAACCAACACTTTCTAGCATGGCAATTGCTTTGGCATCTATGTCTTGCTTTAAATACTCTTGGTGCAATTCCATTGACATGCGTACATTTTCTTTCGCTGTCAAAAATGTCATTAGGTTATGCGCTTGAAATATATAGCCTATTTGGCGCCGAATGTCTTGTAGCTGCTTTTTACTAGCACTACACATTTCCCGTCCTAAAATCTTTAGACTTCCTTCATGAGCAGAACGCAGTCCTCCTATAAGGGTCAACAATGTCGTTTTTCCTGAACCTGAAGGTCCAGTCATAATAATAATCTCAGATGGATAAATGTCTAAGTTAATGTCAAATAATACTTGTTTTTTCAAATCACCGCTACCAAAGTAATGGTTAAGATGATGGGCAGAAATAATGGATTGAGTCATATATTTATTGTCAAAATTTTACTCAGTAGTACACATTGTTCAGTAATAGAAATACTTTCATCTTTCAATAACCGCTCCAAAATTAAGCCATTACTCAGGTTCAACACCAAAGAGATTAATACTGGGTCGTCAATATTCAAAAAGTCATATATCCACTGCTGATATTGCTTGATAGTACATTTAAACCCACCACTCAAACGCATTTCCTTCGAGTCTTGATGCTGACAAAAATTAACCCACAGCAAAAGCTGCTTAATAAAATAATCTTCATTCTCAGCTAAAAATCTCCCAAGAGCTTCAATGCGTTCTTGTAGCGTTTGCGTTTTTTGCAACTCAGCCGTTGCCATTAACATATTCTGCCGACTTATTTCTTGTACTAATTGCTCAAACAAAGCTTTTTTATTAGCAAAGTAATGATATAATGTCCCAGTGGATACACCTATATCTTGAGCAATTTCACGCATAGTAATTGCAGAATAGCCTTTTTGGGCAAACAAATCAAAGCACTTACTTAGTAATTCTTTGCGGTATTTGTCATGGTCAACAATTTTAGGCATGAACAAACAATTTTTCAATAGAAACAGCTAAACGTAAAAGATTCACTTCACAAAACGGAAGAGCTACCAGCATTAAACCGACAGGCAACCCTGAAGCAGTAAATCCTACAGGAACAGTAATTGCACACAGTCCAAACAGGTTTGCTAAACGAGTATTTCTTAATGACATTATATTTTCTAATGCATACTTCTTACTATCCTGTTCTAACTCGCTAATAATTGGCGGAACATGTGCTACGGTTGGCATTAAAACAGCAGTATAATCACTTGTTCTGTGAAAATACTGCTGTCTAAGGTCTTTCAATCCCTGATATACTAAGTTAATATCATTTTCCTTAATGTTGGCGCCGACATTAAATCTATCTAATATATCTTGTGAAATCGAACCAGGATTAGCTGCTAAAAACTCGCTCCAATTGTTACTTCCCTCATAGTTAACAATATTTCCTTTAGCATTAATCAGTTCTAACGCTTTTTCAAACTCTGGGATACTGCTCATTTTAACAATCGCCCCTTTTGCTGCAATACTTTCTATAGCAGAATTTAAAACAGCCTCAACTTCGGTGTCTATTTCGTCCCATACAGTATTTGTACACACTAGTAAATTAACACCATTGCAATCGGCGCCTGATAAATCGACTTTATCAGTTTGGGCAAGCACATGGTATAAAATAGCAGCATCCTCAACACATCGAGTCATAAAACCAACAGTATCTAAAGTCTGACTTAAAGGGATAACACCTTGCGATGATATTAAATTTGCAGTTGTTTTTAACCCAACTAAATTATTCCAGGCAGCAGGTGTGCGAATTGAGCCACCTGTGTCAGTACCAATACCAGCGCAACATAAACCTTTTGCTACAGCAACAGCAGAACCTGATGATGAACCACCGGGAACCCTTGCATGAACAGAGTCAAAAGGATTTCTCGGTGTCCCAAATGTTGGATTTATCCCTAAACCCGAAAAAGCCAATTCCGTCATATTAGTTTTACCGAGACAAATAAAACCAGCTTTTTCTGCGACTCCATAAGCTACTGCATCTTGTTCGGCCACTTTGGAGCGCAAAATCTTTAATCCTGCACTTGTAGGTTTACCCTTGATATCAAAATTATCCTTCCATACAAGAGGAATACCGTCGTAAAGTGAAAGTCTTGTGCCAGCATTAGCTCTTTGATAAGCTACATATGCTTGCTTATATGCTTGTTCTCTAAAAATTTCGACAAAGATTTTGTCTTTTTCGACTTCTTCGTCAATTTTCGCTAAAAAATATTCAACTAACGCGCGCGGGTCAATGCTACCATTATCAATGCCGCATCCAATATCTTCTAAAGTATAACTTTCCCAAACTTGCTTAATCATCTTAGTTCTCCTTCATGGTAAACAAAATTAAACAACTATTTTAATTTTTTGACTATTACTAAATTACGGGTGAGTTTTGAGTACGTGTTGTGATACCATAATTATAGCTAGCAAATGAGAATCGCTTAACCCATGATTAACAGCTTCCTTAACTAATATAGTTAATTGCTCTGGCGTTAAGTTTGTAATGTTAATTGCCATTTCAGTAATTGCTGTATCCGCTATTTTGTCAAAATTTGTAACAATATTTTCTACATTTATTACCGTTTCTGTAGTGTTTTCAGGTATATCTTCAACAGTAGTTGCAATCTCCAGTTTTGATGAAGGCTTCACTGCTTCCTTTTTGGTTTCCTTATATTGAGAAACAATTTTCTTTGCTTCAGTATAGCTAATATTCTCACCATTTGAAGCACGCTCCAGTACCTCAACTCTTACCTCTTTAGGAGTAGAAGGAGCAGCAATCATGTAAAGAGTTGAAGCTGTAATATTCAAATGCTTAAAATTTACGCCTTTGAATTGCTCTGCAACCTGCATAAATTTGGTAGCGGTCGATATACTCCAATTAAACTCAAATTTCAGCCAATTTTGGAAATTTCCATGTCCCAGGTGCTTCTTTACCTCAATAAGCTTCTGTCCAATATCGATAATGTCTTGAGTATTACGGCGCATTAGCATTTTTATTTCGCTAGCACGCTGTTGGATAATGCTTCGCATGGAAGTGTCTAAAACACCATATTCAAAATTTAAAGTTTCTTGAGTTGGCGCCTGTTCTGACTGTTCAATTACTAAACTATTGTAGTTCATTTGTACAAGTCCTGAAATAGTAATCCCGTTTATCAACTCAAGTTTAATTTCATCCCTGTTACTTTGATAAAAGAAGAAAGCGCTTACATAAAAAGCTTTTTTAAACAAAGGCTAAAATCAAACTTATCGTCTCTAATATCACTAGGGATCGGCTAGATAAAATTATGCACCTAGAGCGCTAGTGCAGTAGAAGGGGTTGACAAATCAAATATACTATGTATACAGGGAATTGTAAGTTTTAGTAGTGCATATGGATTAATTAAGCGATTAAAAAATAAAACAATATATAAATACTAAAGACACATCGCATCTGTGAGGGTATGGCGTAGCTATGGCCGAGCAAAAGGCACCTATAAATAAAAAATATGGGTATGAAGTGGTGCCGCGTTGTTATTAAAAATACCTGGAAAAGTATGTTGGCTGCTGTATATAGCTGTATCCTTAATGGCAAGGATATAAAAAATTACGCGCGGTAGCATAATGGCTATAGACTTACGAAAATTTTTTGAAGCGACTAACCCTAGTAAAACTCTGGCTGTCAATCATCCAGAAGATAGAAAATATTATATTAATTTTTCTTCAGAGAAGGAGAAATATTCTCTATCTCTGGGAATTGGGGAAATTACTAGTAAAGCTAAAAGCTCAAAAATGCTCTATAGGTGCCATTATTATTATAAATTACGGGAGTCAGTAAGAATTACCTAACATTGTTATTAACCGTTTAATTTGACCCACTCGCTTGCGTTGGTCGTATCTACGTTTCGCTTCTGTGGTAATTTTTTGTATAAGTGTTTCATCTGCGCTTGTAATTGTCCAAGCTGCTTCTAGGAATGTTTCCACAGTAATTCCCCTGTCTTTACAAAACTGCGTTAGTTGAGAATCAAGGTCTTTTTCTAACACTATAGCTGAATGACGCCGTGTTTCTGGGTATTGTTCTAGTTCGCTTTTAAGGGATGCAAGGGTGTCTATATCTGTGTTTGGAGGATTTGATATTTCTTCAATAACAACAGGTTGTATCTGGGGAGTTTCTACTGTTTTAGGAACGAGTGAATCAATTCTTTCTGGAACTGTCGCGCGGTTGCGTTTGTTACGAAGTTGGTTGAGTATGTTATCTGACATTGTTATTTGCTCTCAATATGCGCGCGGATTTTCTCGATTAAGATTTCAAAGGGATATTCTAGGTCGTTATATCCTAGTTCGCTGAGGGTTGTACGTTTGTTGATTGCTTGTTTATACCTTTCAGATTCTCTGATGGAAGGCAATACTAAATCGGTGCCAGCTTCATCACGCATTCCATCTACCGCAGCTCGACTTTCGTGTGCTTGGGTGTTACCAAACCAACGGTCACGAAATGGTAAAATACCTAAGACTTCGGCACTGGTTGCTCCGACATCGCGCAAACCATTGAGTAGGTCGAGGGTACGCACCAAGGAACCATAACCTTTTACTGATGCTTCTGCGGGAATAAGCAAGTAATCTGCGGCGCCGATAACAGTTAAACAGATTTGCGACCTTTGTGGTGGAGCATCGATTATACAAACTTGGAATATTTTAGATAAAGCCTCTAATCGGCGTTTGAGTAAAGTGGCGCCGACCCCACTATTAGATAAATAGTCTTGTACTGTGTCGAGTTGGTCGTCAGCGGGAATGAGAAATAAATTGTCGTTGTCGATGGTGGGGTAAATGCTATCTTCTGGAGGAACTGTTTTTTTGAGAAACTCCAGCAAGGTTGGTTGGTTGGGTTCCAACTCGAATCCTAAATATGTGGTGAGGTTGTGTTGGGGGTCAGAGTCAAGCATTAAGATTGGTAAACCAGCGCGCGATAGTAACCGACCAAGAAATAATGCGCTCGTGGTTTTCCCCTGTCCCCCACTTAGACTGGTGATGGTGATTGTGAGCATATATACATTTGTCAATGTAGCTTTTTAACTTAGAGTCTTTTGGTAATTTTGTCAATAGCTAATTTTAGCTTTTTGGCTTTTTAGCTATATGGGTTAGATAAATTTAGCTTTTTGGATTGGGTGTGATGGGTTGATTGTAAATTTAGGTTTTTGGGTTGGGTTTGATGACGTTACACCCTCGAAGGGTGACGCTATACGAAATAAGCCTGCCGGGAGCAGGCTGGGAGTGTTGTTATTACTGGGTTGTAGTGAATTTAGTTTTTTGATTAATTAGCTTTTTGAATGTTGGAATGGGAGGTTGAAGTTGGCTTTTGTTAAATTTAGCTTTTTGCTTAGTTAGCTTTTAAAGGTGGATGTAGAATGAATTGGCTTTTTTTAGATTTAGCTTTTTAGTTGACTTGATCAGTATTAAAGTTAGCTTTTATCAAATTTAGCTTTTTGAGTAATTAGCTTTTTGCGGTCGTTTTGATAGGCGCCTCAGCAGTGTAATATTATGCCTTGCATTTTACGGGTACGGAGTTTACTTATTAAGCTCTCTTTTTTGGACTTACCGCAAAATATAGCTGCGAGCGATAAAAGCAAACGTCAAACTCTATAAAAAAGTTGACTTGCCCTAAAATTAGAGGAACCTGGACAGCCGTCCAGGCAAATACAAGCTGTACAGGTTCAGACTGACCAATTACTGCTTGAATAACCAAGACACGAGCCTCATACTGAGCTAGATTGCCTGTCAAATTTATAGCTGCTGTCTGACGCTCCCAAACATATCCAAGTTCTACACCGACTGGATAAGGCAGTACATTAACTGTGGCGCCAGTATCTAATAATGCAGAGTTTGTTATGGTTGATTGTTGGTTTATAAACTGGATTGGCATATAAGGGCGAAATCCAGCCTCACCCAATGTTGTATTAGCACTGATAAAGGGGAACTGTTCAGTATTAGTCATTGTTTTGATTTTGAGTCGCGTGCAGAACTTCTAACATAGTATTTGCTGCTTCAAAGGCATCATAAGGAGACCAAACAGGGTATGATTGTCCAGGTTTAATTAGGTCAGCTTCTTGTTGGGCTAATTCTGAAACTAATACTTGTACTATGTAGAGCTTATCGGCACGGTTGAGTCCTTGCAGAGTGTTGAGTAGTTCTGCTGATACCATGTTTAAAATACTCCTGCTACTTCAATTGTATTCTAATTAGAATATTGGCACATGCTATTATTCAAGCGAAGAATTTAGTCTTATAGCTTTTACTATACGTTTATACTACCAAGTAAGGGTTGCTCCTAAGAAACAAACCAAATCGATACTAATCAACACCCTGATTTGATTGAATTACATGCAGCGGATTGCTTCGCGGTGACGGCGCCGACTTTGAGTAATTCAACTTAATTATCGTGGGAGAGCCGCATTAAAAACTTGTTGTGCAGTAACTCATATCTTGCACCTAACGTGTAAACCCGTACAAAGTGAATTAGAGAGGATAAAACTGTAACTACAATATAAATTTATTATTTACGTGTATAATATATATTTTTTAACTAGGTTACACCGAA